>CP070653.1:1824204-1828183 GCA_020354665.1 Burkholderiales bacterium
CGAGATCACCGGCAAGACTGCGGTACTCAAGACGCTCAAGGACTACGCCCACGCGAAGAATGCGGTGTGGGGCATCACCGCGCGCAATCGCGAGCAGAACTTCGCGCTGAACCTGCTGCTCGACCCCGAATGCGACTTCATCACGCTGACCGGCACCGCCGGCACCGGCAAGACGCTGATGACGCTGGCCGCGGGTCTTTCACAGGTGATGGACGATCGGCGTTACACCGAGATCATCGTCACCCGCGTGACCGTTCCGGTGGGCGAGGACATCGGCTTCCTCCCCGGCACCGAGGAAGAAAAGATGAGCCCCTGGATGGGCGCGCTCGACGACAACCTCGAGGTACTGTCCAGGAGCGACAGCTCGGCGGGCGAATGGGGCCGCGCCGCCACCAACGACCTGGTGCGCAGCAAGATCAAGATCAAGAGCATGAATTTCATGCGCGGCCGCACCTTTCTCAACAAGTACGTGTTGATCGACGAGGCGCAAAACCTGACGCCCAAGCAGATGAAGACGCTGATCACGCGCGCCGGGCCGGGCACCAAGATTGTCTGCCTGGGCAACCTGGCACAGATCGACACACCCTACCTGACCGAAGGATCGTCGGGGCTGACCTACGCAGTCGACCGGTTCAAGGGCTGGCCCCACGCGGGACATGTGATGCTGGCGCGCGGCGAACGTTCGCGGTTGGCCGACTTCGCGTCTGAGGTGCTCTGACGGGGGGCTCACGGAACGAGGCGGAAGGCGGACGACGGGTTCAGAGCGATTGGCCCCAAGCCTCGCCGGCTGCCCCTAATGCGTTGCGCTTACAGCGAAGCGCCGGGTCCCTTGCGCCCGTTCCGGCGGCCGTCGCCGTGGCCGATCGGCGAAGCACATGGTGCGAATGCAGTGCCAGCCGATCGCGCGGTCGCCGCTGTCGTCACGCCATCTCGGCGGCCATGCCTCCCGCGTACTGGTAAAGCGCCGCGAGGACCTCTTCCCCGCGGTCATCGACACCCTTGGAGAGCGCGTCGATGCGCTCGAAGTACGCGCGCAGCGTCAGCGCCGCGCTTTCGCCGCCGTGCAGGCGCGCGGCACGATGCGCCTGCCAGCGCGCGAGTTCCTCGCCGGTCAGCGCCTGCCGCGCATTGCGCGCCCGGTAGCGAAAGCACAGCTCCTCGAGTCGAGCGTCGTCGAAGTGCACGCGCGCCAGGTTCCATCGTTCTGGCGGGGTCGCACGAAGCCGGTCGAGCGTGCGCCGGTCTGCGCGGCCGATGAACGCACCGTACAGGTCTTCGTCCACGTCGGCCGGTGTCTCGAGCAAGGGGCGCGCGAACACCTCCGCCCACCGGTCGCGCAGGTCGGGCAACGCTGCGGCGGCTGCGGCGTGTCGCTCGACGACGCCCATGTCAATGTCCCAGCGCTCGGCCTGCGCCGTGGTCAGCGTCTTGACCTGACCGATCACAATCGGGCTGCGATTGACATGGATGGTCTTGATCGGCAGGCGCGCCACGCCATCAGGCAGATCGTCAGCACGGTTGAAAAGGCGCTCGCGGATGGTGGCGGTGTCCAGATCCGGCAGCTCGGAAGGATCGTGCGCCAGGTTCCAGACGATCACTTCATTGCGGTTGGTCGGGTGCATGCCCAGCGGCCAGACGACGGCCAGACAGCCTTGCTCGACCGGGTAGCGCCCCGACACGTGCAGAAATGGCCGCGGCGTTCCAGTGCCGATCTCGACCCAGACCGCATCCTTGTGGCGCAACCGCAGCGTGAAGTCCCACAGCCTGCGGTTTCGCTCGCGCAGCAGCCGCGCTAGCGCAAGGGTCGCCTGCACGTCGGACAGCGCCTCGTGCGCAGCCTCATGTGCGATCCCATTGACCGCCGCCAGCTTCTCGAGCCGGAACGTCACCCGCCGATCATCGTCGAGCGGCCATTCGAATTCATCGGGACGCAACGCGTAGGCGCACCGGAGCACGTCGAGCAGGTCCCAGCGGCCGCAGCCGTGCTGCCATTCGCGCGCATAAGGATCGATCAGA
Source organism: Burkholderiales bacterium (assembly GCA_020354665.1). Lineage (GTDB taxonomy): Bacteria > Pseudomonadota > Gammaproteobacteria > Burkholderiales > Burkholderiaceae_C. The sequence continues at coordinate 1,826,221 of CP070653.1, forward strand.
TTGCGCCAGAACAGGTGGCGCGTGACCTCATCGTCGAAGCGGATGCTGTTGTAGCCCACGCCGACGGTACCCGGCTCGGCCAGTCGATGCTCGATCTCCCGGGCAAATTCCGGCTCGGCGATGCCCTGATCAAGGCACGTCTGGGGGGTGATGCCGGTCAGCAGGCACGACTCGGGGTCCGGCAGGAAGTCGTCGGCGGGGCGGCAGTAGCGGACCAACGGCGGCCCAATCTCGTTGAGGGCGTCGTCGGTGCGAAGGCCGGCGAATTGTGCCGGCCGGTCGCGCCGCGGATTACGGCCGAAGGTCTCGTAGTCGTGCCAGTAAAAGGTGAAGTCGGCCATGGCCGCACGATAACCGACCGCAGCCGCTATCCCAGATGCCACGGTGCGGTGCCATGGCAGGCGGTTGCGATGGGCAAATATAGTTCAAGTGATACCTACGTACCTTGGACTAAGTCCTTGATTTGTTGTAGCGCTGTAGGGTCTTCGATCGTCGTCAGATCGCCTGGATCCCGGTTCTCGCAGACCGCCTGGATCGCCCGGCGCAGCAGCTTGCCGGAGCGCGTCTTCGGCAACACCGAAACGAAGCGCACGCGTGCGGGTCTAGCCACCGCGCCCAGCTGCTCGTCAACGACCTTCATGATTTCGCCCTCGAGCTTGAGCGCGTCCGCGGGCGTTGCTGCCTTGCTCGTGTCCTTGAGCACGGCGAAGGCCATCGCCACTTGACCCTTGAGCTGATCGGCCACGCCGACCACCGCAACCTCGGCGACGTTCGGATGGCTGGAGATGCTTTCCTCGATCTCCCGCGTGCCCAGTCGGTGTCCCGCGACGTTGATCACATCGTCGGTGCGCCCCAGGATGAAGTAGTAGCCGTCCTCGTCACGGATGCCCCAGTCGAAGGTGCTGTAGATCAGCTTGCCGGGGATGCTCTTCCAGTAGGTGTTGACGAAGCGCTCGTCGTCGCGCCAGACCGTCTGCATGCAGCCCGGCGGCAGCGGCCCCTCGATCGCAACGACCCCCTTCTGGTTGGCGCCGCTGAGCTCCTTGCCGCCGGCGTCGTCGATCAGTTTGACGTTGTAGCCGTAGACGGCCTTGCCCGGTGATCCGAACTTGCTCGGCGCCTTCTCGACGCCGTTGCAGATGGTCAGGATCGGCCAGCCGGTCTCGGTCTGCCAGTAGTTGTCGATGATCGGACGCCCGAGCGCCTCGGCGATCCACTGCGCCGTCGGCTCATCGAGCGGCTCGCCGGCGAGGAACAAAGCGCGCAGAGACGACAGGTCATGCTTGCGCAGCGCGGCCGGATCCTGCTTCTTGAGCACACGCACCGCTGTGGGAGCCGAGAACATCGACGTCACCTTGTATTTCTCGACCAGGCTCCACCAGATCGCCGCGTCGGGCCGGATGGGCAGTCCTTCGTACATGATCGTGGCCATGCCGGCGATCAGCGGTCCGTAGACGATGTAGCTGTGTCCGACCACCCAGCCGATGTCGCTGGTCGAGAAGTAGGTTTCCCCCGCCTTGCCGAGAAAGATGTTCTTGATGCTCGAGGCGAGCGCGACCGCGTAGCCACCGGTGTCGCGCTGAACGCCTTTCGGCCTGCCGGTCGTGCCGCTCGTGTAGAGCGTGTAGCTCGGGTGGGTCGCTTCGACCCACTCGCACGGCACGCTGGCGTTCAGGTTCTTCTCCCGCAGTTCGCGGTAGTCGACATCACGGCCGGCGACGCGGTCGAACGGCACGAGGCCGCGGTCGACCATTACGACCATGGCGGGCTTGTTCGCAGCAAGCCGGATCGCCTCGTCCAGCAGCGGCTTGTACGCGACCACCTTGCCACCGCGCGAGCCGGCATCCGCGCTGACGATCACCGTTGGTGCTGCGTCGTCGATCCGGCTGGCCAGGCTGACGCTGGCAAAGCCGCCGAACACGACCGAATGCAGCGCGCCAATGCGCGCGCAGGCCAGCATGGC
>CP070653.1:1828283-1834703 GCA_020354665.1 Burkholderiales bacterium
GGCACGCTTCCGGCTGCCGCTGGACCTCGAGCGGTTCATGATCGTCGCGGTGCCCGACTTCAACATGGGCGCGATGGAGAACAAGGGACTCAACATCTTCAACACGAGGTACGTGCTGGCCAACCCGACCACCGCCACCGACTTCGACTACGCGGGCATCGAAAGCGTGGTCGCGCACGAGTACTTCCACAACTGGACGGGCAACCGCGTCACCTGTCGCGACTGGTTCCAGCTGTCGCTGAAGGAGGGGCTGACGGTCTTTCGCGACCAGGAGTTCTCTCAGGACATGGCGAGCAGCTTGTCGGCGCGCGCGGTCAAGCGGATCGAGGACGTGCGGCAGCTGCGCCAGCTGCAGTTCCCCGAGGACGCCGGCCCGATGGCTCATCCGGTGCGACCCGACACCTATCTGGAAATCAACAACTTCTACACCGCGACCGTCTACGAGAAAGGCGCCGAGCTGGTGCGCATGATGCAGACGCTGGTCGGCGGCGAGGGCTTCGCACGCGGGATGGCGCTTTACTTCGAGCGCCACGACGGCCAAGCCGTGACTTGCGAGGACTTCGCGCAGGCCATCGCCGACGCCAATCCCGGCGGCGCGCTGGCGACCCGGCTCGAGGCCTTCAAGCGCTGGTACTCGCAGGCCGGCACGCCACGCGTGACGGCGCAGGGCCGCTACGACGCCGCTGAGCGCACCTACACGCTCGCGCTGCAGCAGCAGTGCGCGCCGTCGCCAGGCCAGATGATCAAGGAGCCGTTCGTGATCCCGCTCGCGATGGGGCTGGTCGCACGCGACGGCACGCCGCTGCCGCTGCAGCTGCAAGGCGAGCCGGAACCGGTGGGAACCTCGCGCGTGCTGGTGCTCGACCAACCGTCGACCACGCTGACCTTCGTCAACGTCGGGCGCGAACCGGTGCCCTCGCTGCTGCGCGGCTTCTCGGCGCCGGTGCTGCTGCGCGACAACCTGTCGGACGACGACCTGTTGACCCTGCTCGCGCACGACGAGGATCCGTTCAACCGCTGGGATGCCGGACAACGTCTGGCGCTCGGACGCATCGTGCAAAGGGTGCGCGATGGCAGCGAACCGACACTCGACGATGCGTTCGTCGATGCGATGCGCGCGGTGCTGCGGCACCCGACCCTCGACGCCGCGTTCAAGGAGCTCGTGCTGACGCTGCCCAGCGAGGGCTACGTTGCCGAGCAGCTCGACAGCGTCGACCCGCAGCGGATCCACGCGGTGCGCGAGTCGATGAAGCGGCAGCTCGCGCAGCAGCTGCACGCCGACTGGCTGTGGGCGTGGCACGAACACCAACATCTGCACGGCGGCTATTCGCCGGACCCGGTTTCGTCGGGCCAGCGGGCGCTCGCCAACCTGGCGCTGGCCATGCTCGTCCTCGACGCCGTTGCGCGCGGCGACGATGTGTGGCCGGGCAAGGCGTACCAGCGCTGCAAGGATGCATCCAACATGACCGACCGCATCGGTGCGCTGGGCGCCTTGGTCGATGCCCACGCGGTGCTCGCCGAGCCGGCGCTCGACGCCTTCCACGAGATGTTCCGCACCGAGGCGCTGGTCATCGACAAGTGGTTCACCCTGCAGGCGCGCGCACCCGAGCCGATCGGCGAAGGCGCCGGCCGCGTGTTCGAGCGCGTAAAGGCGCTGACGCGGCATCCGGATTTCTCGCTGCGCAACCCCAACCGCGCCCGCAGCCTGCTGTTCGCGTTCGCGATGCACAACCCGGCGGCGTTCCACCGCGCCGACGCCGCAGGCTACGTGTTTTGGGCCGACCGTGTGCTCGAGATCGACGCTTTCAATCCGCAGCTGGCATCCCGACTGGCGCGGGTGATGGACCGTTGGAGCCACCTCGCCGAGCCGTACCGCAGCGCCGCGCGCGAGGCGATCGGCCGCGTCGCGGCGCGGTCGGAGCTGTCAACCGACGTGCGCGAGATCGTCACGCGCGCGCTCGAGCCGTGAGGTCGCTGCGCTGAGCTGGCGACCGCCGTGGCGGGTCAGCGCTTGAGGATCTTCGCCACCGCGGCAGGGCGCAGCCGATACGCGTCGGGCATGTCCGAGCCGAGCAGCGGCCGCAGATACAGGCGGAACGCGTCGGTGACATCGGTGCCGCTCGGCGCAATCAGCTCGTCTTCCATCACGCGCGTCTTGCCCGCGACCGTCGAAAGCGGCACGAGTTCGTAGTCCGCCGAGTAGTAGCCGGTGCGTTTGATCGCCACGGACCCGTCGCGGTCGCCCCACATCGCGTACTGCACCGCCTTCTCGCCGACCTCGCGCGCCTCGCGCTGGTCGACGTCACTGACGCAGCCGATGAAGCTGCGCTGCAGATAGCCAAAGGTGTCACCGCGCACGCGCTTGATGCCGAGCTTGGCCTTGATCTCCTCGCACAGGAGGTCGGCCAGTGCGCCCGAGCCCGACAGCTGCACATTGCCGTGCGCATCGCGCTCGAGATCCTTGGCCAGCTGTGCGGCGATCGGCTGCCCCGATGCGTCGTGAATGCCCTCGGACACCGCGATCACGCAGCGCCCGTGGTGCTCGTTCATCGCCTTGACGTCGGCCAGGAACTTGTCGAGGAGGAAGGTCCGCTCAGGCACGTAGATCAGGTGCGGTCCGTCGTCGGGGAACTTCTTGCCCAGCGCCGACGCGGCGGTCAGGAACCCCGCATGCCGACCCATCACGACCGCCAGATACACGCCCGGGAGCGCGGCATTGTCGAGGTTGGCCCCGGCAAAGGCCTGTGCGACGAAGCGCGCCGCCGACGGAAATCCCGGCGTGTGGTCGCAGCCGACCAGGTCGTTGTCGATCGTCTTGGGGATGTGGATGCAGCGCATCGGGTAACCGGCTTTGTGCGCTTCCTCGCTGACGATGCGCACGGTGTCGGCCGAGTCGTTGCCGCCGATGTAGAAGAAGTGCTGGATCTCGTGCGCCTGCAGGACCCTGAAGATCTCCTGGCAGTACTTCAGGTCGGGCTTGTCGCGCGTCGAGCCGAGCGCCGACGCGGGCGTCCGCGCGACGAGCTCGAGGTTGTGGCTCGTCTCCTGCGTCAGGTCAACGAAGTCCTCGTTGACGATCCCGCGCACGCCGTGATGCGCGCCGAACACGCGCGCCACCTCGTGGTGACGCCGCGACTCGAGCACCACGCCCACCAGCGACTGGTTGATGACTGCCGTCGGGCCGCCGCCCTGGGCCACCAGGATCTTGGTACCGGTCATTGCCTTGCTCCTTTGTTCATCGTGATGCGACGCATTGTGCCGCGGCACATGTGGGCCGACGATTCGTCGCCGCGCCGCGCTGGCCACGCGGGCGACGCAGCACGCGATCGCTATAATTTTCCGTTTGACGCCGGTGTAGCTCTGTTGGTAGAGCAGCGCATTCGTAATGCGAAGGTCGAGGGTTCGACTCCTTTCACCGGCACCAATCCGCCGCCTTCGTGCGGGCGGCCCCGCGCGGCGCAGCCGCCGCCGTTGTGCTGCCTCGCACAGCGTCCTCGCCAGCGGCCGAGCCAGTGATCCCGTGGATCGATGACCCGGCGCAGCCGCTGCCTGCAACCGAGCAGGCGCTGGGCCCGGACAGCGTCGCGCCCGGGTTGCTCGCCGCCACTCCCGATCTGAGCCTCGCCCGGCTGCGCGAGGCGTACGTGCGCGGCATCGTCCCGTGGTTCAGCGAAGGGCAGCCGGTGCTGTGGTGGTCTCCCGACCCCCGCATGGTGCTGCTGGCAAGCGAATTCAGGCTGTCGCGTTCGCTGCGCAAGTCGATCGCCCGCTTCCTCCGCACCGCCGGCTGCGAGGTGCGCGTCGACTCGGCTTTCGACCGGGTGATTGAAGCGTGCGCCGGGACGCCGCGTCGCGGACAGAACGGCACCTGGATCGTCCCCGCGATGGTTGCTGCCTACCGGGCTTGGCACCGCGCCGGGGCAGTGCACAGCTTTGAAACGTGGGTCGACGACGAACTGGTCGGCGGACTGTACGGCGTTGGCATCGGCCGCATGTTCTTCGGCGAGTCCATGTTCTCGCTGCGGACCGATGCGTCGAAGATCGCGCTGGCCGCCCTCGTCGCGTTCTGTCGCGAAGACGGAATCGCGCTGATCGACTGCCAGCAGGACACCGAGCATCTCGCCTCGATGGGGGCCCGCGAGATTTCTCGCCCCGCATTCGAGCGGCACCTGGGCGTGGCCTGCCGCGCTGCGCCGCCGCCGCGCTGGACCTATGATGCCCGCCTGTGGGCCCGGCTCGACGCGCGCTTTGCGCGGCCCGGGGCGGAACCGGCGCCACGACACCAGACGTGACTTATCCGAAAGAGCTTCCTCTCGCGTCGCTGCAGTTCTATGCGACGGCGCCCTATCCGTGCAGCTATCTGCCCGGAAGGCTCGCGCGCTCGCAGGTGGCCACGCCGAGTCACCTGATCAACGCTGACGTGTATTCGGGCCTGGTGGCGGGCGGGTTCCGCCGCAGCGGAATGTTCACCTACCGGCCGCACTGCGACGGTTGCCACTCCTGCGTCCCGTTGCGCGTTCCGGCGGCCACGTTCGCAGCCACGCGCAGCCAGCGCCGTGCCTGGAAGGCTCACCGCCACCTGCACGCCCGCGTGCTGCGACTGTGCTTCGTCCCCGAGCATTACCACCTGTACCTGCGCTACCAGTCGCATCGCCATGCCGGTGGCGGCATGGACCAGGACAGCGTCGATCAGTACACCCAGTTCCTGTTGCAAAGCCGGGTCAATTCGCGGCTCGTCGAGTTCCGAGAGCCGGCGGCGAACGGTCACGGCGCCCTGAAGATGGTGTCGATCCTCGACGTACTCAACGACGGGCTGTCGGCGGTGTACACCTTCTACGAGCCCGAGGCGGGCACGAGTTACGGCACCTACTGCGTGCTGTGGCAGATCGAGCAGACACGCTTGCTGAACCTGCCGTATGTTTATCTCGGCTACTGGATCGCCGACAGTACCAAGATGTCGTACAAGGAGCAGTTCGGCCCGCACGAGGTGCTGATCGACGGGCGCTGGCGTGCGGTGCGCGCGTCGGGCGTGCGCAGCGGGTAGCGGAACTCCAGCTGCGTGGACACACGCGCCGCTGGGTGGGCACCCTGCCCCGGTGACGATTTGCGCAGCGCGGCCGCCGCGCTGCTCGCATTCGATGACCCGTGCACGAAGGCGCGCACGGTGCTGCAGTCGATCGACCCGCGGCGCCGGCCGTGCGATCCCATGGCGGCGATTGCGCCGCTGCGGGTCGGGCGAAGCGCGTCGCCCCGCTTGGTCTGCCCGCGCGCGCTGCGCCCGCGGCCGGTCCACACCGTCGAGGGCCGCGCCGCGTTGATTCATGCGCTGGCGCACATCGAGCTCAACGCGATCAATCTCGGCCTGGACATCGTCGCGCGCTTTCGCGGACTGCCGGTCGCCTTCTACACCGACTGGTGTGCGGTGGCCCGCGACGAAGCACGGCACTTTCTGATGCTGGAGGCGCATCTGCACTCGCTCGAACATCGCTACGGCGATTTCCCGGCGCACGACGGACTGTGGGAGATGGCCGAGCGCACGCGGGACGATTTGTTGGCCCGCCTCGCACTGGTGCCTCGCACGCTCGAGGCGCGCGGGCTCGACGCCTCGCCGCTGATCCGCGACAAGCTCGCGCGTGCAGGCGACGCGCGTGGCGCCGCGCTGCTCGATGTGATCCTTGCCGACGAAATCGGCCATGTGGCCACCGGCAATCGTTGGTTTCGCTGGCTGTGCGAACGTGACGGTCGCGACCCGCTCGCCGCCTACGAAGAGATGGCGCGCACCTATCGGGCGCCGCCGCCGCGCGGCCCGTTCAACTTGCAGGCCCGCCGGCAGGCAGGTTTCACCGAAGACGAACTCGCCGCGCTTGCGCGCGCGGCCAACTGAACGCCGAGAGCGCGCGCGCCCCGATTCGGGCCCGCCCCCGGCGTCGCCTGCAGCGGCCGTACACTTGGGTCACACGCGGGATTTGTGCGCGATACCCGCGCAACATGACTGCCACGCCCGCACTCGACCGAAAGAGGACCCTATCGCCATGACTGCGACTCTGTCGACCCGCCGCTTCCTCCAGTCCGCCGGCCTGATCGTCGCCGGCCTCGTGCTCGCTGCCTGCGGCAAGCAGGAACCGCCCCCGCCCGCTGCGGCGCCGGCCGCCGCGCCCGCAGCCGCGCCGGCCAAGACGTACACCGTCGGCACCGACGCGGCGTACGCGCCGTTCGAACTGCAGAACGAAAAGGGCGAGATCGTCGGATTCTCGGTCGATCTGCTCGATGCCATCGCGGCCAAGGGCGGATTCGCGGTGAAGTACGTCAACACGCCCTGGGAGGGCATCTTCAACTCGCTGCAGCAGGGCGACCGGGACTTGCTGATCTCGTCAATCACGATCACCCCCGAACGCAAGCAGACGATGGACTTCAGCGACC
>CP070653.1:1834803-1874465 GCA_020354665.1 Burkholderiales bacterium
ATGGCGACGGCCCGAGATCTGATTTGGGGCTCATCTCGCGTAACGTGTCACCTACGGTGAGTAGCCCCGATGACGCCGGACGAGGTTGACCCGAGGGCCCGACGAACGACGCCATCGAGACGCGGTGAAGCCTTGCCCGCAGCGTGGGTCAGGTTTCAAGGCTGCCGGCGCCGTGCCACCCAGCACGTCGTGCCGTGCGGACCGTAGCGCAAGGCGTGCTGCTCGTCGCGCATCAGCGTGAAGGTGTAGCCCGGCTTCAGGTGGCTTACCGGGCCTTGCCGGGTCAGCCATATCTCGCCCAGAGTCGCCACCACGCGTGCGTCGAACGGCCGAACGTGTCGGGCACCCCTTTCGGCTGCGACGAGCGTTCGCGCCATTCGTCATGGCCGTCGGCATGCGCCGACGCCTCGAAGTCCGCCAGCGAAACGGCGCTCATCGCCGCTCGAACGGGCGGGCCGCAGGTGTTGCGTGAGCGCTGGGGTTCAGGAATTTTCCGACTTCGCGAGCAGCGTGAAGTGTTCGACCTGCGGTGCCGCAGCGAAGAACGGACCGACGATCGCCCGCCACTCGGCGAATGCAGGAGACTGGCGAAAGCCCACCATGTGGTCCTCCAGTGCATCCCAGAAGATCATCAGCAGATAGCGTTCGGGGGTTTCGAGGCTCTTGTTGACCTTGAAGCCACGAAAGCCCTTGGCCCGGCTGATCACGGTCTGCACGCCGTGCACGATCGCAGCGTCGAATTCGTCCTGTCGGCCGGGCGTGATGCGGAAGTCGGCAATTTCGAGGATCATCAGTCGCTCCGTGGCGGCGCAGTGGCAGCCCGGCGAAATCAGACGCCGAGGTATCGCGCCAGTGCGGCATTGTCGCGCAGCAACTGCGCCGACTCGCCGGCCAGCACGATCTGCCCCTTTTCCATCACCACCGCGCGGTCGGTGTGAGTGAGCACCTTGCGCCAGTTGCGGTCGACGATCAGGGTACTGAGTCCGGTGGCGCGGATAGCGCCGACTACACGCCAGATCTCGGCCACGATCAGCGGTGCGAGCCCCTCGGTAGCTTCATCGAGGATCAGCAGGCGCGGGTTGGTCAGCAGCGCGCGCCCGATCGACAGCATCTGCTGCTCGCCGCCCGAAAGCTGCTGCCCGCCATGGTCGAGGCGTTCGGCCAGCCGGGGGAACGTTTGCATGACTCGCTCGAAGGTCCACAGCCTTTGGCTTTCCCCCCCCGCGCGGGCACACATCACCAGGTTCTCCCGCACCGACAGATTCGGGAAGATGGCGCGGCCTTCGGGCACGTAGCCGATGCCGCGTCGCGCCATCTTCTCGGGCATCGAGCCGGTGACGTCGACGCCATCCATGCGGATGCGCCCGCGCGCTGCCGCAACGTAGCCCATGATCGAGCGGATCAGCGTCGTCTTGCCCATGCCGTTGCGCCCGAGCAGGCCGAGCGCTTCGCCGCTGGCGACCGTGACGTCGACGTCGCGCAGGATGTGGCTGTCGCCGTAGTAGGTGTTCAGGCCTTCGACAGCGAGCAACGGCGCGCCAAGCTGCATTCAGTGACCTTCCCCGAGGTAGGCGGTCTGCACGTCGCGGTTGTTGCGGATGCTCTCGGGCGTGTCGGTGGCGATCACCTCACCGTTGACCATCACGGTGATGCGGTCGGCCACGCGGAACACCGCGTCCATGTCGTGCTCGATCAGCAGGATCGCGTGCGTCGCCTTGAGCGTGGCGAGCAGTTCGAGCATGCGGGCGGTCTCCTCCGCACCCATCCCGGCCAGCGGTTCGTCGAGCAGCAGCACGCGCGGGCCGCTGGCCAGGCACATCGCGATTTCGAGCTGGCGCTTGCCGCCATGGCTCAAGGTGCCGGCAATACGCTCACCCTCAGCATCGAGGCCGGCGGCGCGCAACGCCTCATCGGCAGCGCGCGTGCTGTCGGGGCAGCGCAGCGCCGCCTCCCAGATCCGCCACGCCCGCGGCCACGCCGCCTGCGCGGCGAGGCGGCAGTTCTCGTGCACGCTGAACTCGGGAAAGATCGTTGTGCGCTGATAGCTGCGTCCCACGCCAGCGCGCGCGCGCTGCGGCTGGGATATGCCGGTGATGTCCTCGCCGTCGAGCATCACCGCACCTTCCGAGGCCGGAAGCTCGCCCGACAGCATGTTCACGAGCGTCGACTTGCCCGCGCCGTTGGTGCCGATCACCGCATGGATCTCGCCGACGTGCAGATCGAGCGTGACCGCGCTGACCGCGGTCAGCCCACCGAAGCGCCGCGTCAGGCCACGTGCCGCCAGGATCGCCGGCGCGCTGTTCATCGTCGCCTCCAGCGCCGTGTCATACCGATCAGCCCTTGCGGCATCAATGCGACGAACGCGATGATCGTCAGGCCGAGCGTGAGCTGCCAGTGCTCGGCCACGGCGCCGATCAGCACGTGCGATGACAACAGTTCCTTGAGCAGCAAGAACATCACCGCGCCCAACACCGCGCCGCGCAGGTGCCCCAGCCCGCCGAAGATGATCATCAACAATACTGCGCCCGATTCGTGCCACGACAGCAGCTCCGGATTGACGAAACCGTCCTTGACCGCGAGCAGGAACCCCGCAAGTCCCGCCAATGCCCCCGCGATCACGAACGCAGCAAGCTTGTAGCCGTAGGTCGCGAAGCCGGCGGCGCGCATGCGCTGCTCATTGACGCGAATCCCGGCGAGCGCGGCGCCGAAGCGCGAACGCTTGATCATGGCGAGCAGACCGTAGGTGAAAGTCAGCGCAGCGAGCACCAGGTAATAGAGCTGGTGCTTGTTCTCAAGGTCGAGCCAGGGCGCGTCAGCCGGGCCGAGGATCGGTCGCACGTAGAGATAGATGCCGTCGCTGCCGCCACCGACCTTCGTGTCGTGGAACACGAAGTAGGCCATCTGGGCGAACGCGAGCGTGACCATGATGAAGTAGACGCCGCGCGTGCGCAGGCTGAGGGCGCCGACGAACAGCGCATAAAGGGCCGCCACGCCCATCGCTGCCGGCGCCAGCATCGCCAGTTGCGCGCCCGCGTACTGCGGCGACGCGAGCACCGTGACGTAGGCGCCGATACCGAAGAAGGCGGCATGCCCGAGGCTGACCAGCCCGGTCGTTCCGACCAGCAACTCAAGGCTCAGCGCAAAGACCGAAAAGACCATCACCTTGACGATGAAGTCCGAGCTGTAGGCGCCGAGCATCGCCGGCAGCGCGGCAAGCCCCATCGCGACGGTCACAGGCAGCAGCCAGTCAGCGCGCGTCGAGAGTCGCGGGGCCGCCGGCGACAGGGTCGTGGTCACCGCGGCCGCCCGGTCACACCCGCCGGCCGAGCAGCCCGGCGGGCCGCCAGATCAGGATCGCGGCCATCAGCAGGTAGACGCCGATGCCGCTGAATTCGGCGAAGAAGACCTTGCCGAAGGTATCGACGAAGCCGACCAGCAGCGAAGCGATCAGCGCACCGGTGATCGAGCCGATGCCGCCGATCACCACGACGACGAAGCAGATGATCAGCACGCTTGCGCCCATGCCCGGATAGACCGACGACATCGGCGCAGCAATCATGCCCGCCAGCGCCGCCAGCGCGACACCGGCTGCGAAGACGATGCGATACAGCCTCGCAATGTCGACGCCGAGGCCGCGCACCATGTCGCGGTTGCTTGCGCCGGCGCGGATCATCATGCCCAGGCGCGTGCGGTTGACAACGAAGTACATCCCCACGGCCAGCAAGATGCACGCTGCCGAGGCGAACAGTCGGTAGATCGGGTAGGTCATCAGCTCGCCCAGCGGGATCGTGCCGGCGAGCCAGTCGGGCGCCTTCACGCCGTGCACGTCATTGCCGACCAACAGCGAACGCAGCTCCTCGAACACCAGGATCAGTGCGTAGGTCATCAGGACCTGCTGCAGGTGCTCGCGCTCGTACAGGAAGCTGAAGAACGCCCACTCGAGCAGGTAGCCGAACACCACGGCCAGCAGCACACCTACCAGCAGCATGAGCAGGAACTGGTTTGCGAACAGCGGCGCGAGCACGAATGCCAGGTACGCGCCGATCATGTAGAAGCTGCCGTGCGCGAGGTTGATCACGCCCATGATGCCGAAGATCAGCGTCAGCCCCGAGGCGAGCAGGAACAGCAGCAGCCCGTACTGCAGCGAGTTCAGGCACTGGATGAGAAAGGTGGCGAAGTCCACGCGGGCAGACGTCCCGGTTGCGCAAGATCGGGCGCGAGCCCATCCGGGTGGGCCAGCGGGCTCGTCGCCTCGATCGGGCAGGGCGACGCCGCGTCGGGCGGCGTCGCGGCCCCCGTCAACTCACATCTTGCAGCCGCGGCCGGGGTCGGCGAGGCCCTTGGACGCAATGCCGATCACCTTGTTTTCGTTGCCCACCACCTGCCGCAGGTACAAGTCCTGCACGGGGTTGTGCGACGGGGAAAGCCTGAACTTGCCGCGCGGGCTGTCGATCGTCGCCTTCTCGAGCGCCGCAGCGATGGCAGCCTTGTTCTTCACGTCGCCCTTCGCCGCAGCCAGGCCGATGCCCAGCATCTGTGCTGCGTCGTAGCCCTGCATCGCGTAGACGTCGGGCTGCAGCTTATAGGTCTTCGCGTAGGCGAGGCGGAAGGCGTTGTCGCGCGGCGTGTTCAAGCCGTCCGCATAGTGCAGCGCGGTCATCAGGCCTTCGGCGGCGGCGCCCTGCGCCTCCAGCGTGCCGTCGGTCAGGAAGCCCGCACCGTACAGCGGGATCTTGTCCTTCAGGCCCGCGGCGGCGTAGTCCTTGACGAACTTCACCGCGCCGCCGCCGGCGAAGAAGGTGTAGACGGCGTCGGGCTTGATGGCCGCGATCTCGGTCAGCAGCGCCTGGAACTCGACGTTCGGGAACGGCACGGTCAGGTCCTTGAGGACCTTCCCGCCGCCCTTCTCGAAGGCCTCCTTGAAGCCCCCCACGCTCTCGTCGCCGGCCGCGTACTTCCACGTGATCGTGACGGCCGTCTTGATGCCCTTCTTGGCCATCGCCGCACCCATGGCATAGCCGGGCTGCCAGTTGCTGAAGCTCGAGCGGAAGGTGGTCTTGGCGCACATCGGCCCGGTGACCGCGCCGGCGCCGGCATTGGGCACGATCAGCAGCGTGCCCGAGTCCTTGGCGGCCTTGGCCATCGCCATTGCCACACCCGAGTGCACCGTGCCGACGATGACGTCGACGTTGTCTCGCTTGATGAGCTTGTTGACATTGTCGGTGGCCTTGGGCGGGTCGCTCTCGTCGTCGACCTTCACGTATTCGATCGCGCGCCCGCCGAGTTTGCCGCCTTGCTCGGCAACGTAGAGCTTGAAGCCGTTCTCGATCGCATCGCCGAGCGCGGCATAGGTTCCGGTATAGGGCAGCATCAGCCCGACCTTGATCGGCGGCTGGCCCTGGGCGTGGGCGGCTGAGGCGGTGAACATCGACATCGCCGCAGCGACAGCGAGCAGGGTGGTGCGGTGCAGGTTCATCTGGAGGTCTCCTTCGGTGGTTGTCGCCATCTTGGCAAAGTGAGTCATTGACAGCAAGCGATACCCGGCAACCGCGCGACCGCGTCGATCACTGCCTCGGGCTGGTCCCGTTGCGGCGAGTGGCCGCAATCGGGCAGTTCGAGCAGTTGCGCGTGCGGCACACGGCGCGCGATGCCCCGGATCTGTCCCAGGGTCCCGTATTCGTCGTCGAGGCCCTGGATCGCGAGCACCGGACAACTGATGCTGCCGATTTCTGCCTCGATCGTCCATTGGCGAAAAGGCGGATGCAGCCAAATGTCGTTCCACCCCCAGAACGCCGAGTCGGGGTCGTCGTGATAGCGGGCCAGGCGCTCGCGCAGATCGGTCTCGCGGTAGGCGGTTCGCGCCTTCGCGATGCTGTGGACGGACAGGTCCTCGACCATGATGTGCGGCGCCAGCACGATCAGTCCGGCCAAGTGCTGCGGCCAGCGTGCCGCGTAGAGCAGCGCGATCGAGCCGCCGTCGCTGTGGCCGAACAGCCACGGGCGTTCGCGTGCGACGTCGATGCGCAGCGCGTCGAACAGCGCCGGAAGCACTTCGTGTGCCTGGCGATGCATGAAGTCCAGCCCCCAGGCCTCCTCGATCGCGCGCGGTGTCGAACGGCCGTAGCCCGGCCGCGAATAGACCAGGCCGCGGCAAGCCGCAGCCTCGCACAGTTGCTGCGGGAAGTCCTTCCACATCGCCAGCGAGCCGAGGCCCTCGTGCAGGAACACGATCAGGGGCCGGTCGTTGCGCGCAGGCGCGATCCACTGGTGCTCGATGCTTACGGACCGGTTGCGCCAGCCGATCTCGACGAACTCGCTGCTCATTTCCCCGCTTCGCGTTCGCGCAGCTTGAAGCGCTGGATCTTGCCGGTGGCGGTCTTCGGCAGATCCGTCACGAACTCGATCATGCGCGGGTACTTGTATGGAGCCAGTTTGTCCTTCACGAACGCCTTCAGCTCGTCCTCCGTGGCCTTGCCGCCTTGCTTCAGGACAACGAAGGCCTTGGTCTTGGTCAGGCCTTCTGCATCGGGTACACCGATCACCGCGGCCTCCAGCACCGCCGGATGCTGCACGAGAGTGGCCTCGACCTCGAACGGCGAGACGTAGATGCCGCTGACCTTGAGCATGTCGTCGCTGCGGCCGCTGTAGGTGTAGGTGCCATCGGCATTGCGCACGTACTTGTCGCCGCTCTTGGTCCAGCCGCCCTGGAACGTCTCGCGCGTCTTGGCGCGGTTACCCCAGTACATCATGGCGGCCGAGGGGCCCTGGATGTACAAGTCGCCCGGCTCGCCGTCGGCGACTGGCTTGCCGTCTTCAGCGCGCAGTTCGATGTCGTAGCCCGGCACCGGCCAGCCGGTGGTGCCGTAGCGGACGTTGCCGGGCTGGTTGGACAGAAAGATGTGCAGCATCTCGGTCGAACCGATGCCGTCGATGATGTCCACGTCGAAGTGGCGCTTGAACCGCACGCCAATCTCGGCCGGCAGCGCCTCGCCGGCCGACGACGTGAGCCGCAGTGCGACGTCGCTGCGCGCGGGCAGCGCGGGATGGGCAAGCATGCCGGCATAACCGGTCGGTGCGCCGAAGAACACTGTCGGCTTGACGCCGCCGACCCCCCCTCGCCAGCGCTTGAACACGGCATCGGGCGTCGGCCGTTCGGCCATCAGCAGCGTCGTCGCGCCCACGCTCATCGGGAAAGTCAGCGCATTGCCCAGGCCGTAGGCGAAGAACAGCTTGGCCGCCGAGAAGCACACGTCGCTGTCGCGCAAGCCGAGCACGTTCCTGCCGTAGAGCTCGGAGGTCCAGTAGGGGTTGCCGTGCGAGTGCACGCAGCCCTTCGGCCGTCCGGTGGAGCCCGACGAGTAGAGCCAGAAACCCGGGTCGTCGGGGCCGGTGGGCGCCGCCTTCGGTGCCGGCGCCTGGGCCTGCACGAACGCGTCGAAATCGATCTGGTCAGGGCGCAGCGGCGCGGCCGGCCGCGACACGATCACCTTCGTCACCTCGTGGTCCGACTTGGTCATCGCCGCGGCCAGCGTCGGCAGCAGCGCCCCCGACACCAACGCGGCCTGCGCGCGCGAGTGCTCGAGCATGTAGGCATAGTCGTCGGCGGTGAGCAGTGTGTTGACGGCCACCGGCACCAGACCCGCGTACAGCGCCCCGAGAAAGCTCACTGGCCAGTCATTGCAGTCGAGCATCAGCAGCAGTACGCGCTCCTCGCGCCGCAGGCCCAACCCGCGCAGGCCGGCCGCTAGCCGTCTGACACGCTCGTCGAGTTGGCCGTAGGTCAGCGTGCCCACGTCGTCGACATAGGCTGCCTTTTCGGCGCGTCCGGCGTTGAGCGCGAGCAGGTGCTGCGCGAAGTTGAAGGTTTCGGGTGGCGGGGGGACGGTGGTCGGGGGCATGGGGCGTCTCCTTCCTCAATGCAGCGGGGCGCGATGCGACGGTGCCGCAAATGGCGAACCCGCCATCGGTCTCACCGGGTGAATTCGATGGCGCCCTGCGGCAACAGGTATAGCACCAGTGCGCGCCCCTGCGACACCGTTGGCCGGTGCGCGCTGCCGGGCGGGCACACGAGCCATCCGGCGGGGCGGCCATCGAACCGTGCATCGCCATCGATCGGCATGATCAGGTCGATCTCCCCGTTGGGGTGCGTGTGGTGCGGCCCGGCGATGTCGGCCATGTCGACCACGTCCACCGAGAAGCCGTGCAGGTCCGGCGAAGGCTTGAAGATCCTCCCGTAGCGAATGCCGCCGCCTTCGCGGTTGCACAGCCAGCCTTCGGCGACGCCGGCTTCGCAGGCGGCCTTGAGATCGCGGTAGGTTGGGCTGTCAGCACCGAACTCGGTGTTCAGCCAGTGGTCGAGATTCGCATCCAGCGAACGCCCGGCGATGCGGCCGGCGAGGCTGGCGATCTGGCTGCGAAGGGCTTCAGGCGTCATTTGCTCGGGCTCCGTTGTCGAACGAGGCGGTGGCCGACTTGCTTGAAACACAAAGATGAACTATTGTGCGCGTCAGAACAATAGGTTCCACCGCGCACCATGTCAAGCACTATATTGCATGAGACCGAGGTCACCCCGGCACAAGCCGACCATACTGCGGATGATGCAGGACGCGGCGAGCTAGCGGGCGAGAAGAACCGATTCCTCGTCGGCCTGGGTGAGCGCGTGCGCGCGCTGCGCGCGCGGCGCGGCATGACGCGCAGAGCGGTCGCGCTGGCGGCCGACGTCTCCGAGCGCCATCTGGCCAATCTGGAGTACGGCATCGGCAATGTCTCGATGCTCGTGTTGCTGCAGGTCGCTGCAGCGCTGCAGTGCTCGCTGGCCGAACTCGTCGGCGACGTCACCACCTCGTCGCCGGAATGGTTGCTGATCCGCGAACTGCTCGAGCACCGGGATGAGGCGACGCTGCGCCGCGTGCGCGTGGCGATCGGCGAGATGCTCGGAACCGGCGGCGACAATGCGGCGCGCAGCCCGCGCATAGCGCTGATCGGGCTGCGCGGCGCGGGCAAGACCACGCTCGGCCGGCGGCTGGCCGAAGAGCTGGGCTTTCCGTTCGTCGAGCTCAGCCGCGAGATCGAGAAATTCGCCGGCTGCAGCGTGGCCGAGATCCAGGCGCTGTACGGCCAGAACGCCTACCGGCGCTACGAACGCCGCGCGCTCGAGGAAGTCATCCAGATTTACCCCGAGGCGGTGATCGCCATGCCCGGCGGCATCGTCTCGGATGCAGCGACCTTCAACCTGTTGCTCGCGCATTGCACGACGATCTGGCTTCAGGCGGATCCCGAAGACCACATGAAGCGCGTCACCGCGCAGGGTGACCTGCGCCCGATGGCGTCCAGCCGCGAGGCGATGGAAGACCTGAAGGGAATCCTTGCCGGCCGCGCTGCGTTCTATTCCAAGGCCGAGTACCGGCTGGACACCAGCGCGCAGCCGCTGCGGCAAACCTTCGAGGCGCTGCGCGTGCTGGTGCGCAATGCGCTGAAACTCCCGCTGCGAACCGAGCATGCTGCTGGCGTGCAGCAAAATGCTTGACGGCGAGACGATATGCATTATGATGCGCACCTGGTTCAAAACCCGAACCTGCGCCACTCGATTCGCGAACACCCGCTCCCAGTCAGGAGTCCGCACGTGAGCACCACTCCCCGCGTCGATTACCAGACCCATCCTTCGCAGTACAAGCACTGGAAACTCAAGTTCGAGGGACCGGTGGCCACGCTCGGCGCCGACTTCGACGAAAACGGCGGCCTGCGTCCCGGCTACAAACTCAAGCTCAACAGCTACGACCTGGGCGTGGACATCGAGCTGAACGACGCGATCAACCGGATCCGCTTCGAGCACCCGGAGGTGCGCGCCGTCGTCGTCACGAGCCTGAAGGACAGGGTGTTCTGCTCCGGGGCCAACATCTTCATGCTGGGGCTGTCGAGTCACGCCTGGAAGGTGAACTTCTGCAAGTTCACGAACGAGACGCGCAACGGCTTCGAGGATTCCAGCCAGCACTCCGGCCTGAAGTTCCTGGCCGCGGTCAACGGCTCGTGCGCCGGCGGTGGCTACGAGCTGGCGCTCGCCTGCGACGAGATCATGCTGGTGGACGATCGGTCGAGTGCAGTGAGCCTGCCCGAAGTGCCGCTGCTGGGCGTGCTGCCGGGCACCGGCGGCCTGACCCGCGTGACCGACAAGCGCCACGTGCGTCACGACTTGGCCGACATCTTCTGCACGACCACCGAGGGGGTGCGCGGCCAGAAGGCCAAGGACTGGCGCCTGGTCGACGACATTGCCAAGCCGGCGCAGTTCGCCCAGAAGGTGCAGGAGCGCGCGCTCAAGCTGGCCGAGCAGAGCGACCGTCCCGCCGACGCGAAGGGGGTCACGCTGACGCCGCTTGCCCGCACGACCGAGGCTGACGGGCTGCGTTACGCGAACGTCACGGTCGAGATCGACCGCGCCCGGCGCACCGCCACCTTCACGGTGAAGGGCCCGCAAGGCTCGCAGCCGACCGCCATCGCCGACATCGAGGCCGCCGGTGCGGCGTGGTACCCGCTTGCGCTGGCGCGCGAGCTGGAGGACGCGATCCTTTCGATGCGCACCAACGAGCTCGACATCGGCACGTGGCTGATCAAGACCGAAGGGGATCTGGCAGCCGTGCAGGCGATGGATGCGGCACTGCTGGCGCACAAGGATCACTGGTTCGTGCGCGAGACGATCGGGGCGCTGCGCCGCGCCTTCAGCCGGCTTGACGTCAGCGCGCGCAGCCTGTTTGCGCTGATCGAGCCCGGATCGTGCTTCGCGGGCACGCTGCTCGAGCTCGCGCTTGCCTGCGACCGCAGCTACCAGCTGATGCTGCCGGACGACGAAGCGAGGACGCCCAGGATCGGCCTCACCGGGGCCAACTTCGGCTTGTACGCGATGGCCACCGGCCAGAGCCGCGTTCAGCGCCGCTTCTACGACGAGCCGCCGCCGCTCGAGGCGGTGCGAGCCAGGGTCGGTGAGCGGCTCGACGGCGAAGCCGCGCTCGCACTCGGCCTGGTCACCGGCGCGCCCGATGACATCGACTGGGCCGACGAGATCCGTATCGCGATCGAGGAGCGTGTCGCGATGAACCCTGACGCACTGACCGGCATGGAAGCCAACCTGCGCTTCAATGGGCCAGAGAACATGTTCACACGCATCTTCGGCCGTCTCACGGCGTGGCAGAACTGGATCTTCCAGCGGCCGAACGCGGTTGGCGAGAAGGGCGCGCTGAAGGTCTACGGCAAGGGCGAAAAGGCCGCCTTCGACTGGAACAGGGTTTGACGCCCCGCGGGGCTGCGGCGCGTGCCCGTGGAGGCGCGCCGCCAGCAGCTCGGCAACGCCCGGCAATCGCTTGCCAGGGAAAGACACTTACGCGAGAGGGTTCCCAATGAGCATCGACTACAGCGAGAAGATCCCCAACAACGTCAACTTGAGCGAGGACCGCACCCTCAAGCGTGCGCTCGAGCAGTGGCAGCCGAACTACCTGCACTGGTGGCGGGACATGGGGCCGGAAGGTTCGACGGACTACGACGTCTACCTTCGCACCGCCGTCAGCGTCGACCCGCAGGGTTGGGCACAGTTCGGCTACGTGAAGATGCCGGAGTACCGCTGGGGCATCTTCCTGAACCCGGGCGAGAAGGACCGCAAGATCCACTTCGGCGACCACAAGGGCGAGCCCGTGTGGCAGGACGTGCCCGGCGAGCATCGTGCGAACCTGCGACGCATCATCGTCACGCAGGGCGATACCGAGCCCGCCTCGGTCGAGCAGCAACGTCACCTCGGCCTGACCTGCCCGAGCCAGTACGACCTGCGCAACTTGTTCCAGGTCAACGTCGAGGAAGGCCGACACCTGTGGGCGATGGTCTACCTGCTGCACAAGTACTTCGGCCGCGACGGCCGCGAGGAAGGCGAGGCGCTGCTCGAGCGTCGCAGCGGCAACCAGGACAACCCGC
Source organism: Burkholderiales bacterium (assembly GCA_020354665.1). Lineage (GTDB taxonomy): Bacteria > Pseudomonadota > Gammaproteobacteria > Burkholderiales > Burkholderiaceae_C. The sequence continues at coordinate 1,846,756 of CP070653.1, forward strand.
GCATCCTGCAGGCGTTCAACGAGAAGACGCCCGACTGGCTGTCGTTTTTCATGTTCACCTACTTCACCGACCGCGACGGCAAGTTCCAGCTCTGTGCGCTCGCCGAGAGCAGCTTCGACCCGCTCGCGCGCACCACCAAGTTCATGCTCACGGAGGAAGCGCACCACATGTTCGTCGGTGAATCGGGCGTGAGCCGCGTCATCCAGCGAACCTGCCAGGTGATGAACGAACTGAAGACCGATGACCCGGGCCGGCTGCGCGCGGCCGGCGTAATCGACCTGCCGACGATCCAGCGCTATCTGAATTTCCACTTCAGCGTGACGATCGACCTGTTCGGCGCCGACGAGTCGAGCAATGCCGCCACGTTCTACTCGTCGGGTCTGAAGGGCCGCTTCGAGGAAGGCAAGCGGACCGACGACCACCAGCTGCGCGGCCTGACCTACAAGGTGCTGCACGCCGAGGGCGACCGGCTGGCCGAGAAGGACGTACCGATGCCCAACGCCCTCAACGAGGTGCTGCGCGACGACTACATCAGGGATTCGATCGGTGGCGTCGAGCGCTGGAACAAGGTGATCGAGAAGGCCGGCATCCCGTTCCGCCTGAAGGTGCCGCACAAGGCTTTCAATCGCAAGATCGGGTCACTGGCGGGCATCAAGGTGTCGCCGGACGGCCGCGTGGTGCACGATCACGAGTGGAACATGAGTGTCGAGCAATGGCTGCCGACCGACGAGGACCGTGCCTTCGTCGCGAGCCTGATGGGCCGCGTCATCGAGCCGGGCAAGTTCGCGAACTGGATTGCGCCACCGGCGATCGGCATCAACCGCCAGCCGGTGGCCTTCGAGTACGTTCGTTTCAACTGAGCTCACGGCGGACGGCTGTGGCTGCCGGAACCTGTCGGCGCCTTCGAGCGGACCGCGCCGCGTGCCGGCCGCCCGGCCCGCCGTTCGTTCGGATTCATACTGCGCCGTCAGGCCATCGACCATGGATACCGCAGTTCTCATCAAGCAGCACCTGATCGACCCCGAGATCTGCATCCGCTGCAACACCTGCGAGGCCACCTGCCCCGTCGGAGCCGTCACCCACGACTCGCGCAACTACGTGGTCGATCCGGCGAAGTGCAACCTGTGCATGGACTGCATCCCGCCATGCCCCACGGGTTCGATCGACAACTGGCGCAGCATGCCGAAACCGCGCGCCTACACGATCGAGGAGCAGTTCGGGTGGGATGCGCTGCCCGCCGAACTCACGTCCGAAGAGTTGTCGGCGGCCGGCGTCGCGGCCGATGCGACGCCGGAAGTCGAGCCGGTCGCGCCGGCACTGCCGGCGGCGGCCGAAGGCGTCGAGCCCGCGTTCAACCCCTCGCTGTACAACGCGACGGTGCCGCCGTGGTCGGCCGCGCATCCTTATGCCAACCTGTATGGCCCGAAGGCAGCCGAGAAGTCCGTGACTGCGACGGTGGTCGGCAACGTGCGTGTCACGCAGGTCGGCACGGAGTACGACACGCACCACATCATGCTCGACTTCGGTGCGATGCCGTTCCCGGTCCTCGAAGGGCAGTCGATCGGCATCATTGCGCCCGGCGTCGATGGCAACGGCCGGCCGCATCACGCGCGCCAGTACTCGGTGGCGAGCCCGCGCAACGGCGAGCGCCCCGGCTACAACAATCTCTCGCTGACGATCAAGCGGGTACTCGAGGACCATCAGGGCCGGCCGGTGCGCGGCGTCGCGAGCAACTACATGTGCGACCTCAAGGTGGGCGACAAGGTGCAGGTCATCGGCCCGTTTGGCACCACGTTCCTGATGCCCAACCACCCGAAGAGCCACATCGTGATGATCTGCACCGGCACGGGTAGCGCGCCGATGCGTGCGATGACCGAATGGCGCCGCCGGCTGCGCAAGAGCGGCAAGTTCGAGGGCGGCAGGCTGATGCTGTTCTTCGGCGCGCGCACGAAGGAGGAACTGCCGTACTTCGGCCCGCTGCAGAACCTGCCCAAGGATTTCATCGACATCAACTTCGCGTTCTCCCGCACGCCGGGGGCACCCAAGCGCTACGTGCAGGACGCGATGCGCGAACGCGCCGCGGACCTCGCTGCGCTGCTGGCCGACCCCAACGCCTACTTCTACGTCTGTGGATTGAAGGCCATGGAGGAGGGCGTGGTGCTCGCGCTACGCGACGTCGCGCAGCACGCCGGCCTGTCGTGGGATGCGGTCGGCGTGGCCCTCAAGCGCGAAGGCCGTCTGCATCTGGAGACCTACTGATGAACCACCGGAAGGCTCGTTGATGGCTGCGTTCACCACCCTGGCCGTCACGGAGCGCGCTGCGGGTGTCGCGCAGGTGACGATGTCGCGGCCTGCGGTCTTCAACGCTTTCGACGAAGCCATGATCGGCGAACTCGATGCCGCCTTTGCGCAGCTCGCCGACGACCCGGCGGTGCGCGTGATCGTGCTCGCCGGCGCAGGCAAGCACTTCAGCGCCGGAGCGGACCTGCAGTGGATGCAGCGCGCGAGCGCCGCCACGCGCGAATGGAACCTCGATGACGCGCGCCGCTTCGCGGCGATGCTCTATCGCATCGAAAGCTGCCCGAAGCCCACCCTCGCGCGCGTGCAAGGCGCAGCGCTGGGCGGCGGCGTGGGGTTGGCTGCAGCCTGCGACATCGCGATCGCCGCCGACAACGCGGCGTTCTCGGTCAGCGAGGCGAAGTTCGGCATCCTGCCGGCGGTGATCGGCCCCTACGTGACCAATGCGGTCGGCAGGCGCCAGGCCAAGTGGCTCGCGCTGACGACGGCACGCATCGACGCGGCCAGGGCACTCGCGATCGGCCTCGTTCAACAGGTGACGCCACCCGACGGGCTGGATGCGGCGGTCGATGCGACGGTGCGGGAGTTGCTTGCAGGAGGCCCTGATGCGCAGCGCGAGATCAAGCAGTTGTTCGGCCGGCTCGAGGTCGGGCCGATCACGCCCGAAGTGCGCGAGCTCACCGCACAGACGATCAGCCGCGTACGCGGGACCGCCGAGGCGCGCGAGGGATTCGACGCCTTCCTCAACAAGCGCCCCGCGAACTGGAGCCCGCGATGACGGCGAGTGACCTCCGAGGCGCACCGGTGCTCGTGGTCGGCGCCGGCATCATGGGTGCAGGCATCGCGCAGGTGGCGGCGCAGGCCGGCCATTCCGTGCGCTTGTTCGACACGCGCGAGGGCGCAGCCGCGCAGGCCAAGACCAAGATCGCGGGGGCGCTCGACACGCTGGTGGCCAAGGGCAGGCTCGACGCTGGCGAAGCCGCGCGGGCGATGGCGCGGATCGAGCCGATCGCGACATTGGAGGCCGCGGCCGGCGCGCAGCTCGTCGTCGAAGCGATCGTCGAGAACCTCGAAGCCAAGCGCACGCTGTTCCGCACGGTCGAGCCGATCGTCGCAGACCAAGCTGTCCTCGCAAGCAACACCTCATCGATCTCGATCACCGCGATCGCCAACGGCCTGCAGCGCCCGCAGCGCCTCGTTGGCATGCACTTCTTCAACCCGGTGCCGCTGATGAAGCTCGTCGAAGTGGTGTCGGGGCTGCAGACCGACTGCGACGTCGCGCAGGCCGTCTTCGAGCTCAGCCGGTCGTGGGGCAAGGTGCCGGTCCACGCGAAGTCGACGCCGGGCTTCATCGTCAATCGCATCGCGCGGCCGTATTACGCCGAGACGCTCGCCTTGCTGCAGGAGCGTGCCGCGGCACCGCAGGTGCTCGATGCCTGCCTGAAGGCCGCGGGTTTCCGGATGGGACCTTGCGAGCTGATGGACCTGATCGGCCTGGACACCAACTTCGCGGTGACGAACACCGTCTACGAAGCCACCTTCTACGACAAGCGCTACGTGCCGTCGCTGATCCAGCGCGAGCTGGTCGACGGCGGCCTGCTCGGGCGCAAGAGCGGGCGTGGGTTCTACAGCTATCCCGAAGGCCTGCCGCCACTTCCGGTGGCGGTGTATGACGCGCCGACGACGGCCGGCGCGGTGACCGTGCATGGCGATGGCGCAATCGCCGACTTGATCGAACGTCGCACCCACGATGCATTGGCACCACAGGGCTGGGGCCCCGCGAGGTCCCGCGAAAGCGGCTGGACCGGCCTCGACGTCGATGGCGCGCGCCTCGTCCTGACCGACGGCCGCTCGGCGAGCACGGTCGCCGCCACCGTCGGCGTCGCCGACGTTGCGGTGTTTGACCGGCTGCTGCAGCTGCCCGCGCCGAACGGCGCCGCGCTCGCCTGTGCGATGGCCGAGCAAGCCGGCGAGGCATGGCGCCGCCAGGCGACCGCCTGGCTGGCGGCACTCGGCTTCGCACCCCAACCCCTTGCCGACACACCGGGCCTGGTCGTGGCGCGCACGGTGGCCATGCTGATCAACGAAGCGGCCGATGCCGTGCAGCAGGGTGTTTGTACCGAGGCCGGCGCCGACACAGCGATGAAGCTGGGTGTGAACTATCCCGCCGGCCCGTTCGAGTGGCTCGAACACTGGGGCGCATTCGAAGTCGTGCAGCTGCTCGATCACCTCGACGCGCACTACCGGGGCGAGCGCTATCGTGTGAGCCCGGAATTGCGCCGGCGCGTCTGGCAGCCAGCGCGCCGCGCATGAAGTTCGCCGAGCTTCGCGCCGGTCGGGTGATCGACGCCGGCCCGTTCGTTCTCAGCGAGGAAGACCTGGTGGCGTTCGCGGCCAAGTGGGATCCGCAATGGTTCCACACCGATGCGGCGGCCGCTGCACAGAGCCGCTTCGGTGGCCTAATCGCCAGTGGCTGGCAGACCTGCGGCATCGCGATGAGGCTCGCTGTCGATGCGGTGCTCGAGGGCAGTGAGACATTCGGCTCACCCGGGCTGGCGTATCTGAAGTGGACGCATCCGGTGCGGGCCGGCGATGCGCTCTCGTTGCGCGCCACGGTGCTCGAGACACGCCGTGCGTCGAAGAGGACAGACGTGGGTATCCTGCGCTGGCGCTTGCAACTGTTCAACCAGCATGACCGCGAGGTGCTCGACCTCGAGGCGACCAATCTGTTCGACCTCGCGGGCGCGGCCGTGCCATGAGCCCGGTGCCGCAGGCGCCATGGCCGGTCCGGTCGCTGGCTACGGGCCGCACCTGCACGAGGGGTCTGGGTCGGGGACCCCGTCGCTCAGTGCCGTGCGGCTCCGGGCGCAGGGTCCCGCCACCGTCGCGTCTTCATGCGACCATCGGCAAGCCGACGTAGTTCTCCGCGAGCGAGGCCATCGCGGCGTGCGAGCCGACGAGGTATTCGAGTTCGGCGCGCTGCATCTTCGCGCCGAACTCGCCGGTGTCCGGGAACCGGTGCAACAGCGAGGTCATCCACCACGAGAAGCGCTCGGCCTTCCATACACGCGCGAGAGCCCGCTCTGAGTAGCATTCGATGCCTTCGTCGCTCCTGTCGCGGTAGTGCTCGATGAGCGCGTGGCCAAGGTAGCCAACGTCGGTGGCCGCCAGGTTGAGGCCCTTGGCCCCCGTCGGCGGCACGATGTGTGCGGCATCGCCGGCGAGGAACAGCCGGCCGAAGCGCATCGGCTCGGCGACGAAACTGCGCAGCGGCGCAATGCTCTTTTCGATCGACGGTCCCGTCACGAGCGCGGCCGCGGCGGTCGCGTCGAGCCGGCGCTTGAGCTCGTCCCAGAACCGGGCGTCGCTCCACTGCTCGACCTTGTCGTCGAGCGAACATTGCACGTAATAGCGCGACAGCGTATGCGAGCGCATCGAGCAGAGCGCGAAGCCTCGGTCGCTGCTCGCATAGATCAGCTCGTGCGAGACCGGCGGCGTGCGCGAGAGCACACCCAGCCAGCCGAACGGATACACCTTCTCGTAGGTTCTGAGGTCGCCGGGTGGCACGCTTTGGCGGCACACGCCGTGGAATCCGTCGCAGCCGGCGATGAAGTCGCAAGCGATCTCGTGCACCTCGTCCCCTGTGCGGTAGCGCACGCGCGGTGAGGCGGTGTGCAAGTCATGGACGCTGACGTCTGCGGCGTCGTAGACGGTTGCCAGGCCCGCAGCCTGGCGGGCATCCATCAGGTCGCGCGTCACCTCGGTCTGACCGTAGACCATCACCCGCTTGCCGCCGGACAATCCCAACAGGTCGACGCGGTGGCGCGCGCCGCCGAAGCACAGATCGAAGCCATCATGTGGCAACCCCTCGCGGTGCATGCGCGCGCCGACGCCGACCCCGTCGAGCAGGTCGACGGTCACCTGTTCGAGCACGCCAGCGCGGATGCGACCGAGCACGTATTCCGCGCTCCGCTGTTCGACGATCACCGCATCGATGCCGGCTTTGGCCAGCAAAGCGCCGAGCAGCAGGCCGGACGGGCCGGCGCCGATGATGGCGACCTGGGTACGCATCGGGGGTCTCCTGACTAGCGATCGAAACCGAAGGCCAAGCGTAACGCGACGAGCGCACCGTCGAGCAGTGCCTGCGACGGGCTTGGAGCCATTGCGAGGCCGGGATTGCTCGAGCACCAAGGAAACTGCAACGGGTCGGCCACAGCCAGTCCCTGTCGCGCGGGCAACCGAAGGGTGCCGTCGCACGGCGATTGCGGTTGTGCCGTGCACTGGGGCGAACTGCTTGAGGCGGATGCGCGCCAGGATCTGCCGTCAGCGGAGGCCCGGCACCGGCCGGCGGGGCTCGGGGAGGGGCTTCGACGCGTCTTCCCGACCCCGGCCGGCGGCGCCCGCGGACGCTGGTTGCTCGCGCTGCGGCCACCCGTGCCCGGGGGCGATTGCCGAGCCGCTTCATCTCGGGTCGATCCGGGTTGTCGGGGATGCGGCGAGAACGCCACGGCCGCTATCGTTTGTGCTCATGCCCTTGCGTGCCCGGCCGCATTCTTCGTACAGTTTTTGGGGCAATCGCCGGTACCCCGCTCGGACTGCAATCGTGGCCCTCAATCTCGAAACCCTCATCGAGCCGCGCCTCGCGGGCCTGGCCGTGCCGGTCGCGGTGGTGATTCCCGGCGGACGGCGGCTGGGCCCGACGGCTTCACGCGTGACGCTCACGCTGCGCGACTTGGCGCCGCTGGGCCGTCTCGCGGCCGGCCAGATCGGCTTGGTCGCCCAGGATTACGTCGAGGGCAGGGTTGAACTCGAAGGATCACCGCGCGACCTGATGGCTGCCGCCGTGCAGCTGCTGCGAGACGACCCGACCAATGGACACGAGCGATCGTGGTGGCGCGACCTGCTGCAGCGCAGCCGGTCGCTGGTCCGGCACACGACTTCTGCCGACGTCCGGCAGGTTCAGTTCCACTACGACGTCTCGGATGACTTCTACGGGCTCTGGCTCGACGCGCGGCGCGTCTATTCGTGTGCCTACTATCGCGAGCCAACGATGACGCTGGCTGCCGCCCAGGAGGCGAAGCTAGACCATATCTGCCGCAAGCTGATGCTCGACAGTGGCGAGCGCTTTCTTGACATCGGCGCTGGCTGGGGCGGGCTGCTGCTGTGGGCGGCGGAGCACTACGGCGTGCGCGCGCATGGCATCACGCTGTCGAAGAACCAGCACGCTTACGTCAACCGGCTTATCGAGGAGCGTGGCTTGCGCGGGCGGGTGACGATGGACCTTTGCGACTATCGCCAGCTGCCCGAGAACGAGCCGTACGACAAGATCGCCTCGATCGGCATGTTCGAGCACGTCGGCCGGGCGCGGTTGCCGAACTACTTCGCCAAGATCCGCCGCCTGCTGAGGCCGGGTGGCCTGCTGATGAACCACGGCATCAATGCCGGTGGTACGCGCAACGAGCAGTTGGGCGCAGGCATCGGCGAGTTCATCGAGCGCTATATCTTTCCGGGCGGCGAGTTGCTGCACTTGTCGCATGTGCTTCGCGACATGGCCGACGCCGGCCTCGAGGCGCTGGATGTGGAGAACCTGCGCCCGCATTACGCACGCACCTTGTGGGCCTGGTCGGACGGGCTCGAAGCCCACCTCGACCGCGCCCGTGAGCTGGTCAGCGAGTCCGTGGTGCGCGCCTATCGCCTTTACCTCGCCGGCAGCGCGATGAGCTTTGAACAGGGTTGGATCTCGTTGCACCAGATGCTCGCCAGCCGGCCCAGCGGGGACGCGGAGGCCGGGCCGCTGCGCGGCGCACAATCGCAGTTTCCGTTCAACCGCGCCTATATCTACCGCTGATCCTGCCCCGATGCTGTACAAGTTCAAGTCCAAGGCAGCCGGGAACGTGATCATGACCGGCCCAGCCGGCGATCAGCTGCTGCGTGCGATGGGTCGTGAGCCGGCGCCGAAAGGGATCATCGAACCCGACGCGATGCCTGCAGCGATCGCCGCGGTCGAGACGGCAGTAGCCGCCGACGAAGCGGCTCGTGCCGAAGCTGAAGCCGCCGCCGCTGCGGAAGGCCGCAGGCTGCCGTCGCGCGAGGGCGTGACGCTGCGCCAGCGCGCCTGGCCGCTGGTCGAGATGATGAAGCGCGCGCACAAGGCCGGCGAAGAAATCGTGTGGGGCGTCTGAGCGCCGCGCACCGGACGCAACCATCGGAGTCGATGATGAAACTCTGGAGCAACAGCTGGACCAACGGTGACCGGATTCCTTCCCGCTATGCGGCCGGCAAGCCCGACCCGCAGTCGACGGTGGCGTTCTCGGATAACGTCAATCCACACCTGGCGTGGAGCGAAGTGCCGGTCGGGACGAAATCCTTGGTGCTGATCTGCCACGACTTCGACGTTCCCAGCCGGCCCGACGACGTCAACAAGTCCGACCGCGAGGTGCCTGAGGACCTTCCCCGCGTCGACTTCTTCCATTGGGTCATGGTGGACCTGCCAGCGACGCTCATGCAGATCGGTGAAGGCGAGTTCAGCCGCGGGTTCACGGCGCGCGGGAAGAGCGGCCCGGCCACGCTGCACGGCGCGCGGCACGGCATCAACGACTACACCGGCTGGTTTGCCGGTGATGCCCAGCTCAGCGGAGACTACTTCGGCTACGACGGCCCGTTCCCGCCGTTCAACGACTCGCTGGTGCACCACTACGTGTTCACCCTTTACGCGCTGGACGTGGCGCGCCTGCCGGTCGAGGGGTCGTTCACCGGCGCGCAGGTGCGTGAGGCGATGCGCGGCCACGTCCTCGGCGAAGCGACGTTCTCGGGAACCTACACGCTGAACAAGCGCTTCCTCTGACGGCGGCGGCCGCCAGCGCCCCGTGGTTTATCCGGAGCCGACCCGCATCCTCGCGATCCGCCACGGCGAGACTTCGTGGAACGTCCAGTCGCGCGTGCAGGGGCAGCTCGACATCGAGCTCAACGACACGGGGCGCTGGCAGGCCGAGCGGGTCGCCGCGGCGCTGGCCGATGAGCCGCTGGCAGCGATTTATGCGAGCGACCTGCAACGTGCCCTCGAAACGGCGCGTGCGGTGGCGACGCGGCGCGGCGTGGCGCTGCAGGCCGAGCGCGGCCTGCGTGAGCGCGGTTTCGGCGAGTTCGAGGGACTGACCTTTCGCGACATCGAGTCGCGCTGGCCCGAACAGGCCGGACGCTGGCGCCACCGTGACCCCGAATTCGGCCCGCAGGGTGGTGAGACGCTGGCGGATTTCTATGCGCGGTGCATTGCTGCCGTCACCCGCCTGGCAGGAGCCCATCCAGGCCAAGTCATCGCGCTGGTCGCACATGGCGGCGTGCTCGACTGCATGTACCGCGCGGCTGCGCGGGTCGACCTGCGCGCGCCGCGTACATGGCAGCTCGGCAATGCGAGCATCAACCGGCTGCTCTACACCGGCGAAGGCTTCACGCTGGTCGGCTGGTCCGACACTTCGCACCTCGACGTGCCGACGCTCGATGACGACCCCCTCTGAGCGGTCCGCTCGAACCGTCAGGAGAAGCTAATGAAACCACACCCCGCGCGGCCTGGCGACATTGTCCAGGCGATCGACACTCCAGCGCTGGTGCTCGACCTCGATGCGATGCAGCGAAACATCGAGCGCATGGCGGCCTTTGCAGCACGTCACCGGGTCCGGCTCCGTCCCCACGCCAAGACACACAAGTGCGCGGCGGTTGCGATGCGGCAGGTGGCCGCGGGTGCGGTGGGAGTGTGCGTGCAGAAGGTCGGTGAGGCGCAGGCGCTGGCCGAAGCCGGTGTCAACGACGTGTACATCAGCAATGAGGTGGTCGATACGGAGAAGCTTGCGCGGGTGGCCCGGCTCGCCGGCGAGGTCCGGCTCGCCATCGCCGTGGATTCCGCGCTCGGCGTGGAGCGACTCGCGCACGCCGTGCGGGCAGCCGGCACGACGCTCGACGTGTTCGTCGAGATCGATGTCGGCCACGGCCGCTGTGGCGTCGAGCCGTCCACGGCGGGAGCGCTGGCGCGCCAGATCGTCGCGCATGGGCTGCCCTTCGCCGGGCTGCAGGCCTATCACGGCCGCGCGCAACACCTGCGTAGCGCGAGCGAACGCTCACAGGCAATTGCGCATGCGGCAGCGTGTGTGCGCGGCGCGGAAGCGAGCATCACCCGATCGGGCCTGGCGTGCCCGCTGGTCACCGGTGCTGGTACCGGGAGCTTTCTTTATGAGGCCACGAGTGGTGTGTGGGGCGAACTGCAGGCCGGCAGCTACGTTTTCATGGATCGCGACTACAGTGACAACGAGCCAACACCCGGGGCGCCGGTGTTCGAGCAGGCGCTGTTCGTCAAGAGCCAGGTGATCAGCCGCGGCGCGGCGCATGCCGTTGTCGATGCCGGTCTCAAGGCGCATGCGATCGACTCCGGCCTGCCGACGGTCTGGCAGCGGGCGCTCGATTTCAGCAACGGCGGCGACGAGCACGGCATCCTGCGGCCGCAGACCATGGGGCCGCAGGAGCCGCTGCCGGAGCTCGCCGAAACGGTCTGGCTCGTGCCGGGTCATTGCGACCCAACGGTCAATCTGCACGACCACCTCGTGGCGGTGCGCGGTGGCTTGGGTGATGGGCGTGTCGAGGCGGTTTGGTCTGTCGACGCCCGTGGGCGCACCGATTGACCGCCAACGCGCCGCTATTTCCCGAACAGGTCGCTGGCGGCGCTGGGTGGCGCGACGCCCAGATGCCGATAGGCCGCGAGCGTGGCGACTCGTCCGCGAGGCGTACGCTGCAGGTAGCCCTGCTGGATGAGGTAGGGTTCGATGACGTCCTCGATCGTGTCTCGCTCTTCGCTGATCGCGGCCGCCACGTTGTCCAGGCCGACCGGACCACCGTCGAACCGGTGCACCACCGCTTCGAGCAGCTTGCGGTCCATCACGTCGAACCCCAGCGGGTCCACATCGAGCATGGCCAGCGCCAGGTCGGCGACGCTGCGGTCGATGCGACCGTGCGCCTTCACTTCCGCGTAGTCGCGAACGCGGCGCAGCAAGCGGTTGGCGATGCGCGGCGTGCCACGCGAGCGCCGCGCAATCTCGGTGGAACCTTCGTTGTCGATCGGCACGTCCAGCAGGCCGGCCGAGCGGCGCACGATGCGTGCAAGTTCGTCGGGTGTGTAGAACTCGAGCCGGGCGACGATGCCGAAACGGTCGCGCAGCGGGTTGGTCAGCATGCCCGCTCGCGTCGTCGCGCCGACGAGCGTGAAGGGTTGCAGGTCGAGCTTGATCGAGCGAGCCGCGGGACCCTCCCCGATCATGATGTCGATCTGGTAGTCCTCGAGTGCCGGATAGAGGATCTCTTCGACAACAGGCGAAAGGCGATGGATCTCGTCGATGAAGAGGACGTCGTGCGCTTCGAGGTTGGTGAGGATCGCCGCAAGGTCCTTCGGCTTTTCGAGCACCGGGCCCGACGTCTGGCGCAGGTTGACACCCAGCTCATTGGCAACGATGTGCGCCAGGGTGGTCTTGCCCAGCCCTGGCGGGCCGAACAGCAGCACGTGATCCAGCGCTTCGGCACGCTTCTTCGCTGCACCGATGAAGATTTCCAGCTGCTCACGCGCCTTGCCTTGGCCGACGTATTCCGCGAGCCCCTTCGGCCGTAGCGCGCGTTCGATCGCCTCCTCGCCCGGCGACACGGCGCAAGGGTTGACGACCCGCCGTGCCGGGGTCTCAAAGTCGTCGGTCTGGATGCCCATGGCGCATTATCGCGGGCGTAGCGCGCGCAGGCTGGCTGGACGCAGTCGCCCGACCAGAATTTGCGTGGGTGATGGAGTGGCCGGGGAGCCCCCTTCGCCGACGGACCGCGCGATGCCTGCACAGTGCGCAAAGCTATGCTTGCCGGTTACTTCGGCAAGCCGATCCGGATTCCCGTCCCGACCAACGACGACTGACAAGGAACGTTCATGACGCTGAAGCTGCTCCGATTGATCCTCGCCGGTGCTCTGGGACTCCAGGTCGCCAGCATGGCAAGTGCCCAGACGACGGTCAGAGATCCCTGGATACGTGCCACCGTCGCGCAGCAGCAGATCACTGGCATGTTTGCCCAGATTACCTCGGCACGGGGTGGTCGGCTCGTGTCCGTCTCGTCACCAGTGGCAGGCATGGTCGAGATCCACGAGATGGCGATGGAGGGCAACGTGATGAAGATGCGCGCGATTGGCGAGGGGCTCGAGCTGCCGGCTGGCAAAACCGTCGAGCTCAAGCCGGGCGGCTACCACGTCATGCTGATGGACCTCAAGCAGCAGCTCAAGGAAGGCGAGACGGTGCCGATCACCTTCGTCGTGGAGGGCAAGGACGGCAAGCGCGAAAACGTGGCAGTCAAGGCTCCGGTCAAGGCGCTGACGACCCAGGCCGCGCCGATGTCTCAGCAAAAGCACTGAGTGGTGCGCTGCGCCGCCCGGGTGCCCGCCGGGGTCAGCACAAGCTATTTGCTCAGCGCCCTGAGGGCCAGCTTGATGCCCTCGCTCACGCCCACGTCGGCCGGCAGCGATTTCAGTGACGAGGCCGCTTCGCGCTCGCCGTAGCCGAGGGCGACGAGCGCCTGGACAATGTCGGCCTGCGCCTCGCTGGCGACTGCCGCCGGCAGCACGAAGTCCGCGCCGAGCCGGCCCTTGAGTTCGAGCAGCAGGCGCTCGGCGGTCTTCTTGCCGATACCGGGCACCTTGACGAGCCGGCCGGCTTCCTGTCGCGTCACGGCCTGCGCGAGTTCGGCCACCGACAGTCCCGACAGGACGGCCAGCGCAGTGCGGGGACCCACGCCGGAGATCCTGACCAGTTGCCGGAACGCGCTGCGTTCTTCGCCGGTCAGAAAACCGAACAGTTGCTGCGCATCCTCGCGGACGACGAGGTGCGTCAGCAGGACGACGCGCTCGCCGATCGCCGGCAGGTTGTAAAACGTGCTCATCGGCACGTCGATCTCGTAGCCCACGCCGCCGGTCTCGACGACCACGAGGGGCGGAGACTTTTCGACCAGGGTGCCCGAGATGCGGCCGATCATGCCGCGCGATCATACGGGCGACCGGCCAGGCGCGGCGTCGCGCCGCCCTGGAGCCGTGCCGTTGTCAGCGGCTGCGGCCGAACAGACCGAGCCGCTGTGCCTCGAGCGCCGCCTCGGCCCGCGAACTCACGTTGAGCTTGCGGTAGATCTGCTTGACGTAGTCGGCGATCGTGTGCCGCGACAGGTTCAGCTGCACGCCGATCTCGGGCAACGTGAAGCCCTTCGCCACGCGCAGCAGCACCTCGCTTTCTCGCTCGGTCAACTGCACGTGTGGCAACGGGTCGTGCTGCGGCTTGGCCTGTTCAGCGAAGTACTTGATGACCTTGCGCGCAATCGACGGCGACAGTGGCGGCTCGCCGGCGCTGATGCGTTGCAGCTGCTCAGCGATCAGCTCGCGTGCCTGTTCCTTCAGGATGTAGCCGAAGGCACCCGCCTGCAGCGCCGGGAACAGGTGATCGTCGTCGTCGTGGATCGTGACCACCACCGACAGCGCGTCAGGCTGCTTGTCGCGCAGCTTGGCGACGACATCGACACCCGAGCCGTCGGGCAGACCGAGGTCGATCAGCGCGAGGTCGAACTTCACCGAACCGGAGCTGATCAGCTGCAGCGCGTCGTGGACCCGTGCGCTTTCGGAGACCGCCGCACCCGGGAATACCTGCAGCACCAGTGCCTTCATCCAGGCACGGATCTCGGGGAGGTCTTCGAGCAGAAGAATGTTGTTCATGACGGCAACCGATAGCCCTGGGCAGATGACATCATAGGCTTCGCGGTCGGCGTAGTGGGCGATCGCCAACCCGCGATCAAAGCGGCAGCGTGAGACGGATCACGGTTCCATATCCCGGGCCCGACTCGACCAGGCATTGACCGTGCATTTGTTTGGCACGGTGCTTCATGCTGGCCATGCCGTGCCCGCGGTCGAGCTTGCCGTCGAACTCCATCGAGATGCCTTGGCCGTTGTCCTGGATGACCAGCTGGAAGTCCTTCTCGAGTAGCCGGCAGCGGATCTTGCAGTAGGAAGCTCCGCTGTGCTTGATGACGTTGCTGACCGCCTCGCGCAAGATGCGGGTGGTCTGCACATAGGCGCGCGCTGGCAGCGCCTGCGTCACCTCATCGACGGGTGCCTTCCATTCGCCTTCGATGCCGGCTTGCGCCAGGCGCGCCATCACCTCGGCGCGCCAGTCGCCCAACGCGTCGGCGAGTTGCACCGGCTTGCCGGTGAGCCCTCGCACCGACAGGCGCATTTCCTCCAGTGCTTCGCGGGCGAGCGACGAGATGCGGTCGTTTTCACTGGTGTGGACGATCGTCAGCAGTTTCGCTCCCAGGTCGTCGTGCAGGTCCGCGGCGATGCGCTTGCGCTCCTGTTGCGTCACCTGCTCGACGCGCATCTCGGCCATTTGCGCGAAGCTGCGCTCCATCTCGGCGGCGGCTTCGCGCGCACGCGCCTCCAGAATGCCCTGCATCCCGTCAGAGGTTTCGAGTGCTGCGCCCAGCCTGTAGAGAAGCAAGCCAGCGGCGAACAACAGCAACAGCGGAGGGCCCAGCGCCCACCAAGGATCAACCGGGCCTTCCGGGCCCAGCTGCTGCAGCGCAATCTGCAGACCGATCAGCACTGCCGCCACGCCGGCGACCACGCTCGCGAGAGCGAACTCGCGCCGGGAAAACCGCCACGTCAGCCACAGGAACCATGCCAGCGCGGCCGCGAACTCCAGCGCGAGCAGCGCGTACCAGGCACTGGCAACAGCGAATGTATGTGACGCGCCGGCCAGCGCCAGGCTGGCAGGCACCAGCAGGCACTGGGCCCACAGCGCCGCATCGACGCCGCGATGCCGCCACAGCGTGTAGCGAAGGAGAAACTGCACGCCGCACAAGGTCGCCACGGCCGCTGCCGTCGTGATCAGCCATTCGGCCGCGGCGGCGCTCAGCGGCAGATAAGGCCACCACCAACCGACCAGCAGGACAGTCCAGGCCAGGCACAGCCCGCCAAAATAGGGCCAGAAGTGCTGACGGCGGTGGCCGGCCCAGACGATGAACGCAAGGATGCCGACGATGCCGAGAGCGACGGCGAGCGCATGCGGAATCGTCGAGCGCACCAGGAGCTGCTGACGATACAGGGCAGCGACCTCGGACTGTGGCCCGATGATCGGCACGGACAGGCCACCAGCACGCAGGCTCGAAGCGACATGCTGCCGCGGCTCGCCGATCACGTGCAGGTCCAGGACGTTTCCCTCTGCCGATGGCAATGCCGGGGCCAGCACGAGAAGCTGCGGCTCGTAGCACTGGCGTGCGATCCGCTCCCGGCGGCCATCCTGCGAGCTGATCGGCTGTCCGTTGAGGTGCGCTTCGAGCGCACCGCAGGCGCGCCTGACGAGTACGGCAGCCGGCTCGTCGAGCGGTCCCGCGGGCAAGTTCAACCTGATGCGGTACCACACTGAACCGCTGCTGCCGGGCCGGCTGGTCTGCCAATCGTCCGGCAGTGTCAACTCGACTGCCGAGTGCTCCGACGGGAAGGACGGCGCGTCGGAAGCGATGGCGAGGGCGCGCTCCAGCGTTTGCGTGGCCGCGGTGGCGGCCCCCAGCATGGCGCACAGAGCCATCAGGGTCGCCAACTGGCGGCAAACGCCAAGCCGGCGCACGGGATTCAACCTGTGAAGCACGGCGCCCAGCATGGCGAACGATTGTGCAGGAACGACAGCAAGCGCCGGCTTGTCGCCGGCATGCAGGGGGCGTTCCGGCGAAAATGCCTGCGCAATCCATCACAAACCGCCTGCGCAGCGAGACAGCGCCGTGATTCTGCGACATGCCTTCATTCCACTGGACAATGCGCGCCTGGCGCACCTCTGCGGCGCGCTGGACGAGCATCTTCAGGCTATCTCGCAGGTGCTCGGTGTCTCGATCGTGCGACGCAACGAATCGTTTCGCGTCGAGGGGCCGCGCCGCAACGCCGAGCGTGCCGTGGTGCTTCTGCAAACCCTCTATGAGCGCGCCGCACGGCCGATCGGCGCGCATGCGTTCCAGCTGGCGCTCGACGATGCCGCCCGCGACCTGCGCTCGCAGGCCGGTTCGCGTGTCGCGAAGACGGAAGCACCGGCGCCGGAGCAGGTCACGGTCGACGCCGAAGAACAGATCGTGCTGCACACGCGGCGCTCGGATCTGGTCGGTCGAACGCCCAACCAGCGCCAGTACCTGCGGCAGATGCTCGACCACGACGTCACCTTCGGAATCGGCCCGGCCGGCACGGGCAAGACCTTCCTGGCGGTGGCCTGTGCCGTCGACGCGCTCGAACGCAGTTCGGTGCAGCGGATCATCCTGACCCGCCCTGCCGTCGAGGCGGGCGAGCGACTCGGTTTCCTGCCCGGCGACCTGGCGCAAAAGGTCGATCCGTATCTGCGGCCGCTCTACGACGCACTCTACGACTTGATGGGTTTCGACCGGGTGACCAGAGCGTTCGAAAAGGGATTGCTCGAAATTGCACCGCTTGCCTTCATGCGCGGCCGTACCCTCAACCACGCGTTCGTCATCCTCGACGAGGCGCAAAACACCACGACCGAACAGATGAAGATGTTCCTGACGCGCATCGGCTTCGGCAGCAAGTCCGTGGTCAATGGCGACGTGAGTCAGATCGACCTGGCCAAGGGGGTAACCAGTGGGCTCGTCGATGCTGAACGCGTATTGCGGCGTGTCCCCGGCATTGCATTCACGCGCTTCACTTCGGCCGACGTGGTGCGACATCCGCTGGTCGTACGCATCGTCGAGGCCTACGACACGGTGCGTAGCAAGGGGCGCGATGATCGCGCGCCCTGAACTGAGGCTTGCGCTGCAGTTTCGCGACGCCCGCCATCGTGCCCTGTTGCCGCGCCATCGCGTCGCGCGCTGGATTCGCGCGGCACTCCGAACGCCGGCTCAGCTGACCGTGCGCGTTGTCAACGAAGCCGAGGGCCGGGCGCTGAACCGGGACTATCGCGGCAAGGACTACGCGACCAACGTGCTGACGTTCGATTACGAAAGGACGCCGGCGGTAATGGCCGACCTGGTCGTCTGCGCGCCGGTGGTGGCCCGGGAGGCTCGCGAGCAGGGCCTCGATCTCGTTGCGCACTACGCGCACCTGCTCGTGCACGGCACGCTGCACGCCCAAGGCTACGACCACGATTGCGCGACCGATGCACGGATCATGCAATCTGAAGAAAGCCAGGTGCTGGTGGGGTTGGGATTTCCCGATCCGTACCAGCGGTCAGATGGTCGCGGGCGAACCCGAAGCGGTGGCCGCGCATGAGCGTGCCCAGGGGCAATCCTGCGGCCACCCGGGGGATCCGCACTGGCGTTCAAGGCGCCGTGTGGGTGCCGAGGTAGCGCTTGCGCCAGAAGTAGGCACCCAGCCCGACGCCCAGTGCGGCCATCAAGCCAAGCGTGATCCAGACACCGGTCGCGCTGTGTATCAGGGGAAGCGCATCGAAGTTCATGCCGAAGATCCCGGTGACCAGGTTGAGCGGCAGGAAGATCGCGGTCAGCACCGTCAGCGTGCGCATGATGTCGTTGGTCCGCCGTCCCAGCGCCGAGAAGTGCATCTGCACCGCAGCTTCAGCGGATTGCTCCAGCCTGCGCACGTGGGCGAGGACCCGCTCGATGTGCTCGAGGACGTCGCGTGAACGCACATTGAGCAACTCGCGCTCGCGTTGCGCGACCGGTGCCACCTCGGCGGGCCACTCCGCCACCGCGTCGATCCACTCCTGGATCGCGCTGCGCTGGTCCTCACAGGTGTCTTCGAGCTGATGCAGCTGGTTGCGCGACGCCAGCAGCAGCTGCCAGTCGCGGAAGTGGCTCTTCGGATCGAGCAGTTCGTTCTGGAGATGGCCGAACTGGCGCGTGAGCAGGCGGCGAAGCTCGAGGTAACCGTCGACCATGTGGTTGACCATGCGCAGCATCAAGTCCGCCGGATTCGGCGGTAACCTCGTCCCGGCGCGCGCCTCCGGTCCGCTCATCGCGGCCAACCGCGACGCGAAGTACTCCCGTACCGCGCAATCCGCCGGGTGCACGGTCAGCAGCACGCGGTCGAACAGCGCAAACCCCACCGGACTTGTGTCAATCGAGGGCAGGGCAGCCCGCGCGGGATGCGACAGAGGATCCCGCGCAGCGCCGGCTTGCTCTTCGCTGCCCGCGGCCGGTGCGAGGCGGCGGAACACGAGCATGTCGTACCACGAGGTGTAGTCGAAGTGCGAAGGCAGTTGGTTGTTGAGCAGGTCCGACACGTGCAGGTCGACAAGCTGGCCGCCCGTCCAGCGCTGCAGCGCAGCCTGCACCGGCCCGGCGCGACCTTCGAAGATCTGGCGTGCGATGCCGACCCAAAGATAACCTTCGCCGGGCAGGCTCTGCGGCAGCGCGTCGATTTCCCGGAACTGCTCGGCGCTGACGTGGAAGATACGCATCGCGCCGTTGCCGCGGTGGTGTATCAACGCACGCGCAGCAGGCGGGCCGCGTCGCGCGCGAAGTAGGTGAGCACGCCATCGGCGCCCGCGCGCTTGAAGGCCAGCAACGCCTCGATCATGACCGCGTCGTGGTCCAGCCAGCCGTTGGCCGCTGCCGCCTTGAGCATCGCGTACTCGCCGCTGACCTGATAGGCAAACGTTGGCATGCGGAAGGTCTGCTTGACGCGTTGCACGATGTCGAGGTACGGCATGCCGGGCTTGACCATCACCATGTCGGCGCCTTCGGCGATGTCGAGCTGGACCTCGCGCAACGCCTCATCGCCATTGGCCGGGTCCATCTGGTAGACCTTCTTGTCGGCCTTGCCGAGGTTCGACTTGGACCCCACGGCGTCGCGGAAAGGTCCGTAGAAGGCGCTTGCGTACTTGGCGCTGTAGGCCATGATCCTGGTGTGCACCGAACGCTCGGTCTCCAGCGCGTTGCGGATCGCCCCGATGCGCCCGTCCATCATGTCGCTCGGTGCCACGATATCGACGCCCGACGTGGCCTGCACCAGCGCCTGCTTGACCAGCACGGCGACCGTCTCGTCATTGAGGATGTAGCCCGAGTCGTCAAGGAGCCCGTCCTGGCCATGACTTGTGTAGGGATCGAGGGCGACATCGGTCATCAGGCCGAGCTCGGGAAAGCGGCGCTTGAGCTCACCAACCACCCGCGGCACCAGCCCGTCGGGATTTGTCGCCTCGATGCCGTCGGGCGACTTCAATGCCGGGTCAATGACCGGGAACAACGCCATGACCGGGATGCCCAAGCGCACGCAGTCCTCGGCAACGGGTAGCAGCCGGTCGAGCGAAAGGCGCTGCACGCCCGGCATCGAGCCCACATCCTCTGTGCGGTTCTGGCCGTCGAGAACGAACACCGGAAGAATGAAATCCTCGGGTGCGAGCCGAGTTTCACGCACGAGCGCACGCGTGAACGCATCGCGCCTAAGGCGGCGCGGACGGCTGGCCGGGTAGGGAGGCACGGGGGGCAGCACGGACAAGTCAGGCTCCTCGAGTGGCGGCCGCTGGGGTCGGCTGGGCGACGCCGCCGGCACATTGCTCGCGGGCGCGCGGTCCTCCGGTGGTGCCTCGGCGCGGGCCCCGTCCCACTCGCTTTTTGCTGGGCGTCTGCTAAAGTTGTCATTGAATGATAGCCGCAAGGTTGTCATTCCCTGCTTTTCCTCCCTGAGCAGGAGCCTTACCGTGATGACAGCGATAAGGCTTTGATGCCCCGGCCGTGAGGCCGGGGCTTCTTTTTTCTGCGCTTGCCTCGCGCATCGATAATCGAGCCGATGAATTCAGCCTACCTCTGGATCAAGGCGTTTCATATCGTGTTCGTCGCGGCATGGTTTGCGGGCCTTTTCTATTTGCCGCGAATCCTCGTCAATCTCGCGCAGGTCGAGGATGGGAGTCACGCCGAGCGTGAGCGGCTGCTGCTGATGGCGCGGCGCCTGAATCGCTTTTCCTGGCTGCTCGCCGTACCGGCGCTCGCGCTCGGCCTGTGGCTGTGGATCGGCTATGGCATTGGCTGGGGTTCCGGCAATGCCTGGATGCACGCGAAACTGCTGCTTGTGGCCGTCGCGCTCGGTTATCACCATGTCAGCGGACGTCTGCTGCAGCGCTTCGAACTCTCGGCCAACCGGCATAGCCACCGGTGGTTCAGGGTATTCAACGAGATGTCGGTGTTGATCTTCGCAACCATCGTCGTGCTGGTCGTGGTCAAGCCGTTCGCGGAGTGAATGCAATGACCGAAGGGGCGCGTTTCGCCGCGGTCGCGTGGTGAGCCGGCGGGGCCGAGTCGGCACGAGTGCGGCCGTACCGCTCGCGCTCGCTTGGGCCGTGCTGGTCGTTTATGCCTCGCTCTACCCGTTCAGCGGGTGGGGAGCACAGCAGGGCCCGTTCGATCTGGGGTTCCTTCTGCTGCCGTGGCCACGCTGGATCGACCGGTTCGACACGGCGGCCAACCTGGCCGCCTACGTGCCGATGGGCACACTCGTGTTCGCCGCCGCGGTGCGCAGCGGGGCGTCTTCGCGACGCTCGGTGTGGCTCGCCCTGGCGATTTCAGCGGTCCTCTCTTACCTACTGGAAATGCTCCAGCACCTGTTGCCGCAGCGGGTGCCGTCGCGGCTCGACTGGTTGCTGAACACAGCGGGTGCCGGCGCAGGCGTGGCCGTGGGGTTGGCGCTCGACCAGCTCGGTCTGCTGGCATGGTGGCAAGGCCTGCGCGAGCGCTGGTTCGCGCACGCCAGCCCAACGGCGCTCACGCTGCTCCTGCTCTGGCCGGCCGGACTGCTCTTTCCTGCGCCCGTGCCGTTGGGCATGGGGCAGGCGCTCGACCGGCTGCGTGAACAGGTGGTCTTCGCGCTGCTCGACACACCATGGTCGTCGCTGATCGACAGCTGGGCACTGGCCGATATCGTGCGGGTGGAACCGCTGCCGGTGCCGGCTGAGGTCAGCGTGACTGCGCTTGGCCTGCTGGCGCCGTGCCTGCTCGCCTACACGGTGACGCTGGGTGCATGGCGCCGGGCACTGCTCGTCCTCGGCGCTGCCGGCGTCGGCCTGGCGACAACCACACTGGCCACTGCGCTCAATTTCGGCCCGGAACACGCAACGGCATGGATCACGCCACGCGCATGGGCTGGCATCGGTGCCGGCGTCGCGATTGCGCTGGCGCTCGTCGCCGTGTCTTGGCGCGGCGCTGCCGGACTGGGACTGGTGGTTCTCACGACGCTCGTCGCCTTGATCTCCCAGGCGCCGGAGGATCCGTATTTCGCTGAAAGCCTGCAGGCCTGGGAGCAGGGACGCTTCATCCATTTGCACGGCATCGCGCAGTGGATCGGATGGCTATGGCCGTACGCGGTGCTCGTGCACTTGCTGGCGCGCATCAGTTCGCGCGAGCCTTCGTGAGCCGTGCGCAGCGACATGGCGTCTCGGGAGCGAACCTACAATTCCCGCATGGGCTACTACCAGCGACACATCTTCTTCTGCTTGAACGAGCGCGAAGGTGGCGAGGCATGCTGCGCGCAGCACGGAGCGCAGGACGCATTCGATCACTGCAAGGTGCGCATCAAGGCCGAAGGATTGAACGGACCAGGCCGTGTGCGAGTCAATCGAGCAGGGTGTCTGGATCGCTGCGCGGGGGGGCCGGTGGCCGTGGTTTATCCCGAGGGCGTTTGGTATACCTATGTGGACGCAGCCGACGTCGACGAAATCGTCGAGTCGCACCTGAAGAACGGTCGCATCGTCGAGCGCTTGCTACTGGCGCCCGACGTGGGGCGTTGAGGCCAGCGGCTTGAACCTGCGTACCGTCCGCAAGAGCATCGGCGGGCCGGCTGGCGCGATCGAGTGCGCGATCGATGAGCCGGGACAGGCTGTGCCGCATGGCCTGGCCGTGGCCTGCCATCCGCACCCGCTGCACGGCGGAACGATGGACAACAAGGTCGTTCAAACCCTGGCACGCACGTTCGTCGAGCTCGGTTACTCGAGCGTGCGCTTCAATTTCCGCGGTGTCGGCGGGTCCGCCGGTGCGTGGGACGAAGGGCGCGGCGAGGTCGACGATGCGTTGGCCGTCATCGAAGCGTTCGGCGGTTCACATCGCCCGTTGCTGCTCGGTGGGTTCTCGTTTGGCGGCTACATCGCGGCGCAGGCGGCTGCCCGGCTTGCGCAATACGCAAGGCCCCGCCGTCTCGTGCTCATCGCTCCGGCCACCAGCCGCTTTGGGATGCCCGCTGTGGCGGAAGGCACTGTCGTTGTCCACGGTGAGGCTGACGACGTGGTTCCGCTGTCGGCGACACTCGACTGGGCCCGCTCGCAGTCGCTGCCGGTGACGGTGGTGCCGGGTGCGGGACACTTCTTTCACGGGCAGCTGACATTGCTCAAGCGTCTGCTGCTCCTCGCGCTCGCGCCGCCGCCCCTGTAGCCGTATCGCTGGGTTCGTGCCCGGGGACAGGAAACCACCGCGCCGCAATGGCCACCCTTAAGTTGACCTTGTACTTGCCGATGAAACGACTGATCGTATTCCTGCTGCTGAGCTACGTTGCGATGAGCTGCGCCTTCGCGCAGTTGCCTCAACCCCCGGAGGTGGCGGCGCGCAGCTATCTCCTGCTCGATCTGACGACGGGCACGACGCTGGCCGAGCGTAACGCGGACGCACCGGCGGACCCGGCGTCGCTGACCAAACTGATGACCGCCTATCTCGTGTTCGCTGCGTTACGCGACCACAAGCTCACGCTGGAACAGGCGCTGCCAGTGAGCGTCAGAGCGTGGGACGAACGCAAGGGCGGCGCGTCGGTGATGTTCATCGAACCGAAGATGACACCCAAGGTCGACGAACTGCTGCACGGCATGATCGTGCAATCGGGCAACGATGCGTCGGTGGCACTTGCCGAAGGCGTGGCTGGCACGGTCGAGAACTTCGTGGCGATGATGAATCGCCAGGCTGAGGCGTTCGGTTTGAAGAACACCACGTTCAAGAACGTCACCGGAATGACCGAGCCGGGCCACGGCAGTACGGCACGCGACCTGGCCGTGATCGCCTCGCAGATCATCTCCGACTTCCAGGAGTTCTATCCCTATTACTCGATTCGCCAGTACACGTTCAACAAGATCAAGCAAGACAACCGCAATCTGCTGCTGGGCCGCGATCCGTCAGTCGACGGCATGAAGACCGGCTTCACCGACGCCGCGGGCTATTGCCTGATCGCCAGCGCACAACGCGAATTTCCCAACCTGGCCAAGGGAGGCAATGGTCCGGGCAACCGCCGCCTACTGTCCGTCGTGCTCGGGACCGATTCGCGCGAGGCACGTGCCAGCGAGAGCCAGAAGCTGTTGAACTGGGGGTTCACCGCGTGGGACGCGATCCGCTTGTTCGAGGCGGGGACGCCGATCGCGACGCCCGAAGTGTGGAAGGGCGCAAACCGGCAGGCCAAGCTGGGCGTGTCCGCGCCGGTATTGGTGGCCGTGCCGCACGGTGAAGGAGGCAAGTTGCAGACACGCATCGAGCGCCCCGACCCGCTCGTCGCCCCGCTTGCGCAGAGCCAGCGGGTCGGGACGATCAGAGTCAGCACCTCGACGGGCAGCATGGTGGCTGAAGTGCCGTTGGTGGTACAGGAGGCGGTGCCCGAGGCGGGTCTGTTCGGGCGTGCCTGGGATGCGCTGCGTTTGTGGATCAAGTAAGCTGCAAGCGATCTTTCGCGAAAGCCGGTGATGTCCAACCTTCCAGACAGCGTTTGCTACCTGAACGGGCAGTACCTGCGACTTGCCGACGCCAAGGTATCGGTGCTCGATCGAGGCTTCATCTTTGGTGACGGCGTTTACGAAGTCATTCCGGTGTATGCAAGGCGCCTGTTCCGCTTCAACGAACACATGGCTCGGCTCGCGCGCTCGCTCGACAAGGTGCGCATCGCCAACCCTTTTTCGCGTGAACAGTGGCTCGACCGCATCGGTGTCGTGGTCACGGCGCTGGCGGCGGACGCCGGCGCCAACGACCAGCTTGTCTATCTGCAGGTTACGCGCGGCGTCGCGCCACGGGATCACGTGATGCCGACGGATGTCGAACCGACGGTCTTCGTGATGTCCGGTCCGATGAAGCCGCCCACTGCGGAGCAGCGGCACCACGGCGTGGCATGCGTGACGGCGCGCGACTTCCGGTGGGAGCGGGGCGACATCAAGAGCACGTCGCTGCTCGGCAATGTCCTGGCCCGGCAGATTTCGGCGGATCGTGGTGCGGTCGAAACGATCCTGTTTCGCGAGGGGCCCAATGGGGTCGGCTTCCTCACGGAGGCTTCGGCGAGCAACGTGTGGATCGTCCACGAAGGAGCGCTGCTTGGGCCACCCAAGAGCGAGCACGTGCTCGAGGGGATTCGCTATGACCTGCTGGCCGAGCTGTGCGAGGAGTGCGGCATAGGCTATAACCTGCGCCCCATTCCCGAGTCCGACGTGTTGTCCGCCGACGAAATCATTCTCAGTTCAGCCACTAAGGAGGTGCTGCCGGTGACCCTGCTCGATGGCGAGCCGGTGGGTCACGGCGCACTGCGCGGTAAGCCCGGCCCGGTCTATGCCAGGCTCTACGAGGCGTACCAGCGAGCCAAGGCGACGCCGTCGGTCTAGCGCTCGAGCGGCCGGTCATCGGTGTGATGCGACCCGAGCCCAGCTTGATCGAATACCCCTGCGCCTTTCCGATCAAGGTCATGGGCGCCAACGTGGCCGGTTTTGTCGAGGCCGTGGCGTGTATCGCGCAGCAGTTCGACCCCGGCTTTGACGCAGCCACCATCGAGCAGCGCGAGAGCCAGGCCGGCAAGTACCTCGGATTGACCGTCACCGTGACAGCTACCGACCAGGAGCAGCTCGACGGGCTCTATCGCACGCTGTCGAGCCACCCGATGGTCAAGGTCGTTCTTTAGGCCCGGCTGCATGATCATCCGGTCGCTTGGCCGCGTTCCCTACCTGGAGACGGTCGAGGCGATGCGCGGCTACACCCAGCGGCGCGACGGCGCCGCGCCCGACGAGCTTTGGTTGTGCGAGCACGAGCCGGTCTTCACGCTCGGCGTTGCCGGCCAGACCGAGCATGTGCTCCGCGCCAGCGAGATACCGGTCGTGGCGTCTGACCGCGGTGGCCAGGTGACCTACCACGGCCCGGGCCAGGTGGTGGCGTATCCGCTCGTCGACCTGCAGCGCCTGGGAATCTTCGTCAAGGAATTCGTATTCCGGTTGGAGGCGGCGGCGCTTCAGACACTCGAGCGCTACGGGATCACCGGCCATCGGGTTCGCGGCGCACCCGGCGTTTACGTGTGTCTCAGCGAACCGTTCTCGCACGCAACCCTCGCGACCCGACCGCCCGGTACGGACCCTTTCGAGGACCTGGCCAAGGTTGCCGCTCTGGGCATCAAGGTCACTCGCCACTGCACATACCACGGGCTGGCGCTGAACGTCGCGATGGATCTGGAGCCCTTCTCGCGCATCAACCCATGTGGCTATGCCGGGCTGCAGATTACCGATCTGGCTAGACTCGGCATTGCTGCCACTTGGCCAGAGGTTGCCACGGTACTGGGCGAGCGCCTGGCCGCACACCTCAGCCCCTCGAGATGAGCAAGCTGCCCGAATCCGCCGCCTCCTACGACCCGACCGCGAAGCAGAAGTCGAAGGAGAAGACGGCGCGCATTCCGATCAAGGTGCTGCCTGCGGACGCCCTGAGCAAGCCGGACTGGATTCGTGTCAGAGCCGGTTCGCCGTCGACGCGGTTCTATGAGATCAAACAGGTTCTGCGCGCTCACAGGCTGCACACGGTGTGTGAGGAAGCGAGCTGCCCGAATATCGGCGAGTGCTTTGGCAAGGGCACGGCGACCTTCATGATCATGGGCGACAAGTGCACGCGACGGTGTCCGTTCTGCGACGTGGGTCACGGTCGCCCTGATCCGCTGGACGCTGATGAGCCGGTCAATCTTGCGACGACGATTGCCGCGCTCAAGCTATCCTATGTCGTCATCACGAGTGTCGACCGTGATGACCTGCGCGACGGCGGCGCGGCGCACTTCGTCGAATGCATCCGACAGGTGCGCCATCAGTCGCCGAACACGCGCATCGAGATCCTGACGCCGGACTTCCGCGGCCGTGACGAGCGCGCGCTCGAGATCCTCAAGTCCGCACCGCCCGATGTCATGAACCACAATCTCGAAACCGTGCCACGCCTGTACAAGGAGGCGCGGCCCGGTAGCGACTATGCGTTCAGCCTCGCGCTGCTGAAGAAGTTCAAGGCGTCGAGCCCCGCAGTCCCAACCAAGAGCGGCCTGATGGTCGGGCTGGGTGAAACCGACGAAGAAATCCTTCAGGTGATGCGCGACATGCGCGATCACGGCATCGACATGCTGACGATCGGCCAGTACCTCGCGCCAAGTGCGCACCACCTGCCGGTGCGCCGCTATGTCCATCCCGACACGTTCAAGATGTTCGAGGACCAGGCCTACAAGATGGGGTTTGCCCATGCTGCCGTTGGGGCGCTCGTGCGGTCGAGCTATCACGCGGACCAGCAGGCACACGCGGCCGGTGTACCGCGCCCGGCCGCCGTGCGCTGACCGGTGATCTCATCGGTCGGACGGACCGCTGCGGCCGGCCGCCGAACGGGGACATGATCAGTTCGCCGTCCCCCTTGCACGACACTCTGCCCTGCGGCAACTGTGGCCTGCCGCTGCGGCGTCTGGCACTGCAGGGGCATTATGCGCGGCCGGTCGAAATCGACCTGTGTTCGCCATGCCATCTGGTGTGGTTCGACAGCCTGGAATCGGTCCGTCTCACAGGAGCGTCGCTGCTCGAGCTGATCGGTGCGATGGCTGAAGCGCATGCCGAGCCGCATCGGCCGTTGGGCGATCGCTTGCGTTGCCCGCGCTGCAGCGGCGCGCTCAAACGGGTCGCCAATCGGTCTCGCTGGGGTCCCACCGAGCAACTCGAGTGCCTGCGCGGGCATGGTGCCTGGCAGACTTTCGCGCAGTTTCTGTCGGAGAAGGGCTACATGCGGGAATTGACTTCGGCGGACCGCGCAGCGTTGTTGCGCGTGAATTCCGCGCTCGCCTGCGTTAACTGTGGCGCACCGTTGGCCGATGCGGGATCTGCGGAATGCCGCCATTGCGGGTCGGTTCCAGGTCTCATTGACGTCGCACGGCTCGCGCGGGCGGTCGATCCAGAAGACGTGACCGCGGGTGCCGATTTGCGCAAGGCCCCGACCCGCGGGCATACCTTCAACTGTCACGCGTGTGGCGCCGCGGTTCCTGAGGGCGAATTGCTGCAATGCCCGAATTGCGGTGCCACGCTCGCCAGCCCCGATCTGCGTCGTGCTCATGTAGCGCTGCGCTCGCTTTCGCCGGCCCTGGAAGCACATTTACGTGCTCCCGCGCCGCACGTGCGCGCGCGTCGGCTGGATGCGCT
>CP070653.1:1874565-1881475 GCA_020354665.1 Burkholderiales bacterium
GCCGAGATCGACGCGCCTGAGAAGGGTCAGGCCTTCGGCAACCGCAGCCGTCAGCGCTTGGCCCGAGCTTTGCTTCAAGAAGCAGGCTGTCGTGACGCCGCAGACGACGGATCGCTATGGTCGAACCGTGGCGCGGGTCGAATGTGACGGTGTCGATGCCAATGCCGAGCAGGTGCGCGCCGGCATGGCATCGGTGTTCGATAGGTACGTGACCGACCGCAGCCTGTATGCGGTGCAGGATGAGGTGCGGGCTGCGAAGCGCCCCGCACGCGCTGCGCCCTCCGAACGAAGCCCTTGATCACGTCTTGTCGAGAACGATGCCTGCACCACCGCCTACCCTCACCCGCGATCAGCCGATCCGTTCGGCTTTGGGCAGCGACCAGGTCTTGAACTTCTCGAGATCCGGGTTGTACAGACGCAGGATCACGTCGACGCCGTAGTCACCGCGATTCAGCGGCAGCCAGTTCTCCTCCGGCACGCCTTCCGGTTTCTTGGCAGCGATGTGGATGGCGATGCCACCGTCGGCGCCCAGCTTCATGCCGCCGTTCTCGCCCACGCTGTACTTCTTCCGGTCGTTGGGAATGAAGAAGCCGTTCTTCGTGTCGTACAAGGTAAACGACCAGAAGGCCCTCGCGGGTGGCATGTCGCCGGCCGCCATGCGGATGACGTAGTCGTGGCTGGCGTTCATCGGCTTGCCGTCCGTCGTCGCGACCGCCGGATAGACGGCCTCCTGTGCCGGTTGGCCGATCGGCCCGATCACGGACTGAAACAGAAGATGCTCCAGGCTCATCTGGCCTTTCGGCTGAAACAGCTTGGTGACGTAGTGGTCGAACTTCGGGTTGCCGACCTTGGCCATTTCAGCCTTCCAGACGCGTTCCGCGACTTCCCGCAAACGCTTGCCGTCGATCTTCGCGACCCGGCTCGGGTCGTAAGCCTTGCCGGGCATCACCCCCAGAGGTTCGTAGGCCGCGAGCAGCGCCTGGTCGATCTCGTTCTTCGGATCGAAGGTCATGTGGTTAAAGACGAACTGCATGACCTCCAGCAGGTTCGTCTCGAACACATCCGCATCCGTCTTTCCAACCGGCGGGAACGTGATATCGCCGAGCGGCTTGGCCTTGTCGCCGCGGAGCTCCGTCAGAGTCACCAGTTTCACCGCTTGCATCTGCCCGGTGATGCGCTTGAATCGCTGCGTATCGCTGGCGTGCGGCATGACCCGAAACACCGCCGACACGAAGTCCCCGCTGGCCTCGAAATTGCGGCCGACATCCGTGATCTTCTCGCCCTTCTTGTATGCCTCCGTGCGCGAGCTATAGAAGAGCATCTTCTCCGGCTTGCGGAAATCGCCCAGCCGCGTCGCCAGCGGGATGTTGACGTAGTGGTCGTAGGCCGTGACCATCAGCGAGACGTATTTCGAGTCGATGGCCGGGATGTCCAGAATGACGGGATCCTTGCGCAGGTCCAGCATGCAGCCGATGTAGAGCGAATCGTTATTGGGCCGCGCGATATCCCGCATCGTGTGGTCCTTGAGCTGCGTGTCCGCAGCCACAGTGTTCCAGCCGCCCTGCTTGAGCGCGAACTTGTTGTTCACGTTGTACATCGCGACGTACTGATACGAGCGCTTGACGATGTTCTCGACGATCGAATCGTCCAGTTGCTGGCGTGAGTTCATTGTGTATCCCTCGGGCTATGTTCGTTCCTGCATCGCCTTGGGCGGTGCGTACTTGACGTGCATCCGCGCGATCGTGCCGTTGAACTTGAACGGCGCCTTGTTGCGGTAGTCGAGCGACACCGGCGAGCCGAGCGCGATGCCGACGTCGAGGCAGTCGTTGGCGGTGAAGCCCAGCGGCGCACTGACCGGCACCGTGCCCTCGGCGAATGCCTTGCCGTTCACCTTCAGCGTCACTTTCAGCGGACCGCCCGCCTTCGGCTCGATGTAGTCCGTCTCGATCTCGATCTTCACCTTGCCGGCGGGCAGCTTCTGCTTGGCGCGGATCCTGGTGCGCTGGACGATGAACAGGTTGTACTCGTAGCAGAGAACTCCGTCCTCGACGAAGCAGGTGAGTCCGCCGGAATTCGCGCCCAACTTGTAGAGCACGCCGTTCGCGTCGGCCGGCATCTCGGCGTCGATGGTGACGAGATTGGGCTTGTTCCCCAGCGCCGGCGCGGCGAACTCCGGCACGCGCACGGTATCCCCGGAGAAGGTCCACTCCGTGTAGGGCGAGCCCAGGCGCAACTCGGGGTGAAACAGCGCGACGTAAAGCCCGCCGCCGATCGGCAGCGCCTTGTTCCTGGCCGCCTCGACGATGAAGATCTCCTTCATCTGTGCCAGCTTCTCCGGCATTTTCGCGGCGAGGTCGTTGGCCTGCGTCCAGTCCTCCTCGAGGTTGTACAGCTCCCAGACGTCCTTGTCCGGCGTCCACTGGGCGATGCCGGGCGGTGTGCCCGGTAGCCAGGGAATGCGCGGGCCGAAGGCACTCGCCATCCAGCCGTCGTGATAGATGGAGCGGCTGCCCATGATTTCGAAGTACTGGGTGAGCAGGCGCCCCTTGGCCTTGGGGTCGTTGAAGGTGTAGGCCATGCTCACGCCATCGATCTCGTCCTGGGGCACGCCGTTGACTTCGCGCGGCGGCGTGATGCCGACCACCTCGTAGATCGTCGGCACGATGTCGTTGCAGTGATGAAACTGCGCGCGCGGCGTCGCATCGGGCTTGATCTTTGCCGGCCATCGCACGGCCATGGGATTGCGCGTGCCGCCGAAGTGCGACGCCAGCAGCTTCGTTCCCTGGTAGGGCGTGCTGCCGGCCCAGGCCCAGGCGCCGTGATACTGGTTGTCGGTCAGCGGCGAGCCGAGCACGTCCAGGCCGCCAAGCTCCTCCAGCGCCTTGATGTGCTGATCGACGGTGGTGGGTATGCCGTTTTGCGCCAGCAGCTCGCTGATGGTGCCGCTCTGTCCCTCCGAGGACGAGCCGTTGTCGCCCCAGATGTAAAAGATCAGCGTGTTGTCGCCGCAGCCCATCTTTTCGATTTCGTCGACGATGCGGCCGACCTGCGCGTCGACGTGCTCGCCATAGCCCGCGGCCACCTCCATCAGGCGACGTTGGAACGGCTTCTCGTTTTCAGGGATGCTGTCCCAGGACGCCATTTGCGGGTGCCGCGGCGTGAGCTGCGCGTCGGCCGGGATCCAGCCGAGCTTCTTGGCACGCTTGAACACGCGCTCGCGGTAGGCGTCCCAGCCGTCGTCGAACTTGCCCTTGTACTTGTCGGCCCATTCCTTGTGGACTTGATGGGGCCCATGAATGGCGCCGCTCGCCCAGTACATGAAGAACGGCTTGTCGGCCGCGAGTGCCCTGTGGGTACGCAGCCAGCGGATGGCGTCGTCGGCAAGGTCCTCGCTCAGGTGGTAGCCCTCTTCCGGCGTCTTCGGGGGATGGACGACGGTGGTGTTGCGCACCAGATGGGGCTCGTATTGCGAGGCCTCGCCCGCGAGAAAGCCGTAGAAATATTCGAATCCCAATCCGGTCGGCCAGTTCTCGAAGGGGCCCGCTGCGGTCGTCTCGCTGGCGGGCGTGTTGTGCCACTTGCCCCAGGCACCGGTGCTGTAGCCGTAGTCCTTCAGCACTTCGGCGATGAGCGCGCTGCTGCGCGGAATGCGCCCGGAGTACCCGTCGAAATCGTTCGCCAGTTCCGTGATCTGACCGTTGCCGACGCGGTTGTGATTGCGGCCGGTCAGCAGCGACGCTCGCGTAGGCGAGCACATGGCCGTGGTGTGGAAGCGGTTGTAGCCAATTCCCTCGTTCAGGATGCGACCCAGTGTCGGCGTATGCACCTCGCCGCCCAGCGCATCCGGAAGGCCGGGGCCGGCGTCGTCGATCAGCACGATGAGAATATTCGGCGCGTCGGCAGGCAGGTGGCGCGGCGCCGGCCGCGGGCTGTAGACCGATTCGGCAATCGTGCGGCCGGCCTTGCTGCCCGAGGGCGTGGGGGGAAATGGGAGAGATTCTTGCTTGACGGCTTTGTCCTGGCTCATGGTGTGCTCACTTCTTGGAGATAGCCTTCCGTCCGTCGTCGAACGATGTGCAGCGCGTGACAGTCCGGGCGAGCCACGGCCCGTGTTTCCCGGCATCCGCCGGCACAGGAGACAGACAAATCAGGCTACCAAGAGCGCGGTCCCCGGTCATTGACCTGCGTCCAATTACCGCGCCTTGCGTACTGGCCTGGCGTTGCGACATCGCAAGATTGAAGTTGAAGTGCACCCGATTTCGCGAAGACCTTAGCGTGATGAAGGAAGGAGTGCGAGATGGAGAAGACCAAGCCGTCGTGCCCGCGCAATCGGAAACCGTAGCGGATCCCCGCTGTGCGCCCACCGCTGGCCTGCGCCTAGATCGAGGTCGCCCCACACGTCGCGCATGCCAGCCTGCTCACGCTGGCGTACTGCAGCGGCTGTCTCGGCACGACGCTCACAGGGATGGCGCGCCATCGGCAACGCGCAAGGATGCGCAGCCCGATGCGCGTCTTGCAGGCGTGCATGATGTTTTCAGCACACGCTTTTCACGCGCTGTCGCCCGAACTCCGTGCAAGAGCGCCGCTGTTTGCCACCCCGTTGCATTCGATACCACCATGTGACTGCGTCGCCACCTCCGCTGGGATCGAATACGAGCAGCGTACTTCGGATCAGGACCGTGGCCGCAGCACAGATTTCACCGAGCACCATCCACCGCTGGCTGGCGATGGCAATGCTCGCTGTCGGGACCGTGAGCGGCCCTGCTTTGGCAGACGAGGCATCGAACGGCTTCCTATCGAACTGGCGGCACGGGGAGGTGTCGCGCCGCTTCTGGGCGCCCGAGACCGCGACCACCAAGGTCGGCGGCCTACAGCTCAACACCGGACTGGCGATAGGTGTCCGCACGCCTTTGCGTACAGCGGTGGGCGCACGCGTGGCACCTGCCCTGGTGCTCCATACCGGCCCTCAAAGCAACTTGACGCTTCTTGCAGGCAGTCAAGGGGGCGCGATGTTGGTCTGGCAGCAGCGCCAATAGCCGCGCACCGGCCGCCCGTCGTCCCAGGCGCTTCACGCCGTTCCCGCAACCGTACCGGCACGCGACGGCACCTGCGGCGCGACGATAAGCAGCACTCGTTGGTTGATCTTCCGCGCTTACTGGTTTCGGCGCGGCAGGCGTCAGTCGTGAGTGCCCTGCACCAACCAACCGCGACAGCTGACAAGGCGCGCCCGCTCGTGGCCTGCACTGACAGACGACCTGGCGCGCGCGGGTCGATGCATTCGCACGGCGCGAGCCCGAAGCACTTGCGCTCACTGCGTCCGCCGCTGCCCTGCTCGTGCTGGCCTGTCTGATGGCGGTGCTGCTACTGGTGGTCTGACCGCCTGCCGGCTGCAAGCTGCGACCCGGCATCAAAACCTGGTCATTCATCACGATTGTGACTTCGGAACTCCGTCACGGCTGCGCCTCGTCGGAGCATGCTTCGAAGTGATGGACCGCAACCCTAGCATCGTGCTGCCGGCAAACGAGTCGCGCTGCATCCCTTGTCGGCCGTGCCGGTTGCGGGGCTCGTGTGCGCGCTATCTGGCGCCGCTGCCAGCCAGTGGCGCAACGGTGGCCGACTTTTCGCTCGGCGGTGACGCCGGTTGCGATAGCTGCTCGGCCTACTTGAACGCCGCGGATTACTCTATCCGCCGCAGACGAGTCGCGGTCTGCCTGCGCTCGTACCCCGCGCTCGGTGATTGGCCTACTCGGCCGCTACATCGGATCCGCGAGACGACAGCCCTTTGACAGCATCGAGCTGACGGTCATTTGGGTGTAGGCGCTACCGCTGCAACGGCAGGCGCTGCGGCCTGATTCTCGGCGCGTAGGCGCCTGTACGCGATGCGCGCGATGGTGTGCGCTTCGCCGAGGTCCACGATGCGCGGCAGGCCGACCGCACGTAAGGCCCGGTGATCGTCGACCATCCGCGCGTAGGCCGCTTGGTCAACGCGCCTTGCGCCGTGCTGCTCGGAGCAGCGCGGCGCAAGGCGCGTTTTGCCGTCAGCGGTTTGCCGGTGAGCAGGAGCGTGTGCGCCGCTCCTACCCCAGCACGAACGGATTGGGAATCCCGGGCTTCGCGTTGATGAACACGCTCTTGGTCTCCAGGTACTCGTGGATTGCGCGCAGCCCGTTCTCCCTGCCGAGCCCGGAGGCCTTGACGCCGCCGAACGGCGCCAGATAGCTCACCACGCGATACGCATTAACCCAGACCGTGCCCGCGTGCAGGCGCTTCGGCAGGGTGAGTGCGCGCTGCAGATCGCGTGTCCAGACCCCCGCCGCGAGGCCGTAGGCACTGTCGTTGGCGATGGCCACCGCGTCGTCGTCGGTGTCGAACGGAATCACGGCCAGCACCGGACCGAAAACTTCTTCGCGTGCGATGCGCATCTGGTTGTTGACGCCGGTGAAAATCGTCGGCTCGACGAACAGGCCCTTCTCGCATCCGGACCGCCGCGAGCGTTCGCCGCCGAGCACGCAGCGCGCACCCTCAGCCTTGGCGATGTCGATGTACTGCAGCACCTTGTCGAACTGCGGCGGCGTCGAGACCGGGCCGACATTGGTTTGCGGCGACAAAGGATCGCCGAGGCGCGCACCTTTGACGAACTCGGTCAGGCGGCTGACGAATTCATCGTGGATCGATCGCTGCACCAGCAGTCGCGATCCGGCCATGCAGGTCTGCCCTGTAGCGGCAAAGATGCCGGAGACGACACCCTTGACCGCGTCGTCGAGCGCCGCATCGGCGAACACGATGTTGGCCGACTTGCCACCGAGCTCGAGGCTCACGCGCTTGAAGTCCTTCGCGGCCGATTCGTACACGTGCCGGCCGCCGGCCTCGCTGCCGGTGAAAGCGACCCGCGCGACGAGCGGATGCCGCA
>CP070653.1:1881575-1892435 GCA_020354665.1 Burkholderiales bacterium
CAACGGCTGGTCGACGTGCTCGAGAAGTGCGAAGCCGCGCTCAACGAGGCCAAACCGGTGCGCACCGTCAGCTTCAGCAAGGAAGAACTCGCTGTGCTCAAGCCGCTGTGCCTGATCACGGCCAAGCCGGCAATGTTCGTCGCCAACGTCGCCGAGGACGGGTTCGACGGCAACCCGTTGCTCGACCGACTGACCGACTGCGCCGCGGGCCAGAACGCGCCGGTGGTCGCGATTTGCGCCAAGATCGAGGCCGAACTGGCCGACATGAGCGAAGAGGATCGGCTGCTCTTCTTGCATGAAATGGGTCAGGACGAGCCCGGCCTGAATCGTCTGATTCGCGCCGCCTTCAGGCTGCTCGGTCTGCAAACCTACTTCACCGCGGGTCCGAAGGAGGTGCGCGCCTGGACGATCCACGTCGGCGACACGGCGCCGCAGGCCGCGGGGGTGATTCATACCGACTTCGAGCGCGGGTTCATTCGCGCGCAGACCATCGCCTACGACGATTTCATCGCATGCAAGGGCGAGCAAGGCGCGAAGGAGATCGGCAAGATGCGCAGCGAGGGCAAGGATTACGTCGTGAAGGACGGCGACGTGATGAACTTCCTGTTCAACGTCTGAGGCTTTTCGTCACTCCGGCGGACTCTTGTTGATGGCGGCCAGCAAGCTCACCGGCCACAAGCGGCCGCGCGGCGCGACGGCGGCCCGCAAGGCCCGAACTGCACCGGCCCGAACTGCACCGGCCCGGACCGCCCGCCCTGCGTCCGCAGTGCCGGGGCCGTTGGCGATGCCGCGGCCGACCGAGCTCCCCACCGAAACGCCGACCCAGCGCCTGGACCGCGTTTGGCACTCGTCGCTGACGCCCTTCACCGGTGGCCTCTCGCCGATTTCGATCGGGTTGGCGTGGGCCGATTGGGCGTGGCGCTTGGGCGCCTCGCCGGGCCGCCAGCTCGAACTCGCGGCGCTGGCAACGCAACTGACGCGCGAGACATTGCAGTCCGATGGCCACGACGAGTTGCCGGTTGGGGCGGCCGACGACGATCCGCGCTTTCGCGACGGCGCCTGGACGGCGTGGCCCTTCAGCATGCTGCGCACTGGCTTTCGCAATGCCGAGGCGTTCTGGCGCGAAGCGGCGATCGTTCGAGGCATGACCGCGCGCCACGCGCGGCAGACCGAGTTCTTCGCACGCCAATGGCTCGGCATGATGACGCCCGCGAACTGGTTGCCGACGAACCCCGTGGTCCTGCGCGAAGCAGTGGCGTCACACGGCCTGCGACTCGCACAGGGCGCACAGCACTGGGTCGAAGACCTTGCAGCGGCGGCGGGCGTGATCGAATCGCCGGCGCTCGCTGCGGCAAAGCGCTTCGAGGTCGGACGCGATGTGGCGGTCACGCCAGGCAAAGTCGTGCTGCGCAACCGACTGATCGAGCTGATCCGCTACGAACCGCTGACCAAGACGGTCCGTCCGGAACCCGTGTTCATGATTCCTTCGTGGATCATGAAGTACTACATCCTCGACCTGTCGCCCCACAACTCGATGGTGCGCTATCTCGTCGAGCAGGGCCACACCGTCTACATGCTGTCGTGGCGCAACCCGGATGCGTCAGACCGTGAACTGACGATGGACGACTATCTGCGCCTGGGCGTCCTCGAGTCGCTGCGTGCGATCGGTCACCTCGACGACCGCCGGACGCCAGTCCACGCGATGGGTTACTGCCTGGGTGGCACGCTGCTGGCAATCGCTGCCGCCGCTTTGGCGCGTCCGGGGGGCGTCGACGCTTATGACAGTCTGCCGCCGATGGCGACGGTCACGCTCCTCGCGGCGCAGACCGATTTTTCGGAACCGGGAGAGCTCGGCCTCTTCATCGACGAGGGCCAGGTGAACTATCTGCGGGAGATCACCCAGAGCCAGGGCTACCTCACCGGCGAGCAGATGGCCGGGTCGTTCCAGTTCCTGCACTCGCGCGAGTTGGTGTGGACCCGTCGCATGCGCGAGTACCTGATGGGCGAGCGCGAGCAGCCCAATGACCTGATGGCGTGGAACGCGGACCACACGCGCATGCCCGCGCGCATGCACAACGAATACCTGACGGCGCTGTACCTGCGCAACACCTTGGCGATGGGCACCTATCGGGTCGAAGGCAGGGCCGTGTCCCTGCGCGCAATCCGGCAGCCGATGTTCGTTGTCGGTACCGAGCGCGACCACGTCTCCCCCTGGCGCTCGGTCTACCAGTTGCATCACCTTTGCGACGCCGAAATGACCTTCGTGCTGACGAGCGGCGGGCACAATGCCGGCATCGTTTCGGAACCGGGGCACGCCAATCGGCACTTTCACGTCGCCACTCGGCGGGCCCATGGGCACTGGATCGAACCCGATGCCTGGCAGGCACGGGCGCGGCGGCACGACGGCTCGTGGTGGCCGGCCTGGCACGAGTGGCTGGCCCGGCGCTCGTCGCCACCCCGGCGCGCCCGGCCGATCCCTGCCGAGGCTGCGCTTGGCGACGCGCCGGGCACATACGTCCTGCAGCGCTACACCGACTGACGCAGCGCCAGCCATCGCCCTCTGCACCGGATCGGGTGGCATGCCGGGGTGCTGCGGAGCACGCCTTGGTGGCGTGTTCAAGCCGCCGGGCGGTGTCGGAGGCTGATGATCCACCTTCCTCCCGGCGGGAATCCAGCCGATCCAGTCCCCGTCGGTGCAAGTTGTTAGTGTCTGCTATCGTTTTCGTGTCCACATTTCAACGTTTTCTTGGCTGCCCTGAGAGGAACTTCGAGTCGTTTAGCACTCTCAAAGCCTGAGTGCTAATATCTTCGCTGCTGCAACCGTTGGAGGAAGTGGATCGCCGATGAGCCTGTCTGCAAGCAATGCCCTGACCGTCCGTGACCCGTTCGCGCTGGTGCCGCCCCTCGGCAACCTCGATGCATACATTTCGGCGGTCAATCGCATTCCGATGTTGACCGCCGACGAGGAAGTGTCGCTGGCCAAGCGGCTGCGCGAGTCGGGCGACCTCGACGCGGCCGGCCGGATGGTGCTGTCGCACCTGCGGCTGGTCGTCGCGGTTTCGCGCCAGTACCTCGGCTATGGCTTGCCGCATGGCGACCTGATCCAGGAGGGCAACGTCGGCCTGATGAAGGCCGTCAAGCGCTTCGACCCGGGTCAGGGAGTGCGGCTGGTGAGCTATGCGCTGCACTGGATCAAGGCCGAGATCCACGAGTACATCCTGCGCAACTGGCGGATGGTCAAGGTCGCGACCACCAAGGCGCAACGCAAGCTGTTCTTCAACCTGCGTTCGCTGAAACGCAGGCTCAAAGGCAATCTCGCCGACGGCGACGTTCACCGCACGACGTTGAACCCGAGCGAGGTCGACATCGTGGCGCGTGAACTGAACGTGCGACCCGAGGACGTGCTCGAGATGGAGACGCGACTGTCGGGGGGGGACGTGTCGCTGGAGCCGTCGCCTGCTGACGACACTGAGGAGACGTTTGCGCCGATCGCCTATCTCGCCGACGAGTCAAGCGAACCCACGCAGGTGATGGAGGCGGCGGCACGCGACCGCCTGGCTGGTGACGGTATCGGCCGGGCGCTCGAAGTCCTGGATTCCCGCAGCCGCCGCATCGTCGAGGAGCGCTGGCTGAACGTCAACGACGACAGCTCGGGCGGCATGACGCTGCACCAGTTGGCGGCAGAGTACGGCGTGAGCGCCGAACGTATCCGCCAGATCGAGGCGGCAGCGATGAAGAAGATGCGCAAGGTGCTCGAGGTGACGGCCTGACCGGGCACACCACCGCACCCTCGACAACAGACGGCCCCTGCACGGGGCCGTTGCCGTTTCCTCGGGGCGCTACTTCTCGGCGAGCAGTAGCTTCAGGTCGTCGGCCAGGGCCTTGGCGCCGGCGCCGTAGCGTTCAAAGATGCGTACGCGGCCGCGCGTGTCGAAGACATACGAGCCGGCCGTGTGGTCCACCGTGTAGTTGCCACCGGTCGCGGAGGGCGCCTTCGCGAAGAACACCTTGAACTCCCTGGCCGCCGCCTGCGTCTGCTCGATCGTTCCCCGCAACGCAACGAAAGTCGGGTCGAAGCTCGTGAGGTAGGCACGCAGCAGCTCGGGGGTGTCGCGCTCGGGATCGACAGTGATGAACACGCCCTGCACGCGCTCGCCGTCGGCGCCCAGCGAGCGTTTGACTTCGGCAAGCTCGGCCATCGTGGTCGGGCAGACGTCAGGGCACTGCGTGTACCCGAAGAAGACCACGATCACCTTTCCCTTGAAGTCTTCGATCGTGCGCACCTGCCCAGCCATGTCGGGCAACGCCAGCTTGCGGGCGTATTCGGCGCCGGTGATGTCGATGCCATTGAAACCGGGTCTGGGCCCTTCGGGCCCGCCGCCGAGCCTGTCGCACGCGGCCAGTGCGAGCAGGATCGATGGGAGGACGACGACGGAGCGACGCTTCATACGATGAGCCGACTCAGGTAGTGATCGACGAGCAGCGCCGCGAACAGCAGCGCGAGATACAGAATCGAGAACCTGAAGGTCCGCCGGGCGAGGGCGTCGCTATAGCGTCGCCACAGACGCCACGCGAGCGCGACGAACCAGCCGCTGAGCGCAACGGCTGCGGCGAGGTAGATCCAGCCGCTCATCCCCACGACGAAAGGCAGCAGCGCGCCGGCGAACAGCACGAGCGTGTAGAGCAGCACGTGCAAGCGCGTCAGCTCCGCGCCGTGCGTGACCGGCAGCATCGGCAAACCGGAACGCCGATAGTCCTCGGTGCGGTACAGCGCGAGCGCCCAGAAATGCGGAGGCGTCCAGAGAAAGATGATGAGGAACAACAGCCAGGCCTCGATACCAAGGTCACCGCGCATGGCCGCCCAGCCGAGCACCGGCGGCATCGCTCCCGAAGCACCGCCGATCACGATGTTCTGCGGCGTCAGCGGCTTGAGCACGACGGTATAAACCACGGCATAAGCCACGAAGGTGGCCAGTGTCAGCCACATCGTCAGCGGATTGACCCACGCGTAGAGCAGCACGCTGCCGGCAGCGCATAGCAGCGCGGAGAAGGCCAGCGCCTGCGGGCTGGTCAGTTGACCGCGCGCGGTCGGTCGCCACGCGGTACGCGCCATCTTGGCATCGATCC
This sequence comes from Burkholderiales bacterium, assembly GCA_020354665.1. Classification (GTDB taxonomy): domain Bacteria; phylum Pseudomonadota; class Gammaproteobacteria; order Burkholderiales; family Burkholderiaceae_C. The sequence continues at coordinate 1,886,703 of CP070653.1, forward strand.
GCTGCTCGACCAGGCAGTTGAACGCCGCGGCGGCCGCAGCCACCAGCCAGATCCCAACGACGGCCGCCAGCGCCGGCTGCCATTCGGGCAGTCCGGGCACCGCAAGCAGCATGCCGATCGCCGCGCAAAACACGATCAGCTGCACCACACGTGGCTTGGTCAGCGCGTAGTACTGCCTGCCCCGCGACAAATTGCGGCTCGCCGGCGCCGGATGGGAGAGAGACTGCGGCATGGGGCGATGCCTCAAGCGGGACGGCGGGACAGCGCGGGCGCGCCGGCTGCGGTCTGCTCGGGCCGGGGCGCACCGCCGGCGCGCGCGAGCAGGATGGTAAGCAGTGCGACGGCAGCTGCGGCGCCTCCGGTGTGCGCCAGCGCAGCGACGATCGGCCAGTCGAGCACGACATTGGACAAGCCGCTTGCCAGCTGCCACAGCGCCAGGCCCGCGAGCCCCAGCGCGAACCGGCGCAGCCCAGCCGCGCCAGAGCGCGCGAGCCGCCGGGCAAGCAGAGCCATCGCCAGCAGCACGACGTAGGCGACCAGCCGATGCACGTAATGGATCGCGGTCAGCGCGGCAAAGGGCAGGAAGCCCCCGTCGCGCGCCAAGCCGAGCTCGCGCCTCACCACAAACGCGTGCCCGAAGTCCATCGGCGGCCACCACGAGCCTTGGCAGGTGGGGAAATCGGTGCAGGCGAGCACCGCATAGTTGGCGCTGACCCAGCCGCCGAGCGCGCACTGTGCGATCAGCAGGCCGAGCAGACTCCACGCCGCGAAGCGCAAACCAGGGGTCAGCACGACCGGCTGGCGTGCGCCGGCCTGTGCCTGCGCTGCGAGCAGCATCACGCCAGCAATCCCACCGAGCAGGTGGGCGGTGACGATTGCCGGATAGAGCTTCATCGTCACGGTGAGCGCACCAAACGCGCCCTGCACGCAGACCCACGCGAAGGTGGCTGTGGCCCACCATGGCGAGACGACGGCCGCCGGATCGCGTCGTCGCAGCAGCCAGCTGGCAATCATCAACACGGTGATCAACACGCCCACCGTCATCGCAAGGTAGCGATGCACCATTTCGATCCAGGCCTTGCCGTGCGTGACGGGACCGGTCGGCATCGCGCTTTGCGCAGCGTGGATCTCGTCACGTGCGCCAATCGGGCTGCTGCTGCCATAACAGCCGGGCCAGTCGGGGCAACCGAGTCCGGAATCGGTGAGGCGCGTGAAAGCGCCGAACAGCACCAGGTCGAAGGTCAGGAACAGAGTCAGCAGCGTGAGTGCGCGCAGTCGGTCTGCCGGCGCCGAGCGCCGGTGACGCAGCCAGAGCCACACGAGCGGCGCCACGGCGATCACCACGCCAAGCAGCGCAAGGCGCGTTGCCGGCGTGAGGTCGTACAAGGCCGTATCCACGCCAGCCACCTACCGCCCCGCACGATCCCAAGAGCTCGATGCCCGCAGCAGTCGCTCGATGTCGCGCTTGAGCCGGGCCGGCTCGGGGTCGGCAGGTGCGCGCATCATCCACTTGCCCATCGGATCGACGATGTAGAGATGGCGCTCGAGTGTTTCACCCGGCGCCGGTTGCAACCACGCGGCCAGCGCCTCGCGCGGCACGCGCAGCACCCAGACCGGCGCGGGGGCAGCCGTCACGGCGGCGAGCAATTCTGGCCGAACCGCAGCGTCATCCGGAATCAACCACACCTTGTCAATGCGGTCTCGCTCACGCCCCGTCATTTCGCGCAGCTGTCGCTGCAGGTACAGCGCCTTCTCGCATGAGCCGTCGCAGGCGCCGCCCGCCACGACCACGATCAGCCACTGCCCACCCAGCGAGCGCGCTTGCACCGATCGGCCATTGATGTCGGACAGCGGCAGCGAACTTGGCATCGGCCGTGTCGGTTCGATGAGCGTCGAGTAGTTGGTGCGCGCCTGCGGCCGGAGGACGAAATAGGCAAAGTACGACGCCACCACCGGCGCCGCGCAAGCCGCGAGCACGAGCAGCATCTTGATGCGCCCACTGACGGTGCGTCGCGTGTCGTCGTGCAGCCTCGGCTCGGGCAGGCTGTGCACTGCCAGGGTCAATGGCTCGTCAGGCGTCACGGCGGGGACGGAGGAGTTGGAACCAGACATACAGCCCCGCGATCAACACGGCCAGCGCGAACCACTGGAAGGCGTAACCATAGTGCTTGTGGACATCGGCCGCCGGTCGCGGCCACTCGCGCAGCAGTCCGTCGAAGGCGGCGCCGGAGTCCGTGACCTGCATGACCGACAGCGGCCGCAGCGGCAGACGGACTTCGCGCGCGAACGCCTGAACGTCGAGATTCTGCCGGATAGGGCCCGGCGCGGCCGGCTCGAGCTCGAATAGCCGACTGGGTGGGGGCGCCACCCGGCCGATGATCGCCACTGCGCCCGCCGCGGTATCGAGCGGCGGCAGCCGGCGCGGGTCGGCTGCGTCGCGCGCGACCCACCCGCGCTGGACCAGCACGCCCGAGCCATCGGCCAGCACCAGCGGCGTGACGACCAGAAATCCTGCTCGGCCATTCATCGGCCGGTTGTCCAGAAAGACAGTCGCCCCCGCGGCCCAGCGCCCTGTCAGATGCACAGCACGCTGGTATTGCGCGTCGGCCGCAGCCGCATCGAATGCAAGCTGTTCGCCGCTGAGCGCCGGCAGCTGCCGGCGTTCGTCTTCGATGAGCTGCAGGCGCTCCTTCTGTGCGGCACGGTCCAGCTGCCAGACACCCAGCCGCGCGGTGATCGTCACTGCGACGACCGCGGCGAGCAACACCACCCACCGCTGTTGCCGACGTGCAGGGCGTGCGGATCCACTGTCAGTCGATCCAGCCATCACGATCCACTGCAGGGATAATGCCGTCGATGAGAATTCTGGTTGTGCTGGCGTTCGCGGGCATCGTGTTCGCGCTTGCGTCCGCCGGTTTCTTCATGCTTCGCGGTACCCGCGCCGGCGACCGGCCTGTCAACCCCAACATGGCGCGGGCGCTGGCCTGGCGGGTGGGCATCTCGATTGCGCTGTTCCTGTTCATCCTGTTGAGCTACAAGCTCGGCTGGATCCGCCCGACAGGCATTCCGATCTCAGCCTGAACGACGTCGCAATCTGGCGTCCGCCAGAAGTGACAAAGAGCGCCTTGGGCGCTCTTTGTCGATCGGGCTGCCGCTGGAAAGCGGCGCCCGGCGCCCGCCCCGGGCGCCGGCAGTCAAAGCCAGTAGACCACCATGTACAGCCCGAGCCAGACGACGTCGACGAAGTGCCAATACCACGCTGCCCCTTCGAATCCGAAGTGACGCTTTGGAGTGAAGTGCCCCTTCATGAGCCGCAAGGTGATGAAGGTCAGCATCAGCATGCCGACGAGCACGTGGAAGCCGTGAAAGCCGGTCAGCATGAAGAAGGTGCTGCCGTAGATGCCCGAGGTGAGCTTCAAGTTCAGATCGGTATAGGCATGGATGTACTCGTAAGCCTGGAAGCCGAGGAAGATCGCGCCGAGCAGCACGGTGATCCACATCCAGAAGATCGCCGTGCCGCGTGAATTGCCGATCACCGCGTGGTGGGCGATCGTTATCGTGGCCCCGGACGTCAGCAGAATCGCGGTATTGAGCGTCGGGATCGGCCACGGGCCCATGATCTGAAACGGCTCCACCGTGCCCGCCGGCGAGGCGGTCGCCCCGGGCACTGCGCTCGGCCAGACTGCCTTGAAATCCGGCCAGAGCAGCCGATGGTCCAGATCGCCGAGCATCGGCACAGCGTGCACCCGCGCCCAGTACAGGGCACCGAAGAACGCACCGAAGAACATGACCTCGCTGAAGATGAACCAGCTCATGCTCCAGCGGTACGAAACGTCGACGCGGTCGCTGTACAGCCCGCCCTCGCTTTCCGCGATCGCGTCACGAAACCAGTTGAACAGCGTGAACAGCCAGAGCAGCAATCCGAACAACAGCGGCCAACGCCCCCACGCGTGGCCGTTGATCCATTGGCTGGCCCCCAGGATCACGAAGAAGAAGGCAGTCGCGGTCATCGCGGGGTGCCGCGAAGGCGCGGGCACGAAGTAGTAGGGCGTGTGCCCCGATGGGGTCGCTGCGGACATTTGTAGTCTCTCCTCCAAGCGAAATTTGCGGGCCTCAGCTGCCGATGCCGCTGCCGATGATCCAGTGCACGAGCGCAACGAGCGCAAGAACGAAGACGATCGCACTGAGGATACCGGCGATGATCACGTGCACCGGGTTGAGCTGCGACACGTCCTTCTCGTGGTCGCTCGAGCGACGCACGCCGAAGAACGACCAGAACACGGCACGCATCGTCTGCGGGAAAGAGCCTTTCCTAGAAACGGCGGCTTTCAGGTCCGCTCCGGGCGCGGTCACGACGCAGCTCCTTTGACCGTCGAGGGCGCCGCTGCATTCGGCGGAGCAGGCATCTTGCCGCCCACCTCGAAGAAGGTGTAGCTCAACGTGATCGTCGTGACGTCTTTGGGCAACTTGGGGTCGATGACGAACACCACCGGCCACTGCCTGCTCTCGCCGGGGGCCAGCGTGTATTCCCGGAAACAGAAGCACTCGATCTTGTTGAAGTGCGCGGTGGCCTGCTTGGGCGCATAACTCGGGATGGCCTGCGCCGTCATCGAGCGGTCCTGCACGTTGCGGAACTCGTACATCACCGTGGCGAGCTCGCCCGGATGCACGTCGATCGAGCGGCTCGCGGGCTTGAATTCCCAGGGACCGCGGGCATTGGCGTCGAACTCGACCGTGATGGTCCGCGACGGATCGACCTGCATGTTTCGTGCGTCGAGCGTGCCGATGCCCGCCGCATTGCGTTCGGCCAGCGACAGCACGTTGACGCCCAGCGCCTCGCAGATGGCCCGGTACATCGGCACCAGCGCATAGCCGAAGCCGAACATCGCCACCGCGATCACCGCGAGCTTGACCACCATGTGCCGGTTGTCGGCACGCACGCCGTCGCGGTCGGGTGTCGGTTGCGCCATCGCGTCGGCCCTCAGTGCCCGAGCCACACGAACTTCGCGACAAAGCCGAGCGCCAAGGCGAGCGCGACCGTCGCCAGGATCACGCCCAGCCGCCGGTTGGCCTTGCGTTGCTCGGGAGTCACGACCATCGTGGCGTCAGCCGATCACGCGCGTGGCCGTCGCGTCGAGCTTCGGCGGCGTCTCGAAGGTGTGCCACGGGGCCGGCGACGGCACCTCCCATTCGAGCCCCTCGGCGCCTTCCCACGGCTTCTGCGGTGCCTTCTCGCCCTGGCCGCGCATCATCGGCAGCACGACGAAGAAGAAGAAATAGACCTGCATCAGGCCGAAGCCGAACGCGCCGATCGATGCGATGGCGTTGAAGTCGGCAAACTGCATCGGATAGTCGGCATAGCGGCGCGGCATGCCCGCCAGGCCGAGGAAGTGCATCGGGAAGAAGGTGACGTTGAAGAAGATCAGCGACAGCCAGAAGTGGATCTTGCCGCGCGTCTCGGAGTACATCACTCCGGTCCACTTCGGCCCCCAGAAATAGACGCCAGCGAACATCGCGAACAGCGAACCTGCGACCAGCACGTAGTGGAAATGCGCCACCACGTAGTAGGTGTCCTGCAGCTGCTGGTCGATCGGTGCCATTGCCAGGATCAGTCCGGTGAAGCCCCCCATCGTGAACACGAAGATGAAGCCGACGGCCCACAGCATCGGCGTCTCGAAGGTCATCGAGCCCCTCCACATCGTGGCCACCCAGTTGAAGATCTTCACGCCCGTC
>CP070653.1:1892535-1907354 GCA_020354665.1 Burkholderiales bacterium
CAGCACGCGCGGCCGCACCACATGACGAAACATCTGCGCACGCGTCCAGTGATTGGCCATGCCATTCTGCGTCGCGTACCGCACCAGTCCGCGAGGGTACTTCATCTTGTCCATCACGCCGTTGCACACGTCGATGCACGCTGCGCAGCCGATGCACTCGTACTGAAGACCGTTGCGGATGTCGATACCCGTCGGGCAGACCTGCACGCACAGCCCGCAGTCGATGCAGTGGCCGAGGTTCGCCGCTGTCAGATCGGTGCTGCGGCCTCGCGTGCCGCGCGGCTCGCCGCGCTCGGGGTCGTAACTGATGATCATCGTGTCCTTGTCGAACATCGCGCTCTGGAAACGCGCGTACGGGCACATGTACTTGCAGACCTGCTCGCGCAGGTAGCCGGCATTGCCGTAGGTCGCGAAGCCGTAGAACAGGATCCAGAAGGTCTCCCATGGGCCGAGGCTCAGCGTGATCGCGGCCGATGACAGGGTCCTGATCGGGGTGAAGTAGCCGACGAAGGTGAAGCCGGTCCACAGTCCGATCGCGATCCAGACCGCCTGCTTGGCAGCGAAGCGCCAAACGCGATCGACGGTCCAGGGGCCGGCGTCGCGCTTCATGCGGCGCGCCCGGTCGCCCTCGATCCGGCGTTCGACCCACATGTAGATCTCGGAGTAGACGGTCTGCGGGCAGGCGTAGCCGCACCACAGGCGGCCCGCAACGGCCGTGAACAGGAACAGGCCGTACGCCGAGACGACCAGCAGACCGGTGAGGTAGATGAAGTCCTGGGGATACAGGATCAGGTCGAACAGGTAGAAACGCCGCGCCGGGAGGTCGAACAGCACGGCCTGCCGGTCGTTCCATTCGACCCAGGGCAGGCCGTAGAAGAGCAATTGCGTTGCCCAGACGAGCGCCCAGCGCCACCCGGCGAACCAGCCGCTGACGGCTCGCGCGTAGATCTTGCGCTGCTTCTGGTACAGCGAGACGACCGTCGAGCGGGCGTCCTCGCCCACGTCGACGGCAGCGGCACCGCTGCTACGCTCGCTCATGCCCGAGCGACCCCGATGCGGGAAGATCAGTTGCTGGCGCTGGCGCGCGGTGACTGCGACAGATTCCAGACATAAGCCGCCAGCACGTGCACCTGATCGGGCGTCAGCAGCCGACCCTGCGGGGGCATCACGTTCGTCTTGCCACTGTTGATCATCCCGACGATCGCCTGCTCGCCCCAGCCGTGCAGCCAGACCTTGTCGGTCAGGTTAGGCGCGCCGATGGCCTGATTGCCCTTGCCATCGGGACCGTGGCACGCGGCGCAGGCCGCGAACTTGGCCTTGCCCAATTGAGCTGCCACGTTGTCATGCGGGCTGCCCGACAAGCTCAGCACGTAGTTCGCCACGTTCCTGACGTCGTCACCGGTCCCGATCGCCGCAGCCATCGGCGGCATCGCACCCTGGCGCCCTTCCGCGATCGTCTTGGCGATGTAGTCCGTGCCGCTGCCACCGAGCCAGTCGCCATCGGTCAGGTCCGGGAAGCCCTTGCTGCCGCGGGCGTCCGAACCATGGCACTGCGAGCAATTGTTCAGGTAGAGCCGTTCGCCGATCGCCATCGCTTCAGGCGTCTTCGCGAGTTGCTCGGCCGGCATCGACGCGTACTTGGCATAGATCGGCGCGATGGTTTCGCGGGCCTTCGCCTGCTCGGCCTCGAACTGGCCCATGCTGCTCCACTTCAATGTGCCCGTCAAAGAACCCAGCCCCGGATAGAGCGCGAGATAGATCGCCGAGAAAACGACGGTGATCACGAACAGCCACATCCACCAGCGCGGCAAGGGGTTGTTCAGCTCGCGGACGTCCTCGTCCCAGACGTGGCCGGTCGTGTTGTCGTCGGCCATCACGCGGCGCCTGGACGCGATAACGAGCAAGGCCAGGCAGGCCACGAGGCTGAGGACGGTGACCACCGCGATGAAGACCGACCAGCCGCTGTTGAAGAAGTCGCTCATGACCGCTCCCCTGCATTGACGTCTTCGGTCTCGTCACCTACGAAGGGCAGGCGAGCCGCTTCCTCGTGTGCCGAGCGGCGACGCCTCGCCCACGTCGAGACGACCAATGCCAGGAACGTGACGAGGCCTGCGACCGTAACGAGGCTGCGAATGTCGTTGATGTCCATCGCTGGCTCCTCAGGGTTGCTTGCGCGCGGTGCCGAGCACCTGCAGATAGGCGATCACCGCGTCCATCTCGGTCTTGCCCGTGACCTCTTCGGCGGCCTTCGCGATCTCATCGTCGCCGTACGGCACGCCGAGCGCGCGCAGCGCCTTCATCTTCGGCGCCAGCTCGGCGGGGTCGACCCGTGCGGTGAGCAGCCACGGATAAGCCGGCATGTTGGACTCCGGCACGACGTCGCGCGGATTGTTCAGGTGGATGCGGTGCCACTCGTTGTTGTAGCGCCCGCCCACACGGTGCAGGTCCGGCCCCGTGCGCTTGCTGCCCCACTGGAAGGGGTGGTCGTAGACGAACTCCCCGGCTACCGAGACGTCACCGTAGCGCAGCGCTTCGGCGCGGAACGGCCGCACCATCTGCGAGTGGCAGTTGTAGCAGCCCTCGCGGATATACACGTCGCGGCCGGCGAGTTGCAGCGCCGTGTAGGGCTTGAGCCCGGCGACCGGCTCCGTCGTCGAGCGCTGGAAGAACAGCGGCACGATCTCGACGATGCCGCCGATCGCCACCGTGATCAGTATCAGCACGATCATCAGGAAGTTGCTCGTCTCGATCCGCTCGTGACCGCCCGGGGTGTGACTGTGTGCCATGGTCGAGCCTCCTTTCGATCAGGCGTGCGCCGCCAGCGCCGGAACCGGCACCGGCGCGGGCTTGCCGCCGCGCACCGTCATGATCACGTTCCACGCCATGATCAGCATGCCGAGCAAGTAAAGCAGGCCACCGCACAGGCGGATCACGTAGAACGGGAACGTCGCCTTGACACTTTCGACGAAGCTGTAGACGAGCGTGCCGTCGGTATTGACCGCCCGCCACATCAGGCCCTGCATCACGCCGGCGATCCACATCGCGGCGATGTAGAGCACGATGCCGATCGTGGCGATCCAGAAGTGCATCTCGATCGCACGGCTGCTGTACATCTTCGTCTGCCCGAACATCCGTGGTATCAGGTGGTAGAGCGCGCCCATCGAGATCAGGCCGACCCAGCCGAGTGCGCCCGAGTGCACGTGACCGATCGTCCAGTCGGTGTAGTGCGACAGCGCGTTCACCGTCTTGATCGACATCATCGGCCCCTCGAAGGTCGACATGCCATAGAACGACAGCGAGACGATGAGGAACTTCAGGATCGGATCGTCGCGCAGCTTGTGCCACGCACCCGACAGGGTCATGATGCCGTTGATCATGCCGCCCCAGCTCGGCGCGAGCAGGATCAGCGAAAACAGCATGCCGATCGACTGTGCCCAGTCAGGCAACGCCGTGTAGTGCAGGTGGTGCGGGCCGGCCCACATGTAGGTGAAGATCAGCGCCCAGAAGTGCACGATCGACAGGCGATACGAGTACACGGGGCGCTCGGCCTGCTTCGGGATGTAGTAGTACATCATCCCGAGAAACCCCGCTGTCAGGAAGAAGCCCACCGCGTTGTGGCCGTACCACCACTGGATCATCGCGTCCTGCACGCCGGCGTAGGCCGAGTAGCTCTTGGTCAGGCTGACCGGGATCGCAGCGCTGTTGACGATGTGCAGCAGCGCCACGGCGATGATGAACGCGCCGAAGAACCAGTTGGCGACGTAGATGTGCCTGACCTTGCGAATGCCGATCGTGCCGAAAAACACCACGGCATAGGCGACCCAGACGACCGCGATCAGCAGGTCGATCGGCCACTCGAGCTCCGCGTACTCCTTGCCCTGGGTGTAGCCGAGCGGCAGCGACAGCGCCGCGAGCACGATCACGAGCTGCCAGCCCCAGAACGTGAACATCGCCAGGCCCGGTGCGAACAGCCGCGTCTGCGAGGTCCGCTGCACGACGTGATAGGAGGTCGCGAACAACGCGCAGCCGCCGAACGCGAAGATGACCGCGTTGGTGTGCAACGGCCGCAGCCGGCCGTAGCTCAGCCACGGGATGCCCAGGTTGAGCTCGGGCCAGGTCAGCTGCGCCGCGATGATCACGCCGACCAGCATGCCGACCACGCCCCACAGAACCGATGCCAGCGCAAACCATCGCACCGGGTCGTCGGTGTATACGCGCGCGGTCCCGCTCACGCTAGTGGCCATCGGACACCTCCATCGTTGTCAGCAAAAAAAACGCGCTATTCTGCTCGCCCACTCGGAGCGCCCCTTTGATCGGGATCAACCGAGGGCGCGTCGTTGTCTGCTTCGAGGATGCGCTGTCCCTCGCGCTCGAGATCTTCGAATTGATCGCGGTCGAGCGCCCAGGCAAACACCGCCATCGCCCCCAGCATCGCGATGACGGACAGTGGAATCAGCAGGTACAGGATATCCATCGTCTGCAAGCGGCATCGTCATCGAGACAGGCGCTGCGCATTGAGCACGACCGCCAGCGAGCTTAGCGCCATGCCGAGTCCCGCCAGCCACGGCGGCAGCCACCCCGCAAGCGCCAGCGGAATGCAGACGAGGTTGTAGCCGATCGCCCAGCCGAGGTTCTGGCGGATCACGCGCACGGCGCGGCGCGCGACTTCGCGTGCGATCGCCACGTCGTCGAGCCGCATCGAGAGCACCACCCCGTCGGCGCGCTGACGCGAGATCAGCGCGGCCTGGCCCATCGCCAGCGCGACATCGGCGCGCGCCAGCACCGGCGCATCGTTGATGCCATCGCCGAGCATGCCGACCACCTCGCCGCGCGCCTGCGCCGCCGCAACCGCATCGACCTTGTCCTGTGGCAACGCACCGCCTTGCGCGTCGGCCACACCCAGGCGCGACGCGACTGCGGCCACGCGCTGCGGGCGGTCACCCGACAGCAAAGTGACCCTCACGCCGTTCCGCTCGAGCGTTTCGATCGCATCGCGTGCGCCCTCGCGCAGCGTTTCCTGAAACCTGAATTGCACCGCTGGCGCGTCCATGCGAACAAACCAGGTGCAAAGCCCGGCCTGGTCGTCGTCCACCGGCCCGAGCGGTGCGTCGCTGGCCGCGAGAACCCAGTCGCGGCGGCCAAGACGCGCAGCGACGCCGTCCAGCCGTCCGCTCAACCCCAGGCCCGGGTGCTCCTGCACGTCCTGCCAACGCCACTGCGGCGGTTCACCTCCGGCGGCCGCGACCAACGACCGCGACAGCGGATGATTCGACCATGCGGCCAGCGACGCGGCGAGCTGCAGCGCCCGGCTGGCCGCGGCGGGCTCGAGCGGCGTGCCCGCTACGTCCTGCACGGCGGCGAGGTCGATGCGATCCTCGGTGAGCGTCCCTGTCTTGTCGATGAACAAACGCTGCATCCGCGCCAACGCTTCGAGTGCATCGAGGCGCTGCAACAGCACGCCGCGGCGGGCGAGGCGGCCGGCGGCGGCGAGCAGCGCCGACGGCGCCGCCAGCGACAGCGCGCACGGGCAGGTCACGACGAGCACCGATACGGCCACCCACACCGCTCGCGACGGATCAATCACGCTCCACACTGCGGCGCCGGCCGCAGCGAGCAGCAGCACAACCCACAGAAACGGCCCGGCGACACGGTCGGCCACGCGAAGCAGCCGCGGGCGCTGCACGAGCGCCTCGCGCATCAGCGCGGCGATGGCTTCGTAGCGCGTCTCTGCGCCGACGCGCTCGACGCGCATCACGACCGGAGCATCGACGTTGATGCTGCCCGCGACGACTTGTGCCCCACACGCCTTGCGCTGCGGCTCCGACTCGCCCGACAGCAGCGCCTCGTCGGCCAGCGTGCGGCCCTCGATGATCACGCCGTCGGCCGCAAAGGCGGCCCCCGCCGGCACGCGCACGCGGTCTCCGCGGCGCAGCTCGGCCGGTGCAACGACTTCGATTGCATCGCCTTCGGACAGTCGCTGCGCCCCCGACGGCAGCCGTTCGATCGTGTCCTCCAGCGTCGAGATGACACGGTGCCGCGCGCGCTGCTCGAGGGTCCGCGCAGCCAGCAGGAAGCACACGAACATCGTCAACGAGTCGAAATAGACCTCGCTGCCAAACAAACCGCCCGGGTCGAACGCCGCGCCGGTACTGGCAACGAAGGTCACGGCCATTGCCAGCGACACCGGCACGTCCATGCCGATGCGACGCTGCCCGAGCTGCTGCCAGGCGCCCGCAAAGAACGGCCCGGCCGCAAACAGCAGCACCGGAATCGAGAACATCCACGCGCCCCAGTTCAGCAGCTGGCGCTGGTCGGCCGCCATCTCGCCCGGTGCGGCGAAATAGATCGGCGCGGCGAGCATCATCACCTGCATCATGCAGAAGGCGGCAACGAACAGGCGCCACAGGGCCTGGCGCTGCTCGCGCTGCCTGACTTCCCGGGCGGGCGCCGCGGCGTCGGGCACGATCCCGTAGCCCGCGGCCTGCACCGCGGCCGCCAGGGACGACAACTGCGCCTGCGCTGGATCCCACGTGAGCGCCATCCGCGCCGTCGCGGCGTTCACGTGCGCGTCGAGCACACCCGGAGCATCCGCGAGCGCGCGTTCGACGATCCCTGCGCAGGCCGCGCAGTACATCCCGGTGACGCGCAGGCGCGATCGGGCTTCCCGCCGGCCGTCACTGCACGCCCGCCACTCGGTGAACGCGGCTTGCGCGACTGGATCGTCGAGCGACTCGCCAAGCGCGCGGGGGCACGCCGGCGCGGCGGCGGATACCGCCGTCGGATCGGCCGCCAACGCCGACGTCGCCGAGCTCATCTCTCACTCCGGTGCAATGGCAAGGCCGGCATTCTGCGGAACGATCACAGCCTGCACCGCGATAATCACCCGTTCCCCGAAATCGGCGCGCGCCGGCCCGATCAGCATTTGAACGGACGCCGCGCCTCGAACCCACTTGCCAAGATGACGTTGCGCAATCCGCTTCGCCTCATGCTCGCGCTGGCTGCGTGCGCGGGCGCGCTGGTGGCGGCGGCCCAGAACGCGCCGCAGCGCCTGCAAACGATCCAGCTCAATGCGGGAATTCACAACATCCATGCCGAAGTCGCTCTGACGCCCGAGCAGCGGGCGATCGGGCTGATGTTCCGCCGCGAGATGGCCAGCAACGACGGCATGCTGTTCGTGTTCGAGGAGCCCGCGCGGCAGTGCTTCTGGATGAAGAATACCCTGTTGCCCCTGTCGATCGCGTTTCTGGCCGACGACGGCACCGTCGTCGACATTGCCGACATGCAGCCCCAGACGCTCGATTCGCACTGCTCGAGCCGCCCCGTCCGCTATGCGCTGGAGATGAATCAGGGCTGGTTCGCCAAGCGCGGCGTCAAGCCCGGCTCGAAGTTGCAGGGCCCCGCGTTCGCGCGCTGAGTGCGGTGCGCGCGTGCAGCGGAACCCTTGGGTCTTGTCGAAGGGCCCGCCGCGCCGCGTGACGCGCTAGCCGAAGTTCTGCTGCGCGAAATCCCAGTTGACGAGCTTGTCGAGGAACACCTCGACGAACTTCGGCCGCAGGTTGCGATAGTCGATGTAGTAGGCGTGCTCCCAGACGTCGATCGTCAGCAGCGGCTTGTCGCCGGTGGTCAGCGGCGTGCCGGCGGCGCCCATGTTGACGATGTCGACGCTGCCGTCGGCTTTCTTCACCAGCCAGGTCCAACCGGAACCGAAATTGCCCACGGCGCTCTTCGTGAAGGCCTCCTTAAAGGCGGTGTAGCTGCCCCATTTCGCGTTGATCGCCTTGGCCAGCGCACCGCCGGGTTCGCCGCCGCCGCCGGGCTTCAGGCAGCTCCAGAAAAAGGTGTGGTTCCAGACCTGAGCGGCGTTGTTGTAGACGCCACCGGAGGATTTCTTGACGATGTCCTCCAGTGCCATCGACTCGAACTCGGTGCCCTTCTGCAGATTGTTCAGGTTCACGACGTAGGCGTTGTGGTGCTTGTCGTGGTGGTATTCGAGCGTCTCCTTGCTCATGTGTGGCGCCAGCGCGTCGTGCGCGTAGGGCAACGGGGGTAGCTTGTGTTCCATCACTGTGTCCTTTCTTCGATCGGGTCCGGCAGGCATTTTAGGCAGCCTGCTGCAGTCGCGGGGCGATCGGGCTGCGAAACCCTGGCGGCTGCGCAGTGTCCGTGCTTCGCCTCGCGCCATTCGCGGTCGCGCGACGCAGCAGCGCGGCTTTCAGGACGATGGCGGCGACTCGCGGTCGACATGCTCGACGCGCGCATCGGCGCGTCCATCGACCCAGCTCGCGCGCAGCAGGTCGCCCGGCTTGACAGCGTGCACGGTGGTCACGGGGCGGCCGCGCGAGTCGGTGACCCACGCGTAGCCGCGCGACATCACGCGGCGCGGGTCGAGCGCGGTCAGCCGCGCCGCTTGCGCCTCGCAGCGCAGCCGCTCGCGCTTCAGCGCACCGGCCGCGGCAGCGGCCAGTCGCATCGCCAGCTGGCGGTGCGTCACCCGCTGACCTGCCAGCAGCTGGCGCAACGCGGTGCGCCGCCGTTGGGCCAACGCGTCGAGCATCTGCGCGTGACGCGCGATGCGCTCGGCCGGACGCGACACTTGCAGTGCCAGCCGGTCGAGCCGCTGCGCATGGCTGTCGAGCTGGCGGGTCGCTGCGCGCGCGAGCGATCGTCCCCGCTGTGCCAGGTAGTCCACCTGTTCGTCGCGCGCCGGCGCCGCGAGTTCGGCGGCCGCGGTGGGCGTCGGTGCGCGCAGGTCGGCGGCGAAATCAGCGAGTGTCACGTCGGTTTCGTGCCCGACGCCGCACACCACCGGCAAGCCCGAGGCGGCGATTGCGCGCACGACACGCTCGTCGTTGAACGACCACAGGTCCTCGAGCGATCCCCCGCCGCGGCACACGATCAGCAAGTCCACCTCGCGACGCTGATTGGCCAGATCGATCGCCTGCACCAGCGAGGCCGGGGCTTCCAAGCCCTGCACCGCAGTCGGATAGACGATCACCCCGACGTGCGGCGCGCGGCGCTCGAGTGCGCTCAGGACGTCGCGCAGCGCCGCCGCCGCCAGCGAGGTGACCACGCCGATGCGCTGCACGAATGCGGGCAGGTTTCGCTTGCGCGTTGCATCGAAAAGCCCTTCCGCCTCGAGCCGCGCCTTCAGGCGCAGGAACTGCTCGTAGAGCGCACCGGCGCCGCTGCGTGTCATCGCTTCGACGACCAGCTGCAGTTCGCCGCGTGGCTCGTAGACGGCGAGCCGGCCGCGCACCTGCACTTCCTGCCCGTCGGCCGGGGCGAAGTCGAGCAGCGATGCCGAACGGCGAAACATCGCGCAGCGAATCAACGCGGCCTCGCCGTCGACATCCTTCAAATTGAAGTAGCAGTGCCCGCTGGCGGCGCGGCTGAAGCCCGAAATCTCGCCGCGCACCGTGCACGATCCGAAGCGCGCCTGCAGCGCGTCGGCGACCGATCTGACGAGTGCCGCAACGCTCCAGACCACGCGCGGAATCGCTTCAGCCGACATCGCGATGCGCTGCAAAGCCAATACTGGCGCGGCCTGAGAACTCCACAGCGGCCAAAAACAAGGCGCCGTGGGCCCATTTGTTGCTCACGGATTCGTCACGTTCACGCAAGTCTTTGATTTGCATGACTTTTTAGCTGCCTAATTGTGAGGCAATCCAATCACAGCCGCGCAATTCTGCGCGCTGTCGGTCGGTGGCACAGGGTTGCCCACAAACTTGTCCACAAAAATGGTGGATGTCTTTGGACTGCGCAAGATCAACCCGGTGCTCACAACGCCGAACTGGATCGCACGATGCAGTCGGACTGTCGCCGGATCGGGCGCAAAACCGCTTCGGCCATAATCGCCCGATTCGCAGTCCGCGCGCTCGAGAGGTCCGATTTGCTTTCGATCATACAAGCCGCCGGTTGGCCGATCTGGCCGTTGCTCTTGTGCTCGATCGTCGGCCTCGCGCTGGTCATCGAGCGGCTTATCGCGTTGCGGCGCATGCGCGTCGCGCCGCTGAGGCTGGTCGATGAGGTCATGTCCGTCACGCGCAACGGGCTACCCTCCAACGACGTGATCAACAAGCTCGCCGAGAGCTCCGTGCTCGGCCGTGTGCTTGCCGCGGGCATTCGCGGTCTGATCGCCGACCCGCGCCAGGGCGAGGAGGGCCTGCGCAACACGTTCGAATCGGCTGGCCGCGTCGCGGTGCACCAGCTCGAGCGCTACCTCAATGCGCTCGGCACGATTGCCGCCGCGGCGCCGATGCTTGGCCTGCTCGGCACCGTGGTCGGCATGATCGAGATCTTCGGTTCGCAGTCGCCCACCGGGGGCAACAACCCGATCCAGCTCGCCCACGGCATCTCGATCGCGCTCTACAACACCGCGTTCGGACTGATCATCGCGATTCCCGCGCTGATGTTCCACCGCCACTTCCGTGCGCGGGTCGAGGAATACACGGTCGACCTCGAGCAGGCGGCCGAGCGCATGGTCCCGCACCTGCTGCGCAATCTGCCCGCCGCGCGCACCTGAAGCCGGAGTCGCGATGAACTTCCGCGTGCACCAGAAAGACGATCCCGAGATCAACCTGATTGCGTTCATCGACGTCCTGTTGGTGATCCTGATCTTTCTGATGCTGTCGACGACCTACTCGAAGTTCGCCGAACTCAAGGTCACGTTGCCGACTGCCGACGCCGAGCCGCTGAAGGACCGGCCTGGCGAGATCATCGTTCTCGTCTCGGCCGACGGCCGCTACAGCGTCAACGGCGTCGTCGTCGAGGGACGCAACCCCGAACTGCTCGCCGCCGGATTGAGGAGTGCCGCGGGTTCGCTGAAGGAACCGATGGTCGTCATCACCGCCGACGCGGCCGCGGCGCACCAGTTCGTGATCAACGTGCTCGATGCCGCGCGGCGCGCCGGGCTCACGCGCCTGACGTTCGCGACCGAACAGAGATCCCCCGGCGGATCGCGCTGAGCGCCGGCAGGCGACCGTGGGCGGCGCGGCCATGCAGCGCATCGCACGGTGGATCGAAGCGTGGTGGTGGCGGTCTTCGAGTCCTCCACCGCTGGCACTGCGGCTGCTGTCCGCCGTTTACGGCGCACTGTGGCGGCTTCATCGTGCAACGTACCGGTCCGGGATTCGCCGCGCGGCGCGTCTGGACGTGCCGGTCGTCGTGGTCGGCAACCTGGTCGCTGGCGGCGCAGGCAAGACGCCGACCACGATGGCGATCGTGCGGCTCCTGCGCGACCGGGGCCGACATCCGGGCGTCGTCTCGCGTGGCTGGGGGCGCCGTCGCCACGCGGTCGCGCCGGTGGGCGTCGACAGCACCGCTGCCGACGTCGGCGATGAGCCGCTGCTGATTCAACGGCGCCTTGGCGTGCCGGTGGTGGTGGGGCGTGACCGCGTCGCCGCCGCGCGCAGGTTGCACCGCGACCATCCCGACGTCGACGTCATCGTCTGCGACGATGGGTTGCAGCACCTGCGCCTGGCGCGCGACGTCGACGTGGTGGTCATTGACGGGCGCGTCGTGGGCAACGGCCGGCTGCTGCCCGCCGGGCCGCTGCGACAGCCGGTGCCCGCGCAGGTCCCGCCGCGTTGGCTCGTCGTGCACAACGCGCCCTCGCCTGCGCTGCCGTGGCCGGGCGTGATCGCGCAGCGGCGGCTGGCCGGCGCGGTTGCGCTTGCCGACTGGTGGCGCGGCGCAGCCCCTGATCCAGCCGCACTCGATGCGCAGCGTGGCCGTCGCGTGCTGGCGGCTGCCGGCCTGGCCGAGCCGCAGCGGTTCTTCGAGATGCTGGGTGCCGCGGGACTGGACGTGCAGAGCCTGCCGCTTCCCGATCACGAGCCGTTCGACGTGCTGCCCTGGGCGCCCGAGACGACCGACGTGCTCGTCACCGAGAAGGACGCCGTCAAGCTTGCACCCGGGCGGACCGGGAGCACGCGCGTCTGGGTGGTCGCGCTAGACTTCCTGCTCGACGCTTCGTTCGGCGACGAGATCGTGCGCCGGCTTGCAGGCTGCACTGCGCCCTCGCTGAAACGCTCAGAGCCATGGATCACCGACTGATTGAACTGCTCGTCTGCCCGATCTGCAAGGGTCCGCTGCAAATGCTGCGCAACGACGAGGGCGTGGGCGTCGAACTGATGTGCCGTGCCGATCGTCTGGCGTTCCCGATCCGCGACGGCATTCCCGTCATGCTCGAAGCCGAGGCCCGCACGGTCGAGGCTGCGCCTCCGCCCGCCTCGCCGCTCGCCGCCAATCCGTGAAGTTCACGGTGCTGATTCCGGCGCGGCTCGCGTCAACGCGGTTGCCGCGCAAGCCACTCGCAGACATCGGCGGCGCGCCGATGGTCGTTCGTGTGGCCGAGCGCGCGCGTCTCGCGGGCGCCGAAGCCGTGATCGTGGCGGCCGACGACGAGGCGATCGTCGAAGCCTGCTCGCGACACGGGGTTCGCGCGCTGCTCACGCGCAGCGATCACGCGAGCGGCAGCGACCGCCTCGCCGAAGCCTCCACTCTGCTCGGTCTGGCAGACGACGAGATCGTCGTCAACGTGCAAGGCGACGAACCGCTGATCGAACCGGACGCGGTGCGCGAGACGGCGCGTCTGCTCGATGAGAAGCCGGACTGCGTGGTCGCCACCGCGGCGCACCCGATCGACGACGCCGCCGAACTGCGCGATCCGAACATCGTCAAGGTCGTGCTCGACGCGTCCGGCCGCGCGCTGTACTTCTCGCGCGCGCCGATTCCGTGGTGGCGCGACGGCTATGCCGCGGGCCGCGTCGACTCGCTCTCGTCGCCGCCGCCGCTGCGGCACATCGGCCTGTACGCCTACCGGGTGGCGTTCCTTCGGCGCTTCCCGCTGCTGAAGGCGGCCCCGCTCGAAACGATCGAAGCCCTCGAGCAGCTGCGCGTGCTGTGGCACGGTGAGCGCATCGCCGTGCATGTCTGCGCCGAGCGGCCGGGTCCCGGCGTTG
Organism: Burkholderiales bacterium; assembly: GCA_020354665.1. Taxonomy (GTDB): domain Bacteria; phylum Pseudomonadota; class Gammaproteobacteria; order Burkholderiales; family Burkholderiaceae_C. The sequence continues at coordinate 1,905,498 of CP070653.1, forward strand.
ACACCCCCGCCGACCTCGAGCGTGTGAGGGTGCTCTGGCGCGAGCGCGGCGCCCGCTGACCGTCGCCGACCGAAGGCTCGCGTCGCTGCGCTGCATGGTATTCTGGCCTACGCGTCTGGCATGGCCCTGACCGCGGCTCGCGCGCCGACAAGGTGCGACATGCAGCAAGCCGCCAGAAGAGACGAAGGAGGGGCGTGATGAGACTGATCCTGCTCGGAGCACCTGGTGCCGGCAAGGGCACGCAGGCGGCGGTCATCTGCAAGAAGTACGGCATACCGCAGGTTTCCACCGGCGACATGCTGCGTGCGGCGGTCAAGGCGGGCACGCCAATGGGCGTCGAGGCGAATCAGGTGATGGAGGCCGGTGGTCTGGTCAGCGACGACATCATCATCGGCCTCGTCAAGGACCGCGTCGCGCAGCCGGATTGCGCGACGGGGTTCCTGTTCGATGGCTTTCCGCGCACGATCGCGCAGGCCGAGGCGACGAAGACCGCTGGCATCAAGCTCGATTACGTGCTCGAGATCGCGGTGCCCGACGAGGCCATCATCGAGCGCATGGGCGGCCGGCGCGTGCATCTTGCCTCGGGTCGCACCTACCACGTCAAGTTCAATCCACCGAAGGTGGCGGGCAAGGACGACGCGACCGGCGAACCGCTGATCCAGCGTGACGACGACCAGGAAGAGACGGTGCGCAAGCGGCTCGCCGTCTACCACAGCCAGACGCGCCCTTTGGTCGACTACTACAAGACCTGGGCAGCCTCAGGCGACGCCGCCGCGCCCAAGCTGCGCAGCATCGACGGCATCGGCAGCGTCGACGAGATCACCGCGCGCGTGCTGGCCGCGTTGTCCTGAGACCGCGCCCGCGCTACGCCTGACGGGAGGCGCGCTCCGCTTTCACGCAGATTTCTCGACAGGAGTTGTTCAAATGGACATTGCAGGCAAGGTCTTCATCGTCACCGGCGGGGCCTCCGGGCTCGGCGAGGGCACCGCGCGGATGCTCGCGCGCGAGGGCGGCAAGGTCGTGATCGCCGACCTGCAGGCCGACCGTGGCGAGGCGGTGGCCAAGGAAATCGGCGCTGCCTTCGTCAAGTGCGACGTGAGCAGCGAGGACGACGGCAAGGCCATCGTGGCCAAGGCCGTCGCGACAGGCAAGCTCGTCGGGCTGGTCAACTGCGCCGGCATTGCGCCGGCGGCGAGAACGGTGGGCAAGGACGGTGCGCACGCGCTGGCGCTCTACGCGAAGGTCATCTCGGTCAACCTGATCGGCACATTCAACATGATCCGGCTCGCCGCCGAGGCGATGTGCAAGAACGATCCCGAGCGCACCGGCGAGCGCGGGGTGATCGTCAGCACCGCCAGCGTGGCCGCCTTCGACGGCCAGATCGGACAAGCCGCCTATTCGGCGAGCAAGGGCGGCGTGGTCGGCATGACGCTGCCGATTGCCCGCGACCTGGCACGCAACGGAATCCGCAACATGACGATCGCGCCGGGCATCTTCGGCACGCCGATGCTTTTCTCGATGCCCAAGGAAGTGCAGGACGCGCTCGCGGCGAGCGTGCCCTTTCCGAGCCGCCTCGGCACGCCCGAGGACTACGCGAAGCTGGTGCATCAGATCATCACCAACGACATGCTCAACGGCGAGGTGATCCGCCTGGACGGCGCGATCCGCCTGGCGCCGAAGTAGTTGCTGGGTGCCGCCCAACCGGCGTGCTCCGCCTAGCCGCGCCCCGCAAGCCTGTTGCGCGGCGTGAATCGCCGAGCGATGAACTCGCGACTGGTACGGGCTCGACTGCTGTCGCGGCAGGCTCGCCCCATGCAACCTGAATCCACGACCCGCGTGCGCCGTTTGGCCGTCGTC
>CP070653.1:1907454-1912900 GCA_020354665.1 Burkholderiales bacterium
AGCGGCGGCGAAGAAAGCCGGCCACGACGTCAAGGTGCCTTTCTCGCCCGGACGCATGGACGCCTCGCAGGACCAGACCGACGTGGACTCGTTCGCCGTCCTCGAGCCGAAGGCCGACGGCTTTCGCAACTATCTGCGCAAGGGCCTGGAGCCTTGTGCGGCCGAGCTGCTGGTGGACAAGGCCCAGCTGATGACGCTGACCGCGCCCGAGATGACGGTGCTGGTCGGCGGCCTGCGTGTCCTGAACGCGAACGTCGGGCAGTCCAGGCATGGCGTCTTCACGCAGCGGCCCGAGACGCTGACCAACGACTTCTTCGTGAACCTGCTCGACATGAGGACGCAGTGGCAGAAGTCCGCAAAGTCCGAAGGCGTGCTGGAAGGTCGCGACCGCAAGACCGGCGAGCTCAAGTGGACGGGCACGGTCGTCGATCTGGTGTTCGGTTCGAGCTCGCAGCTGCGCGCGCTGGCCGAGGTCTACGCAAGCAGCGACGCAGAGCGGGCCTTCGTGCAGGACTTCGTGGCCGCCTGGACCAAGGTGATGAACCTGGATCGCTTCGACCGGGCCTGATCCTGGCGCCAGCCGCCTCGACCTCGCATCGGCTTGTCCGGCGCCGGGCCGAGGCTGCGCCGGCGTTCGCCCGTGCCGCACCCAGACCAAAGTCCTGCCGGTTCAATCGACGTCGGTCGATGCGTGGCAACTCGCCACTGCGCTGGCCGCCGCGTCGCCGCGAAACGTACACTGTCGACGTGCGAAGCGCTTCGCGTCGGACGTGGCGCGCCTCGCCTGCTCTGGTGTGACCGGTATCGCGAAAGGCTCAACGTGACGTCGCTGCTTCATGTGCGCAAGCTGGTGATCCAGCTCGAAGAGATTCACACCGAAATGGGGCAGGCGGTCGCGCCGCCCGCGCGCAAGGTGACGGTGGCTGCTGTGATCGCCAACCCGTATGCCGGCCGCTACGTCGAAGACCTGGCACCGCTTTACGAGCTGGGGGCGGAGGTGGCCGCCCTGCTGGCCGAGCGCGCAGTGGCGGCGCTCGGTGTCGCGCCGGACGACGTGACCGCGTACGGCAAGGGCGCGATCGTCGGCACGGCCGGCGAGATCGAACACGCCGCGGCGCTGCTGCATCCGCGCTTTGGCGCACCGGTGCGCAAGGCCGTCCACAAGGGCGACGACATCATCCCCTCGACCAAGAAGCTCGGCGGGCCGGGGTCCACGATCGTGATGCCGGTGACCAACAAGAACAGGATCTGGAACTTCGACGACATGGACGCCGCCGAGATCACGATCCCCGATGCGCCGCATGCCGACGAAGTGGTGGTCGCGCTGGTGCTCGCGGTGGGCGGCCGGCCGCTGCACCGCATACAACCGGTGAAGTAGCGGAGGCTACCCATGTTCAAAGCCATCATCCTGCTGACGCGCCGCGAAGACATGAGCGCCGAGGCCTTTGCCGACTGGTGGCTCGTGCGCCACGCGCCGCTGGCGCGCACGCTGCCGGAGCTGCGCCGGCTGACGTTCAACCTCGTCACCAACGGTGGATCGATCGACGGGGTGTCGGAGCTGTGGTTCGACAGCCAGGCCGCCTTCGAAGCCGCCTATGCCAGCGACATCGGCAAGGCCGTCGCGGCCGATTCGCTGGCGCATGTCGGGCGGCGCGAGCGTTTGTTCGTCAACGAGCATTCACAACTTTGAGTCGGAGGCCGTCATGAGCCTGAACGCCGAACTGATGCAACGCGACCAGCGCCACCTGGTGCATTCGCTGCACAACCCGACCGCTCATCTGGCCGGCCACATGTGGGTCAAGGGCGAGGGCACCGACGTGATCGACGCCGACGGCAAGCGCTACATCGATGCGATGTCGGGGCTGTGGAACGTCACGCTCGGTCATGGGCGGCATGAACTGGTCGACGCGGCAGCCAAGCAGATGGGCGAGCTCGCCTACGCCTCGGGCTACTGCGGCAACAGCAATCTGCAGGCGATGGCGCTGGGCGAGCGCCTCGCCGAGCTGGCCTACCCCAATATCTCGCATTTCTTCTTCACCAGCGGTGGCGGCGAGTCGACCGACAGCACGATCAAGACCGCGCGCCACTACTTCAAGGCCATCGGCAAACCCGGCAAGGTCAAAACCATCAGCGTCATGGGTGGGTATCACGGTACGACGCTGGCGGCGATGTGCGCCACCGGCATGCCGGCTTACTGGCCGTCGTTCGAGCCGCGCATGCCCGGCTTCGTCCACATCCCCAACCACGACCGCTATCGCTACGTCGTGCCACCCGGCGCCGATCCGGCGACCGCTGCCGCCGACGAACTGGAGCGCGCGATCCTCGCGGAGGGGCCCGACACGGTGGCGTTGTTCATCGCCGAGCCGGTGATGGGCGGTGGTGCCTACGTCCCGCCGGCCGGCTATTTCCAGCGAATCCGCGAAATCTGCGACCGCCATGACGTGCTGTTCGCAGCCGACGAGGTGATCACCGGTTTCGGCCGCACCGGCCATCGCTTTGCGCTCGACCACTGGGGCGTCACGCCGGATCTGATGCAGTTCGCCAAGGGCATCACGAGCGGCTACGTTCCGCTCGGCGGCGTGGGGCTGTCGGACAAGGTCGCGGCGGTGTTCGACCGGCCCGGCACCGACGCCTGGATGCACAGCTACACGTACAGCGGCCACCCGGTGGCTTGTGCGGTGGCGCTGGCGGCGATCGACATCCTCGAGCGCGAGGGGCTGGCTGCTCGCGCCAGGGTGCTGGGCGAGCGCCTGCTCAGCGGCCTGTGCGATGCGCTGGGTTCGCATCCGAACGTCGGCGACATCCGCGGCCTGGGCCTGATTGCAGCGATCGAGATCGTCGAAGACCGCAGCAGCAAGGCAAGCTTCGACCCGGCGCGCAAGATCGGCCCGCAGGTGCTGGCGCAGGGGCGGGCACGTGGCTTGATGACGCGCGGTCGCGGCGACCAGATCTACCTGGGTCCGCCCCTGGTGAGCAGCGAGACGACGATCGACCGCATCGTCGTGACGGTGGCCGAGGCGGTGGAGGCGGTGCTGCCGCGCTGAGCTTCGGCGCCGAAGCGTTTCGAGCCGTCCCGACCGCGGGAATGGATCCATTCGACCCAACAACGCGATCGATCGTCGAGCGCATGGAAGTGCTCGTCGAGGGTACGGCGCCGCATGCGATCGTGATGATCCACGGCTGGCCCGACACGCACCGCCTGTGGGATCGCCAGGTCGCCGCGCTCAGAGACCATTACCGGTGCATCCGCTTCACCTTGCCCGGGTTCGACTTGCACGACGCGCGGCGGGCGTACTCGCTGGACCAACTTGTCGACGTGGTCCGTTGCATCGTCGAGCAGGCCAGTGCCGGCCGGCCCGTCACCCTGCTGCTGCACGACTGGGGCTGCGCGTTCGGCTACCAGTTCGCCATGCGCCATCCGCAGCTCGTGGAGCGCGTGATCGGCGTCGACGTCGGCGACGCGGGTTCGCGCCGCCACGTTCAGGCGCTAAGCCTGAAGGCCAAGGCGATGATCTTCGGTTACCAGACCTGGCTGGCACTCGCCTGGCGCATCGGTGGGCGGGTGGGCGACCGGATGGCCCGCGCGATGGCGCGTCTGCTTCGCTGCCCAAGCGAGCGCAAGTTCATCGGCGCGCAGATGGGCTATCCGTACTACCTGCAGTGGACGGGCGCGCTGCGGCACGCGAACGTGTTCAGGCCAACGCGCCCGATGCTGTTCATCTACGGCAAGCGCAAGCCGTTCATGTTCCATTCGTCGGCGTGGGCTGAAAGCGTGGCGGGAAGACCCGGCAGCCAGGTGCTCGAGTTCGACACCGGCCACTGGGTGATGATCCAAAAGCCGGACGAGTTCAATGGCGCCGTGATCGCGTGGCTTGCCGCGACCGAAGTCCCGGCGTGAGGTCGTCGACACGCAGGCCGCAAGCGCTCCAGCGAACGTCGCATTGCGTACCCGGCCCCGCTGAACCACCTGCAGGTAGCGGTGGTTCCGACCCTCGAAAGGCCCTACGCGGCCCGTCTGTATCAGCGGCCTTCGTCCCCTCTTTGCATTTTCCTTGCCGGGCATCAGACGTAGACTCGACCGAGGTCCGGTTATGCAGGAGGATCCATTGAGTCTGGATGACCGCCGGCGATTTCTGGCAGGCGTGGGTGCTCTGCTCGCTGCACCATGCGTCAGCGCGCAGCCCACCCGCGCCCATATCGGATTCCTGGCGACCGGCACGCCCGAATCGTCCGCGACGAATCGCAAGGCCTTCTTCGATGCCCTTGCCGAGAAGGGTTGGATCGAGGGCAAGAATCTGACGGTCGACGTGCGGTACGCCGACGGCAAGCTCGAGCGGCACGAAGCGCTCGCGCGCGAGCTGGTCGCGCTCGAGCCGCAGGTCATCTTTGCCCCGACCTTGCCGGGTGCGACCGTGGTGACGAAACTGACGCGATCCATCCCGATCGTGTTCGCGATCGTCCCGGACCCGGTCGGTGCGGGCTTTGCGGCGAGCCTTGCCAACCCCGGCGGCAATGCGACCGGGCTGGCCACCGTCAACGTGAAACTCGGCGGCAAGCGGCTCGAATTGCTCAAGGAGGCGTTCCCCGCGACGCAGCGCGTGGCGGTCCTGTATCAGGCCGAGCTGGAGATGAATCGGCGTCAGGCAGAGGAAGTGGAAGCGGCGGCGAAGACCTTGAACCTGCAGGTGACGCGCATCGGCATCGGCGGGCCGAGTACGTTCGACGCGGCGTTCGGCGCGCTCGATGCGTCGCAGCCGGACGCGATCTATGTCATGGAGAGCCCGCCGCTGCACACCCACCGCCACAGCCTGATTGCCCGCCTTGCCGAACGACGCCTGCCCGTGATCTACGGTATGCAGGTCTTCGTGGTCGACGGCGGCCTGATGGCCTACGCGATGAGCGTCCCTGACCAGTTTCGCCGCGCAGCCGCTTACGTCGACCAGATCCTCAGGGGCGCCAAGCCCGGCGATCTGCCGATCCAGCAGCCGGTCAACTTCCAGCTGGTGATCAACAAGAAGACGGCCAAGGCACAGGCCTTGACCTTTGCACCATCGACGCTGCTGCGGGCCGACCGCGTGATCGAGTAGCCGCTTGCAGAGCGAGATCGGATGAATCGGCGTTCCGCAATCAGCGCATTGATTGCTTCGCTCGCCACTCCCGCGGGCTCGCAGGGACAGACCGCGCGCAGGCCCAGGATCGGCTGGCTGACGCTCGCTCCGCTGTCCGCGAAACCCTCCGGCGAGCGACTCGCCTTTCTCGAGCAGCTGGCCGAGTTCGGATACGTCGACGGCAAGACGGTGCAGATCATCAACCGCTCCGGCGGAATGGACGCGGACCCGCGGACCCCCGTGCGGGTCGAGCTGGTGCACGGGCTCCGCGCGCTGCGGCGCGAGATCAGGGCCGATCCTGCCCGACCGCCAGCGCGTGCAGCACGGGGTTGTCGATC
>CP070653.1:1913000-1920446 GCA_020354665.1 Burkholderiales bacterium
CAACGCACGCCCCAGATGCACCCGGCCGCCCCACAGGAACGTCGCGGCGAACAGCAACGCCGCAGCGCCGGTTTCCGTGATCGGGGCCAGATCGTGTTCCATGATCAGACCACTCTCGTGATGATGCTGACGAACATGATCAAGCCAGCCACCGAGATGATCGTCGCCATGATGAACGAGGGGCGCCAGATCTTGATTTCTTCGAGCCGGCGCAGGTCCTTGAGCGACTGCCAAAACTCGATCGTGCCCAGCACCATCGAGAACGTGCCCAGTCCGACCAGGAAGAGACCGACGGTGCGCGGGTCATAGTTCTTGCCGATGACGTGCTCCGCGCCCTCCTGGAATCCTTGAAGAACCTTGTAGATGGTGAAGCCGAAACTGATCATCGACAGCGCGGTGCGCACCCACGCCATCAGCGTGCGATCTGCACCCATGAGGGTGCGCTTGATCGCGAGGTCGGTCCGCTCCTCGGCCAGCTCGTTGGAGGTTTTCGTTCCAGGGTTCTTCATGTCCAAGTCCTTGTGCCTCTGGGCATCTCCCGCCCGCCTGATGGCCTCATCGCGACCCGGTTCAGCGCCATACGTAGCCCAGCCCAATCAGCGCGTCATAGCGCCCACGCTTCTGCACCAGCGGGCCGTCCTTGACGGACCCCGCAAACGCTTCGTAGCTGAGCACCGCGCCCACCAGCCAGCTCGGGCTGAGACGATACGAAGCAAGCAAGGCCGGCGCGAACGACCACGTCGCTCCCACATCGTAGGGGGGGCGCCCCGGCGCCGCCTCGGCCGCCGACACGCCACCGAAGTAGTAGTTGGCCAGCCCGCTCGAGCGCCAGAACAAGCCCGCGCTGGGCATCACCAGCCAGCGGTTGCCGACGACAGGCGCTGACCAGCTGAGCAGGACCTCGGTGCCTTTGCTGCGCCCGCTGACGTCACTGCTGAAGCGTGCCGCCCAGAGGCCCACCGGGCTGACCATGACGGCGCCAAGCCCGGCCTCCAGCTGTGACTTGCGGGGCGAGAGGCCCGCCCACTCCGGGCTGTCTTCGGGATCGAGATTGCCCAGGCGCACCCGCAGCCTGCCGAAGAAGCTGAGCCCGTCTCGCTTGCCGAATGTGTAGTAGGCCCGGTCGCCGAGGTACATGAACTCCTTGCCGATGTAGATGCCGCCCGGGACGACCCACGTCGCCGTCTCGCCTGCGCTGTAAGTCGACGAGCCGTTGTAGACCACGCCGCCGAGCGTCCAGCCCTGGGGTATCGGCGAAGTGGCCGTATCGCCAAGCACCTGCTGCAGCGCGTCCAGTCCCACGCCATCGGCGCGGGCGGACGGTACGAGGAGCGCGACCGCGGCCAAACCCAGACTCCAACTGACCAGGCGTCGAAGGCGGCGCACTCGCTCCCCGCGTCCTTGCAGCGTCATGAGCACACCGGAAAATCTCACGGCGCCCCGGGCGAGCGCGCGATCGGGTACTTCGCAAAGGCCGCGGCCGCCGCCAGCGGCAGCACGTGCTGAATCGCGCTGCCGTTGGCGGTCTTGCACGCACTTCGCGTCACGGGAGGCTCTTACTTGGCGGCGGAAACCCGCTCGACGTTCAGGACGATCGCCTCTGTCATCTCGGCACGAACCTCGTCACCGACCTTGAGCTTGCGAATGTCGACGCCCTCGGGAACAGCGATGGTGACCGTGCGCTTGGCGCCACGCAGCGTGACGGTGCCGGCGGTGCGGTCGATGGCCTGGATCACCGCCAGCACCTGCACCGTGCGCTGCGCGCCAACGCCAGGCAAGGCGCCCGGCGCCGCGGCGGCTGCCGTGGTGGACTCCACGCGCTCGCGGATGCCGCTCTTCGACGCCGGTTCAAGCCGCGCCGCCACGGCAGCGATGTAGCGCACGACGACGTCGTCGCCGACGCGCATCTGGTCGAAGTTCTTCACCTCGGCCGGCACCTCGAGCGTGACGACATTGCCCTTGGGCCCCTTGAGGGTGGCCAGCCGGTGCGCCATGTCGAGTTCAACCACCTTGGCGCGGATCTGGACTTCCCCGGCGGCCATGCGGGAGTCGGGCCCCTTGCCCTTCAGGGTCGTGACGGATGCGCCTTGCGCGAATGCCGCGCTGGGGATGGCTACTGCGCAGGCCAGTGCGATGACGATGCTTGAAAGTCGATTCATGATGTTCCTGGTGGTTGAAGAAGGGTTCGGGAAGCGCTGCGCGCGCCGATCGCGCAGCGGGTCAGGGTTGCACTCGCTTCCAGGCGTCGTCGGGATTGAACTGCCGGAGCGCGCGGGCAACCTGTGATGTCTGCGGACCGAGGTCGCGCTCGAAGAGATCGCCGTCGCTGTTGACCATGAAGCTCATCACTCCCGTCGCGCCGTACTTCACCGGCCACGCAAGCAGCGCGAAACCAGCCGTCATCCGCTTGCCGATGAGGTAGCTGCGCTCGCCGCCATTGGCTTTCGGGCCTTGCCCGGTGAGGATCTTGTATCGGTAGCCGTGGTAGCCCTCACCCGGCTTCGCAGGCAGGTACGCTTCACCCAGCGGGCTCTCGTCACCCAGGGTCGGGCTCCAGACCAGGCCGTCACGCTTGCCCGGGCTGCTGATCAGCTTCTGCGCATACTCGAGCACGCCGTCGCCGTTGCGGTCGACGCTCGCATACTCGCGTTGCGCGTCCACGTAGGCCAATGTCGCCCGCATCGCCGCGCGCTCGTTGGCGCCGATGCGGCGTTCGGCGATGACCTCTTGTGCGCCGATGGGGTCGAATCGCCACTGGCCATCCTTGCCCTGCAGCAGCGGAATGGGCAGAGTCCATGGATCGTCACCCACCACCAGCTCCGCGCGGGCACCGCTGATGTTGACCCTGCGCGCTTGGCTGGTCTTTTCCAGGAATGCATAAACCTTGTCGGGCTCGACACTGTCGAGCGGCAACACCTGGCGCCAGTTCTTGCCCAAGAGATGCGGCATCGCCGCGACGTCGTTGCTGGCGATGGCGTCGATCAGGGCATCGGCCGCCGCCTCGGGCGTGTTGAAGGGCACTTGTGCGAATGCCCGCGAGGGCATGCCCAGCGCGACGGCCAGCGCAAAGACACCAGCGGCGCTGACGATCCACTTTGCCCGGACTGCTCTGTGGTCAATGTTCAAGTTGTTCATGCTGAGGGCTCCTGGCGTCAACGCCGTCTGGCACCGGCCCCGGCCGCGCGCCCGCCGGGCGCGGGACGTGCGGCGGCCGGTGCCTGACGCGCTGCGCCGGCAGGACGCTGGGCCATCGATTCGCGGCTGGCGCGACCGCGATCGGCGTTGGCGCGCGAGCCGCCGCTGTCGCGCACGTCCGACAGCGCACCGCTCGCGCCGGCGCGATCACCGCCTGCACCGGCTCTGGCGCGCTCGGCATCGCGTGTGGCAATAGCCGCTCGCTCGCGGTCGGCGCCTTGCAGCTTCTCGCGCCCGGCCGCCGGGTCGGCACCGCGCGCCTTCAGGGTCTCGGTTGCCCTGGCGCGATCGGCGTCGCGGCTGTCCTTGCCGCGATACGCCTCGCGTTCATTGGCGCCACCGAGCTGCTTCTTGCCGTACTGCTCGCGACTCTTGGCATCGCGATAGGGGACGTCGCCGCGCCGTTGCGGGTTGTGCACGAAGTTGTTCTTCGTGATCTTGTTGTTGACGTTGATGTTGTTGTAGCGGTTGATGTTGATGTTGACCTCGTTGCGACCCCAGGCGAATCCGCCCCACAAGCTGTTGTTGATGCCGACGATCGCTGCGCCCCAGATGAAGCCGGCGACGAATGCACCGCCGCTGGGTGGGTAGTAGTACGGCGGCGGCGGCCAGTAGTACGGCGGATAGGCTGGATACCACCAGCTGCCGTAGACGACGGTCGGCTGGTAGACCGGCACGTACACCGTCTGCGGCTGTGCCGGCTCGATCACGATGACCTGCTTGCTCGCCTCGGTCTGCACCGCCACCTTCTGTTGCTCGTTGGACTTCAGGTTGCCCGCCTCCTGCGCCTTCTTGCGCAAGAACTGCACACGGTCCATCACGCGTTCGGGGTTGGCCAGGAAGGCGTCGCCGAGGCGCTGCACGTCGCCGGGCTTCTCGCGCATCATCGCCAGCACCTGCGGAAAGGCCGCCAGCGACTTCACCGACGGGTCCCACGGCTGGTTCTCAACCTGCTGGACGGCGGCGTCACCCTTGGCGTCGGGATGCGCTTTGGACCAGTCGGCCGCCTCTTTCACGTCGGCCGGGTAGGTGCTGGCCATCAGGATTTGCGACAGCAACGAGTCCGGGTACAGCGCGATCGGCGCCAGCATCTGGTCGAGCTCTTCGTCCTTGAACGGCTGCTCTTGCGCACGCGCCACCGGCAGCAGCGCGCCGATCAGCAGCAGCCCCAGCACCAACATGCGCCAGATGGGCATCGTGCCGCAGGCACTCGTCTTCGCGCGCAAAGCGTCTAAGGTCATGGCTTACCTCTGTCTTGGTGAGCGGTGCGGCCGGCGATTACGGCTCTGCAGCGAATGCGGAAGCCGAAGAAGACCCCGGCATAGCCCCTCTCGAACTCCAGATCTTTCCGATTGCAGTCGACCGAACCGTAACGGCAGCCGAACCTGCCGGTCAGCTTCGGGCTGAACGCGCACTTAGCGCCGACCACCACCTGCACCGCCGGCTTGGACGCTACTCAGCGAGTGCCGCAATTGCAATGGTACTTGGGGTAGCGTTCGTTGCCCCCGGGGGCAAACTCAGCCGACGCGCCCCCAGCGCGAGTCCACAGCGAATCGCCTGCCGAAGGCGGCCACGCGTTGCGCCGCGCCGCATGCGACCGGCCGGGATGAGCGGCTACTTCGGGAACAAAAACGTCAGCGAGACGCGGTATCCCCACCCCTCCGGGCCGCTCGGCGCCGACTTCGCCCAGTAGCGTGCGCCGGCACCGACCTGAACCAGCTGATTGCCGAGTTTCAGCACCTGGCCGACGGTCACGTTGATCGGCACGGTCCAGCGATTGGACTCCCAGTCGTAGGTCGATTCGGTGTTCAGCCCGAAGGAGGTCGCCGATTTGGTGGTGTAGCTGAGAAAGGGCTGCACAAACGTCGCGCTGATGTCGGCGCGACTGCTCTTGCCCGCGACCGACCAGATGTGATTGCCAAGCGCACCATAGGTCCACGGCCCGCGCTGCGTCAGCACGACCGCGGTCGGCCCCAGGCCCCATTTCTCGCTACCGAGCAACTCGTCGGTCGCGGTCGGCAGCAACAGGACCGGTCCCGCGCCCCAGATCAGCCCACCGGCCGTCGGCGCCTTGGGCGAGAAAAACAGGCTTTGCACGATGTCGCCAGCCCCCGATTGGCTCCCCGACGATCCCGCGATGTCCTTCTGGTCGATCAACGGCACGATCGTGCGCGAAATCATGTTCCAGTCCTGACTGATCGAGATCGGAACCACGGGCTGCACGTTGACGAACGACCGCCGCCCGTCGGCAGGGCCGATGTTCTCGTCGTGATTGAACTGCAGCGGCACGCTGATCAGGCTCGCCACCGGGTTGGACAGCTTCTTGGCAAGCTCTTCTGCGCTCTGCGCCCATGACAGCGCGGGCCAGAGGGCGGTCAACGCAAGCATCGCGGCCGCCTTGATCGCGAGCATCGGCATCGAGGGGGCTTGGATAGTGCGATTCACGAGTTACTCCTTCTTGTGCTGACGCATGGATGACCTGAGGGAGGATACGGGATCGGCATTCGCCGGCAATCCCGAAACGGACCCACGCAAGACCACCGAGCGATTGCCGATCGCGAAAGCGTCCGCCGACAGGTAGCCGCCCGTACCCGCAGACCGGATCACGACAACCAGGCTCAAGCGGCCGCTGCCGTCGACGTCCGCGAGCAAGATCTTCTCGATCACCCCGTCGCGGGCGCGGATCAGGCCCGACGAGAAGAACGTGGTGTCGTCACCCGGCTGTGCGCCTTCGGTCGAGTAGACGCGGACGCTGTAGCTGCCAATCGAGCGCGCTTCGAGATCGCCTTCGGCGACGACGGCAGTCCGCTGGCCCGGCAGCGCGAGCTTCTGCACGAATCGCTCGCCCGCCTCGCCGGCGAGCGCGACGGTCGCACAGGTGAACAGCACGCATGCGACCACGCTGCGGGACACTCTGTTTCTCACGGCATTCGACTCCTAGCCACGCGGGGCCGGCGTTGTGCTCGGATCGGCGCGCCAGATCCGGTAGCGGACTTCGACGCCGTCAGGCACGTAGACCACAAGGGGTAGCCGACTGTTGTAGCGCAGCAGTCGCGGCTCGCCGCCCACGCTGACGAAGCGCTCGACGCGCGGCGCGTTGGGATCGACGGCCATCAGGGTGCCGGCCATCGGCCCGAGCTCGCGCAAGACGTAGCGGGGGTAACCCCACCCCTGAATGGTCTCGACTTCGAGCGTACCCAGGAAGAAGTAGCGGTTGCTCGCGTCGATCTTCACGACCTTGCCGATGATCAGTTCGACCTGAAGGGCGGCTTCGTCGTCCTGATTGGGCAAGGCGATGACGTAGCGGGTCGTGCCCTGCTCGGCGGGAGGAAATGCCTTCATGTCGTCGGCAGCGATAGCGGGCGAGATGCAAGCCAAAACGAGCAGCGCGATTGCGACGACGGTCCGCATGGCCCAGCACCTCACTTGTCTTCAAAGCGGAAGACGCGGCTCCAGTCCCGCTTCATGCTCGCCACCGTCCAGCCGTGCGCTTGCGCCTCCACGAGCGCGCGGTCCAGCCGCCCGGCGGCCGACTGACGATCGTAGGCGAATTCGCGCTCGGCGTCGTCGTGGTGCAGCAGCAGGCCCAGGCGCACCCCCTCGCCACCAGTCACCCACTGGAGCATCTGGAGGTCGCCGTCGGAATTGCCGAAGGCAGCGATCGGGCGACGGCCGATGTGCTGGTTGATGCCGACCGGTTTGCCCTCGCGGTCGTCGATGAAGTTCACCTGCGGCAGGCGCACCAGGACCGGCTCTTGGTCGCGGACCTCGAACTTCGTGACGATGCTGCTGCCGACAACCTGTTCGGGTGGAATGCCGTACACGCGTTCGCTGAACGTGCGCACGAACTCGATGCCGCCGCCTGAGACGATGAAGGTCTTGAAGCCGTTGGCGCGCAGGTACTCGAGCAGCTCCAACATCGGCTGGAACACCAGTTCGGTGTAGCGGCGAGCCAGCGTTGGATGGCGTGCGTCGTAGAGCCACTGGATGACCTGCGCCGAGAAGTCCGCGGTGGTGATGCCGGCGTGCGTGGCCATCACGAGCTCCAGCAGGGCTTTCTCGCCGAGGCCGCCCAAGGTCCTCCAATCGCGCTCCAGGACGGCCTGAAACGGCTGCGTGGTCTTCCATTGCGGGTGCTGGCCGGCGAGCGCCCGCACGCGGTCGAACAGGAACAGACCCTGGAAATAAAAGGGCTGTTCGCTCCACAACGTACCGTCGTTATCGAACACGGCGATGCGCTCCGGCGGCGGG
>CP070653.1:1920546-1923745 GCA_020354665.1 Burkholderiales bacterium
GCACGCTTGGCATCCCTTCGGGTCGGCGTGTACTGCAGGAGCCCACTTGCAGCGCTGGCAGCAATGTGTTTCGCCCGAGATCTCGCGACGCATTCGCGAACGCCGGCCAGTTCGCGGCGGCTTATCCGGGCACCCCCGCTACGGGGCGTCGGCTGAGCCGTCACTCGACGATGAGATCGGCGCGCACGAGGATCGACGGCGGGAAGCTGAGGCCCAGCGCCCTCGCGGTCTTGAGGTTGATGACGAGGTCGAACGTGGTCGGTTGCTCGACGGGGAGATCGGCCGGCTTTGCACCGCGGAGGATCTTGTCGACCGTCTCCGCAGCACGGCGGAACAGTCCCGGAAGGCTTGCACCGAAGGACATCAGGCCGCCGGCCATCGCCATCTCGCGAAAGCCATGCATCGTCGGCAGGCTGACCGTGAGCGCTGTGCTATTGATCAGCTCACGATTGCTGTTGGCGAACGAGTCCGTGCAGACATAGAGCGCATCCGCGCGGTCCCTGACGCCCTCGATCGCGGGCGCGATGGCTTCCACGCGCGGAATCTCCGCACGGATGACCTCGAGGCCCAGCTTCTGCGCGGCTGCCTCGACCTCACCGGTTTCCAGCACCGCAGCCCGGTAATTGGGATTGACCAGAACCGCAACGCGCCTCAGCAACGGCAAGGTCTCGCGCAGCAGTTGAAGCCGCTTGCCGGCGGTGTCCGAGGCTTGCACCGACGAACCGGTGACATTGCCACCGGGCCGCGACAGGCTGCTGACGACGCCCATGCCCAGCGGGTCGGCTGCCACCGCGAAGACGACTGGAATCGTCGAAGTCGCCTGCTTGGCCGCCAGAGCACCGCCGCCGTCGGTCAAGATGACATCGACGTCGCGGCGCACGAACTCGGCGGCGAATTCGGCAAAGCGATCGCGCCGCCCCTCGGCCCAGCGATACTCGATGGCGATGTTCTGGCCCTCGGTCCAGCCGAGCTCACGCAGGCGTTCCACGAAGGCGGCGGTCCACTCGGCTTGCGCGGTGCGCGAGCTGGCCCCCATGAAGCCGATGGTTCGAATCCTGGCCGGTGTTTGGGCATGTCCCCTCCCCGGCGCTGCCAACACGACGGCAGCAGCGATGAGGAACCCTCTTCGGCCCGACCGGACCATTGCGTCCCTTGTTCTTGGCCCTCTGCAGACAGACCTTTACGGCCAACCCGCTGGCGGAGACGGAGGGATTCGAACCCTCGATGCAGGTTTTGCCCGCATACTCCCTTAGCAGGGGAGCACCTTCGGCCTCTCGGTCACGTCTCCGAAGCGACGCGGATTTTACTCCCCGCCCCCACCGCCGCGACCGTGCCGTTACGTCGTGGGAAGTTCCAGATCGAAGGCCTTGTGCAGCGCTCGAACGGCGAGCTCCATGTACTTCTCGTCGATGACCACGCTCGTCTTGATCTCGCTGGTGGTGATCATCTGGATGTTGATGCCCTCTTCGCTGAGCGTGCGGAACATCTTGCTCGCGACGCCGGCGTGGCTGCGCATGCCGATGCCGACGATCGAGACCTTGCAGATCTTCGGGTCGCCGACGAGACCACTCGCGCCGATGGCGCCGACGACCTTCGATTCGAGCAAGTCCATCGCGCGCGAGAAGTCGTTGCGGTGCACGGTGAACGAAAAGTCGGTGCGACCCTCGTGCGAGACGTTCTGCACGATCACGTCGACGTCGATGTTGGCATCAGCAACCGCGCCAAGCACGGTGTAGGCGATGCCGGGACGGTCGGGCACGCCAAGCACGGCGATCTTGGCCTCATCGCGGCTGAAGGCAATGCCGGATACGATGGCTTGTTCCATCTTTTCGTCTTCCTCGTAGGTGATCAGCGTCCCCGACGCCGCTTCTTCGTCGATCGGAATGTCCCACGGTGTGAAGCTCGACAGCACTCGTAGCGGAACGCGGTACTTGCCCGCGAACTCCACCGAGCGGATCTGCAGCACCTTCGAACCCAGGCTCGCCATTTCGAGCATTTCCTCGAAGCTGACGCTGCGCAGTCGCCGTGCTTCGGGAACAATGCGCGGGTCGGTGGTGTAGACACCGTCGACGTCGGTGAAGATCAGGCATTCGTCTGCCTTCATCGCCGCGGCCACCGCGACCGCCGAAGTGTCGGACCCGCCGCGGCCGAGTGTGGTGACGTGGCCATGCTCGTCGATGCCCTGAAAGCCGGTGATGATGACCACCTTGCCGGCGGCCAGGTCGGCGCGCACGCGCTTGTCGTCGATATTCTGGATGCGGGCTTTCGTGTACGCCGAGTCGGTCTGGATCGGCACCTGCCAACCCGTGTAGCTGACGGCATCCAGGCCTTCGGCCATCAGTGCGATGGCCAGCAGGCCCACTGAAACTTGCTCTCCGGTGGCGGCGATCATGTCGAGCTCGCGCAAGACCTCGACCGTGGTCGTTGCGGGCGTGAGCTCGCCGGCCAGCGCGAGCAGCCGATTGGTTTCGCCGCTCATCGCCGAAGGCACCACCACCATCTGATGGCCGCCGTGCGCCCATTTGGCCACCCGCTTGGCCACGTTGCGGATGCGCTCGGTCGAGCCCATCGACGTGCCGCCGTACTTGTGAACGATCAGTGCCATGAAAAGCGCGTGCGTCTGCGGCTCGTTGCTGGAGCCGTTCGGAAAGAGATGAAGCCGTCCGCCGCGCGATCCCGCACCGCAAACGGGACCGCGATTCTAAGCCGTAGCCGCTGTCCGGCCTCTGTGTACCGCTGCGCTTCAGCGGCGCGGCTCCCAGCGCAAGCGCAGTTGCACCTCGCCGGCCGGCGCGCGCTCGCGCGCGTCAACGCCCAATCCAGGGACGAACACGAGTTGCGTGCCGTCATAGAGCAGCGGGCCGCCTCGCTGCCAGGCGGGCACGGCACAGGCCTGGTACTGCTTCTTCAGGTTGCGCGGGACGCTGTTGGCTGCCAGCTGGAATCGCTCGCCGCCGGTGCGCGCGCGAACGGTGAGCCGCGCCAGTCGCTCGGGCGCGAGGCCGTCGCTTCGCGCCGGCTGCAAGTGCAGCACACCGCCCCACCCCGGCAACGCAATGCGGCGGCCCGTTGCAGGCGGCAGCACTTCTTCCGGCTCGACGGGCACTGGCGCGGCCCGATGCGACGACGCCACCACGACGCCAAGCCGTCCCCGGTAGCGCTGCAGTTCGCGATCACCGGCGCGCCAACGCGCACTGCC
>CP070653.1:1923845-1929297 GCA_020354665.1 Burkholderiales bacterium
GCATACGCGACGACGGACTAGTAGGCGATTCCGGGCGCAGGGGGATGGTCAGCCAGCCAGGCGACCCGCTCGTGGCGCGTCACGCTGGCGACGTCCCCCGGCCGCGCAGGCGAGCAGTCCAGCGGCGCGACCATCGGCGAGACGGCCTCGTACGTGTCCTGGACGTAGTCGGCAAACGGCGACCCCATGACGACGCCAGCCACTGACACCAGCGCCGCGACACTGGCGGGGATGCCGCCTTCGCGCTGCAGGATGGCCAACGCATTCAGCGAGTCCGCGACCCCCTTGGAGTACGCGATCAGCACGATGCGGCGTACCTCGCTCGACGCCGCCTCGGCACGGATGGCCTGCGCCAGCTGGCGTCCGTTGTCAGCCGATGAGGCACGTCCGGGCAGCGCCACCATCCTGACCGAACGAAGCGCCAGATCGTCGTACTGCCGATACGCCTCCGTCGGGCTGCGCTCGCTCGTTCGCAATACGCCGTCACCGAACGGCACGGACTGCGCCCTGAAGCAATCGCCGAACAGACCGGGCACGATCAATACCGACGTCGAGGGCGCACGGTCGGCAAACACCGTCAACAAGCGGGATTGCCCCTCGACGCGCGGCAGACCCTCCGCGCCGATGCCGCGCAGCCAGGTCTGCGCCAAGTCGTCCGCGCGCTGGCGTTCGGCCTTCAACTCTTGTTCGAATAGCGCTCCAAATGCCTTTCGCTCGTCCTTCACTCCGGCCAGCGCCACCGGCAACGACACGGTAGGCGGCTGATCATCCCGATAGGGCAGCAGTGAAAGGGGCGCACAGGCCGCGCACGACAATGCGGCGGCCAAGGCCGGCACGATGGCGCGGACAATCATTTCGAGACGACCACTGCCGCCTTCTCGTAGGCCCAATGAAGGTCGCGGCAAGCATTGGCACAGCCTGCCTTGGCGGCGGTCCAAGCGGGGCGAGCCGCACACGTCTTACTCCATCCCCACGCTGGCCTCGACGCGAAAGAATTGCTCGGCCTGACGCTTGCTTTCGCCTCGATTGTTGTTGCGATCGTCGCCGGTCGCATCGAAGTCGGCCTTGGCCGCCTGCACGGCCCGACAGGTCATGTAGGCCTTGGCACGATGTTCCGTCAGGGCATCGAGGTTGTCGCCGAGCAAGTCCACCAACTGCGACTTGCGACGAAACAGATCGACGTGGCCGCGCAGGTCCTGCGGCTGCTCGTCGATCAAGGCCCGGGCGCAGGAACGGTAGCTGTCGTTCCGGCACCATGAGGGCAGCGGCACATACGCGAGTTCGGCGGCTTCCGGACCGAGATGCAACCCAACCTCCAGCAAGGTCTCCAGCAACGCGTTCTGGTAAGCCTGGGCATGTTCGTAGCGCGACAGCTCACACGAAAGACATTCCGTCGACACGGCCTCGTGCAGCCAATTCATCAGGCTGCCACGCGATTCGCGCTGCTGGCGCACCAGCGCGACGTCGAGGCGGCGCAGGTATTCCGGGCTGAAACCGGAGCGAACGCAGGTCTGCGTTTCCCACGCCGCCAACAGGTCGGAGTCGGTGCTGCTGGGTCGCCGGCCTTGCGGCAGCAATTCACCGCGCACGAGCAGACGGTTTGCCTTCTCGTCGTAGGCGAAGCTGATGCGCCGGTAGGCGATCGGCCAGTCCGACAGCGAGCTGACATTCAGCTCCAGCACAGGGCGCTGGTCCAACGACCGGTGCGTCGCCCAGAATCCGCGGTGCGTATGCGCCGAGAGGTAGACGAGCGGATGCCGCACGTTGGACATCAACTCGCCCATCAGCGCACGCGTCGGCAGGCCGTGTGATTGCCAGTTGTGGTGACCGGCGAAGACAACGATGTCGCCGTTGCGCGCCGCTTCCGTGACCCACTGGGTGACGGCCCTCACCTGCTCGAGGTGGATGTGCCCGATGCTGCCGGGGCTGCGACCGGTGACCGTCTCCCACGTGCTGGCGAGCGCCCCGGATTGGTTGGTATCCAGGCCGATGACGATGACATCGCGCGTCGCGCCTTCGGCGCGCGGCAGCCTGAGCCTTTGCGCCAAGAAGGATTCGGCATAGTGCGCGCCATCGACCAGGTGTGCCTCGATGCCCGACAGGAACGCGTTCGGATCGGGGTTGCGCCAGCTGACGTTCTGTTCGCCTTTGCGCGCAGGCGCCTCGAGCCCGCTTCCACCATAGAAGCCGTATGCCTGGGTCGCCATGTATAGCTCGATGAAGGCCCGCTTGCTCAGCGCATATTCCTGCTCGGCGCCCTGGCCATACTGTGTGGCTCCGCCCTTTCTGCAGGCCAGGTTCCAACGCTTTGCGCCCGGGTCGAGCACTTTTTCGAGGATGCCGTAGCTGTAGATGCCGAACAGCAATCCATCGTGGTTGCCCGGCAGCACGGCGCCGGGACGCCCGGCCGCGCCGAATATCTTGATCAGTCGATCCATCTCGGAGCGGCACGACATGTCCATCACGTCTCCGAGGTGCAGCCACGCCTCCGTGGGATGGCCCTGTAACGCCCATTCCATGATGCGCCGGCCAAACAGCGGCTGTTCCGGTGGCCGCTGTGTCACCTCGATGTAGCCGTCGAGCGCACTGTCGTTGTCGTGCAGCGGGTATCCCGTTGCCTCGTGCTCTTGCGTGTCGCCGACGGCGATGATCGGCGTCGTGAGGGTGACGTAGTCCCCCGGCGGTTCTGCGCCGGGGCCCGGCTGGGGCTTGAAACTCGCGCATCCCGCGATCCCCAGCGCGACAGCCACCGCGACCGATCGGCCAACGGCGCGAAACAGACTCTCCAACCTGCGCACGCTGGTCGCCTCAATACAAATTGGGGGGAAAGAGCTTGAAGAACGCGTTCTGAACACGCTGCCACACGCTGCGCGCAGGCTGCGTCGACTGCGTCCCCGCATCGCTGGTCCAGCGCAGCGTGTCGTCGGAACCGAGCGTGACGCTCCAGCTGTTGGAACCGCGCATGTCCTGCTCCATCGCTGCGGCCAAGGCGGATGCGAGCTCGGCACTGTCGATCACGACGCCCATCTCGGAATTGATGACCTCGGATCGCGGGTCCAGATTCATCGAGCCAACGAAGCTGCGCTGGCGGTCGATCACCATGGCCTTGGTGTGCAAGCCGACGAATCGGCCGCGCACCGGGGCGGTGTCGACCACCGTCGCCTGGATCGCCGCGTCCGCCCGCATCTCGTACAGCGCCACGCCGGCCTGCAGCATCGGCTTGCGCCACGTCTCGTAGTGGCTGTTCACGGCGGGCACGTCGTGCGACGCCAGTGAGTTGGTCAGGATGCGCACGGTCACGCCACGCGCGCGCAGGTCGTTCAGGTCGGTGATGAAAACCTCGTCGGGGATGATGTAGGCGTTCGTGATCAGCACCTCGCGCTGCGCCGAGCGCAGCAATGCGCGAAAGGCCTCGGGCATGTGGTTGTGCGTCGTCTCCGCCCGTGAAGGCGAATCGGTATGGACTGCGCTCCGGCCTGCATGCAGCGTGCCAGGCAGGCTGCCGACCTCCGAGGCCCACGAACGCTTGCCCGCCAGTTCCTCTCGCGCGCGCGGGTCGGACGTCAACGCGGCAAACGCAGCCTCTTCGGCCGCCGAGCGTTCGGGTGCCAGGCCGAATGGGTTGTCGCGGGGAATGCCGCGCACCCAATCGCTGTTCCAGTAGCGATCGAACACGGCGCTGGCCTCGCGTGCGACCGGCCCCACGCCCAGCACGTCCAGATCGTGGAAGTTGAAGCTGACGTTGAGGCCGAAGTACTCGTCGCCGACGTTGCGCCCGCCGATGATCGCCGCGCGGTTGTCCGCAATCATCTGCTTGTTGTGCATGCGCCGGTTCAGACGGCTGAACTCGCCGACGCTCTCCACCGCCCGGCCCAGCAGTCCACGTTGCTGCCACGCGTTGAAGACCCGGATCTCGATGTTCGGATGCCGGTCAACAGCGGCGAGCAGGGCATCCCGCAACTCGACACTCTCCATGTCGTGCAGCAGCGTGCTGAGATCGTCGAACAGCAATCGGACCTTCACGCCGCGATCGGCAGCGGCGACCACCCGAGCCATCAGCAGCTGGCCCACCTTGTCGCCGAACCAGACGTAGTACTGCAGGTCAAGTGAATGTCGGGCCGAGTCGATCAGTGCGAGCCGCCAGGCCAGAGCCTCGAGATTGACCCTCAGCAGACGAAACCCCGACGCCTCGTCGCCATGCGCGGCGCGGATCCCGTCCTCAGCGGCAGCAAAGAGGCTGTCCGGCAGTGGCGGCTGGGCCTCGCTGACTGGTGGTTTCGGCAGGGGTGCCTGTGTCGCACAACCCACGGCGAACAACGCGAATGAACATGCAAGGGCCGCTGCCCAGCGCAATCCTGCGGCGCGTCTCGGCAGCAACGCGCATCCTGTGTGCCGCGCCCGGGGCTCGCGGGCCGGTGTGGCGGCACCCGCGCGCATTTTCACTTCAGCCACTCCGTCGAGGACGACCAATGCGAGGCGCGCTCGGAAAGCCATCCCTCGTCACGCTGCAACGACAACCAGGTGTTCAGGAAGATGACGAAGTCAGGGTCGCCCTTGCGAACGCCCAGCGCCGCGGACACGCTGGCCAGCGGCTTGTCCAGAGGCAGCGTCAACTTGTCCGGCGCCTGGCGTAGCAGCACCCGGGCCGACAGCGTCGGCACGAGGGCGGCGTGAGCCTTGCCCTCGATCACCGGCACGAGGTGGTCGGCGTCGCCCTCGACCTTGATCAGGTTCGCCTTCGGCAGCAGACGCCCGGCCACGTGCTCCTGCGCCGTGCCCGCATACACAACGATGTTGACGCCGGGCTTGTTGAAGTCCTCGATCGTCTTGCGCGCCTGCAGCATCGATTTGTTGGCGACCAGATAGATGCCCTCGACGGCGGTCGGCTCGGTGTAGCTGATCACCAGCGCACGCGGCGCGGTGACCCACAGGCCTGCCGCAATCAGGTCGAAACGACGCTCCAGCAGATCGGGGATCACGCGCGACCACGAGGTCTCGACCAGCTCGAGCTGCACGCCCAGATCCTCGGCCAGCCGGTGCGCGAGATCGATGCTGAAACCGACGAGTTCGCCCTTCTTGTCGTGCATGACCATCGGCTCGCTGACCGCGACGCCCACACGCAGCGCGCCGCGCATGCGTATCGTCGCCAGCATGTCGATCGAGGGGCCGCGGTACACCGGCTCGATATCCGGCGTCGGCGGGCGCCGCGTCTCGGCCCGCGGATCCGCAAAGCCCGACCCGGGCCCCGCCCCGGCCGCCGCTTGCTGTGCGTGCGCGGGGATCAGCATGGCCCACAGCAGACCACGGATTTTTTTTTGTTTTAAGAAGTAAAGAGTTAATAAAAGCAAACCGCCGTGAATCAGACAGACAGAAAATCGTTCAAATAAATAGCCAGTGAACATATACCAGGGAATTTCAGCAATTTGCGGCGCGGCCGCAAAGCTTTTGGCAA
>CP070653.1:1929397-1935405 GCA_020354665.1 Burkholderiales bacterium
ATTCCACAGATCCGTAGAGAAGTCATACTTCATCACCGTCGCTCTGCGATCCTTCGCGCCATCGGTAAAGGCCACGTACGGCGTGTTGCTGGCGTCCAGGGCGAGACTTGCGTCCAGTACCCCTGCAGGGCCACGGAGCGCATCTTCGCCCCAACCGGGAATGCGTTCGGGATCGTGGCTTCGTAATAGCCCTGCTTGGCCGTCGACGCCGCCAGCGTTCCAGCCGTGCCTGCGACCAGGTTGGCCAGTGAGACGGTGAGCGGCTGCGCGTTGGTGTTCCCGCTGCCGATGTTGTTGTAGTCCGCCGGCGACGCAACGCCGTCCTGAGTGACCGCGAACGGCAACACGAAGCTGGGACCACCGGTGAAGTTCGCGCTCAGCGGCAGCGTTGCAAACGACTTCGTCGTGGCCGGTGCGGTCTGCTGCTCGATCGCGAAAACGATCTTCAGCGTGTTCGCTGCGTCAACGGTGGCCGAATCGATCAGTACGTGAAGGACACCAGACCATCATCGACCGTCGGATTGTTCGTCGTGATGTTTTCCGTCCGGTGCGCAATCTTGATGTCCGCACCGCCGGCACCCGTGCTGTGGCACAGCGCGCAGGTACTGTCATCGGACCAAGACCCGCCATCGTGGTTCGCACCCGTGGCGAAATTCACGTTGTCGTGACAGGCGCCGCACGCTTCGCGGCTCGGCTGGGTGTACGCCAGGTCGGCCTTCGAGGCGACCTTACTGTCGTGGCAGGTCGTGCACATCCGCTGGCCCTCGTCGAGCTTCGAGAAGTGCAGCAGGTTGAACGGCAGCCCCGCATAGTTGTAGTTCGGCTTGGTCAGATCGGCACCCATGTGGATCTTGTGGACCAGCGTCGTGAAGTTGCCCATCACCTCGCCGTCGCCGACATAGACTGGATCGGTTCCAGTCGGGTGATACGAACTGGAGTTCGGGTTCGTGTTTTTCGAGTACAGATAGCGGGTGAGCCCGGTCGTATCATCCACAACCGCTAATTCGACGAGCGCCGGGAATGGCGAGGTGGTTTTCGTCCGCCCATACGCACGCTGCGTCGTGTGGCAGGTCACGCAGTACTTGGTGTCGACGCGTCCACCGCCGTGGAAGGCGAGCCTGCCGTGGCAGGTGTTGCAGCTGTCGATGTTGACGACGTCCTTCAGCAGGTCGGCTTTCGCGATCGGCCCGGTGGCCGGCACGAAGTCGTAGAAGAGGTTGACCGCCTTCTCGAGACTGGTCGACCCGCCGGCCTGCGAGCCGCTGATCTGGATCGCCAGCCGGTGCTGCAGACTCGGGTCGTAAGTCAGGTCGCCGAGGTCCGCCTTGTCGTTGGGGGCCGTCACCGTCGCCGCATCGACCTTCGCCTTGATCTGCGCGATGTCGCGGGCGAACGTGTACGTGTACCTGCCGGGATTGGCAGTGTCTTCGACCAGCGTGCCCTCGCGATCGACGTTTGGACGGTTCAGTGTCGTGTAGTCGGCCGACGTCACCATGTAGCTGACCCAGTGCGCGGGTCTTTGGTCGGAGCGGGGCACCAGCTTGGCCAGCGCAAACCTGACGTTTTGCAGTTCGCCGCTCGAATTGACATTGTCGCCAAGACCGCTCACGGGCTTGCCGTTGGCATCGGTCAGCGTGAACTCGACCACCGGCGGACTGGCGATCGTGACGTTGGTCACTTCACCCTTGATCTCGAGCGCCGCCCACTGCTCGGCCGGCAGCTCACTGATCTTGACTATCGCCTGCGCGTCTGCCCCCGGAGGCCCCGCAGGCCCCGCAGGCCCCGCCGGGCCC
This sequence comes from Burkholderiales bacterium, assembly GCA_020354665.1. GTDB lineage: Bacteria > Pseudomonadota > Gammaproteobacteria > Burkholderiales > Burkholderiaceae_C. The sequence goes on from CP070653.1 coordinate 1,931,191, forward strand.
GGAGCGCCGTCTTTGCCGTCATCGCCGCCGCAGCCGGCAATAAAGAGTGCCAGCAGTGCCGCGCCGCCGTACCGAAGGAACCTGTTCTTCATCACTGTCCTCCTAATTAGCCAATTGGCTGACCGCCGTGCTTGCGCGCGGCACTACTCTCGAAACCCTTGGAAATCCGGCCCGAATGCCGACCGCACGCGCCGCGACGGCACGACCACCGTCGGCATCGCCGCGCACTGACACAGAACGTCTGCTGGCTCGCGTGAGTCGAATCGAGGCCACTTTCGACTTGCTCTTTCGTGGTTTTTTTGAACGCAGTACGCGCTTTTTACCGGCGCACAACTGCATCAGCAAGGTTTCGCGCGAGGCTTTGCCAGCCCAAAAGCCATTCTTTGAGAAAGATCAACAAGATGTTTTCCGCATTGCGACATAGCGTTTCGTGTCGAGCCGATGCCGAGCGGGTCTCGCTGCCTCTTCGTCCAAGCATTGACCCATCTCGCTTGACTTGCGCTTTGCCTTGCTCTAGCGGCTCGTCTTCTCGGCCGCGCCAACGCACGCGCGACCGGCGTTCGCGTGCAACGTCACCGGCGCACGGATCCTCGTCCCTCGAGAGAGTTGTCATGCATGCGAGACGAAGAAGGCCACCTCGTGCGAGGCCGCGACGCGATGCAATGCAATGCGATGCGATGCGATGCGATGCGATGCAGGCGATGCGAAGACTCCGCAGTGCGCGCGTGCATCGCACACGCCCGAGCGATCGCGCCCGTGCCCGCACTGGCGCACGAACTTTCGAACGTGACAAAGTGTGAACGGCAGAACACGCAGCCGGCGGGCGGGTCAACGCGGTGGGGTATCGGGCGTTTGGTCTAATTGAGGGGCCGGGGCCGTTGACCGGCCAGAATGGGCCGGCCTGAAGGCTGGTTGTTGGTGAGCATCTGAACAGAGAGGAGTAACGATGAAGTCATATCTGATCGCGGCGCTTGCCGTTGCTTCGGTGGCGTTTGCCGGCGCCGCCCAGGCCGACGAGGCGATGGCCAAGGAGAAGGGTTGCCTGGGCTGTCACGCCGTCGACAAGAAGAAGATGGGGCCCGCGTTCAAGGACGTCGCCGCCAAGTACAAGGGCGATGCCGGCGCGCAGGCCACCTTGACTGCGAAGATCAGCGAAGGCAAGGGCCATCCGAAGCAGACGAAGGCCAGCCCCGAAGAGGTGAGCTCGCTCGTCAAGTGGGTCTTGAGCCTCTGACGAGCCCTGGCAGGGCCCAGCTCGAAGCCGGCGCAAGCCGGCTTTCTTTCTTCCTGCCGGCGCATCGAGCGCTGCGCGGCCGATAGCTCGGCACACACCACAGAAGTCGCGCCTCGACTCGCTGCGATCACGCAACCGGCGCGGCGTCAAACGACGTGCGGCGCGCGCATTCATGCACGCGACGGCTGTGGCGTGTTCTTCTCACTCGACGCGCGTTCTTGCGCCAACGTGATCGCGGGCTGCGCTTTGTTGACATCAGTCAACCTGGCAACTTCGAGTCCCCCTAATCTGCAGCGCTGACGGTGCTTCGCCGGCTGCGTTCGGCGCGCGACCGCGCAGGGTTTGAACAGCGGAGGATTCCGAGAAGTCGCTGCGTGGGGGATCGCGCGCGTGCATGTCGGTCTGCGTGCGCAGGCCTTGACGGACCGCCGCCGGCAACGTCGAGAACAACGAGCAAGCCAATGAAACCCCTGACACTTCGCGCCTTCGCCAGCTGGATCACCGCAGGATTCGCTCTCGTCGCCATCGCGTTGGCCGCGTGGACGATCGATGCAAGATCGCAGGGCGCGGCGCTGACCAATGACGACTGTCTCGGCTGCCACGGCATGGAAGGCTTCTCCGTCGAGGGCGACAACGGCAAGCCGCGGTCGCTGCACGTCATCAAGGAGAAGTTCGATCAGAGCGTGCACGGCAAGCGGCTGTGCGTCGAGTGCCACAAGAACATCACCGAGGTGCCGCACGAGAAGACCGACGTCAGGGTCGGGTGCGTGCAGTGCCACCAGAGCCTGTGGTCGCGCGCGCAAGCCGACGGCAAGACCGCCGAGAACGCAAGGCTCGGCGTGGTGGTCGAGCAGATCGAGCGCTACCTGCGCTCGATTCACGCGCGCCCCAGCATGGAGGACCAGTCGCGCACCAATGCCACCTGTTACAGCTGCCACGACGCGCACTACGTCTACCCGCCGGGCAGCGAGATCCGTACCGAGTGGCGCCTTGCGATCCCGAATACCTGCGGCAAGTGCCATACCGGCGAGCTCGAACAGTACGCGACGTCGGTGCATGGCAAGGAGGTTCTGAACGAGCGCAACCCGGTCGCCGCGATCTGCTCGGACTGCCACACCACGCACGACATCGAACAGACGGGGCAGCCGACCACGCGCGTGGCGATCACGAGGAACTGCGGCAACTGCCACACCGACAGCCTCGAGAGCTACATGCAGACCTACCACGGGCAGGTCGCGTCGCTCGGCTTCGCCTACACGGCCAAGTGCTTCGACTGCCACGGCAGCCACACGATCCAGCGCGTCAGCGACCCGGCCTCACAGGTGCACGCGGACAATCGCCTGCAGACCTGCCGCAAGTGCCACGAGGACGCGACCGCGGGTTACGTGACGTTCCAGCCGCACGCCACGACCGACGACTTCGAGCGCTATCCGCACACGTTTCTGGCGTCGAAGTTCATGATCGGGCTGCTCGGCGGCACGTTCGCATTCTTCTGGACGCACACGCTGCTGTGGTTCTACCGCGAATATCGTGATCGCCAGCAGCGCAAGACGCGGCCGCACGTCGTCACCGAGGGCCTGGTCGACGAGAAGAAGAGCTACTTCCGGCGTTGGCCCGCGATGTGGCGGCTCGCGCACCTGCTGTTCGCGGTCTCGTTGATGATCCTGACGCTCACCGGCATGACCGCCCTGTACTCGAACAGCCCGTGGGCACCGTGGGTCGCCAACGCGCTCGGCGGGCCGCAGGTCGCGGCGAACGTCCACCGCATCTTCGCGGTGGTCTTCGTCGCGGTGTTCGTCGGCCACCTGGTCTACATGGTCCTGCACCTCGGGCCGAAGTGGCGCACGTTCAAGTGGTTCGGCCCCGATTCGCTGATCCCGAGCTGGCAGGACCTGATCGACATCTACAACATGTTCCGCTGGTTCTTCGGCATCGCACCGCGTCCGGTGTTCGACCGCTTCACGTACTGGGAGAAGTTCGATTACTGGGCGCCGTTCTGGGGCGTCACGATCATCGGCGTCAGTGGCCTCATGCTGTGGGCCAAGACCTTCACCGCGTCGTACCTGCCTGGCTGGGTGTTCAACGTCGCGACCATTGCGCACGGCGAGGAGGCGGTGCTGGCGGCCGGCTTCCTGTTCACGGTGCACTTCTTCAACAATCACTTCCGGCCGGACAAGTTCCCGCTCGACATCGTGATGTTCACCGGCGCGATGCCGCTGGAAGAGTTCCGCAAGGAGCACACCGTCGAGTACGACCGGCTGGTCAAGACCGGGCAGCTCGAGAAGTACCTGGTCGACGCACCGTCGCAACCGATGACGCTGGGATCGAAGATCCTCGGTTTCACGCTCATCTTGTGCGGACTTATACTTTTGGTGATGGTGGCCACCGGGTTCGCGGGGAGCTTGCATTGATGCCGGGATTCGCCCGCGCGGCTTCAAGGTCGCCCCGCCCATCGAAGCGGTGTCGCCGCGATGCATGATGGGCGCGAAACAAGGGGCGAGCCCGTATCGGGCCCAGGCCGAGTCAAGCGAGGATGCCGCGAGGTCGGTTGAGTCGCCCCCGCCGAATCGATAACTTGTTGAGGATTGCGATGAGATATCTCTTGCTGTGTGTTGCACTGTCGCTGGCGCTGATCGGCTGTTCGGACAAGGGCACGAAGGCCGGCGGCGAGCAACTGAGCGCGGGCGATCTGGCCGCGGGCAAGACGATCGCCGATCGCGACTGCAAGGGGTGCCATGGCCTCGATGGCAAAGGCACCGCGCCGGGCATTCCGCACCTCGCGGGGCAGCGTGCAGCCTACCTCGTCGTCGCGCTTGCGGAGTACAAGGACGGCAAGCGGGTTCACGCCGCCCTCAGGGACATCGCAACCCACCTGAACGAGGCCGAAACGCGCAACGTCGCTGGCTACTACGCAAGCTTGCCGCCGATCGCGCCGGCCGTCGGCCCGGACGCGGTGCCGCCGTCACCCTACGAAAGGGGCA
>CP070653.1:1935505-1961380 GCA_020354665.1 Burkholderiales bacterium
AACCGTGAGAGCGCACCGCAATCTCGCCGATGCGCACCGGTACTCCCACTGCCCCGGACAGGCGCTCCTCGATCGCTCCACGCCACTGCTGGATGTGCGGCAGAATCCCCCAGTGCAGTGTCAGCCACACGATCAGCAATAAAGTCCACGCGCCGACCAGTATTCCCACGCCCCAGCGAAAAGCGGTGCGCAGGAAGGACGGCGCAGCGGGCAGGTTGGCGACAGAGGGCGGGATCGACGACATGGAAATTACGGAACGCCGGCGCGCGCGGCCTCACGCGGGCGGTCGCATCGCGCGGTGGGCATGCACGAGTCGTAAGCCGCCATCGTGCATCGGGCCAGCACCACTTGTCGTTGGATGCTCGATCCAGGTAAAGGCAAATCAATCTAGCACAGCGCCCGCGCTGGGGCGCCGGGTTCAAGTTGGCCGCCACTGAATCGATCACCGGCGCCGGTCGGCCGCCCTCCAGCGGCGGCGCAAGCGCTGCACACAGCCGCTTCGTGCAGCGCGTGCGGCGGCGCTACGCGGACGAGCTCGACCGCCTGCGGCCCGGCCTGCCGACGCGCGAGGCCATCTGCGCGCTCGTGCAAGGTCTGATCGAAGGCGGGCGGCCAATCGGCCCGGCCCTGCGCGTGGCACGCCATCTGGTGCTCGAGCGCCTGGCAGTCCTCGACGTCGAGCACGGCGCGCCGCTTGCGGACATCACGCGTGCGATGACCGAGTTGGCCGAAGTCAGCCTCGACCTCGCGTTGGCCAACGTCTGCACCGAGCTCGACGCACGCTTCGGCGTCCCGCGAAACGGGCGCGGCGAGCGGATCGCGTTCTGGGTCGTCGGCATGGGCATGCTCGGCGCGCGCGAGCTGAACGTCTCGTCGGACATCGACCTCATCTACGTCTACGAGGACGCTGGCACGACCGACGGGCCACGGACCGTGACCGCCCATGAGTACTTCTCGGAGGTCGCGCGCGGACTGTTCGCGTTGATCGGCGAAACAACGGACGATGGGCAGGTGTTTCGCGTCGACCTCGCGTTGCGCCCCAACGGCAAGTCCGGGCCAGCGGTCGTGAGCCTGCCGATGCTCGAAGAGTACTTCCTCGTGCAGGGTCGCGAGTGGGAACGCTTCGCCTGGCTGAAGAGCCGCATCGTTGCGCCGCAGGCCGCCGCCGCCGCCGCCGACGCGCGAGCGCTGGCGCTGCGCGCGCTGGTCTCGCCGTTCGTCTATCGCCGCTATCTTGACTACGGCGTGTTCGAGAGCCTGCGCCAGCTGCACCGCAAGATCCGCGATGAGGCACAACGGCGCGCCGCAGGCCGGCCGGAGCGGGCCAACGACGTCAAGCTCTCGCGCGGGGGCATCCGCGAGATCGAATTCATCGTGCAGCTGCTGCAGGTAGTGCGTGGCGGTCAGTTCCCCGAGATCCGCACGCGCTCGACGCTGAAGGCCCTCGAGCGCCTGACCGCGCGGGGATTGGTGAAGGCCGCGACCGCGGATCGGCTCGCGCAGGCCTACACGTTCTTGCGGCAGATCGAGCACCGGATCCAGTATCTCGACGACCAGCAGACGCACCTGCTACCCACCGTGGACGGCGACCTGCGCTGGATCGCGGCCAGTCTCGGACTGGCCTGCGGCAACGACGCCTGCGAGTTGCTGGAGAGATTGATCGAGGCCCGCGACCTCGTCGCCACCGAGTTCGACGCGCTGCTGCATGACGGGCGCAACGGTTCGGCCAACGGCGGCTGCCGCAGCTGCGGCGCCCCGGTATTACCGGTCGACAGCGACGCGTTCATCGACCGGCTGCCCCCCGGGCTCGCCGAGAGGGTTCGACCGTGGAGCACTCATTCGCGCATTCAGGCCTTGCGCGACGAGAGCAAGTTGCGGCTGGCCAAGCTCGTGCAACGGGCGGCGGCTGCCGTCGAGCAGCAGCGCTGCACGGTCGAGGCGGCCGACCGATTCCTCGACTGGGTCGAGTCGCTGCTGCGCCGGGAGAGCTACCTCGCACTGCTGATCGAACGTCCCGAGGTGCAGGACCGCCTGCTGCGGCTGCTCGGCCTGGCACGCTGGCCGATGCGCTACCTGATGCTTCACCCCGGCGTGATCGACGAACTCGCCGATGAGCGGCTGTTCAACCAGCGCTTCGACCGCGCCGCGTTCGTGGCCGAACTCGAGGCACGCCACGCGGCGTGGGAGCGCTCGGGCGAAGCCGACGAGGAAGCGCTGCTCGACACGCTGCGCCGCGCGCACCACGCCGAGGTCTTTCGCACGCTGGTGCGCGACGTCGAGGAACACCTGAGCGTCGAGCAGGTTGCCGACGATCTCTCGGCGCTGGCCGATGCAATCGTCGAATGCGCGCTGCGCTGGGCCTGGGCCCGCCTGAAGCAGCGCCACCGGGCGGAGCCGCACTTCGCCGTTGTCGCCTACGGCAAGCTCGGCGGCAAGGAACTGGGCTACGGCAGTGATCTGGATCTCGTGTTCCTCTTCGACGACAGCGACGAACCGCCGGACAGCGACCCGTACCGCGCCGCCGAGGCGTACGGGGCATTCGTGCGCAAGCTGGTGCCATGGCTGACATTGCGCACGGACGCTGGAGAGCTGTTCGAGATCGACACCGCGCTGCGCCCCAACGGCAACTCGGGCCTGCTCGTGACCTCGTTGAAATCCTTCGAGGACTACCAGCTCGGCCGCGGCAGCAACACCGCCTGGACCTGGGAGCATCAGGCCATCACGCGCGCACGTTTCTGCGCTGGCAGCGCTGATCTCGAGCCGCGATTCGAAGCCGTGCGGCGCGCAGTGCTGTCTGCACCGCGCGATCCCGTCGCGCTGCGCGAGGAAGTGCGCGCGATGCGCGACAAGCTGCGCGCGGCACGGCCGGTGAAAGCGGGCCTGTTCGACGTCAAGCACAGCCCGGGCGGTATGGTCGACGTGGAGTTCGCGGTGCAATACCTGGTGCTCGCCCATGCCGCGGCGCATCCGGAGCTGCTCGACAACGTGGGCAACATCGCCCTGTTGCTGCGCGCCGAGCACGCTGGCTTGCTGCCGCCGGGGGTGGGCCATGCAGCGGCTGACGCGTATCGCGAGTTGCGTCGTGCGCAGCACCGCGCGCGGCTCGACGAGCAACCGACACAATTTGATCCGGCGCAGCTCGCCGCACAACGCGACGCGGTATTGGCGCTGTGGCAGACGCTGTTCTGACTGCACAGGCCGCGCGGCGGACCCACGGCGCCCGGCTGTGGATTGCCGTCGCTGCCCTGCTGGCCGTGCCGGCGCTGCACGCGGCGTTGTCGGGCTTCACGATGGCTGCGGTGCTCGACTGGCAGCCGGGCCTCGCGTGGCGTGAACCCTGGCGGCTGTGGAGCGCGGCCTGGGTACACCTGAACAAGCTGCACCTGGCTGCCAACATCGCCGGTACGCTGCTCGTCTGCGCATTGGGAATCGCCGCCGGTGTCACGACGCGCGCCGCCATGGCCTGGGCGCTGGCTTGGCCGATGACGCATGCGGCGCTCTGGTTGCGCCCCGACATCGCGCACTACGCTGGTTTGTCGGGCGTGCTGCACGCCGGCGTCATGGTCGTGGCCGTCGCCCTGATGCGCAGCGGCGTCCCGCGGCAGCGCGCGATCGGCTTCGCGCTGGCTGGTGGCGTACTCGTCAAGGTCGCCGCCGAGGCACCGTGGTCTGATATGTTCCCCTGGTCGGACACGCTGCGCATTGCGACGGTTCCGTTCGCTCACGCGGCCGGTGTGGTTGCCGGCGCCGCATGCAGCTGGGCTCTGGGCGTGACCACGCAGCGGCGCGTCGACGCCACTCCTCGATGACCGACCGCAAGCTGCACCTCGACGGCGTGGCGCTCGCGTCAGTGCTCGTCTGTTGCGTCGTTTGGGGCGTCGGACAGGTGGCCGCCAAGGTCGGGGTGTCCGAGGTACCGCCGCTGCTGCAAGCCGGGCTGCGTTCGCTGGGCGCCGCGCTGCTGGTGGCTGCGTGGGCGCGGCTGCGCGGCATCGGGCTCCTCGGCAGCGATCGCACGCTCGCTGGCGGCCTGCTCGCCGGGATGCTGTTTGCCGCCGAGTTCGGCTGCATCTTCGTCGGACTGCAATTCACGACTGCATCGCGGATGGCCGTATTCCTCTACCTCTCGCCGTTCGTCGTTGCGCTCGGCATGCCGCTGATCACCCGGACCGAACGGCTCGATGCGCTGCAATGGGCCGGTCTATGCCTCGCCTTCGCCGGCGTGTCGTGGGCATTCGCGGAAGGGTTTGGCAAAGACATCACGACGTCGAGTCAGCTGATTGGCGACGCGCTCGGCGTCGCCGCAGCCGTGCTGTGGGGTGCGACCACCCTGGTGATCCGCGCCAGCCGGCTTGCGACGGCGTCGGCCGAGAAGACGCTGCTGTACCAGTTGGCCGTCTCCGGCGTCGCCCTTCTCGCTGCAGCGACGGCGGCCGGCGAGAAGTGGCCGCTGTATCTTTCGCCGCTGGTGATCGGCTCGCTGCTGTTCCAAGTCGGAGTCGTCAGCTTTGCCAGTTATCTGCTCTGGTTCTGGCTGATCCGTCACTACCCGGCCACGCGGCTGGCGGCCTACACGCTACTCACGCCGATCTTCGGACTGGTCGCCGGCGCGTGGTGGCTCGCCGAGCCGGTGACGGTGCGATTGCTGACCGCGCTGGCGGCCGGGGCATTCGGCATCTACGCGGTCAACCGACCGCGCGCGCCGGTGCGGGCGTGATCACCCTGCCAGACTCGCCCCGCGAGTGATCGGTCGTCGCGGCGGGCCCGCACGCGTCATGCGGGGTCAGGCGGTGCCAGGCAATAGCTCCTGGCCGCGCGTGGCCCGCGCGGCTGCCAGCTCCCTGCGGTAGCGGTTGAGCTCCTGCACGCTGGCGAAGCTGCGTTGCAGCAGCAGCGAGAGGTTGTGCAGGATGCGCTCGACGACCTTGCCTTCCCAAGCGGCATCGAACTGGATTTGCCCGTCGAGCCAAGCCTCGAGCCACTGCGGATCGGGCAGGCGGCTTTGCACGGTGTCGCGCGGGTAGAGCTTCTGGTTGACATGCAGATTGGTCGGGTGCAAAGCCTGTGCCGTGCGGCGCGCACTGGCCATCAACACGCCCACCTTCGCGAACGCCGCACGCGCCTCGTCGCCGAACTTGTGCAATGCACGCTTCATGTAGCGTAGGTAGGCACCGCCGTGACGTGCCTCGTCGCGCGCCAGCGTTTCGTAGATCGCCTGGATCACCGGTTCGGTGTGCCACTCGGCGGCGCGCCGATACCAGTGGTTCAAGCGGATTTCACCGCAGAAGTGCAGCATCAGCGTCTCGAGCGCCGGCGCCGGATCGAACTCGAAACGCACCTCGTGCAGTTCGGCCTCGGTCGGCATGAGGTCGGGCCGGAAGCGCCGCAGATACTCGATCAGCACCAGCGAGTGCTTCTGCTCCTCGAAGAACCACACGCTCATGAACGCCGAGAAGTCGCTGTCGTCGCGGTTGTCGCGCAGGAACATCTCGGTGGCTGGCAATGCGGCCCACTCGGTGATCGCATTCATCTTCACCGTGAGCGCCTGCTCGTCGGTGAGCAGCGCAGGGTCGAAGCGTGCCCACGGGATGTCGCGGTCCATGTTCCAGCGCACGGCCTCGAGTTGCTTGAAGAGTTCGGGGTACAGCATCGTGGGTTTTCGCTCCGTCGAATGATTCTAGGTGAGGACCGTGACGCAGCAGCGCGCGATCAATTTGCCGGCAGGACCGGTGTGTGATCGCGACGGCAGGCAACCTGCGCCCAACCGCGTTGACCCCGCCGTCCACAGGTCATTGGGCTTGCGCAACGATGCCGCCTGATGACTCTTCAGCTTCAGGAGACCGGCGATGCCATTGCCCCGCATGGAAAAAGGCCGCGGCCTGGTTGCCGCGCCTTCACCGACAGCGTCTCGACGCAGACCGCGAACGGCAGTTGCTGTTTCGGGTCTGGCGTTCGTGCTGGCGTTGGCTGTGACGCCCGCTGCGGCCCAGCCTGGCGCGTGCCCTGCCCTGCTTGACCGCGTCGCGCTGCGTCTGCAGGACGAGAAGCCCCAGGATCTCTGCCAGTTTGCCGGCCACGTTGTGCTCGTCGTCAATACGGCGAGCTTCTGCGGGTTCACGCCGCAGTACCGCTCGCTTGAGACGCTGTACGACCGGTACCGCCAGCGCGGATTCGTCGTACTCGGATTTCCATCGAACGACTTCGGCGCACAAGAACCTGGCGACAACCGCCAAATCGCGGCGTTCTGCGAAAACACTTTCGGCGTGCGCTTTCCCATGTTCGCCAAGACCCGCGTCAGGCCCGGTATTGGCGTCGACCCGCTGTTTGCCGAGTTGGCTCGCCGAACCGGCGAACCACCGCAGTGGAACTTCCACAAATACCTGATCGATCGCGGCGGGGAGCGTGTCATCAGCTTTCGCAGCGGTGTCGATCCGCTGCAAGCCTCGCTGGTCCGCGAGGTGGAAAGACTGCTTGATGCAAAATGAGAACTTTATGGTTATAATTGAGACTAATTAGTATAGCTTCTGACCGGATGTTCTACACCTCGATGGTGCCCCCTTTCCAACCGCAGCCGGTGACGCCTGAGCCCTTGCCGACGGAACTCGCGGGCGGGGCGTGTGTCGAACAGGGTCTGCCGCAGGGTCTTCGAGTTCCGCGGGCACTGTCGTCTGGCGCAGGACAAGCCCCGAGCAACGACCCGGAGCCCCGGCAGCAGACTGGTTTTGCGTTGCGCAGCCTTCCGACGTTGTCGGCTGCAACCCCTGAGCGATCTTCCTCCTCCTCCCTCCCTCCCTCCTTCGCTCCGGGGCGCTGCGCAACGATCTTCTTCGATGGGGGTGCCGCCGACCGCGGCACCCCCGCTTTGTCTCCAGCCGCGGTGTCGCGGACTGCGTTGGTTCGCGAGGGCTGACCGATGCAGCGTCGTGTTGCCGTCGTCGGATCGGGGATTTCTGGTCTCTCAGTTGCGTGGTCGCTCGCGGGTCAAGCGCGCGTAACACTCTATGAGGCTGGCACTTACTTCGGTGGTCACACGCACACAGTGGATGTTTCACTCGAGGGCGTTACGCATGGTGTGGACACCGGCTTCCTCGTCTACAACGAACGGACCTATCCGAACCTGACACGTCTGTTCGCCGAACTCGGGGTCGAGACGGCAGCGTCGGAGATGTCGTTCTCGGTCCAGCTACCCGACCGAGACTTCGAGTGGGGCGGCGCGAACCTCAACAGCCTCTTCGCGCAGCGGAGCAACCTCGTGCGGCCGCAGTTCTGGCGCATGCTCGCCGACATCGGACGCTTCAACCGGCTCGCGACGAGAATCGCTCACGCCGGTCTGGACGCGGCCATGCGCCAGCCGATCGGCGATTTCCTTGCCGAGCACCGTTTCTCGCCGGCCTTTCGCGACGGGTATTTCCTGCCGATGATCGGCTGCATTTGGTCGTGTCCGACCGACCAAATGCTGCGCTTTCCCGTCGGCACGATGATCCGTTTCTGCCACAACCACGGGCTGATCCAGGTCGCCGATCGGCCCCAGTGGCGCACCGTGCGCGGTGGTGCCCGTAACTATGTGCAACGCATGCTACGAGGGGTAGCGGACGCCCGGCTGTGCACGCCGGTGCGGCGCGTGCGGCGGGTACCGCCGGGCGACGCCGAAGGCGGCGTTTGGGTCGACACCGACCGTGGCAGTGAGCGCTTCGACGACGTCGTTTTGGCGTGCCACAGCGATCAGGCGCTGGCGCTGCTGGCCGCGCCGACGGTGCAGGAACGCCGCGTGCTGGGCGCCATCCGCTACCACCGCAATCGGGCCGTGCTGCACACCGACGCGACGCTGATGCCCCGCCGCCAGCGCGCGTGGGCGGCGTGGAACTACGAGCGAGCGCCGTCGCGCTCGCGCGAGCAGACTGCGGTCTGCCTGCACTACCTGATCAACCGGCTGCAGCCGGTGCCATGGCGCCGACCGGTGATCGTCTCGCTCAATCCGGTGCGCGAACCGCAGCAGTGCCACGTGATCAGTGATTTTGACTATGCCCATCCGGTCTTTGACGCGTCGGCGGTTGCCGCGCAGCAGGAGCTGCGCACGATCCAGGGCCGCTCGCATGTCTGGTTCTGCGGGGCGTGGACGCGCTACGGCTTCCATGAAGACGGTCTGAGTTCGGGTTTGGCGGTCGTTCGCGCGCTGCAGGCGCGCTGGCACGCGCAAGCTGCAGTCACCGAGCAACGGGAGGCCGCGTGAGCAGCCGCGACCACCACGACACCGCTTACGGTTCGCCCGCCAGCGGCAGTGCGCCGATGCTGGGCCGCGGCACCGTTCATCACGCCCGGCTGCGCCCGACGCGTCACGCCTTCAACTATCCGACCTATTTCCTGCTGCTGCCGATGCGTCAGCTGCGCAGCCAACCGGATGCGGCGCTGGCGCGCAATCGGTTCGCCCTGGTGAGCTTCCACGACCGCGACCACGGCGACGGCCGCACCGACGCACTCGCCTGGCTCGAGGAACTGCTCGCGCGCGAAGGCATCCGCGAGGCCGACGGCGAGATCTGGCTGCAGTGCTACCCCCGAGTGCTCGGCTATGCGTTCAAGCCGGTGAGCTTCTGGTACTGCCATCGGCGTGATGGCTCGCTCGCAGCCATCGTCGTCGAAGTCAACAACACCTTCGGCGAGCGGCACTGCTACCTGCTCGCGGGCGACATCGCCTGGGGGCGCGAGCTGCAGGCGACCAAGGTGTTCCACGTCTCGCCGTTTTGCAGGGTCGAGGGCCGCTACCGCTTTCGCTTCCTGCGCACACGACGCGACCGCGTCGAGCGTACCGTCGTTTCGATCGACCATGACGACGACAGCGGCCCGCTGCTTCGCACCAGCGTGTCCGGGGACCTCGAACCATTCACACCCGGCGGTGCTCGCCGCGCGTTCTTCGGCATGCCGCTGATGACGCTGGGCATCATCGCTCGCATCCACTGGCACGCGCTGCGGCTGTGGATCAAGCGCGTGCCGTGGCACCGCAAGCCATCGCCACCCGCGGCTTTCACGTCCCGCTGAATCCAGGCAACGACGACCTCGTGCAATGAACGCGACCACCTTCGAGCGGACCCCTTCGTTCCGGACCCCACCGCCTTCGGCCCGCATCGTGCTCGGCCTGCTGCAGCGGATTGGGGTCGGCACACTCGACGTGCAAACGCCAGACGGCCGCAAGCTCACACTCGGCACCGGGGCGCCGCCGCGCGCGACGATTGGCCTGCGCGACTGGAGCGCGTGCAGCGCCGCGCTGCGTTCGGGCGACATCGGCTTCGCCGAGAGCTACATCGCCGGCAGCTGGACCAGCCCGGACGTCGTTGCGCTGCTGAATTTACTGGCCGCCAATCGCGACGCGATTGAGCAGGTTGTCTACGGATCGTGGTGGGGTTCGCTGCTACATCGTGCGCGGCACTTGCTGAACCGCAATTCCAAGGCCGGCAGCCGCAAGAACATCCACGCGCACTATGACCTCGGCAACGAGTTCTACCGGCTCTGGCTGGACGACACGATGAACTACTCGTGCGCCTGGTTCGCCGGCGACGCCGCGCGCCCGCTGGCCGACGCGCAGCGCGCCAAGGTGCGCCGCGCGCTTGGCGAATGCGGCGTGCGTCCTGGGTCTCGCCTGCTCGAGATCGGTTGCGGCTGGGGAATGCTCGCCCAGACGGCGGCGGCCGAGTTCGGTGCGCGTGTCGTCGGCGTCACGCTGTCCAAAGAGCAACTCGTTTGGGGCCGCGAGCGGCTCGCGCAGGCCGGCCTTGCGGACCGTGCCGAGTTGCGGCTGCAAGACTACCGTGACATCACTGACGAGCCTTTCGATGCGGTCTGTTCGATCGAGATGTTCGAGGCAGTCGGCCGCGAGTACTGGGATGCATACTTCGCGACCCTGCGCGACAAGCTCAAGCCCGGCGGGCGGGCATGTGTCCAGACCATCACGATTCGCGACGACCTGTTCGACCGCTACGTGCGCTCGACCGACTTCATCCAGCAGTACATCTTCCCCGGCGGCGTGCTGCCGAGCCCGGCCGTGTTTCGTGCCCAGGCGGCGCGCGCCGGACTGCGCGTGGTCAACGAGTTGGCCTTCGGCGGCGACTACGCCCAAACGTTGCGCCTTTGGCGCGAGAAGTTCCTGAGCGAAGAGCAGCGCGTCCGACGCCTCGGATTCGACACACGCTTCATACGGATCTGGGAGTTCTACCTTGCGTATTGCGAAGCGGCCTTCGCCGCTGGCAATACCGATGTGGTGCAGTTCACGCTGCGGCGCGACTGAGCAAGCCGGCGCTGACTCGAACCTTGCCATGTCAACGCGTCGTCGCCACATACTGATCGCTGCGCTGGCGCCGACGCTCGCGTCGGCGCCAGCGTGCGCATTGGCGGAGACCACGACCGCGATTCCGGTCGAGGTGGCCAACGAATTGCCCGGCGCAAGCCTGCGTGGACAGGGCCGCCTCAACGTCCTGCTGATGCATGTCTACGACATCCGCCTGTGGTCGCCGATGCCGTTCACGCCCGAGACATTCACGCGTGTCACGCTCGCGCTTGAGATCGAGTACGCGCGACGACTCGATGGACGCCTGATCGCCGAGCGTTCGATCGAGGAGATGCACCGCCAGCAACCGCTCGCCGACACCCAGCGAGAGCGCTGGCTGGCGCTGATGCGGCAGGCGTTTCCCGACGTCGACGCCGGCGACCGCATTACCGGCGTGCAGCGACCGGGCGAGGCGGCACGCTTTTTCGTCAACGGTGCGTACCGCGCCGAGATCCGCGACGCCGAGTTCACGCGCCTGTTCTTCGGCATTTGGCTCGCGCCGCAGAGCTCGCAGCCCCGGCTGCGCGAGCAGTTGCTCGGGCTTTCCTCATGAACGGCGTCTTGCGCTGGGTGGCTGAAATGGCCGTCCGACCGGCCGCATCGACCGCGCGGCGCGACGGCGCGACCTACGGCGCGATCGGGCTGCCCTTGGCGTTCGTTGCGCTGCCGCTGTACGTCGTGCTGCCCAATCATTACGCGACCGAGTTCGGCGTCCCACTGGCCGCACTGGGCGCGGTCTTGCTGGGCGCACGCCTTTTCGATGCAGCTGCCGACCCGTTGATCGGCCGCTGGGCCGACTGGTTGTTTGCCCACTCGACGCGCGCCGCATGGCTTGGCACCATCGGCGCTGCGGTCGTCGTTGCAGTCGGCTTTCGCGCGCTGTTCTTCCCGCCAGTCGAGAGTTCCGCAGCGCTGCTCGCGTGGGTTGCGGGGGTGCTCGGGCTCACCTACCTTGGCTACAGCGGGGTCAGCGTGGTGCACCAGGCATGGGGCGCCAGACTCGGCGGCGACGCGCGTCATCGCACCCGTGTCGTCGCCTGGCGCGAGGGCTTCGCACTGGCCGGCGTACTCGTGGCCAGCGTGCTGCCCGCGTTCGCCGGGATGGACGTCACGACGATCGTGTTCGTGCTATTGCTGGCGTTGGGCGTGGCGATGCTCGGCTCTGCGCCGCAGCCGCATCGCACCGCAGACCGCGGTGCGCCGCCCCTCGCGGTCCGACCCTTCGCGACGGGCGCATTCCGGCGCCTGCTCGCGGTCTATTTGGTCAACGGCATCGCCGCTGCGATTCCCGCCACGTTGGTTCTCTTCTTCATCCGCGACCGGCTGCAAGCACAAGCTTTCGAGCCGATGTTCCTTGCCAGCTACTTCGCAGCCGGAGCCCTGTCGATGCCGCTGTGGCTGCGCGCCGTGGCCCGCTACGGATTGGCGAGCAGTTGGCTGGGTGGGATGGCTCTGGCGGTCGTCACGTTCATCGGGGCTGCATTCCTCGGCGCTGGCGACGTGTTCGCGTACACCGCAGTCTGCCTGGCCAGCGGCATCGCGCTCGGTGCGGACCTGGCATTGCCGCCGGCACTGCTGGCTGGCGTGATCCAGCGCTCTGGCCACGCCGGCCAAGGCGAAGGCGCCTACTTCGGCTGGTGGAACTTCGCGACCAAGCTCAATCTCGCGCTGGCCGCGGGCGCCGCGCTGCCAGCGCTGCAGCTGTTCGGCTACTCGCCAGGCAGCACCGACGGCGATGCACTGCAGGCGCTGACTCTTGCCTACTGCGTGCTGCCCTGCGCGCTCAAGCTGTTCGCAATGGTGCTCCTCTATAAATTGTGGATCCGTCGCGGCACGGAGGTTGCTTGAGACACCGGTCATGGCTGGCGGCGATCGCCGCCTCGTTGCTGGCGGTCGGTTGCGCGACACCCGCTCCTTCGGACTATGCACAAGAGCAGCCCGTGCTCGACCTCGCACGCTACTTCAACGGCGAGCTGACCGCGCATGGCCTGTTCACAGACCGCTCGGGTCGGGTCGCGCGACGTTTCGTTGTCGCGATGAAAGGAAGCTGGAACGGCGACGAGGGTGTGCTCGAGGAGGATTTCACCTACAGCGACGGCAGGACCGAGCGCCGCGTCTGGCGCCTCAAGAAGGAGCCCGGCGGCCGCTATCGCGGCACCGCCGCCGACGTGGTCGGTACCGCGACCGGGCAGGCCGCAGGCAATGCCCTGCAGTGGCGTTACACGCTGCGGTTGGCGGTCGTCGGCAAGACCTACGACGTGCAGTTCGACGATTGGATGTATCTGATCGACGATCGCGCGATGATCAACCGGGCGGTGATGAGCAAGTTCGGCATTCGCCTAGGCGAGGTCACGCTCGCATTCATTAAGAAGTAACACCGTGGCACTGAATCCCCGAATCGAGGACTGGTCGGGCCGCGTCGTCTGGCTGGTCGGCGCCTCCACCGGCATTGGCCAAGCCACTGCTGCGCTGCTCCACGGCCGGGGCGCGCAGGTCGTCGTATCGGCGCGAAGCGCAGATGCACTTGCCGAGTTCGCGCGGGCGCACCCTGGCAGCATGGCGTTGCCACTCGATGCGACCGACAGGCAGGCGATGCGCGAGGCCCTGACGCAGATCGTGGGCCGTCATGGGCGAATCGATGTTGCCGTCTACTGCGCCGGCATCTACTCGCCGATGCGCGCGGCGGCGTTTCAGCTGGATGTCGCGCTGCGGCACCTCAATGTCAACTACGTCGGCGCACTGCACATGCTCGACGCGGTGCTGCCCCAGTTGCTCAAACAGGCCGCCGCCGGGGGCGAGGCGCACCTGAGCCTCGTCGCAAGTGTGGTCGGTTATCGCGGACTGCCCCGGGCGCTGGCCTATGGCCCGACCAAGGCCGCGTTGATCAACCTGGCCGAGACGCTGCACATCGACCTCGCGGCGCGAGGCATCGGTGTCTCGGTCGTCAATCCCGGGTTCGTTGCCACACCGGCGACGGCCGGCAACGAATTCGCAATGCCAGCCCTGATCAGCGCCGAGCAGGCCGCGCGCGAGATCGTCGCCGGTTGGCAGCGAGGCGCCTTCGAGATTCACTTTCCGCGGCGGTTCACCTGGTGGCTCAAGTTACTGCGCCACTTGGGGGACAGTCTTTACTTTGCGGCCGTGCACCGCGTAACGGGCTTGTGAGATGAGCCTGGCTGATGCGCGCGTGCAGCGCGTGGTGCAGTTCTTCGAATCGCTGACCCCTGGCGACATGCACCGGCTCGGCGAGCTGTACGCCGCCGATGCGACGTTCAAAGACCCGTTCAACGACGTGCGCGGCCTGCCGGCAATCGAGCGCGTCTTCAATCACATGTTCGAGGCGCTGCGCGAACCGAGCTTCCTGGTCAAGGACGCTGTCACCGAGGGTGCGCAGTGCGTGCTGACTTGGGACTTCACGTTCCGGTTCAGGCGCTTCAGCGATGCGCCGCAGCTCGTGCACGGGGCTACCCACCTGAGGTTCGACACGGCGGGGCGCATCGCAATGCACCGCGACTACTGGGACGCTGCCGAGGAGCTCTATGAGAAGCTGCCGGCACTCGGCGCGCTGATGCGCTGGCTCAAGCGTCGCGCCAGCCGGTGAAACCGCCCAACCCGGCGCGACACGCGCAGGATCGCGGTGGCACAGCGTGGAGGCCGCGTGGCGCTGCGCGTCACGCAGGCAGGGGCTCAATCGGGGCACCACGGGCGGCCCGCCCCCCCTCAGAGCCACCCCTTGCGGCGGAAATACCAGAACGGGGCCACCACGCTGGCGGCCATCAGGGCCAGCGAAAACGGGTAGCCGAGCTGCCACTTCAGCTCAGGCATGAAGTCGAAGTTCATGCCGTAAACGCTCGCGATCAGCGTCGGCGGGAGCAGGCCGACCGACGCCACCGAAAAGATCTTGATGATCTTGTTCTGGTTGATGTTGATGAAGCCGACCGTCGCATCCATCAGGAAATTGATCTTGTCGAACAGGAACGCAGTGTAGTGATCGAGCGACTCGATGTCGCGCAGGATCTGTCGCGCCTCTTCGAACTGGTCGGAGCCCAGCATCCGGCTGCGCATCATGAAGCTCAGCGCGCGGCGCGTGTCCATGCCATTGCGGCGGATGCGACCGTTCAAGTCCTCCTCGCGGGCGATCGCAGCCAACGCTTCAGCGGCTACCGCGTCGGTCACGTTGTGTTTCAGCACGCGCGCACTGACCTCGTCGAGCCGGTCATACACGCCTTCGAGGGCATCAGCCGAAAATTCTGCATCCGCGTCGAACAGCTTCAGCAGGACGTCCTTTGCATCCTCGATCAGGGCCGGGGTGCGGCGCGCGCGCAACCGCAACAGCCTGAACACAGGCAGGTCCTCCTGATGGATCGAGAACAGTACGTTCTCGTACAGGATGAAGGCGACACGCACGCTGCGCGCCGGGCCGCCGTCGACGCCGTCGCCACCAGTGGCCAGGAAGTCGCACCGGATATGCAACTCGCCGTTGTCCTCCTCGTAGAAACGCGCCGATTCCTCGAGGTCTTCGTCGACCGCGTCTTCCGGAATCGACAGCCCGAACCGTTCGACGATCCAGCCCTTTTCCTCGGGCGTCGGCGCTTCGAGGTCGACCCACAGCGGGGAGGTGCCGACGAGGTCGGCGGCGCTCTGCACCTCATGCTGAACCAGGCGGCCCTTCAAGCGGCCGCTGTCCAGCGAAAAGACATTCAGCATTGATCGATCTCCGGCGTCCGCGCAGCCACGAGCGAGGCTGCGCCACGGTGCGCGTGATGGTTCGGGGCAACCGCCTCGCCCCGAATCAGCAGGCACGAGGGCCCGCCGCGTCGCCGGAGCGGACGGTCACCTAGGGTCAGGTTGCACGTTCGTTCAGTCTGGCCAACTAGGAAGCGCGGAATTATTGCACTGCCTCGTCGTTGCGCTTCGCCACGGGTCGCTGTCGTCGTTCCGGTGCCGGAGATCGGCGCTGGCTTCGAACCGTCGCTGGCTTGTCACGGACAGCGAAGGTGGGCAAACTGGGCTCGTCGCCGCTGCGTCGGGCCGCTTCTTTCTGGCAGACCGTCGTTGGCGCAGGCACACGGCGCTCAACCTCGTGAAAGGAGGCCTCATGAACCTGACGATCAGCGGACACCACCTGGAGGTGACGCCAGCTCTGCGAGAGTATGTGCTTACAAAGCTTGACCGCGTCACACGCCACTTCGACCAGGTGGTCGACATCAACGTCCTGCTATCGATCGAGAAACTCAAGGAGAAGGATCGTCGTCAGAAGGCCGAGGTGACTCTGCGGGTCAAGGGCAAGGACATCTTCGTCGAGCACGCGCACGAGGACCTCTACGCGGCCATCGATCAGTTGATGGACAAGCTCGACCGACAGGTCTGCCGCTACAAGGACAAGGTTCAGGACCATCACCACGCAGCCGCCAAGCGGCGCAATGCGGGCGAGGCCTGATCGCGCAGGCGGACCCTGATCGAGGAGCGGCCCCGAGGCCGCTTCTCCCGCAAGGTCGGCGGCGGTAGCCGCTGCAGCGTTGCATGGATACCTCATTCATGCGACTCCCTCCACCTGCAGGGAGATGCCCTATGTTGCAGCGCAAACACGTTCCTATAATTCGTCCTCCCGACACACAGGGAGCGCCGGTAGCGGCCGAAAGACCCGTAATCGGTGCCAAAACGCGATGAACCGTCTCGCCGCCATCCTGCCCGCCGGCAACGTGCTCGTGGACGTGGACGCCACCAGCAAGAAGCGGGTTTTCGAACAAGCCGGCTTGCTGTTCGAGAATCACAACGCGATCGCGCGCGCGACCGTGACCGACAACTTGTTCGCCCGCGAGCGACTGGGCTCTACGGGCCTGGGCCACGGTGTGGCGATCCCCCACGGACGCATCAAGGGCCTGAAGAACCCGCTGGCGGCGGTGATCCGTGTACAGCAGCCGATCCCGTTCGATGCGCCCGACGACGAGGCTGTCTCGCTGCTGGTCTTCCTGCTCGTGCCCGAGGCGGCCACCCAGCGGCATCTGGAGATCCTGTCCGAGATTGCCGAGCTATTGAGCGATCGCGAGTTGCGCGAGCGGCTCAAGACCGAGCCCGACGCGGCGAAGGTCCACGCTCTGATCTGCGCATGGGAGCCGCTGAAGTCGGTCGCTTGAAGCGGCGCGACCGCCCAAAGGCGTTGCGTTGAAGCCCACCGTCATCAGCGCGGAAGCGCTGTTCGAGGATCTGCGGGCCTCCCTGCACTGGGAGTGGATCGCCGGCCACGCCCACCCGGAACGACACTTTGCCGAGGCCGCGATCCGCGAAGCAGAGTCGGCAGCCGACTTGGTCGGCTATTTGAATTACATCCATCCCTACCGGGTCCAGATCGTCGGCGCGCGCGAGGCCCGCTACCTCTCGCACGCCGCTGACGACGACCAGGAGCGCCGGATCTCGCGCATCGTCACTCTCGAGCCACCGGCGCTGATCATGGCCGATGCCCAGACGCCGACGGATCGACTGGTGGCGATGTGCGAACGCGCCGACATTCCGCTGTTTGTCACGCGCGAGTCGGCCGGTCATGTGATCGACGTTCTGCGCTCGTACCTGAGCCAGCATTTCGCCGAGCGAACCAGCCGCCACGGCGTGCTGATGGACATCCTTGGCCTGGGCGTGCTGCTGACCGGAGAGTCCGGCCTCGGCAAGAGCGAGTTGGGCCTGGAGCTGATCTCACGCGGTCACGGCCTTGTGGCTGACGACGCGGTGGACCTCTATCGCGTCTCACAGACCGCTCTCGAGGGGCGCTGTCCCGATCTGTTGATGAACTTACTCGAGGTGCGCGGCATTGGCCTGCTCGACATCAAGGTCATCTTCGGTGAGACCGCAGTGCGCCGCAAGATGCGTTTGAAGTTGATCGTGCACCTCGTGCGCAAGGACACGATGGAGCGCGAGTTCGAGCGGCTGCCGTACGAACCGTTGTACGAGGAGATCCTGGGCGTGCCGGTGCGCAAGGTGGTCATCGCGGTCGACGCGGGCCGCAACCTGGCCGTGCTGGTCGAGGCCGCGGTGCGCAATACCGTCCTACAGCTTCGCGGCATCGACACCTACCGCGAATTCATCGAGCGCCACCAACGTGCGATGGAAAGTGGCGACGTCGAGCCGGAGCGCTGACCGTCCCAGGGTGACCTCGATGAGTCAACCGGCGCCGACTCGCGGTCACGCCGGTCTGTGCGGACATTCCTTCTTCGTGCAGGTGGCGTAGAGCGCCAGCGAATGCTCTTGCAGGGCGAAGCCTCGCTCGGCTGCAATCGCGTGCTGGCGACGCTCGATGTCGGCGTCGAAGAACTCCTCGACTCGGCCGCAGTCGAGGCACACCAAGTGGTCGTGGTGCTTGCCCTCGTTGAGCTCGAATACCGCCTTGCCGGCCTCGAAGTGATTGCGCGAAAGCAGGCCCGCCTGCTCGAACTGCATCAGTACCCGATAGACGGTGGCCAGGCCAATGTCCGCCCCTTCGGCCAGCAGCAGCTTGTAGACGTCTTCGGCGGTCAGGTGTCTCTGCGTCGACTTTTGAAAGATGTCGAGGATCTTGATCCGCGGCAGGGTGGCCTTCAGGCCGCTGCTCTTGAGCTCTTCGGCGTGCGTCATGGCGTTCCCGTAACGCAGGAGTCACCCCGCTAGAATCGTCACATCATAGCCAGTCGCGGCGTCCTCGTGCGCCGTGACATCTTTTCGATCATGCGTGTTGTGTTCGCGTTGCGGCTGTCGGCCATCGTTGTTGCCGCGGCTGGTGCCGGTTGCACGTCGCTGCAATCATCGGACAACGTGCTCGGCTTCATCACGCCTTACCGAATCGAGGTCGTGCAGGGCAACGTGCTGACGCGCGAGCAGGTCGCCCTCGTTAAGCCCGGCATGAGCCGCACCCAGGTCCGTGAGGCGCTGGGATCCCCCCTCCTGATGGACATCTTCCATGCGGATCGCTGGGACTACGTGTTCACGATCAAGCGCCAAGGCACCGAGCCCCAGCGCCGTAACGTCGTCGCAATCTTCGAGGGCGACACCCTCAAGAGTCTCGACGCGGCGGACCTGCCGAGCGAGGTGGACTTCGTCGATTCAATCAGTACCTTCAAGCCCAAGCGAGTACCGACGCTGACGCTCAGCGAAGAACAGCGCCGGGTGCTGCCGGTGCCGGCCAGCCCGCCGCCGTCCGAGCAGACCGAACCGCAAGGACCGGCGAGCGAGTATCCCCCGTTGGAGCCCCAATCATGACGGCGCCCCGCGCGCAAGCACCGCAGCGGATCGCCGTTGCCGGGGCGACGGGACGCATGGGTCGCATGTTGATCGAAGCCGTGCTCGGCGCCACCGACTGCGAACTGGCGGGGGCGCTTGAGGTGCCAGGCAACCCGTCGATCGGTCAGGACGCAGCGGCCTTCCTCGGCCGCACGAGCGGGGTGGCGATTACCTCAGAGGTGCGCGACGGCCTGGCCGGCACGCAGGTGCTGATCGACTTCACCCGCCCCGACGGCACGCTGGCGCATCTGGCGGTGTGTCGCGAACTCGGAATCAAGATGGTGATTGGTACGACTGGCTTCGAGGACGCGCAAAAGGCAAGGATCGCTGAGGCCGCTCAGCACATCGCGATCGTGCATGCGCCCAACATGAGCGTGGGTGTCAACGTCGTGCTGCGCCTGCTCGACGTGGCCGCGCGCGCGCTGAGACAGGGCTACGACATCGAGATCATCGAGGCGCATCATCGCCACAAGGTCGATGCGCCCAGTGGTACGGCGCTGGCGATGGGCGAGGTTGTGGCCCGGGCGCTCGGACGCGATCTCAGGCAGTGTGCCGTCTACGGTCGCGAAGGCGTCACCGGCGAGCGTGACCCGGGCACGATCGGCTTCGCGTGCGTGCGCGGCGGTGATATCGTTGGTGATCACACGGTGCTGTTTGCCGGTACCGGCGAGCGTATCGAGATCACGCACAAGAGCGCGAGCCGCGCCACCTACGCACAGGGCAGCCTGCAGGCGGCGCGGTTCCTGGCCAACAAGGCCAGCGGCCTGTATGGCATGGACCAGGTGCTCGGCCTCAGCCGATGAGACAGCTTGTGTCAACGCCACGCCGATTGCGTGGGGTAAGGGCCGCCGTGGCGCCGGCCCGGTCGGCGCTCGGTGTGGCGGTCGGCCGTCGAGCCGCGCTGGTCCGCGCCCATCGAGGATCCGCCCACGGTACAGAGAAGAGTTGATGGGCAGCCTGCGCGCCTTCTGGGAACATGGTGACGCCGTTTCCCGGGCGGTCGCCTTGCTCTTGCTGGCGATGTCGGTCAGCGCCTGGGTCCTGATCCTGTGGAAGACCTGGCTCCTCAGGCGCACGCAACACGACATCGCCCGCGCGGTACCGGCTTTTTGGGCCGCCCCGTCGTTCGATGCAGGACTCGAGCGGCTGGCCAGGCTGGATCGCGAGGGCGTGCTGCAACCGCTGCTCGCTGCCGCGACGCTGCCACCAGCGCCCGGGACGCTGGAGAGCAACGGTCGGCGCGAAGATCAATTGACCCGGCGGCTCCGCGATGCGTTGCATGCGGGCTTGCGCCATCTGCAATTCGGCCAGGTGGCGCTCGCCTCGATCGGCAGCACCGCACCGTTCGTTGGCCTGTTCGGTACCGTCTGGGGTATCTACCACGCCCTCGCCGGGATTGCCGTGTCAGGTTCGATGACGATCGAAAAGGTGTCAGCGCCGGTCGGTGAGGCGCTGATCATGACCGCCGCAGGCCTTGCAGTGGCGATCCCGGCGGTGCTGGCCTACAACGTGTTCGGCAAGTGGGTCGCCGCCAGCGAGGCCGAGCTCGAAGGATTCGCCCACGACCTGCGCCAGCTCGCCCTCGACGCGGGCCACGCCAGCTGAGGCGCTGCGCCGGTGGCGTTCGGTCGCCTGGAACGCCAGCCGGCGCCCGCGCCGATGAGCGACATCAACATGACGCCGCTGATCGACGTGATGCTCGTGCTGCTCGTGATCTTCATGATCACTGCGCCGCTGATGACCACGGGCCTGAAGCTCGATCTCCCGCGGGCCGACGCCACCCCGGCGACACTGACCCCGAAGTTCCTCGCGGTGGCACTCGACGCCGCCGGACAGCTGTACCTCGGAGAGGATCGGGTCAGCGTCGATCAGCTCGCCGAGCGTGCGAGGGCAGCGGCCGCCGCGAGTCCGGACACCGAGGTGCACTTGCGTGCAGACCGGGCCGCCCCCTACGGGCGCGTCGCCGAGCTGATCGGGCTGGTGCAAAAAGCCGGGCTCAACCGAATCGCGTTCGTCACCGAGCCGACGCCGGCCGATGAGTAGAGCCCGTTCGTGCCACGCAAGCCCTAGCGGACGGCTCCTACAATCCGCGGGCGATGAACGAACGATTCGAACCTGCTCAGATCGAGGCCGAAGCCCAGGCCGCATGGCGTGCCGCTGACGCCTACCGCGTCAGCGAGGACCCATCGAAGCCCAAGTTCTACGCCTGTTCGATGCTGCCCTACCCCAGCGGCAAGTTGCACATGGGGCACGTGCGCAACTACACGATCAACGACATGTTGGCACGGCACCTGCGCATGAAGGGTTTCAACGTGCTGATGCCGATGGGCTGGGACGCGTTCGGACTGCCGGCCGAGAACGCGGCGATGAAGAACAAGGTGCCGCCAGCGCAGTGGACCTACGACAACATCGCGCACATGAAGGCCCAGATGCAGGCGATGGGCCTGGCCATCGACTGGTCGCGCGAAGTGGCAACCTGCTCGCCGAGCTACTACCAGTGGAACCAGTGGTTCTTCCTGAAGATGCTCGAGGCCGGCATCGCGGAGCGCCGTACGCAGGTCGTCAACTGGGACCCGGTGGACCAGACGGTGCTCGCCAACGAACAGGTCATCGACGGGCGCGGCTGGCGCTCCGGCGCGCTGGTGGAAAAGCGCGAGATCCCGGGCTACTACCTCAACATCACGCAATACGCCGACGAGTTGCTGCGCGAGGTGCAGCACGGTCTTCCGGGTTGGCCCGAGCGCGTCAAGCTGATGCAGGAGAACTGGATCGGCAAGAGCGAAGGGGTGCGGTTCGCCTTCACGCACGACATCCGGCAGGCCGGTGGCGAACCCATCCAGGGCGGTCGCATGTACGTCTTTACGACGCGCGCCGACACGATCATGGGCGTGACATTCTGTGCGGTGGCGCCGGAACACCCCCTGGCCGTGCACGCGGCGGGCTCCAACCCCGCGGTCGCGCAGTTCATCGAAGCGTGCCAGCAGGGCGGAACGACCGAAGCCGAGCTCGCAGCCAAGGAGAAGGAGGGCGTGCCCACTGGGCTCGCGGTCGTGCATCCGCTCACCGGCGAGAGCGTCGCGATCTGGGTCGGCAACTACGTGCTGATGAGCTACGGCGACGGCGCGGTGATGGGCGTACCCGCGCACGACGAGCGCGATTTCCAGTTTGCCCGCAAGTACGACCTGCCGATCCGCCACGTGATCGCAGTCGACGGTGAAACGTTCAGCACCGATGCCTGGGCCGACTGGTATGCCGACAAGCAGCGCGGCCGCTGCGTGAACTCCGGTGTCCTCGACGGTCTGCCGTACAAGGCAGCCGTCGACAAGGTCGCCGAACTGCTCGCCGCCAAGGGCTTGGGTGAAAAACGCACGACGTTCCGCCTGCGCGACTGGGGCATCAGCCGCCAGCGCTACTGGGGCACACCGATCCCGATCGTCCACTGCGACCAATGTGGCGCGGTACCGGTGCCGTACAAGGACCTGCCGGTGGTCCTGCCCGAGGACTGTATTCCCGACGGCAGCGGCAATCCGCTGACCAAGCGCGCCGACTTCCTGAACGCGCCTTGCCCGAAGTGCCAGCGCCCGGCGCAGCGGGAAACCGACACGATGGACACCTTCGTCGACTCGTCGTGGTACTTCATGCGCTACTGCGACCCGACGAACGACGAACGGATGGTGGCCGACGGCACGGCGTACTGGATGCCAATGGACCAGTACATCGGCGGCATCGAGCACGCGATCCTGCACCTGCTGTACGCGCGCTTCTGGACCAAGGTGATGCGTGACCTGGGGTTGGTGGGGATCGACGAGCCGTTCGTCAGGTTGCTCACCCAGGGCATGGTGCTCAACCACATCTACTCGCGTCGTGCCGACAAGGGTGGCGTCGAATACTTCTGGCCGCAGGACGTCGAGAACGTCTACGACGCGAGCGGGCGCATCAGCGGCGCCCGGCTCAAGCGTGATGGATCGGCGGTCACGTACGAAGGCGTCGGCACGATGTCGAAGTCGAAGAACAATGGCGTCGATCCGCAGCAACTGATCGACCGGTATGGCGCCGACACCGCACGGCTGTTCGTGATGTTCGCTTCGCCGCCAGAACAGACGCTCGAGTGGAGCGACGCCGGCGTCGAGGGCGCGCACCGCTTCCTGCGTCGGCTCTGGCAGTACGGGTGTGCGCACGCGGCGACGATTCGTGGGGCTGCCCGCGCCGCCGTGGAGGCAACTCCCGAAGCGAAGGCATTGCGCCACGAGGTCCACAGCGTGCTGAAGCAGGTGAACTACGACTATGAGCGGATGCAGTACAACACGGTCGTCTCCGGGACGATGAAGCTGCTCAATGCGCTCGAAGGGTTGAAGGCTGCCGCACCGGCTGCACAGCGCGAAGCCTTCGGCATCCTGCTGCGCGCGCTCTATCCGGCGTGCCCGCACACTGCCTGGGTGCTGTGGCAGGAACTCGGCTATGCCATCGAGTTCGGCGATCTGCTCGACGCCGCCTGGCCGACGGTCGACGACGCTGCGCTCGAGCGCGAGCAGATCGAGCTCGTACTGCAGATCAACGGCAAGCTGCGCGGTGCGCTGACCGTGCCCGCCTCGGCGGACCGGGCGGCGATCGAGGCCGCTGCCGTTGCCTCCGCCGAGGTGGCGCGGTTCGCTCAAGGCCGGGCACCCAAGAAGGTCGTCGTGGTTCCGGGTCGGCTCGTCAACGTCGTCGTCTGAACATGACCGCGCGCCGCAGGCTGCTGCTGGCAAGCGCGGCGCTGCCGGGCCTGCTTGCGGTCGGCTCCTGCGGCTTTGAGTTGCGGCGCGCGCCCGAATTGCGCTTTCGCACGCTCGCCATGGTCGGCTTTGCCCCTCGCTCGGAGTTGGCTGCAGAACTGAGGCTGCAGCTCGCGCACACCTCGACGCGCGTCGTCGAGTCCGCGGCCGAAGCGGAGGTGGTGCTGCAGGCGCTGGAGGACCGGCGCCAGCGCAGCGTCGTGGCTTCCACGGCCGTCGGGCAGGTGCGCGAGGTGCGGTTGCGCCAGCGGCTGCGCTTTCGCGTGCGGACGCGCGAGGGCCGTGAACTGCTCGCGCCCAGTGAACTGCTGCTCACCCGCGACCTGAGCACGAGTGAAACCAGTGTGCTCGCGAAGGAGGAGGAAGAGGCACTGCTGTTTCGTGCGATGACCACGGATATTGCGCAGCAGGTGCTGCGTCGGCTGGCTGCGTTGCAACCCGGTTGAGGCCATCGATGCAGCTCAAAGCCGACCAGCTCGATGCCCATCTCGTGCAGGCGCGCACCGTGGGGCTGCGCCCGCTCTACACCGTCTACGGCGACGACCCGCTGCTCGCGCAGGAGGCGGCCGATGCCATTCGCGCCGCCGCGCGCGACGCAGGCTACATCGAGCGAAAGGTTTACACGGCCACCGGAGCGCATTTCGACTGGAGTGCGCTGCTGGGCGCCGCGCAGACGATGAGCCTGTTTGCCGACCGCCAGTTGATCGAGGTCCGCATCCCATCGGGCAAGCCCGGCAAAGAAGGCTCGGCCGCCCTGCAGCGCTACTGCGAGATGCTTCCCGGCACCTGCGCCGAGGACGTCCTCACGCTCGTGCAGTTGCCCAAGCTCGACCGCCAGCAGCAGTCGAGCGGCTGGTTTTCCGCGCTCGACCACGCCGGCGTCTTGCTGCGTGTCGAGCCGATCGATCGGGCCGCGCTGCCGCGCTGGATCGCGCAGCGTCTGGCACGTCAGGGGCAGCGGGTGGCCGCCGGCGAGCTGGGCCAGCGCACGCTCGCCTTCTTCGCGGACCGCGTCGAGGGCAATCTGCTCGCCGCATTCCAGGAGCTGCAGAAGCTAGAGCTTCTTTATCCGGCCGGTGAACTGACGTTCGAGCAGATCGAGCGGACGGTACTTGACGTGGCGCGTTACGACGTCTTCAAGCTCGGCGAGGCGGTGTTGGCCGGCCAGGTGGCGCGCACGCTGCGCATGCTCGATGCGCTGCAGGCCAGCGGGGAATCGGCCGTGTTGGTGCACTGGACGCTGACCGAGGACATCCGCGCGCTCAAACGCGTGCGCGACGCGATGACGGACGGGCGCCCACTGCCGATGGCGCTGCGCGAGGCGCGCCTATGGGGCGTCAAGGAGCGACTGGTCGAGCGCATCGTGCCGCTACTGTCCGACAGCGCGCTCGGGCGCTGGCTTGACGCTGCACAGGTGTGCGACGGCCTGGTCAAGGGGCTGCGCCATCCGGACTGGCCACTTGATGCGTGGGACGGCTTGCGGCGGTTGGCTCTGATGGTCCTCGAACAGACGGCCGCGCCGCCGCGCGGGCGGGTCGTGATCCGCCCCCGTCTCGCGCTGGGAACATGAACCCGCGCCGGCCGGTCGTGGCACGCCGCCCGCGCTGCGACCGGACGGGTCAATAGCCGCGCGCGCGGTCCACCAGGTGCTCGATCGGTCGCCCGTCGCGCAGCGCCCGCACGTTGCGTGCGACCACCTCGGCCGCGCTGCGCGGATCGGTCAGCGCGGCCACGTGCGGCAGCACGGTGATCTGCGGATGACTCCAGAACGGATGGTCCGGGGGCAGGGGCTCGACGCAAAACACGTCGAGAACGGCGTGCTGCAGACCGCCTGAGCCGAGCGCGGCCAGCAGATCCGACTCGACGACGTGGCCGCCCCGCGCAAGGTTGACCAGGCTCGCCCCGCGGCGCATGCACGCGAAGGTCGATGCGTTGAAGAGGCCCTGCGTCGCCGGTGTCAGTGGCAGCAGGTTGACAACGATCTGCGCGCCGGCGAGTACCCGTGTCAGCCCTTCGTCGCCGCTGTGCGTCGCGACACCGGGCAGGGACCGCGGTCGCGCACTCCAGCCCGCCACCGGATAGCCGTTGACGACGAGCCGCTGGGCGACTGCGGTGCCCATCTGCCCGAGTCCGAGGACCGCGACGGGAACCTCGTCGGCACGGCGTTGTGCATGCGGCTGCCATTGATGCTCACGCTGGTGCAGCGCGTAGGCAAAGAAAGCGCGGTGCAGACTCAGGACCGCCCAGAGCGCAGTCTGTGCCATCGCGTCGTTCATCATCGGATCGACCATGCGCGCCAGCGGCACGTCGCCCGGCAGCGTCGGATCGGCGAGCAGCCGATCGACGCCGGCCCATAACGACTGCACGAGCTTCAGGTTCGGCAGGCCGGCCAGCGACCCGCCCGGCGGATTGGCGACGATGGCTACGTCGACCGTGGCGGGGTCGAAGGCATCCGCAGTCCGTGTGCGCGCGTCCAGCACAGGTTCGGGAGCGAGGGAGGCGCGCAAAACCTCAATCCAGAGGTCGTGCTCAGTCGGC
>CP070653.1:1961480-1965314 GCA_020354665.1 Burkholderiales bacterium
AGCCGCAATCCAAGCCCAGGTCGCCTGGTCGCCGCCGAAAACGCCGGCCGCCAGCGCGGCGCCGGCCGGAATGCGGATCACCGTGTGCACCGCATCCCACAGCGAATCGAAGCCCGGGATCTTGTCGGCGAGAAACTCGGCGACAAGCATTACGCCGCTGGCACCCAGCACCAGCGGGCTCTGCAGGATCTTCAAGCCGTCGGGCAGCGGCACCCAGCCGAGGTAGCCGGCGAGCCCGGTCAGGAAGATGACAGCGTAGAGGCGCAGGCCGCTCGCCCAGCCGAGCGCGGCCGCGAGCGCCAGGAGGTGCGTGGTGTCGAGCTGGGTCCACTGCACCTCACGTTCTCCACGTCGGTTCTCGCTTGCCGAGGAATGCCTGCACCCCTTCGCGTCCTTCGTCGCCGGCACGGATGTCGGCGATGCGCCGCGCGGTGTCGGCGCGCAGGGCCTCGGTGATCGGTACCCCCGCCAGGTCGCGCACGAGCTGCTTGCACGCGCGCACCGCGGCCGGACCGTTGGCCACGAGCGCCGCCACGATCTCGCCCACCTTCGCGTCGATTGCCTCGGGCGCGACGACCTCGTGCACGAAGCCGAGCGCCTTCGCGGTGGCGGCGTCGAAGCGTTCCGCGGTCGTGAAGTAGCGCCTCGACGCCGATTCGCCGAGCGCACGCACGACGTACGGCCCGATCGTCGCCGGCAGCAGGCCCAGCCGCGCCTCGCTCAGGCAGAACTGCATGCCTTCGGCGGCGACGCGAACGTCGCACACCGCCGCCAGGCCGACGCCACCGGCGTAGCAGTCGCCATGCAGCCGCCCGACCAGCGGCACCGGGCAGCTCCAGATCGCCCACAGCATGTCGGCGAGTTTCTCGGCGTCGGCGCGGTTCTCCTCCCAGCTGTAGGCGGCCATCGCACGCATCCAGTTCAGGTCCGCGCCGGCACAGAACGACTTGCCGTGGCCGGCGAGTATGACGGCGCGCAGCGCTGCGTCCTGTGCGAACGCGCGAAACACATGGGTCAGATCGGCGATCGCCGCGTCGTTGAAGGCGTTGCGCACCTCCGGCCGGTTGAGCCAGACCTCGGCCACCTGAGGCGAAGGCCGGCGGATCTCGAGTGTGGTCGCTGCCAAAGTGTTCATCGTCACTTCCCTTGCTGGCCTGAGGCGGTCGTCGCCATGTCGCGCTTCACATCCTGAACACGCCAAACTTCGTCTCGGGAATCGGCGCGTTCAGCGCGGCCGACAGGCCGAGCGCGAGCACGCGGCGCGTGTCGACCGGATCGATCACGCCGTCGTCCCACAACCGCGCCGACGCATAGTACGGATGCCCCTGGCGCTCGTACTGTTCACGGATCGGCGCCTTGAACGCTTCCTCCTCCTCGGCGCTCCATGTGCCGCCCCTGCCTTCAATGCCGTCGCGCCTGACCGTGGCGAGCACGCTCGCGGCCTGCTCGCCGCCCATCACCGAGATGCGCGCGTTCGGCCACATCCACAAGAAGCGCGGCGAATACGCGCGCCCGCACATGCCATAGTTGCCGGCACCGAAGCTGCCACCGATGATCACCGTGAACTTCGGTACCTGGGCGCACGCCACCGCGGTGACCATCTTCGCGCCGGCGCGCGCGATGCCTTCGTTCTCGTGCTTGCGGCCGACCATGAAGCCGGTGATGTTCTGCAGGAACACGAGCGGCACCTTGCGCTGGCAGCAGAGTTCGACGAAGTGCGCGCCTTTTTCTGCACTTTCGGAGAACAGGATCCCGTTGTTGGCGACGATGCCCACCGGTATCCCTTCGACGTGCGCGAACCCGGTGACCAGTGTCGTGCCATAGCGCGCCTTGAATTCGTCGAACTCGCTCGCGTCGACGATGCGCGCGATGACTTCGCGCACGTCGTGGGGCTTGCGCGTGTCGGCGGGAATCACACCGTGCAGTTCCTGCGCGTCGTACTTCGGCGGCCATGGCTCGACGCACGCCAGCCGGTGGCTCTTGCGCCAGTTCAGGTTGGCGACCACCGCGCGCGCCAGCGCCAGCGCGTGCGTGTCGTTCTCGGCAAGGTGGTCGGCCACGCCGGACAGGCGCGTGTGCACGTCGCCGCCGCCCAGATCCTCCGCGCTGACGACTTCGCCGACCGCCGCTTTCACCAGCGGCGGTCCGCCGAGGAAGATCGTTCCCTGGTTGCGCACGATGATCGTCTCGTCGCTCATCGCCGGCACGTAGGCGCCGCCGGCGGTGCACGATCCCATCACCACCGCCACTTGCGGGATCCCCTCCGCGCTCATCGTCGCCTGGTTGTAGAAGATGCGGCCGAAGTGCTCGCGGTCGGGAAACACCTCGTCCTGGTTAGGCAGGTTGGCACCGCCCGAGTCGACGAGGTAGATGCACGGCAGACGGTTCTGGCGGGCGATCTCCTGCGCGCGCAAGTGCTTCTTGACCGTCAGCGGGAAATACGTGCCGCCCTTGACGGTGGCGTCGTTGCAGACGACCACGCACTCCACGCCCGCCACCCGCCCGACGCCGGCGATGAGGCCGGCACACGGCGCGGCGTCGCGGCCGTCCTTCTGCCGGTACATGCCGAAAGCAGCCAGCGGCGCAATCTCGAGAAAAGGCGTATCCGGGTCGAGCAGCATCTCGACCCGCTCGCGGGGCAGCAGCTTGCCGCGGCCGGCGTGCTTGGCGCGGGCTTCCTCGTCGCCTCCCTGGGCGACTTGCGCGAGCTTCGCGTGCAGGTCGTCGACCAGCTCGCGCATCGCTGCGGCCTGCGCCCTGAACTCCTCGCTGCGCGGATTGAGCCGTGAGGCCAGCACCGCCATCGTTGTCTCCTGCCGACCGGGCCGATCCGGTTGCTTTACGTTTACGTAAACGTCAATTCTAGCGGGCCGCTTCGGCGAGCTGGCCGCGCCAGGCTACGACTTCGAGCCGGGCGGCGTGGCGTGCGCGCGGGGTGCTTTTGCGCCGGTTGGAGCGCCGGCTTGCTTCCAGGCCTCGAACCCGCCGCCGATGTGCCCGACGTTCTCCAGGCCCATGTCCTGCAACGTCTTGGTGGCCAGCGCCGAGCGCCAGCCGGCGGCACAGAACAGCACGAGCTGCTTGCCTGTCGCGAATACCGGCTTGTGGTACTTGCTGTCGGGACAGGCCCAGAACTCGAGCATGCCGCGCGGCGCATGGAAGGCACCGGGGATCACGCCGTCGCGCTCGAGCTCGCGCACGTCGCGGATGTCGATGAACTGCACGTCGTCGCGGCCGTGCAGGTCGCGCGCCTCCTCGACGCTGAAGGTGCGGATCGCCTCCATCGCCTCCTGCACCATCGAGTGAGCGGTCTTCTTCATGATGCTGTCGTATGGCCGATCGTTTCAAAACGGGCCACTGGCGAGCCAGCGCTCGATCTGCGGCTTGCGATCGTTGCCCCAGAACGGCTCGCCGTCGACGACGAAGAACGGCGCGCCGAACACGCCTGCGGCGATCGCCTGTTCGTTGGCACGCTTCAGACGTTCCTTCCAGACGTGGTCGTTCCACACCGCTTCGGCCTGCTGCGGGTCAATGCCGAACTCCGCGGCGAGCGCGCGCAGCGCCGGCGGCTCGTCGAGTTGCACGCCGCGTGCGAAGTAGGCGCGCAGGCCGAGGCGGGCCCAGGCCACGGCGCGCCGCGAGTCGGACTCGTCGAGCCACCAGAACAGCCGCCCCGCGTTCTGCGTGGCGATCGGAAAGCGTGCCGGCATCGTGTACGGCACGCCTTCGAAGCGGGCCGAGCGAGCGAAATCACGGATCGAGTACTCGCGCTTGATCGGATGCGCCACCGGGCTCTTCAGCTCGGCGGCCTGGAACGTGATCCCCAGCAGGATC
>CP070653.1:1965414-1971599 GCA_020354665.1 Burkholderiales bacterium
GCGCCCGCGATCGATGAGGCGCGCGCGCTGGGTGTGCGCGTGAGCCTGTTCATGGATCCGCTGACCGAAGCGATGCGCCTCGCCCGCGAAGTGGGGGCCGACCGCGTCGAGCTCTACACCGAGGCCTATGCCCATGCCCACGGCACGCCACAACAGACGGCGGTGCTGCAGCGCTATGTTGCGGCTGCCGAAGCGGCGCTGGCGGCCGGGTTGGGCATCAACGCCGGTCATGACCTGAACCGCCGCAATCTCACGGATTTCCTGCGTGCCGTGCCAGGCGTGCTCGAGGTGTCGATCGGCCACGCGCTGATCGCCGACGCGCTCGAACTCGGTTACACCGAGACCGTGCGCGATTACCTGCGATGCATTCAGCGGGCGTATGCGTCGGAGGCGCCCAGCCGATGATCTACGGCATCGGTGCGGACGTGAGCGACCTGCAGCGCATTGCGGCAGCCCTCGAGCGCCGCGGCGAGCGCTTTGCCGAACGGGTGCTCGGTCCGGCCGAACTCGAAGTCTTCCGCCGGCGCCGTGCGCGCGCCGAGCTTCGGGGCGTGGCTTATCTGGGCACGCGGTTTGCCGCCAAGGAGGCTTTTTCGAAGGCGATCGGCTTGGGTATGCGCATGCCGATGACGTGGCACGCCTGCGAGATCGTCAATGCGCCGTCGGGCAAGCCTGAAATCCGGCTGCACGGCGGGCTTGCTGCATGGTGCGCGGCGCGCGGTCTGGTGGCGCATGTCAGCGTCAGCGACGAGTCCGACCGCGCGGTGGCCTTCGTCGTCGTGGAGACGACCGCGTGACCGCGATCGCATACGAGGGCCACGCGCCGGTCGTCCTCGACGTCGCCGGCGTCGAACTTTCGGCCGACGACCGTCGCCGACTCCTGCACCCCCTGACCGGCGGGCTGATTCTGTTCGGCCGCAACTGGCGGGACCGTGCCCAGCTCGCTTCGCTCGTCGGCGAGGTGAAGTCGCTGCGCCCCGACCTGCTGGTATGCGTCGATCACGAGGGCGGACGCGTGCAGCGCTTCCGTTCCGACGGCTTCACGCATCTGCCTCCGATGCGGCGGCTTGGCGAGCTCTGGATGCTTGACGGCAGGGGCGGTGCAGGCGCCGGTGCGATGGCCGCGATCGACGCGGCCACTGCCTGCGGCCACGTGCTTGGCGCCGAGTTGCGCGCCTGCGGCGTGGACCTGAGCTTCACGCCGGTGCTCGATCTCGACCATGGCCCTTCCGGCGTGATCGGCGATCGTGCATTTCACCGCGACGCGCGGGTCACCGCGGTGCTCGCGAGGAGCCTGATGCATGGCCTGCTGCTCGCGGGTATGGCCAACTGCGGCAAGCACTTCCCGGGGCACGGCTTCGTCGCTGCCGACAGCCACGTCGACGTCCCCGTCGACCGGCGCTCGCTGAAGTCGATCCTCGCTGACGACGCCAAACCCTACCAGTGGCTGTCGACGGTGCTTGCGAGCGTCATGCCGGCGCACGTCATCTATCCCAGGGTCGACGCGCTGCCGGCGGGGTTTTCGGCGCGCTGGCTGAAGGAGATCCTGCGCCGCAAACTGGGTTTTTCCGGCGCGATCTTCAGCGACGACCTCAGCATGGCCGGGGCACGCCGGGTGCGCGGACGCGAAGTCAGCCCTGTCGAAGCGGCAGTGATCGCACTCGACGCAGGCTGCGACCTGGTCTTGCTGTGCAATCAGTCGGTCGACGGCGGCCGCGCGGTCGACGCCTTGCTCGATGGTTTGGAGCGGGCGCGGCTGCGCGGTCTCTGGCAATCCAGTCCCGACAGCGAAGCGCGCCGGCGCTCGCTGTTGCCGGCCGCACCCGCGCTGAGCTGGGACCAACTGCTGCACCACGCGCCGTACCAGCACGCCCGCGAGCGGCTGCCTTAGCGTCGAGCAGCCGTGCCGCGTGCCCCGCGCGGCCTGGCGGGCGCATCGCCACAACGCGACTTTCGCAGCGGCGTCTTCGTGCGAAGTGTCTACGCCACGTGGCCCCACCCCGCGAAGCTGCAGGGGGGGGCGGCGGCCGTCATTACGCTCAGTGCGTGGCGGGGGGCTGCGGAGCCTCGAACGGCAGCCTGACCTGCGCGAGGTCGAGTCGCGTCTCCACGAGCACCAGTGGACCTTCGTCGATCGCCGGCAAAGGCTTGGGCTCGCGGGGGACGTGGATCGGCCGGGGCGCACTGGCAATGGCTTCCTGGACTGCACGCACCTTGTCCACATCGGAGGCAACCCACTCCAGACCGGCCGCCTCGGCGAGCCGGCGCAGGTCCTCCTCCGGCAATTCGAACGGTTCGACTACGGCTTGTGCCTGCAAGACCGCCGCCGGCGGGGATTCGGGGCCCGGGACTGGCAGCGTGAAGGACACCGACGGTGCAGAGGGCGCTTGCCCGACATCGAGCGGTTGCAGATCTGGGGCGGGCCCGACGCGACGATCAACTTCGTGCGCGGCGCTCGGCTCCCCAGCGGCGCCCCCTTGTGGCGGCATCGCCGCCTCGGACCGAATCGGCTCGAAAGCGCCGGCCGATTC
This sequence comes from Burkholderiales bacterium, assembly GCA_020354665.1. GTDB lineage: Bacteria > Pseudomonadota > Gammaproteobacteria > Burkholderiales > Burkholderiaceae_C. The sequence goes on from CP070653.1 coordinate 1,967,946, forward strand.
GGAGGTATCGCGCAGCTCGGCCGCCTCGGCGCCCTCGATGTCCATCGCTTCCGCTGGCAGGTCTGCACTGCGCTCGCCAGCGCGACCGCGGCCGCCGCGACGGCGGCGCCGCCGCGCTCCCTGGCGTTCGGCCTCGGCGGCCTCGCTGGCCTCGCCACCAGGTACCGTATCGACGAAGGCACCCGCCGCTGCAGTACCCGCGGTTGCCTGCGCGGCAGCAGCGTCTGCGGTTGCCTGTTCTATGGGCGCACGCTCGCCGCGCCCGCGTCGGCCTTGGCGCTCTGTACGCGAAGTCTCGGCACGCGCCTCGCCGCCGTCGCCGCCGGCCTCGCCGCGCCGACCGCCACTACGCCCGTCGCGACGCGCCGGCTCGCCGCGCTCGCGCCGCGCGCCGCGTTCGCCACTCGCGCCCTCGCGGGCCTCGCGGCTTTCCCGCGCGCCGCGGCCACCACGGCCACCACGCTCGCCGCGCGACCTTTCGCCGCGTTCGCCGCGGGGCGCAGCGGCGCCCGATTCGGGCCCGGAAATGGACGCGGCGTGCGGCGCGGCGCTACGGGCGGCCTCGGGCTCCGCACCGAAGAGCTTGCGCACCCAGGCAAAGAAGCCACCGCCCGCGGCTGCCGCGGGTGCCGTGGGCGCGGGCACGACCGGTGCCCCAGGCACTGGCGCCGCCTGCCGCGCGACCACCGGCTCGGGACGGGGCGCGGCCTGCGGGGCCGGGGTCTCGGGCAGGATGCCCTTGATCACCGGCTCCTGCTTGGCCTTCTGCCGGTCACGCCGCGTGATGCCGACCTCCTCGTCGGGCTCCTCGACCATCGTGTAGCTCGCGCGGTAGCTTTCCAGACGCGGGTCATCGTGACGCAGCCGCTCGAGCCGATAGTTGGGGGTCTCAAGGTGCGGATTCGGGATCAGCAGCACAGTCACCCGCTGCTTGAGTTCGATCTTGGTGATCTCCGTGCGTTTCTCGTTGAGCAGGAAGCTCGTCACCTCGACCGGCACCTGTACGTGCACCGCGGCGGTGTTCTCCTTCATCGCCTCCTCCTGCACCATGCGCAGGATCTGCAGCGCCGAGCTCTCGGTGTCGCGGATATGGCCCGTGCCGTTGCAGCGCGGGCAGGTGATATGACTACCTTCGCTGAGCGCCGGGCGCAGCCGCTGGCGCGAGAGCTCGAGCAGGCCGAATTTCGAGATCGAGCTGAACTGCACCCGCGCGCGGTCCTGGCGCAGCGCGTCACGCAATCGTTGCTCGACCTCGCGGCGGTTCTTGCTCTCCTCCATGTCGATGAAGTCGACCACGATCAGGCCGCCGAGGTCGCGCAGCCGCATCTGCCGTGCAATCTCATCGGCGGCCTCGAGATTGGTTCGCGTGGCGGTGTCCTCGATGTCGCCGCCGCGTGTGGCGCGCGCAGAGTTGACGTCCACCGACACGAGTGCCTCGGTGTGGTCGATGACGATCGCGCCGCCCGAGGGCAGGCCTACGGTGCGCGAGAACGCCGTTTCGATCTGGTGCTCGATCTGGAAGCGCGAGAACAGCGGCGCATCGTCACGGTAGCGTTTGACCCGTGCAGCCATGTCCGGCATCACGTGGTTCATGAACTGGTGCGCCTGCTCGTAGATGTCGTCGGTGTCCATCAGGATCTCACCGATGTCGGCAGTGAAGTAGTCGCGGATCGCGCGGATCACGAGCGACGATTCCTGGTAGATCAGGAACGCGCCCTTGCCGGCCTTGGCCGCCCCCTCGATCGCCTCCCAGAGCTTGAGCAGGTAATTCAGGTCCCACTGCAGTTCGGCCGCATTGCGGCCGATGCCCGCGGTGCGCGCGATCAGGCTCATGCCCTTGGGGTATTCGAGCGACTCGAGGTTCTCCTTGAGTTCCTCGCGGTCCTCGCCCTCGATGCGGCGGCTCACCCCGCCCCCGCGCGGGTAGTTGGGCATCAGCACGAGGTAACGGCCGGCCAGCGAGACGTATGTCGTCAGTGCGGCACCCTTGTTGCCGCGCTCCTCCTTCTCGACCTGCACCAGCAGTTCCTGGCCGTTGGCGATCGCGTCTTGGATCTTCGCGTCACGGGCGTTGGCGCCCTCCCTGAAGTACTGCTTGGAGATTTCCTTGAACGGCAGAAAGCCGTGGCGCTCTTCTCCGTAGTCGACGAAGCACGCCTCGAGCGACGGCTCGACGCGCGTGATGACGGCCTTGTAGATATTGCCCTTGCGCTGCTCTCGTCCTTCGATCTCCGTCTCGAAGTCAAGCAGTTTCTGTCCGTCGACGATCGCCAGCCGCCGCTCCTCGGGCTGCGTGGCATTGATCAGCATGCGTTTCATCGGTTCTCCTCGGGGTAGCGCACCTGTATGCGCACCCCTGGTTCGACGCCCCCGCCCACAAGGCGGGGCGACTCATCGATGCACGACGAACGATGAAGAACCGGGGCAGGAATCGCCCTGAGCCGCACGGTCGATCGGCGTGCCGATTGAAGGTGCAGTGTTGGCGCGTGTGGCCCAGCGACAGCGGCGAGATTGCGCACGGCCGACCCGCCCGCCGGTCACGGCTTCAGGCGCACCGGCCACGCCTGCGCGAGGCTCGCGGTCGAGCCGTAGGCTGCAGGGGCCGATCGGTGGTGGGGGCGGTGACGGGAGCGTCATTCGCGGGGTCACTTGACGCGGGCCTCAGGCATGGAAGCCCGACGCCAGCAAGCCTTGTCTGTTGGTGCGCCGCGGGACGGCGGCAGCCGGTTCATTCGACGTTCGTTTGGCCGCTGACTCGCTTGGACCGCTGGTTCACCTGGGGAACGAGCGCATCGCTGCGAGCTCACGGGGCATCAGCTCTTGCGCTGCGCGCTGCGCGCGCAGCATGCGCCGCATCGAGCCGCAGGTCTCTGGGTAAACTCTGCCAGATCAGACACTTACGGCGCAATGATGGCGCAGGGGATTATAAGCGGCAATGGCCGCTCGCGGCGTGCCCGGCCTCCTGCGACGCTTGGTGGATCACGCAACGCTGCACGCGCTGCGTTCGCAGTGCGCAAGCTGGTGGTCGACGAAGGCGGCAGCGGGCAGCGGCTCGACAACTATCTGTTCCGCCACCTCAAGGGCGTGCCGAGGACGCACGTCTACAGGGTGATCCGCAGCGGCGAGGTGCGGGTGAACAAGAGTCGCGCGGCTGCCGAGACGCGGCTGGCCGAGGGCGACGTGGTGCGCGTGCCGCCGATGCGTCTGGCCGTAGGGGAGCATGCGGCGCCGTCGGCCGCAGTGCCGGCGCGCGAGTTCCCGCTTCTCTACGAGGACGAGTGGCTGCTTGCCGTCGACAAGCCGGCCGGCGTGGCGGTGCATGGCGGCAGCGGGGTGAGCTTTGGCGTCATCGAGCAACTGCGGCGGGCACGTCCGCACAGCCGGTTTCTCGAACTCGTGCACCGCCTTGACAAGGAGACCTCGGGCATTCTCCTGCTGGCCAAGAAGCGCGGCGCGCTCACTGCCATGCAGCACCAGTTCCGTCAGCGCGGCGCAGAGAAACGCTACGCCGCGCTGGTGATCGGCGCCTGGCCGGCGGCCAGGAAGGTGATCGACATCGCACTGCAAAAGTATCTCGATGCCGCCGGCGCCCGGCCCGTGCAGGTCGTAGATCGGGAGGCCGAGCACGCGCGTCGCGCGGTCACGCTGGTCGAC
>CP070653.1:1971699-1977696 GCA_020354665.1 Burkholderiales bacterium
CGATTCGCTGGCTCCGGCCGTCGGAAAGTTCAAGCTCGAGCTGCGCAAGGCTGATGTGCAGCGTCAGCCGTCGCCGACGGCCAGTGGGGTGCTGGCGTCGCCGAAGTTTCTCGATGCCCTGTTTTCGGCCGACAGCCTCGCCAACAAACGCAATACCGAGGCGGTCGAGACTGGCCCGAACCAGATGGTGTCCGGGCGGATCCTGAGCTACACGCCCGCGCACCAGCGCCCGCTGGCGGAGGTGCGCACGTTGATTCGCGATCGGCTGGCTGCGCAGCAGGCCGCGGCGATGGCGCGCCAGGAAGGAGAGAAGCGCCTGTCCGAAGCGAAGGCGGGCAGCGAACTCGCGCTTCCGGCGGCCCAGGTTGTCTCCCGCGCCCGCGCGGGCGATTGGCCCCCTTCGCTCGTCGACGCGGTGCTTCGCGCTGATGCGTCCTCGCTTCCGGTATGGCTCGGTGTTCCGACGGGCGGCGACGGTTTTGCCGTCGTCAAAGTCAACAAGGTGCTGGGGCGTGACCCCGCCGTCGGCAACGCGAAACAGCTGCAGGGCCAGTACAACCAAGCCTGGGCCGCGGCCGAAGCGCAGGCCTACTACGCGGCGCTGCAAAGGCGCTTCAAGGTGGAAGTCACCGGCGCTACCGCAGTGCCCCAGGCGGCCGGCGAGTAAGTGACCGGCGCCTATAATTTGAGCTTTCGGCGGTGGCTGTAGCTCAGTTGGTAGAGTCCCAGATTGTGATTCTGGTCGTCGTGGGTTCGAGTCCCATCAGCCACCCCATCGGCAGCTCCCGAACGCGCAGTCCGGCTGTCGGACCGGTGGCCTACTGAGGCTTGGACAGCTGCCGCACGCGAACGTGGCACGTGATGCCACGGCGCGGGTTGTCGCGCCATTCGACATTGCCACCCAGTTGCCGCACGCGCTTGCGTACGCCGCCCAGTCCAAGACCGTGCGCCCAGGCTGCCGGATTGGTGCCGATGCCGTCGTCCGAAACCACGATATCGAGACGATCGTGTTCGAGCGTTATGCCGATGTCGACCCGCGTGGCCCGCGAATGGGCGATGACGTTGCTGACCAGCTCGCGCATCACGCGGGTCAGCGCCGACCACTGCACCACGCTCAACAGAACGTCGCGGTCAAGCGACGCATGCCAATCGAGCGTGCACTGGACGAGGGCCAGGCGTTGCGCGATGTCGGCCTTCCATTCGGCCGCCGCATCGCTGATCCAGTGTTGCCGAGCCGCAAGACCCCGGGTCAGCGTCTTCAGGTCCTGCAGCGTGTGACGGACGTACTCCTCGGTTTCGGCGTCGGGCGCTTTGTACATCAGCGTCAGCAGGCGCGCGCCGATGTCGTCGTGCAGATCCTGGGCCAGGCGCACGCGCTCTTCGCTGCGTCCTTGCGCGACGGCCTCGTCGTAGTCGACCGCGCGGTGCAACTGCTCGAGGATGCGCTCGGTGAGCCGAACGTCGTCACGGTTGAACAGCCGCTGCCCGCGTTGGGCAAAACGGATCAGCACCGAGCGGGGTGCGTCTTCGGTCGGCAGTGCGGAAGCGACGAGGTTCGGCACCGGCACGATCAGCGTCGCCGCATCGCCGGACATCCTGACCACTGACGTCGAGCGTCGCGACATCAGCGTCTCGAGCGGGTCGTAGAGCAGGCGCAGCAGGCCGGCCAGTAGCTGAGCGGTCCGCTCCGGATGTTGCTCGACTTCGCGCACAACCCGGTAGAGCTGCTCGAACAGCCGCTCGGTCGTGATCAGGCGAGCGCCGACCATGCGGTTGATGATCCACTGGCGAGCCGCGGCATACGCAGCGAACGAGACGAGGATCGCCACCGTCAGCGAGCTGAACTGGCCGAGCGAGAAGACGCCAACCAGCAGAAGATCCAGCGAGGTGACCAGGGTGGCTGTAGCTGCCAGCAGCGCGAATTCGCGCATCAACTGCTGCGTCGGCGAGAGGAACGGTAGCGTCAACAGCAGCGCCGCGAAAAACACGTACCAGACGACCGCTCCGACCGTCGCCATTGCATGTGGGGTGCCCGGCAGCTCGCCCGCCGCGGCAATCGAGACGCTGAGCAGCGCCCACGTTGCGACGGAGACCGCACTGAGCCGGCCCAGCAGCAGGGCCGTAGGGTGCGGACGTTGCCGGTACGACCATGCGAACAACCCGATCACGAGCAAGCCCGCCGCTGCAACAGCAGTCTGCGTCCACCCCCACGCGTTCGGCAGCACACCGGACACGATCGCCCAGCCGAGGGCGACCATCGCAGCCCAGCACAGCGTGGCGATCGCGGCCGCGCCCGGGAGCCGAGTCGGGTGAATGAGCGCCGCGTGCACGATCGCCGATGCGGTCAAGAGGTCGAGCGCCATCCGCAGGCTCGGGGTGACTCCAGCAAACCATGTGGGCACGCCGAGCGGAAAGCTGACCTCCATCGCAATGATCGCGAGATTGACCGCCTGGGCCAGCGCGATCAAAGCGTACAGCGTGGTCCGTGACGAGGGTCGTGCAAGCGTTGCCGCGAGCGTAGACACGTACAGCGCCAGAGCGAGTGCGAGCAGCAGCCAGACCGAGGGTGGCAGAGCCAAGAACGCGCTTGGACGCGGCTCAAGCGTAATCGTCTGCCCGCTGTCGAAGACGAGCCGCACCGGTCCTTCGGCGATCGCGGTGGCCAGCGCCGAGTGGACCTTCCGGTAACGAGCGCGCAGTGCATCGGTGTAGAGCCAGCGCGGCGAGCCGTGCAGCAGCAGCGCGTCTGCGCGCACCGATGTCCCACGCGCGCTCTCGATCGCGATCAGGCGGTGACCGACAACCGGCGCGAGCAGTGGATCCTGGGTCTGTTCAAGAGTGATCGCCTGTCCGCCGGCGACGCGCCAATCACCGGGCAGGCGCGGAATCGAGGCCAGCCAATGAACGTACAGCGCGGCCACCGCGACGCCTGCGAATGCAAGTAGCAGCAAGGCGCGTAGCCGCCAGCCGACCCACCGCGATGGGTTGCGCGGACGGCCAAGCGTGTACTCGAGCGCGCGGTCGAGCAGGCCGGAATCGGGCCAGGTCGTATCTGAAGCCGCTGCGGCGGCTACGGCCCCGTCCGGCGTGGTGTCGGGCGGTGACGTCGGTGCGCGCCGGGCCGATTGCGCGCTCATTGGCTGATGGCGGGCCCTGGACAGGCCCTAGACCAGCCCCTGCTTGCTGGCCAGGACGGCCGCCTCGGCGCGGCTGGACACGTTGAGCTTCTTGTAGATGGACTTGATGTGATCGTTGACGGTGAACCACTTGATGCCCATCAGGTTCGCGATTTCTTTGATCGTGAAGCCCTTGCTCAGGTAGGTGAGCACCTCGCTCTCGCGCGGCGTCAAGCGATCGGCCTCGGGGTGCGTGGCCGCAGCCTGCAGGGAGACCGCTCGACTCGTCGCCGCTGCCAGCGCGGGCCTCAGTCCCGAATCCGCCACCGTGCCGCCCGCCCCGTTGCGGAAGTGCGCCAGCAGCCGGCGGGCGATCGCGGGCGACAGCGGCGGCTGCCCGCGCACGATCTTCTGCAGTTCCTCGACGAGCACCTCGAAGCGGTCTTCTTTCAGCAGATAGCCGTCGGCACCACGCTGCAACGCCGGAAAGAGATGGTCGTCGTCGGAGTAAAGCGTCGTCACGACCTTGGTCGCCGGGTATTGCGTCAGCTCCGACAGCAACTCCAAACCGCTCCCGTCGGGCAGCTCAAGGTCGACGAGGATCAGGCGGAACGCGCCGTTGGTCGCCCCGGCGTTGCCCGTCGGTTCCCGAACCTGTCGGCGCGCCGACTCGAGATCGGCTACCTCTTTGATCGCGATCGCATCACTGAAGCTCTCACGGACCACGCGACACAGGAAGCTGCGCGCGACCGGGTTGTCTTCAACGATGAGGACGTTGACCGCCATTGTTGTGGATCTCCCTTCGACTGCCGGTCGATCCTAAACCACAGCCCAGCGCGCTTCGTACCCCAGGTGAGGGGTTATCCACCGACCCGACGGAGGGCGTGGCAACGGGCTGCCCCTCAGGCGTTGACCAGCACGAGCTTGCCGATCACCTGACGCGAGCTCATCCGGGCATACGCCTCAGGCAGCGCCGACATCGGCAGCCGCAGGTCGATGACCGGCTTGAGTCGGCCCTGCGCATACCACCGCGCAAGCTGCGCGAACGCGGCCGCAAATGTGTGAGATTCGCGCCGCACGAATTCGCCGAAGAACACGCCGACGACCGAAGCGCCTTTCAGCAGCGGCAGGTTCCAGGGCAGCGCCGGTATCCCGCCACCGGCAAATCCGATCACCAGATAGCGGCCCCGCCACGCGATCGACCGGAACACCGGCTCGGCAAGATCACCGCCAACGGGGTCAAACACCACGTCCGGGCCGCGCCCTTCAGTGAAGGCCTTCAGGCGCTCGCGCACGTCCCCGCGCGTGTAGTTCAGTGCGTCGTCGGCGCCGAGTTCGCGGCAACGGTTGCACTTGATGTCGGTCGAGACAACGGCGAGCACGCGTGCGCCGGCGGCCTTGGCGACCTGCAGCGCTGCCGTGCCGACCCCGCCCGCGGCGCCGAGCACAACCACTGTTTCGCCCGGCTGCAGCGCGGCGCGATCGACGAGCGCATGGTGCGCAGTACCGTAGGTGAAGGTGAATGCGGCAGCGTCGTCGATGTCGAAGCCTGGAGAAAGCGCAATGACCTGTGTTGCGGGCAGGCACGCGTGGGTTGCGAAGCCACCGGTTGCGCCGATCGCGGCGACGGCATCACCACGCTTCAGGTGCGTCACCCCTGCGCCCACGGCGTCGACCACGCCCGCGAACTCGGCCCCGGGCACGAACGGCGGTATCGGCTTGACCTGGTACTTGCCCTGCACGACCAGCAAGTCGGGGAAGTTCAGACTCGCCGCGCGTATCGCTACCCGCACTTCACCCGGCTGCGGATCAGGGGTGGGCAGTTCGGTCCACGTCAGCGCGTCCACGCCCACCGGCTCGCTGCACAACCACGCTTTCATTCGCCAGTCCTCCGTAAAGGCCATTGTTTCACCATCGCGCGACGCACATGCGCCGCGCGCGATGCACTGCGGCCGACTGCCTACAATCGCTGCATGCGCATCCTTGTTGCCAACGATGACGGCTACCTCGCGCCGGGGCTTGCCGCGCTGGCTGCAGCCTGCGAGGGCCTGGGTGAGATCGACATCGTTGCGCCGGAGCAAAATGCCAGTGGTACTTCCAACTCGCTGACACTGAACCGTCCGCTGTCGGTCTACGTCGCTGCCAATGGCTATCGATACGTCAACGGCACGCCGTCGGACTGCGTGCATGTCGCGTTGACGGGATTGCTCGATGCACGCCCCGACCTCGTTGTCTCGGGGATCAACAACGGCGCGAACATGGGGGACGACACCCTCTACTCGGGCACCGTCGCGGCGGCGATGGAAGGCTATCTGTTTGGTATCCCGGCGGTTGCCTTCTCGTTGGTCGAAAAGGGGTGGTCGCATCTGCAGTCCGCCCAGCGGGTGGCGCGCGCGCTGCTCGAGCAGCTGGTGCCGACGCTGGCTGCGGGTGGGGGGGCGATGCCCTTTCTTCTGAACGTCAACATCCCGAGCCGTAGCGATGCCGAGCGACTGCCATGGCGTATCACGCGCCTGGGCCGGCGTCACGCGAGCGAGGCGGTGATCCGTCAGACCAGTCCGCGCGGTGATCCGATCTACTGGATCGGCCCGGCGGGCGACGCGCGCGAGGCTGGCGAGGGCACCGACTTCCATGCCACGGCATCGGGCGCGGTCTCGATCACGCCGCTGCAGGTCGATCTGACCGATCACGCGACCGTGCCGGCGTGGCATGCACGTCTGTGCGGTCACTGAAGCGATGTCGGTGTCACGTCGTCGCGAGGGACCGGCCTTTCCGCTGCCACTGGCCCGCGTACGCCCTGCCCCGGCGGTGCGGCGTGCGCCGCCGGGCGGTGCGAGCACCGTGCAGCGACCGCAAGGGCCGCTGCAGCACGCCGCCGACG
>CP070653.1:1977796-1982119 GCA_020354665.1 Burkholderiales bacterium
GCGCGCTGCACGGGCGTAGACCATGCTGCCCATGTCGCGCGAGAAGAAGAACGGCGGCTCCTCGTTGACGAACGCCACCAGCTTGACGGTGCAGCCGAGGGACATCGGGCGCAGCGCGCGCGCGATCTCGATCAGTCCGGCCACTCCGCTCGCGTTGTCGTTCGCACCGGGGCTGCCGGCCACGGTGTCGTAATGCGCGCCGACGATGACGATGCGCGTCGGCTCGGCGCCGGCCAGCGTGACTTCGAGGTTCTCGCAGCGTACGCCCTGCGTCTCGTAGGCCTGCGCCTGCACCTCGCAGCCGGCCGCTGCGAACGCGCCGCGGATGTACGCCGCGGCCGCGCGCAGCGCGGCAGGCCGCCAGACGTTGCGCTCGCCGATCGCGTCGGCGAGGTGCTCGACATGATCATGCAGGCGCTGCTGCAACGCGAGGTCGGGCATCTCGGTTAGGGCCTGTTCACACTACGCAGGCCGGTGCGAACGCGTCGGCCAAGGTGCAGGGCAAGGCGCGCGACGACGCGAAGGCTGGACGCCTTCGCTAGGAGCGCAACGCCGCCATGCGCGCTGGCAGGCACGTTCCCGTACGGGTTGACACCGGAATGTGCGCCCGCGTCGTTGCAAAGCCTCGCCGGGCCCCAAACCCGACTTCGTTTTGCGCCTAGCTGGCGCACATTCCGGTGCCAACGCATCCGACCTCCGTAGTGTGAACAGGCCCTAGCCTGCTCACCGCCGCTGCGCCAGTGTCACAGACACACGCATGGGCGCACACTCGGGGCAACGAGACGCAGCTCATCGCATCCTCGGCAATGCGCCATCTCCCATCGATGATCGAAATCGACGGTGCCCACGGCGAGGGCGGCGGTCAGCTCGTGCGCACCGCGGTCGCCGTCTCTGCCGTGCGGTGCGTTCCCGTTCGCATCATCAACATCCGTGCCCGTCGCCGCAAGCCGGGACTGGCGGCCCAGCACGTCGCCGCGGTGCGCGCCGTGGCCGCGCTGTGCGATGCGCAGTGCGAAGGCGTCGAGGCCGGTTCGCAAAGCCTTTCCTTCGTGCCGCGACGGCTTCGCGGCGGCGAGTTTCGTGTCGATGTCGGTACCGCGGGCAGCATCACACTCGTGCTGCAGGCGATGCTGCCGGCGGCCGTCGCGACCCGCGAGCCGGTGTCGGTCACCATCCGCGGCGGCACCGATGTGCGCGCAGCGCCGCCGCTGGACTACCTGCGGCTGGTGCTGCTGCCGCTGCTCGCCCACGCGGGCATCGACTGCGAGATCGACGTCCTGCGGCGGGGCTACTACCCCAAGGGCGGCGGCGAGGTGCAGTTGCGGATCGCCCCCGCCGCGCGCGTGCAGCCGCTGGCGGTCGAGGCGCTCGGCGCGATCGAGCGGATCGAAATCCACGCGCATGTCGCGCTGCTGCCGCTGCAGATCGCGCAGCGCATGGCGGCCGCGGCGAGAGCCCTGCTGCCCGCGGACGTTGACGTCACGCAGCATCTCGAGCTGTGCCCGGCCGACGTTGCCGCCAGTCCAGGCGGAGCGATCGTGCTTCGCGCAGTCTGTGCGCGCGGCGTGCTCGGTGCCGGCGAGGTCGCACAGCGTGGCGTGCGTGCCGAGCAACTGGGGGAGTCGGCCGGCAAGTCGCTGCGGCGCGACATCGACGCACACGCCACGCTCGATGTCCATGCACTCGACCAGATGCTCGCCTTCCTCGCGCTGGCTGACGGAGCGTCGGTGCTGCACGCCGCTCACGTGAGCTCGCACGCGGCCACCGCGATGTGGCTGCTCGAGCGGCTTGCGCTCGCGCGCTTCACCACGCTGCCCGGCGACACGGGCGTCGTCGTGCACGTGCTTCCCGCGAGCTAGGTCACCCCCCGGGCGGTCTCAGCTCGCCCTTGCGCACCCACACCCCCGGCGCCTCACAGCGCAGCAGTTCGGAACCGCTCTGCACGAAGTCGCCGATGCGATAGGCCACGCCGTTGAAGTAGCAGATGCCGGGCAGGACGTTCGGTTCGACCTCGACCTGATCCTCTTCGCCGACGATCGGCGAGGTGTCGCGTTGCGGATCGGGCGCACCGACCTGCGGGTGCGATGTCGGGGTGGCAGTCATCGATAGGCTCCTTCACCGATTTCCTCAGGCGGGGCTTCGGCGTGCATGCATTACCTTCACTCCCGCTCCAGGTGGGGCGGGCAGGATCCTTCGGCCGGCTCACCGGTCTCGGGGTCGATCCATTCGGCGATGCCGATCTCGCTCTCGGCCTCCTGCAACGTTTCGCCGGGCCGGGGCGCTTCTTCCTCGGCCTCGTCGATCATGTCGGCGAGCGCCAGTTCGCGCGACTCGAATGGCCCGAACTCCTGCATGCCGTCGGGGCCGATCCAGTGGTAGCCGTCGGGCCTCTCGATGATCCGCTGTTCGCGATCGCTGGCTTCGACCTCGAGCGCGCGCGGCGGCGCTGGCGCCGCCTGGGCAGTCCGGCGTTTGCCTTTGGCTGCCCCGTGGCTTGCTGACTTTTTCATGGTCGTTCCTCATGCGACGTGATGCTTGCCGAGGCTGACCCGCTTCGCCTGCCGCCCCTCGGCAGCCACCTGCGCGATGAACTGAACCGCCGTGCCGACCTGTAGCTGCTCGAAGCGCCCTCCCGAGATGTTGTCGCGACCGAAGTAGTACTCCTCGCCATCGGGCGTCCGAATGAAGCCGAACCCTTCGTCGGCGTTCATCCGCACCACCTCGCCGTGCAGCTCGCGCGGGTGCTTCTTCTGGTCGCCGCGGCGCTGACGGACCGCGTCCTCGAGCTGGCGTTTCATGTCGTCGAAGGCGTCGCGCAGCGCGACGTAGACGTCTTCCTTCGCGACACGATTGGCCACCAGCTCGCGGCCGGGCACCGTCAAGTCGATGCGAACGCCGAACGGGCGGCCCTGCTGCTGGTGCTTTTGCAGGAGGTCGACGACGACCCGGCACGCCATGATGTCGTCGGCAAACCGTTCGAGGTGCGTGACCTTCTTGCGCACCGCATCCTCGAGCGCGTCGGAACGGTCCATACCGTGGAATGTGATCTCAAGGGGTTGCTTCATTGCGTTGCCTTCCTTCGATTCACCCAGGAACATGCTGATCCCCTTCGACATCGATGTGCTGAGGTGCATCAAGGTCTGCGCACATCGCGGCGCCGCCGGCCCGTCTGCGCCGGCCGCCCCGATTTCGCGCCTTGGCGGACCACCCGCGCTGCGTTCGAGGCCGCATCGGAATCAGAGCGATTAACATCGAGAAGCCGGCCTCGCGAGGCGGGCATGGGCAGGATCGACTGTCAGCCCGTTGCGTTCCCTGCCCCCTGGCCGGCCGCAGCGCGATTCGCGCCGCACCCCGTCGAGCGAAACCCGAGGGAATCGTCATGCCGAACCAACAGCCCGTGTGGACGCCATCGCCCGAGCGCGTCGAGGCTGCCAACCTGACCGCCTTCCGTGCTGCTGCCGAAACGCGCTGGCAGAGGTCGCTGCCCGACTACGCCGCGCTGCATGCATGGTCCGTCGCGCACCCCGAGGAGTTCTGGGTCAGCCTCTGGCAAGGTGACGGCACCGACACCGGCGTGATCGGCTCGCGCGGCGAGACGGCGCTCGTCGACGGCCATCGCATGCCCGGCGCACGCTGGTTCCCCGAAGCCCGGCTCAACTTCGCGCAGAACCTGCTGCGCTCGCGCGATGCATCGGATGCTGTCGTGTTCTGGGGCGAGGACCGGGTCAAGCGCCGCTTGAGCCATGGCGACCTGTATCGAGCCGTCGCCCGCTTCGCGGCCGCGTTGCGCGCCGAAGGCGTGGTGGCCGGCGACCGCGTCGCCGCCTACATGCCCAACCTGCCGGAGACCATCATCGCGATGCTCGCGGCGTCGAGCATCGGTGCGATCTTCAGCTCGGCGTCGCCCGATTTCGGCGCGCAGGGCGTGGTCGATCGCTTCGGTCAGATCGAGCCCAAGGTGCTCGTCGCCTGCGATGGCTACCACTACGGCGGCAAGACGATCCACGTGCTGGGCAGGCTGAGCGAGATCCTCGCTCAGCTGCCGTCGGTGCAGCGCGTGGTCATCGTCCCGTACGTCCAGCAGGCGCATGACCTCGCCAGCGTGCGCGGGGCGCGCCTGTACGCCCACTTCGTCGCGCCGTTCGGGCACTGCGAAGAGATCGAGTTCGCGCCGCTGCCGTTCGACCACCCGCTGTACATCCTCTATTAATCGGAGCAAATGAACTTCTTCAGTCCTCACGTTTCTCGGGTTCCTTAACCTTGAGGATGGCAACCAGCGCCCCCACGAGCAGCAGCCCCGCGCTCAGGTAGAAGACCAGCACC
>CP070653.1:1982219-1986145 GCA_020354665.1 Burkholderiales bacterium
CATGGAGATGCAGGAGACCTACACCGTCGGCACCGGCTACGGCCGCGCGCGGCTGCCGTTCTCCAAGGAGCACATCCGCAGCGAGATCCTCTGTCACGGCTTGGGCGCGCACGTGATGTACCCCGGCACTGCGACCGTGCTCGACATCGGCGGCCAGGACACGAAGGCGATCCAGGTTGATCCGGCCGGCATCGTCGAGAGCTTCCAGATGAACGACCGCTGCGCCGCCGGCTGCGGCCGCTACCTCGGCTACATCGCCGACGAGATGAACATGGGCCTGCACGAGCTCGGGCCATTGGCGCTGCAGTCGACCAAGACGATCCGCATCAACTCGACCTGCACGGTGTTCGCCGGCGCCGAGCTGCGCGACCGGCTTGCGCTGGGCGACAAGCGCGAAGACATCATGGCCGGGCTGCACCGCGCGATCATCCTGCGTGCGATGAGCATCCTCGCGCGCTCGGGCGGCATCCGCAACGAGTTCACCTTCACCGGCGGCGTCGCCAAGAACGAGGCCGCGGTGAAGGCGCTGATGGAGCTGGTCGAGGAGAACTACGGCAAGCTCACGCTGAACATCAACCCCGACTCGATCTACACCGGCGCGCTGGGCGGCGCGACCTTTGCGTACCGCGCGGTGGTCGAGGAGGGGAAAACCGCGGAGGCGAGGACATGACGATCAGGACCATCGGCATCGACATCGGCTCTGGCGCGGTCAAGAGCGTGCTGTTCGCCAGCGACGGCGATCGTCACGAATGGCTCGCCAAGCGCTGCGACCGCATCCGCCGCCGCGACCCGATGACGCTCGCGCGCGAGGGCTTCGAGACGATGCTCGAGGAAGGCGGGCTCGCCGAGGACGACATTGACTACACCGCGACCACAGGCGAAGGGGAGAACGTCAAGTTCGCCACCGGCCACTTCTATTCGATGACCACGCACGCACGGGGTGGTGTCTTCCTCGACCCGGAGGCGCGCGCGGTTGTCGACGTCGGTGCGCTCAACGGCCGCGCGATCTCGGTCGATGCGCGCGGCAAGGTCCTCTCGTACAAGATGACGAGCCAGTGCGCGTCGGGGTCGGGGCAGTTCCTGGAGAACATCGCGCGCTACCTCGGTGTCGCGGTCGACGAGATCGGCACGCTGTCGTGTACGTCGAAGACGCCCGAGAAGGTCAGCTCGATCTGCGCGGTGCTCGCCGAGACCGACGTCATCAACATGGTCAGCCGCGGCATCGCGACGCCCGACATCCTCAAGGGCATCCACCTGTCGATGGCCTCGCGCATCGTCAAGCTGCTCAAGGTCACCGGCGTGAAGGAGGGCGTCGCGCTGCTGACCGGCGGCCTCGCGCTCGACAGCGGGCTGCTCGCGGCGGTGCGCGAGGAAGCGGTCAACGAGAAGGTCAACGTGCAGGCGCGCTCGCACCCGGACTCGATCTACGCCGGCGCGATCGGCGCAGCGCTGTGGGGCGCGTTCCGCCACGAGCGGCTGCAACAATTGCAGGACACTGCCGCCGCAGCCTGAACCGGACAAGGAGACAGACCCGATGGCCCTGCTGATCAACGAGAACTGCACCGCCTGCGACGCCTGCGTGCCGGTATGCCCGAACGAGGCGATCACGGTCGGCGATCCGATCTACGTGATCGATCCGCTGCGCTGCACCGAATGCGTCGGTGCCGAGGACGAGCCGCAGTGCAAGCTCGTCTGCCCGGCCGATTGCATCGAGCAGAACCCGGATTTCGTCGAGACGCCCGAGGAGCTGCAGGCCAAGTACGAGGGCCTGCACGGCTGATTAGCCCGCGCCGGGGCACCGCCCTCGCGGGCGCGAGCGGTCAGGCGGGTGCGCTCTCGGGCACGCCCTGCCACAGCATCTCGTAGCCGAACTCGTGCGTCTCGCTGCAGTGCTCGGCGAGCGCGCCGAACTTCTCGCGGAACACCTTGTCGGCATGCGAGCGCTCGTGCTGGTCGAACGACTTCCAGTAGGTCGCGATCACGAGGTCGTGGTCGGCGTTGCCGGCGCCGCCGAGCGAGCCCTCGGCCGACGCGAAGCCGCTGAACTTGAACACCTGCCCGGCGATGAAGCCGCCGCGATCGTCGCCGTAGGTGTCCTTGACGACGTTGCACATGTCGGCGATCGCGACTTCGATGTCGTCGATCGTGACGCCTGGCTTGAGCTTGACGGTGTTGAACAGCAGCTTGGCCCCGAAGGGGATGGTGATCGGTCCGAACATGAGTGCGTCCTGCGCGGTGGGAGGCCGGAGAAGAAGTTAGTTTGACCGAGCCTGCTGCACGGGGCAGGCCGGCCGCGGATTGACCGTCCGCCCGGTGCGGAAATTCGTTGGGAAGCCGTAATGTTGCCGCCGACCGACACCGCGGCGCATGCCCTGGTGCTACCTTGCGCGCCATGCCCCGCACCCTGATCGAACCCTTCCGCATCAAGAGCGTCGAACCGATCCGCCTGACCACGCGCGCCGAGCGCGAGGAGGCGCTGGCCGCGGCGCGGCTGAACGTGTTCCGGCTGCGCGCGGAGGACGTGCTGATCGACTGGCTGACCGATTCCGGCACCGGCGCGATGTCGGCGCGCCAGTGGGGCGCGATGATGGAAGGTGACGAGAGCTACGCCGGCGCGCGCAGCTTCTACCGCCTGCAGAGCGTGATCCAGGACATCACCGGCATGCAGCACTTCGTGCCCACGCACCAGGGCCGCGCCGCCGAGAAGATCCTGTTCACCGCGGCGTGCAAGGCCGGCGAACTCGTGCCGAACAACAACCACTTCGACACCACGCGCGCGAACCTCGAGTACCTCGGTGTCGAGGCGGTCGACCTGGTGGCCGCCGAGGGGCTGCAGCCGGCGCTGATCCATCCGTTCAAGGGCAACATCGACCTCGATCGCGTGCAGGCGTTGCTCGAGAGCGATGGAGAGCGCATCCCGTTCGGGATGATCACGGTGACCGACAACTCCAACGGCGGCCAGCCCGTCAGCATGGCCAACATCCGCGCCTACGCGGCGCTGCTGAAGAAGCACGGCAAGCCGCTGATCATGGACGTCTGCCGCTTCTGCGAGAACGCGATGTTCATCAAGATGCGCGAGCCGGGCTACGAGAACAAGCCGGTCAAGGCGATTGCGCAGGAGATGTTCTCGTACGCCGACGGCGCGACGATGAGCGCGAAGAAGGACGGCATGGTCAACATCGGCGGCTTCATCGTGCTGCGCAGCGACGAGTGGATGGACGCGGTGCGCAACCTCGAGATCCTCGGCGAGGGCTTCCCGACCTACGGCGGGCTCGCCGGGCGCGACCTCGAGGCGCTCGCGGTGGGGCTCGAGGAGGGGCTCGACGAGCACTACCTGCGCTACCGGCTGCGCACCGCCGAGTACCTCGGCGAGCGGCTCGAGGCGGCCGGCATCGGCTTCGTGCGGCCGACCGGCGGCCACGCGGTCTACATCGACGCGCGCACCGTGCTGCCCGACATGCCGGTGGCGCATTACCCCGCCTGGGCACTGTGCAACGCGCTGTACCTGGAAGGCGGCATCCGCGGCGTCGAGGTCGGCTCGGTGATGTTCGGCAAGCGGCTGCCCGACGGCACCGAGACCTTCCACCCGATGGAGCTCGTGCGGCTGGCGTTTCCGCGGCGCATGTACACGCAGTCGCACTTCGACTATGCCGCCGAGGTGATCGCCGAGACGAAGGCGCATGCGAGCACGATTCGGGGCGTGCGCATCGTGCGCCAGCCGAAACTGCTGCGCCACTTCACCTGCGAGTGCGAATGGGTCTAAGCGGCGCGGGACCCGTTGCCACACTCGCGGCATGCACGACCCAGTGAACCCCGACCCCGCGATCAGGCCCTTCCGTCTCGACGTTTCGCAGCACGCGATCGACGACCTGCACGCGCGCCTCGACCGCGTGCGCTGGCCCGACGAAGCGCCCGATGCGCCGTGG
>CP070653.1:1986245-1994811 GCA_020354665.1 Burkholderiales bacterium
ATCTCGAGGTTCACCGTCATGATGATGCCCAGGTGCACCGGATCGATACCGAGCTGGGTAGCGATCGGAAACAGGATCGGCGCCAGAATCAGGATGATCCCGGTGGGCTCCATGAAGCAGCCGGCGATCAGCAGCAGGATGTTGACGACGATCAGGAACTGCCAGGCTGGCATGCCCCAGCCGACGATCGTCTCGGCAATCGCCTGCGGAATGCGCTCGGTGGTCAGCACGTGTGCGAACAGCAGCGCGTTGGCGACGATGAACATCAGCATCACCGTGACCTTCCCGGCATCCAGCAGCACGCGCGGCACGTCTTTCACGCCGATGTCGCGGTAGACAAAAACCGCGATACCAAAAGCGTAGACCGCCGCCACCGCGGCCGCCTCGGTCGGCGTGAAGACACCGCCGTAGATGCCGCCGAGGATGATCACGATCAGCAGCAGCCCCCACAGCGAGTCGCGGCCGGACGTCAGGACCTCGCTCAGCGAAGCGCGCGGCTGCCGCTCCAGGCCGATCATCCGCGCGCGTACGTAGATGGCGATCATCAGCATGACGCCGAGCACGATGCCGGGGATCACGCCGGCCATGAACAGCTTGCCGACCGACGTCTCGGTGGCCGCGCCGTAGACGACCATCACGATCGACGGCGGGATCAGGATGCCCAGCGTGCCGGCATTGCAGATCACGCCGGCGGCGAACTCCTTCGGATAGCCGGCGCGCACCATGCCGGCGATGACGATCGAGCCGACCGCCACCACCGTCGCCGGCGACGAACCCGACACGGCCGCGAACAGCATGCAGGCCATCACCGACGCCATCGCCAGCCCGCCGCGCAGGTGGCCGATGCAGCCGTTGGCAAAGCGGATCATGCGTTTGGCCACGCCGCCGGTGGTCATGAAGGTGCCACCGAGGATGAAGAACGGAATCGCCAGCAGCGTGTAGTGCTCGGAGGTCTCGAACAGCTTCAGCGCCAGCGAGGCGAGCGAGTCCTGCGCGAACAGCAGGATCGTCAGCAGCGACGACAGGCCGAGCGCCACCGCCACCGGCATGCCGAGGATCATGAAAACGAGCAGCAGCACGAACAGGAAGCCAGTGGTCATTGGCGCTCCTCCGGCGACGACTGTTCGTCCTTCAGCTTCAACGCCTCTTCCGCCTCATCCCCCAGCAGATGCGCCTCCTTGCCGGTGGCCAGCCGGTACAGCACCTGGCCGAAGCGCAGCGCGAGCAGCGCGAAGCCCAGCGGCAGGATCAGGCGCGGGATCCACTGCTCGATGGGCACGTCCTGCATCAGGATGCCGACGTCGTACATCTTCTTGACGTACTGATAGCCGCCCACGGTGACGATCAGCGCGTAGACAATGCACAGGGCCGCGGCGACGGCGCCCACGACGCGCGCAGCACGACGGCTCAGCGTCCTGACCAGCGCGTCGACGCCGATATGGGCGCCGACGCGCACGCCGTACGACATGCCGGAGAAGATCAGCCACGCGAACATCACGCCGGTGATCTCCAGCGCCCAGACGAAGCTGTAGTTGAAGACGTAGCGGGCGACGACCTGCACGAAGGTCACGATCGTCATCGCCGCCATCAGGAAGATGATCAGGCCTTCCTCGAGATGCTCGAGCCAGCGCATACCCGCGCGCGGCGGCGCGCCGGCCTGGCGGCCGGAATCGGAACGCTGCGACATTGCCCCCTCTCCCGCCCGCACCCGCGCACGCTCGCGCAGGTGCACCGAATTATTCTTGCACAAGACGACGCCGGCAGCGCCGGGTGGGCGACGGCCGGCGCGCCGCCCTGCCTACCGGTCAGAACAGCAGGTTGGGCAGGAACATCGAGATCGCCGGCACGTAGGTGACGAGCACGAGGAACACCAGCAGCACCATCAGCCACGGCAGCGCGGCGCGTACCACCTGCATGATCGACATGCCGGTGATGCCCGAGGTGACGAACAGGTTCAGGCCCACCGGCGGCGTGACCATGCCGATCTCCAGGTTCACCGTCATGATGATGCCCAGGTGCACCGGGTCGATGCCGAGCTCAGTGGCGATCGGAAACAGGATCGGCGCCAGGATCAGGATGATCCCGGTGGGCTCCATGAAGTTGCCGGCGATCAGCAGCAGGATGTTGACGACGATCAGGAACTGCCACGGCTCCATCCCCCAGCTGACAATCGTCTCGGCAATCGCCTGCGGGATGCGCTCGGTGGTCAGCACGTGCGCGAACAGCAGCGCGTTGGCGACGATGAACATCAGCATCACCGTCACCTTCGCCGCTTCGACCAGCACGTGGGGCACGTCCTTCATGCCGATATCGCGGTAGACGAACACGGCGATGAGGAACGCGTACCACGCCGCCACCGCGGCCGCCTCGGTCGGCGTGAACACCCCGCCGTAGATCCCGCCGAGGATGATGAATAGCAGGATCAGTCCCCACAGCGAGTCCCGCCCGGACTTCATCACCTCGCCCACCGACGCGCGCGGCTGGCGCGGAATGTCGAGCATTCGTGCGCGCACGTAGATCGCCGCCATCAGCATCAGCCCCAGCAGGATGCCCGGGATCACGCCGGCCATGAACAGCTTGCCGACCGACGTCTCGGTGGCCGCGCCGTAGACGACCATCACGATCGACGGCGGAATCAGGATGCCCAGCGTGCCGGCATTGCAGATCACGCCGGCGGCAAACGGCTGGCTGTAGCCGGCGCGCACCATGCCGGCGATGACGATCGAGCCGACCGCCACCACCGTCGCCGGCGATGATCCCGACACGGCGGCGAACAGCATGCAGGCCAGCACCGACGCCATCGCCAGGCCGCCGCGCAGATGCCCGATGCAGGCGTTGGCAAACCGGATCATCCGCCTCGCCACCCCGCCGGTGGTCATGAACGCGCCGGACAGGATGAAGTACGGGATCGCGAGCAGCGTGAAGTGCTCCGAGGTCTCGAACAGCTTCAGCGACAGTGACGCGAGCGAGTCCTGCGCGAAGAACAGAATCGTCAACAGCGACGACAGGCCGAGCGCCACCGCGATCGGCATGCCGAGCAGCATGAAGGTGAACAGCAGGATGAACAGCACCGCGGTGTTCATTTCTGTTCTCCCCCCGGCGGCTGGTCGGCACGCAGCTTCAGCGCTTCCTCGGCTTCGTCTCCGAGCAGATGGACTTCCTTGCCGCGGGCGAGCCGGACCAGCACCTGGCCGAAACGCAACGCGAGCAAGGCATAGCCGACCGGCAACACCAGCCGCGGAATCCACTGCTCGATCGGCACGTCCTGCATCAGGATGCCGACGTCGTACATCTTCTTGACGTACACGTAGCCGCCAACGGTGACGATCACCGCGTACACGATGCACAACACGGTCGCGATCGACGCGACGATGCGCGAGGTGCGCGGCCCGAGCGACTTGACGAGCGCATCGACACCGATGTGCGACCCGACGCGCACGCCGTAGGACATGCCGAGGAAGATCAGCCAGGCGAAGAGCACCGTCGTGACCTCGAGCGCCCAGACGAAGCTGTAATTGAAGACATATCGCGCGATCACCTGCATGAAGGTGATCGACACCATCGCCGCCAGCAGAAGCGCCAGCAGTCCTTCCTCGAGTCGCTCGGTCCAGCGCATGAAAAGAGGGCCCGCTGGTGGCGGGCCCCGCTGCGTTTGCCTTAGTTGTTGGACTTCAGCGCGGCGTCGATCAGGTCACGCCCGATGTCGCCCTCGAACTTCTTCCACACCGGCTCCATCGACTTGCGCCACGCCGCCGTGTCCTCCTTGGCGAGCTTCTGGATCTTCGCCTTGCCAGCGTCCATGATCTTCTTCTTGTCGCCTTCGTTCAGATCGAATGCGAGCTTGTTGCCGAAGGCGGTGGCCTCCTTCATCGCTTCGGCCAGGCCCTGGCGCACGTCGGCCGGCAGTCCGTCCCACCACTTGGCGTTGGTGACCACCATGTAGTCGATGATGCCGTGGTTCGTCTCGGCGATGGTCTTCTGTACCTCGAAGAACTTCTGCGAATAGATGTTCGACCAGGTGTTCTCCTGGCCGTCGACCACGCCGGTCTGCAACGCCTGGTAGACCTCGCTGAAGGCCATCTTCTGCGGATTGGCGTCGAGCGCGCGGAACTGCGCCTCGAGCACGTCGGAAGCCTGGATGCGGAACTTCAGGCCCTTGACGTCTTCCGGCCGCTGCAGCTTGTCTTTGTTGGTCGAAAGCTGCTTCATGCCGTTGTGCCAGTAGGCCAGGCCGACCAGGCCGCGGTTCTTCATCGAGGTCAGCAGGTCCTGGCCGGGCTTGCTTGACTGGAACCGGTCGACGGCCTCAACGTCGTCAAACAGGAATGGCAAGTCGAACACCTGCAGCTTCTTGGTGTAGCGGTCGAACTTCGACAACGACGGCGCGATCAGCTGCACGTCACCGAGCAGCAGCGCTTCCATCTCCTTGGCATCGCCGAACAGCTGCGAGCTCGGAAACACTTGCACCTCGACCTTGCCGGGCAGCTTCTTCTCGGCAAGCTCCTTGAATTTCAGCGCGGCCTGGCCTTTCGGCGTCTTGTCAGCGACCACGTGGCTGAACTTGACGACGATCGGAGCGGCCGCGGCGGTGAACGGCAACACCGCTATGGCGGCGGCGGCGACAGCCGACGCGAGAACTTGACGGCGCGGGAAGTCTGCAATCTTCATCTTTGGTCTCCTTGAAATAGGGTGCGAGGCCGCCGGGTGCCCGGCCCGACCGTTCTTTTAAACGCAATGGTCGGCCAAAGGTTGATCCGGCGCAACTGGGGCAACCCGGCAGCGGTCTGTGCCGCGCCCACCTAGGGCAATCACTTACGTGCCGCAAGCTGCGCTGCAGCTTCAGATGGCCTGCGCGCTGCGCAATGCGGCGATCTCCGCGTCGGCGTAGCCGAGCTCGCGAAGGATCGCTTCGGTGTGCTCGCCAATTGCCGGCACGGCGCCGACGCGGCAGTCGCCGGGATCGCTCACGCCGGGCGGCAGCAGCGCCGGCACCGGGCCGGCCGGCGTGTCGACGCTGACCCAGCGCCCGCGTGCGTGCAGCTGCGGGTGCTGCCAGACATCAGCCATCTGGTTCAGCCGCGAGTGTGCGATCTGCGCCGCATCGAGTCGCGCCTCGACTTGTTCGATCGTCAGCTGCGCAAACGCCTGCACGATCAGCGCGCGCAGCTCCTCGCGCGCAACGTTGCGCTGCGCGTTCGACGCGAAACGCTCGTCGCTCGCGAGCGCCGGCCGCTCGAGGACGCGCTCGCAGAACAGCACCCACTCGCGCTCGTTCTGCAGCCCGAGCATCACGGTCTTGCCGTCGCCGGTGGGAAACGGCCCGTAGGGATAGATCGTCGCGTGCGCCGCGCCGGCACGCGGCGGCGGGCTTGCGCCGTCGAACGCGTAATACAGCGGAAAGCTCATCCACTCGACCATGCTCTCGAGCATCGAGACGTCGATGCGCTGCCCCCGGCCGGTCTTCGCGCGCTGCAGCAGCGCGGCGAGGATGTCCGCGTACGCGTACATCCCCGCGGCGATGTCGGCCACCGAACAGCCGGCCTTGGCCGGCACTTCCGGCGTGCCGCTCACGGACAGGAAGCCGGCCTCGCTCTGGATCAGCAGGTCGTAGGCCTTGGCGTCGCGGTAGGGCCCGGGCCGCCGCGGGTCGTCGCCGTAGCCCGAGATGTCGCAGACGATCAGGCGGGGGTGCAGACGGTGCAGCGCCTCGAACGACAACCCGAGCCGCGCAGCCGCGCCCGGCGCAAGGTTCTGGACCAGCACGTCGCTGCGCGCGAGCAGCCGCAGCAGCACCTCGCGCGCCCCCTCGTGCTTGAGGTCGAGCGTCAGGCTCTCCTTCGAACGGTTGGTCCAGACGAAGTGCGACGACAGACCCTTCACGCGCGCGTCGTAGGCGCGCGCGAAGTCGCCCGTGCCCGGGCGTTCGACCTTGATCACGCGCGCGCCCTGGTCGGCGAGCTGCCGCGAACAGAACGGCGCGGCGATCGCGTGCTCGAGCGCGACGACGGTGATCCCTTCGAGCGGCAGCGTCACGGACCGGCCTTCAGTACGAGCGCGGCAGGTCGAGCAGGTGCTCGGCCACGTACGACAGGATCAGGTTGGTCGAGATCGGCGCCACCTGGTACAGCCGCGTCTCGCGGAACTTGCGCTCCACGTCGTAATCGCAGGCGAAGCCGAAGCCGCCGTGGAACTGCAGGCACGCTTCCGCCGCCTCCCAGCTCGCCTTGGCGGCCAGGTACTTCGCCATGTTCGCCTGGGGGCCACAGGGCTCGTGCGCGTCAAAGCGCCGGCACGCCTCCCAGCGCATCAGGTCGGCGGCCTCGACCTCGATGTGCGCCTGGGCAATCGGGAACTGCACGCCCTGGTTCTGGCCAATCGGGCGGCCGAACACCTCACGTTCTTTGGCGTAGCGCGTGACACGGTCGATGAACCAGCGCCCATCGCCGATGCACTCGGCCGCGATCAGCGTGCGCTCGGCGTTCAGGCCATCGAGCAGATAGCGGAAACCCCGCCCCTCGTGGCCGATCAGGTGCTCGGCCGGGATCTCGAGGTCCTCGAAGAACAGCTCGTTGGTCTCGTGGTTGACCATGTTGGCGATCGGCCGCACCGTGAGCCCGCGCCCCACGGCCTCGCGCAGGTCGACGACGAAAACCGACAGTCCCTCGCTCCTGCGTGCGACTTCGGCGAGCGGCGTCGTGCGCGCGAGCAGGATCATCAGGTCCGAGTGCTGCACGCGCGACGTCCAGACCTTCTGCCCGTTGACGACGTAACGGTCGCCCCGCCGCACCGCCTGCGTCCTGATTCTCGTCGTGTCGGTGCCGGCCGTCGGTTCGGTGACCGCCATGCTCTGCAGCCGCAGCTCGCCGCTCGCGATCTTCGGCAGCCAGCGCGCCTTCTGCTCGGGTGAGCCGTGGCGCAGCAGCGTGCCCATGTTGTACATCTGGCCATGGCACGCGCCGGCATTACCGCCACTGCGGTTGATCTCTTCCATGATTACGCTCGCCTCGGCGAGCCCGAGGCCCGAGCCGCCGTACTCCTGCGGAATCAGCGCGGCAAGCCAGCCAGCCTTCGTCAGCGCATCGACGAACGCTTCCGGGTAACCGCGTTCGGCATCGATGCGGCGGTGGTAGCTGTCGGGAAACTGCGCGCACAGTGCACGCACCGCATCGCGGATGTCGGAATGGCGTTCTGAAGCCGTCATGACGATACGTTAACGCAGGTGACGGCACGGCCCGGGCCGGCGCAGCGAGGCCCGGGGAAAAATTCGATGCGTGCCGCGCCCTTGGCCCTTAGGTCAGAGTAAGATATTTTGGATTCAGGGGGGGTCTCATGCACGCACGTGCGGCTGCCCCAATCCCGGCTGGCAACCCGACAGGAGACAGGTTTTGAAGGCATCAGTTGAACAGGTCAGACATAACGTAACGCTCATAGCGCTCGATGGCCGCCTGGACGTCGCAGGGGTTCAGGCCGTCGAATCCGACTTCAATGCCGCGGTGGCAGCAGCATCGAATGTCCTCGTCGAGTTGAGCAAGGTGCCGTTCATCGCTTCGCTCGGCTTGCGTCTTCTCGTTGCAGGGTCGCAAACCCTTGCCAAACGCGGCGGCAAGATGGTCCTGATTGGCCCCGACGAATCGACGATGCGCGTGCTGAAGACGACTGGCATTGACCAGCTGATGCAGATCCGCAGCAGCGTGGGCAACGCGCTGGCATCGTTCTGAAGGGCGGATGGCGCCACCGTTCGAAGGCGCGGTTCATTCACCGCGGGATCCGGGTTGCTGATATCCGTCTGAACGAGAGCCTCGTGCGTCCGCTAGCGCCGATGCCAGGGCGAACGCATGCCTGGCTATCCGATGGACCGCCCGGTCGGCTCATCGGCCTTGGGCCGCGATGCAAGACCAACGGCGCGGCGCCAGTCAAGGACTCAACCTCCATCGAAGAAGCATGAAGAGGCGACGCGCGCTGATCGGACCGCTCGGGCCGGCGCTGGTTCACGAAGCAAGCCTCTGGCAGAAGAGCCTTGCCGCCGAGTTCAGGCTCTCGCACGACGACGCCTACCGGCTCGACCTGTGCGTCGAGGAGTTGGTTACCAACGTCGTCACTCACACGGCCCCAGAGTGCGCCGGCCTGCGCGTGGAGTTGCGCGTCGAGATCGACGACAACCTTCTCAGGCTGACGTGCGTCGACCCGTGCTCCGCTTTCGATCCCTTCGCACGGCCAGGGCCCGCGAAGCCCAAGTCGATCGAAGAAGCAGTCATCGGTGGTATGGGCATCCACCTCGTGCGGGAATTCAGCGATAGCCACCGCTACGAGCGCCGCGATGACCGAAACGTGGTGGAACTGGTCTTCAAGCTTTCACCCCCTCCTGGCGACCCTGCGACTGCCAGCCAGCAAGCGCGCGGTGCCGACCGGCGCACGACTGGCGGCCAGCCGGCCTTTCCCTTGCTGCCCGGCGACACGCGGATCGAAACCGACCGGCGCCATTCGAAGGATCGCCGCGCGATGGGTTTCATCTCTTCGATCCAGCTGCTGCGGGGAGTCCCCCATTCGGCGACCGAGGACGTCCTGG
>CP070653.1:1994911-2015773 GCA_020354665.1 Burkholderiales bacterium
CCAAGGGCTTCGAGGACATGATCAACCAGGGACGTACGGCCTACCTCAGCGTGCCCGGCATCGACGGCATGCTGGAAGGCGGTCTGCCGATCCTGGTGGAGGGTCAGTGCGTCGGCGCCGTGGGCGCGAGCGGAGTCAAGTCGAGCGAAGATGCCCAAATCGCGCGCGCGGGAATTGCATCGCTGACTGCTTGAGTGCAACCGGTGGCGGCCGGACCGTGCGGCCTCGCGCGTGATCAGCAAGTGGCCGCGCCGATCGGGACATGCCGATCGGCTAGAATCTGCGCGGCAGACGCGACCCCCTGCGCCTCGCGCGACCCGCGCGCAAATTCCCGACCTGACTTCCAGTGACCGGGCTCTCGAGGAGCCGAAGTGGCCGCGTACGACCACGGAGAGTTCCTTGCTATCGCCCGCCCTGCCTCCCGCCGTACTCGCGCTCGCTGACGGCACGGTCTTTCACGGCGTGTCGGTGGGCGCGGCCGGTCACGCGGTCGGCGAGGTGGTGTTCAACACGGCGATCACCGGCTATCAGGAGATTCTCACCGACCCGAGCTACAGCCGTCAGATCGTCACCCTGACCTATCCGCACATCGGCAACACCGGCGTGAACGTAGAGGACGTCGAGGCAAGCCGGATTCACGCCGCCGGGCTCGTGATCAGGGATCTGCCGGTGCGCAGCTCGAACTTCAGGCAATCGGCGACGCTGTCGGAATACCTCGAGCGCGAAGGTACGATCGCGATCGCCGACATCGACACACGCCGGCTGACCCGAACGCTGCGTACGCATGGCGCGCGCAACGGCTGTATCGCAACGTTCACGGCCGGATCGCATGTCAGCGACGCGGATGTGGCCGACGCGGTACGGCGCGCCAAGGCCGCGCCGACCATGGCCGGGCTCGACCTCGCCCGCGTCGTGACGACCAGCGAGCCCTACGAATGGACCGAGACCGAGTGGCAGCTGGGGCGGGGTTACGGCTCGATGGTCGGCTCGCGCTACCACGTCGTCGCCTATGACTTCGGCGTCAAGCGAAACATCCTGCGCATGCTCGCGGCTCGTGGCTGTCGGGTCACGGTGGTGCCTGCGGCGACGCCGGCATCGGACGTGCTGTCGATGCGGCCGGACGGCATCTTCTTGAGCAACGGCCCCGGTGATCCGCAGCCGTGCGACTACGCAATTGCCGCGACGCGCACCTTGGTCGAGCGCGGCCTGCCCGTGTTCGGCATTTGCCTCGGGCACCAGATCCTCGCGCTGGCCTCCGGCGCGAAGACCTTCAAGATGAAGTTCGGCCACCACGGCGCCAATCATCCGGTCAAGGACCTCGACACCGGCCGCGTCAGCATCACGAGCCAGAACCACGGCTTCGCGGTCGACGAGAAGAGCCTGCCCGGCAATTTGCGCGCCACCCACCGCAGCCTGTTCGATGGCACGCTGCAGGGGCTGGCCAGGACGGACCGGCCGGCGTTCTGCTTCCAGGGGCACCCGGAAGCGTCTCCCGGCCCCCACGACATCGGCTATCTGTTCGACCGCTTCGTCGCGGCGATGGAGAAGCGTTGATGCAGCCGTTGCGTTCGCATCGCCTGCCCCGTGCGGTCGGGATCGAGGGCCGTGGCGGCTTCGCCCGGGCGGAGGCCTGAATGTCCAAGCGCACCGACATCAAGAGCATCATGATCATCGGCGCAGGGCCGATCATCATCGGCCAGGCGTGCGAATTCGACTACTCCGGTGCGCAGGCGTGCAAGGCACTGCGCGAGGAGGGGTACCGGGTCATCCTCGTCAACAGCAACCCGGCGACGATCATGACCGACCCCGGCATGGCCGATGCCACCTACATCGAACCGATCACCTGGCCGGTCGTCGAGAAGATCATCGCCAAGGAGCGGCCCGACGCGATCCTGCCGACGATGGGTGGACAGACCGCGCTCAACTGCGCACTCGACCTGCACCGCAACGGCGTCCTCGAGAAGTACGGTGTGGAGATGATCGGCGCGAGCGAGCGGGCGATCGAAAAGGCAGAGGATCGACTGAAGTTCAAGGACGCGATGACCTCGATCGGCCTGGAATCGGCCAAGAGTGGCATCGCCCACTCGATGGACGAGGCGTGGAGCGTGCAAAGGCGCATCGCCGCCGAACTCGCGGGGACCGGGTTTCCGGTCGTGATCCGGCCGAGTTTCACGCTGGGCGGGACGGGCGGCGGCATTGCCTACAACCCCGAAGAGTTCGAAGAAATCTGCCGGCGCGGACTCGACCTGTCGCCCACCAGCGAGCTCCTGATTGAAGAATCGCTGATCGGCTGGAAGGAATTCGAGATGGAAGTTGTTCGTGACCGCGCGGACAACTGCATCATCGTTTGCTCGATCGAGAACCTCGACCCGATGGGCGTCCATACCGGCGACTCGATCACGGTGGCACCGGCGCAGACGCTGACCGACAAGGAATACCAGCTGATGCGCAACGCGTCGATCGCGATCCTGCGCGAGATCGGTGTCGACACGGGCGGGTCGAACGTGCAGTTTGCCGTGGACCCCGGGAACGGCCGCATGATCGTGATCGAGATGAACCCCCGGGTCTCGCGCTCGTCGGCGCTCGCCTCGAAGGCGACCGGCTTTCCGATCGCGAAGGTGGCCGCCAAGCTTGCGGTCGGCTACACGCTCGACGAGTTGAGCAACGAGATCACCGGTGGCGCGACGCCGGCGAGCTTCGAGCCGACCATCGATTACGTCGTCACGAAGATCCCGCGCTTCGCATTCGAGAAGTTCCGCGAGGCCGATCCGCACCTGACGACCCAGATGAAGTCGGTCGGCGAGGTGATGGCGATCGGGCGCACCTTCCAGGAGAGCCTGCAGAAGGCGCTGCGCGGACTCGAGACCGGCATCGACGGTCTGGGCGAAAGATCGACCGACCGGGAGGAGATCGTCGAGGAAATCGGCGAGCCCGGGCCCGAGCGCATCCTGTTCGTGGCCGATGCGTTTCGCATCGGCGTGACGCTGGATGAAGTTCATGACGAGACCGCGATCGACCCCTGGTTTCTCGCGCAGATCGAGGACATCGTCGCGACCGAGCGGCGGCTCGCCGATCGTGCCCTGGACAGCCTGAGCGCCGTGGAGTTGCGCTTCCTCAAGCGCAAGGGGTTCTCCGACCGGCGGCTCGCGCACCTGATGCGAACCGACCAGCACGCGGTGCGGGCCTTGCGGCACGCGCTGGGCGTGCGGCCGGTCTACAAGCGCGTGGACACCTGCGCGGCCGAATTCGCCACGCAGACGGCCTACCTCTATTCGACCTATGAGGAGGAATGCGAGGCCGAGCCGACGACGCGGCGCAAGATGATGGTGCTGGGCGGTGGCCCCAATCGCATCGGCCAGGGCATCGAGTTCGACTATTGCTGCGTTCACGCGGCGCTGGCGATGCGCGAAGACGGCTACGAGACGATCATGGTCAACTGCAACCCGGAGACCGTCTCCACCGACTACGACACGTCCGACCGGCTGTACTTCGAGCCGGTGACCCTGGAGGACGTGCTCGAGAGCGTCGACAAGGAGAAGCCCGAGGGAGTGATCGTTCAGTACGGTGGGCAGACGCCGCTGAAGCTCGCGCTCGACCTGGAGCGCGCCGGCGTGCCGATCATCGGTACCTCACCCGATTCGATCGACATCGCGGAGGACCGCGAGCGCTTTCAGAAGCTGCTGCAGGAGCTGGGCCTGCGGCAGCCGCCCAACCGCACCGCTCGCACCGAGGCCGGCGCGCTGGAGATGGCGCAGGAGATCGGCTACCCGTTGGTGGTGCGGCCGAGCTACGTGCTGGGCGGTCGCGCGATGGAGATCGTGCACGGCGACCGCGACCTCGAACGCTACATGCGCGAGGCGGTTCGCGTGTCGGAGAAGTCGCCGGTGCTGCTCGACCGTTTCCTCGACGATGCGATCGAGGTCGACGTCGATGCGGTGTGCGATGGCACGGACGTGATGATCGGCGGCATCATGGAGCACATCGAGCAGGCGGGCGTGCACTCGGGAGATTCAGCGTGCTCGCTGCCGCCGTACACGCTGTCGGCTGCGTTGCAGGACGAGCTGCGCCGGCAGACCGCGCTGATGGCACGTGCGCTGCGCGTGGTCGGCCTGATGAACGTGCAGTTTGCGATCCAGGGCGAGGGCGACGATGCGGTCGTCTACGTGCTCGAGGTCAATCCGCGCGCGTCGCGCACCGTCCCGTATGTCAGCAAGGCGACCGGTCAGCCGCTGGCCAAGATCGCCGCGCGCTGCATGGCCGGCGAGTCGCTGCGCAACCAGAGCTCAACCCATGGGCGGCCGGTGCGCGAGATCAGACCCCCTTACTTCAGTATCAAGGAGGCGGTGTTCCCGTTCAACAAGTTTCCGGGCGTCGACCCGGTGCTCGGGCCCGAAATGCGCTCGACGGGCGAGGTCATGGGGACCGGGCGCAGCTTCGGCGAGGCGATGCTGAAGAGCCAGCTCGGCGCCGGTTCGCGACTGCCCGCGAAAGGAACCGTCGTCGTCACGGTCAAGGACAACGACAAGGCACGTGCCGTCAAAGTGGCGGCCGAGCTGCAGGAGCTGGGATTCAACGTGGTGGCAACCAGAGGGACGGCCGCAGCGATCGCCGAGGCCGGCGTGCCCGTCAGGCTGGTCAACAAGGTCAAGGATGGCCGGCCGCACATCGTCGACATGCTCAAGGCGGGCGACATCCAGCTCGTCTTCACGACGGTGGACGAGACCCGCACCGCGATCGCCGATACGCGCCATATCCGCCAGGCGGCGCTGGCCAATCGCGTCCCCTACTACACGACGATGGCTGGCTGTGAGGCGGCCGTCGAGGGCATGAAGCATCACGGCGACCTCAGCGTGGCATCGCTGCAGGAGCTGCACGCCGAACTGCATTAAACTTGGCACTCTGATCATTCCGCCGCCCGCTGTCCGCCGGGACGCTGGCGGCGGACTTACTTTCGAGTGGCCGATTGCGATGGCGACGATTCCCCTCACGCGCCGCGGGGCGGAGAAGCTCCGGGAGGAACTGCAGCGACTGAAGTCGGTCGAGCGGCACGCGGTGATCCGCGCGATCACCGAGGCGCGTGCGCAGGGAGACCTCTCGGAAAACGCCGAGTACGACGCCGCGAAGGACAAACAGGGATTCATCGAAGGGCGCATCCAGGAGCTCGAGAGCAAGCTCGCGACTGCGCAGGTCATCGATCCGTCGACCGTCGAAGCAGACGGCAGGGTCGTATTCGGCGCCACCGTGGATCTCGAGGACGAGGCCAGCGGTGTCCTGGTGACCTACCAGATCGTCGGCGACGACGAAGCCGATCTGAAGCAGGGGCTGATCTCGATCAGTTCGCCGACCGCACGCGCGCTGATTGGCAAGGAAGTCGGGGACATCGCCGACGTACAAGCCCCGGGCGGCGTGAAGAGCTACGAAATCATCCAGGTGCGCTACGTCTGATGGGGATCTGGCTCGGGCGCTGCCGCGTGCTCGTGCCGGCCCTGTGGGCGGGAGCGCTGATCTGCATCGCGGCGATCGCCACGCCGGCGCCGTTCGCCACGTTGTCTACGGCGGACGCCGGGCGGGTCGTCGCAAGGATCTTCGCCCAGGAGGCCTACGCGAGCCTCGCGCTCGGGCTGGCCCTGCTGCTGCTCGAAAGGCGCTACGCGATCGTGCAGGCGCGACGTGTCGCCGGGTCTCGCTTGAGCACCGACATGCTGCTGGTGCTCACGGCGCTGTTCTGCACGATCGCAGGGTATTTCGCGCTGCAACCGCTGTTGGATGCCGCGCGGGCCGGACACGGGGTCTTGAGCTTCGGGCAGTTGCACGCGGTGAGCCTGGGCCTTTTCGCGCTGAAGATCGTGGTCGTGCTCGCGCTCGCGCTGCGCGCAAGCACGCAGCTGGTCAGCGCGCCGCGGACTTCTTGAGGCTTGTCGTACGCCTCGTCTTGGCCCGCTTGATCGAGCCGCTGGCTGTCACGCGCTGGTTGCCGAGCACCCGCACCTTTTCGACGTGCGGTCTGTGATGACCGCCGGCGCCGAACCTGACGATCTTGACCAATCTCGGCCCGGCGCCGCGGTCCTCCCGGTCCGGCCTCGGCGGGTCGGGCAGCGGACGCCAGAGCACCAGCAACTTGCCGATATGCTGAACCGGCGCCGCTTCCAGCCGGTCGGCGAGCTGATCGAGCATCTCCGCGCGGGCGGTGCGGTCATCGCTGAACACGCGCAGCTTGATCAAGCCATGAGCACGCAGCGCCGCGTCGGCCTCGGCCAGTACCGCGGCCGTCAGACCGTCGGCGCCGATCAGCACGACCGGATCGATGTGGTGCGCGCGCGCACGCATTTGCCTGCGCTCGGCGGCAGTCAGGGCAATCGCTGGCATCGTCCTATTATCCCTGTCGGATGAAGATCAGGACCCGCAGCCGCAAGCTCGACAAGGCCTGGTTGCGCGAACACGTGACCGATCCCTATGTACGCCTTGCGCAAAAAGAGGGCTACCGGTCGCGCGCGGCCTACAAGCTCAAGGAAATCGACGAGGAGCTGCATTTGCTGCGGCCCGGCCAGCTGGTGGTCGATCTGGGTGCTGCGCCGGGCGCGTGGTGCCAATACATCCGACGCCGGCTCTTCGCCCGTGCCGGGGTCTCCGGCGGGAGTTCGCAGACCGTCGGCACGGTCATCGCGCTCGACCTGCTCGACTTCGAGCCCGTCGACAAGGTGCAGTTCATCCAGGGCGATTTTCGCGATGAAGCGGTGCTGCACCGCCTCGAGGTGGCGCTGGACGGCCGGCCAGTCGACGTGGTCCTGTCCGACATGGCACCCAATCTGTCGGGGATCGCCAGCGCTGACGCAGCGCGCATGGCGCACCTCGTTGAACTGACCCTCGAGTTCGCCCGGGCACACCTCGCGCCCGGCGGAACGCTGGTGGCCAAGGTGTTTCACGGCAGCGGCTACAGCCAACTCGTCGAGGCGTTCAAGAGGACATTTCGGGCCGTCAAGGCGATCAAGCCCAAGGCCTCGCGGGCCCGCTCGGCCGAAACCGTTCTGGTGGGGCGGGGTCTGAAACAGCGTTCGGTCGTGCCGGCGGAATGACCGGCGCATAGGGGGCGGCAGCGGCAATAGGCGGCAGACACCCCATGGGTCGGCTGGTAACCGGTCACTAACCGTATGACTTGACAAGGATAAAATGACCCTTATCTGTCAGGCACTTGGGTCGATCGACCCGCACCAGGTGCCCGCCGCAGGGCACAAGGAGTGTGAGTGAACAATCAGTGGTTCTCGAAGGTGGCGGTCTGGCTGGTGATCGCGCTCGTGCTGTTCACGGTCTTCAAGCAGTTCGACCGCAGCGCGATCCAGGGCAACCAGGTTGCCTATTCCGACTTCCTCGAGGAAGTGCGCGCCAAGCGCATCAAGCAGGTGACGCTTCAGGAAGGCTCGAGCGGCACCGAGATCATCGCGATCACCACTGACGACAAGCGCATCCGCAGCAACGCGACGTATCTGGACCGCGGTCTCGTCGGGGACCTGATCAGCAACGGCGTGAAGTTCGACGTCAAGCAGCGCGAGGAGCCGTCGATCCTGATGAGCATCCTCATCAGCTGGGGACCGATGCTGCTGCTGATCGGCGTGTGGATCTACTTCATGCGGCAGATGCAGGGGGGCGGCAAAGGCGGCGCCTTCAGCTTCGGCAAGTCCAAGGCGCGCATGCTCGACGAGAGCAACAACAGCACGACGTTCGCGGACGTGGCCGGTTGCGACGAAGCCAAGGAGGAGGTGCGCGAGCTGGTCGACTTCCTGAAGGACCCGCAGAAGTTCCAGAAGCTCGGTGGCCGCATTCCCCGCGGCGTCCTGATGGTGGGATCGCCCGGCACCGGCAAGACGTTGCTGGCCAAGGCGATCGCCGGCGAGGCAAAGGTGCCGTTCTTCAGCATCTCGGGCTCGGACTTCGTCGAGATGTTCGTCGGCGTGGGCGCGGCGCGCGTGCGCGACATGTTCGAGCAGGCCAAGAAGAGTGCGCCGTGCATCATCTTCATCGACGAGATCGACGCGGTGGGTCGTCACCGCGGCGCGGGGCTGGGCGGCGGCAACGACGAGCGCGAGCAGACGCTCAACCAGATGCTCGTCGAGATGGACGGCTTCGAGACCAACCTCGGCGTCATCGTGATCGCCGCGACGAACCGCCCCGACATCCTCGATCCGGCATTGCTGCGCCCCGGGCGCTTCGACCGCCAGGTCTTTGTCACGCTGCCGGACGTGCGCGGGCGCGAGCAGATCCTCAACGTGCACATGCGCAAGGTGCCGATCGGCCAGGACATCCGACCCGACATCCTGGCGCGCGGCACACCCGGCTTCTCGGGGGCGGATCTGGCGAACCTGGTCAACGAAGCCGCCTTGTTCGCGGCGCGGCGCAATGCGCGCGTCGTCGAGATGGTCGACTTCGAAAAGGCCAAGGACAAGATCATGATGGGCCCCGAGCGCAAGTCGATGGTCATGCCCGAGGAGGAGCGGCGCAACACCGCCTATCACGAGTCGGGTCACGCGCTGGTGGCCCGCCTGCTTCCCAAGACGGATCCGGTGCACAAGGTGACGATCATCCCGCGCGGCCGCGCGCTGGGTGTGACGATGCAGCTGCCCGAGACCGATCGCTACAGCATGGACAAAGAGCGCATGCTCTCGACGATCTCGGTGCTGTTCGGCGGGCGCATTGCGGAAGAGGTGTTCATGAAGCAGATGACCACCGGCGCCAGCAACGACTTCGAGCGCGCCACGCAGATCGCCCGTGACATGGTGACGCGCTATGGCATGACCGACGAGCTTGGCCCGATGGTCTATGCCGAGAATGAGGGCGAGGTCTTCCTCGGCCGCTCGATCACCAAGCAGGTCAACGTCTCCGAGGAGACGATGCAGAAAGTCGACAAGGAGATGCGGCGCATCATCGACCAGCAGTACGGGGTCGCGCGCCGGCTGATCGAAGACAACCAGGACAAGATACACGCGATGGCCAAGGCGCTGCTCGAGTGGGAGACCATCGACAGCGAGCAGCTCGACGACATCATGGCCGGCAAGCCGCCGCGTGCTCCGAAGGACTGGACGCCGAGCACCGACAGCAGGCCCCCGGGCGGGGGCACGCCGGTCAGCGCCGGCGGGGCGCCGGCCACGGCCTGACTGACGGGGTCGAGAACAATCAGGCTGACGGGGCTGCGGCCCCGTCGTTCATTGGCGCGTGACTCCCTTGTACTGGCAGACGTCTCGATTTCGCATCGACCTGTCACGTCCGCGCGTGATGGGCATCGTCAACGTCACCCCGGACTCGTTCTATGACGGCGGGCGGCATGGCACGGCGGTGCAGGCCATTGCCCACGCCGAACGACTCGTCACCGAGGGAGCCGACATTCTCGATATCGGCGGCGAGTCGAGTCGGCCAGGGGCCGCTGCGCTGTCGGCTGAGGAAGAGGCCGCCCGCGTGCTGCCGGTGCTCGATGCGGCGGTCGCGCTCGGCGTGCCGGTTTCGGTGGACACCAGCAAGCCCGATGTGATGCGCGCGGCGCTCGACCGCGGCGCCGACGTTGTCAACGACATCCGCGCCCTGACCGCCCCCGGCGCACTCGAGGCGCTGGCCGCGCACCGCGACGCCGGTGTTTGCCTGATGCACATGCAGGGCGAGCCGGCCACGATGCAACGGCACGCCCGGTTCGGCGACGTCGTCCGCGCCGTTGCCGCGTACCTCGCAGGACGCCTCGCGGCGGCACGGGCTGCCGGCATTGCGGCCGAGCGGATCGTGCTTGACCCGGGCATCGGGTTCGGCAAGACGGTTGAACACAACTTCGAGCTGCTGGCGCGTCAGGCCGAGCTGCTCAGCTTTGGCCGACCGCTGCTGGTGGGCTGGTCGCGCAAATCATCGCTCGGCGCGGTCACCGGGCGTGTCGCCGAGGACCGGCTGGCCGCGAGTCTGGCCGCTGCGCTGGCCAGCGTGGTCCGGGGCGCACGGATCGTGCGCGTGCACGATGTCGCGGCTACGGTGGACGCCCTGCGCATCTGGGGGGCGGCCGGACTGCTCGAGCCGGCTACCATCCCCGTGGGCGCGTCGGACAGCGACGCGCAGGACAGGTCCAGAGGATGAGCAGAATCTATTTCGGAACCGACGGCATCCGCGGCACTGTCGGCACTGCACCGATCACGCCGGATTTCATGCTCCGGCTCGGTCATGCGGTGGGACGCGTGTTGCGGCGCGACGCGCGCGAAGGCAGCCGGCCCACCGTCGTCGTCGGCAAGGACACGCGAATTTCGGGCTACATGATCGAATCGGCGCTCGAGGCGGGTTTTGCCTCGGCCGGTGTCGACACCTTGCTCAGTGGGCCGTTGCCGACGCCCGGCGTGGCGTACTTGACGCGCGCGCTGCGCCTCGACCTCGGCGTAGTCATCAGCGCATCGCACAACCCGTACCCGGACAACGGCGTCAAGTACTTTTCGGCGCACGGCGATAAGCTGCCGGACGAGTGGGAAAGTGACGTCGAGGCGGTGCTCGGAGAGCCGCCTCGGTGGGTCGACTCGTCGCGTCTGGGCAAGGCACGACGCATCGACGATGCGGGTGGCCGGTACACATAGTTCTGCAAGAGCACGTTCGGCAACGAACTGACGCTCAAGGGGCTGAAGATCGTCGTCGATGCCGCCCATGGCGCGGCTTACCACGTCGCGCCCAGCGTATTCCACGAACTTGGCGCAGACGTCGTGGCGATCGGCTGCAGTCCCGACGGCAGCAACATCAACGACGGCTGCGGCGCCACCGCGCCACGCGCGCTGGTCGATTCGGTGAAGGCGCACCGCGCTGACTACGGCATCGCGCTCGACGGCGACGGCGATCGCGTGCAGATGGTCGATGGCTCGGGGCGCCTGTTCAACGGCGACGAGCTGCTCTACGTGATGGTGGCCGACCGGCTCGAGAACGGGCTGCGAGTGGCCGGGGTCGTCGGTACGCTGATGACCAACATGGCGGTCGAACTGGCGTTGCGCGCGCGCGGGATCGACCTCGTGCGCGCGAAGGTCGGCGACCGCTACGTCCTGGAGGAGCTGATCGCGCGAGGATGGCTGCTCGGCGGCGAAGGATCAGGACACCTGATCGCGCTCGATCGGCACACCACCGGTGACGGCATCATCAGCGCACTGCAGGTCCTGCAGGCCGTGCGTCGCAGCGGCCGCGGGCTGGCACAGCTTCTCGAGGGGCTGAGCCTGTTCCCGCAGACCCTGATCAACGTGCGCCTTGACGGCGACGCGGACTGGAAGTCGAACGGTCGGCTTGCTGCGGAGCAGGAACGCATCGCGCACGAGCTCGACGGCTGCGGCCGCGTGCTGATTCGTGCTTCCGGAACCGAGCCGGTGCTGCGCGTGATGGTCGAAGCGCAGGACGGTACGCTCGCGCGCCGCTGTGCCGAGCGGCTGGCCGAAGCCGTCCGCGGCGGCTGACGTTTCCGTTGCCGCCGCCGCGCGGCGCGTCACCCGTTTCTTGCGACGCCGAGTGACGTCGCAGGTCGCGGCGCAGTAATGCTCGGCGCCCGCGTCAATGCTTCTGCACGGCGCCCGAACCTGCGGATTGTCAGTAACTGACCTCGGGGACGCAGTGATACCGTCCTGAAGTGCCGGCGTCGATGACCCAGTCGCATGCCAGCTGGCGCGAAGCGGGTGTGACAGTTCCATGACACTGATGTGACGCAGCGATGTCAGCCCGGTGGGCGTGGCCGGGGGGATTTGCCGGTTGTCATGGAGTCGTCACACGGGTTTCGTAGATTAGGTCACGCCCTGTATTGCCAATCAAGGAGGTTATCCGATGTCTCGTTATCTCACTGGACTGCTCGCGTCGTCCGGTTTCGCCGTCGCGCTGGCCGCTGGCCCGGCGCTGGCGCAGGATGTGACCGGGGCCGGCGCGTCGTTTCCGGCGCCGGTGTATGCCAAATGGGCCGACGCCTACAACAAGGCCACCGGCGCGCGTATCAACTATCAGTCAATCGGTTCGGGCGCCGGCATCAAGCAGATCAAGGCCAAGACGGTCGATTTCGGTGCGTCCGACATGCCGCTCAACGATGACGAGCTGGCCAAGGAAGGAATGATCCAGTTTCCGACCGTCATCGGCGGGGTCGTTCCAGTGGTGAACGTCAAGAACATCAAGCCTGGCGAAATCAAGCTGACCGGCCGCGTGCTCGGCGACATTTATCTGGGCAAGGTGACCAAATGGAACGACCCGGCCATCGCCTCGCTGAACGCCGGCGTTGCGCTGCCGAATGCCGCGATCGCGGTCGTGCGTCGCGCGGATGGCTCCGGCACCTCATTCCTGTTCACCAATTACCTGTCCAAGGTGAATGCCGAATGGAAGGAAAAGGTCGGAGAGGGCACCGCAGTGAACTGGCCTGCGGGTGCGGGCGGCAAGGGCAACGAGGGCGTGGCGGCGTTCGTGCAGCGGCTGCCCAACTCGATCGGCTACGTCGAGTACGCCTACGCCAAGCAGAACAAGATGGCGCACGTGATGCTGAGCAACAAGGATGGCAACTTCGTCGGTCCGGACGAGCTGAACTTCAAGGCCGCCGCGACCGGCGCGCAGTGGGACAAGAGCTTCCACCAGATCCTGACCGACGAGCCTGGCAAGGACAGCTGGCCCATTACCGGCGCCACGTTCGTCCTGATGCACAAGGTCCAGGACAAGCCGGCCAACGCGACCCACGCGCTGAAGTTCTTCGACTGGGCGTACAACATTGGCGACAAGATGGCCTCGGAGCTCGACTACGTGCCGATGCCCGCATCGGTGAAGGAGCTGATCCGCAAGCAGTGGGCAGCGCAGCTCAAGGACGCCTCGGGCCAGCCGATCGCATTCAAGTAGATCGACAGAAGGGGAGCGCAGCGCGCGACTGCGCGCCTGCACTGCGCAACCGGGCTGGCCAGCGCCTCGCGCGCTGTCTGGCCCCTCTGTGCCCGGCCGGCACATCGGCAGACCGTGTCACCGATGCCCGCTACACTGCACGCGATCCCTGACGACAAGAGCCGCGGCATGCAAAGTGCGATCCCCGGGGGCCGGCCAGCGCAGCGGCAGCCCGTTGCGCCATGGGCCGATCGGGCGTTCGCCTTGTTGGCGTACGCAGCGGCGTGGGTGACGCTGGCGCTGCTGGCGGGAATCATCGTTTCGCTGGTCGTCGGCGCGATGCCGGCAATCGAAGCGTTCGGCCTGGGCTTCCTGACAAGCGCCGACTGGGACCCGGTCCAGGACCGCTACGGCGGCCTGGTGATGATCTACGGCACGCTGATGACGTCGTTCATCGCGCTGCTGATCGCCGTGCCGGTGAGCTTTGGCATTGCGCTGTTCCTGACCGAGCTGTCGCCGGGCTGGCTGAAGCGGCCGCTTGGCATCGCCATCGAATTGCTCGCGGCGGTGCCGTCGATCGTCTATGGCATGTGGGGCTTGCTGGTGTTCGGCCCGATCTTGGCGACGTACGTGCAAGG
Organism: Burkholderiales bacterium; assembly: GCA_020354665.1. Classification (GTDB taxonomy): domain Bacteria; phylum Pseudomonadota; class Gammaproteobacteria; order Burkholderiales; family Burkholderiaceae_C. Next base: position 2,008,375 of record CP070653.1, read on the forward strand.
ACCCCTCCAGGCTGCGTTCGGCAGCGTGCCGTATCTCGGCGCGCTGTTCTCGGGGCCGCCGGTCGGGATCGGCCTGCTTTCGGCGGGCATCATCCTCGCGATCATGGTGATCCCGTTCATCGCCTCGGTCATGCGTGACGTGTTCGAGGTGACGCCGTCCTTGCTCAAGGAGTCGGCCTACGGGCTGGGCGCGACGACCTGGGAGGTGGTGTGGAAGGTCGTGCTGCCCTACACCAAGGCGGGTGTCATTGGCGGCATCATGCTCGGCCTGGGCCGCGCGCTGGGCGAAACGATGGCCGTGACGTTCGTCATCGGCAACATGAACCAGCTGTCGTCTCTGTCGCTGTTCGAGGCCGCCAACAGCATCACGTCGGCGCTGGCCAACGAGTTCGCCGAGGCGGGCGAAGGGCTGCACCAGGCCTCACTGATCTACCTGGGCCTCATCCTGTTCTTCATCACATTCGTGGTGCTCGCGTTCTCGAAGGTGCTGCTGCTGCAGTTAAAGAAGAACGAGGGAGGCCGTACGTGAACGCCGTTCCGGCTCCCAGCGTTAGCGACCGTGCCGATGCCGGCCGGCTGGCCAAGCACCGCGCGCGCAAGCGCATCAATCTGATCGCGCTGACGCTCTCGCTGTGCGCAATGGCATTCGGCGTGTTCTGGCTAATCTGGATCCTCGTCGAGACGTTCGTGCTCGGCGTGGGCGGGCTGCACTTGAGCGTGTTCACCGAGATGACGCCGCCGCCGCAGGCTGAAACGGGCGGGCTGGCCAACGCGATCTTCGGTTCGGCGATGATGGTCGGGCTGGCCACGCTGCTCGGCACGCCGATCGGCGTGCTCGCTGGCGTCTACCTGGCCGAGTACGGCCGGACGAACGTGCTCGGACGAACGACACAGTTCATCAACGACATCCTCCTGTCGGCACCGTCAATCGTGATCGGCCTGTTCATCTACGCAGTCGTCGTGGCAAGGATGAAGTCGTTTTCCGGGTTCGCCGGCGTCCTCGCGCTGGCGCTGATCGTGATCCCGGTGGTGATCCGCACGACCGAGAACATGCTGAGCCTGATTCCGAATTCGCTGCGCGAGGCGGCGTATGCGCTGGGCACGCCGAAGTGGAAGGTGATCTGGTCGGTCACGCTCAGGGCTGCACGGGCCGGCGTGGTGACCGGCGTGCTGTTGGCGGTGGCGCGCATTGCCGGCGAGACCGCACCGCTGCTGTTCACCGCGTTGTCCAACCAGTTCTGGACGTCGAACCTGGGCAAGCCGATGGCGAGCCTTCCGGTCACGATATTCAAATTCGCGATGAGCCCCTACGAGAACTGGCAGAAACTGGCCTGGGCGGGTGTCTTCCTGATCACGCTCGGGGTCCTGGCCTTGAATATCCTGGCCCGCATCCTGTTCCGCAACAAGCATTGATTCGAGGCGAAGCCCTGGATGGACGCCAAAGTCGAGCTGCCCGCATCGGAAGAGCCCAAGCTGTCGATTCGCGGGCTGAACTTCTATTACGGCTCGTTCCACGCGCTGAAGAACATCAATCTGGACATTCCGGAGAACAAGGTCACCGCGTTCATCGGGCCGTCGGGCTGTGGCAAGAGCACGCTGCTGCGGGTGTTCAACCGCATGTTCGAGCTTTACCCGGAGCAGCGGGCTGAGGGATCGGTTCTGCTCGACGGTGAAGACATCCTGCAGACGAATGAAGATGTCTCGCTGATTCGGGCCAAGGTCGGCATGGTGTTCCAGAAGCCCACGCCGTTTCCGATGTCGATCTATGACAACATCGCATTCGGTGTCCGCCTCTTCGAGAGACTGCCGAAGGTTGAAATGGACGAACGCGTCGAATGGGCCCTGCACAAGGCTGCGCTCTGGAACGAGGTCAAGGACAAGCTGGGGCAGAGCGGGGCGTCACTGTCGGGTGGGCAACAGCAACGCCTTTGCATCGCCCGCGGGATCGCGATCAAGCCGGAGGTGCTGTTGCTCGATGAGCCGTGCTCGGCGCTCGATCCGATCTCCACCGGCAAGATCGAGGAGCTGATTCACGAACTCAAACAGGACTACACCGTCACGATCGTCACGCACAACATGCAGCAGGCGGCGCGGGTGTCCGACTACACGGCTTACATGTATCTCGGTGATCTGATCGAGTTCGGACCGACGGCCGAGCTGTTCATGAAGCCGTCACGCCGTGAGACCGAGGATTACATTACTGGGCGCTTTGGTTAGAAAGGCAGCGGAACATGACCGAAAAGCACTTGTCGAGTCAGTTCGACGCCGAATTGAGCGGTATCTCGACGCGCGTGCTCGAAATGGGCGGGCTCGTCGAGTCGCAAGTGGCGCAGTCCGTCGAGGCGTTGACCGATTTCAGTGCGGAGTTGGCATCCCAGGTGCTGTTGCAGGAGGATCGGGTCAACTCGATGGAGGTCGAGATCGACCATGACCTGTCGGCGATCATCGCGCGCCGTCAGCCGACGGCACGCGACCTTCGGCTGCTGACTGCAGTGTCCAAGACGATTGCCAACCTCGAACGCGCCGGCGACGAAGCGGCGCGCATCGCGCGCGCGGTACGGCGCGTCGCCGAGTCCGGCAACGCGAGCCGGCTGCGGCTGCCGGTGGGCGATCTGTCGGTCGAGGCCAGCCTGGCGATCGCATCGTTGCGCAAGGCGCTCGACGCCTTCGCGCGGCTGGACGCTCAGAAGGCCTTCGAGGTGCTCAAGCAGGATCCCCAGATCGACCAGCAGTTCGAAGGGCTGATGCGCAAGTTGATCACCTACATGATGGAAGATCCTCGCACGATTTCATCGAGCCTCGACATCGTTTTCGTGGCCAAGGCGCTCGAGCGCGTCGGCGACCACGCGAAGAACCTCGCTGAACAGGTGATCTATATCGTCAAGGGCACCGACGTGCGGCACAACCCGGTCGAGGCGGTCGAGCAGATGATGCGCTGAGGCAGTGCGGGAGGGCAGCGCATGAGCCGGGTGCTTGTTGTCGAGGACGAGGCGGCGATTGCCGAACTGGTGGCAATCAATCTGCGCCATGCCGGCTACGAGGTTGCGATCGCCGGAAGCGCCGACGCGGCGCGACGCGAGATCGACCGCGTCCTGCCCGACCTCGTGATCCTCGACTGGATGGTGCCTGGGGAGTCGGGCCTGGCCTTGGCCAGACGATGGCGCGCGGACCAGCGGACACGGGAGGTGCCGATCATCATGCTCACCGCACGGTGTGACGAGGTCGACAAGATCTCGGGTCTTGATGCAGGAGCCGACGATTACTTGACCAAGCCGTTCTCAACGCAGGAGTTGCTGGCCCGGATGCGTGCCGTGCTGCGGCGCAAGGCACCGGAGGCCCTCGACGCCCCGGTCGAGGTGAGCGGGCTGCGGCTGAACCCTGCCACGCACCGCGTCACCCGTACGGGTGCCGACGGCGAAAGTGACGTCAAGCTGGGCCCCACGGAGTTTCGCTTGCTGCACTTCTTCATGACGCATCCCGAGCGCGTGCACAGCCGTTCGCAGCTGCTCGACCGGGTGTGGGGTGATCATGTGTTCATCGAGCAGCGCACCGTAGACGTTCATGTCAAGCGCCTGCGCGAGGCGCTGGCGCCGGTGGGCTGCTCCGCGCTGATCGAAACCGTGCGCGGCGTTGGCTACCGGATGACGCAGCGCGTGGCTGCGACGTCTTCGGCCTGAGGCTGCCGGTCGCTACCGATGGGGTGGGTGGCTGTCCGCGTGCTGCTGGCGATTGCCGCGACGCTGCTCGGCGGCTGGATCGGATTCACAGTTTCGGACAGTTCTCCGGTGGTCGCTGCGCTGACCGGGGCCGGCTGCGCGGCGGCGGCGATATCCTCGACCGACCTGGCCCGTGGCTACCGTCTGCTGCGCTGGTTGCGGGGATCGCAGGAAACGCCGGCGCCCCGCGACGCCGGATTGTGGGGTGAATTGGCCTATCGCGTGGAGCGCAGCCTGCGCATGCGGGAGCGCGAGATCGCGCACGAACGCACCCGTCTCAGCCAGTTTCTCGATGGGATCGAGGCCTCGCCCAACGGCGTGTTGCTGGCCGACGCCAATCACCAGATCGATTGGTGTAATGCGGTGGCAGCGGATCACTTCGGCCTGGACCCGCAGCGCGACCGCGGGCAACCGCTGACAAACCTGATCCGCGCTCCCGCGTTCGTTTCGTACCTGCAGTCGGGTCGCTACGAGGAGGGCGTCACGTTCGCGAATCCGCGTGCAGCCGGAACGCTGGCGGTGATCGTGCGACCCTACGCCGAAGGCCAGTTGCTCGTGCTTTCGCAGGACATTACCGAGCGCGAGCGGGCCGACGCGATGCGTCGTGACTTCGTCGCCAACGTCTCGCACGAGATTCGTACGCCGTTGACCGTGCTGGCGGGCTTCGTCGAGACGCTGAATGGCGCAAAGCTCACCGAGGCCGAGCGCAAACGGGTGCTCGAACTGATGCAGCAGCAGACCGACCGGATGCAGGCGCTGGTGGGCGACCTGCTGACGCTCGCTCGACTCGAAGGCAGCCCGCGACCGCCGCCCGACCAATGGGTCGACCTGGATGGCCTGCTGGCACGCGTCGAGTCCGATGCGAGGGTGCTCTCGGCAGGGCGGCACAGCATCGAGTTGACCAGCGGGACCGGCGCGCAGCTCGCGGGCGCGGAAGCCGAACTGCTCAGCGCGATCGGCAACGTCGTCAGCAACGCCGTGCGCTACACGCCCGAGGGCGGTCGCATCGACGTCTCGTGGTCGACACGCGCCGACGGCCGCGGCGTGATCGAGGTGCGCGACACCGGGATCGGCATTGCGCGCGAGCACATCCCGAGGATCGTCGAGCGTTTCTATCGCGTCGATGCGAGCCGCGCGCGAGACACCGGCGGCACCGGGTTGGGCCTGTCGATCGTCAAGCACGTGATGCAAAGGCACGGCGGCGAACTCGAGATCGAGAGCTCGCCGGGCCAGGGGTCGAGCTTCAGGCTGGTCCTGCCCTCGGCGCGGGTCCGCCAGCGGCCGAGCAAGGCGCGGCCCGCGCAGGCGCTCGCGGCCTGAACGCAGAAGGGCGTGGTCACGGCGCTGCGGCGCGCTTGAAGATGGCGACGACCTCTTCGCGATCGGTCGGCTCCCGCTCGCGGGCGACCAAAGTCCATCCGGGCGGCACCGGACGTGGCCGCGCCGCTGGCTCCTTCTGCACGCGATAGGCACAACCCGAAGCATCGGCGGGTCGTGCGCCGTCGACTTCGTAACCGCCGAAGTATTCGAGTGCAGCCTGCAGCGCGCGCGGCACGTTGGCCGTGGCGATGCAGGCCTGCCGGGGAATGTGCGGCACCATTCGATCGATCAGCGGCCGGTAGCTGCGGCCGTAGTCGAGCATCGGCAGCCCCAGGCTCATCAGCAGCAGCCAACTGAGCGCCACGCCGGCGGCCGGCAGCACCAGGCTCTTCCAGAGCGCATGCTGGTGACGCGCGGTGCGCCAGCGCACGAGCCACAGCCACGCCAGCGTGCCGATCGCCGCGCTGGCCAGTGCCGGTACCGAAAAGACCGGCTCGAAGCCGGGGGCCAGCTTGGCTACGTTGGCCGCCGGTTTGGCGGGCACGCCCGTGTGCACGGCCACGTAGATCACCCAGATGAAGAGTGCCGTGGCGCTGAAGAAGAACACGGAGAACCAGTCGATCGCTGCAGCGGCGCTGCGCTTGAGTGTCGGCAAGGCGAAGGCGGCAAGCACGGCCAACGCCGGCAGTGCAAGCATCAGCGCACGATCCGAGCCACCCATCACCAGACAGGCGGCCACCGCCACGAGTGCCATGCCCAGCGGAACCGAGATGTGCCGCTGCAACCAGTGACCACGCCAACGCCACAGCGTCCACAACGCCATCAGCCAGGCCGGCCAGAGGAACCAGAGCAGCAGCCGTACGATCCCGAGCACATCCCTCAACGACGTTGGCGTATCGACGCGCCATCCCCATGCGCCGATCGCCCAGGCCAGTGCGCAAGCCAGCGCTGTCCCAGCGATCACCCAGCCGGCGAAGCGCCGGACCGCCGCGTAACCCGAGCGCAGGCAGACCACGGCGCCCACCACGCCGGCGGCCACCGCGACCGTGGGCGCGCCGCTCGCCGCGAGCGTCGGCAGTGCCACGACCGCAGCAATGCGCGAGCGCACCGTGCGGTACGGACTGGCTGCCAGCGCGAACAGAAACAGAGCCTCGGCGAACAGCTGCCCCAGCTCCGGAGTCGTGTCGTGTCCAAGCTGCAGCAGTCCGAGGCACGCAATCAGCGCCAGCAATGCGCCGTCCGCAATGGCGCGAGCGTAGTCCACCGTCTGTGCTTCACCGCCGAAGGCGAGGGCGAGCGGCTGCGCGGCCTCGGTTCGGGCCAGATGGAAGCTGCTGTACCAGACCAGAGCCAGCACGCAACCCAGCAAGACGGCGAACGGCAGGCGCGCGGCCAGCACAGGATCGATCCACGGCTGCAGCGCAGAGATCGCTGCGGCGCCCAGCCAGTAGGGCAGCAGCGCGCCGTCGGCAGGAACGCCGCCGATCGCTGGCTGCAGCCACGATGCGCGGCCCTCGGCGATGCTCAGCATGTAGCCGAAGGCCGTGATGTCCGCGCTCTTCCAGGGGTCGCGTCCGATCAGCCCCGGCACGAGGTACGCGGCGCAGAACAGCAACAGCGCCAGCCGCGGCAGCCGCTGCACGGAGCGCTGGGTGACGAGGGCGGGCGTGGTCGAATTCACGGCAGCGGGGCCGGCGCGCACGCAGCGCGCGGGTCAGGCGACATCATGCAGCAACCCGTCGCTGCCGCTGCAGAGCAGAAAAAAAGGCAGCCGACGGCTGCCTTGCAGGCTGGAGGTCGGGCTACTTCTTGAGCCCGACGCGAGCAAACTTGTTGCGGAATTTCTCGACGCGGCCGCCCAAGCTGTCCACGCTCTTCTGCGTGCCGGTATAGAAAGGGTGCGACTCGCTCGTCGTCTCGACCTTAAAGAGCGGCAATTCGCGCCCGTCTTCCATCGTGATCGTCTCCCTCGTCTGCGCACAGGAACGCGTCACGAACTTGAATCCGTTGGCCAGGTCGAGGAAGCACACCTCGCGATAGCTGGGATGGATGCCTTCTTTCATCGATGTCTCGCTGGATGGCCGGGAGCCGCGTCACGAACCACCACGCATGTCCCGAAAACAATAAGAAATTATAGCCGCGCGCCGCTTCAGCCGCCGCGGCGCATCATGTCGAAGAAATCAAGGTTGTTCTTAGAGGCCATAAACATGTCGAGGATGAAATCCAACGCCACGATCTCGTCCAAAGGGTACCCCAGCATGCGCAGGATCGATGCCGGCTTGGTTTGCTCGACCGGTGCATCTGTGATAGACTGAAAAACACACCAACAGATCGCCGGCCCATCGTCGGCGGAAAGGAAAAAG
>CP070653.1:2015873-2018850 GCA_020354665.1 Burkholderiales bacterium
ACCTTCGACGACGTGTTGTTGGTGCCGGCGTTCTCCCAGGTCTTGCCGCGCGACGCCAAGCTCGCCACACGTCTGAGCCGCAACATCCGGCTGAACCTGCCGCTCGTGTCCGCGGCGATGGACACCGTGACCGAGGCGCGGCTCGCGATCGCGATCGCGCAGGAAGGCGGCATCGGCATCGTCCACAAGAACCTGCCGCCGAAGCAGCAGGCGGTCGAGGTGGCGCGGGTCAAGCGCTACGAATCGGGCCTGCTGCGCGATCCGATCACGATTGCGCCCAACACGACCGTGCGCGAGGTCAAGGAGCTGTCTGCACAGCACGGCATCTCGGGATTCCCGGTGCTCGAGGGCAAGACAGTCGTCGGCATCGTGACCAATCGCGACGTGCGTTTCGAGACGCGCATGGACGCCGCGGTGTCACAGATCATGACGCCGCGCGAGCGGCTCGTGACGGTCAAGGAAGGCGCGTCGCTCGAGGAGGGCAAGGCGCTGATGCACAAGCACCGTCTGGAGCGTGTGCTGGTCGTCAACGACGCATTCGAACTGCGGGGTCTGATGACCGTCAAGGACATCACCAAGCAGACGAACTTTCCCAACGCGGCGCGCGACGCCCACGGCAAGCTGCGGGTCGGTGCCGCGGTGGGCGTCGGTGAAGGCACCGAGGAGCGCGTCGAGGCGCTGGTGGCCGCGGGTGTCGACGCGATCGTCGTCGACACCGCGCACGGACACAGCGCAGGCGTGATCGAGCGCGTGCGTTGGGTCAAGCGCCATCACCCGCAGATCGATGTGATCGGCGGCAACATCGCCACCGGCGCCGCTGCGCTCGCGCTGGTCGGGGCAGGAGCCGATGCGGTGAAGGTCGGCATCGGGCCGGGGTCGATCTGCACGACGCGCGTCGTCGCCGGCATCGGTGTGCCGCAGATCACCGCGATCGACAATGTTGCGACGGCGCTCAGGGGCAGCGGCGTGCCGCTGATCGCCGACGGCGGCGTTCGTTATTCGGGTGACGTCGCCAAGGCGATCGCCGCCGGGGCGAGTTCGGTGATGATGGGCAGCATCTTTGCCGGCACCGAGGAAGCGCCCGGCGAGGTGATCCTTTACCAGGGCCGCAGCTACAAGAGTTATCGCGGCATGGGCTCGATCGGCGCGATGAAGGCGGGCTCGGCGGACCGCTACTTCCAGGAAAGCGACGAAAGCACCCACCCGAACGCCGACAAGCTGGTACCCGAGGGGGTGGAGGGGCGCGTACCGTACAAGGGATCGCTGATCAACATCGTCTACCAGCTGGCGGGTGGGCTGCGCGCTTCGATGGGCTACTGTGGATGCGCGAGCATCGAGGACATGCACGCGATGGCGGAGTTCGTCGAGATCACCGCCGCGGGCGTCCGCGAGAGCCACGTGCACGACGTGCAGATCACGAAGGAGGCGCCGAACTACCGCGCCGAATGAGAGGCAGCCCTCTGCGCCTGTCGTGACTCCAGAAGCCTCCACCGTACGGCGCCGCGCGGCCGCGATGCCGTTCATCATGATCGTGGTGCTGATCGACATGCTGTCGATCGGCCTGATCGTTCCGGTGCTGCCGCCGCTGGTCGGGTTGTTCACCACCGACCCGGCCGCGCAGACGCACTGGTACGGCGTGATCATGTTCGCGTTCGCGCTGGCAAGCTTCTTCGGCGCGCCGTTGCTCGGCGCGCTGTCGGACCGCTTCGGTCGCCGGCCGGTGCTGCTGATCGGTTTCTCCGGGCTTGCAGTCAACTTCGTCGCCACGGCGCTCGCCAGCGCGCTGTGGATGCTGATCGCGGCGCGCATCGTTGGCGGCTTCACGCAGGCCAACGCGGCAGTCGCCAATGCCTACGTGGCCGACATCACGGCGCCCGAGCAGCGCGCGCGCCGCTTCGGGTTGCTCGGCGCGATGTTCGGCATCGGCTTCATCCTCGGCCCGGTGCTCGGTGGCCTGCTCGGAGCGATTGACCTGCGGCTGCCGTTCTGGGTCGCCGCCGGTCTGACGGCCGTCAACTTCCTGTACGGCGTGTGGGTGCTTCCCGAGTCGCTTCCGCCCGAGCGGCGGCGCGCCATCACCTGGCGCGCGGCCAATCCGCTCGCGTCGCTGCAGGAACTCACCGCGCTGCATGGCGTGGGCCGGCTGGTCGGCGTCGTCGCGCTGGTCGGGCTTGCGCAGTACACCCTCTACACGGTCTGGGTGCTTTACGCGACGTTTCGCTTTGGCTGGGGCCCGCGCGAGAACGGCTGGTCGCTGTTTGCGGTCGGCGTGGTTTCGGCCATCGTGCAGGGCGGCCTGATGGGCCGGCTGCTGCGCATCTTCACGCCTCAGCGCCTCGCCGTGATGGGCCTGGCCTCGTCGATGCTCGCCTATCTCGGGTGGGGTCTCGCTACCGCCGGGTGGATGATGTATGCGGTGATCTTCGCCAACGTGCTGGGCAACACGGTGGCTGCATCGATCAACAGCATCATCTCGGCCGCGGCCGACCAGCACACGCAGGGGCAGACGCTGGGGGCCGTCAGCTCGCTCAACAGCCTGATGGCCGTGATCGCACCGGCATTCGGTGCAGCGCTGCTCGGCCTCGTTTCGCACCTGCCAGCCAGCGACTGGCGGCTGGGCACGCCGATGTACTTCTGCGCGATGCTGCTCGCGCTGGCGCTCGTGCTGGCCCGGTCGCACTTCCGCCGCCTGCACGCGGCAGGCATCGGCAACCCTCCTGCAGCGGCGGAAACATGACGCACGACAGGATCCTGATTCTCGACTTCGGCTCGCAGGTGACGCAGCTGATCGCGCGCCGCGTACGCGAGGCGCACGTCTATTGCGAGATCCACCCCAACGACGTCTCGGACGCGTTCATCCGCGAGTTCGCGCCGAAGGGCATCATTTTGTCGGGCAGCCACGCGAGCACCTACGAGGCACAGGAGCTCCGCGCGCCGCAGGCCGTCTGGCAGCTCGGCGTGCCGGTGCTCGGCATCT
>CP070653.1:2018950-2079180 GCA_020354665.1 Burkholderiales bacterium
CGCCGCGCGATGCGCTGGTCGCCGACCTGGCGCCGCCCGAGGTGCGCGGCGCGGCCTTCGGGCTGCGCCAGTCGCTCGACACCGTCGGTGCCTTCATCGGCCCGCTGCTGGCGATCGGGCTGATGCTCGCGTGGGCGGGCGACTTCCGCGCGGTGTTCTGGGTGGCCGCGATCCCCGGGCTGCTCGCCGTGCTGCTGCTCGCCTTCGGCGTGCGCGAGCCGCGGCGCCAGGGCAGCGGCTCGCCAGCGAGCCCGATCCGGCGCCGGCAGCTGGGCCGGCTTTCCGGCGCCTACTGGTGGGTGGTCGGCATCGGCGCGATCTTCACGCTGGCCCGATTCAGCGAAGCGTTCCTGATCCTGCGCGCCAGCGAGGGCGGCCTGCCGGTGGCGATGACGCCGCTGGTGCTGGTGGCGATGAACGTCGTCTACGCGCTGGCCGCCTACCCGTTCGGCCGGCTGGCCGACCGGGTCAGTCACCGGCGCCTGCTGGCTCTCGGCCTGGTCGTCCTGATCGGCGCCGATCTGGCGCTGGCATCGGGCACCGGCTGGGTACCGGTATCGGCCGGCATCGCGCTGTGGGGACTGCACCTGGGCATGACGCAGGGCCTGCTGGCGACGATGGTCGCCGCTGCCGCGCCGGCCGACCTGCGTGGCACGGCCTTCGGGGCTTTCCATCTCGTCGCCGGCATCGCCATGCTCCTCACCAGCACGATCGCGGGACTGCTGTGGGACGGGCTGGGTGCGGCGGCGTGCTTCGTCGCCGGTGCCGCCTTCAGCGTGCTGGCGCTGGCGGTGACGGCGCTGGCGCCGCGCCAGCCGAGCGCGGCGCGCACGGCTCAGCCCGAGGCGGATCCGCGCTCCTCCTCCGCCAGCGCGCGCAGGTAGTCGGCGAACTGCGGATCCTCGCCACGCAGCAGCTCGGGTAGCCGGCGATAGAAGTCGTCGCGACGGACCCATTCGCGCATGAAGTCCTCCCACGAGTTCCAGCGGCGCGCCTGCTCCGCCGTCATGTCCGGCGACCACGCGGTCAGGTAGGCGCGCTCGAGCAGCGAGATCAGCATGTCGAATATGGCGAGCATCCGCTCGCGCTGCTCCGGCGTCAGGTCCGGGGTCGGCACGTTCGAGCGCAGGTGCAGGTCGGCGTTGTCGATCACCACCTTGAGGAAGTCGTTGTAGGCGTTCGACAGCAGCTGGTAGACCTCGTCCTCCTCGTTGGCGCGCTCCTTGCGCTGCTCGTAGAGGACCAGAACGATCGCCAGCGGCAGGCCGATCACGGTCACCACATAGCTGGCCAGTTCCCAGGACTCGAGGTCGAACATCGCCCCTCCGACGTACTCGCCGCGCGGTCAGGTCATCGCCAGCCGGCGCTTGCGCGCCGGCGGCGGCGAGGCCGCGTCGATCTGCGCCAGCTCGGCTGCGCTCAGCTCGATCGAGGCGGCAGCCAGGTTGTCGAGCAGATGCGCGGCCTGCACCGCCTTCGGAATGGCGATCACGTCCGGCTGCCGCAGCGTCCAGGCCAGCGCCACCTGCGCCGCCGTGGCGCCACGCTCGTGCGCGATCTTCTGCAGCGGGCTGCTGCTGGCCAGCGCGCCCTGGTCGATCGGGCAGTAGGCCATCAACGGCAGGCGGCGCTGTCGCTGCCAGGGCAGCAGGTCGAATTCGATGCCGCGCTGGCTCGCCGAGTAATAGACCGGGTTGGCGGCACAGCGCTCGCCGTCGTCGACCCCCCACAGCTGGCGCAGGTCATCGACGTCGAAGTTGCTGACGCCCCAGTGGCGGACCTTGCCCTGTCCGCGCAGCTGCTCGAAGGCCTCCACCGTCTCGGCCAGCGGCACCGCGCCGCGCCAGTGCAGCAGGTACAGATCGATGCGGTCGGTGCGCAGCCGCTTCAGGCTGCGCTCGCAGGCGGCAACGGTGCCCCGGCGGCTGGCATTGTGCGGATACACCTTGCTGACGAGGAAGACCTCGCCTCGCGGCACCGGTCCGTGCGCCAGCGCCTCGCCGACGACCTCCTCGGCACCGCCCTCGCCGTACATCTCGGCGGTGTCGATCAGCCGGTAGCCGATCTCCAGCGCAAAGCGAACCGCCTCGACCTCCGCCCGCCGCCGGCGGGCCGCCTCACCGATGCGCCAGGTCCCGAGGCCGAGCGCCGGCACCGATTCGCCGCCAGGCAGGTCGACCGCCTTCATGCCGCCGCTCCTGGGCTGCTCACGAGCCGTAATGGCGCAGGCCGTCGAGGTCGTTGATCACGATCGCGCCGTACTCGACCTTCAGCAGGCCGGCGGCCTCCAGCGCGTGCAGGGCCTGGTTGACCCGCTGCCGCGAGACTCCGGCGAGGTAGCCGATCTCCTCCTGCGAGACCTCGAGCTTCTTGCCGATGCCGGGGTACAGGATCGTGTTGAACAGTCCGGCGACGCAGCGCGCGGCGCGGGCGTCGGGGTCGTGCAGACGTTGCGCCTCGAGCATGCCGATGAACTGGCCCAGCCGCTCGTTGATCTGGACCAGCAGGAAGCGGTTGAACGGGATGCTGGTGTTGAGCAGCCACTCGAAGGTACGCCGCGGAACGCGTGCGATGCGCGAATCGCGCAGGGCGATGACGTCGTAGCGGCGCGGCTCGGTCTTCAGCAGGCTGCCTTCGCCGAACCAGCCGCCGGCGGGGATGCTGGTGAAGGTCGACGCCCGCCCGGACGGCGTCGAGATCATCATCTTGACCATGCCGTCGAGCACGCCGAGCCAGGCATCGACCGGTTCGCCGCTGCGGCAGACGTAGCCGCTGGTGGGCACCACGACCTCGCCCGATTCGGCCGCCACCCGCGCCAGCTGGTCGGCGGCCAGCGCTGCACCCCAGCGGGTGGCGCGCAGCGACTGCTCTAGGGACTCGGCCGGCATGACGGAGATTGTCGCCCAGATGACAGCGCGCGGCGCGGCCGAGCGATTACCTTGATTCCGCTCAGAGGGGGGTCAGCCGGCGCTTGCCGCGCTGCCTCCCTTGTGTTGAGTCTGCGCCCAGCAATAAGAGCGCGGAGGGGCGGTGTCTTTGCTGCACCGCACCCACCGTTGGACGAGGAGACAACACGATGGCGAAGGCACCGGCCGAGCAGCCGGACACCTTTCCGCGGCTGCTGCTGGACCACGCACGCTGGCGCGACAAGCACCCGGCGCTGCGCGAGAAGGACCTCGGCATCTGGCAGACGTGGACCTGGGCCCAGGTGGCCGACCAGGTGAAGAAGCTTGCCGCCGGCCTGCACGTGCAGGGTTTCCGGCGCGGCGATCACCTGGCGATCATCGGCGAGAACCGGCCGCGGCTGTACTTCGCGATGATGGCGGCGCAGTCGCTAGGCGGCATCCCGGTGCCGATGTACCAGGACGCGATCGCCGCCGAGATGGTCTACGTGTTCCACAACGCCGAGATCGCCTACGCGATCGTCGAGGACCAGGAACAGGTCGACAAGATGCTCGAGGTGCGCGAACAGCACCCGGTGCTCAAGCACATCTATTACGACGACCCGCGGGGGCTGCGCCACTACACGCAGGAGGGCCTGCTGCCGTACGAGGAGCTGATCCGGCTCGGCCAGGGCCTGCTGTCGGTGCAGCCGCAGTTCATCGACGAGGAGATCGCCAAGGGCTCGCCGGACGACACCGCGGCGCTGTTCTACACCTCGGGCACCACCGGCAAGCCGAAAGGGGTGGTGCAGACGCACCGCGCGCTGATCGACCGCGCCCGCGTCTGCACCGAGATGGAGGGGCTGACCGTCTACGAGGACGTGCTGGCCTACCTGCCGCTCGCCTGGATCGGCCAGAACATCTTCTCCTACGCGCAGGCGCTGGCCACCGGCTACACGGTCAACTGCCCGGAGTCGCCGTCGACGGTCACCAACGACATGCGCGAGATCGGCCCGACCTACTACTTCGCCCCGCCGCGGGTGTTTGAAGGGCTGCTCACGCAGGTGATGATCCGCATGGAGGACGCCGGCGGGCTGAAGCGCCGGATGTTCCACTACTTCATGGGGGTCGCCAAGAAGGTCGGCGCCGACATCCTCGACGGCAAGCCGGTCGGCCTGGGCGACCGCATCCTGTACCGGCTCGGCGACCTCGCCGTCTACGGCCCGCTGCGCAACGTCCTCGGCATGAGCCGCGTCAAGGTCGCCTACACGGCCGGCGAGGCGATCGGTCCGGACCTGTTCACCTTCTACCGCTCGATCGGCATCAACCTGAAGCAGCTGTACGGCTCCACCGAGACCGCGGTGTTCGTCTGCGTGCAGCAGAACGGGCGCGTCAAGCCGGACACCGTCGGCCCGCCGATCCCCGGCGTCGAACTGAAGATCAAGGACAGCGGCGAGATCCTGCTGAAGAGCCCCGGGCTGCTCAAGGAGTACTACAAGAACGCCGAGGCCACCGCCGAGGTGCTCGACAGCGAGGGCTGGTACCACACCGGCGATGCCGGCTTCCTCGACGCCGACGGCGACCTGAAGATCATCGACCGCGCCAACGACGTCGGCAAACTTTCGGACGGCACGCTGTTCGCGCCGAAGTACATCGAGAACAAGCTGAAGTTCTTCCCGTTCATCAAGGAGGCCGTGGCCTTCGGCCACGAGCGCGACCAGGCCACCGCCTTCATCAACATCGACTTCGAGGCGGTCGGCAACTGGGCCGAGCGGCGCGGCCTGCCCTACGCCGGCTACATCGACCTGGCCAGCAAGCCCGAGGTGCTCGACCTGCTGGCTGACTGCGTCGAGAAGGTCAACGCCGACCTGGCCGCCGACGAGAAGCTGGCCAACTCGCAGGTCCACCGCTTCCTGATCCTGCACAAGGAACTCGATCCGGACGACGACGAGCTGACGCGCACGCGCAAGGTGCGTCGCCGCTTCATCCAGGACAAGTACGCGGTGCTGGTCGATGCGCTGTACTCCGACAGGAAGGAGCAGTTCATCGAGACCCAGGTGAAGTTCGAGGACGGCCGTACCGGCAAGATCAGCGCCACCCTGAAGATCCGCGACGCCAAGGTGTTCGCGCCGGTGCGCAAGGCCGCCTGAGGAGACGACAGGCAATGAGCGGCAGGAACTGGCTCGCTCTCCTCTGCCTGGTGGCCGGCGTGCCGCTGGCGGCCTGGGGCTTTGCCGGCGGCATGCTGCTGGCAGGCTTGGCCGGCATCGCGCTGGTGCTCGTGTTCTGGGTCCTGGCGTGGCAGTGGATCGCCGGAAACAGCAGG
This sequence comes from Burkholderiales bacterium, assembly GCA_020354665.1. Lineage (GTDB taxonomy): Bacteria > Pseudomonadota > Gammaproteobacteria > Burkholderiales > Burkholderiaceae_C. Next base: position 2,024,159 of record CP070653.1, read on the forward strand.
CCGATGGGCGCGGAAGGAAAGATCAGGCCGGCGGCCGAGCCGGCGTGGTCGATGAAGGACCAGCCGGTGAACCAGCAGAACAACCAGCCATGACCAGTCGCGAACGCCACATCGGCGAAGTCATCCTGAAGAGCGACAACATCTCGCTGTCGTTCGGCGGGGTCAAGGCGCTGACCGACGTCTCGTTCGACGTGCGCGAGCACGAGGTGCGGGCGATCATCGGTCCGAACGGTGCCGGCAAGAGTTCGATGCTGAACGTGATCAATGGCGTCTACACGCCGCAGCACGGCCGCATCACGTTCCGCGCCGCCGACGGCAAGCAACTGAGTTTCGAGCAGATGAGCTCGCACGCCGCCGCCGAGATGGGCATCGCGCGGACGTTCCAGTCGCTGGCGCTGTTCAAGGGCATGAGCGTGCTCGACAACATCATGACCGGGCGCAACCTGAAGATGCGCAGCAACATCCTGCTGCAGGCCGTGCGGATCGGTCCGGCGCTGGACGAGGAACTGCGGCATCGCACTTTCGTGGAGCACATCATCGACTTCCTCGAGATCCAGGCCTACCGCAAGACGCCGGTCGGCCGGCTGCCCTACGGCCTGCAGAAGCGGGTCGATCTCGGCCGGGCGCTGGCGATGGAACCGCAGGTGCTGTTACTCGACGAGCCGATGGCCGGCATGAACGTCGAGGAAAAGCAGGACATGTGCCGTTTCATCCTCGACGTCAACGACGAGTACGGCACGACGATCGTGCTGATCGAGCACGACATGGGCGTGGTGATGGACATCTCGGATCGTGTCGTCGTGCTCGACTACGGTCGGAAGATCGGCGACGGCACCCCCGACGAGGTCCGCGCGAACCCGGACGTGATCAATGCCTACCTTGGTGCGAGCCACTGAGGGAATCGACAACGCGAGTCGACGATGGGATTCTTCCTCGAAACACTGATCGGCGGCTTGATGACCGGCATGCTCTATTCGCTCGTCGCGCTCGGTTTCGTGCTGATCTTCAAGGCCAGCGGTGTCTTTAACTTCGCGCAGGGCGCGATGGTGCTGTTCGCGGCGCTCGCGATGGCGCGGCTCGCCGAGTGGATTCCACACTGGCTCGGACTCGAGAGCATGGTGCTCGCCAACATCCTTGCCTTCGCCGGTGCAATGGCTGTGATGATCGGCGTGGCTTGGCTGGTCGAGAAGCTCGTGCTCGGCAAGTTGGTCAACCAGGAGGCGATCACGCTGCTAATGGCCACGCTCGGCATCACCTACTTCCTCGACGGCTTCGGCCAGACCGTGTTCGGTTCGGATATCTACAAGCTGGACGTCGGCATGCCCAAGGAGCCCCTCTTCCTGCTCGACCAGGTGTTTCAGGGCGGCATCCTCGTCAACCAGGAAGAACTCGTCGCGGCGCTGGTCGCTGCTGCGCTCGTCGCCGCATTGGCAGCCTTTTTCCAGTACACCGGCACCGGCCGGGCACTGCGCGCCGTCGCCGACGACCACCAAGCCGCGCAATCGATCGGCATACCGCTCAACCGCATCTGGGTCGTCGTCTGGAGCGTCGCCGGCTTCACCGCGCTGGTGGCCGGCATCATCTGGGGCAGCAAGCTGGGCGTGCAGTTTTCACTCTCTCTGGTTGCCCTGAAGGCGCTGCCGGTGGTGATCCTCGGCGGGCTGACTTCGGTGCCGGGTGCGATCGTCGGCGGCCTGATCATCGGCATGGGCGAGAAGTTGTCCGAGGTCTACATCGGCCCGTCGCTGGGCGGCGGCATCGAGATCTGGTTCGCCTATGTGCTCGCGCTGGGCTTCCTGCTTGTGCGGCCACAGGGATTGTTCGGTGAAAAGATCATCGATCGCGTATGACGCAGTCAATAATCTTCCGGCGCAGGCTGACTTCGCGAAGCGAAGTCAAGCAAGCGAAGTGAGCAGCCATAGTCAAAAGGTCATTCGCGGGTAGCACGCATGCTGTACAGAGAAAACGGCCAGTTCAAGACGAGCTACACGTCCGACCAGCAGATCTTCCCGATCGTGCAGGACCGTGTGGTGATCCTCGCGTTTCTCGCCTTCGCGTTCATCGGCGTACCGATGTTGGCACCGGAGTACCTGTTCCGTGCGATCCTGATCCCCTTCCTGATCCTGTCGCTGGCTGCGCTGGGGCTGAATCTGCTGGTCGGCTACTGCGGGCAGATCTCATTGGGCACCGGTGGCTTCATGGCGGTGGGTGCCTACGCGGCATACAACTTCTTCGTTCGCATCGACGGCATGCCCACGGTCGCCGCGATCCTGCTCGGCGGCGTCTGCGCGACGATCGTCGGTATCGTGTTCGGCATCCCGAGCCTGCGCATCAAGGGGCTGTACCTCGCGGTGGCCACGCTGGCGGCGCAGTTCTTTGCCGACTGGGCGTTCCTGCGCGTCAGGTGGTTCACCAACGACTCGCCGTCCGGCTCGGTCAGCGTGGCCGGCCTGTCGCTGCTCGGCTGGAAGATCGACACGCCGGAAGAGAAGTATCTGTTCTGCCTTGGCTTCGTCGTGCTGTTCGCGCTCGTCGCCAAGAACCTCGTTCGCAGCCACATCGGCCGTGAATGGATGGCAATGCGTGACATGGACGTTGCCGCCGCGGTGATCGGGATTCGCCCCGTCTACGCCAAGCTCACCGCCTTTGCGATCAGCTCGTTCTTCGTCGGCGTCGCCGGGGCTCTGTGGGGCTTCGTGCACCTCGGCTCGTGGGAACCCGCCGCGTTCAATATCGACCGCTCGTTCCAGCTGCTTTTCATGATCATCATCGGCGGCCTCGGTTCGATCATGGGCAGCTTCTTCGGTGCCGCCTTTATTGTCATCCTGCCAATCGTGCTGGATAACCTGGGCGTAGCTGTCGGCTTCGACACCGCATACGCCTCTCACCTGACCTTCATGATCTTCGGCGGGCTGATCGTGTTCTTCCTGATCGTGGAGCCGCATGGCCTTGCGCGGCTGTGGTCGATCGGCAAGGAGAAGCTGCGCCTGTGGCCGTTCCCTCACTAAGGGTCAGCACCCACCTGCGTGAAAATACCGACGAACTGATTTAATGAGCGCCAGGCATTCTCAAGGATTCAAACCGCGCACTGCAAAGTGCTTTCTTCTCGACCTCAGGAGGCAGACATGAAGCTGAAGACCCTCGCCCTCGCGGCGGCCGTGACTGCGGCACTCGCGGGCAGCCTGCTCACCCCGACCGCGGCGCAAGCGCAGGCTAAGGAGCAGTTCTTCCCGGTGCTCGTGTACCGGACCGGTGCGTACGCACCCAACGGTGTTCCATTCGCCAATGGCTACGTCGATTATCTCAAGCTCACCAACGCACGCGGCGGCATCAACGGCGTCAAGGTGATCTGGGAAGAATGCGAAACGGGGTACGCCACCGACAAGGGCGTCGAGTGCTACGAGCGTTTGAAGGGCAAGCACGGCGGCGCGACGGTGTTCCAGCCGCTGTCCACCGGCATCACGTTCGCGCTGACCGAGAAGGCGCCCGGCGACAAGATCCCGCTCATCACCTCGGGATACGGCCGCGCCGACACGGCCGACGGCATGGTGTTCAAGTGGAACTTCCCGCTCGTCGGCACGTACTGGGTGGCGTCCGACATCCTGGTGCAGTACGTCGGCAAGAAGGAGGGCGGCCTCGACAAGCTCAAAGGCAAGAAGATCGCGCTCGTCTACCACGACAGCCCCTACGGCAAGGAGCCGATCGCGCTGTTGCAGGAGCGCAGCAAGATGCATGGCTTCGAGCTTCAGCTGCTGCCGGTCGCGCATCCGGGCGTCGAGCAGAAGGCCACCTGGCTGCAAATCCGCCAGAACCGGCCCGACTATGTGTTCCTGTGGGGCTGGGGCGTGATGAACTCGACGTCGATCAAGGAGGCCCTGGCCACCGGTTATCCGCGGGAGAAGATGTACGGCGTCTGGTGGTCCGGTGCCGAGCCCGATGTCAAGGATGTCGGCGATGGCGCCAAGGGCTACAACGCGCTGGCGCTGCAGCACGGCGCCGAATACAACTCGGCAGTCGTCAAGGAGATCCTCGAGAGGGTGCACGCCAAGGGCCAGGGCACAGGGCCGAAGGAAGAAGTCGGCCAAGTGCTGTACATGCGCGGGCTGTCGGCGGCGATGCTCGCCGTCGAGGGCGTCCGCCGCGCCCAGGAGCGGTTCGGCAAGGGCAAGGTGCTGACCGGCGAGCAGGCACGCTGGGGCTACGAAAACCTTTCGCTCGATCAGAAGAAGCTCGACGCGCTCGGCTTCGCCGGCGTGATGCGGCCGGTTTCGACCTCGTGCGCCGATCACATGGGCGCGGCGTGGGCGCGCATCCACACGTGGGACGGCAGCAAGTGGAACTTCACGACCGACTGGCTGCAAGCCGATGAGTCCATCATCAAACCCCTGGTCAAGGCGTCGGCAGACAAGTACGCCGCCGAGAAGAAGATCTCGCGCCGCACGGCGGCGGACTGCGAGCTCTGATCGTCAACGGGGCCCCGGCCGCGGGGCCCCTTTTCATGAGCGCCGCACGCGGCGCTCATGAAAAGGCGCGCACGACCAACTCTCCCGATGAGCAACGTCCTCCTCAACGTCAACGGCATCGAGGTCATCTACAACCACGTGATCCTCGTGCTCAAGGGCGTCTCGCTGCAGGTGCCCGAGGGCGGCGTGGTCGCATTGCTCGGCGGCAACGGTGCGGGCAAGACGACGACGCTGCGCGCGGTGAGCAATCTGCTGCGCGGCGAGCGCGGCGAAGTCACCAAGGGATCGATCGAGCTGCGCGGCGAGCGCATCGAGACGCTCACGACCGCCGAGATGGTCGACCGTGGCGTGATCCAGGTGATGGAGGGGCGGCACTGCTTTGCGCACCTGACGATCGAGGAGAACCTGCTGACTGGCGCCTACACCCGCAAGGACAACAAGTCCGCCGTCGCACAGACGCTGGAAAAGGTCTACAGCTACTTTCCCCGGCTGAAGGAGCGGCGCAGTGCGCAGGCCGCCTACACCTCCGGCGGCGAGCAGCAGATGTGCGCGATCGGCCGCGCGCTGATGGCCAACCCGAAGATGGTGCTGCTCGACGAACCGAGCATGGGGTTGGCGCCGCAGCTCGTCGAAGAGGTGTTCGAGATCGTCAAGGACCTCAATCAGAAGGAGAGGGTCACCTTCCTGCTCGCCGAGCAGAATACCAACCTCGCGCTGCGCTACTCGGACTATGGCTACATCCTCGAGAACGGGCGCATCGTGATGGACGGTGAGGCCAAGACGCTCCGGGAAAACGAGGACGTCAAGGAGTTCTACCTCGGCATGGGCGGTGGCGACCGCAAGAGCTTCAGGGACGTCAAAAGCTACAAGCGGCGCAAGCGCTGGCTGGCCTGAGGGTCGCGCAATGAGCGACGACACCTTCAGCCTGCCGACCCCGGCGTTCAAGGCCGAAGAGGCGCTGGTGCAGCTCCGGCGCGCGCTGCGCGAGCTGAAACTCGCCGAACGGGGCAATGCTTACGAGCTGCGCGGCAAGCGCATCGCCGAGCTCGCGCTCGACGATGGTGCGATCGCGGTCAAGCTGGCGCGGCGGCCGATGAACACGCCCGAGTGGGATCGTCTACTGATCCGCTCGTCCGTCGAGCAGCGCAAGTGCATCGACGAGGTGAAGAAGCGCCTGGCGCGCTGGGAGCACGACGAGTGAACGCGTCAACGCTGCACTTCGACGCGCTCGAAAATCGCGACCCCGCTGTGCGCGAGGCCGCGCTGATGGCAGCGCTGCCCGCGCAGGTGGCCGTTGCTCAGCAAAAAAGCCGGGCGCACGCAGAGCTGCTTCGCGGGGTGGACGCCGCCTCGATCACCAGCCGCGCGGCATTGGCACAGCTGCCGGTCCTGCGCAAGCACGAGCTCCTCGCGCGCCAGCAGGCTGGTCGCACGGGGAAAGACACTTGGGACCCGTTCGGCGGCTTTTCCGCGATCGGCTGGCGCGCCCTCGGAACGGTACGCGGCGCGCGCCGTGTCTACCAGTCGCCCGGCCCGATCTACGAGCCCGAAGGTGCCCAAGCAGACTACTGGCGCACCGGCCGCGCCTTGTTCGCTGCGGGATTTCGCAAAGGTGACCTCGTCCACAACAGCTTCAGCTATCACCTGACGCCGGGCGCGTGGATCATGGAGGGCGGCGCACTGGCACTGGGCTGCACGGTGTTCCCCGGCGGCGTTGGCAACACCGAGATGCAGCTCGCGGCTGCCGCCGAGTTGCGCGCCGATGGCTACACCGGCACGCCAAGCTTCCTGCGCATCCTGATCGAAAAGGCCGCGGAGGCCGGCGTCGCCTTGCCGCACCTGAAGAAGGCGTTGGTCAGCGGCGAGGCGTTTCCGCCGTCGCTGCGCGACTGGCTGCTCGAGCGCGGCGTCGAGGGCTACCAGTGCTACGCGACCGCCGACGTCGGTCTGATCGCCTACGAGACCGCGGCACGCGAGGGCCTCGTGGTCGATGAAGGCGTGATCGTCGAGATCGTGCGGCCGGGCACCGGCGAGCCGGTGCCCGACGGTGAGGTGGGCGAGGTCGTGGTGACGATGTTGCAAGAGGACTACCCGCTGGTGCGCTTCGGCACCGGGGACCTGTCGGCCGCGCTGCCCGGCTGCTGTCCGACCGGTCGCACCAATATGCGGATCAAAGGCTGGATGGGCCGCGCCGACCAGACGGTCAAGGTGCGTGGGATGTTCGTTCATCCGGGCCAGATCGCCGAGATCGCGCGCCGCCATGCTGAAGTCAGCCGCGCGCGTCTCGTTGTGACGGGCGAAATGGCCAACGACCGCATGCTGCTTCGCGTCGAGGCCACCGAGCAGCCCGATGGCCTGGCTGGCCGGATCGAGCAAACGATCCGTGAAGTGACCAAGCTTCGCGGGGATGTCGAGCTCGTCGCGCCCGGCACCCTGCCGAACGATGGCAAGGTTATCGAGGACGCGCGCAAGTACGAGTAGCAGCCGCCCGCGCGCGCCGCATTGGGCAGATCCGATGGGGCCCGGCTACAGGGCCTCACCCACGTGAAGACGGGTTCAACGAGCCCTAGCGGATCGTCAGCGGGATCGTCACCGGTCCATCGTTAACGATGTGCACCTGCATGTGGGCGCCGAAGCGACCGGACTCGACCACCGGATGGCGCGCCCGCGCGCACGCCAGCACCGCCTCGTAGAGCCGCTCGCCCTGCCCGGCCGGCGCGGCGCCGTCGAAGCTCGGCCGGCGCCCGCGCGCGGTGTCGGCCGCCAGTGTGAACTGCGAAACGACCAGCAGGCCGCCGCCGATCTGCTGCACGCTGAGGTTCATGCGTCCCGCATCGTCAGCGAAGACCCGCAAGCCGAGCACGCGGTCAATCAGACGCTCGGCCTGAGTCTCGGTGTCATCCGGCTCGGCACAGACGAACAAGAGTAGCCCCGGTCCGATCGCGCCGACGCAGCGCCCTTCGATCTCGACGCGTGCACAGGCAACCCGCTGCAGCAGTGCGATCAAAGCGGGTCCCGCGGATCGTTGAAATGCGCCTCGACATCCATTGGCAGCAGCTGGATTGTCGCGCGCAACCCCGGCACGGCGCTCATCAGCGCCTGTTCGACCGACGTGCGAACCGCCGCGGCGCGACCGAGCGTCCAGCCTGGGGGCATGTGCATGTGCAGGTCGACGTAGCGCCGCTGACCTGCGCGCCGGGTCACGACGTGGTCGAAGCGGATGGTTTGGTGAGCGAAGCCGGCCAACACCTGCTCGATCTGTTCGCGCGCTTCGGGCTCGAGCGCACGGTCCATCAGGCCGTCGGCCGAGCGACGGGCAAGCGACCAGCCCTCGCGCAGGATGTTGCCCGCCACGAGCAGCGCGATCACCGGGTCGAGCCAGAGCAGCCCGGTGAACTTGACGGCGAGCAGCCCGACGACCACCCCGACCGACGTCCACACGTCGGTGAACAGATGCCGCGCGTCGGCCTCGAGCGCCATCGAGCGGGCCTCGCGCGCCTTGCGAAGCATCGACCAGGCCAGCGCGCCGTTCATCGCCGAGCTGACAACGGCCAGCGTGATCCCGAGCCCAATCTGCTCGACCGGTTGCGGATCGAACAGCCGATGCAGGGCCTCCCAGATGATGGCAACCGCAGCCGCGAAGATCAGTACGCCCTCGAATCCGCTGGAGAAGTACTCGGCCTTGTGGTGACCGTAGGGGTGATCCTCGTCGGGCGGCTGCGCCGCGACAGACACCATCAGCAGGGCGAAGATCGCACCGGCCAGATTGACCAGCGATTCCAGCGCGTCCGATAGCAGGCTGACGCTGCCGCTCACCCACCACGCCACCCCCTTGAGCAATATGGTCGCCACGGCGACCGCGATCGAGACCTTCAGGTATGCGCTGATGGGCATGCGCCGCCCACCGTTTAGGCGCTGACCGTGACGCGGGCGAACTTGCGCTTGCCCACCTGCACGACGAAGCAGCCCGCGCCGATTCTCAGTGCCCGGTCCCTCACCACCTCGCCGTCGATGCGCACCCCGCCCTGGTCGATCAGCCGCAGCGCCTCGCTGGTCGACGGCGCCAGCCCGGCTTGCTTGAGCAGCGCCCCGATCGCCAACGGCGCGCCCGCAAGCGACAGCTCCGGAATCTCCTCCGGCACCCCACCCCGCGCACGCAGTTCGAAGTCGGCCTGCGCCGACTCGGCGGCGGCCGTGCCGTGGAAGCGCGCCGTGATCTCGCGCGCCAGCATCACCTTCGCTTCCTTCGGGTTGCGGCCGCTGTCGACTTCACGCCTGAGCACCGCGATCTCAGCTTCGCTGCGAAAGCTCAACAACGTGTAGTACCGCCACATCAGCTCATCGCTAATCGAGAGGATCTTGGCAAACATCGAATTGGCCGCTTCAGTGATGCCGATGTAGTTGTTCTTCGACTTCGACATCTTCTCGACGCCGTCGGTGCCCTCGAGCAAGGGCATCGTCAGGATGCACTGCGGCTCCTGGCCGTATTCGGCCTGCAGCGCGCGCCCCACGAGCAGGTTGAATTTCTGATCGGTTCCGCCGAGTTCGAGGTCACTCTGCAGCGCCACGGAGTCGTAGCCCTGCATCAGCGGATACAGCAGCTCATGGATGCTGATCGGCACCCCGCCCCTGAGGCGCCGTGAGAAGTCGTCGCGCTCGAGCATGCGCGCCAGCGTGTACTTGGCTGCCAGCTGGATCATGCCGCGCGCGCCCAGCGGGTCGCTCCACTCGGAGTTGTAGCGAATCTCGGTCCGCGCCGGGTCGAGCACGAGGCTCGCCTGCCGATAGTAGGTTTGCGCGTTCGCCTCGATCTGCTCGCGGGTGAGCGGCGGTCGCGTGGTGTTGCGGCCCGAGGGATCGCCGATCATCGAGGTGAAGTCGCCGATCAGAAAGATCACCTGATGACCCAGGTCCTGCAGCTGCCGCATCTTGTTCAGCACGACGGTGTGGCCGAGGTGGATGTCCGGCGCCGTCGGGTCCAGGCCCAACTTGATCCGCAAGGGGGTCCCGGTGGCTTCGGACCTCGCCAGCTTTGCGAGCCAGTCCGCTTCGGGTATCAGCTCGTCGCAGCCGCGCAGTGAGATCTGCAACGCCTCTCGCGTTTGTGCGGTGACCGGATGTTTCGGTGCGGCTGCAGCGGTCGGAGTTGACGATGCCGCTTCGGAAAACTCTGACATGAGAGTATGTTGGGACGATTACGTAGCCCTGCTGCGGGACCGCTGGCTATACTGGATTCGCCTCTCCGGTGCAAGGCGGCAGTGTCGGGTCGACGTGCTCGCGCAGCGTGCGGCGATTCTAGTTGACGCTTGGCAGCGGCTAGGGTTTGCGATGATCTGCATCTCAGCGGGCTGGTCGAAACTACGCAGGGCCCGCCCCTCTCCACAGGAAACGTCGTACGTTGGGTTGCATCTCGGTCACCGGTAAGCGTGCCAGCAACTGGCTCTCACACCGGCGGCGGCTGTTGACGTCGCTGGTGGTCGTGGCGTTGGCCGGCTTCGGCGTCACCGCTTTCGGTATTGCACCGCTCTCGATTGACGAAGCGCCCTTGCCGCGCCGCGTTATCAGCGAGCCGCTGCCATTGCCGGGTCTCGACGCGCAGCTCGACGCCTTGGCCGCGCAAGAACTCGAGCTGACACGCACGACGTTCACGCAGTCGGGTGACACGGTCGACAGGCTGTTGCAGCGCCTCGGTGTGAGCGACCGCGCCGCTGCCAGCTTCCTGCAGACCGATCGCACGGCACGTCGGGTGATCGAGGGGCGCACGGGCAAGAGCATCGCGGCACGCGCGGACCGCACCGGCGCGCTCGTCGAGTTGGTGGCTCGCTACCCCGCACAACGTGACGACCAGTACAAGACGCACTTCACCCGCCTGACCGTGGCAGCGTCGCCGAGCGGTGACTGGGGCGCCTCCATCGAGACCGTGCCGATGACACCGAGGCTGCGCATGGGTAGCGGCACGATCCGCAGCTCGCTCTTCGCAGCCACCGACGCGGCGGGCTTGCCCGATGCCGTTGCCGTCCAGATGGCCGAGCTGTTCTCGGGCGAGATCGACTTTCACCGTGAACTGCGCGACGGCGACAAGTTCACTGTTGTCTACGAGGCCCTGACCGCCGACGGCGAGCCCGTCAAGTGGGGCGGGGGCGTCGGCAGGGTCGTCGCCGCCGAGTTCGTCAATGCGGGGCGTCTCTACACCGCCTTCTGGTTTCAGTCCGAGCACGGCGGCAAGGGCGGCTACTACGACGCCAGCGGTCGCAGTCTGAAGCGCATGTTTCTCGCAAGCCCGATGGAATTCTCGCGCGTGACGTCGGGATTCAGGATGCGCTTTCATCCGATCTTCAAGACCTGGCGCAGGCATCTGGGGGTGGACTACGGTGCCCCGACCGGGACGCCCGTCCGCACGGTGGGCGACGGCGTAGTTTCGTACGCCGGCTGGCAGAACGGCTACGGCAATGTCGTGAAGGTCGCGCACGGCGCCCAGCGCGAGACCACTTACGCGCACCTAAGCCGTATCTCCGTGCGCAGGGGGCAACGCGTCGAGCAGGGGCAGCGCGTCGGCGCGGTCGGCGCGACGGGCTGGGCAACCGGGCCGCACCTGCACTTCGAGTTCCGGGTCAACGGGCAACACCAGAATCCGCTGAAGATTGCCCGCACGGCCGAGGCCACCTCGCTGGATGCCACAGCAGCGCGCGAGTTCGCAGCCGTGGCTCCGGCGTTGCACAGTCAGCTCGATCTGGCCCGCACGATCGACGGGGTGTTGCTCGACTGAGCATCGGCAGCGGCTTGCGGCCTGGCGGGCGGCGACAATCTCCGCATGGGTCCTCTGTTCATCGGGTTGATGTCAGGCACTTCGCTCGACGGCGTCGACGGCGTGCTCGCGGAGTTCCCAGCCGAGTCGGATCGCGTGCTACAGATCCGGGCCCATGTCTGGCGGGCATTCGCCCCGGACTTGCGTGACGAGCTGAAAGCCTTGAACACGAGCGGCCCGGACGAGCTCCACCGCGCTGCACTGGCCGGCAATGCACTGGCACGCCTGTATGGCGAAGTGGTCTCCATGGTGCTGATCGAGGCCGGTGTCTCGGCGCGCGACGTGCGCGCGATTGGTGCGCATGGCCAGACGGTGCGCCATTGCCCGAAGGCTTTCGACGGCACGGGGTACACACTGCAAATCGTGCAGCCCGCTTTGCTGGCGGAACTCACCGACATCGACGTGGTGGCGGACTTCCGCGCGCGCGACGTCGCCGCCGGCGGGCAGGGTGCACCGCTGGTGCCAGCGTTTCATAAGGCGCTGTTCGCTCGGCCGGGACGAAACGTCGCCGTGCTCAATCTGGGCGGCATTGCGAACTTGAGCCTGCTGCCCGGCAGGGGCCCGGTCACTGGCTTCGATTGCGGTCCAGCCAATGTCTTGCTCGACCACTGGCATCAACGCCACCGGGGACCGCCGTTCGACCGCGATGGCGCCTGGGCCGCTGGCGGTTCGGTGCTGCCTGAGTTGCTGGGCGCGCTTCTCGCCGAGCCGTATTTTTCGAAGCCACCACCCAAGAGCACGGGCCGGGACTTGTTCGATGCCGCCTGGCTGGAGCGCAGACTGGCGCGCCACGCCAACGCCGATCCGCGCGATGTCCAGGCGACGCTGGCCGAGCTGACCGCCGCCAGCGTTGCCAACGAGTTACTGCGCCATGCTCCGGCCACGGAAGAGCTTTGGCTGTGCGGTGGCGGCGCCCACAATGGCGATCTGCGGAACCGCCTGCGCGCGCGGCTGCCGCAGGCAGGCATGCGCTCGACGCAGGAGTGCGGTCTTCCCCCGACTCAGATCGAAGCGGCTGCCTTCGCCTGGCTGGCACGCGCTTTCGCAGCCGGCGAAGCCGGCAACATCGAATCAGTCACCGGCGCTCGAGGGCCTCGCCGGCTGGGCGCTTGGTATCCGGCCCGCTAGGCAGACATGAAAAAGGCCGCCCAGAGGGCGGCCTCGGCGCGTGTCAGCGCGGTGCGAATCAGACCGTGAAACTCGATCCACAACCGCAAGTGGTCGTCGCGTTCGGGTTCTTGATCACGAACTGCGCGCCCTGAAGGTCCTCTTTGTAGTCGATTTCGGCCCCCACCAGGTACTGCAGGCTCATCGCGTCGATCAGCAGCGTGACGCCGTTCTTCGTCATCTGCGTGTCGTCGTCGTTGACCACCTCGTCGAACGTGAAGCCGTACTGAAAACCCGAGCAGCCGCCGCCCTGGACAAACACCCGCAGCTTCAGGTCCGGGTTGCCTTCCTCGTCGACGAGTTCCCTGACTTTCGCAGCCGCGCTGTCGGTGAAGATCAGCGGCGCCGGCATGGCGTCTTCAGATACTGCGGTTTCAGCGACAGCACTCATTCAGTCTCCTCGGTCGCGCAACTGCGCGAAAAATAATGCCAAAGTCTACGCCTGCTTTGAAGCCGCCAGCCGCAGTGCGGGCTTTTCGTCGGCGTTGAGCGGCCGCAGCTCGCCGTCTATCGAGGCGCCTTGGTGCATTTCGAGTCTCTCGTAGCGGACATCGCCGACGATACGCGCCTTGGGCTGCAGCTCGAGCAATTCCTCGGAAAGCACGGGTCCGGTCACCATGCCGTTGACGATGACGTGGGCCGCGCGAACCTTTCCGGTGACGCGCGCCTTTTCGCTGATCACGAGGAGGTTCGGACCGTTGCCGAGCGCGACGATGTCACCGTTGACCTCCCCATCGACCCGCAAGCCGTCGCTGAACCGCACTTCACCGTTGATCGTTGTGCCTTCCCCAACGAGCGTGCGGATCGGGGGCTGACGCTTCTTTCCAAACATGATGACCTCCGTCTTCTCGTCCGTTCGGACGCTCACAGTCTCACGGTTCGGGTCGCGCGCACAGCGCCCCTCGCGTCGATCAGTTTGACTTGAACCGTTTTTACCACGGCCGCGGGGGGGTGGTCGATAAAGCCGGCCACGCGTGCCGACTGCCGGAATCGCAACGACTTCACGGGCCCCGCTGGAACGAATGTCCACGGCTTGCCGTCGAGGCTGCCCTGCAGCAGGAACTCGTAGCGCCCATTGAACTCGGCCTGCGACTTGCTAGCCACCATGACCAGAAGTTGGTAATGCAGCTGCCCCGGCGCGGCCACCTCGACCTGAAGCCCGCGCACGTCGGGCCCATCGCTCGCAGCCGGCAGCAACTTCTCGTAAAAGCCAAGGTCGGCCTTGAGGGAGAGATTGTCAGCCTCGACCTGCTTGAGCTGCTGGGCAAGTTGGTCCTGAGCCGCCTTCTCGGCCTTCAGCAAGCTCTCGGCGGTGTTCGCAATCGACTGGGCGCGGTCCCTTTCCTCGCGCAACTGCTGTAGCTCCGCGCGCAGCAGGTCGAGTTCCGTCTTGCTCGATCGATCGAGTCCGGCGATGCCCTTGCCTACCTCGAACGCCCAGAGTGACAGCGCTGCCGAGAATCCGAGCACCAGCGCCACTGCGACCCAACGCAGGGGCCATGGCAGGTGACTGCGGACGATCATCCGCGGCGCGCTGATCGAGAGGCGGCGTCGCAGCAGTTTCCAGCGCAAGACGACGGATCCTCCTGAAACGATCGAGGCCGCGAGTTCGCGGCCCCGAAGTCGGCAGTGCCAGTCTTAACGCTTGCTGAATTGCTTGCGCCGTCGCGCGCCGTGCAAGCCCACTTTCTTTCGCTCGACCTCGCGTGCGTCGCGGGTCACGAATCCAGCGCGGGCGAGCTCGGGTTTGAGCGCAGCGTCATAGTCGATCAAGGCGCGGGTGATGCCATGCCGCACTGCGCCCGCCTGCCCGGACTCACCGCCGCCGCGCACATTGACGCGGATGTCGAACGACGCATCATTGTTCGTGAGCAACAGGGGCTGCCTGACGATCATGATCGAAGTCTGGCGGCCGAAGTACTCGCTGACGGGCCGGTCGTTGACCGTGATCTGACCGCTGCCCTTCTTGAGAAAGACGCGCGCTACCGACGACTTCCGCCGTCCGGTACCGTAGTTCCAATTGCCGATCATCCCTGCTCCTCAGATTTGCAAAGCCTTGGGTTGCTGTGCGGTGTGCGGATGCGTTGCGCCAGCGTATACCTTGAGCTTCTTGGCCATCGCATAGCCCAGCGGACCCTTGGGCAACATCCCCTTGACCGCCTTTTCCAAGGCGCGACCAGGATGCTTGGCCTGCATATCTTTGAACTTCGTGGCGTAGATGCCGCCCGGATGGCCCGAGTGGCGGTAATAGACCTTGTCTTCGGCCTTGTTTCCGGTGACGCGAATCTTGTCCGCGTTCACGACGATGATGAAGTCACCGGTGTCTACGTGAGGCGTATAGATGGCCTTGTGCTTGCCGCGTAACCGGAGTGCCACTTCGCTGGCGACACGTCCGAGCACCTTGTCGGTGGCGTCAATCACGAACCATTCATGCTTCACCTCGGCCGGTTTGGCGCTGAAGGTTTTCATGAGCAGCTTTCGGCGTCGAAGCCCGCTTTCGGCTGTCGACACATTGAACCGGCTGTTGGGGATCGGCTCCTTCGGCGCCGCTTGTTGGCTGCGGCCTCTCGGGAGCCCGGGGCGTCCGCGGCCACGGAGGGCTGCGCGGGTGCCAGTTCTCTTTCCGAGCCGGGGTGCGGAAAAAGTCTTGCATTTTATCCCGGCACGTGCCGCTTCGCACCCCAATGAGCAGCCCAGGGCAAAGCGACGTTGCCGTGTACCAAGGTCCTTTTGCTATATTGGGGTTTGTACTGATATCGATGGCGGCATGGGCTCATTAGGCGACGTTCTGCACCGGATGCGCAGCGGTTCTCTGCAACGAGACGGCGAGACGGCTGTTGACAGGTCGATGCGCTTCAGATGGGTTCCGATCCGTTCGCTGTCAGAGCGCCATCGCCCCCGCCTCCTCGCGCATCTGCTGGCACTCGACGACGCTGACCGGTATTTCCGGTTCGGCCATCCGGCGTCGGACGAACAGATCGCGCGTTATGTCGAGGGCATCGACTTCCGGCACGACGAGATCTTTGGCATTTTCAATCGAAGACTCGAACTCATTGCAATTGCACATCTCGCCTACCACGACACTGACGTCGAGACCGAATCCGAAGCGGATTCGGGCCGACTCGCCGAGTTCGGTGTGTCCGTGCTCAAAAGGTATCGCGGCCGCGGATTTGGATCGCGGTTGTTTGAGCACTCGGTGTTGCACGCCCGCAATCGCGGCGTCGAAAGGCTGATGGTTCACGCATTGACCGAGAACACCCCGATGCTGCACATCGCCCGCAGCGCCGGTGCGGTCGTCGAACGCGCCGGGGGGGAATCGGACGCCTGGCTGAAGTTGTCGCCGGATGACGTCGGTAGCCACATTGATGAATTGCTCACCGAGCATGCCGCCGAGCTAGACTACCAACTCAAGCGGCACGGCCGCCGAATCGTAGATCTTGTGGGTTCTATCACGGAAGCGTCTGCTCACATTCATAGATCCAGAAAAGGCGACACCGAGTGACGCCGGCGCGGGGTCGGTGCCCGCATTAAGGGGCGCCAAGCCGCGGGGGTGATGGGCAGGCGCTGCCCGATCCAAGCAGACACACCCCGTCACATCCGGTAGATTCTGAGTGGGCGGTG
Organism: Burkholderiales bacterium; assembly: GCA_020354665.1. Lineage (GTDB taxonomy): Bacteria > Pseudomonadota > Gammaproteobacteria > Burkholderiales > Burkholderiaceae_C. Next base: position 2,040,215 of record CP070653.1, read on the forward strand.
CTCCGCACTGGCCCTGCTGCAGGGAGGTACCGGTTTGGAAGGTCAGTTTGTGCCGTGGGTGCTGGCGCTGGTCGCGGTACTCGTGGTCGGCGGCTTGGCGTTGTGGCGCGCGCACAGCCGCCCGCCGGCCGCCCAACCCTTGCCGACCGAATGGGCGCTCACGCCGCGCCCGGTGTTCAGCACCGACGAGCGACGGGTGTACCGACAGCTCCGCGAAGCCCTACCGCACCACATCGTCTTGTCGAAGCTGCCGCTGGTGCGGTTCTGCCAACCCAACGACCCTCAGGAAGTTCGCTACTGGTACGAGCTGCTGGGGTCGATCCACGTGACCTTCGCGATCTGCAGCGCCAACGGCCGCGTGCTTGCGGCAATCGATCTCGACACCGACCGCGGAAGCTCCAGACGGGTCATGCAGATCAAGCAATCGGTATTGAACGCGTGTCGTGTCCGATACCTGCGCTGCCCGGCTGACCACTTGCCTTCGGTGCCCGAACTTCAGCTGCTCGTGCCGCAGTCGAGCGCCTCGGCACGTGGGCCGCAGCCGGCCCCGGCGCTACCGACTCGGCCGATGCGCGCGGCACCCGCGGTCCCCGTGCCGGCTCCTCCTCGTCGCGAGCGCGCGACGCTCTGGCAGGATTCGGGTTTCTTTCAGGACTCGTTCTTCGCCCCGGATAGCCGTCAGGACGGCTTCTCGAACAGCGACTTCCCGCCGTCTAGTTCCAGCCCCGACGAGCGATCGGGGCGCAGCGGGTCCCGCCAGCGCGACCGGTTGGCCGATGACGAGATCGGCGGCGTCGTGGTGGACACGCCCCGAAGCGGGTCGTCGACAAGACACTGACCCTTGCCAGGCAAACTGGCCCACTTACCGCATCAGCGCCGGACTACGATCGGCGCGTGACAGCGTCGCCTCATCCTCCTCCGACTGCGGTTCCACTTGGCGCCGATGCGAGCAGCTACGCAAGCCTCACCCCCCAGCACGTTCTCGATGCACTGGAGCAGGTTGGCCTGTTCGGTGACGGCCGGGTCCTGCAGCTCAACTCGTACGAGAACCGGGTGTTCCAGGTCTATCTGGAGAGTGGCGAAGCAGTGGTCGCCAAGTTCTATCGCCCGCTCCGCTGGAGCGACGCACAGATCCTGGAGGAACACGCCTTCGCCGCGGAACTGGCCCATGCTGAAATCCCGGTCGCCGTGCCGCTGTCCCTGCACGCGCGGGCGAGCGGACCTTGCGGGCCAAGGCTGGCTGGGTCGCCGCCGACGCTGGCCGAATGGACCAGCGAGGACGGTGCGTTCCGCTTTGCGGTCACGCCGTGCCATTCCGGCCGCGCCCCCGAGCTCGACGATCCCGAGACGCTGCGCTGGATCGGCCGTTTTCTGGGTCGGATCCACGCGGTAGGATCGCGGCGCTTGTTCGAACATCGGCTCACGCTGGATGTCGCGACGTTCGGCGCCTCCGCACGAGCCACGTTGGGCGGCTTGCTATCACCGGACCGCAAGCAAGCTTGGCTGAGCACCTGCGACGCCGCACTGGACGCGGTGGCTGGGGCATTTGACCGCCTGGGCACGGTGCGACGACTGCGCCTGCACGGTGACTGCCATCGCGGCAACATTCTGTGGAGCGATGCTGGGCCGCACTTCGTCGACCTCGACGATGCCGTCAACGGCCCCGCGATCCAGGACCTCTGGATGCTGCTGGCTGGCGACCGCAGCGCGATGACGCAGCAGCTGATCCAATTGCTGGAAGGCTATGAGGCGTTCCACGAGTTCGATTGGCGCGAATGCGCATTGATTGAACCGCTGCGTACCTTGCGCATGATTCACCACTGCGCCTGGATCGCGCGCCGCTGGGATGACCCGGCTTTCCCGGCGGCCTTTCCATGGTTCGGCACGCCGGCATATTGGGACAACGAAATCCAGATGCTGCGTGACCAATTGGATGCGATGCAGGAGCCGCCGCTGGGGTCCATCTAGTCTCAGCCCAGGGCGCCACCGGCATGCAGCCCGCAGCGGCACTCCGCGCCGCTGGCGCCAGACCCCCCATCCGCCTGCAGCTCCGGACGTGGACGGCCCGGCGCTCAGCCTGTCAGCAAAGCATTGACGCGCTTGACGTAGCCGGCCGGATCTTCGAGCTGCCCGCCCTCGGCGAGCAGCGCTTGGTCGAACAGGATGTGGGCAAGCGCATCGAACTGCTCGCTCGCCTCCAGCTTCTTGACCAAGGGATGCGCGGCGTTGACCTCGAGCACCGGCAGCATCGTCGGAGCAGGCTGGCCCGCTTGCTTGAGCAAACGCGCGAGGTGCCCGCTCATGTCGCCCTCGGCGCTGACCAGGCAGGCCGGCGAGTCGACCAGCCGCGTGCTCACGCGCACGTCCTTGGCCTTGTCCTTGAGCGCCACCTTGAGCCGCTCGATCAACGGCTTTGCGGACTCGGCGACCGCCTCGGCTTCCTTCTTCTCGGCTTCGTCCTGCAGTTTGCCCAGGTCGACGGCGCCGCGCGCGACGCTGTGCAGCGGATGCCCGTCGAACTCGTAGAGGTGGGCGAGCATCCATTCGTCGACGCGGTCGACCAGCAACAGCACCTCCACGCCCTTCTTGCGGAACACCTCGAGATGCGGACTGGCCTTCGCCGCGGCGAGCGAATCGGCAGCGATGTAGTAGATCGCATCCTGGCCTTCCTTCATTCGGGATACGTAGTCGGTGAGCGAGACCTCCTCGTCCGCGTGCGTCGACGCGAACCGAAACAGCTTGGCCAGCCGCTCCTGATTGGCCTGGTCTTCGCCAGCGCCCTCCTTGAGCACCGCGCCGAATTCCTTCCACCAGGCCGCGTACTTTTCCTGCTGCTGCTCGGCCAGGTCCTCGAGCATCGACAGCACCCGCTTGGTTGAACCCTCGCGGATCGCCTTCACATCGCGGCTTTCCTGCAGCAGTTCGCGGCTCACGTTGAGCGGCAGGTCCGAAGAGTCGATCACGCCGCGAACGAATCGCAGATAGGTCGGCATCAGGTCCTGCGCATCGTCCATCACAAACACCCGGCGCACGTACAGCTTCACGCCCTGACGTCGATCGCGATTCCACAGATCGAACGGCGCCTTGGCCGGCAGGTACAGCAGCTGGGTGTACTCGCTACGACCCTCGACGCGGTTGTGCGTCCAGGCCAGGGGAGCGTCGGTGTCGTGGCTGATCGTCTTGTAGAACTCCTGGTACTGCTCTTCGCTGATCTCGCCCTTCGGCCTCGTCCACAAGGCGGAAGCCTTGTTGACCGTCTCCCATTCGTCCTTCAGCACGTACTCGGCCTGGTCTGCCAGCCACTCCTCCTTGCGCATCAGGATGGGCAACGAGACGTGGTCGCTGTACTTGCCGATCACGCCACGCAGTTTCCAGGCTTTGAGGTAGTCCTCCTCGCCGTCGCGCAGATGCAGGGTCACGTCGGTACCGCGCTCGGGCCGGACGATCGCCTCGACTTCGAATTCGCCGGCGCCGCCGCTGGACCAGCGCACACCCTGCTCGGCCGGCAGCCCGGCGCGGCGTGATTCAACGGTGATCCGGTCGGCGACGATGAAGCCCGAATAGAAGCCCACTCCGAACTGGCCGATCAGATTGGCGTCCTTCTTCTGCTCGCCCTCGAGCTGGGCCATGAACTCACGCGTGCCGCTGCGCGCGATCGTGCCCAGGTGCTGCACCGCCTCGTCACGACTCATGCCGATGCCGTTGTCGCGGATCGTCAGCGTCTTGGCGCCCGCGTCGTAGAAGACCCGGATCTCGAGATGAGGGGTGTCCTCGTACAGGGCTGCGTTGTCCAGCGCCTCGAAGCGCAGCTTGTCGCAAGCGTCCGAAGCGTTGGAGATCAACTCGCGCAGGAAGATTTCCTTGTTGGAATACAGCGAGTGCGTGACGAGGTGCAGGATCTGCTTGACCTCGGCCTGGAACGAAAGGGTTTGCTTTTCCATGTGAATTCGGTCAAATCCCATGCCACATCGGCGCGGCGAACAGGCGAAATTGGGGCAGCCCTGCCGGATTCAAGGGGCTCGCGGGCGCAGCCTCGGTCCCGCAGACTCTGTAAAGCCCTGATGGTATGGTCTGGCCCCTGCCGAGCCGCGACACAGCGCGGTTCTTGATCCTCCATGACCGACATTTCCTTCTTCAACTGGCTGCGCGGCGAGGGTGCCGTTGCCGCACCCGTGGGCGCGCTCGAGGCCTTGCGCGGCGCCGAGCCCGTGCTGGGATTGGCGGTGGTGATGCTGCTGGCCGTCGTCTCGGCCGATGCCCTGTACCGCTGGGTACGCGTGCCGCGCGCCTGCGGCTGGATGATGGTGGGAGCGCTCGCCGGCCCCCTCGCGCTTGACGTCCTTCAGCGGGGCGAGCTCGACCCGTGGAAGCCTCTGCTCGACCTGGCCATCGGCATGCTCGTGTTCGAACTCGGCAGCCGCATCCAGCCCCGGTGGCTGGTCGACAACAAGTGGTTCGCCCTGGCATGCGTGCTCGACGGTCTGGTCGCCGGCGCGTTCGTCGCACTGGCGCTGGTGTGGCTCGGCGTCACGCCGGCGTCGGCATTCGTCGCAGGGGCCGTAGCCATGTCCACTTCGCCGGTGATCACGTTGACCACCGTGCACGAATCGCGGCCGCGCGGCCAGGTCACCGAACGGCTGCTGATGATGAGCGCAGTGAGCAGCATCATGGCAGTGCTGGCGATCAAGCTCGTGCAGCTGGTCGGCGTCGCCGACAGCGCCCACGCGAAAGCGGACCTGGCTGGCGCTGCCGCAAGTGCGGCCTACGTGGCATTCGGCTCGTTCCTGCTCGGCGCCGCGATCGGCTGGACGCTCGAGCGTCTGTACCGCGTGGCCAGCGGCCGCGGCTCGATGACCGTGCTGCAGATCGCGCTGGTCGTGCTGGCCACCTTGCTGGCCGCGCGCTGGACGCTGTCGCCGCTGCTGACGCTGCTGGTGGCCGGCGTGATCGCGCGCTCGCAGCTCGGCCACCGCCTCACCGTCGAGCCGCAGCTGGGCACGCTGGGGGCATCGTTGACAGTGCTGCTGTTCGTTTGCATCGGGCTGCTGTTCAGTTTCGACGGCCTTCGCACCGCCTGGCCTTGGGTATTTGCCATCATCGGTGCCCGGCTGGCGGGCCAGGCACTCGCGGTGGCGGTGACCGCACGCGCAAGCGGCCTGGGCTGGCGCCAGGGCGCCGCACTGACCCTGGCACTGCAGCCAATGAGCGGCATGCTCGTGCTGCTTGCGGTGAGCACGTTCAGCTGGAGTGCGCAGCTGCCGGGCGTCGACCAGGGGCTGCTGCGTGCGCTGCTGGCGGCCACTGCGCTGATGCAGTTCACCGGGCCGCTGTGGGCCCAGGGTGCGCTGCAGTTCCTGGCTCGTGAAACCGATGGGAGGAGCGCCACGTGACCGCTCGCGCGCCGGCTGCTTCGCCGCTGCCAGCACCCGCTGAACCCACTTCCCCCGCGCGACCGCTGTCGCTGGGCGCGTTCGCCTCGTCGGAGCCCCTGACGGTCGGCGTCGAACTCGAGCTGCAGCTCGTCAGCACGCACGATTTCGACCTTGCGCCGCAGGCGCAGGATCTGCTGCGCGAGCTCAGGAACCACACCGGCGCGTGGGACGTGAAACCCGAGATCACGCGCAGCATGATCGAGATCGGTACGTCGGTGCAGCGCGAGCACGGTGCGCTGCTGGCCGAACTGCGCGACCTGCGCGGCCAGCTGACCCGCGCCGCGCGCCAGCTCAACATCGCGGTGGCCGGCGGCGGAACGCACGCGTTCCAGCACTGGAGTGAGCAGCAGATCTATCCCACCGAGCGGTTTCACTACCTGCACGAGCTGTACGGCTACCTGGCCAAGCAGTTCACGGTGTTCGGCCAGCACGTCCATGTGGGCTGCGAAGACGGCGACCGCGCCTTGTGGCTGCTGCACGCGCTGTCGCGATACGTGCCGCACTTCATCGCACTGTCGGCTTCGTCACCCTACGTGCAGGGCGTGGACACCGGTTTCGACTCGGCGCGCCTGAACTCGGTGTTCGCCTTTCCGCTCTCGGGCCGCGCGCCTTTCGTACGCAGCTGGGAGGAATTCAACGCGTTCTTCGAGAAGATGACCGCCACCGGCGTGGTCGAGTCGATGAAGGACTTTTACTGGGACATCCGACCCAAGCCCGAGTTCGGCACCATCGAACTGCGCGTGTGCGACACGCCGCTTTCGGTCGAGAAGGCCGCCGCGCTGGCCTGCTACCTGCAGGCGCTGTGCCGCTGGTTGCGCGAGGAGAAGCCGTTCGAGCCGATCGAGGACGATTACCTCGTCTACACCTTCAACCGTTTCCAGGCGTGCCGCTTCGGGCTGGCCGGCGAAGTCGTCGACCCCAAGAGCAAACAGCGCAGCAAGCTGCGCGACGACATCCTGCGAACGCTCACGCGAATCGGCGAGCACGCGCTCGACCTGCGCGCGCTGGACGCCTGCAACCTGATCCGCGACAGCCTGTTCGACGGCAACGACGCGAACTGGCTGCGCGCTCAGCGCCGCGTCGGCGTGCCACTGGCCGCCGTGGTCGAGCAGGCAGTGCTGCGCTGGGCCGGCTGAACCGTCGCCGCGACGGCTACTTGACGCGCAGCACGCGCATCCCGAACTGCCGGCCGTCCGCACGGTCGAGCACGCGCACCGTGGCTTGCCGCGGCACGAAGCCTTCGGGCAGCGGCAGGCTGCCGCGCAGGATTTCGAAGGTGTCCACCGCGATCTCCACCGGCTTCAGGGTGACGGTGGTCTCCGCGCCGCGCCCCGAATTGCCGGTCACCGCAAACTGCATCACGCCGCTGAACGGCTGGCCGCCGCTCTTGGCGCGCGTCAGCAGCACCTCGTAGACCAATGCGCCGGCGCTGGTGGAAAAGTCCGCTGCACGCACCTCGATGGCACCGCCGCGCGGATCCGGTGGCAAGACCGCCACCAGCGAGCTGAGCTGCGCGCGCAATCGCTCGATCGTCGTCTTGCTCGCCGCAAGATCGGTCGTCAGGGTGCCCTTTTCCGACAACGCCGCTTTCAGCTGCTCGCTGGTTGCGGCCAGCTCGCCGGAGAGGCGTTGCCGCTCGCGTTCGGCACGGTCGAACGACTCGCGCAACTGCGCGGAGTCCGCCGCCGACAGCCGCGGCGCGAGGTAGCGCTCCTGGACGAACACGACGCCGCCCGCGCCGATCGCGATGCCGGCCGAGAGGAGCACCAACCAGCGCGGCGGATGCCAGCTGGACCGCCGGCGCCCCGACGGACGGAATTCGACGGGTTTGAAGGCTGTCACGTGAGATCGATCGCATTCGTTGTCGAAACCCCAAGGGTACAACCCCCGCTGTCACGAATTGAAACACCCTTGCCGTTGCCCAACCAGCGCCGACCCGCCCCACTTGTTCAGGCGTCGGCAACGAACCGCGAGACCCTGGGCGGATCCTCGCCGATGTGAAACGCCATGCGGCGCTCGCGCAGCGAAACATCGGCCGCACTGAAACGCTCGAAGCGCCGCAGGTGTTCGACCCACGATTCGTCGATGAAGTACTCGATGTAGCGGGCGGGGTCACTGACGTCGTGGAACAGCTCCCACGACAGCGCGCCCAGACGCAGTCGCGCGCGTCGGCTCTCCTCCATCACGGTGCGGAATTCCGCAGCCCGCGCGGGGTCGATGCGGTATTCGATCGTCACCAGGATCGGCCCGGCGTCGGGGGGCAGCGCGCTCGCGGTCGGCGGTGTGAACGGCCGTGTTGGCGCGACATCCTCGTCGGCGCCCGCTTCGAGCTTCAGGCGCGCGCTCAGCGGCAGCAGCACCAGCCCCGTCGTCGCGGCAGCGGCCAGCGCGGTGGAAACGGTGCTCCAGCTCGCCACCTGTCCCCACACCGCGGCTCCCGCCGCGCTGCCGCCCATCAGCGACATCTGGTAGATCGACATGCCGCGTGCCCGCACCCAGTCCGGGAGCGCGATCTGCGCCGACAGCGTGAGCGAGTTGGCCACAGCGATCCACGCGGCCCCGGCGACCAGCATGGCGGGCAGCGCGACGGCCAGATGGTTTGCCAGCGCGACCGTGACCATCGCCAACGCCTGCACGACGCTGCCCCACTGCACCAGCGCATCGCGAGAGAAGTCCGCGCGCAGGCGCGGCAGGAACACCCCGGCCATCACCGCGCCCAGCCCCATCGCCGAGAGCAGCAGCGTGTAGGTACCGGCATCACCGTTCGGGAGGCGCCGGGCCACCAGCGGGAGCAAGGCGAGCAGCGCGCTCGACTGCAGGAAGAACAGCGCGATGCGCACCAGCACCGCGCGCAGGCGCGGCGACTGTCGCACGTACTGCACGCCCACGCGCATCGCACCGAGGAAGCGCTCCCCGGGCAACGCGCTCGGCTTGAACTCGCGCCTCCAGCGCCAGACCAGGAAGGCCGAGGTGAGCGACAGCAGCGCATTCAGAATGAACACCCAGACCGCGCCCGCGCCGGCGATCAACGCGCCGGCAACGACCGGACCGACGATGCGCGAGGCGTTCATCGATACGCCGTTGAGTGCGAGCGCAGCCGGCAGCTGCGTGCGCGGCACCACTTCGGCGATGATCGCAGCGAACGTGGGCCAGCGCATCGCCAGTCCGATGCCGTTGGCGAAGGTCAGTGCCAGCAGCAGCGCCGGCGCCACCCCACCGCGGACCACGACGGCCGCGAGCACCAGTGCGATGCTGGCGATCCACAGCTGCGTGAACATCAGGTAGCGTCGCCGGTCGATGATGTCTGCGAGCGCTCCGCTCGGCAGGCCGAGCACGAACATCGGCAGTGTTGAGGCGGTCTGCACCAGCGCCACCATCACCGGTGAAGTGGTCAGCGTGGTCATCAGCCAGGCGGCTGCGACCTCGTTCATCCACAGGCAGACGTTGGCCATCAGCCACGCCGACCAGAGCATGCGAAACACCGGCTGCGCGAGCGGCGCGAGCGCGGTGGTGGGCAGCGGCAGGGGCGTGGCGGCCGGATCGTTCACAGTCGAGGACCGGAAGGCACGCGCCGCCGTCAAGCGTGAGGCGGACCCAACAGCTGCCGGGCAACGTACTCACCGATGGCGATCGACGCGGTGAGTCCAGGCGACTCGATGCCGAACAGGTTCACGAGGCCCTCGACGCCGTGCTGGTCGGGGCCCTGGATCGTGAAGTCCGCCGCCGGCTCGCCCGGCCCGACGATCTTCGGCCGTACACCCGAATACGCCGGTACGAGCGCGCCCGACGGCAGCCCCGGCCAATAACGGCGGATCGCCGCATCGAACCCCTCGGCACGCCGGGCATCGACGTCGTAATCGATCGGCTGGCCCGGCTCGAGCCACTCGGTGTCCGGTCCGAAGCGCGCCTGGCCGGCCAGGTCAATCGTCAGATGCACGCCGAGTCCCGCTTCGTCGGGAACTGGGTAGACGAGCCGGGTGAACGGCGCGCGGCCTCCCAGCGCGAAGTAGCTGCCCTTGCAATACCGGGCTTGCGGCACGTGCACGCGGTCGAGCCCATCGATCGATGCCGCCACGGCCGGCGCCTGCAGCCCTGCGCTGTTGACGACACGCCGCGCGAGCACGCTCATCGGCTGCTCGCCGCCGACGTCGAGTTCGATGCCGCCGGCGCAGGCGCGGCCGCGCAATAGCGGGCTCTTCAGCGCGACCATTGCGCCGTGGTCCTGCGCGTCGCCCTGCAGCGCGAGCATCAGGCCGTGGCTGTCGATGATGCCGGTAGACGGTGACAGCAGCGCGGCGACACAGTGCAGCGCCGGCTCGAGCGCCGTGGCCTGTTGCGCGCTGAGGCGCCGCAGGTCGTCGACACCGTTCGCGCAACCTCTGGCCTCGATCCGGTCGAGCGCAGCGACCTGGTCGGCATCGGTTGCAACGATCAGCTTGCCGCAGCGTCGATGCGCCACGCGATGCGCGTCGCAATACGCATACAGCGTACCGCGCCCCTGCACGCACAGCCTCGCCTTCAGCGAACCGGGCGCGTAGTACAGGCCGGCGTGGATCACCTCGCTGTTGCGCGAACTGGTCTGGCTGCCAATCGCGCCTTGCGCCTCGAGTACGACCACCTCGTGTCCTCGCACGGCCAACGCGCGTGCCGCGGCCAGCCCAATGACGCCGGCACCGATGACCACACAGTCGATGCGCTCCACGCCACCCCCGCGCGTCAAAGGAAGCGTTCGAGCAGCCGCCGCGAGGCGCGGTCGAGCGATGCCAGGTTGCGCACGCGATAGGCCACGCCCTCGCTGCTCGCGATCAACAGGCCATCCCCCAGTCGGCGGATGTCTTCCTCGCCCTTGAGCACGAAGCTCGTCGCGCCGCGGTCGGTCTCGACACGCCAGGTGCTGGGCGTGCCAAAGCTCGAGACGCCCACCAGCCGCACGATCTCGGGCATGAATTCGCGATGCGAGAGTTCGTCCTCGACGAATTGGCGCGACTGTGCCGGCAGCGTGTCGAGCGTATCGAGCCAGGCCAGTTCGTGGCCCAGGGCATCGACGATCGCGAGCCCGCTGTCCGGCGCCGTGAGCGGGAATGCGCGCACCGGCACGACGCCGGCGTGCGAGCGTCCGGCCCGGATCAGCACCAGCCGACCGAAGGTGTCGCGGGCAAGCTGGAAATCGACGCCGTCCATCCCGCTCATTGCGCCGCCATCCCGTGCGCCGACGGCACGGGGACCGCCGCCGAGATGCGCGCGCGCTCGATGTCGTTGGCTTCGTCGGCGTCCGCGTCGACGCGCCGGGCCTGCGCCTGGTAGAGGCGCCAGTACGCGCCCTGCCTCGCGATCAGCTCGTCGTGCGAGCCCACTTCAACCACCTCTCCGCGGTCCATCACCACCAGCCGATCCGCCTTGCGCAGCGTCGACAGCCGGTGGGCAATCGCAATCGTCGTGCGTCCTTGCACCAGGTTGTCGAGCGCATTCTGGATCTCCTTCTCGGTCTCGGTGTCCACCGCCGAGGTCGCCTCGTCCAGGATCAGGATGCGCGGATCGATCAACAGCGCCCGCGCGATGCTGATGCGCTGGCGTTCGCCGCCCGACAACCCCTGGCCGCGCTCGCCGACCAGCGAGTCGTAGGCTTGCGGCAGCCGCAGGATGAACTCGTGTGCATTGGCCGCACGCGCGGCGGCGACGATCTCCTCGCGCGTGGCCTGCGGCTTGCCGTAGGCGATGTTCTCGGCGATCGTCCCGAAGAAGAGGAACGGCTCCTGCAGCACCAGCCCGATGTGTCGACGGAAATCGGCCACGGCGAAGCGACGCAGGTCGACGCCGTCGACCAGAATCGCGCCCTCGCTGACGTCGTAGAAGCGGCAGATCAGGTTGACCAGCGTGCTCTTGCCCGACCCGCTGTGGCCGACCAGGCCGATCATCTCGCCGGCGCGGATCTCGAGATCGAGCCCCCGGATCACCGAGCGGCTGCCGTAGCGAAACCCAATGCCCCGCATCTCGATGTGGCCCTGTAGCTGCACGATCGGCACCGGCCGTTCCGGCTCGGGCACGGCCGAGACGTGGTCGAGGATATCGAAGATGCGCTTGGCCCCGGCGGCCGCCTTCTGCGTGACCGAGACGATGCGGCTCATCGAATCGAGCCGGCCATAGAACCGCCCGATGTAGGCGATGAAAGCGGTGAGCACACCCACCGTGATGTCGCCGCCGGCGACCAGCCAGATCCCGAACGCCCAGACGACGAGCAGGCCCACCTCGGTCAGCACCGAAACGGTCGGCGAGAACAGGCTCCAGGTCTTGTTGAGCCGGTCGTTGACCGCGAGGTTGTGGCGATTCGCGGCGCGGAAGCGCTCGGCCTCGCGCTGTTCCTGCGCGAACGCCTTGACGACGCGAATGCCGGGAATCGTGTCGGCCAGCACGCTCGTCACCTCGCCCCAGACGCGGTCAATCTTCTCGAACCCCGTGCGCAGCCGGTCGCGCACCAGGTGGATCAGCCAGGCGATGAAGGGCAACGGCACGAGTGTGACCAGCGCCAGCCAGGGATTGATCGAGAACAGAATCACCGCCGTCATCACGATCATCAGCACGTCGGTCGCGAAGTCCAGCGCGTGCAGCGACAAGAAGACGCAGATGCGGTCGGTCTCGCTGCCAATGCGCGACATCAGGTCGCCGGTGCGCTTGCCCCCGAAGTAGTCGAGCGACAGCCGCAGCAGGTGCTCGTAGGTCGTCGTGCGCAGGTCGGCGCCGATGCGCTCGGACACCAGCGCGAGCAGCCAGGTTCGCGCCCACCCCAGCCCCCACCCCAGCAGCGCGGCACCGAGCAGGCCAGCCAGCAGGGCGACGACCAGCGTGGTCTCGATGCGCTGGCCGTTCTGGAACGGGATCAGCACGCGATCCATCAGCGGGATCGTCAGGTACGGCGGCACCAGCGTGGCACCGGTCGACGCCAGTGTCAGCGCGAAGCCGGCGATCAACGGTTTGCGGTAGGGGCGGGCGAACCGCCAGAGCCGAAGCAGCACCCAGGTCGAAGGCGGCGCCAGCAGCTCGCGATGGCAGAGCGGGCATTCCTCGCTGTCCGTCGGCAGCGGCGCCCCGCAGGTCGGACACAGCGCCGCGTCGTCGGCGGCGGCGGGCATGCCAGAGGTACGCGCCGCCTGCTCGCGCTCGAACTCCCGCACGAAGCGAAGCACCGCCGGGTGGTGCGCAAGCGTGTAACGCCACAAGCCCTGGCGGCCGGCATCGTCGAGCAGCTCGAGGCTGCCGACGCCGGCGTGGTCGTGGTGCTGCAACGCCAGCCGCGGCGAGAGCGGCCAGGCCCGTGCGCCTTGGTCGCCCGCCGGCGCGGCGATCAGGCGCCGCTCGGTCAGCACCAGCCACCCGCCTGCGAACCGCATCAGGTTGGCGTCGAGGTCAACCTCGACCATCCCGAGCACGTTTTCATCGGGCTCGAGCAGCGATTGAACAGCCCCTCGTGCATCCGGGAGCAGGGCCTCACGGGGGCCGTCGGCGTGGGCAGATCGATCGGAGCGCATGCGCGGGTGTACCGCCATCGCGTGCCGGACCCGATCCGAGCCGAAACGCGCCAGCAGGCTGCGGATTCTCGCCGATGCCGCCGCGACCGGCGACACCCCGGCGTCCGACGCACAATCGCTGAGATCGAACCCGCGAAACGTCTTGCATGCCCGCCCACCGCGACATCCAGCTGCTGCGCGTGAATTACCTGCGCGGCCCCAACGTGTGGACCTACCGCCCCGTGCTCGAGGTCTGCCTCGACCTCGGCGAGCTCGAGGACTTCCCCTCGCACACGCTGCCCGGTTTCAACGACCGGCTCACTGCGATGCTGCCGGCGCTGGCCGAGCACCACTGCGGCGTCGGCGAGCGTGGCGGCTTCATCGAGCGGCTGCGCGAGGGCACCTGGCTCGGCCACGCGCTCGAGCACGTCGTGATCGAGTTGCTCAACCTCGCCGGCATGCCCACCGGCTTCGGCCAGACGCGCAGCACCTCGCAGCGCGGCGTCTACCGAATGGTGTTTCGCGCACGCGACGAGACCGTCGCGCGGGTGACGCTCGCAGAAGGACACCAACTGCTGATGGCTGCGGTCAACGCGCTGCCGTTCGACGTCGGTGCGGCCGTGGGCCGCATCCGCGAGCACGTCGACAGCTTCTACTTCGGCCCGAGCACCGCGGCGATCGTGGCCGCCGCGACCGATCGGCGCATTCCATACCTGCGCCTCAACGACGGCAATCTCGTGCAACTGGGCCACGGCGCCCGGCAGCGCCGCATCTGGACGGCCGAGACCGACCGGACCAGCGCAATTGCCGAGGGCATCGCCGGCGACAAGGACCTGACCAAGACACTGCTGAAGGCGCTGGGCGTGCCGGTGCCCGAAGGCATCGTCGTCGACAGCCCCGCGGCCGCGTGGGCCGCGGCCGAGGATATCGGCGTGCCCGTCGTCGTCAAGCCGACCGATGGCAATCACGGCCGCGGCGTCACGCTCGACCTGCGCACGCGCGAGGAGATCGAGGCGGCCTACCTCGTCGCCCGGCGCCACGGCAGCGGCGTCATCGTCGAGCGCTTCGTCCCTGGCGACGAGCATCGGCTGCTTGTCGTCGGCGGTCACGTCGCGGCGGCGGCGCGCGGCGAGACGGCCTGGATCGTCGGCGACGGTCAGTCGACGGTCACCCAGCTGATCGACCACCAGATCAACTCCGATCCGCGGCGCGGTCTCACCGAGGACTTCCCGCTGAATCGCATCCGGCTGGACGACGCGGTGGTCACGCTCGACCTGCAGCGTCAGGGGTTCAGCGGCGATGCGGTGCCCGAGAAAGGCCGCCGCGTGCTCGTGCAACGCAATGGCAACGTCGCGACGGACTGTACCGACGACGTCCACCCGGAAGTCGCGCGTGCAGTCACGCTGGCCGCACGCGTGGTCGGGCTCGACATCGCGGGTGTCGACCTCGTCGCGAGCGACATCAGCCAGCCGCTGAAGGCCCAAGGCGGCGCGATCGTCGAGGTCAACGCGGGACCCGGCCTGCTGCCTCACCTGCACCCGGCCGAAGGCACGCCGCGACCGGTCGGCCGTGCGATCGTTGACCACCTGTTCGCACCGGGCGAAAGCGGGCGCATCCCGGTTGTCGGCGTGGCAGGCACACGAGGTACGGCAACGATTGCCCGCCTCGTTGCCTGGCTGGCGCACTTGAGCGGCCGCCGCACCGGGCTCGCGTGCCGCGACGGCCTGTTCATCGGCACCCGGCAAGTTCAGGCGCAGGACAGCGCCAACTGGGAATCGGGACACCGCCTGCTGGTCAACCGCGACGTCGAGACGGTGGTGATCGAGAACGATGCCGCGGTCATCCTCGACGACGGCCTGGCCTACGACCGCTGTCGGGTCGGCATCGTGACCGATCTGGACGGATGGCAGGCGCTCGAGAAACACGACATCCACGAGGCCGCGCAGCTGCCCAAGGTGCTGCGTACGCAGATCGACGTCGTGCTCGACGACGGCGTGGGCGTGCTGCATGCGGCCGATCCGCGCATCGCGGAACTGGCCGGCCTGTGCGATGGCGAAGTGATCCTGTATGCAGCCGACCGCAACTGCGCAGCGCTCGTCGCGCACCGGGGCGCCGGACGGCGTGCGGTCAGCCTGCGCGGCGCGCGCGTCGTGCTGTGCCGCGGCCCGAGTGAAACGCCCTGCGCGGACCTGGCGGGGTTCACGCAGCGCTGCACTGCAGCCTGCATCGATGCAACGCTGGCCGCCGACGTGCTGCTCGCGGCGGTCGCCGCGGCGTGGGCGCTGGAGCTGGGACCCGAGCTGATCACCGCCGGCGTCGAGACGTTCCAGCCAGCGCCGTCGCCCAGCGCCGGAATGGCGGGACATTGACCTTGCACGACTCACCGATGCCGACCCGAGAACAACCGCGATGAACGTCTCGCGCATCCGGGCCCTGCGCGGTCCCAACCTGTGGAGCCGCAACACGGCGATCGAGGCCATCGTGCAATGCGAAGAAGCCGAGCGCTCGATCGCGGCGCTGCCAGGATTCGAGGCACGCTTGCGCGAGCTGTTTCCGACCATCGGCGCGTTGCCGGCCGCACGCGACAGCAGCGCCCTCTCGATGGCGGATGCACTCGAAGCGGCGGCGCTCGCGCTGCAGGCGCAGGCAGGCTGTCCGGTCACGTTCAGTCGCACCACCGCCACGGTCGAGCCGGGCGTCTATCAGGTGGTCGTCGAATACACCGAGGAGGACGTCGGCCGGCTGGCGATCGATTTCGCGTGCGCGTTGCTTGCGGCGGCGGCGGGCGGAGGCGATTTCGACCTCGCCTCGGCAGTCACGCGGCTGCGTGAGCTTGACGAGGACATCCGGCTCGGGCCGAGCACCGGCGCGATCGTACAGGCCGCGGTGGCACGCGGCATTCCGTACCGGCGACTGACGCAGGGCAGCCTGGTGCAGTTCGGCTGGGGATCGCGGCAGCGGCGCATCCAGGCCGCCGAAGTCGACGCGACGAGCGCGGTGTCGGAGTCGATTGCGCAGGACAAGGAACTCACCAAGCAGCTGTTGCACGCTGCGGGCGTGCCGGTCCCGCTCGGCCGGCCGGTGGCCGACGTCGACGAGGGCTGGGCGGCAGCGTTGCAGCTTGGGCTGCCGGTGGTCGTGAAGCCGCAATTCGGCAACCAGGGCAAGGGGGTGACGGTCAACATCGTCGAGCGCGCGCACTTCGAGATCGCTTTTCGTGCTGCCGCGGAGGTCGGCACCGTGATCGTCGAAACCTACCTGCCCGGCGACGACTACCGCATGCTCGTCGTCGGCGACGAACTGGTGGCCGCCGCGCGGCGCGACCCGCCGCACGTCATCGGCGACGGCGAGCGCACGGTGCACGAGCTGATCGACGAGGTCAACAAGGATCCGCGACGCGGCGAAGGCCACGCCACGTCGCTGACCAAAATGCGGCTCGACGAGATCGCGGTGGCACGGCTTGGCGTGCAGGGATTGACACCCGACTCGGTACCCGAAAAGGGTCGCCGCGTGATCCTGCGCAACAACGCGAACCTCTCCACCGGCGGTACCGCGACCGACGTGACCGACGACGTGCACCCCGAGGTCGCCGCGCGCGCGGTGACCGCGGCGAAGATGATCGGTCTGCACGTTTGCGGCGTCGACGTCGTCTGTGAAAGCGTGCTGCGTCCGCTCGAGGAACAGCGTGGCGGCGTCGTGGAGGTCAATGCGGCGCCGGGGCTGCGCATGCACCTGGCGCCGTCGTTCGGCAAGGCCCGCGCGGTCGGCGACGCGATCGTCTCGCAGCTGTTCGCCCCCGGCGACGATGGCCGCATTCCGGTGGTCGCGGTCACCGGCACCAACGGCAAGACGACGACGACACGCCTGATCGCCCACATGTTCGCCACCGGCGGACTGCGCACCGGCATGACGCTGACCGATGGCGTTTTCGTCGGCAGCGATCAGATCGACAGCGGCGATTGCAGCGGGCCGCGCAGTGCGCGCAGTGTGCTGATGCATCCGGAGGTGGAGGCCGCGGTGTTCGAAACCGCGCGCGGCGGCATCCTGCGCGAGGGACTGGCGTTCGACCGCTGCCAGGTCGCGGTGGTCACCAACATCGGCGGCGGCGACCACCTGGGACTCAACTACATCACCACCGTCGAGGACTTGGCGGTGCTCAAGCGGGTGATCGTCGCCAACGTGGCGCCGTCGGGCTACGCGGTGCTCAACGCCGCCGACCCGATCGTCGCGGCGATGGCCTCCGTCTGCCCCGCTCAGGTGATCTACTTCGCCCGCGACCCGCACCACCCACTGCTCGCGACCCACCGCGCGCAGGGCAAGCGAACGGTGTGCGTCGACGGCGATGCGATCGTTGCCGCCGAGGGTTCGTGGCGCGAGCGCATCGCGCTGGCTGAAGCGCCGATCACGCGGGGCGGAACGATCGGTTTCCAGGTCGAGAACGTGATGGCGGCCGTCGCCGCAGCCTGGGGGGTCGGGATGCACTGGGACGCGATGCGCCGCGGGCTCGCGAGCTTCGTCGCCGATCGCAACACCGCCCCCGGCCGCTTCAACGTCATGGACTACCGCGGCGCGACCGTGATTGCCGACTACGGTCACAACGCCGACGCGATCCGCGCGCTGGTTGCAGCCGTGGAAACGATGCCGGCCCGGCACCGCAGCATTGTCATCAGCGGCGCCGGCGACCGCCGCGACGAGGACCTGCGCGCACAGTCGACGACTCTTGGCGCTGCTTTCGACGAGGTGATCCTCTACGAGGACGCGTGCCAGCGTGGCCGCGCGGCGGGCGAGGTGATTGCGTTGCTGCGCGAGGGGCTGGTCGGTGCGAGCCGCGCGCGGCATGTTGAGGAAATCCGCGGCGAGTTCGTCGCCATCGACCGCGCGCTCGAGCGGTTGCAGCCGGGTGATCTGTGTCTTGTGCTCGTCGATCAGGTCGAGGAAGCGCTCGCGCACCTCGCACAGCGTGTCGCCGAAGCCACCCTGACGGCTTGAGGCGCTGTCAGTAGATCCAGGGCAGGAAGCGCCAGGTGCGCGCGCGGTAGCCGTCGTAGTCGACGTGCGCCTGTGCCAGCCAGCGTTCCTCGAGCGTCGCCTTGGCCTGCAGTACACCTGCCAGCACGCCGGCGGCCAGCCAGGCCCATGTCGAGCGCGACGCCCACGCCGCAGCGGCGGCACAGATGATCACGCATGTGTACATCGGGTGGCGGATCCACCGGTACGGCCCTTCGCGCACGAGGCGCCCGCCGACGCGGGGCGCGGGGTGGACGTTGAAATTGCCCGGGCGGTTCGCAGTGAGCGCCCAGCCACCCACCGCCAGGCCGATGGCCGCGAGCAGCACCGCCGCGAGCGGCGCCCGTCCCTGCACGAACGGCGGCACGCCGATCGCGCCGAGCGCAGCGATCAGCGCGAACTGCAGCGCGACGAGCCAGTGGCCGCGCCGGTCGCCACGATGGTCATCGCCTGCGGTCATCTTCGCCGTCGGCTCGTCCCGTAAGACCGAGAAATGGACTGCGCACCGGGCCTGCAAGGGCGCGCTGCCACGATCGCCGACGACGGCGGGAACGTCCGCCGCCGGCCTGCTGCGACGCCGGCCTCACGACTGCGGCGGCGGGATCGCTCGGTCGAGTTTGTCTTCGACCTCGCCGACGTAGGCCGTCAGCGTGCGCGTCGATTCGGCGAGCCGGTCCTGCAGCTGCGACTCGAGCCCTTCGATGCGCGCGGAGACCTCGCGCGTGCCCGCCGCCGCCTGCGCTTCGATGCGGCGCATCTCGCCTTCGAGGAACGTACGCAACTCGGTGAAGCGCGAGGCCTCGGCCGTGTCGGCCAGCTCGCGCTGCGCCTTCAGCTCCTTGGCGTAGCGCCGCGCCTCGGCGATCACGCCGGCCTGCTGGAACACGATGTAACCGAGGAACAGCAGCGAGATCACGCCGATGGCGATCAGCAGCATCAGGCCGAGCGGCGCCTGCACCTGCGTGAAGCCGATGGTCAGCAACGTCGGCGCCGTGAAGGCGGCCCAGTTCACCACCGCGAACGCCGCGAGCAGCGCCAGCACCAGGATGAGAAGCAAGGATCTTGCGCGCATCGTCGCTCCCTTTGTTGTCGGCATCGTACCCGTCAGCCGAGCCATTGGGACGTGACGGCACCGCTATGCTCGGACTTTGCCGGGTCCACGGCATCGGGCGCATCCCTTGGCCGGCGTCCGCGCGGCCCGGAGACCGCTCGCGCCCGCCCATGCCCTTCCGCCTCGCATCGCGTCATGTCTGAGTCGCCCTGGTTCCGGTTCGAGTCCGACGGATCGCGCGCGACCTTGCATCTCACCGGTGCGTGGCGACTCGCGAACCTGGCACAGATTGACGCCGCGCTCGCGACACTGGCGCTGCCGCGCGAGTTGACGATCGACGCGAGCGCGATCGAGGCGCTCGATTCCGCCTGCGCGATGGTGCTGTTGCGGCGGCTCGAGCGATCGCGCGCCGACCAGCCAACAACATGGGCTGGACTCAGCGACGTGAACAGCCGCATCGTCGAGCGGGTGCGGGCCCGCCTCGGCGCTGCCTCGGTCCGTCCCCCGCGCCGCGGCGGCGGCCTCCTTGCTTACGTCGGCGCTCAGTCGACCGCGATTTTCGCGCTGCTGCACGGCCACCTCGCGTTCCTGGGCGCGACGGTCGCGGCGCTCGGCGCGGTCGTCGCGCGTCCCGCGCGGCTGCGCGGGCGCGAGTGGACGGTGCAGCTCGAGCAGACTGGCTTGAACGCGATTCCGGTGGTGGCGTTGGTGACGTCGCTGATCGGTGTGGTGGTGGCTTACCTGCTCGCGCTGCAAGCGGAGAAATACGGCGCCAACATCTTCGTCGTCGACGGCGTGGGCATCGGCGCGACGCGCGAATTCGCGCCGATCATCGTCGCCATCATCGTCGCCGGGCGCTCGGGCGCCGCGTTCACGGCGCAGCTCGGGTCGATGCGGCTCACCGAGGAGATCGACGCGATCCGCACGCTCGGCCTGGCACCGATGCAGGTACTGGTCGTCCCGCGCGTGCTGGCGCTGATGATCGCGCTGCCCCTGCTGGTGTTCGTCGGCGACGTGATGAGCCTGATCGGTGCGATGACGATCACCGGCACGATGCTCGACATCACGCCGGTGGCCTTCCTTGCCCGCCTACGCGAGGCGCTCGACGTGCGCCACGTGCTGGTCGGCCTGGCCAAGGCACCGGTGTTCGCGCTGGTGATCGCGGTCATCGGCACGCGCATGGGGATGACGGTCGGGCGCGACACACGGGCGGTCGGCTCGGCGACGACGTCGACGGTCGTGCAGAGCATCGTTGCGGTGATTCTGCTCGATGCGGCGTTTGCGGTCCTGCTGCAGGCCCTGGAGCTGTGAGATGACACCCCCCGCCGCCCCTCGATCGTCGGCGGCCGCCGCGCAGCCGACGTCGCCCGTGATCTCCAACGGTGCGGCGGTGATCGACGTCGATGGCGTGGTCACGCGCTTCGGCGCGCAGACGATCCACGACGGCGTGTCGTTCCAGGTCCAGCGGGGCACGCTGGTTGCGCTGATTGGCGGCAGCGGCACCGGAAAGTCCGTGCTGCTGCGTGAAATGATCGGCCTGCACCCACCGACCGCCGGACGCGTGCGGCTGCTCGGCACCGACATGTGGGCGGCGTCGCCGCAGGCCATCGATGCGGTGCGTCGGCGCTTCGGCATGACGTTCCAGGACGGGGCGCTGTTCTCGTCGCTGACCGTTGCGCAGAACGTCGCGGTGCCGCTGCGGGAACACACACGCCTTGCTGCGCAGACCATCGACCAGTTGGTTGCGCTGCGTCTGGTGCAGGCGGGACTGTCTGCCGACGCAGGGGCGAAGATGCCGAGCGAGCTGTCCGGCGGCATGCGCAAGCGTGCGGCGATCGCCCGAGCGATCGCGCTGGAGCCCGAAGTCCTGTTTCTCGACGAGCCCACGTCGGGCCTCGACCCGATCACGGCACGCGCGTTTGATCGGCTCGTCCGCTCGCTCGTCGACGATCTGGGCATCACGGTGTTTCTCGTCACCCACGACCTGGACACGCTGCTCGCGGTGGTCGACCGGGTGATCGTGCTGGCGCGCGGCCGCGTGCTCGCAGATGGTCCGATCGACGACGTGATGAATGTCGACGACGCGTGGATTCGCGAGTATTTCTCGGTCCGTAGAATGGCCGGCGGAGACGAGCCCGATGGAAGCTGAAGCGCGCTACACCTACGTCGGCGCCGCGGTGCTCTTGCTGATCGCCGCGCTCGTGGCCGGCGTCGTCTGGCTCAAGGACGTCGGCGGCCGCGGATCGTATTACCGCTACGCGATCTATTTCGAGCACCAGGCGCTCGACGGCTTGCAGATCGGCGCCGACGTCAACGTCCGCGGCATCAAGGTCGGCCGCGTCGAGGACTACGCCCTCTCGGACGACAAGCTCAACCGCGTGCTCGTCGAGATACGGGTCGACCGGCGCGTTCCGGTGCGCACCAACACGGTTGCGGTGATCACGCGCAACTTCGTGACCGGCATCGCGTCGATCGCGCTCGTGCACCGCGAACCGCCCGGCAAGCCACTGGTGGAGGCCACCGCCGAAGGGGATACCTATCCGGTCATCCGCGAGGGCCGCTCGGACATCGACGAGATCGCCGGGCGGGTCAGCCAGGTCGGCGAACAGGCCGCCGCTGCGCTGGCCAGCATCAACCACCTGCTGACGCCGCAGAACCGCGAGGTCGTGATGGACACGGTGCGCAACCTGCGCGATCTGTCGGCCGGCCTGACCCAGCGGCTGGCGGCGCTCGACCGCACGCTCGACCGCGCCGGGGCTGCCGCCGCATCGATCGGCGCCGCGGCCGGCCGGCTCGGCGAAGCCGGCGAGCGGGTCGCACGCGTGGCCGAACACGCCGGCGGCCGTCTCGAGGCGTCGCTCGAGCAAACCGAACGCACGCTCGCCGATGCGCGCAGCGCAATCGATCGCGTCGCGACCTCGCTCGACACGGTGGCGCGGCAGGCGGGCGCGACGGCGGGCCGGCTCGAGCAATCGGCTGGCCACGTCGACGACCAGCTGACCGCGGCGATGTCCGAGTTGCGCCTGAGCATGGAGGCGGCCACTCGCGTCCTCGACCGACTGCGCGACCCGCGCGCTGCGCTGCTGGGCCCCGGCAGCGAGCAGCTCGGGCCAGGCGAGCGCAAGCCATGAAGACGTTCGCAGCACTCGTGACGGTTGCGCTGCTGGCGGGCTGCGTTTCGATCGACCTCGGCAAAGAACCCGCCGCGCATGCGCACTTGAGCCTGCGCGATGTCGGTGCGCCGGTGTCGCGGCGTGCCGATCCGATTGTCGACGCGCTGCTCGTGCAGCCGCAACCCGGTGACGCCGTCGCCGACACGCTTGCGATTGCCTATTCGCGTCGCGCCGATGAGTACGCGTTCTATCAGTTGGCATCCTGGACCGAGCGGCCGGTGCGGCAGTTGCCGCGCTTGCTGCAACGCCGTCTCGAGGCACGCGGCGTCGCGCGTGCGGTCGGTTTGGTCGGCGATCCGTTGCGTGCGGACTGGCTGCTTGCCATCAGCATCGACGAGCTGTATCACGACGTGAGTTCGCCGCCGGGCGTGGCCCGCATTGCGCTGACGGCCGACTTGTTCGACCGCCGCACGCGCACGCGTGTTGCGCACGAGCGCTTCGCATCGACAGCGCCGACGCCGACAGCCGATTCTTCGGCTGCGGCGGAAGCGCTTTCGCTTGCGACCGCACATGCATTCGACGAGCTCGTTCCCTGGCTCGAGAGCAACCTGCAGCATGCTGCTACTGGTTTGTCCGGACACAAGAATGAGACCGCGACGCATTGACGCCATCGGCCAACAACCGCGCCGATAACTGCGGTATATCGATATCCCGATTCACATTCGTTCGCCGATACGGCAGACTCGCTTGTCTCTATGAACGAGACATCAAAGAATTCTCTGCTACCCGCTCTCGAATCCCTCGGTGAACAGGACATCCACCTGTTCCGTGAAGGGACGCACGCGAGGCTCTACAACAAACTCGGCTGCCAGCGGCACGAACGCGGCGCGCACTTCGCGGTGTGGGCACCGAACGCGAGGGCGGTGTCGGTGATTGGCGATTTCAACGGTTGGCAGGTGCAAGCGCACCCGGCGCAGCCGCGCTGGGACAGTTCGGGCATCTGGGAAGCCGACATCGCCGGCGTCGAGAAAGGGCAGCGCTACAAGTTCGTGATCCACACGCGCGATGGCGAGCGCCTGGAGAAGGCCGACCCGTTCGCGCGCCATGCCGAACTTCCGCCGGCCACCGCATCGGTCGTCTGGGACGCCGACGACTACCGATGGAACGACGATCACTGGATGTCCACGCGTACCAAGCGCAACGCGCTTGCCGCGCCCTGGGCGGTCTACGAAGTGCACCTCGGTTCGTGGCGGCGCGGCGCCGACGGTGCGATGCTCGACTATCGCACGATGGCGCACCAGCTGGCCGAGTACGTGTCGCGCATGAACTTCACGCATGTGGAGCTGATGCCGGTGATGGAGCACCCGTTCTACGGTTCGTGGGGCTACCAGTGCACCGGCTATTTCGCGCCGACGTCGCGCTACGGTACGCCGCAGGATTTCAAGTACCTGGTCGACACGCTGCACCAGGCCGGCATCGGCGTGATCCTCGACTGGGTGCCGTCGCACTTCCCGACCGATGCGCACGGCCTCGCGCGGTTTGACGGCACGCACCTCTTCGAGCACGCCGATCCGCGCCAGGGCTTCCACCCCGAGTGGAACTCGTCCATCTTCAACTACGGCCGCAACGAGGTGCGGTCGTTCCTGTTGTCGAGCGCGATGTTCTGGCTCGACGAGTTCCACGCCGACGGGCTGCGCGTCGACGCGGTCGCCTCGATGCTGTACCTGGACTACGCGCGCAACGAAGGCGAGTGGATACCGAACCGATTCGGTGGCCGCGAGAACCTGGACGCGATCTCGTTCGTGCGCATGCTCAACGAGTCGGCATACCGCGACCACCCCGGCGTGCAGGTCATTGCCGAGGAATCGACGGCCTGGCCGATGGTGTCGCGGCCCACCTACCTTGGCGGCCTGGGCTTCGGCATGAAGTGGAACATGGGCTGGATGCATGACACGCTGAAGTACATGCAGGAGAACCCGATCTACCGCCGCTTTCACCACGGGCAGCTCACTTTCTCATTGATCTACGCCTTCAACGAAAACTTCATGCTGCCGCTGTCGCACGACGAGGTCGTGCACGGCAAGGGGTCGCTGATCGGCAAGATGCCCGGAGACGACTGGCAGCAGTTCGCCAACCTGCGGCTGCTGCTCGGCCAGATGTGGGCGCACCCGGGCAAGAAGCTGCTGTTCATGGGTGGCGAGTTCGGCCAGCGGCGCGAGTGGACGCACGACGACGCGCTCGAGTGGTGGGTGCTGCAGTTCGACTTCCACCAAGGCCTGCAGCGCTGGGTCGAGGACCTCAATCGCACCTACCGCAGCGAGCCCGCCCTCTACGAGCACGACTTCGATGCTGCCGGATTCGAGTGGATCGATGCCAACGACGCCGAGGCGAGCGTGCTGAGTTACGTGCGCAAGGCCGCAGACGGCTCGACGCTGCTGGTGGTGGCCAACTTCACGCCGGTGCCGCGGGACAACTACCTGGTCGGCGCGCCGGCGCCGGGCTACTGGCGCGAGCTGCTCAACAGCGACGCCACGCTGTACGGCGGCAGCGGGGTCGGCAACGAGGGCGGCGCACACACGGTGCCGATCTCCGCGCACGGGCGCTTCCACGCCCTGAACCTGCGCCTGCCGCCGCTGGCGGTGCTGATGTTCAAGCACGAAGGGGGCGTCTGATGAGCACGGCGCCGGAGGTTCGCCCGATCGCACTCGCCGACGGGCGCATCCGCGTCGTGGTCGAAAACGTCGCGCCGTCGATCGAGGGGGGGCGCTTCCCGATCAAGCGCATCGTCGGCGACATGGTCGAGGTACGCGCCGACTGCTTTGCCGACGGCCACGACGTGGTGGCGTGCGCCGTGCTGTGGCGCCGCGCGGGCGAACCCCAGTGGCGCAACACCGCGATGCAGGCACTCGGCAACGACCGCTGGCAGGCGACCTTTCGCGTCGACGCGGTCGGCGCCTGGCAGTACACGGTGTGCGCGTGGGTCGATCCTTTCCTCTCGTGGCGCCACGACTTCTCGCGGCGGGTCGACCCCGAAGACCTGCGCGTGGCCGGGCGGACCGGCGCACACCTGATCGCCGAAGCGGCGCAGCGCGCCGGCGGCAGCGACGGGCAGCTGCTGCGCGCCTGGTCGAACGAACTGGACCAGGCGTCGCAGGCGGATACCGACATCGATGAGCTCAAGCGCATCGGCATGGACGAGGCCCGCGCAGCCGTCGCGCAGCGCCACCCCGACCTGCGTCACGCGTCCACCCACGCTCAGACGCTCAGTTTGATCGTCGAGCGCGAGCGCGCGAGGTTCTCGAGCTGGTACGAGTTCTTCCCGCGTTCGGCGTCGGACGATCCGGCACGCCACGGCACCTTCGCCGACTGTGAGGCCTGGCTGCCCTACGTGCAGCGCATGGGATTCGACGTCGTGTACTTCCCGCCCATCCATCCGATCGGGCGTTCGCGCCGCAAAGGCCGCAACAACAGCCTCGATCCGCAGCCCGACGACGTCGGCAGCCCATGGGCGATCGGCGCCGAAGAGGGCGGGCACGACGCGATCCTGCCCGCGCTCGGTACGCTGCAGGATTTCCGGCGGCTGGTCCAGCGCGCCGGCGAGCACGGCCTCGAGATCGCGCTGGACATCGCCTTCCAGTGTGCCCCCGACCACCCGTGGGTGCATGAGCACCCCGAGTGGTTCCGCAAGCGCGCCGACGGCAGCATCCAGTACGCGGAGAATCCGCCGAAGAAGTACCAGGACATCTACCCGTTCGACTTCGAAAGCGCCGACTGGCGCAACCTGTGGCTCGCGCTGGTCGGCGTGATCGAGTTCTGGATCGAGCAGGGCGTGCGCATCTTCCGCGTCGACAACCCGCACACCAAGGCGTTCCCTTTCTGGGAGTGGGCGATCGCCCGCGTGCGTGCAGCGCACCCCGACGTGATCTTCCTGTCCGAGGCGTTCACGCGCCCGAGGGTGATGCACCGGCTGGCCAAGATCGGCTTCAGCCAGTCCTATACCTACTTCACCTGGCGCAACACCAAGCACGAGTTGATCTCGTACTTCACCGAGCTCGCGCACGGTCCGGGTCGCGAGTACTTCCGCCCCAACGTCTGGCCGAACACGCCCGACATCCTGCCGGCCTCACTGCAGTACGGCGGACGGCCTGCATTCATGGCGCGCGTGACGCTGGCGGCGACACTCGGGGCGAGCTACGGCATCTACGGGCCGGCCTTCGAACTGCTCGAGCACCAGGCGGTGCGCGAGGGCTCCGAGGAGTACCTCGACTCGGAGAAGTACCAGCGCCGCGTCTGGGATCGCACGCGGCCCGATTCACTGGCCGATTTCATTTCGATGCTCAACCGCGTCCGGCGCGAGCACCCGGCGCTGCAGAATGACGGCGGGCTGCAGTTCCTGCGCGTCGACAACGACGAAATACTCGCGTACGCGAAGTCCACGCCGGACGGCAGCGACGTCGTCGTCTGCGTCGTCAACCTCGACCCGCACCACACGCAAAGCGGCTGGGTCGAGCTCGAGGCCAGCGCGTTCGACATCACGCCGGGCCAGGCCTACCAGATGCACGACCTGCTTTCGGACTCGCGATTCCTGTGGAACGGCACGCGCAACTACGTGAGCCTCGATCCGCATCGCAGCCCGGCGCACGTGATGCACCTGCGCGCGCACCTGCGGCGCGAGAACGACTTCGACTACTTCCTCTGAGGTCCGATTGAAAGCCGAAGCGAAATCCGACCTCGCCCCGGCACAGGAGGCGAGCGAGCCCGAGTTCGACCCCCTCTGGTACAGGGATGCAGTCATCTACGAACTGCACATCAAGGCCTATGCCGACGCTGACGGCGACGGCATCGGCGACTTCCAGGGACTGACGAAACACCTGGACCACGTGCAGTCGCTGGGCGTCAACACGATCTGGCTGCTGCCTTTCTATCCCTCGCCGCTGCGCGACGATGGTTACGACGTCGCCGACTACGAGAACGTCAACCCCTCGTACGGCAGCCTCGACGATTTCCGGGCATTCGTCGCCGAGGCGCACCGCCGCGGGCTGCGGGTGATCATCGAGCTCATCGTCAACCACACCTCGGACCAGCACCCGTGGTTCCAGGCCGCGCGCAACGCGCCCAAGGGCTCGCCCGAGCGCAATTTCTACGTCTGGAGCGACGACCCCAAGCTCTACAGCGGCACGCGCATCATCTTCACCGACACCGAAAAGTCGAACTGGACGTGGGACGAGGTTGCGCAGCAGTACTTCTGGCACCGCTTCTTCAGTCACCAGCCCGACCTGAACTTCGACAACCCGGCGGTCGTCGAAGCGGTGCTGCAGGCGATGGAGTTCTGGCTCGCGATGGGCGTGGACGGTTTTCGGCTCGACGCGATCCCGTACCTGATCGAGCGCGACGGCACGTCCAACGAGAACTTGCGCGAGACGCACGAGGTCATCAAGCGTATCCGCGCGCGCATCGATGCCGACTACCCCGGTCGACTGTTGCTGGCCGAGGCCAACATGTGGCCCGAGGACGTGCGCGAATACTTCGGCGACGGCGACGAGTGCCACATGGCGTACCACTTCCCGCTGATGCCGCGCATGTACATGGCGATTGCGATGGAGGACCGGCACCCGGTGGTCGAGATCCTGGCGCAGACGCCCGACATTCCGGCCAACTGCCAGTGGGCGATCTTCTTGCGCAATCACGACGAGCTCACGCTCGAGATGGTGACGAGCAAGGAGCGCGACTACATGTACAGCATGTACGCCGCCGACAAGCGTGCCCGCATCAACCTCGGCATCCGCCGGCGCCTCGCGCCGCTGATGGAGAACGACTTCGACCGCATCAAGCTGATGAACAGCCTGCTGCTGTCGATGCCCGGCACGCCGGTGCTGTACTACGGCGACGAGATCGGCATGGGCGACAACATCTTCCTCGGCGACCGCGACGGCGTGCGCACGCCGATGCAGTGGACGTCCGACCGCAACGGCGGGTTTTCGCGAGCCGATCCCCAGCGCCTCTATCTGCCGCCGATCCAGGACCCGATCTACGGCTTCGAGGCGGTCAATGTCGAGGCGCAGTCCCGCGAGCCGTCGTCGTTGCTGAACTGGACGCGGCGGCTGCTCGCCGTTCGGGCGAGCTCGCGCGCGTTCGGCCGGGGCCGCTTCTCGATGCTGCATCCGGGCAATCGCAAGGTGCTGGCCTATGTGCGCGAGCATGAGGACGACATCGTCCTTTGCGTGGCCAACGTCAGCCGCATCGCGCAGCCGGTCGAGCTCGAGCTCGGCGCCTGGAAGGGGCGCGTGCCGGTGGAGATGCTGGGCCGCAATCCGTTCCCGCCGATCGGCGAGCTGCCGTACCTGCTGACGCTGCCGGCGCACGGCTTCTTCTGGTTCAAGCTTGCCGCCGACGTCGAGCCGCCGCGCTGGCACGACGAGCGGCTGCCGGTCGAGGACCTGCCGGTGCTGGTGCTGTTCGACGGATGGAACAGCTTCTTCCGCAGCCGCGTCGTGCCGTGGCGCATCTCGATGGCCGAGAAGACACGTGCCCAGCTCGAAGGCGACCTGCTGCCACGCTTCATGCTGCGCCAGCGCTGGTACACGACAAAGGCCGAGCCGCTGCAGCGCGCAACGATGGCCGAGCACACGCTGCTGCAGTCCGACGCTGGGCAGTGGCTGCTGGCGCTCGTCGACGCGCAGGGTCCGGCGCAGCCGTCGCGTTACTTCGTGCCGCTCGCGCTGGCGTTCGAGGACGAGGACGAGGAGCACGTGCGTGCGCTCGGCCCGATCGGGGTCGCCAAGGTGCGTCAGCAGGCGAGGATGGGGCTGCTCGCCGACGCGATGGGCGACGAGGCGTTCTGCCGTGCCGTCGTTGAGGCGATCGCCGGCAGGCGCGAGCTGCGTGCCGACGGCGGCAAGCTGCGCTTCACGCCGTGCGCGGCTTTTGCGTCTGTCGTCGGTGGCGCGCTCGCTGCCCCGACACCGCTCAGGCGCCTGACGACGAGCAGCAACTCGGTCAGCCTGCTCGGTGACCGGCTGTTCCTCAAGGCCTACCGCCACCTGCAGCCGGGGCTCGGCCCCGAGCTCGAGATGGGCCGCTTCCTGACCGACGTCGTGAAATACGACCACTGTGTGCCGGTGGCGGGCAGTGTCGAGTTCGAGTCCGCGGATGGGACGATTTACACGCTGGCGATGCTGCAGGCCCAGGTCACCAACCAGGGCGATGCCTGGAGCCTGGCCGTCGACCAGTTCGCGCGTCTGCTCCACGAACACGGCGAAGCGCCCGAGAACGGGGTCGATCCGGCGGCCGCGCTCGCCGAGCGCACCGAGGTGCTGGCACGGCGGATTGCCGAGTTGCACGTCGTGCTCGCGCGGCGCACCGGTGACCCCGCGTTCGACCCCGAGCCGGTGCAGGCGGCCGACCTCGAGCGCTGGGCCGCGGCGGTGCGCGACGAATGCCACCACACGCTCGCGCTGCTCGGTGAGCGCAGCAGCGGCTGGCCCGAGCCTCTTGCCGCGCTGGCTGATCGTGTGGTACAGGCCGCTGCGCAGCTCGTCGGACGTATTGACGCCGTCGCGCAGGCTGCACCGGTGGGCTTGAAGACGCGGCTGCACGGTGACCTGCACCTGCAGCAGATTCTGGTGTGCCGCGATGACTTCCTGATCATTGACTTCGAGGGCGAGCCGCAACGCTCGCTTCAGGAGCGGCGCGCCAAGCACAGCGCGCTGCGCGACGTCGCCGGCATGTTGCGGTCGTTCGACTATGCCCGCCACACCGCGCTGCACCAGACCGCGCGCGCGCCCATTGAAATCGAACGGCTGGCGCCGGCGGCGCGGCGCTGGGAGCGCCAGGTGCGCGAAGCGTTCCTGCGCGCCTATCGCGAGGCGGTCGTCGCCGGCGGCCTCTACGCCGACCCTGCAGCATTCGACGCCGCACAGCCGCTGCTCGACCTGTTCGAGCTCGAAAAGGCACTCTACGAACTGCGCTATGAGCTCGACAACCGGCCCGACTGGGTTGCCGTGCCGCTGGCCGGCATCGCGGCGCTGGCCGGCCTCGACGCTGAATGACAGGAGACACCATGCAGAACATCGATGTCATGCTCGAGCCGGTGCGGGGACTGCTGCAGCAGATCGGCGCCTTCATGCCCCGGCTGTTGATCGCGGTGGGCGTGCTGATCGTCGGCTGGCTGGTCGCCAAGGCGTTCCGCTTCAGCGTCGTGAAGGCGCTGCGCGCAATCAACTTCCACGTGCTGACCGAGCGCGCGGGCATCGACGGCTTCCTGCAGCAGGGCGGCACCGAAAAGGACACCACCGAGCTGATCGGCTGGCTCGCCTATGCGCTGGCGATCCTCGCCTCGCTGATCATTGCCTTCAACAGCCTCGACCTGACGCAGGTCACGACGCTGCTCAGCAGCGTGCTGCTGTTCGTGCCGCGGCTGCTGGTGGCGATGCTGGTCGTCGTGTTCGGCAGCTACTTCGCGCGCTTTTCCGGCAACGCGGTGCAAAGCTACTGCCGCGCCGCGGGTATCAGCGACGCCGAGCTGCTCGGACGCGTGATGCAGTACGGCATCATGGCCTTCGTCGTGTTGCTCGCGGTCGATCACCTGAACATCGGCGGCGGCCTGATCCAGCAGACGTTCCTAATCCTGCTGGCTGGCATCGTGTTCGCGCTGGCGCTGTCGTTCGGCCTCGGCGGCCGCGACCGGGCGGCGGCGCTGATCGAACGCTGGTTCCCCCGCGACCGCTCGAACCGCAACCCCTGATGGCGACAACGACCGACAGCTTCGACGCGGTCTGGCGTGGCCGCCCGTACCCGCGGGGGGCGACATGGGACGGCCAGGGCGTCAATTTCGCGCTGTTTTCCGAAAACGCGGAGCGGGTCGAGCTGTGCCTGTTCGATCCGAGCGGGCGGCAGGAAGTCAAGCGCGTGCAACTGCGCGAACAGACCGACCAGGTGTTCCATGGCTACCTGCCGCAGGCACGGCCGGGTCAGCTGTACGGCTACCGCGTCTTTGGACCCTACCGTCCGCGCGAGGGACTGCGCTTCAACGGCAGCAAGCTGCTGCTCGATCCCTATGCGCGCAACCTGGTGGGCACGCTGCGCTGGCACGACGCGCTGTTCGGCTACCGCATCGGCCACGGCGAGGGCGACCTGTCGTTCGACCGCCGCGACAGTGCCGCCTACATGCCACGCTGCAAGGTCGTCGAGACGGCGTTCACGTGGGGCGACGACCGGCCGCCGCGGGTGCCGTGGCACGACACCGTGATCTACGAAGCGCACGTGCGGGGCTTCACGATGCGTCATCCGGACGTCCCGGCGGCGCTGCGCGGCACCTACGCGGGGCTGGCGAGCGCGCCGGTGATCGACTATTTGAAGCGCCTGGGCGTGACCACCATCGAGCTGATGCCCGTGCACGCTTTCGTCGACGACCGCTATCTCGTCGAGAAGGGCCTCGCCAACTACTGGGGCTACAACTCGATCGGCTTCTTCGCACCCGACCGGCGCTACAGCGCCTCGGGCAAGGTCGCCGAGTTCAAGACGATGGTGCGTACGCTGCATGCCGCCGGCCTTGAAGTGATCCTTGACGTCGTCTACAACCACACCGCCGAGGGCAACGAGTGGGGGCCGACGCTGTCGTTCCGCGGCATCGACAACCAGTCGTACTACCGGCTCGCGCCCAATGCGCCGCGGCACTACCAGGACTTCACCGGCTGCGGCAACACGCTGAACATGGTGCACCCACGCGTGCTGCAGCTGCTGATGGATTCGCTGCGCTACTGGGTGACCGACATGCACGTCGACGGTTTCCGCTTCGACCTCGCGTCGGCGCTGGCGCGCGAGCTGCACGAGGTCGACCGGCTCGGCGCGTTCTTCGACATCCTGCGGCAGGATCCGGTGCTGTCGCAGGTCAAGCTGATCGCCGAGCCGTGGGACCTCGGATCGGGCGGCTACCAGGTCGGCAACTTCCCGGTCGGCTGGGCCGAGTGGAACGACAAGTACCGCGACACGATGCGCGCCTACTGGAAGGGCGACGGCGGACTGATCGGCGATTTCGCACAGCGCTTCACCGGATCGAGCGACCTGTACAACCGCAGCAGCCGCCGGCCGTACTCGAGCATCAACTTCGTTACCGCGCACGACGGCTTCACGCTGGCCGACCTCGTTTCGTACAACGACAAGCACAACGAGGCCAACGGCGAGGACAACCGCGACGGCCACAACAACAACCTGTCGTGGAACTGCGGCGCCGAAGGACCGACCGACGATCCGGACGTGCTCGCGCTGCGCGAGCGCCAGCAGCGCAACTTCATCGCCACGCTGCTGCTGTCGCAGGGCGTGCCGATGCTGCTGGCCGGCGACGAGATCGGCCGCACGCAGCACGGCAACAACAACGCCTACTGCCAGAACAACGAGACGAGCTGGGTCGACTGGACGCTGAACGACCGCAGCCGCGTGCTGCTCGATTTCACGCGCCGCATGGTCGCGCTGCGCCGCGACCATCCGAGCTTTCGCCGCCGCGACTTCTTCCAGGGCCAGCCGCTGCTCGGCGGCGCAGCGCACGACATCCTCTGGCTGCGCCCGGATGGCGCGCAGATGACCGATCAGGAGTGGAATTCCGGGCATGCCCGCGCGCTTTCGATCTTCCTCGCCGGCGAAGGACTGAGCGAGTGGGACGACCACGGCCGCCGGCTGAGCGATGACAGTTTTGCGCTGATGCTCAATGCGAGCGATCAGCCGGTGGTCTTCGGGCTGCCGAAGGAACTGAAGCTGTCCGTCGGGGCCGTGCTCGTCGATACGTCGCAGCCGGCTGCCTCTGACCCGCCCGCGCGGATGGACCCGACCGTCCCGTTCACGGTGCCCGGACGATCGCTCACGTTGGTGCGCTTCGCCGTGCAGTCATGAAGCGGGCGCATGCGATGCCCTTCGGCGCAGTGCTGCGGCCGGGCGGCGGCGCGCGCTTTCGCCTCTGGGCGCCAAGTGCCCAGCGCGTCGACCTCGTCCTCGACGGTGGGCCATCGGCGGGTGAATCGCCGATGCGGGGGCAGCCCGGCGGCTGGTTCGAGTTCGACGTCGTCGGCGCGGCCGCCGGCCAGCGCTATGGCTTTCGCATCGATGGCGACCTGGTCGTCCCCGACCCCGCCTCGCGCGCCAACCCTGACGACGTGCACGGCCGGAGCCTGCTGGTCGATCCGCTCGCCTTCGAGTGGACCGACGATCGCTGGCCCGGCCGCCCGTGGCACGAGGCGGTCGTCTACGAGCTGCACGTGGGCTGCTTCACGCCGCAGGGAACGTTTGCTGCAGTGGTCGACCGGCTCGACGATCTCGTCGCGCTCGGCGTCACCGCGATCGAGCTGATGCCCGTCGCGGACTTCCCGGGCCAGCGGGGTTGGGGCTACGACGGCGTGTTGCCGTTCGCCCCCGAAGCGGGATACGGCACACCGGAAGACCTCAAGCGGCTCGTCTGCGCGGCGCACGCGCGCGGTCTGATGGTGCTGCTCGACGTCGTCTACAACCACTTCGGGCCCGACGGCAACTACCTGCACGTCTACGCCAAGCCTTTCTTCAATCCCCATGTGCCCACACCGTGGGGCGCGGCGATCAACCTCGATGGCGAGCACAGCCGCACGGTGCGCGACTTCTTCATCCACAACGCGCTGTACTGGATCGAGGAATTCCACCTCGACGGCCTGCGCCTCGACGCGGTCCACGCGATGCACGACACCTCGGCGCAGCATTTCGTCGACGAACTCGCGCAGGCGGTCCGCAACGGTCCGGGTCGACAGCGGCACGTCCACGTCGTGCTCGAGAACGACCTCAACGATGCACGGCGGCTCGCGCGTGCGCCGGACGGACGGCCGGCGCTGGCCGATGCGCAGTGGAACGACGACGTGCACCACACGCTGCACGTGATCGTTACCGCCGAGACCGATGGCTACTACACCGACTTCGCCGACGAGCCGCTGGCGCTGTTCGCACGCGCGCTGGCCGAAGGATTTGCCTACCAGGGCCAGCCGTCGCGCTACCGGCACGGGGAAGCGCGCGGCTCGCCGTCGACCGGCCTGCCCCCGACCGCCTTCGTGAACTCGACGCAGACGCACGACCAGGTCGGCAACCGGGCGTTCGGCGAGCGGCTCGTTGCGCTCGCGCCAGGCGACCGCCAGCAGGACGCGCTGCGTGCGCTCACCGCCTGCGTGCTGCTTGCCCCGTCGCCGCCGATGCTGTTCATGGGCGAGGAATTCGCAGCGAGCGCGCCGTTCCTGTACTTCTGCGACTTCAGCGGCGAGCTCGCGCGCGCCGTCACCGAGGGCCGCCGCGCCGAGTTCTGCCGCTTCAGCCGGTTTGCCGATCCGCGCGTGCGCGAGCGCATTCCGGACCCGAACGACGAGCGCACCTTCGTCGCGTCGAAGCTTGACTGGAGCGAGCGGGGGCAGCCGCCGCACGCCGATTGGCTCGCGTTGTACGCCCGCCTGCTCCACTGCCGCAGCAGCGTGCTCGTACCGTGGCTCGACGATGCGCGCTGCGGCAGCTTCACGATCAGCACGCCGGGCACGCTGCATCTCGTCTGGCCGCTGGCCGGCGGGCGCCGCTGGCACCTGCTCGCGCAGCTGGCCGACCACGCCGGGCCCGCCGACCTGCGCGCCGCGCTACTCGGCGACATCGTCTACAGCAGCCACGGCGGGGTGCAAGCTCTGCAGCCGTGGTCCGTTCTCGCCGCGCTTCAGTCGCGATGAGCGGACGATGAGCGCGTCGGCATCGTCACGGGCCAGCCACACGCGGCACGACGGCGCCGTCGTGCCGCGCGCGACCTACCGCGTGCAGTTGCACAGCGAATTCCGCTTTGCCGACGCGATGGCGCTGGTCGCGTACCTGGCCGAGCTCGGCATCAGCCACCTCTACTGCTCGCCGATCCTGCGCGCGCGGCCGGGCAGCCAGCACGGCTATGACGTCGTCGACCATGGCCAGCTCAATCCCGAACTCGGCACGCGCGAGGATTTCGACCGGCTCGTGCAGGCGCTGCACGGCCACGGCATGGGATTGCTGATCGACATCGTGCCCAACCACATGGGCGTGCTCGGCAGCGACAACGCATGGTGGCTGGACGTGCTCGAGAACGGCCCAGCTTCGGCGCATGCCGAGTTCTTCGACATCGACTGGGGCTCGGCGGATCCGGCGCTCGCCGGTCGCGTGCTGCTGCCGATCCTGGGTGACCAGTACGGCGTGGTGCTCGAGCGTGGCGAGCTGAACCTGCGCTTCGATGCCGAGGCCGGCAGCTTCGCGCTGCACTACTACGAGCACCGCCTGCCGATCGACCCGGTGAGCTACGCGATCGTGTTGCGCGCCGCGCTCCATGCGCTCGCGCCGGGGGCGTCGCCGGAGGGCCTCGCCGAGTCGATCGAGGAACTCGCCGCCCGCTTCCAGCGCCTGCCGCCGCACACCACCGGCGACCCGACCACACGCGGCCTGCGCCAGCGCGAGCAGGCCGCGCTGAAGATGCAGCTGGCCGACCGGGCGCGGCGCGCGGCTGCGTTCGCCGATGCGATCAGCCGCGCGCTCGCCCGCCTGAATGGTGAGGCCGGCCAGCGTTCGAGCTTCGACACACTCGACGAACTGATCGATGCGCAGGCCTACCGCCTCGCTCATTGGCGGGTCGCCGGTGACGAGATCAACTACCGCCGCTTCTTCGACATCAACGACCTGGCGGCTTTGCGGATGGAGCGCGAAGAGGTGTTCGATGCAACGCACCGTTTCGTGCTGCAACTGTGCGCCGAGGGCAGCATCGATGGCCTGCGCATCGACCACCCCGACGGTCTGGCCGACCCCGCGGCTTATTTCCATCGGCTGCAGCAGCGCTATGCACAGCTCGCCGGCATTTCGCTCGCGGCCGATAGCGCAACCGTGCCGCGCCCGCTGTATGTCGCGATCGAGAAGATCACCGCACCGCACGAGCAGGTCCCTCGCGATTGGGCCGTACACGGCACGACCGGCTACCGTTTTGCCAACGTCGTCAACGCGGTACTCATCGACGCCGCCGCGAAGACACGCCTGGACCGCGTCTGGCGCGCGTTCGTGCGCGACGAGGCCGAGGAGTTCGACGAGCTGGCCTGGCGCTGCCGCCACGTCGTGATGGACGGTTCGCTCTCGGGTGAGCTGACCGTGCTCGCCACGGCGCTGCTGCGGCTGGCGCGCGAGGACCGGCGCACGCGGGACTTCACGCTCAATTCACTGCGCGGTGCGCTCGCCGAGATCGTCGCGGCGTTTCCCGTCTACCGTACCTACATCATCGACAAGCCAAGCGCGCAGGATCGGCGCTTCGTCGACTGGGCGATCGGCCGTGCGCGGCGGCGCAGCCTGGGCGCCGACGCGAGCGTTTTCGACTTCCTGCGCCGGGTGCTGATCGGGCGCGCGCTGCCGGGCGCACCGGCCGGCCTGCTCGAGCGCTATCGCCGCTTCGCGCGCCGGCTGCAGCAATACACCGCGCCGGTGGCCGCCAAGGGCATCGAGGACACCGCGCTGTACCGCCACCATCGGCTGATCTCGGTCAACGACGTTGGCGGCGAACCCGATGTGTGCGGCATCAGCGTCGCGGCGTTCCATGCTGCGAGCCGCGACCGCGCGCTCAACTGGCCGCACACGATGCTGGCCACGTCGACGCACGACGCCAAGCGCTCGGAGGACGTGCGCGCGCGCATCGACGTGATCAGCGAGATGCCCGCGGCCTGGCGCCTGTCGGTGCGGCGCTGGAGCCGGATGAACCGGCGTCACCGGCGCACCGTCGACGGCGAGCCCGCGCCGCGGCGCAACGACGAGTACCTGCTCTACCAGACGCTCGCGGGCAGCCTGCCCGACGGGCCGCTCGACGCGGCGGAACTTGCTGCGTACACCGAGCGGGTCGGCGAGGCCATGCTGAAGGCGGCACGCGAGTCGAAGGCGGTGACGAGCTGGATCAATCCGAACACCGCGTACGAGACAGCGCTGTCAGCGTTTATCTACGAGTTGCTCGCACCGCGTGAGAGCAACCTGTTCTTGCCCGACCTGCAGCTCAATGTCGCCACCTTTGCCTGGTACGGTGCGCTCAACGGCATCGCCATCGCGGTGCTCAAGTGCCTGTCGCCGGGCGTGCCCGATGTCTATCAGGGGCACGAGTCGATCGAACTGCGGCTGGTCGATCCGGACAACCGCCGGCCGGTGGACTGGCAGCGGCGGCTCGAGATGATGGCCCAGGCGCGCGAGATCGGGGCGCGCGACGATCGCTGCGCGGCGCTGCGCGACCTGCTTGCGCACATCACCGACGGCCGCGCGAAGTTCTTCGCCACCTGGTGCGCGCTCGGCGTGCGCCGACGCCACGAGGCGCTGCTGCGCGACGGCGCGTACCTGCCGCTGGAGGTGCGAGGCGAGAAGGCTGGGCACGTGGTCGCCTTTGCGCGCCGCGACGGTACGCATTGGGCCGTCGCGATCGCCATCCGCCTGCCGGCATCGCTTGGCCTCGCGGTGGGCGAGGCGCCAGTCGGCGAGATCTGGGGCGACACCCACATCGTGTGGCCCGATGGCGCCGCGAGCGCGAACGCTCCGACACCCTGGCTCGACGACGCGATCACTGCGCGCCGCCACCGGCCGCACGACGGCCTGCTGCGAATCGCCGACGTGCTGCGCGACTTTCCCGCTGCCGCGCTCTGCAGCACCGAGGAATAGACGGCATGGGCTCGGCCGAGGCGCCTGAAGCCGCGCTGATCGCCGCGTGCGCGCAGGCGAGCCGCGAGCTGCTCCAGCGCAACCTCACGCCCCACGGCATCCTCGCCGCGACCCCGAGCCCGGCGGCCAGAGCGCGCCGCTACACCCGCATCTTCGGGCGCGACGCGGCGGTATGCGTGCTCGCGATGTGCGGCAGCGGCGATCCTGAGCTGGAGCGCGGCGCGATCGCGAGCCTCGACGCGCTCGCCGCGCACCAGGCGGCCAACGGGCAGATCCCGAAGTACGTCGACCCCGACGGCCGCGACGCCGACTTCTGGTACCTCGGCTGCATCGACGCGACGCTGTGGTGGCTGATCGCGGTCGACCACGTGCGCCATCAGCGCCCGGATGAGCACGCGGCGCGCTGGCAGGCAGCCGTCGAGCGCGCGCTGGCCTGGCTGCAGGCGCAGGAGCATCCGCACTTCGCGCTGCTGCAGCAGAACGAGGCCAGCGACTGGGCCGACATCATGCCGCGCTCGGGCTACGTGCTCTACACGAACGCGTTGTGGCACGACGTCAAGCGGCGCTTCGCGCTGCCGGGCATCGAGGCCACGCGCCACCATTTCAACCACCTGTTCCATCCGTTCCAGCGCGACCTTCCGGCGTACCACCGCGCCCGGCTGCTGCGCCACTACGCGCGGCGCGGCCAGCGTGACCCGGGGCTGTACCTGAGCTTTGTCAACTTCGCGTTCGCCGGCGACGAAGGCGACGTGTTCGGCAACCTGCTGGCGGTGCTGTGCGGCGCCGCCGACGCGTCGATGGGCCAGCGCATCGTGCGCACGCTGCGCAATGCCAAGACGGCCGACCCGTACCCGATCCGCGTCGTGCTGCACCCGTTGTCGCGCGAGCACGAACTGTGGCGGCCGTACATGGCGCGCCACCAGCAGAACAACCCGCACCAGTATCACAACGGCGGCATCTGGCCGTTCGTCGGCGGCTTCTGGGTGCTCGCGCTCGTGCGCCTCGGCCATCGCGAACTGGCGCAGCAGGCGCTCGCTTGCCTGGCCCGGGTAAACGCGCTCGACGACTGGCGTTTCACCGAGTGGTTCCACGGCCGCACGCTGAAGCCGGTGGGCATGGCCGGACAGAGCTGGAATGCGGCGACTTTTCTGCTCGCGCACGACGCCGTCGGGCAGCCTGAAGCTGCTGC
>CP070653.1:2079280-2083153 GCA_020354665.1 Burkholderiales bacterium
GTGCGGGCCCGAGAGTCCGCCGTGACGCGAGAACTCCTTGAGCGACAGCTCGACAGTGGTCGGATGCCGGCTCGGCAACGCGAACAACTCGCAAATGTTTATCGCGGGCTCGACGTTCGCGCGTCTTCCGAGGCGCCTCCCGCGATCAGCGGTCTTGGCCCGTCTTCGCGCTCGACGCTGCCCGCGCCGCCCCCGAACGCGACATCCAGGCGGCGAGATCGCTGGTCAGCATGCGCACGCGGTCGCCCAGGTGCAGAGCGATGTTGCGCAGGACCTTGGCCGCCAGCGGCGGGTGCGACTGCATCAGCCGTTCGAACGCATCGACCGACAGGCCCAGCGCCGTCACGTCCGATTCGGCGAACGCCTCGGCCGAGCGCGGAGCCCGCGCCAGAACGGCTATCTCGCCCATCGTCACGCCGGGCGCGAACGAAGCCAACCGGCGCGTCGTGCCCGGCACGCGCACGCCGATCTCGCCCTTCAGACTGATGTAGATCATGTCCCCTGGGTCGCCCGCGCGGAACAGCACGTGGCCGCGCGGGAACGTGTGGGTCGTCATCTCGGCACCCAACAGTTCCAGCTCCTCGGGAGAGAGCCCGGCGGCGATCATCGTGTCGGCCAGCGTCAAGCTCTCGCCTGCGCGGCTGTCGATCTGCAGACGCTCGATCAGCTGCTCCTCGGCCTGTTCCAGCGCCTGGTCGGTGCTGTCGGCAAACGACAGCACGCGCGCCCCGTCGGCCCCCGCGACCGATTCGATCAAGGCGCGTCGCGGGTCGTGCGCCGACCATTCGGCGAAGACCACCCGCTTGCCCAGTTGCTGCCAATCGTCGGCAGTCTCAAACAGGATGCGTGCCGCCGTAAGGTCGACCTCGCGGACCTGGTGCAGGTCGAGGATGGCCATGTCGGCATGGGAGCACAGCGCCTGCAGTCGGGCGCGCAACGCGTCGGCCGTGCCGAAAAACAAGGGGCCTTCCAGTTCGAGCACTGCGATGCGGTGGCCTTCGCGGCGCAGCACGTCGGCAAGGTGGGCGGTCCGTGTCTTCAGCGAATGCCGCGTCGCGCCCGTCCACTCCTGGCGTACGACGTCGCGCATGTTGGAGCGCACGAACAGCAACACCGCGAACGAGGCGCCGATCAGCACCGCCTGCCCGATGCCGAGCAGCAGCACGCTGAGCGCAACCGCGACCGTCACGGCCCAGTTCGCGGCCAGGTCGGCCCAGCGCCGGTGCGCGGGACGCGGCTGCGAGGCGCGCCGGGTGAACTGTCGCCACAACATCGCCGGGATCTGCCACAGCGTCGGCGAGATCATCGACGCGCCCAGGAAGACCAGCACCCCGCCGACCGCACTGACCGGCAGCACGCCGAGCACGGCGGGCGCGGCGAGCAGCAGCAGCAACAGTGCAGCGGCATGAACCAGCGCGATGTGGCGCTGCCGCGGGCTGCGCATCACGAGGCTCACCGACGTGTGCACTGCCGGGGACGCCGGCAAACCCCCCACGAGCGCCGAGGCCACGTTCGCCACCCCGTGCGCGACCAGTTCACCATTGGCGTTGCGCGAGGCACGCAGCCGGCCGTCGATGATCGATGCGGCGAGCAAGGTGTCGAGGCTGGCGACGACGGCGACGGTCAGCGCGTAACTGCCCAACAGCGCGAGCACGGCCGGCTGGGCCAGCGCCGCGCGCCACTCCATGGAGGCGACGACGCCGCCGAACCAATGGTCCGGCAGGGCAGGCACGCCGACGGTGCTGCCCAGGACGCCGGCCCAACCGATTTGCGCCATGGCCCAATGCAGCAGCGTGGCGACTGCGAGGCCGAGCAGCACTGGCGGCACGCGGGTGCTGGCACGCCCGGCCAGCGTCGTTACAGCCAGCGAACACAGGCCAACCAGCAGCGCGCCGAGGAGCACCGGTCGGTCAGAAGGCCAACCGGAGCTCAGTGCATGCCCGAGCAAGGCCGGCGCGACATTGATGATCAGCAACAGGCCGATGCCGCTCGCCAATCCCACCCGCACCGGGTACGGCGTGAACTTGACGATCCGGCCCACCCGCAGCAGCCCGAGCAGCATCGTCAACAGGCCGCCGGCGCCAATGCCCAGCGCGACCAGGATCAGCACGCTCCAGCTCGCGTCGCCAGCCGGCGCTCCCATGTGCGGCAGCAGGGCCGCGACCAGCCCCGTGGTCAGCAGCGCAAGCGCCGCGCCTGCATCGTCCACAAGGCGTCCGGCGCCAATCACCGAAGCCGCCGCACACGCGACCGCCGAGCCCAGCAGCGCGAGCCCCATCGCCCACGAGCCGAACGCTGCGCCCAGCGGCGCCATCGCCATCAGGCCGTAGGCGGCGTTCTCCGGTGCGTGCGTCAACGCACTCGAAAACACGGTTCCCGCTGCCGAGCGGATCTCCCGCCAGCGCAAATTGCGCCGGTCGCCTTGCACGGATCGTGAAACGGCGGACAATTTCAGCCGGCCGCCGATGCGGCGGTCAGTGCGGCGATGCGGTGATGCATCGGAAAACGCTCACCTTGAGCGCCACATCGAAATGAGTCGAGAACGCGTCGGTATCCGCGCATGCGGCCCCGACCCGAGCCGCGCCAGGCACCCACCGCAAACGCGCAACGAGCCAGTGACTTGTTCCTTTTCACGGTACCCCTCGGAGTGAACCGGATTATTGGCTGAGCGGAGCGCTGCGACACGGCCGTCCTGCGCTCCTGATAGGTGATGATGGTGTGGGCACAACGCCTGTCGAGTGGCTGCGGACCCCGCCCAGCTGCCAGTTGTCAACAAGCACGGATCGCAGCCGTAGCCGCAGCCGCAGATTGAATCGAACCCATGTAACAGGGGGTGGCCGATGAACCTGGGCCGATCGAACCTATACCGGAGTCTGGTCACCGCGGTTGCCCTCTTGATCGTCGCCGGCTCCTGGTACCCGCCGATCCAGGACTTGGCCAACGAGCAGGTCGATGCCGGGCTGAAGCGCGCGGTGGTGAGCTTCGCCTCCGCACGCGCGCTGAACGCGGCCATCTCGGTGCTGCAAGGTACGGCGGTCTCCGCGCAGCCGCTGGGCGTCGGCATCACGTTTACGCTGGGCGAGGTGCTCGACCCCATCAACGACCTCGTCGAGCGGTTCTCCGAGTGGATGCTGATTGCGAGCGTGGCCTTCGGCGTGCAGAAGATGCTGTTGCTGATCGGATCGCACTGGGCCGTCTCGGCACTCGTCTCGGCGTTCGCCGTGCTGTGGGCGCTGCTGTTCGTCTACCGGCGCGCGCCGCTGTGGCTGTCGCGCCTGCTGGTCGTGCTCCTGATGGTCCGCTTCGCCGTCCCCGCGGTCACGCTCGGCAGCGATTTCGTGTTCCGGCAGATGCTGGCCGACGACTACGCGCAAAGCCAGGCGTATCTCGAGCTAGCGGCGCGCCAGGTCGACCAGCGGGCCCAGGAAGCATCGATGGTCCAGCCGCCCGGCACGGACCGCAGCCTGTGGGACAAGTTGAAGGAGGGGGCGTCGGCCGTGGCGTCGTCGATTCGCTTCGACGAGATCAGGAAGTCGGCCGAACAGCTCCCAAACCGCGTCATCACGCTGATCGCGATCTTCTTTCTGCAGACGATCCTGATTCCCGTCGTGCTTCTGTGGGCGCTCTACCGGATCGCCGTCGCGATGACCCGCGGGTCGGGCAGCCATCCGCGCGAGGCGGACGCCGCGACCGCAACCTGACTTCGTCGGTCAACGGGCGTTACTTCATCGCCCCGTCGTCTTTCTCAGAACTTGTAGACGGCGCCCACCGAGAACAAGTCGGCGTCGGTGTCGTCGACCCTGAACCTTTCCCACTCGACGCGCAGCCTGACGTTCCTCGTCAGGTGCCAGGCCGCTCCGAAACCGAAGCTCA
>CP070653.1:2083253-2086020 GCA_020354665.1 Burkholderiales bacterium
GCACGCTGGCGTTGTTCAACCGCACGTTGCGGGGGTAAGGCGGGGACTGCAGGCCCGCGAGGCTGAGCGAAAGTCGGTCGGCACGCACCAGGCGGCGCACCGCGCAGGCGGGATGAGCGCGAATGGGCTGCTCGGCCTTGCTCGACGCACCCGGCGGCTGCAGATGCGCCGCGTCGTCGCCGCTGCAGCCGCCGTCGATCGGTAAAGCTTCGTGAAGCCGTCATCACTCGACCGC
Organism: Burkholderiales bacterium; assembly: GCA_020354665.1. Taxonomy (GTDB): domain Bacteria; phylum Pseudomonadota; class Gammaproteobacteria; order Burkholderiales; family Burkholderiaceae_C. The sequence goes on from CP070653.1 coordinate 2,083,489, forward strand.
GCTGCCCGTTGATTGAAGCAGCGGGCGTCCTTTCCTGCCCGCGCCATTGACGAGGAGTACGACCATGCCAAGCGGCAAATCGGTTCTCGTGACACTGGGTGCGTCGCTGTTGTTGTCTGCCTGCGTCGTCGCGCCTTACCCGCCCGGGCCGTACGGCTACTACCCCTACGGCGCCGAGATCGCAGTGACGGCTGTCCCGCCACCGCCGCCGTATGCCGAGGTCATTCCGGTCGCGCCGTTCGTCGGCGCGGTGTGGATCAGCGGCTACTGGGGTTGGAGCAGCGGCCGGCACCACTGGGTACCCGGCCATTACGAGCGGCCCCGGCCCGGCTACCGCTGGATGCCGCATCGCTGGGAGCCGCGCGGTAGCGAGTGGCACCTGCGTGGCGGCGGGTGGGTGCGCTGAGAGCGTCGACCACGCCGCGATCAGCGCGTCTGCGCAGCGGCGATCTGCTTGCGGCGGTATTCGCCCTGTCGCGCGAGCATCCATCCAGGGTACTCGGCCGGCAGGCGGCTCACTTCGTCGAGCTGCCTGAGCTCGTCATCTGACAACACGACCGCGGTCGCCGCGAGGTTGTCGGCGAGCTGATCCGGCCGCTTCGCGCCGATGATCACGGTCGTGACCTGCGGCTGGTGCAACAACCACGCGATCGCGATCTGCGCCACCGACACACCGCGCGCCTGCGCGATCGGTCGCATCGCATCGACGCAGGCAAAAGCCCGCTCGCGATCGACCGGCGGAAAGTCGAACGTGTTGCGCCGGCTGCCCTCGTCGCCCCTGTGGTCGCGGCCGAACTTGCCGCTGAGCAACCCGCCGGCCAGCGGACTCCACACCATCAGCCCGACGCCTTCGCTGCGCAGCATCGGGATCAGCTCGCGCTCGAGGTCGCGGCCGGCGATCGTGTAGTACGCCTGCAGCGATTCGAAGCGCGCGAGTCGCAACCGCTCGGCGATGCCGTGCGCCTTGACGATCTGCCAGGCTGCCCAGTTCGAGGCGCCGACGTAGCGGACATGTCCCTGGCGCACGAGATCGTCGAGCGCGCGCACCGTCTCCTCGATCGGCGTGGCCGGATCGAATCCGTGGATCTGGTACAGGTCGATGTGGTCGAGCTGCAGCCGCTTCAGACTCGCCTTGACGCCATCGAGGATGTGGTGACGCGACGCGCCGCGTGAGTTGGCCGCGGGCCCCATTTCGCCGAACACCTTGGTTGCGACGATGACGTTCTCGCGCGGCACCTTCAGGGCCCTCAGCGCCTGCCCGGTGATCAGCTCGGACTTGCCGCCGGCGTAGACGTCGGCGGTGTCGATGAAGTTGACGCCGGCGTCGAGCGCCTGGCCGATCAACCGTTCGGCCTCGGCCTGCTGCAGGCTGCCGATCTGGCCCCAGATGCCCTCGCCGCCACCGAAGGTCATCGTCCCCAGACAGAGCTCCGAGACGAACAGGCCGGTGCGGCCCAAGGGGTGATTGCGCATCTTCTGTCGTTCCGTTGTCGTCGAAGGTGCCGGCTCCGCAGACCCGACGCGAGCCCGCAGCATACGCGCCCGATTCGAGTCGGGCAGGAGCGTCTGCACGTGCGAGGACTGGTCGATCACCCGTCAACTGCGCACACGGCATGCAAAAAGGGGCGGGCAGCGACTGCGCGACCCGCAAAGCAGGGAGCCGGCGTCACCGGGGACCCAGCCTGCGTGGTCTCAGCGCGCCGCGACGGGCTCCGAGTTGATGCGTTGCAAAATACCCCGCGCGCTGCGCAGCCGAAAGGAGGTGACCCGTCAGCCAGGAGGTTGATCTGCTCGCCACTTGTCAATCCACCCATGGTCGGCACGCGGGTCGTCGATCCGTGCTATGCAGGAATCGCCCGCTGCACCGACGAGAGGAGACTCGGTTATGTCCACAGCAGACGAAGTTCGCAAGGCATCGAAGGAGTTCTACGCGGCGCTGAGCCGCATGTGCAATGGTGACGCCCGGTCGCTCAGTGACGTCTGGTCGCACGGCACCGCTGTCACGGCGATGCACCCGATCGGCGGTCGCGAGGTCGGGTGGGAGGCCGTCAAGCAGTCGTTCGGGAAAGTCGCTGAACTGTCATCGGGTGGCAAGGTCGAGCTGAAGGATCAACTGATCCATGTCGTCGGCGATCTCGCGTACGAAGTGGGCGTCGAGCACGGGCAGATCAAGTTGGTGGGCCGGCAGGTCGACATCAATGTTCGCGTCACGAACGTCTATCAGCGTCGCAACGGCGCGTGGAAGATGGTTCATCACCACACCGACACGTCGGCAGCGATGCTCGACGTGCTGCATAGCCTGCAGGCAGCATCGGGGCAGGCGAAGAAGTAGGGCCGCAGGGGTCGCCGCCATTACGCCGGTGGTCTGCGCTCGATCGGTGGCCGGCGGCACCGGTCAAGCTACCCGGCCCTCGGGCGATAGAGGGTAGCCAACTTCAGGACCGCGCTCCATGTCCACGCCAGACTATCGGCGGGCCGCGCGAGATGATCCCGATGCGCGGCGAGCCGGCCCCGGTCGCGAGGGGGCGGCCC
>CP070653.1:2086120-2089343 GCA_020354665.1 Burkholderiales bacterium
ACGATGCACGACGTGCGCGCCGCGATGGGCCTCGCCTACTGACGCTGCCGGCGATGCTGCGGCCCGGCGGCCATAGGCTGGGCGACGCGCTCGTCTGATCCATGACCGCGTTGCACATCACTGACATCGAGGCCGCCATCAACTGGTGGCGCGATCGCTCGCCATCGCCCGACGGCGTCACCGCGTGCGCCGAGGTGCGCGCGCTGGCCGAGGTCTATGCGCTGATGGTCTACCGCCGCGACAGCGAGTGCGACGAGGCGTCGCTGCCGCAGGCCGCGCGCACGGCCTGGCTGGCCTGGTACGAGACGACGCCCGACGCACCGTGCATCGCGATCTGTTCGACCACGCAGGGTGACGACGTCTGCAAGGGCTGCGGCAGAACGTTCGACGAGGTGCAGCACTGGCCGTCGATGACGCCGGCGCAGAAGCGCGCCGTCTGGCGGCGGATCACGCAAGAGGGAACGGCGTGGCGGTTCAACCGCTACGCCGAGCGCGCGCGGCGCGCCCGCGGCATCGACCACCCGCCGGCCGACTCGCTCGAGGCGCCCGCAGGCCGCCGGCCGGAAGACGCAGCTTGAGCGCTCCCGCGCCGGCTGCCGCGCCGCCGGAAGCCGCCCCGCAATCCGCGCCGCAGGCGCCGGTGGCCGCGGCGGCACCGCTGTCGCCGTTCGGCCGAGACCTGCGGCGCATTGCCGAACTGGCCTGGCCGGTGTTCGTCGGCCAGATGGCGGTGCTGGCGTTCAGTACGGTCGACACGGTCCTCGTCGCTCGCCACTCGGCGACCGACCTGGCTGCGCTCGCCGTCGGCTCGGCCGCGTACATCACGGTGTTCATCGGCCTGATGGGTGCGGTGATGGCGCTCGGGCCGATCGTCGGCCAGCTGTTCGGCGCCGGCAAGCTCGCCGAAGCCGGGCATCAGGTTCACCAAGCGGTGTGGCTGGCGCTTGCGCTCGCGTTGCTGGGTGGCCTGCTGCTCGTGTTCCCGACACCGTTTCTTGCGCTGTCGCGCGTCGATGCGTCGGTCGAGCCGCGCATTCGCGGCTATCTGCTGGGGCTCGCGGTGGCGCTGCCGGCGGCGCTGCTGTTTGCAGCCTACCGCGGCTTCAATATCGCGGTCTCGCGACCGAAGGCGGTGATGGTGCTTCAACTCGCCGGCCTGGCCGCCAAGGTGCCGCTGTCGATCGCGCTGGCGTGGGGCCTCCCGGCGCTCGGGCTGCCTGCGCTCGGCGTGGTCGGATGCGGCATCGCGACGGCGATCGCGATGTGGGTGCAGGTCTTCGCCGCCGCAGCGTTGCTGAGGACGCATTCTTTCTACACGCCGTTTGGCGTGCCGATGGCGACAGGCACGGGCGGATTGCACCCGCCCGACTTCAAGGCGCTGCGTGCCCAACTGCGGCTGGGCATCCCGATGGGGCTGGCGATCCTGGTCGAGGTCACGGGCTTCAGCTTCATGGCGATCTTCATCGCACGTCTGGGCACCACCCCGGTGGCTGGTCACCAGATCGCCGCCAACCTCGCCGCGCTGCTGTTCATGATGCCGCTGTCGCTGTCGCACGCGACCAGCACGCTGGTGGCACAGCGCATCGGTGCGCGCGACTTGAGCGACGCCCGCCGGCTCGGCTGGCGCGGCCTGCAGATCGCACTGGCGATCGCGCTGGTGATGGGCGGCAGCGTGTTCCTCGCCCGCGACGGCGTCGTCAGTCTCTACACCAACGACTCACTGGTCGCCGCCGCCGCGCTGCCGCTGGTGGCCTGGCTGCTGTGGTTTCACCTCGCCGATGCAGCGCAGATCATGTCGGCGTTCGTGCTGCGCGCGCACCGCATCGCGACCGTGCCGCTCATCATCTACGCCACCGCCATCTGGGGCGTCGGGCTCGGCGGTGGCTACGCCATCGCGTTCGACGTCGGCGGATTCACGCCGGCAGCGCTGCTCGGCGCCCGCGGCTTCTGGTTCGCGTCGACCGGCGGCCTCGTGCTCGCCGCGGTTGCGCTGACGCTGTTCCTGCTGTGGGTGCTCAAGCGAGAGCGCGCGGCCTGATCGGTCGTCAGCCCTGCTTTGCCGACTCCGGCAGGCTCATCACGAAGCAGCTGCCGCCGCCGTCGCGCCCTTCGCAGCGCACGGTGCCGCCGTGCCGGGCCGCGATCTGCCGCACCAACGAAAGCCCAAGGCCTACGCCGCCACTGACCTCGGCGAGACCGGGTAGCCGGTAGAACGGCTCGAAGATCCGCTCGCGCTGCGCTTCGGGCACGCCGGGGCCCCGATCGCACACGCGCAGCTCGACACGACCCGGCGCGCCGCGTGCCACCGACACGGCAACATCGGCCCCGCCGTAGCGGTGTGCGTTCTCGAGCAGATTGCGCAGCGCGCGACGCAGCAGACGCTCGTCACCGCGCACCGCGATCGCCTCGCCCGCGACGCTGGCACCGCGGCGTGCCGACTCCTCGGCTGCCAGCGCCAGCAGATCCACCGACGCCTGCCCGATGTCGGCCTGCGCGTCGAGCCGGCTCGCCAACAGCACTTCCTCGACCAGTGCATCGAGCTCCGCGATGTTGGTGTGAATCTCGCGCGCGAGCCGCTCGCGCTGCGCGGGGTCTGCATCGGCGAGCAGCGACACCGCCATCTTCATTCGCGCCAGCGGCGAGCGCAGCTCGTGGCTGGCGTTGGCCAGCAGCGACTGGTGCGAACGCACCAGTGCTTCGATGCGCGCGGCTGCGCGGTTGAAGCTCTGCGCGAGCGACGCCACCTCGTCGCGCCCGTCGACCGTCACGCGCTGGCCCAGCGCGCCCTCGCCGAACGCCTCCACGCCGCGCTCGAGCGCCTCGAGCCGCCGCGTCAGCCGACGCACGACCGGATAGGCCCCCGCCGCCACCGCGAGCAGCAGCACCGCCAGCAGCACTGCCAGTCCGAAGCCGCCCGGCAGCGCGCCGAAGAACCGCCCCGGCCACCACCAGGTGCCGCTCGGTGGCCGAGCCGGTGGTCGGACGCCATCGCCCGGCCCGCGCGTGCCTTCGGGCGGCGCGCGCATGAAGACGGACCGCATCACCCACAGCGTGCGGCCGTCGTCGAGCTGGATCGGAACGGCCCGGCGCGGCGCGGGTCCACCCTCGACAGAGCGTCGGGCAAACAGGTCCGAGGTCGCGATGCGCTCGCCGCTCGCGTCGTCGAGCGCCAGCGGCACCCGCAGCCGCTGCGACCAGTCGTTGATCGCTGCGGCCTGCAGCG
>CP070653.1:2089443-2097038 GCA_020354665.1 Burkholderiales bacterium
ACCACGATCCGGGCTGACCGGCACGTCCATGCCCAGCATCGCCCCGAGACGCCTGCTCCCCAGTCCGGCCGCAATCACGAGCAGCTCGCATCCCAGCCGTTCGCCGTTGACGGTGACCTCGAATCCGGGGCCGCCGGGAACGGGCTGTATGGCGCTGACCGTGCACCCGGTTTGACGAACGGCACCCACGGTTGGCAAAGCGCCGTGCAATGCGCGCAGCAGGGCAAGCGGACTGACTTCGCCGTCGTCTTCGCTCCAGGAACCGCCGGCCACACTCGGGCCCACCCCTGGCATCAGGCGCTCGATCTCGTCCCTGCCGAGCAACTGGGCCCGATAGCCTTCCGCACCGGCCTCTGCGTGCAGACGGGCGATCAACTGCTTGTGCGCCGCGAACTCGCCCTCGCCGAGCGTCAGCCAGACGCCCCCGGTACGCCGATAGCTGCATTCCACGCCGGAACGCGCGGTCAGTTCGGCGGTGAAATCCGCGTACAGATCGGCCGAGGCCAGTGACCAGCGGGCATAGGGCCGCATCCCCAGGCCCTTGCCGTGCACCCAGACCAGTCCGAAGTTGCCGCGCGAAGCGCGCGGTGCGGTGTCGGGACCATCAAGGACGAGCGTTTTCCGACCGAGGGACGCGAGTCCATAGGCCACGGCCGCACCGATGACCCCGGCGCCGCAGACGATCACATCGGCGTGCCTCATGTCGCGATCGGCACGGCTGCGGCGGTCACGGCATGGCATGCGACCGTGTGGCCGGGCGCGATCGTTTGCATCGGCGGTATCGTGCGGCACGCTGCGGTCGCCAGTGGACAACGCGGTGCGAAACGGCAGCCGGGCGGCGGGTTGAATGGCTTGGCGAGCTCGCCAATGACCTCGATCGGCGGCCGCCGGTAGGCTGGGTCGGGAACCGGTACCGCAGACACCAGCGCCCGGGTATAGGGATGGCGCGGTGAACGCACCAGGTCCTCGGGTCTGGCGACCTCGACCAACTGCCCGAGGTACATCACCATCACCCGATGGCACAGGTGGGTGAGGATGGACAGGTCGTGGGAGACATAGAGGCAGGAAAAGCCCAATCGTTTCGACAAGTCGCGAAGCAAGTCCATGACACCCGCGCGGATCGAAACGTCCAGCATCGACACGGGCTCGTCGGCGAGGACCAGCCGAGGCTCGGCGACCAGGGCGGACGCAATGCCGACGCGCTGGCGCTCGCCGCCGCTCATCTGGTGCGGGTAGCGCTCGGCGTAGCGCTCAGGCGGCAGACCCACCAAGGCCAGCATGCGCGGTACGCGCTGTGCGATTTCCTTTTCATCCCACAGTTCGAGTGCGCGGGGCGCTTCGGCAATCAGGTCGAACGCTCGCAGGCGTGGGTTGAGCGAATCAAACGGGTCCTGGAAGATCAGCTGGACCTGCGCTCGATAACGAGCGAGCGCCGCGCCACTCAGGTGGGTGACGTCTTCGCCGCCGAAGTCGATCCGCCCGCTCGTCGGGTCGGCCAGCTTGGCGAGGAGATTGCAGGTGGTGGACTTGCCGCAGCCGGACTCGCCGACGATCCCCACGATTTCGCCTTCGTCGATGGAAAAACTCAGGTCTTCGACGGGCTTGATCCAGTTCGGTGGTGCGCCGCGGAGCACGGCAGCCAGGCTCCGCGCCACGCGGTAGTGCTTGGTCAGGTGCTGGACGCTCAGCAGTGCCATGTCACCTTCTCTGTGGCGGCTGCGCGGATGTGTTCAATGTCTTGCGTCCGCGTGCAGGCCGAGACATGACCGGCTCCGACATTCACGGTTGGCGGGCGCTGCGCGCGGCAGGTCTCGAGGACGAACGGGCAGCGTTCGGCAAAACCGCAACCCGCCGGTGGACGCGAAAGGTCCGGTGGCGAGCCAGGAATCGAGATCAGCTCGCTCTCGAAATCGAGGATGCTGGGGAACGCATTCTTCAACCCCAACGTGTACGGATGCCACGGCTGTTCGAACAGCCGGCGCGTGGGAGCGCACTCGACGAGCCTTCCTGCGTACATGACGCCGATGCGATCGGCGGTTTGCGCAATCACGCCGATGTCGTGCGTGATCAGCAGGATCGAGGACCGGACGCGCTCGCGAATCTCCCGGATGCGGCGCAACAGCCGCTCCTGCACCAGGACGTCCAGCCCCGTCGTCGGCTCGTCCATCACGAGCAACGCGGGCTCGAAGGCCAATGCCATCGAAATCATCGCCCTTTGACGCATTCCTCCCGAGAACTCGTGCGGGAATCGGTCCATCAGCTCAGGCTGCAAGCCCACGATGTCGAACAGTTCGGCGACCCGCGCGCGGGCCTTGGCGGTTGAAACATTCGAGTGCGCGCGGATCGCCTCGACGATCTGGGCGCCGACCCTGTGCACCGGATTAAGCGAGTTCTGTGCGCTCTGCGGCACGAGCGCGATCTCGCGCATCAGGATTTCGCTGCGAAACCGCTTGTCCGAGAGCGCGAGCAGGTCATGGTCCTTGAAGCGCAGCACGTCGGCCTCGACGGTGGCGCGAGGCGGCATCAACCTCAGCAGCGCCTTGACGAGGGTCGACTTGCCGCAGCCGGATTCGCCGACCAGGCCGAAGACCTCGTGCTCGGAGATCGCGAGGTCCAGGCCATCGACGGCGCTCACAGGGCCTTGAGCGTTGCGATACGTGACACGCAGGTTGCGGGCCTCGAGAAGCATGCTAGCGATCCGCCAGTCGAGGGTTGGCCACGACCTCGTAGGCGCGGCTGACGAAAACGAATGCGCTGACCAGCAGGACGATGGCCAGGGACGGCGCGGCGAACCACCACCAGGCCCTGCGCGTGTACCCCGAGACCCAGAGGTCCTGCAGGATGCCGCCCCAGGTCAGCGCGTTCGGGTCGCCAAAGCCGAGGAAGCTGGCCGAGGCCTCGGTGACGATGGCCCAGGCGATGTTGAAAGAGGTATAGAGCAGCAACAGCGGCAGGATGTTGGGGCCGATGTGCCGGTAAATGATCCGCAGGTCGCTCGCGCCACGGGCGCGTGCGAATGCAACGAACTGGCGCTGCTTGAGCGCAATCGTCTGCGCCCGAATCACGCGGGCCGAGGTTCGCCAGACGATTACCACGATGGCCAGCATGACGAATCCGATGGACCGCCCGAACAAGGCGATCAGCACGATGATGAAGGGCAGGAACGGCATGCCGTAGACGATGTCGGTCAGCCGCATGAGCAGGTTGTCGACACGCCCGCCGTAATAGCCCGCGATCAACCCGATGTTGGCGCCGATCACGATCGAGATCAGACCGCTGACAAGGCCGATGATCATCGTGGTGCGGGTGGCCGCGATCATCTGCGACAGCAGGTCGCGTGCGAGATTGGTCGTCCCCAGCGGAAACTCCGATCCTGGCGGCTGCAGCACGGCCATGCGTCCATCGGCCATCCGCAGCGACTCGTAGGGGTCGTGTGGCATCAGCCACGGGCCGAACACCGCCACGAGCGCGGCAAAGGCGATCACCGCGACGCCAAAGCTGCCGAGGCGGTCGGCGCGGATGATTCGCCAGTTGCTGCTGACTTCCCGGATCAGTGCGGTCGCCCACCGCCTCGCGCGGCCGGACGGAGTTGCCCCTGCGGGGCTGGTCACCGGATCGGAAGTCACCTGGAAACCTCGAATCTTGCGCTTTGCACGGCCAGACGCCGCACATGCCCCTCGTCGACCTGCACGCCCAACCCGGCGCGGCGCGGCAGATACACCACGCCACCGCGGACCAAGGACGAGAAGTCGGTCGGATCCTCCGCCAGGCGCAGGGTCGACATGAAGGCATGGCCGACGTCGACCAGGTTCCTCACCGTGACAGCGTGCTGCAGTGACGCGGCCTGCGTGACGCCGAACTCCAGCATCGAGTTCATGTAGCAGCGGATCCCGAAGGCCTCCGCGACGGCGGCAATCCGCTGGGCGCGCAGTGGCCCGCCGTTCTTGCTGCTCTTGATGCTGAAGACGCTGGCGGCACTGCGGCGCGCGAGCGTTGCGGCTTCGGCGATCCCCGTGAGCGATTCGTCGGCCGAAATGGGCCGCCCGCTGATCCCGGCCAGCAAGGTCATGCCCTCCAGATCGTCCTTGGCCACCGGCTGTTCGATAAACACCAGCCTCGACCCCCGGACGTCCGACACGAATTGCTGCGCATCCTCTCGGCTCCAGCCCTGGTTGGCGTCGGCGATCAGCGACAGCCGATCGCCGTAGCGCGCTTCGAGCCTGGCAACTCTCTGCACCTCGTCGCGCACGGGCGCCGAGCCCATCTTCAGCATGAAGGTCGAAAAGCCCATCGCCGCGCGCTCGTCGATGACCGCGGCGTCGTCGTCAGCGGTGCCGCTTCCCAGCGGCCAGAGCACCGGGAGCGACTCGCGCAAGGAGCCGCCCAAGAGCGTCGACACCGGGACGGCCAGACGCTTGCCGAGGATGTCGAGCAATGCCATGCTGAGCGCGCCCTTGGCGCACAAGTGCCCTTCAAGCAGCGCGTCCAGCTTGGCATCGACGCGGCCTGGCGCCGGCGCGGCACCTCCCATGACTTCCGGCAGGAGAATCGCTTGCAGTGCGCGCGCCGCCTCGCCAAGCGACTCCGCGGTGAAGGGCTGCAGCGGGTTGGCTTCCCCCCAGCCCTCGATGCCGTCGGCATTGGTCAGTTTCACCATCAGCGCACGGGTCGTGGCCAGCGTGCCGTAAGCCCTGGAGAGCTTGTACGGCGTCGAAAACGCCGACTCGATCTCGAACACGTCGGCCATAACGATCGGCGCTGTCGCCAGCATGCGGTCGATGCCGCCCATCACGCAGTCCCCAATCGGATACGGGGGTCGAGCAGGCTGTACGAGAGATCGGTGAGGAAGTTCAAGCCAATCACGATGGCCGCCATCAGGAAGAATGCCGCCTGGGCGACCGGGTAGTCGTGCTGCAGTGCTGCCTCGACCATCGCCTTGCCCATGCCCGGCCAGGAGAAGATCGTCTCGATGACGACCTGGCCGCCGATTGCAAAACCGAGGATCAGCGAAGACACCGTCACGACCGCCAGAAGGGCATTGCGCGCTGCGTGTCGGAACAGCACGCGCAGGGGACCGAGACCCTTGGCACGGGCGAACTCGACGTAGTCCGAGCCCAACACCTCGAGCATGGAGTCGCGCATGACCAGCATCGGCGTGACCAAGTAGAGCGCGGCAATCGTCAGCGTCGGCAGTACCAGGTGGTGCAAGAAGTCGGCGGACGTAAGGAGCGCCCAGGTACTGCCGGGATCGGCACCCGGGGTGAACATGCCGCCGGACGGAAACAGCTCGATCTGATAGCTCAGACCGATGAGCAACAGAATGCCGACCACGAAGGGGGGGGCCGCCTGAAACACCAATCCGACCACCGTCGCGCCGATGTCGAGTGCGCCGCCCCGGCGCGCGGCCATCAGAATCCCGAGCACGATGCCCAGCGCGATGGCCACGACGAGTCCGGCAGTCATCAGCAACAGCGTGTTGACCAGCCAATGGCCCAGCAGATCCGCCACAGGCTGGCCGCTCGTGAATGACCGCCCCCACTCGAAGGTAACCAGGTTCCTGAGGTAGATGAGGAACTGCTGCCACATTGGCAAGTCCAGTCCGAACGCCTGCTTGAGCCGGGCCTGGGCGGCCTCGTCGAGCGCGGGGCTGATGACCTGCGCCGTCGGATCGCCGGGCATCATCCGGAACAGGACGAACAGAATGATCGCCACACCCAGCAAGGTGAGCAGCGCGGCCAAGAAGCGACGAACGACGTAGGCCGTCATCGAGCGACTCGCGAGTTCCTGGGTGGCACGGCGCCGGCGCCCTGCGCCGGCGCGTGACGTCGTATCGCTAGGCGGACGGGTAGAGCAACTTGCCTTGCGCGTCCCAGCGATAGCCGGCCTTGGCCAGGATATCGCGCGCCTTCTTTGCGTCCTCTGGCGGTACCTTCACCGCCGGGTTGTGCCAGAAGGCGTTGGCAGGGGAAATCACCGATGCGCCTGGGTCCGAATAGCTCAGCAACACCAGCTCCGAAATCATCTTGCGCGGCATCACGTAATTGAGCGCTGCGCGGAAGGCCGGATCGTTGAACGGCTTGATGGTGTTGTTGTACGAGAGGTGATAGAGGCCGTGACTCGCATAGCCCTTCGCAACGACGTTCTTTACCGTCTTCAGGCGATCAACGAGCGCTGGCGCCAGGATGTAGCGTGAGCGGTCGCATTCGCCCTTCTCGATCGCGGCGGCGATCGCGTCGTGACTGCCGTAAACGATCCGGATGATGCCGGCGCACTTGGGCGGATTGAAGTGCTCGCGGAATGCGCTGACCTTGAGCTCGGAGCCGCGACGCCAGTGGTCGAACTTGAAGGGGCCGCTGCCAATCGGATTGTCGTTGGCGAACTTCAGCGGATCGTCGACGTTGACCTTTTCCGGGATGTCCTGCCAGATGTGCTTCGGAATGAGGAACATGGCCGCCAGCACGTTGGAAACGAACGGCGCGGACGGATTCTCGAGCCGGATTCGGACCGTGTTGGCGCCGGGCAGCTCCACCGCAATGACGTTGTTGAGCGAGGCCAGAAAGAACGGCGCCTTCCACTTCTTCTGGTAGTCGAAGCTGAACTTGACGTCCTCGGCCGTGACCGGCTTGCCGTCATGCCAGCGCATGCCGCCGCGGATCGTCAGATCGATGGTGTTGCCGTCCACGATCTTCATCGCGGTGGCCGCCCAGGGCACCGGCTTGCCATCCGGCCCGATGCGATAGAGGCGGTCGTAGATCATGGACAGCTCCATGAACTCGATCTGATCGTTGACTGCGAGTGGGTTGAGGTGCTTGACATCCACGTTCATGCCCGTACGCGAATAGCCGTCGCCCACCACCTGCATGTTGACGTCGGACCAGAAGCTGCCGATCCCCTCGCCGAGCTGGGGAACCAGGCCCTTGATCTTGTCCGAACGATGCGCCATCGTGAGCTGCGGGTACGCCAGCACGGTCCCCGGCTGGTCGTTGAAGATGATTTCCTGCGCCTCGAACACGGGCTTCTTGCGGTCATCGTTGTTCATCAAACGACTCTGCACGGTCGCCAGCGCGTCCAATCGGGCGCTCTTGTAGCCCATCCAGTTGAAGCCCCCGCGCTTGTGCTCCCCAGAGTGATGCACGGCATAAATGAAGAAGTTGGGATCAATGCGGATGGACGCTCCAGAAAGCGCGACCAGGAACATCTCGTAGTCATGCTGCATGATGACTTTCTGGATGCCTTGGTTGTAGTCGATCGGATTGGCCTCGACCTCCCACCCCAAGGACTTGCAGGCCTGCGCGACGAGTCTCGCGATCTCCGGGCGCGCAGGGTCGAACTGCGCCGTGCTGGTGATGAGCGACCGCTTGTCCACCGGCGCGCCGGCCTGTTGCGCAAACGCGAAGCCGCCAGCTGCGGTGGTGGCGGTCAGCGCTGCGGCGCTTCTGACGAATTCACGACGGTCCATGGCATCTCCTCCTGGTCACGCGTTGCACGGTTCGAGCGGCCAGTATCCGCACCGAGGATCGGCCTTTCAAGTCGCAGGCGCGAGCGGTAGACTGCCCATAACCGCTGGTTATACCCGGCTGCTGGCGAGGCATGAA
>CP070653.1:2097138-2110638 GCA_020354665.1 Burkholderiales bacterium
CCGCCCGCTCGGGCGGTGCAGGATGCCGTCGCTCACCTGCGGCAAGCCCAGCACGGCGCCGTCGGCCGCGGCGGCGCGCGCGATGGTCGAGCTGAGGTTGACAGTGTTGACTTCCCCGGCCCGGTCGCTCCAGCGCACGGTCACGGTAACACTGCGCCACGGATCCTGTGAGGGCGCGGACAAGTCCCAACTGCGCTCGTAGCTGGCGTTGCCGCCCGCGGGCACCGGATTGTCCGAGCCACCGGCCAAGCTGGCCCACGCGAGCGAGCGCAACTCTTCCATCTTTTGCTGTGCCAGGCGGGTGGCTTCGGTGCGCTGCTTGGCGATGTCGGAGTTGCGTGACAGGCTGGTCTGGAAGCCGGCCAGCGCCATCATGCCGAACGCCAGCACGACCAACGCGACCAGCGCTTCGACCAGCGTGAAGCCGCGCGCAGACCGCTTCATTGGAAGTCCCGCCAACTGCCGGGAACGCGCACGAACGAACCCATGTTTCGCAGCGGCTCGAGTGCTGCCGGATCGTAGGTGAGCTGTCCCCCCCCATTGTTGAGAAAGTCGCCGCGCACCACGACGGCGCCCCGTAAGTTGACGGCGCCGGGCGCGTTCCAGTCGGCGCCGTTCGATATGAACAGGCCATGCAAGATCGGGTTGCCCGTAATCGCGACGGACGCCGTCGAGACCAGCACCACCGGGTCGGCCGGAGCGCCGAGCGTCGCTCCGCCCAGGTCGATGTCCTGACCGATCCAGAAGCGGCGAAAGCCGTTGGCGTAGGCCGTGGTGAGGTCCCCCAAGTTGGCTCCGCTGACCACGAAGGTGCCCGCCGCTGTTTGGAACTCCGACGCGGGCATGCCGAAAAGCCGACGGAACCACGTGTCGAGTTGCACTGCGCTCGCGGCCAAGCCAGCGTCGTTTGGTGCGAGCACGACGTCCACTGGCGTCCCCGGCGGTATGCCGAGCGCCGGCGTTCCCCCGGAGCATGTTCCTGCAGGCACCGCCCCAACCAAGTACGCGGTAGGCGATCCTGCGTCGCCCACCTGGATCCCTTGCCCGGCATTGATGAGGTATGGGTGCGTGGTAGTGGCGCTGCTCGCGACGCCGAGCGATCCGCAGACTTTGGTCGCACCGCCCGCCGTCAAGGCTGTCGCGGGCACGGCACGCAGCAAGGGGCGCAGCTTGAGAACCACGCTCACCGTGGCGGTGGCGTCGCCCTGGCCACCCGCGGAGCCGCACGCCTGGGTCTGGTTGATGCAGCCGAATGCGGTGAGTCGGATGGCCTGCGGATCGCCGGGCTCGTCGGTGAGTTCGACGGTGAAGCTGGGATCGGTCGTTGACGGGTTCGGGTCTGGCCACGTGCCCACGGGTGGGCAGGCGCAACTGAGTACACCGCTGGCGCTGATGCGGCAGCCCGCGCGGGTGCCCGGCAGCGGGGTGAAGTCGGCCGGCGTTCCGGTAGACGGAGCGTACAGCGCGCGGAACGAGCGGGGTTCGCTGGCGGCCGGCGCACAGCTTGATCCGCCGGCGCCGGCCTCGATGCGGCGCGGGTCGTTGAGCATGGCCGTGGCCCATTCGATGCCGGCTTCCGCAACCTCGAACGCGCGGGTCGAGCGGTATTGGTTCGCCGACGTCTTCTGCTCGAACAGCAGCCCGCGGTTGACGAAGAAGATGATCAGCGTCATCAGAAACAGGAGCACCATGGCCACCGCAAGCGCTGCAGCGCCTCGCTGCCGCGTGACGTCGACAAGGCGGCGCGGGTGCAACGCCGCGGAGGGCGGCGGCCGGTATGTCGTCATGGGCATGAGGCTGGCTGCACCTCGTCGTTGCGCAGCCGCACGGACTCGCTGATCTGGCGCACGACGCGGGTGTCGTTTGGCGCATGGCCTGTCATCACGATGTCGTAGCGCCGCACGGCCACGGCCGGGCAACCCGCCGTGCCCGCCGCGCAGGGCGTGGGACAGAGATGGCCTGCCGGCTCGAGACGCGTGATCGGCGAGATGCTGAACTGTGTGACGACGACCGACTGCAGGTCGGTCACCTGCTGCCACGTTCCCCCGTTGAGCACCCGGATGACGTTGCCGTCGAGTTGAAAGCCGAACTGCTCGGTCGCGGCATTCAGCGCGTTGTCGCCATCTCGCGCGTAGGCGTAGAGGACTTCGCCCGGGGCGACCGAAGTAGTGCTGTAGGGGTTGAGGACTCCGGGGGGCTGCACCGCCGCCTGCAGAGCGTTGGGCCAATAGCCCGCTCGGCGCAGGTCGCGGGCGACGAGGTCGCTAGCCGCGCGCAGATCCTGGTTGACGCGCGTCTCGATGATCAGGCGGCGCGAATCGTCGAGCGTGTCGATGAACAGCTTGGTTGCCCCTCCGACCAGAAACAGGCCGATCGCCGCGCCGACGAGCAACTCGACGAGAGACAGACCGCTTTGGCGGCCACGCGTGCCGCCCTTGTTCAGCATGGCGGATACCCCTTGATCGAGCCGCCCGGGCTGCAGACATTGACGCGGCCCACCGCGCTGAGGGTCACCGTCAGTTGCCAGGACCCCGCGGTACTCGCGAGGGAGAGACCAGCTTGCGAGCCGCTACCGTCCCACGAGGCGATGCCGCGCGTCGGTTCGAAGCTGATGCGGGTCAGCGCATCCTGTGGCGTGATCGAGACCTGTGGCGACGATCCGAGTAGCTGCGATTTCAGTTCACCTTCCGGCGGGGTAACGGACTTGGTCGTCGCGGTGCAGCTGGCCGCGGCGCTGGCCAAATGGGCGACGTAGCAGCCAGAGCCGAAGCTGACCTGCACAACTGCGTTGCGCGCCGCCGCCTCGGAGCGCGCGTATTCGAGATCGGCCTGCAATTCGACGAACAGACCTTCAACGCGTTTGCGCGCCGCGGTATCGCGCCACGACGGAATCGCCAGCGCGAGCAGGATCACGACGATCACCGTCACTGCCAGCAGTTCGATGATCGTAAAGCCACGCTCGCGAACGGTCGTCATCGATCTCACCGGTTCCAGCATTGCGCGGCGGTGGCCGACCCGGTCGACCCGTACGACAAATTGCCCGCATCCATCGTCATGACCAGGCTCGCGCAGCGGGAATCGGCAGCCTGCGATCCCGCCGCGGTCGCGGTGGCGACATAACGCCTGGCAGCCGTCGCCGCGTCCGTGGCCACCGCCAAAGTGTAGTAGCCCGAACTGGGGTTGGGGACATTCAGTGCGCCAGGAGCGAGGCTGTTCGAGTAGGTCGGATTGTTGGCGCGCCAGCGCTCCTGCGCCTGCGCGACGCGGTTGAGCGCGGCGATCGCGTCGGCACGCCGGCTCTTTCGCACCTGGTCGACGAACATCGGGTAGCCAATCAGCGCAAGCACGCAGATCACGGTCACGACGATCATCAGCTCGATCAGCGTAAAGCCTGCCGGGGCGGCCGCCGGCTTCGTCGGTTGCACCTCGATTGAATTCAGTTGCACCGCGTCATTATTGGTCGTGCCTCGGTCGTCGCAAGTCGGGAGTCACCCGCTCGTCGCGTACGCTGCTCCGCCCATCGGGGTCGAGGCATCGGCCGGTTCAGCAGGCGCGAACGCCGGGCACCTGCCCGCCCGGCGAGCAGGCGCGTGCGCGTCCCATCACGTTGACAACGTGGTGAATCGCGCGGCCTTGCGTGTCGGTGAGTCGGAGCGTCCCGGTCGGTGTCACGGTGCCGCGCAGCGGATCGAACAGCATCGAATTGACGTTCGCCTGCAGCCGGACCGGCCCACTGGCCGGCAGGTGCACGCTCTTGATCGCGACCGCGCCGGCCGAGCAGGCCGCCGGGGCGCTGTCGCCGCAGCTGCACGCATTGGCTGCGCCGGTGTGCACGGTGTAGCAGCTGCCGCTCGCGTCGGCGCGAAAGCTGACGCGCACGCCGACGTTGCGGCTCACGGCCTCGGTGCGGGCGAATTGCAAGTCGGCCGCGAGCTCGGTCGAACGTCCTTCGAGCGCCTTGCGCGTGACCAGGCTCCGGTACGAGGGGGCCACCGTGCCGACGAGCACTGCGGCGAGCGCGCATGTCGTGCAGAGTTCGACCAGCGTCAGCCCGCGCTGGCGGGTGCAGGTGGGGGCCTGGTTTGCGTGCATCGGTGCCTCCTCGTTGAGTCGATGCGTTCGACTCTAGAAGGCGCGCCGCGCGCCGGCGCCCCTCCGGCGGGGGCCCACCGAAGGGGGATCGCCGCAGTCAGATGCCTTTGATCAGCTTCTGGAACTCGTCGACGTCCTCGAAGCTGCGGTAGACCGAAGCGAAGCGCACGTAGGCCACCTTGTCGATGCGCTTGAGCTCGCGCATCACCAGTTCGCCGAGTCGCGTGGAGGGCACCTCGCGTGCCCCGCTGGCCAGCAGCTTCTCCTCGATGCGTTCGATCGCCGCTTCCACCTGGTCGACGCTGACCGGCCGCTTGCGCAGTGCCAGCATCATCGAGGCGCGCAGCTTGGCGCTGTCGTATTCGACCCGGGAGCCATCCTTCTTCACCACCGACGGCAGCGCCAGTTCGGGCCGCTCGTAGGTCGTGAAGCGCTTGTCGCAGGAGGTGCAACGCCGCCGCCGCCGAATGACGACGCCCTCGTCGGACTCCCGCGTTTCAACGACCTGGGTTTCTTCGTGGCCGCAGTAGGGGCAGCGCATCGCCGTCGCGTTGACAGGCGCTAACGGTAGACGGGGAAGTCGCGGGTCAGCTGCGCGACCTGCGCGCGCACCGCGCCGATCGTGGCCTCGTCGTGCGGCTTGTCGAGGACGTTGGCAATGAGGTTGGCGACCAGGCGCGCCTGCTCCTCCTTGAAGCCGCGCGTCGTCATCGCCGGCGAGCCGAGCCGGATGCCGCTGGTGATCATCGGCTTTTGTGGATCGTTGGGGATGCCGTTCTTGTTGCACGTGATGTGCGCCGATCCGAGGATCGCCTCGGCCTCCTTGCCGGTCAGTCCCTTGGGTCGCAAGTCGACCAGCATCACATGGCTTTCGGTGCGTCCGCTGACGATGCGCAGCCCGCGCTGCGCAAGCGTCTCGGCCATCACCGCGGCGTTCCTGACCACCTGTCGCTGGTAATCCTTGAACTCGGGCGAGAGCGCTTCCTTGAACGCCACCGCCTTGGCGGCGACCACGTGCATCAGCGGCCCGCCCTGGATCCCGGGGAAGATCGCGCTGTTGATGCGCTTGGCGATCTCGTCGCCCCGCATCAGGATCAGGCCGCCGCGCGGACCCCGCAGGGTCTTGTGCGTGGTCGAGGTCACCGCGTCGGCGTGCGGCACCGGGTTCGGATAGACGCCCGCGGCGATCAGTCCGGCGTAATGCGCCATGTCGACCATGAAATACGCACCGACGGCTTTCGCCACACGCGCGAAGCGCTCGAAGTCGATGTGCAGGCTGTAGGCCGACGCGCCGGCGATGATGAGCCTGGGCTTGCGCTCGTGAGCCAGCCGCTCCATCGCGTCGTAGTCGATCGCTTCCTGCGCGTTCAGGCCATAGCTCACGACCTTGAACCACTTGCCGCTCATGTTGAGCGACATGCCGTGCGTCAGGTGCCCGCCCTCGGACAGGCTCATGCCCATGATCGTGTCGCCGGGCTGCAGTAGTCCGAAGAACACCGCCTGGTTGGCCTGCGACCCCGAGTTGGGCTGGACGTTGGCGTGCTCGGCGCCGAACAGCTGCTTAAGGCGGTCGATGGCGAGTTGCTCGACCACGTCGACGTGCTCGCAGCCGCCGTAATAGCGCTTGCCGGGATAGCCCTCGGCGTACTTGTTGGTGAGCTGGCTGCCCTGTGCAGCCATCACGGCCGGCGATGCGTAGTTCTCGCTGGCGATCAGCTCGATGTGATCTTCCTGCCGGCGGTTCTCGTTCTGGATCGCGGTCCAGATTTCAGGGTCGATATTGGCGAGCGTGGCGTGGCTGCGGTCGAACATGGCGGGCGGTCCTCGAGGATGTCGGCGTCCGGGCCGAGGCTTGCCGCGCGATGCGCGGCGGCCTGGCTTCAGGCAGACGGCCCAGGCGAACGACGTTTCGGCTCGATTGCCCGTTGCAACCGCAGGCCGTCCGCACTCCCCGGTGGTGCGCCACCTCGGGCTGCGCAGGCAGCCCTATCGCCAGTCGCGCGGAAGCGCAGAGTGTACCGGACCGTCCTGCAGCCGCCGCGCGGCGTCGCCTGTCGGTCAGGGCAGTGCGGCGACGAACGCCTGCTTGGGCTGTGCAGCGACGGGTTCCGCTGGGACCGCAGGTGCAGCCGCGGGCGCTGCGGGCAGCGGGGCCACCGCGGGCACCTCGGCTGGGGGGGCCTCCTTGGCCATCGTCGCGCCGCCGACGCGGCCGGGCTTATCGGCGGCGGCCAGCGGCGCCGTCGCAGGGGCCGTAAACGGGATCAGGCGGATCGTCGGCGGCACCGGGCGCCCGCCGGCCACCAGCTTCAGGTGCGCCTGTTCTGCCAGAACTTTGCCGGCGTAGCCACCATCGTCGGGTAGGTTGGCAGCACCGACGTAGTAGCGCAGACCGCCTTCGAGACTGCCGGCCTGTGCGATGCAATCCTTGAGCACCTGCACGCCCACGCGCAGGTTGCTGACGGGGTCGAACGCGGCATAGGTTCCGCCGAACGCCTCGTACTTGTCGTCGTGCAGTTGGGTCATCACCTGCATCAGCCCCTGCGCACCGACCGGGCTCTGCGCGAACGGATTGAAGCTGGATTCGATCGCCATGATTGCGAGGATCAGCGTCGGGTCCAGTCCAGCGCGCTCCCCGACTGCCCACGCCTCCCTGACCAGGCGGCTGATCGGCTCCGGTGCGACGCGGTAGCGGCGCGAAATCCACTGCGCGACCGCGGCCTGCGGGCGCGGCAACTCGCTGGGAGCAACGGCGGTTGCACGCGACACGGCTTCAGGCTCGGCGACGACCGCCAGAACGTTGCCCTCGGCCAGCTCGCGGGTTTCGTAGCGCACCTTCAACCAGCCGAATGCTTGCTGTTCGAGTTCATGCCGGATGTCATCGCGGGCGACCAGGAACACGGACAACGCCACGACCAGCAGCCCGACCAGGGCGAGCGAGTTGTGGGAGACGTCGAGCAGCCCGTGGCCTACGTCGCGAACGAATACCGACGTGGACCGGGCGATGTCATGGCCAAGCGATCGCACGTAACGCAACGCTGTCATGTCACTTCTCCTTCTGCATCGGCCTTCCCACGCATCGAGCCGCTGCGTGCGGCTCGATGCCCGCCGAAGTGCCGGCGATAATCATTTGCGTCTCGGCGCGCTGCTTGGCAGGCAGCCCGATTCGCCGGATATCTGGCATTCGGCAGCGTGCGCCCTCTGCATCCCAGACGTTGCGGGGCGCGGGTAAACCCGAGTCATGTCGAGCTGCGGGATTCTATTTAGCGATTTCATAACCTGTCAACAAGATCAGCCGAACTCAAAATAAGAGATGGTTATGAAATACGCCGACCTTCGGGATTTCCTCAACCAGCTTGAAGCTGCGGGCGAGTTACGCCGCGTTGCAGAGCCAATATCGACGCGGCTTGAGATGACAGCGGCCAGCGACTTAGCGCTGCGCCACGGCGGCCCGGCGCTGCTGTTCGAAGCGCCCGTCGGTTACAACATTCCCGCGCTGACGAACCTGTTCGGGACCACCCGTCGCGTCGCCCTGGGCATGGGCGCAAGCGGACCGCACGATTTGCGCGCGGTCGGCCAGATGCTGTCGAGCCTGAAGGAACCCGAGCCGCCCAGCGGTCTGAAGGACGCCGGCCGCTTGGTGCAGATGGCACAGGCGCTTTGGAGCATGAAGCCCACGGTCGTCTCGCGTGCGCCATGCCGGGAAGTGATCCACGAGGGCGCCGCGGTCGACCTGGCATCGCTGCCGGTGCAGACCTGCTGGCCGGACGACGCGGGCCCGCTGATCACTTGGGGATTGGTCGTCACGCGCGGGCCGCAGGGTGTGCCCAGGGCGCGCAAGCGCCAGAACCTCGGCATCTATCGCCAGCAGGTGATCGGGCGCAATCGCGTCATCATGCGTTGGCTGGCGCACCGTGGCGGCGCGCTGGACTTCCGCGATTTCGCGCTCGCCAACCCCGGGCGGGCGTTTCCGCTCGCGGTGGCGCTCGGCGCCGACCCGGCGACCATGCTCGGTGCCGTGACGCCGGTTCCCGATACGCTCGGCGAATACCAGTTCGCCGGCCTCCTGCGTGGCAGCCGAACCGAACTGACCGACTGCGCGGTGGGCGATGCAGGCGTCGCGCTGCAGGTGCCTGCGCGTGCCGAGATCGTCCTCGAAGGGCACATCCCGCCGGCCGAGCCCGGCTTCTCCGGCGAGAGCGAAATGGGGGTGAAGCTGTGCGAGCGCGGCGGCTACCTGCACGCGCTCGAAGGCCCGTTCGGCGACCACACCGGTTACTACAACGAGGCGGACTGGTTTCCGGTATTCGAGATCGCGCGGCTGACGCACCGGCGAGAGCCGATCTACCACACGACCTACACCGGGAAACCCCCCGACGAACCGGCGATCCTGGGCGTTGCGCTCAACGAGGTGTTCGTGCCGATTCTGCAGAAGCAGTTCGCCGAGATCACCGACTTCTACCTGCCGCCCGAGGGATGCAGCTATCGCATGGCGATCGTGTCGATCCGCAAGAGCTACCCTGGCCATGCGAAGCGGCTGATGTTCGGCCTCTGGAGCTTCCTGCGGCAGTTCATGTACACGAAGTTCATCGTCGTCACCGATGACGACGTGAACATTCGGGACTGGAAGGAAGTGGTGTGGGCGATCACGACGCGCGTCGACCCGGTGCGCGATACGACGCTGGTCGACCACACGCCGATCGACTATCTCGACTTCGCGTCACCCGAAAGCGGACTCGGCGGGAAGATGGGACTTGACGCAACGAACAAATGGCCCGGCGAAACGCGGCGCGAGTGGGGCAGGGCGATCGTGATGCCCGACGCCGTACGCCAACGCGCCGCGCATGTGCTGCGGGACCTGCTTGACGAGGGTCAACGAAGCACGGCGTTCACGGGCAACGCGAGCCCTTGAACCCACGCGTCGACGATTGCGGGTTGCGCCGACCGGCAAATGGCGTTATGGTTTGCTTGCCTGTCAAGACAGGCAACCAAATGGACGCAGTCTCTGCGCGCCTGGAGCCCCGGGCCACGATCCGCCCGGAGCCCCGAATCGGTGGCGTTAGCCACCCGCCCCTCCGAACCGCAAGGTCGGAGGGGTTTCGCTTTTCTGGCGGTCTTCGACCTGCGGGGCGATGCGTGCGCCGGACGCCGGCGTGCTCATGCGCCCGTCCACCAGCCGAGCCACTCGCGCAGCACCTGCCGCGTGTGCATCGTGCCCTCACCGCTGGGTAGCCAGCGCAGTAGCGGGCGCTCGACGCGCGGTGCGAGGCCCATCGGCGCCGGCGTCACCATGAATCGCCCGCGCCCGGCCTCCTCGAATGCGCGCAGCGCCCGCGGCAGATGCCAGCCGTGCGACACCAGCACGACCTGACGAATGCCATCACCCGCGAGCAGCTCACCCATGCGTTGCGCGTTCTCGCGCGTATCGCGCGATGCGTCCTCGATCCAGCGCAACTCGACACCGAAGTCGCGCTGGGCAATGCCGGCGGCAATGCGCGCCTCGGCCGGCGCCGATGCGTCGTGCGCCCACCCCACGCCGCCGCTGAAGCCGACCGGCGCACCGGTTTCACGTGCCAGCCACAGCCCGTAGCGCAGTCGCTCGGCGGCCAGCGGACTGAGATTCGATGCGGCGTACTCGGGCGCGCGCGTTTCGAGCCCACCGCCGAGCACGACGATCGCAACGGGGACGCGCGCAGCGGCCTGCTCGCGGATCTCTACGATCCGTCCTGGTGAGAGCGATGGCGGGAAGCCGGGCAATTGCCTCATCAGCAGGTCGCCCACCGCTGCGCATGTGCTCAGCCAGAGGCCGGCAACGCCAACCACGGCGAGCGTCCAGCCCAGGCCGCGCCGCGTGCCAACCGTACGGACGCCGGCCAGCACAAGCAGCAGCATCGGAACCGGCGGCAGCACCAGCGCGGTGAGCACCGGCTTCCAGTCGGCCAGGCCGAGCCAGAGCAGCAAGTTGTTCATCAGAAAGGGTCGTCGGGCGCGGCAATTTTGCCTTTGGCCAGAGTGCAGCCGCCGCCCGGCGGCCGGGCACCCCGGCGCTTTGGTCGCCGAACAGCTCGACACCCTCGGCAGCCGCGGATGGCCTTGACCTGGCCTCGCGCCGGTGTAGTGGCGGAGTCGGTCGATTGATCGGGGTCGTGGCCATCGGGCGGCGGCCTTGATTTCGTTTTCCGCAGCGGCAGATGGCCAAGCTGATCCACACCATGATCCGGGTTCTGGATCTCGACAAGTCAATCACCTTCTACGCCGACGTTTTCGGACTCAAGGAGTCGTATCGACTCGATTTTCCGGACTTTGCCCTGGTTTACCTGCGCAATGAGGAGGCTGACGCCGAGATCGAGTTGACCCTCAACAAGGGTCGAACCGAGCCATACACCCACGGCACGGGTTACGGTCACGTTGCGTTCGTCGTGCCCGATGCCGCCGGTGCCCACGCTGCGCTTGTTGCGAAGGGCTACGAGCCTACCCCCGTGAAGGAGTTCAAGCGCGGTGAGGAGTTGCTCGCGCGATTCTTCTTCATTCAGGATCCGCACGGATACAAGATCGAGGTCCTGGAGCGATACGGACACTATCGCTAACCCCGATGCGGACAGGGCCTGGAAGTTGTCGAATGCAGCCCGACGGCCGCTGAGGGCCGTTTTTCGCGTTCCTTCCGCGTCACGATACCGGTGTCGGTTGATGCGGACAGTCGACAACACACCGGCGCAGGAGACATACCGTGAAGACGTCGCGTTCATTCGCAGTCGGAGCGATTGCGCTCGCCGCCATGCTGGCAACGCCGGCCTGGGCGCAATCAAACCTCGAGAAACTCAAGCAGATGAAGGTCGCGACCACCGACCTGAACATCCCGGTGGTGCCGCAGACCGGCAAGAATGCCGATGCGATCCGCGAGAACCTGAAGCGCATCAAGATGCCGCCCGGGTTCAAGATCGACCTGTTCGCGATCGCTCCCGACGTGCGCCACATGGCGGTGGGCCCGAGCACCAACATGCTGTTCGCCGGCACGCGCAAGACGACCGTCTGGGCAGTCACCGACCGCAACAGCGACGGCGTGGCCGACGAGGTCAAGACGTTCGCGCCGAGCCTGAAGTTCACCAACCCGAACGGCGTGTGCTTTACCAGGGATGGTTTCCTGATCATCGCCGAGCACAACCGCGTGCTCAACTTCCCGGCTGCGGAGTTCTTCTACGAGGGTCCCGACGTCGCGGTGATCGAAGTGGTCGGCCAAGGCAACCTGATTCCGGAAGAAGAACAGAGCTACAACCACGGCGCGCGCACCTGCCGTGTCGGTCCGGACGGCATGCTCTACATCACGCTCGGCCAGCCGTACAACGTGCAGCCGCGGGGCAAGGTGGCCCTGTACGAGCAGCTCGGCATCGGCGGCATCATCCGCATGAATGCGTTCGACGGCAGCAAGCGTGAGGTGCTCGCGGTCGGTGTTCGCAATTCGGTCGGCCAGGACTTCAACCCGAAGGATGGCAAGCTGTGGTTCACCGACAACCAGACCGACGGCATGGGTGACGACACGCCGCCAGGCGAACTCAACCGCATCACCAAGTCCGGGGTCGAGCACTTCGGTTACCCGTTCATTCATGGCAACAACGTGCAGGTCGCGGGCACGGCGGCCGCGCCGGACCTCAAGGACATGAAGCCGCCGGCGAGCTGGACCAAGCCGCAGGTCGAATTTCCCGCGCACCAGGCGCAGCTGGGCATGACCTTCTACACGGGCAAGATGTTCCCGGCCAAGTACCAGGGCGGCATCTTCGTCGCCACGCACGGGTCGTGGAACCGCACCAAGCCGACCGGCGCGCTGATCGACTTCATCTCGTTGAAACCCGATGGCACCGCCGACAAGCACGAGGTGTTCGCCGAGGGCTGGCTCGATCCGGAGACCAACAGCTACCGCGGCCGGCCGGTCGACGTGGCCGTCTGGAAGGACGGCTCGCTGCTGGTGTCGGACGACTACGCGGGCGCGATCTACCGCATCAGCTATCAGGCTCAGTGATGCGCAGCGCCGCGGTGATCGCGGCGCTCGTGGCAACGGCCATCCCGGCCGCCGCGCAGGACGCGGCGGCCGGGCGCGCCAAAGCGCAAGCGTGCAACGTCTGCCACGGCCCGCTCGGCGTGTCGACTGCACCCGACACGCCGCACCTGGCCGGCCAGCCGGCCATCTACCTGGTCCGGCAGCTGCGCGCCTATCGCAGCGGCGAGCGCAAGCACGAGGTGATGTCGGTGATCGCCAAACCCCTCACCGATGCCGAGATCGAGGACCTGTCGGCATGGTTCGCGTCGATCAAGATCGACGCGAACAGGCCTTGACCTGAAATCGAGCGGCGCTGAGCCGCGGCGACCGAGCAGGCGAAGTCAAAAAAAAGGGATCTGTGTCAGGGCCGGGCGGCTCGAGGGAGCTGCCGGCCCCGACTGCGCTGCCGCTGGGCGCGGGCGCGCTCTTGGAGGGCAGTGGCCATGGTCGCGGCGTGGCATCACGCGCTGGGGACAATCCAGGCCAGGCAACACGGGAACGCGACATGACGGCGTCCACGGAAACCATCACGCTCGGTGGCGGCTGCTTCTGGTGCCTCGAGGCCGTCTACGAGCTCGTCGACGGCGTGCTGGCGGTCGAATCCGGCTACAGCAATGGCCACGTGCCGCGTCCGACCTACGAGCAGGTGTGCAGCGGCAGCACCGGGCACGCCGAGGTCGTTCGCGTGACCTTCGATCCACAGCGAATCACGCTGCGCGAGATCCTCGAGATCTTCTTCACCATCCACGACCCGACCACGCTCAACCGCCAGGGCAACGACGTGGGCACCCAGTACCGCTCAGGCATCTATTACGCGTCGCCCGAGCAGGAAGCCGTCGCGCGGCAGGTGCTCGCAGAAGTCCAGGCCGTGCACAAGAAGCCGGTCGTCACCGAACTGCAGCCGCTCGCGGGGTACTCGCGCGCCGAGGACTACCACCAGCACTACTTCGCGCGTAGCCCAGGGCAGGGTTACTGCATGTTCGTCGTGGCGCCGAAAGTCGAGAAGTTCCGCCGCACGTTCCCAGCGCGCGTTCGCAGCCACTGATGCGGCGGCGCGGCCCGAGCCGCTCGGCGCGCCCTTCCGACAGGCGGCGGGGCTCGTCTTGCCTGGCCTGGACGCTGCCCGATCGGCAACGACGGCGGGCTCCCCTTGGCGCTGCGCAATCGCCTCAGGGTGCGAGCCGTTCGCGCAGCCAGGTTCCGTCGTCGAGCCGCCGGTAGCGCAGACGGTCGTGCAGCCGGCTCTTGCGGCCCTGCCAGAACTCCCACGCGTCGGGCACGAGGCGAAAGCCGCCCCAATGTGGCGGACGCGGCGGATGGAGCATGAACTTCGCCGCGCAGCGCGCGACGTTGGCCATCAGCACCCCGCGCGATTC
>CP070653.1:2110738-2115752 GCA_020354665.1 Burkholderiales bacterium
CTGCGGCAGAATCTTTGGCCATGGGTACGGCAGGCTCGCTGGTGGACGACAGGGCAATCTTGGCACGATCGGCCCGCGCTTGGCGGCCGTGACCAGTCCCTCGGCACCCAGCGGCCAGGGCTCGGGGATGCGCCCGAGTCCGTGGGCCAAGGTAGCGGCGGCGGCGTTGGGCCGGGTGCGCGGCGTGATGACCGACATCGACGACACGCTGACGCGCGACGGCGAGATGGAGCCGGCCGCACGGGACGCGCTGGCGCGACTCAGCACTGCCGGCGTGCCCGTGGTGGCGATCACCGGCCGGCCGATGGGCTGGAGCGAGCGGTTCGTGCAGCCCGGTCCGAAGGCGTGGCCGGTCGCTGCGATCGTCGCCGAGAACGGCGCGGTCGCGCTGATACCGCAGGGCGATCAACTGCGGATCGAATACGCGCAGGATGCGGCGACGCGCGCAGTCAACGCAGGCCACCTGCGCGAGGTCGCCGAGCGCATCCTGCGCGAGGTGCCGGCTGCGACGCTGGCGCGCGACAGCGCAGGCCGGGTCACGGACATCGCGATCGACCACGCCGAGTTCGCCCGCCTCGACGCGGTACGCATTGCGCAGGTGGTCGCGCTGATGCGGTCCGAAGGCATGAACGCGACGGTGAGCTCGATTCACATCAACGGCTGGTTCGGCACGCACGACAAGTGGAGCGGCGCGTGCTGGATCGTCGAGCGCCTCTTTGGCCGGCCGCTCGCCGCCGAAGTCCAGCACTGGCTCTACGTCGGCGATTCGCCGAACGACCAGCTGATGTTCCGGCATTTCCCGCTGTCGGTTGGCGTGGCCAACCTGCTGCAATTTGCCGATCAGATGGTCGACTGGCCGGCCTTCATCACGACGGGCGAGCGTGGCGAGGGTTTCGCCGAGGTCGCGCGGGCGCTGCTGGCGGCACGCGCCTGCACGTGACGACCGCAGGGCGCGGCTGCTCCTCCGCCGGAGCCCGCTTCAGCCGCGACCCACGTAGGGCATCTTGGTCGCCATCACCGTCATGAACAGCACGTTGCTGTCCAGCGGCAGGTTGGCCATCGTCAGCAGCGCATCGGCCACCGACTGAAGCGGCATGCGCGGCTCGGGTTTGACACTGCCGTCGGCTTGCGCGACGCCCTCGACCATGCGCGCGGTCATCTCGCTGGCGGCGTTGCCGATGTCGAGCTGTCCGACCGCGATGTCGTACTTGCGCCCATCGAGCGAGGCGGTCTTGGTCAGGCCCGTCACCGCATGCTTCGTCGCGGTGTAGGCGATCGAGTTCGGCCGCGGCGCGTAGGCCGAGATCGAACCGTTGTTGACGATGCGACCGCCGCGCGGCTGCTGCGCCTTCATCAGCCGGAACGCCTGCTGGATGCACAGGAAGCTGCCGGTGAGGTTGGTATCGACCACCGCCTGCCACTGCTCGAGCGGCAGGTCCTCCAGCGGCGCGGCGAACGCCGAGATGCCGGCGTTGTTGAACAGGAAATCCAGCCGGCCGAACTTGGCCTTGCAGGCGTCGAACAGCGCGGCCACCGAGGCGGGCTGGCCGACGTCGGTGGCCACCGCGAGCGCGCGATCACGGATGTCACCGAACGGGTCGCCGGCCCCCGCGATCGCATCGTTCAGCGTGTCAATGCGCCGTCCGGCGAACACCACGCGCCAGCCGTCGGCGAGCAGTGCCCGTGCGCAGGCGCGGCCGATGCCGCTGCCCGCCCCGGTGATCATCGCGACGCGGTTGTGGGGGGTCTTGGACATCGATATCTCCTCTTCGTTGGGTGGCAAGGGCTGGCGGCTGGCTGAGCGGTGGGCAGAAGGGCACGCGGCGGCTATGGTACGTTCACCGTGCTTGAAGCGAGACATCTGTGGAGAACACCGTGCCCGAGATTGACGTGCTCGCGGTGGCCAAGCTGCCGCCGTTCCTGCTCGAGCCGCTGCGTGAGCGGTTTAGGGTGCACGAGCGCGTGCACGAAACCGACCCGGCTGCTTTTTCGGCGCTCGCGCCGCGCATCCGCGGCATCGCAGCCAGCGGCGAATCGAAGGTCTCGGCCGACCTGATCGCACGCCTGCCGGCGCTGCAGATTGTCTCGGTGATGGGCGTCGGCTATGACGGCGTCGACGTCGCAGCGGCGAAATCACACGGTGCGGTCGTTACGCACACCCCCGATGTGCTGAATGACGACGTCGCCGACCTCGCGATCGCGCTGATGATCGCGGTTGCACGACGCATTCCGCAGGCCGACGCCCATCTGCGTGCCGGACGCTGGCCGGACGGGCCGATGCCGTTGGCGCGGCGCATGTCTGGCGAGCGGCTGGGATTGGTCGGCATCGGCCGAATCGGCCAGGCGATCGCGCGGCGCGCTCTCGCGTTTGGCATGCCGGTGGCCTACACCGCGCGCAACGCGCGACCGGAGCTGCCTTACACGTTCGCGCCGAGCGTGCGCGAACTCGCCGCACGGTCGGACTTCCTGGTCGTCATAACGCCGGGCGGTGCGGCAACACGCCACTTGATCGATGCCGAGGTGCTGCGCGCGCTCGGACCGCGGGGTTACCTGGTCAATGTGGCGCGCGGCTCGGTGGTCGACGAAGCGGCGCTGATCGAGGCGCTGCAGAACGGCACCATCGCCGGTGCCGCACTCGATGTGTTCGATAACGAACCGCAGGTGCCGCAGGCGCTGCGCCAGCTCGACAACGTGGTGCTGACACCGCACATCGGCAGCGCGACGCGCCAGACCCGGCAGGCGATGGCCGACCTGGCGCGCGCCAACCTCGAAGCGGTGCTCGGCGGGCGCGCGCCGTTGACGCCGGTGCCGGAATGCCGCTGAAGGAGGTCCCGTCGATGCACAGTGTCTTCACCAAGGTCGTGCTGTACACCGGTACCGATGGCCGCGCGCGCTGGCGCGAAGACTCGGTCCCGCTCGACGAGGGTTCGCCGCAGGCGCGGTTGTCGGCGCTGATGTCCAGCGGCGGCATGCAGCTGCGCGAGAGTCCGGTGGGATTCCGCAGCGACTTTCATTGCACGACGACGCCGCAGTGGGTATTCATCCTGGGTGGGACGATGGAGATCGGCCTGCAGGACGGCTCGACGCGACGCTTCGGCCCCGGCCAGCACTTCTACTCGGCCGACACGCTGCCGGCCGGCGCCACCTTCGACCCCGCCGTGCACGGCCACTGGAGCCGGCAGGTCGGTGACGAGCCGCTGCGAACGCTGTTCGTGCGCGGGTAGGGCACATCACAGAACCGCGCGCGCAGCGGCCGGTCAGGGCGCCGGCCGCTGCGCCCTGCGCTGACTTCGCTGCGCGATATGAGCCTCCACCGCAACCACTGACCGGCGCAGCCGGTCAGTGGTTGTCCCTCGGGACGAAGGCGCCGCGTTGGCCGACCAGGAAGTCCAGGTCGGCGCCTTGATCGGCCTGCAACACATGGTCGACGTAGAGCTTCCAGTAGCCGCTCGACAGTACGGGCGTGGGCGGCTTCCAGGCGGCACGCCGGCGCTCGAGCTCGGCCTCGTCGACATGCAGGTGCAGCTTGCGCGCGGGCACGTCGAGGGTGACGAGGTCGCCGTTCTTCACGAGGGCCAGCGGTCCGCCGGCCGCCGCCTCCGGCGCGGTGTGCAGCACCACGGTGCCGTAGGCGGTGCCGCTCATGCGGGCATCGCTGATTCGCACCATGTCGGTGATGCCCTTCTTCAGCACTTTCGGCGGCAGCGGCATGTTGCCGACCTCGGCCATGCCGGGGTAGCCCTTGGGGCCGCAGTTCTTCAGCACCAGCACGCAGGTCTCGTCGACGTCGAGGCGCTCGTCGTCGATGCGCGCGTGGAAGTCTTCGATCGACTCGAACACGACCGCGCGGCCGGTGTGCTGCATCAGCGCCGGCGTCGCGGCACTGGGCTTGATCACCGCGCCGCGCGGCGCCAGGTTGCCGCGCAGCACCGCGATGCCCGCCTTGTCCTTGAACGGCTCATCGACGCTCTTGATCACGTCGGGGTTCCAGTTCTGCGCATCGGCAACGTTTTCGCGCAGCATCTTGCCGTTGGCGGTGACGACATCGCCGTGCAGCAGCGGCAGGATCGCCTGCATGACTGCCGGCAGCCCCCCCGCATAGCAGAAATCTTCCATCAGGTACTGACCCGACGGCTGCAGGTTCACCAGGCAAGGCATTTCGCTGCCCAGCCGTTCGAAGTCGTCGATCGAGAGCTTCACCCCCAACCGGCCGGCGATCGCGATCAGGTGGATCACCGCGTTCGTGCTGCCGCCGATCGCCGCCAGCACCCGGATCGCGTTCTCGAACGCTTCGCGCGTGAGGATCCGCGACAGCTTGCAGTCCTCGTGCACCATCTCGACGATGCGCCGGCCGGCGTTGCGCGCGATCACGTTGCGCCGTCCGTCGACCGCCGGATAGGCGGCATTGCCGGGCAAGCCGAGACCGAGCGCCTCGACCATGCTGGCCATCGTGCTCGCGGTGCCCATCGTCATGCAGTGGCCGTGGCTGCGGTGCATGCAGCTTTCCGCCTCGAGAAAATCGGCGAGCTTGAGCGTGCCGGCGCGCACCTCCTCGCTCATCCGCCACACGCCGGTGCCCGAACCGAGTTCCTGGCCGCGCCACTTGCCATTGAGCATCGGCCCGCCCGAGACACCGATCGTCGGCAGGTCGACGCTCGCCGCGCCCATCACCAGCGAAGGCGTCGTCTTGTCGCAGCCCATCAGCAGCACGACGCCGTCGACCGGGTTGCCGCGGATGCTTTCCTCGACGTCCATGCTCGCGAGGTTGCGGTACAGCATCGCGGTAGGCCGCAGCAGCGTCTCGCCGAGCGACATGACCGGAAACTCGAGCGGGAATCCGCCGGCTTCGTAGACGCCGATCTTGACCTGCTCAGCGAGCGTGCGGAAATGGCTGTTGCAGGGCGTGAGTTCGCTATAGGTATTGCAGATGCCGATCACCGGCCGGCCGTCGAACTGGTCGTGCGGGACGCCGCGGCCCTTGACCCAGCTGCGGTAGTTGAAGCCATCGCGGTCC
>CP070653.1:2115852-2121939 GCA_020354665.1 Burkholderiales bacterium
GGGCCGAAGAGGTGTCCGTCGACGAGTACGTCTTGCTCGCGCAGTCCCTCGGCGCTTGCTGACCCAGCTTGCGACGAGCAAGGCCGCGATTGCTGCCTCAAAGCAGAACGAGCGGCCTCGCGACCGCTCGCATGGATCGATGCGCCCGCGTGCGCTTCAGGCGGGCGTGAGCCACATCGCCGTGTCGAACACGCTGCTCATCGGCGGCATGTTCATGCCGAAGCCGCTGTTCGACACACTTTTCGACGCGCTCTTCGGCGCCGGCCGGCTTTCGGCGTTGTGCGCCGCCTCGGGGCGTTCCCAAGAGCCGGATTCCTGCGATCGCGCGACCGCGAAAGAATAGAAGCAGCGGAACGGGATGCGCCGCTCGGCCCAGAAGTCGGCAGCGTCACGGAAGACATCCAGCAACTGCTCACGCGCTTCGCGGTCGAAACGGGGGTTGTCGGGCAACTGCTCGAGCACGATGACGAAGCCCGGCTGTGTCCCCGACTTGTGGACCAGGTCGGTCATGCAGTCGTACAGCGCATCGAGGTTCTTGCCGAAGTGCGATGGAAAGAGGAAAGCATCCGCAATGCGTTCGAGCACCTCCTGCTTGGACTGCGCGCCGGAAAGATTCGCATAGAGAAAATGCTGGCCGGCCTCTTGGGCCGTGCGCATCAGATCCTCCACGCGATAGGCGCGGATGGCTTGAACGATATTCGGACGGACAGTCTGCAGCAGCATGGTCACGATCCTTCTCAGGTCAGATACATTCGTCTGTGGACGTCACTTCACGATGAGGCGGAAGTTCGCGTAGTGATCGTCGGTGTAATAACAAGCCTCAGGCCGCTCCGGCGGATGGCCGCCGCACACGATGCGTCGCGCGCCGCGGTCGCGTGCACCCGGAGTGCTCACCGTGTACTCGCGGTAAAAGCCGCGTGCCCTTGGCGGTAGCAATCGCTCCCGGTTGCCGAAAACGCTGCCATCCTTCGCATGCGCAAACGGCCCGCCCTGGCGGATCAGTTCCTCGGTGGCCTGCGCTTGCACCGGCAAGTCCTGCAAGCGCACGGCCGAAATGAGCGCCGACGTCCGGGCGGCTGACTCCCCGGCGGACCCGAAACCGCTCGCGACTCCAATCGCGAACAGGAAAGCAAGCCCTAACCCACGAAGCCCGCGCTCAGCGCGGTGCGGCCCCAAGCCGAACACGGGAAACCCCTAAACCGGAAGCCGGAATGCTATCGAAAAGTGCACAAAAGCTCAAGTCAGTGCCTAAAAAGGCAGCAACTGCTGGCTATTAAAAGTATTTGCTCACTTCCTGTTTAAGATAGCAAAAGAGGCGATTTCTGCGCTGATAGACGCGTTAACGCAGCGATCGGCGCCGACGCCAGAAGCCTAGCGCGGGTTCCGTTCAGCGGCCGGCGTTGGCGTCGGCAACGGTGAGCGCCGTCATGTTGACGACACGTCGCGCGGTGGCCGAGGGCGTCAGGATGTGAACTGGCTTGGCGGCGCCCAGAAGGATCGGGCCGATCGCAATGCCGCCACCCGCCGCGGTCTTCAGCAGGTTGTAGGCGATGTTGGCAGCGTCGATGTTGGGCAGCACCAGCAGGTTGGCTTCGCCACTGAGCGCGCTGCGGGGCATCAATTCCCTGCGGTAGGCAGCGTCGAGTGCGGCGTCGCCGTGCATTTCACCGTCGACTTCGAGCCACGGTGCGCGTTGCCGCACCCGGCCGAGCGTGTCGCGCATCTTCAGCGCCGACGGATGGGCGCTCGACCCGAAGTTGGAGTGCGAGAGCAACGCTGCCTTGGGTTGCACGCCAAGGCGCAGCATTTCTTCGGCGGCAAGGACCGTGATCTCCGCGAGCTGCTCGGCGTCGGGGTCATAGTTGACATGGGTGTCCACCAGGAACAGTTGTCGTCCGGGCAGCATCAGGCAGTTCATGCAGGCGTAGCAGTGCACGCCCGGACGGCGACCGATCACTTGGTCAATGTAGGCCAGGTGCTGTGCCGTCGAACCCCACGTGCCGCAGATCATGCCGTCAACCTCGCCCTTGTGCAGCAACATCGACGCGACCAGCGTCAGCCGGCGGCGCATCTCGATCTTGGCCAGTTGGATCGTTACGCCCTTGCGATCGGTGAGGCTGTGATAGGTCATCCAGAAGTCGCGGTAGCGCGGATCGTCGTCGATA
This sequence comes from Burkholderiales bacterium, assembly GCA_020354665.1. Taxonomy (GTDB): domain Bacteria; phylum Pseudomonadota; class Gammaproteobacteria; order Burkholderiales; family Burkholderiaceae_C. The sequence goes on from CP070653.1 coordinate 2,118,018, forward strand.
TTGACGACCTCGTAATCATTGCCGGCCGATAGCCGCAAGCCGAGCTGCTCGATCCGGCGCGCGATGTGCGTTGGGCGCCCGACCAGCCAGGGACGCGCCAGACCTTCGTCGACGAGCACCTGGGCCGCGCGCAACACGCGGCGATCCTCGCCCTCGGCGAACGCGATGTTCTTGCGCTGCGCGCGCTTGGCTAGCGCGAAGATCGGCTTCATCGTCGTCCCGGAGGCGTAGACGAACGTCTGGAGCTTTTCGCGGTAGGCCTCCAGATCGCTGATCGGCCTCAGCGCGACGCCCGAGTCGGCGGCCGCCCTTGCCACGGCCGGAGCGATGACCATCATCAGCCGCGGGTCGAACGGCTTGGGAATGAGATATTCGGCTCCAAACGACAGCGTCGCGCCGGCATAGGCGACAGCGACGACCTCGCTTTGCTCAGCCTGCGCCAGGTTGGCGATCGCATGCACCGCCGCAACCTCCATCGCGTCGGTGATCGTTGTTGCGCCGCAATCGAGGGCACCGCGGAAGATGTAGGGAAAGCACAGGACGTTGTTGACCTGGTTCGGATAGTCGGTGCGCCCGGTCGCGATCACCGCGTCGTCGCGCACTGCCTTGACCTCCTCGGGCATGATCTCGGGCGTCGGGTTGGCCAGCGCCAGGATCACCGGCCGGTCCGCCATCTTGGCGACCATCTCCGGCTTGAGCACGCCGCCGGCCGACAGGCCCAGGAAAACGTCCGCATCAGCGATCACCTCGCCAAGCGTGCGCAACGCGGTGCGCTGGGCGAATTGGGCCTTGTCGTCGTCCATCAGCTCGGTGCGGCCTTCGTAGACGACGCCGGCGATGTCGGTAACCCAAATGTTCTCGCGCGGCATGCCGAGCTTGGCGAGCAGGCCGAGGCAGGCCAGCGCTGCCGCCCCCGCACCCGAGACCACCAGCTTGACCGTCCGGATGTCCTTGTCCACCACCTTCAGCGCATTGAGCATTGCCGCGCCGACGACGATCGCCGTGCCGTGCTGGTCGTCGTGGAACACCGGGATCTTCATGCGCTGGCGCAGCTTGCGCTCGACGTGGAAGCAATCCGGCGCCTTGATGTCCTCGAGGTTGATGCCGCCGAACGTCGGCTCCAGCGCGGCGATGATCTCCACCAGCCTGTCGACGTCGCTCTCGTTGACCTCGAGGTCGAACACATCGATGCCGGCGAACTTCTTGAACAGCACCGCCTTGCCTTCCATCACCGGCTTGGCGGCGAGCGCGCCGATGTTTCCGAGGCCCAGCACCGCGCTGCCGTTGCTGACGACCGCGACCAGGTTGCCGCGCGATGTATAGCGAAAGGCCTTGCTGGCGTCGGCGGCGATTTCCTCGCAGGCCGCCGCCACGCCAGGGGAGTAGGCCAACGCCAGATCATGTTGATTGACGAGCTGCTTGGTGGCATGAATCGCGAGCTTTCCAGGCGTGGGGTGCTCGTGGTATTCGAGGGCAGCTTGGCGCAGCTCTTGGTGCTTCTCGGCCGAGGTGGTCATGACGGTGCCTCGAATGGCAGTGGGGGTGGCGATTTTAGGAGCGGTCCCTGCGGCAAGGAGCGCGCCGGCCAGCGGTGAACCCGCAGGCGGCAACGGCGGTCAAGGGCCGGAAGGGTCTGCGCGGCCGGGTTCGGCGGCGAGCGGCAGGCGGCGACAATGGCTACCCATGAGCGCGGGCGAGTTCGATCTCATCGCCAGGTACTTTTCGCGACCGGCGCGGCGCGTGCCGCTTGGGGTCGGGGACGACTGCGCGTTATTGGCGCTCGAGTCAGGCCAGCAGCTCGCCGTGTCGTGCGACACGCTGGTCGAGGGTCGCCACTTCCTGTCGACGGTCGATCCACAGCGGCTCGGGCACAAGGCGCTCGCGGTCAACCTGTCCGACCTCGCGGCCTGCGGCGCGCGTCCCGTGGCCTTCATGCTCGCGCTGTCGATGCCGCATATCGACGAGGTATTCCTCGAGGGCTTCTCACGCGGCCTGTACGCGTTGGCGGATGAGCAGGCGGTCGATCTGGTGGGGGGCGACACGACGGCGGGTCCGCTCGCGATGACGATCACGGCATTTGGCGAGGTGCCGGCCGGCAGAGCGCTACTGCGCAGCGGGGCGCGCCCGGGTGACGATCTGTGGGCGAGTGGCACGCTCGGGGATGCGCGGCTGGCGCTCGAGGCGTTTCGTGGTCGGGTGCGTCTCGACGGCGAGGTGTTCGAGGCGGTGCGCCTTGCGATGGAATGCCCGGTGCCGCGCGTGTCGCTCGGGCAGGCGCTGCGCGACGTCGCCAGCGCAGCGATCGATGTCTCCGACGGCCTGCTCGGCGACCTGGCACACGTCCTGCGCCGATCCGGCGCCCCAGACGCGCCGCTGGGCGCCAGTCTCGAAGCCGCTGCGGTACCGGTGAGCGCCCATCTGGCCGTGCAGCCCTGGCACCTGCAGCTTGAGTGCGCACTCGGCGGCGGCGACGACTATGTGTTTTGCGTTACGGCGCGACCGGACCGCAGCGACGCGGTGCTGGCAGCGTCAAGCGCTGCGGGCGTGCCCTTGACACGCATCGGCCGCATCGACGCTGAGCCGGGCGTGCGAATTCGTGGTCGAAACGGCGAATTGCTCGACCACGCCTTCACCAGCTTCGATCACTTCCGCGCATGACGGGTGCCGCGCTGACACGGCGACCGGGCGTGCGCTTCCTGCTGTCGCACCCCGCGCATGTCATCGCCCTTGGCTTCGGCAGCGGACTGTCCCCGGTGGCGCCGGGGACCGTCGGCACGCTGTGGGCATGGGTGGCGTTCCTCGTGCTATCGCCGGTGTTGAGCGCTGCGGCATGGGGCGTCGTGATCGCCATCGGCATTGCGGTCGGCGCATGGGCATGCTGTGTAGCGGCCCGCCACCTCGAGGCAGCTGACCCCGGCGCGATCGTGTGGGATGAAGTGGTCGCGTTCTGGCTCGTCCTGTGGATTGCGATGCCGCTGGGCTTCGCGGGCCAACTTTCCGCATTCGTGCTGTTCCGTCTCTTCGATACCATCAAGGCGGGCCCGGTCGGGTGGGCCGATCGGTTGGTCAAGTGGCAACCGGGCGAGCGGCCGGGGTGGCGGCATGGGCTTGGCATCTTGTTCGACGACTTGGTGGCTGCGGCGATGACCTTGCTGGTGATGGCGGTGGTGGCGCGAGTTGTCTCGGCGGGATGAGCGCGCAGCGCGCCCCCGACGACCTGCGACGCTTTGCGTCCGAAGTGCGTTCGCTCGCCGTCGCACTGCGGGCGCACGGCGCGTGGTTGGCAACGGCGGAGTCGTGCACGGGCGGCTTGATCGCGGCGGCCTGTACCAGCGTCGCGGGCTCCAGCGAGTGGTTCGATCGCGGCTTCGTGACGTACTCGAACGCGGCCAAGATCGAGAGCCTCGGCGTTGACGCCGCGTTGATCGAGCAGCACGGCGCGGTGAGCCAACCGGTGGCTCGCGCGATGGCCGAAGGCGCGCTCGCGCATTCACATTCGACCATCGCGCTGGCCGTGACCGGTGTTGCCGGTCCCGGCGGTGCCACGGCTGGCAAGCCAGTGGGAACGGTCTGGCTCGCGTGGGCCCGGCGCGGCGACCGCGGCGAGCAACGCTTGCAGCTGACGGGTGGCCGTGCCGCCGTCCGCGCGGCCACCGTGCACGCCGCTCTGCGGCGTGCGCTCGAACTCGCGCGCCATCTCGCATCGACTTCTTGACCGCGGCGGGCAGAGCGCCCACCGTCCGGGTCAACGCCGCCCCGCAGCGGCTGCAACCCTGCGGCAGACAGTGGCCAGCCCGTCAGGTAGCCCGGCACCAGCGGCTTGTTCGTCTCGCACGACAGTCGTGCATCGACGACGGGCACCAGTGCCGCCAGCAACGCCGTACCGAGCACAATCGCGGCGAGCACGGTCGCGCGGATCGAC
>CP070653.1:2122039-2128602 GCA_020354665.1 Burkholderiales bacterium
CCAGGTGGCGGCCAACCTGACGAAGCGGACGCCCTACGTGCTCGGCCATCTTGCGGAGGCCTACGCCAGGGCCGGCCGGCGCACGGAGGCGTTGGCACTCGTCGAGGAACTGAAGGAGCGGGCTTCGCGGGGTCCGGTGACTGCCTCGGCCTTCTTTGCTGCGTATCGCGGGCTAGGCGACAAGGATCAAGCCTTCCATTGGCTCGAGCAGATGTATGAGGAGCGCCATCCGGAGATCATCTACCTGAAGGACGGTGAGAACGACGTGTTGCGTTCGGCCCCGCGATTCACGGAGATGTTGACGAAGCTCGGCCTGTAGGCCGCTGCCCAAGGCTCGAGCGCGGCGCACGGGCGAGCGCCGCCCCTGATTCAAACGCGTCACAGGCTGACCTTCTGCAGGTAGTCCGCGCAGGTCGCGCGCGCCTGCAGGTCGTCGCCGAGGCGCTGCGCGAGCGCCTCCATCGCGTCCGGTTCACCATGCACCAGCATGACCGGGGGACGCCGCTTGATCTGGCGATACCAATCGATCAGGCCCTGCTGGTCGGCGTGCGCCGACAGGCCGCCGACGGTGTGGATCTTGGCCCTGACGTCGAACTCCTCGCCCCACAGCCGAATGCGCTCGGCGCCATCGACCAGCGCGCGGCCCGGTGTGCCGCGCGCCTGGAAGCCGACGATCATCACGTGCGCACCTTCGCGGGCGATGTTGTGCTTGAGGTGGTGCACGATGCGCCCGCCGGTGCACATGCCGCTGCCCGCGATGATGATCGCGCCGGAGACGATGTCGTTGATATGCATCGACTCCTCGCTGCTGCGGCTGAACGTGAGGTTGGGCAGCCGGAACGGCTCCCTGCCCTGCTGCGCGTGCCATTCGCGCGCACGGGCATCGTAAACGCGAGCGTGCTCGTCGTAGACGTCGGTGGCGCGGATCGCCATCGGGCTGTCGAGGAAGACGCGCCAGCGGTCCAGGCCCCACTCTTCGAAATGCTGGCTGAACACGTACAGCAGCTCCTGCGTGCGGCCGACCGCGAAGCTCGGCACCAGGATGTTGCCGCGGCCGCTGCGCGCGCCGGCGATGATCTCGCCCATCTCCTGCCAGGTCGATGCCCACGGCCGGTGCAGGCGGTCGCCGTACGTGCTCTCGAGGACAACCAGGTCGGCCTGCTCGACGATCTCCGGATCTCGCAGGATCGGCGCGCCGCGATGGCCGAGATCGCCGCTGAAGACGACCCTGCGTCGCCGCGCACCGATGCCGACTTCGACTTCTGCAATGGCCGAGCCCAGGATGTGGCCGGCGTCGCGCAGCGTCAACCAGATGTTGCTGGCGACCTCGGTGCGTTGCCCGTAGGCGAGCGCGACGAAGTGCTTCTGCGTGCGCTGTGCATCGTGACGGTCGTAAAGCGGCTGCACCTGCTTGTCGTCGTTGTCATTGCGCGCGGCCCGGCGGTTGTGGCGCTCGGCGTCCTTTTCGTTGATGTAGGCGGCATCGCTGAGCATGATCTCGCACAGGTCGACCGTTGCGTGGTGCGTGAAGATCCTGCCCTTGAAGCCGTCGCGCACGAGCAGCGGCAGCCGCCCCGAATGGTCGAGGTGGGCGTGCGTGAGCACGACCGCGTCGATCGCGGTCGGGTCGAACGCGAACGGATCGGCGTTGTGGCGCTCGTGCTCGCGGGTGCCCTGGATCAGCCCGCAATCGACGAGCACGCGCTGCCCTTCGGCCTCGATCAGGAAACACGAGCCGGTGACTTCACGGGTGGCGCCGAGGAACTGGATGTGCATGGGTAGGCTGTTGGAGGGTCGCGACCGCCACTATTTTGCAGCGCGGCATGTTGATGATGGGAGGCAATTGCCGCCGCGGCAAGTGCCGTCACCTTGCGCTGGTCGCCACGCCCGCGGGCGGTGGCGCAGCGATGCAAAATGCACTCATGCTCGACCCGAACCGTTCGGACTTCCTGGCGCACATCGGCGAGGAGATGGCGACCGCCGACCGACCCGACATGGCGCTCGAGCACACGCTCGAGACGATACGCCAGAGCCTGGGCGCGGAAGCGGCATCGATCTTTCTGTTCAACGAGGCCGAAGACCTCCTGGAGTGCAAGGCGAGCCTGGGGCCGAATCCGGCGACCGGGGTGACCGTGCCGCGCGGGGTCGGCATCATCGGGCAGGTCGCCGAACAAGGTCGGCCGGTGCTGGTCGAGGATGTGGCCAGTTACCCCGGCTTTTATCGCGCCGTCGACGAGCAGACCGGCTTCGTGACGCGCTCCGTGGTCTGCGCTCCCCTGATCGCCCAGGCCAAGGTGCTCGGCACGGTGATGTTGCTGAACAAGTCCGGCGATCGGCGTTTCTCCCGCCAGGATCAGGCGCTGCTGATGGGCTACTGCGCGCTCGCAGGCCTGTCCATCAACAACGCCAGGTTGTCGATTCTCGCCCTCGAGCGGGAGCGAATCCAGCGCGAACTCGAAATTGCACGCGAGATACAGCGCTCGATGTTGCCGAGCCCCGGTCACGGCAACATCCAGGGGGCCAATCTGGCGGCGCGCATCGTCTCAGGCGACTTCTACAGCCACCTGGCAAATCCGGACGGCGATGCCTGGTTCTGTCTTGGCGACGTCTCCGGCAAGGGCATCAATGCCGCGCTGTGGATGGTGCGCGCCGTCAGCATGTTTTCCTGTCTCGCGCAGACGCAGGGAAGTCCCGCCAGGCTGTTGGAGGCCTTGAACCGGGAGCTGCGCGTCAGCGCCCTGCGCGGCATGTTCATCACGATGGTCGTCGGCTGCATCGACAAGTCCGGCTGTCACGCCCGATTGGCCAACGCCGGCCATTTGCCCGTGTTGATCTGGCGCCAGGGAGAGATCACCGAGATCCCGGCCTCCGGGCCGCCGATCGGAATTCTCGACGCCGTGGTCTATGACGACGTCAGCACCGGACCCGGCCCCGCCACTCTGTGCATGGTCAGCGATGGCGCCGTCGAAGCGATCGAAGGCAAAACCTTTGCGGACCTCGATCGATTGAAGGGGCGCATAGCGGCCATGATCGATTCAGGCCAGTTCAGTGCGGAGGCCTTGATCGCGGGTCTCTTTCCGCGCCGGGAAGCACCTGGTGATGACGCGACCGCGCTGACCGTGCAATTGCTCGCACCGCCACCGGGCGAACAACCGCCGGCCGCCCCTCGCCGGCTGTTCAGCACGTGCTTCGCTGCGACGCCCGGTCAACTCAAGCCGATGCGCGATGCGGTGCTCGCCGCCGTGCAGGCCCAGGGGGTCGACGCGGAGCTGGCGAGCAACTTCGTGCTGGCACTGAACGAGGCGTGCATGAACGTCATCCAGCACGGCAAGACCGCGAGTGCCATCACGCAGATCAGCGTCGAGTTGCTCCGGCAAGATGACACATTGATCCTGCACGTGCTGGACAACGCGGCACCCGTTGACGTGAGCAGCGTCGAGCCGAGGAATCTCGATGACGTGCGGCCCGGCGGTCTCGGCGTGCACTTCATGCGCGAAATCATGGATCAGGTGGAGTTCCTGCCACCTCCCGCGGGATTCGGAAACTTCCTGCGGATGAGCAAGACGATCCGCGCCGATCCCTCGGCGCCTTGAGCCGGTCATCGATTGCGCACGGGGGGAATTCGATGCAATGCGACGTGTATCAGGCCGGTGATAAGACGGTGGTCCGACTCAGCGGCGATATCGACATGCATGCCTCGCCCGCTGCGCGTCGAGCGATACTGCAATGCATTCGCGACGATCGTCCGGTCATCGTCGACCTGGCCGCGGTCAGCTATATCGACAGCTCCGGCATCGCCACGCTGGTCGAGGGGCTGCAGGCGGCCAAGGCCAAGCGGCTCGAATTCGGCTTGTTCGGGGCCAGCCCGGCGGCCATGCGCGTGTTGAAGCTGGCCCGTCTCGATACCGTTTTCAACTTCTACCCGACATTGCCCCCGTCGAATGCCTGACGCGCTGAACTGGCTGACGCGCCGCCTGCTGAACGTGCTCGACCAATACGGCCGCAAGAGTGTGGCCGTGGTGGAAGAAGTCGGCTATGTCGCTTCGCTGTTCCTGGAAAGCCTGTACTGGGCCATCGTCGGGCGATGGCTGCAGCAGCCCGTGCGCCTGGCGGCCATCTGCGCCGCGGCCATGTCGGTGGGCATCACCGCGATTCCGATCGTCGCGCTCGCTTCTTTTGCGGTCGGCGCGATGCTCGCGATCCAGGGCATCTATTCGCTGCGGCCGTACGGCGCGGAGTCGCAGGTGGTGCTGGGCATCGCGCTGTCGGTGACGCGCGAGTTCGCGCCGCTGATTACCGGCATCTTCGTGGCCGGCCGATCGGCCTCGGCCATTGCAGCGCGCATCGGCACCATGCAGGTCGCGCAGGAGATCGATGCCCTGTCGGTGATCGGCATCAATCCGGTGCGCTATCTGGTGTCGCCACTACTGCTTGCCATGCTGGTCACTGTGCCCGCCCTGGTGGTGATGTCCAACTTCATGGCGCTGTCCGGGGGCGCGCTGTACTGCAATCTGGAGCTGGGCATGCCGCTCGCCGCCTACATCGAAGGCACGATCGATGCGCTCACGCCCGAAGACGTGTGGCAAGGACTCTCCAAGAGTCTCGTCTTTGCCACGATCATCACGCTGGTAGGCGCGAGCAACGGGTTCACGGTTACGGCGGGTGCCGAAGGGGTGGGCAAAGCGACGACCCGGTCGGTGGTCGTCAGCATTGCGAGCATCATCCTGGCGGACATGGTCTTCAGCTACTTCCAGAGCCAGTAGCAGCTCGCAAAGATACCGAGATGTCGACGACGATCGCCACCGATGCCGCCGCCAGGACTCCGGCGATCGAAGTCGAGAACCTGGTTGCGCACTACGGCAGCCGCGAGGTGCTGCACGGCGTCAGCATGAACGTGCAACGCGGCGAGATCATGGTCATCATGGGGGGCAGCGGGTCGGGGAAGAGCACGCTGCTGCGCCACCTGCTGGGCCTGCGCCGGCCGACCTCGGGCGGCATCAGGCTGCTGGGGCAGGACATCACGCGGCTTTCGGCGCGCGAGATGTTCGCGCTACGCCGCAATATCGGCGTGTCCTTCCAGGGCGGCGCGTTGTTCAATTCGATGACGGTGCAGGAAAACGTCGAGCTGCCTTTGCGGGAGCATGCCAGGCTCGACCGCAAGACGATGCAGATCATCAGCCGGATCAAGCTCGAGGTGGTCAATCTCGCCGGCTTCGGCGATTTGATGCCTTCGGAACTGTCCGGGGGAATGATCAAGCGGGCCGCGCTCGCCAGGGCCATCGTGATGGATCCGCAGCTGCTCTTCTTCGACGAGCCGTCGGCCGGTCTCGATCCGGTAGTGTCCGCCGAGCTGGACGAGCTCATCCTGAACCTTCGAGAGGCGATGAACATGACGATCGTGGTGGTCACGCACGATCTGGACAGTGCGTTCAAGATCGCCGATCGGATCACCGTGCTGGATCACGGCAGCGTGCTCATGATCGGAGACACTGCCGAGATACGAGAGTCCGACAACGAACGGATTCAGGGGCTCATCAACCGGCGCCCGCGACATGAAACACTGGATGCCGATGAGTATCTGCGACGCCTCACCGCGTAGGAACGGCCCAATTGAAGCGTGACGCGACGAACTACGCGATGGTGGGCGCCTTCGTGATCGCCATGGCGGCCGCATTGCTGCTGGCGCTGTTTCAGCTGACGGGTCGCGGCAAGGCAACCGACACTTACTTCGCGGATTTCAGGAACACCACCGGCATCAAGTCGGGCTCGGTGGTGACCTTCGAGGGGCACGAGATTGGCCGCGTCGGCGAGATCGGTGTCGACCAGACCTCCGGCAGGACCATCTATCGCGTAGCGCTGAGGGTGCAACGCGGCTGGCGGATTCCGGCAGACAGCAAGGTCAGGAGGACGTCCTCCGGCCTGCTGGCGCCGATGGTCGTGGACATCAAGACGGGCGAGAGCGGCAACGTGCTGCCACCGGGAGCGACGCTGGCCGTCGAGGACAGTCCCAGCGTGATGGACGCGGTCGCGGATGTCGCCGGCAAGCTCTCCGAGATGACCGAGCGGGAGTTCGAGCCGCTGCTGAAGCGACTGGGCGACCGCATCGACCGCGTGGGTGACACGCTGGAAACCGCCCTGCCCGAGGTGTTGAAGGAATCGAACGCCACCCTGGCCCGAATGAACAATGTGACGCGTCTGCTGGAGCGCGCGCTGAGAGACGAGAATCAACAGCACCTGAGCCGCGCACTCGCGAACACGCAGATGACCACGGAGAACCTCCTGGACATTTCACAGGATCTCAAGCAGACGCGCGCCAGTCTGGACAAGCTGCTGAATGAGTCGAATGCGCTGATCGACGACAACGGCCGCGACCTGCGCGCGTCGGTGCAGGAGATCCAGCAGGCGCTCAGACGCATCAACGGCATCCTGCATCAGTTCGAGAATACGGGACGCAACATGTCGGAGTTCAGCCGCGAGATTCGCGAGAATCCGTCGAGCCTGATCCGCAGCAGTCCGCCGATGGACCCGTCGAGGGCGCAAGGACAATGACTGCGCATTCGGAG
>CP070653.1:2128702-2146441 GCA_020354665.1 Burkholderiales bacterium
ATGACTTTCCCCCTCGGCTCGCTCCGATCCGATGGCGTGGCGGCCCCCGTCTACAAGCGCGGCGCCGCGGCTGCCGCATCCAACGCTGACAACGATGCACCGGTGCGGCTGCGCCGGCAGGCCTTGCTGTTCGTCGCCAGCGTGGTCTGGCTGATCACGTTGCTCGCATTGCTGACCCACCACCCCGGCGACGCCGGCTTCTCGACATCGGGTGACGGCACGGGCGTGCACAACAGAGCCGGTGTGATCGGCGCGTGGCTGGCCGACATGCTCTACGTGATGTTCGGTTTCTCCGCTTGGTGGCTGATGCTCGTCGGCTTGCGCGAATGGCTTGCGGGGCTGGCCCGCTGGCTGCGCGGGAGCTCCGGCGCCGCGGACAGTCCGGCATGGCGGCGGCCAGCCTGGATGTTCTGGCTCGGTCTGGCGCTGCTGCTCGCTGCCAGCTGCTCGCTCGAGTGGACACGCCTGTATCAATGGGAAGGGCGCCTGCCCGGCGGTCACGCCGGCGGCGTCATCGGTGTCACGCTCGGTCAGTGGTCGATGACCGCACTCGGCTTCGCGGGCTCGGGGGTGCTGTGGATCGCGGCGCTGGTGGCGGGTTCGGCGCTGGCGTTCCGCTTCTCGTGGGCGGGTGTCGCCGAAGACATCGGCGGCTGGTTCGAAGGGCTGCGCGAGCGACGCCAGCAGCGTATCGAGCGTGCAGAGGACCGGCGGCTGGGCGAGCAGGCGCAGAAAGAGCGCGCCTCGGTGGTGGACACCGAGCGCCACGTGCTCGAAGACCACCTGCCGCTCCTCATCGAGCCGACGATGTTCGAGGTGCCCAAGTCGGAACGCGTCGCCAAGGAACGGCAGAAGCCGCTTTTCACCGAACTGGCCGACACCAAGCTGCCGCAGGTCGATCTGCTCGACGCGGCCCCGGCACGGCCGGATTCGTCGGTGACGCCCGAGTCGCTCGAGATGACGAGCCGGCTGATCGAGAAGAAGCTCAAGGACTTCGGCGTCGAGGTGCGTGTCGTCGCGGCGTCGCCGGGACCGGTGATCACGCGCTATGAGGTCGAGCCGGCCACCGGCGTGAAGGGCGCGCAGGTGGTGAACCTGGCCAAGGATCTGGCGCGCTCGCTCAGTCTGGTGAGCATCCGCGTCGTCGAGACGATCCCGGGCAAGACGACGATGGCCCTCGAGTTGCCCAACGCCAAGCGGCAGACGATCCGGTTGGCTGAGATCCTCGGCTCGCAGGCATACAACGATGCGGCATCGCAGCTGACCATCGGGCTCGGCAAGGACATCGTTGGCGCGCCGGTGGTCGCGGATCTCGCGAAGATGCCGCACTGCCTGCTGGCGGGCACGACCGGGGCCGGCAAGAGCGTGGGGATCAACGCGATGATCCTCAGCCTGCTCTACAAGGCCGAGGCGCGCGACGTGAGGCTCATCCTGATCGACCCGAAGATGCTCGAGATGAGCGTCTACGAGGGCATCCCGCACCTGCTGTGCCCGGTCGTCACCGACATGAAGCACGCGGCCAACGCGCTGAACTGGTGCGTCGGCGAGATGGAACGCCGCTACAAGCTGATGAGCCGACTCGGCGTGCGCAACCTCTCGGGTTACAACAAGAAACTCGCCGAGGCGGCCGAGGACGGCGAGCGCATCGCCAACCCGTTCAGCCTGACGCCCGAGGCGCCCGAGCCGCTCGAGCGGCTGCCCTTCATCGTCGTCGTGATCGACGAGCTCGCCGACCTGATGATGGTGGTGGGCAAGAAGATCGAAGAGCTGATCGCGCGGCTGGCGCAGAAGGCGCGCGCCGCCGGCATCCACCTGGTACTGGCCACGCAGCGGCCGAGCGTGGACGTGATCACCGGGCTGATCAAGGCAAACATCCCGACGCGCCTGTCGTTCCAGGTCAGCAGCAAGGTCGACAGCCGCACGATCCTCGACCAGATGGGTGCCGAAGCCTTGCTCGGCCAGGGGGACATGCTCTATCTGGCGCCCGGCACTGGCCTGCCGGTGCGCGTGCACGGGGCGTTCGTTTCTGACGAGGAGGTGCACCGCGTCGTCGAATACCTCAAGAGCCAGGGCGAACCCAACTACATCGAGGGGCTGCTCGAAGGCGGCACGCTCGATGATGACGACGGTGCCGAGGTGGGCGTACCTGGCGAAGGCGGCGGCGAGGCCGACCCGCTTTACGACCAGGCCGTGGCGATCGTGCTGCAGCACCGTCGTGCCTCGATCTCGCTGGTGCAGCGCCACTTGCGCATCGGCTACAACCGAGCGGCACGTTTGCTGGAACAAATGGAGAAGGCCGGACTCGTATCCGCGATGGCGAGCAACGGCAACCGCGACATCCTCGTCCCGGCGCGCAGCGAATGAGCCGATCATGGACCGCTGCGGTGGCGGGCGCGGTGGTGCTGGCCGCGTCGCCGGCGCATGCCGACGCGCTGCAATCGCTGCGCGAGTTCTCGACCGACGTCAGAAGCGCGCGCGCGGCGTTCACGCAGACCGTCACTTCCCCCGACGGCAAGCGCACCAAGACCTCGGCCGGCGAGTTCGAATTCGCTCGCCCCGACCGGTTCCGCTTTGCCTATACGCGACCGTTCGAGCAGCTCATCGTCGGCGACGGCCAGAAGGTGTGGATCTTCGACCCGGACCTCAACCAGGCCAGTTCGCGCCGCATGAGCCACGCCGTCGGTGCGACGCCGGCCGCGTTGCTCGCGGGCGCATCGCTCGAAAAGGATTTCGATCTGTCGGCATTGCCCGATCGCGACGGCCTGTCGTGGGTTCAGGCCCTACCCAAGTCGAAGGAAGGAACCTTCCAGAGCATCTCGATCGGTTTTCGCGGTTCGCAGCTGGCGGCGATCGACCTGGTCGACAACTTCGGGCAGCGCTCGTCGCTGCGTTTCGATGCGGTCGAGGTGAATGCCTCGGTGGATCCGGCGCGGTTCCATTTCGTTCCGCCGCCCGGAGCCGAAGTCCTCGAGCAGTGACCGCGCCTGAGGGCATTTCGACAGCCTGTCAGGCCGCCGCTGCTGCCGCGACAATCCCGGCGTGAGCGATCCCCGGTTGTTCGACGACGACGCGCTCGAGCCGCGTCGCGAACGTTCCCACGCCGACGCGCCGCTGGCCGAGCGCCTGCGGCCGAAGTCGCTCGCCGAGGTGGTGGGTCAGCGCCACCTGCTGGACAAGGGCAAGCCGCTGCGGGTGGCGTTCGATTCGGGACGCCTGCACTCGATGATTCTGTGGGGACCGCCGGGGGTGGGCAAGACGACGTTGGCCCGGTTGGTGGCCGATGCGTTCGACGCGCAGTTCCTGCCCATCTCGGCCGTGCTCGGCGGCGTCAAGGACATCCGCGATGCGGTGGAGCGTGCGCTGGTGGCGCGCGAGCAGGGCCGGCGCACCGTCGTGTTCGTCGACGAGGTGCATCGCTTCAACAAGGCTCAGCAGGACGCCTTCCTGCCGCATGTGGAGAGCGGCCTGTTCACGTTCATCGGGGCCACTACCGAGAACCCATCGTTCGAGGTCAACTCGGCGCTGCTGTCGCGCGCGACGGTCCACGTGCTGCACCCGCTGGACCCCGAAGATCTGGTGCGACTGCTCGAGCGGGCGCGGCAGCTGCTGGACGCACCGCCCCTCGCCGACGAGGCGCGCGAGCGACTGATCGCCTACGCCGACGGTGACGCGCGGCGCGCGCTCAACGCCTTCGAGAACCTCGTCGCTGCCAACCCGACCGCGGCGCAGCTCGACCTCGCACGGTTGGAGCGCGCGCTCGGTGAACAGATGCGGCGTTTCGACAAGGGCGGCGAGCAGTTCTACGACACGATCTCGGCGTTGCACAAATCGGTGCGCGGGTCCGATCCCGACGCGTCGCTGTACTGGTTCGTGCGCATGATCGACGGCGGTGTCGACCCGCGCTACCTGGCGCGCCGGATGGTCCGCATGGCCAGCGAGGACATCGGCCTGGCCGATCCGCGTGCGCTGCGGCTTGCGCTCGACGCAGCCGAGACCTACGAACGGCTCGGTTCCCCGGAAGGCGAGCTGGCACTTGCGCAGGCGCTCGTCTATCTCGCGGTCGCGCCGAAGAGCAACGCGGTGTACCAGGCGTTCAATGCAGCGCGCGCTTTCGTGCAGCAGGATGGCACACGCCCGGTGCCGCTGCATCTGCGCAATGCGCCGACCGCGTTGATGAAGCAGCTCGACTATGGCAAGGGCTACCGCTATGCGCACGAAGAGCCCGAAGCGTTCGCGGCCGGCGAGCGCTACCTGCCCGATGGTGTCGAGCCCGCACCGTTCTACGAGCCCGTGCCGCGTGGGCTCGAGATCCGCATCGGCGAGCGACTGGCCGAGCTGCGGCGACTCAATGCGAATGCAGGGGTTACTACTGAGCCCGACGTCGATACGGGCAAGCCGCGGTAGCGCGATCGGGGGAGCGCGCGCCTGACACGGGTGAAAGCCCGTGCAGATGCACAGGGGGCCTCGGCCTACAATGCGCGCCGTCTTGCATTGTGCGGTCGGGTCGTGGCTCGACGAATGTCGCGCGGCGGTCGAACTGCAGAAATCGCAGCGGCGGCGCGCGCGCAGGACGAACGTTGCGCAAGACGTTGGTGGCCGTGCCCGCGGCGTCCGACAACGAGGAGACGAAAAGCGATGGACATCCTGATCCAGCAGATCATCAACGGCCTCGTGCTCGGCAGCATGTATGCGCTGGTGGCACTGGGATACACGATGGTCTACGGGATCATCGGACTGATCAACTTCGCCCACGGCGAGGTGCTGATGGTCGGGGCGCTGACGAGCTGGACCGTGGTCACCGCACTCAAGGATGCCGGCTTGCCCGGCTGGCTGCTGATGCTGCTGTCGCTCATTTGTGCGGTGGTCGTGTGCGCGGTGCTCAACTTCACGATCGAGAAGGTCGCGTACCGGCCGCTGCGCAACGCACCGCGGCTCGCGCCGCTGATCACGGCGATGGGGATGAGCCTGCTGCTGCAGACGCTGGCGATGATCATCTGGAAACCCAACTACAAGCCGTATCCCATCCTGCTGCCGAGCCGGCCGTTCGAGGTGTTCGGTGCGGTGATCAACACGACGCAGATCCTGATCCTTTTGCTGACCGTCGTCACGCTCGCCGGGCTGATGTACGTGGTCAACTACACGCGCCTGGGGCGGGCGATGCGCGCCACCGCCGAGAACCCGCGGGTGGCCGGCCTGATGGGCGTCAGGCCCGACATGGTGATCTCGGCGACTTTCGTGATCGGCGCGTCGCTGGCGGCCTTGGCCGGCGTGATGTACGCG
This sequence comes from Burkholderiales bacterium, assembly GCA_020354665.1. GTDB lineage: Bacteria > Pseudomonadota > Gammaproteobacteria > Burkholderiales > Burkholderiaceae_C. The sequence goes on from CP070653.1 coordinate 2,133,983, forward strand.
GCCAACTACGGATCGGTGCAGCACACGATGGGATTCCTGCCCGGCCTCAAGGCGTTCACGGCGGCGGTGTTCGGCGGCATCGGCAATCTGGCCGGGGCGATGATGGGGGGCGTTCTGCTCGGCGTCATCGAGGCGCTGGGTGCCGGCTACATCGGACCGCTCACCGGCGGTGTGCTCGGCAGCCACTACCAGGACATCTTTGCCTTCATCGTGCTGATCCTCGTGCTGACGCTGCGACCGCAGGGCCTGTTCGGCGAGCGTGTCGCGGATCGCGCCTGAGTACTGCGGGAGCCTGAGATGAAGAACAAGCTCATTCCGTTCCTCATTGCGGCTGCGGCGCTGTTGGTGCTGCCGCTCATCGCGCAGCAGTTCGGCAATGCCTGGGTGCGCATCGTCGACATCGCACTGCTCTACGTCCTGCTCGCACTCGGCCTGAACATCGTCGTTGGCTATGCCGGTCTGCTTGACCTGGGCTACGTCGCGTTCTATGCGGTCGGTGCATACATGTTTGCGCTGCTTGCTTCACCCCACCTGATCGAGACGTTTCCGGCGATTGCGGCGGCGTTCCCCAACGGCCTGCACATGCCGTGGTGGGCGGTGATTCCGCTGGGAGCCGGTCTGGCGGCCATCGCCGGCTTGTTGCTCGGTGCGCCAGTGCTGCGTCTGCGCGGTGACTACCTGGCGATCGTGACGCTGGGCTTCGGCGAGATCATCCGTGTCTTCCTCAACAACCTCGATGCGCCGGTCAACATCACCAACGGGCCGAAGGGCATCTCGCAGATCGACGCGATCCGCATCTTCGGCTTTGACCTGGCGAAGCGCAAAGAATGGTTCGGCATGGACATTCCGTCCGTCACCCAGTACTACTACCTCTTTCTTGCGCTGGTGGTATTCAGCGTGGTGCTCTGCTACCGGCTCCAGCGTTCGCGCATCGGCCGCGCCTGGATGGCGATGCGCGAGGACGAGACGGCAGCCAAGGCGATGGGCATCAACGTGCGCAACATGAAGCTGCTGGCGTTTGCGATGGGTGCAACGTTTGGCGGCGTATCGGGTGCGATGTTCGCCAGCTTCCAGGGCTTCGTTTCGCCCGAGTCGTTCGCGCTGCAGGAATCGATCATGATTGTCGCGATGGTCGTGCTCGGCGGCATCGGGCACCTGCCCGGTGTCATCCTCGGCGCGCTGCTGCTCGCCGCGCTGCCCGAGGTGCTGCGCTACGTGGCCGGTCCGCTGCAGGCGATGACCGACGGCCGGCTCGACGCCGCGATCCTGCGGCAACTGATGATCGCGCTGGCGATGATCGGCATCATGCTCGCGCGCCCGCGCGGGCTGTGGCCGTCGCCCGAGCACGGCAAGGCCGCGCCGTCGCCTGCGGCCGCGGCGAAGTGAGAGGGCCGCGGCGATGACGCAGACCATCCTCGGCGTGGCCGGCGTGAGCAAGCGGTTCGGCGGGCTGCAGGCGCTGTCGGACGTCGGTATCAACATCCAGGCCGGCGAGGTCTACGGTCTGATCGGCCCCAATGGCGCGGGCAAGACCACCTTCTTCAATGTCATCACGGGCCTGTATACGCCCGACTCCGGCACCTTCGAGCTCGGCGGCAAGCCCTACAAGCCGACCGCGGCGCACGAGGTGGCGCGCGACGGGATCGCGCGCACGTTCCAGAACATCCGCCTGTTTCCCGACATGACGGCGCTCGAGAACGTGATGGTCGGCCGTCACGTGCGTACGCATTCCGGGCTGATTGGCGCGATGTTGCGCACGCCGTCGTTCAGGGCCGAAGAGGCAGCGATCGCGCAGCGCGCGCAGGAACTGCTCGACTACGTCGGGATCGGCAAGTATGCCGAGTTCAAGGCGCGCACGCTGAGCTACGGCGACCAGCGGCGGCTCGAGATCGCCCGCGCGCTGGCGACCGATCCGAAGCTGATTGCGCTCGACGAGCCGGCCGCCGGAATGAACGCCACCGAGAAGGTCGTGCTGCGCGAGCTGATCGACCGCATCCGCCGGGACGGGCGCACGATCCTGCTGATCGAGCACGACGTCAAGCTGGTGATGGGCTTGTGCGACCGCGTGAGCGTGCTCGATTACGGCAAGCAGATCGCCGAGGGTACGCCGGCCGAAGTGCAACGCGACGAGAAGGTCATCGAGGCCTACCTGGGCGCCAGCCACAAGGCGCAATGAGTCCAGCGGAGACACCGGGCATGGCAAACACGCTGTTGAAGGTCAACGACCTGAAGGTGGCCTACGGCGGCATCCAGGCGGTGAAGGGCATCTCGTTCGAGGTCAACGAGGGCGAGCTCGTCAGCCTGATCGGCGCCAACGGCGCCGGCAAGACGACGACGCTGAAAGCGATCACCGGGCTGCAGCCGGTGGCGGCCGGCGGCATCGAGTTCTTCGGTCGCAGCATCAAGGGGCAAGGCGCGTGGGACCTGGTCAGGCAGGGGTTGGTGATGGTGCCCGAGGGGCGCGGCGTGTTTGCGCGGATGACGATCACCGAGAACCTGCAGATGGGCGCTTTCAGTCGGCAGGACAGCGAGATCCCGGACGACATCGACAAGGTGTTCGGCGTCTTCCCACGGCTGAAGGAGCGCAGGAACCAGCTGGCCGGCACGCTCAGCGGCGGCGAGCAGCAGATGCTCGCGCTCGGCCGTGCACTGATGGCGCGGCCGAAAGTGCTGTTGATGGACGAGCCGTCGATGGGCTTGTCGCCGATCCTGGTGGACAAGATTTTCGAAGTCGTTGCGGAGATTCACTCGCGCGGCGTGACCATCCTGCTCGTCGAGCAGAACGCCAGCCGTGCACTCGCGCTGGCCGATCGGGGCTATGTGATGGAATCGGGCGAGATCACGATGGCCGGTGAAGCCAAGGCGCTGCTGAACGATCCGAAGGTGCGCGCCGCCTATCTGGGCGAGTGAGCGAAGGCGGCGGGTGCGGCCGTTTCTTCGCATGCCGAAGCAGGATCCATTCGACGGTCGGGTACGCACCGCGGACCGGCCGGATTTCGGGTGGCCGGACGCGAGCGCTACTCGGCGTTCAGCTCGCGTAGATATCGCTGGACCAGCGCGAAGAAGCGGTCGTAGAACTTCCCGCCCGCGATCGTCTCGCTGCCCGCCTTGACCAGCGAATCCTCGTTCGAGCCCAGCGGGATCGACACCGAGCCGATCGCATTGACGCCCACGCTGGCGGCGTTCGCACTGCGCTTGAGGACGTAGCGCTCCTGGATCGCGCTGGCGTAGGCCGTCGACACTGCACCGTCGGGCACGCAGAACACGTTGAACTCGATTTCCACGTGCACGTCGCCTTCGGGCTGGAAGTGCTTGCGTGCCTGCAACGAGCGCGGACGGCTCACCGGTGCGACGAGGTAGCCCTGGCTCAACAGGGCGCGCCGTGCCGCTTCGCAGGTGCGGTCGGGCGGCGCATCGAACAGGCGCGAATAGGCCTCGTTGAGTTCAAAACGCTCGTCCTGGTAGACGAGCACCTTCGCCGGTTGTGTCTGGCAGCCCGCCAGCACCAGAGCCAGCGCAGCCACGCCCCAGGCCGTACTACGCATCGCCATGCTTGTCAGCCTCGGACGTGAAACTGTCGGCGAGAAATTCCTCGTCGGGTAGCGCGCAGTGAGCGACGAAGTCGCGGCGCGCCGCGTCGACCATCACCGGCGTGCCGCACGCGTAGACCTGATGGGACGACAGGTCCGGCAGGTCCTGCATGACGGCGCGGTGCACAAAGCCGGTGCGTCCGGTCCACCCATCTTCCGGTCTGGCGTCGCTGAGCACGGGGACGTAGGCGAGGTTCGGCAACTCGGCGGCGGCTTGCGCAGCCCAGTCGTGCAGGTACAGATCGGCCCGCGTGCGGCAACCCCAATACAGGACGGCGGGTCGCTCGATGCGCTTGAACTTGATGTACTCGATGATCGCCTTGATCGGCGCAAAGCCGGTGCCCGAGGCGAGCAGGATCATCGGCTTGTCGCTGTTTTCGCGCAGGAAGAAGCTGCCGAACGGCCCTTCGACGCGCAGGATCTCCCGTTCCTTCATCGTGCCGAAAACATGGTCGGTGAACTTGCCACCGGGCATGTGACGGATGTGCAGCTCGATGCCGGGCTGCTCTTGTTGCGTGTGCGGCGCATTGGCGATCGAGTAGCTGCGCCGCGCGCCGTCGCGCAGGATGAACTCAACGTACTGGCCCGCGTGGTATTTCAACACGACGTTGGCGGGCAGTTGCAGGCGCACGATCGCGACGTCGGGTGCGGCGCGTTCGATGCTCGTCACGCGGGCAGGCATCTTCTGCACGGGAAACTCCCCCGCCCCCGGCACCGTGCGCGCCTCGACGACCACGTCGGTCTGCGGCACCGCGCAGCAGGTGAGAATCCAGCCCGTGCCCTCCTCTTCGACGGTCAGCGCCTTGTGCTGGTGCTGGCGGTGGATGACGCGGCCTTCGAGGAGCCTGCTCTTGCACGAGCCGCAAGCCCCATCGCGGCATCCGTAGGGCAATCCGACGCCCTGGCGGATCGCCGCAGCGAGGATCGCTTCGTCGCGCTCGACAGCGAAAGTCTGACCCGCGGGGCGGACGGTGGCATTGAAGGTCATGATCGATCGACGGGCAGGCGTGACACGTACACTCGTCACCGATTGTGCCTTCAAGAGTGATATCCCTCATGACCGCTGACAGACCTTTGAAATATCTTTCACGGCGCACGGGGGTAATTCAACAGCCCACTGAGTCTCGGGCGTGCACGTGATGCATGGTGCGCTACCCCGACGGGTCGTGCGGCCGACATTGCTCATCGTCGGCTGCGGTGACGTGGGGCTGCGCGTCCTTCGCCTGCTGCACAAGCGCTGGCGAATCCTCGCGCTGACGTCGTCGCCGGATCGCACCACGGAACTGCGGGTCGCCGGCGCCTTGCCGCTCGCGGGGAACCTGGATCAGCCGTCGACGCTCGCCCGGCTGGCCGGCCTCGCCGATGCCGTGCTGCATCTTGCGCCGCCGCCGGCGCGCGGCGCGCGCGATACGCGCACCGCAAATCTGCTGCACGCGCTGATGCGCAAAGACCGGGTACGACGGTTCGTCTATGCGAGCACCAGCGGCGTGTACGGCGATTGTGGCGGTGCGCGCTTCGACGAAACACGACCGCTGCAGCCGACGACCGAGCGTGCGATGCGGCGGGTCGATGCCGAAGCCCGCGTGCGTTGGTACGGCCGCCATACCGGCGTTCGCTGCAGCGTGCTGCGCATCCCGGGCATCTATGCGACCGACCGGCCGGGCGGCCATCCGCGGGAGCGCCTCGAGCGTGGCATGCCCGTGCTCGTCGCCAACGAGGACGTCTACACCAACCACATCCACGCCGACGACCTGGCCCGTGCGTGTGTGGTCGCGCTGCATCGCGCGGCACCGCAGCGCGTCTACCATGCCAGCGACGATAGCGAGCTGGCGATGGGCGACTATTTCGACCTTGCTGCCGACCTGTGCGGCCTGCCGCGCCCGCAGCGGCTGACGCTCGCGCAGGCGCAGTCGCGGTTGTCGCCGATGCAGCTGTCGTTCATGCGCGAATCGCGGCGGCTCGTCAACCGTCGGCTGAAGGCAGAGCTGCGCCTGGCGCTGCGCTACCCAACCGTTGCCGAAGGCCTGCGCAACGGGTGAGACCAACGACCTGCACGCGCGACGCGGCCCCCTTGGGGGTATTTCAACGGGCTGTCAGATTCCCCGCGCGTGCCGCAACGTCTTCATGCGGTCGACCGACTGCAGCTTCAATGCCTGGACCTCATTGCCGCGCCGCACCTCGAGCGTGACCTCGCGCTCGGCCGCGCCGCCGCTCCACAGCGACTTCCACAACGTCTCGAGCGTGGTCACCTCGGTGCCGTCGATGCGCACGATGCGGTCACCGCGCGCCACGCCTGCGACGTCGGCCGGGCTGTCCTCGCTGACACGTGCCACCCGCACCTCGCCGTCGACTTCGACACAGTTGATTCCGAGCCACGCCCGGCGGCTGGCGGCCGACACGCCGCGTTCGCGCAGTTCGGGCAGGATCGGCAGCAGCAGGTCGACCGGCACGAACATGTTGCCGGGCACATTGGGATGGCCGGGGCCGAACGCATCAGCCACGCGCAGCGAGCCGATGCCAAGCAGCTCGCCGCGCCCGTTGAACAGCGCCGCGCCACTGTGGTTGGGGTGAGGCGGTGAGGTGAACAGCGCGCCGTCAATGTGGTATTCCCAGTAGCCGGCGAACGACCGCCGGGAGAGCAGCCGCGCCGCGCTGACTGTTCCGTCGGGGCCGCCGCTCGAAATCATCAAGGGCTCCTGGGTGGTCGTACGGGCCGGCGTCCCGAAGGCGACGTGTGGCAGACGCAACGGCGCGAGTGGCTTGACGAGCCCGAAGCCGGTGGCCGTGTCGTAGGCGAGCACGCGTGCCGGCAGCACGCGCTCCTCGTCGAACACGATCTGCACCTGTTCCGCCTCGAGGATCAGGTAGCCGATCGTCAGCACGGTCCCGTCCTCGTCGATGACGACACCGGAGCCTTCCCGTGCAGGGCCCAGCGTCCCGGCCGAACGCGCACCTTCGACCGCCAGCGTGCGCAGGCCCACCACGGCAGCGTTCGCGCGCTCGAGCACGCGCGACTGTTCGGCGAAAGAGCCCGGCGGCGCGACGGCATCGGCCGTCGCCGCAATCGCCCGGTCGGCAAGACACAGCCACCCCATCAGAACGCCGCATGCGATGGCAGCCATCGCATGCAACGGCCTGCGCGGGGCCCGCGGGAGGAATCCGTGACCGGCTGAGGTTTGCATGGCTCGCTCCCGGCATCGACGACGCGCATTCAAGCATCGCGCAACCGTGGCGCCGTTGGCAAGAAAAAGGGAGTAACCGGTGTCTCAGCGCCGGCCGAACGGCGCCTGTCCGCGCCAGTAACGGATCATCAGGAACCCGCCAAGCATGCCGCCCAAGTGCGCGAAGTGGGCGATGCCGCTGGCCCCGCTCAACCCGAACAGCAGCTCCAGCCCGCCGAACACGATGACGAAGGTCCTGGCCTTCATCGGGATCGGCGGGAACAGCGGCATGATGGTCCGGTTGGGAAACAGCATGCCATAGGCGAGCAAGAGGCCGAACAGCGCGCCCGAGGCACCGACCGTCGGCCATCGGGAGCCGGTGAACATCGTGAACAGCAGTTGAGCCAGCGCCGCCGACAGCACGCTGGCCAGCAGGAACTGCCAGTAACGACGGCCGCCCCACAGCCGCTCGAGTTCGGCGCCGAACATCCACAGGCCGAGCATGTTGAAGAACAGGTGGCCGATGCTGCCGTGCAGGAAGCTGTAGGTCACCACCTGCCACGGCAGGAAGCGCCCGCTGCCGATCGGCCAGAGCGCGGCGAGGATCTCGAACGGGCCGATCACGCCCGGCAGCAACTGCCCCGCGAAGAAGATCGCGACGCAGATCAGCATCAGGGCCTTGGTGATCGGTGGAATCGACGGCATTGCTGCAGGGGATGGGACGGAGCCCGCGTTCCGGGGGCCGGCTGGTCGGTGCCTGGTGCCCGGGGCCGGACTCGAACCGGCACGCCTTGCGGCGGGGGATTTTGAGTCCCCTGCGTCTACCAATTTCGCCACCCGGGCGGGCGTGGGGGCGACTCGCGTGGGTGCGGATTATCTCACGCGGGTCTACGACGGCCCGGGACTGCTGCCACAATCAGTCGCCGAGGCAGCGCGCATCGATGGACGATTACAAGACGCTCGAAGACACGATCGGCGCGACCCCGCTGGTGCGCCTTCAACGCCTGCCGGGAGCAGCCTGCGCGGCGGCTGGAAACGTGATCCTCGCCAAGCTCGAGGGCAACAACCCGGCCGGCTCGGTGAAAGACCGCCCCGCGATCAGCATGATCCGCCGCGCCGAGGAGCGTGGCGAGATCAAGCCCGGTGACACGTTGATCGAGGCGACGTCGGGCAACACCGGGATCGCGCTGGCGATGGCGGCGGCGATCCGCGGCTACCGGATGATCCTGATCATGCCCGAGGATCTTTCGGTGGAGCGGGCGCAGACGATGAAGGTGTTCGGTGCCGAATTGATCCTTACGCCGCGCTCGGGCGGGATGGAGTCGGCGCGCGACCTGGCCGAGCAGATGCAGCGAGACGGCAAGGGCCGCGTGCTCGACCAGTTCGCCAACTCCGACAATCCGCGCATTCACTACGAGACGACCGGTCCGGAGATCTGGCGCGACACGCAAGGCCGCGTGACCCATTTCGTCAGCGCGATGGGGACAACCGGCACGATCACCGGCGTGTCGCGGTTCCTGAAGGAGAAGAACCCGGCTGTGCGCATCATCGGCGCGCAGCCTGCCGAAGGTTCGCGCATCCCGGGCATTCGCAAATGGCCCGAGGCGTATCTGCCGAAGATCTACGAGCCCAGCCGCGTCGACGAACTGGTGCTGGTCAGCCAGGCCGACGCCGAGGAGACGGCCCGCCGGCTCGCGCGCGAGGAGGGGCTGTTCGGCGGCATCTCGTCAGGCGGTGCGTGCTGGGTCGCACTGCAGATTGCGGCAACGCTGCGCGATGCGACGATCGTGTTCGTCGCCTGCGACCGCGGCGACCGCTATCTGTCCACCGGCGTTTTCCCTGCGTGAGTTCGCAAGACGCCTACCGCTATTGCCCGCGCTGCGCCACGCCGCTCGCATGGCTCGAGCAGGTCGAGGACAGCGGCGCGAAGTCGCGATTGCGCTGCCCGTCGTGCAACTGGACCCACTGGAACAACCCGACGCCGGTGCTCGCAGCGGTGATCGAGTGCACCGACCGCGACGGCAAGCTGCTCCTTGCGCGCAATGCCGTCTGGTCGGGGCGCATGTTCGGCCTCGTCACCGGATTCATGGAAGCGGGTGAATCGCCGGAGGCCGGCATCGTGCGCGAGGTGGCCGAGGAGACTGCGCTCGCCGTCGATCGTCTGTCGTTGATTGGCGTCTACGACTTCCAGCGCCTCAACCAGGTGATCATTGCCTACCATGCGCAAGCGCATGGGGAAGTGCGGCTGTCGCCTGAGCTGGCCGAATACCGGCTGTTCGCGCTGACCGAGGTACGTTGCTGGCGCGCCGGCACGGGTTACGCGCTGGCCGATTGGCTGCGCAGCCGCGGCATCGAGCCGCAGTGGTTCGATCCGGAGCCGCAGCGGCAGCAGTGACCTGGCCGTAGAATGCGCCTGCTTTCGAGGACGAAAAGCCGATGGACGCCACCAAGGATATCGATGCCCGCGGTCTTAACTGCCCATTGCCGATCCTGAAGGCGAAAAAGGCGCTGGCCGAGATGCACAGTGGCGAGGTGCTCAAGGTGATCGCCACGGACCCTGGGTCGATGCGTGATTTCCAGGCCTTTGCCCGCCAGACAGGCAACGACCTGGTCGAGCAGACCGCCGTCGGCGAGGAGTTCCTGCACTACCTGCGGCGGCGCTGACGCGCCGGCTCGCTCAGAGCTCGAGGCTGCGCAGGAAATTGCGGAAGTGCGTCCCGACCTCCGGGTGGGCGAGCGCGAGTTCGACGTTGGCTTCCAAGAAGCCCTCCTTGCTGCCGCAGTCGTAGCGTCGCCCTTCGTAGCGATAGGCAAACACCTTTTCGCGCCGCAGCAGGCCGGAAATGCCGTCGGTCAGCTGGATCTCGCCGCCCACGCCGCGCGGCTGCGCGAGGATCTCTCGAAACACGCCCGGCGTGAGAATGTAACGTCCCGCCACGCCGAGGCGTGACGGGGCGTCCTCGGGCGCCGGCTTCTCGACGATGCGGCTGACATCGACCAACCGTTCGTCGACCGGCGTTCCGGCGACGATGCCGTAGCGCCGGGTCTGCTCGGCAGGCACTTCCTGCACCGCCAGGATCGACGCCTGCCAGTGAGCGAACTGATCGACCATCTGCTTGAGCACCGGCGGATCGGCGACCATCAAGTCGTCGGCGAGAAGCACAGCAAAGGGTTCGGCGCCGACGAGGCGCTGGCCGCAAAGCACCGCGTGACCGAGGCCGAGCGCCTGCGCTTGGCGCACGTAGATGCACTCCATGTCCGATGGTTTGACGCTGCGCACGACCTCGAGCAGATCGTTCTTGCCCGCTTGTTCAAGGGCTACCTCGAGCTCGAACGTCATGTCAAAGTGGTCTTCGATCGGCCGCTTGTGCCGGCCCGTAACAAAGATCATTTCGCGCATTCCGGCCGCATAGGCTTCTTCGACGGCATACTGGATCAGTGGCTTGTCGACCACGGGCAGCATTTCCTTCGGTTGAGCCTTGGTGGCTGGCAAGAAGCGGGTGCCGAGGCCGGCAACGGGAAAGATCGCCTTGCGCACTTGCATTTGCTTACAATCAACTGAACCAGTCAGTCATTCTGGCACGCGACCGGTGTGCTCCGGAGCGGGGGCCGTCCAATCGTTCACATGGATGTCCTGATCGTCGAGCCGCTCGAGGCCGAAGTGATGCAGTGGCTGCTGGAGCGCTACTCGGTTCGCTACGCGCCTGAGCTGGCCCGCGACCCGCGCAGTCTTCGTCAATCGCTGTACAACGTGCGCGCGCTGATCGTTCCGTCTTCGGTCGCGATCGATGCGGCGATGCTGCACTACGCGCCGGTGCTGCGTGCTGTCGGGCGCGTGAGCGCGGGCGCCGAAAACATCGACGCCGAGGCGTGCACCAAGGCCGGCGTCGAGATCGTGCGCAGCCTCACCGCGACCGCGCTGGCCGAGGCCGAATTCATGGTCGGTGCATTGCTCTCGATGCTGCGCCGCGTGCCTGTCATCGGCTCCGATGGCATGCGCGTCGGCCGCGAACTCGGAGCGGCCACCGTCGGCCTCGTCGGCATGGCGCCGGCGGCGCGGTCGATGTCGCAACTGCTCTCAGGCTTCGGCTCGCATCTGGTCGGCTACGATCCTTCGCTGCATGCCTCCGACGGGGTGTGGTCGCGCTGGCGCGTCGAGCCGCTCGGGCTGCGCGAATTGCTCGAGCAATCCGATGCGGTGTGCGTACAGCTCGCTTACTACAGCCGCTACCACGGCCTGCTCGGCGAGCGCTTCCTGCCGTACTGCAAGCCCAACCAGGTGCTGGTCTCGATCAGTCACTCGGCCCTGTTCGACGAGCAGGCGCTCGCCGACGTGCTGGCCAGCGGGCGCATGGCTGCGGCTTGGCTCGACAGCCTCGAGCCCGGCGCGCTCGATCCCGATCGGCCGCTGCACGGAATCGAGTCGCTGCAGATCACGCCGCGGGTGGCGAGCACGACGCGGGAATCGCGAAGCCGCAGCGCCTGGGCGGTGGCCCGGCGCATCGACGAACTGCTCAGCTTCGCGCAGTCGGTCGCCGATTTCAGGGGGACGGGCCCAGGCGAGCCGCTTGATCTTTCACCCGGGACAGCGTCGTCGTGAAGTCGGCCAGGCGCTGACGCTCCTGATCCACGACCGCTGCCGGCGCGCGAGCGACGAAGCTCTCGTTGCCGAGCTTGGCCTGTGCCTTGGCGATTTCCGCCTCGAGCCGGGCGACCTCCTTGGCCAGCCGCTCGCGCTCGGCGCCGACATCGACCTCCACATGCAGTGCGAGTCGCAGCTCGCCGCGCACCGCCACCGGTGCCAGCGCAGTGGCACGCGCGAACGCATCCTCGTCGCTGCACGGGCGGACGTCGGATAGCTTCGCGAGCGCCTTCAGCAACGGCGCCGCGCTGGCGATGAAATCCGCCTCGCCGAGCGTGTAGAGCGGCACGCGCGTCGCTGGCGAGAGGTTCATCTCGCTGCGCAGCGTGCGGCACTGGCCGACCACCTCCTTGAGCTGTGCGATCCAGGCGTCGGCGCCCGCATCGACGCGCTCGAGCTGCGCCGCCGGGTACGGCGCAACGACGATGCTCGCGTCCGCGGCTGCGGCCTTGCGGCCGGCGACCACCGCGACGCTTTGCCACAGCTCTTCGGTGATGAACGGCGTGATCGGGTGCAGCAGCCGCAACACGGCCTCGAGCACGCGGATCAGCGTGCGCCGCGTGGCCCGTTGCCGCGCGGCGTCGCCGGTCTGCAGCTGCACCTTGGCGATCTCGAGGTACCAGTCGCAGTACTCGTCCCACACGAACTGGTAGATCGCGTGCGCGACGTTGTCGAGCCGGTAGTCGGCAAACCCCTGTGCCACCGCGGCCTCGGCGCGCTGCAGCTCGCCGACGATCCAGCGGTCAGCGGGTGAAAAGTCGAGGTAGCCACCGGGCGCACACTCCTGCGCGCCGTGCTCCGCGAGGCCGCAGTCCTGTCCTTCGCAGTTCATCAGCACGAAGCGCGTCGCGTTCCAGAGCTTGTTGCAGAAATTGCGATAACCCTCGCAGCGCTTGCTGTCGAAGTTGATGTTGCGACCCAGGCTCGCGAGCGCGGCAAACGTGAATCGCAACGCGTCGGCGCCGTAGCCCGGGATGCCGTGCGGAAACTCGCTGCGGGTTGCCTCGCGCACCTTCGGTGCGGTCTCCGGCCGGCGCAGCCCGGTGGCGCGCTTGGCGAGCAGCGG
>CP070653.1:2146541-2153291 GCA_020354665.1 Burkholderiales bacterium
CGATGCGTACATGCAGTACCCTAGGCTTCCCCCTGAGTATGGCCTGACCCCCTCGGCCCACGATCACGAGGTTCCCCTGCCTGTACGCGGCGAGTATGGTCTGCCTGACCATGGCAACGCTCTGCTCATCGTCGAGCATCTGGATGATCTCGGGCTCGACTTGCGGGAGTGACTTCATGCATCTGGGAATCGTCCCAGTCAGGACGGCCGAGGGGCACGACGAACTGGCGACGCGCGCGCGGCGCCTGAGCCAGCGCCACCGTACTGTCCTGCTGTTCGTGGACGGACGACGCAGCGCCGGGGAGATCGGCGCACTGGCGCGCCGGGCGGGAGTGCAGGAGAGCGTCTACCGCGAATTGATCCAACTTGGGCTGATCGCCGAACCGGCCAGCACTAACGGCGCGGACGCGGCGCCATGTCGCAGCGAACCGCTCCTGCCGTCACGGCATCCCGAACCCCCGCTCGCCACCGGCGCGCCGTCGGTCATCAGGCCGATCGAAGCGTCCCGCCGATCGGCCAAGGCGGTCGTCCGAGCGGCGTTGGCGCCGCTGAGCGCGGGCCTGCCGCTTGCCGCCCCCAATCCCGCGTCCCTCAGGCTCCGGCCGGAGTCGCGGCGTTGCGATGGGATCGACATCGGCGGGGCGGCGCCAAGCGCCGTGCGTGCCGACCCCGCCGCTGGTTCGCAGGCGAGCCAGGAGCCGCTGGAGCGACCGTAGCTGAATCGGCACCATGGCTCGAGTCCTCCGTCGAGTGCGAATCACGCAACGGCCGCTCCTGCAGCGGTTGTTCGGGCCGAGGTGATGGTGCCGACACGCGACATCAGGGACCAGTGCGAATGACGTTCCTTGCGATCGACGTCGGCAACACCCGCCTGAAATGGGCCCAGTACGCATCGCCGCAGCCTGGCGCCGCGGTGCTGGCGCACGGCGCGGCGTTTCTCGAGACGATCGACAAGCTTGCCGCCACGCAGTGGGCCGGCCTCCCGGCGCCGACCAGCATGCTTGGCAGCAACGTCGCCGGCGACGCGGTCAGGCGCCGGGTCGAGGAGCAGCTCGAGATGTGGGATCACATCGAGCCGCATTGGGTGGTGCCGGGCGCACATGCCTGCGGCGTGACCAACGGCTACGATCATCCGGCACGGTTGGGCGCGGATCGCTGGGTGGCGCTGGTCGGGGCGCGGCGGTATGTGCTTGCCCAGGGCCGTCCACGGCCTGTGCTGGTCGTGATGGTCGGCACCGCAGTGACCGTCGACGCGCTGGACAAGGAGGGCCTCTTCCTCGGGGGGCTCATCCTGCCGGGGCACGGCGTCATGCTTCGCGCGCTGGAAAGCGGCACCGCCGGTCTGCGCGTGCCCACTGGCGAGGTGGTCGCGTTCCCGACCAACACCAGCGACGCGTTGACCTCCGGAGGGACCTACGCGATCGCCGGTGCCATTGAGCGCATGCACCGGCATCTTGCCGAACGGGCCGGCGAGACGCCGCTGACGCTGATCACTGGCGGTGCCGGCTGGAAGATGGCGCCCTGGGTGACCGTGCGCCACACGTTGATCGACACGCTGATCTTTGACGGCCTGCTCACGCTGCAGTCGCGACGGCTGGCCCTGTGACGCACCGCTGCCGCCGCCGCTCGCCGGCGGGCATTTCGGCAGCTTGCTAGAGGATGAAGCGTGACAGGTCCTCGTTGCGCGCGAGTTCGCCGAGCCGGGCATCCACCGCGGTCGCGTCGATCGTCACGAGCCGTCCGCTCAGGTTCGGCGCGTCAAAGCTGACGTCGTCGAGCAGCCGCTCCATCACCGTCGACAGTCGGCGCGCACCGATGTTTTCGGTGCGCTCGTTGACCTCGTAGGCGATCTGCGCGAGTCGCCGAACAGCGTCGGGCGTGATCTCGAGCGTCACGCCTTCGGTGGCGAGCAGCGCCTGATATTGCTTGACCAGGCTTGCATGGGTGCGCGTCAGGATCGCCTCGAAGTCGTCGACAGTCAACGAACCGAGCTCTACACGGATCGGGAAGCGGCCCTGCAGCTCCGGTATCAGGTCGCTCGGCTTGGCCAGGTGGAATGCGCCCGACGCGATGAAGAGGATGTGGTCGGTCTTGAGCATGCCGTACTTCGTGTTCACCGTGGTGCCTTCGACCAGGGGCAAGAGGTCGCGTTGGACGCCCTGGCGCGAGACCTCGGCGCCGCCGGTCTCGCTGCGCGAGGCGACCTTGTCGATCTCGTCGATGAAGACGATGCCGTTTTGCTCGGCATTGGCCAACGCGGCGGCCTTGATTTCGTCGTCGTTGACGAGCTTGGCAGCCTCCTCGTCGACGAGCGCCTTGCGCGCCTCGCCGATGCGCAGCTTGCGGGTCCTGCGCTTGCCCGTGCCGAGGCTCGCGAACATGCCGCGCAATTGCTCGGCCATTTCCTCCATCCCGGGCGGCGTCATCACGTCGAAGCTCGCGCGCGGCTCGGCCAGCTCGATCTCGATCTCCTTGTCGTCGAGCGCCCCCTCGCGCAGCCGCTTGCGCATCACCTGCCGCGCGGTGTTATCGGCCGCTGGCGAGGCCGGTGTGAGGCCAAACTCCGTGCGTGGCGGCGGCACCAGCGCGTCGAGAATGCGTTCCTCGGCCGCGTCTTCGGCACGCGAGCGCATCGCCCGCATCTGGGTCTCGCGCGCCTGCTTGACCGCCATGTCGGCCAGGTCGCGAACGATCGTGTCGACGTCCTTGCCGACGTAGCCAACCTCGGTGAACTTGGTCGCCTCGACCTTGATGAAAGGCGCGTCGGCGAGCTTCGCCAGGCGTCGCGCGATCTCGGTCTTGCCGACGCCGGTCGGGCCGATCATCAGGATGTTCTTGGGCGTGATCTCCGGCCGCAGCCTCTCGTCGACCTGCTGGCGGCGCCAGCGGTTGCGCATTGCGATCGCGACGGCCCGCTTGGCATCACGCTGGCCCACGATATGGCGGTCGAGTTCGGAGACGATCTCCTGCGGGGTCATGCTGGACTTCATCGTTGGCCGGCGAACAGGCTGTGGGAATACTCGTCGAAGGGTGCGCTGGCCAGAGAAACGGCCTGATGCCAGGCGCGCTGCGAAGAGGTCATACGCGTCGGTACGACAGTCGAGCAGTGCAACAACGCAGCGGATCGATTATCTCGCCAACCCCCACAGCGCGCGCCAATGCAGCCGATCGGACCGGTCGCGGCGCCCGCTTCGGGCTGCCTACCCCGATTCGGCGCCACCGCACGGGTCAGAGCGTTTCGATCGTGTGGATCTGGTTGGTGTAGATGCACAAGTCGCCGGCGATCTCCAGCGACTTCTTGACGATCGCCTCGGGCGCTAGCTCGGTGTGCTCAAGCAACGCACGCGCTGCAGCCTGAGCGTAAGCGCCGCCCGAGCCGATCGCGATGATGCCGTACTCGGGTTCGAGGACGTCGCCGTTGCCTGAAATGATCAGGGACGATGTCTTGTCCGCGACCGCCAGCATTGCCTCCAGGCGCCGCAGCACGCGGTCGGTGCGCCAGTCGCGCGTGAGCTCGATTGCCGCGCGCACCAAATGCCCCTGGTGCTTCTCAAGCTTCGCCTCGAAGCGCTCGAACAACGTGAAAGCGTCTGCGGTGGCGCCGGCGAAGCCGGCGAGCACTTGGTCGCGATGCAGCTTGCGCACCTTGCGTGCGCTCGCCTTGACGACGATGTTGCCCAACGTCACCTGCCCGTCGCCGCCCAGCGCGACCGAGTCATTGCGTCGCACGCTGACGATGGTGGTGCCGTGGTAGCTGTCCATGCCGGTGGCGAGGGCCGTACGGAGCGATCTGCGGCAGACGGGAACGCCTGCGCGGCCTCAGGTGGTCGTGACCTTGATCTTGGCGTGCTCGGTGATCCCCATCGCGCCGAAGAACAGCGCGACGAGCCGGTGCGCATCGACGAAGGTCACCGTCCGGTTTTGATCTCGCTGCTTGAGCACCCAGTTGAGCAGGTCGCCCGCCGCGATGAAGTCCACGCGGATCAGCTTCGCGCACGAAACGTTCACGTACGGCGCGGAATGCAGCTGACCGTCCAGACGCGCGAGCAGGGCACTGATGTCACCCACCAGCTGCCCGGCCAGCTCGACGCTGGCCACCGTCTGCGTGCCTGCCCTCTCGGAGATGCTCGAATCAATGAAGGTCGAAACGTCGCCGACGAGAGACAGCGGTGGCGACTGCGTGGACAGGTTTGCGCCCGCGATGCGAACCGTGGCGCGTGGCGGCTCCCACGACGGGGGCGACACCTCGTACGTCACGCAGTAGTCAATTGCAGCCTCGTCGAACTCGTCGGGCCGGTTGGCCGCGCGCAGTACATCCAGGCGCAAGGCCCAGACCGCCGGATCGACATCGCGCTCGCCGGTCGGCGTGGCTTCGGCAAGCACGCGCAGCAACTTGCTTCCCTCCAGCCAGCGCATTTCCACGGCCTGGACCGTCCAGTGGCGCAACACCTCGGAGAATCGAGCGCAGGCCTCGAGATCGATCGAGGTTATTGCGCTGAAATCAAGAACCCAGGGCTGCGGCAACTGCAACAGCTGCGACTGAAGCTGCGCGACCGCATCGTTGTCCAGCACAGCAGGACACACCCAGCCGACATCGCCGGTGTGCGGGCGTCCGGCGCTCGCCGCTTTTTCCTCACTTGCGCTCTCAGCCACCAGGCGCGGCATCGAGAACCACTGCGGCGCCGACCAGCCGAACTGCTGCGCATAGTCGACTGCCAGGCTCTCGAACTTGGTCTGCTCGCCGATCGCGCGGTACAGATCGAAGCGTACGAGCCAGGTGTCGGCGTGCTGCGCGCGCGGGCCGTTGCGGCTCGTCAGATGCGTCAGCGACTGCTCGCATTGGTCGAAGTCCGCGTTGGCGAAAGCAATCACTGCTTCGTCGAGCTCCGGGTCGTGCACGACCTCGCTGATCTCGAGCGAGAAACTGTTGTTGAGTTCGAATGTCGCCGAATCGAGTCTCGACTGGAATCCCGGACGGCCGGCAGCAGCGGCAGCCGTCGGGGCCGCAACCGCTGGGCCGCTTCCCGCCGCGAAGTCGGGGCTCCCGACCACATCGTGCAACTGGGGCACCATCCGAGGCGCGGCTGGTGCCGCCCGATCACCCAGACGGCCGGGGTCGGTCTTGGCATATGCGCCGGCCGCCGTGCGTCGCGCACCGGCGGCCAGGCCGTCGCCGACCATCTGCTTTTCGATCGCGTCGATCTTGGCCTTGACGGCGGCGTCCTGCTTGGCCGAGTCGCCCGGGCGGACCTCGGAATCATCGGTTTCCGATGAACCGCTGCCCAACGCCATCAGTTGCTCCGGGGTCAATCCCTCGCGCCGGACTTTGCGCAGCATGTCAAATTCGCGCTTGCGAACAAAGTCATTGCGCCGCTTGCGCGCGATCATCGCTTTCAGCTCGGACTTCTCTAGTTCCGTTTCGCGAAAAGCCTCCTGCGGGGCACTCAAGTCAGCCCAATCGGTGGCCGGGTTGGCCACGAACCGCACGACCTTGCGGAAAAAGCTCTGGCTGTCTTTGGGTTGTTCCGCCATCGCGGATCGAGTCCTCGGGTCAGACGCGAGTAGCGCCCGTGACACACAGCGCGCAATCGTTGCGAGATGTGCAAGTGCTGACTAACACGGTCTCGGGGTCAGTCACCGAACAGCTTCTGCTTCAGTTCCCGCCGCTGTTGCGCCTCAAGCGAAAGTGTAGCCGTCGGGCGCGCCAGCAGCCTCGCCAACCCGATCGGCTCGCCGGTTTCGTCACAGAAGCCGTACTCGCCCGAATCGATACGTGCGAGCGACTGGGTGATCTTCTTCAGCAACTTGCGCTCGCGGTCGCGGGTGCGCAGCTCGAGCGCGTGTTCCTCCTCGATGGTCGCCCGGTCTGCCGGGTCGGGCACGATCGAGGTGTCCTCACGTAAATGCTCGGTCGTTTCGTCGGCGTTCGACAGCAGGTCGTCCTTGAGCTTTTGGAGCCGGTAACGGAAGAACTCCAGTTGCTTCTCGCTCATGTACTCGCTGTCGGGCATGGCGAGCAACTCGTCGTCGGTCAGATCCCGACCATCCTTGTTCTTCCAGGCGTTGGCAAGGCGGGGATCCGTTTTGACCGCCGGCCGCATCACTTCAACTTCGGAATAGTCCATGACCCTTGGCGCCGGCCTGGCGGGCGAGAACCGCGCGGCGAAGCGTGATGCGTTCGCAGCTGGCGCCTCAGCCGGCGGCGCAGCCGGACTCACCGTCGCGGCGGGCTTCTTCGCAGCCGCCGCCGCTCTGGCCGCAGCGGTCTTGTCCGCGCGCACGATGGCCTGAGCGTGGGGGGCGGCGCGCCCCGCCGCGCGACCCTTTGCTTCTGCGAGCGGCGACCGCCCAGCGACCCGTTCAACGGCGGCGGCGCCCCTTCCGGCGCCCTTCGCTCCGGCCGCACTCTTTCGCACGACCCCGGGAGGTGTGGCGACGCGGGCAGGTGTCTTTCGCGCTGCCGCGCCCTTGGGCGAGACAGCCGTCTTCGGCGCGGGTGCCCGCACTTTGCCAGCTTGGGCGGGAACACTCCGCGCAGCTTGCGTCGGTTTCTTCGTGGCCGTCTTGGCCGTCTTGGCCGTCTTGGCCGTCTTGGCCGTCTTGGCCGGAGCCTTCTTTGCGGCCGGTTTGGCCGCCGCTTTCTCACCACTGAAGCGGTCTCTCTCGGCGAGGGCGGCTCACTTACCGTGCGGTTCGACACGCCTATCGTCGACGACGCTTCGCACGCGTTTGGCGCTGATCTGATCGTCC
>CP070653.1:2153391-2156786 GCA_020354665.1 Burkholderiales bacterium
CATCTTGAACGCCGGCGCCAGCCGGTCCGCGGCGATGTGGCCGATCGCCGCGTCGAGCTCGTGCAGCATCAGCTTCATCCACAGCTCCGAGGTCTGGTGCTGCACGATGAACAGCATCTCGTTGTGGTCGGGCGATCGCGGACGCTGGGCGTCGAGCACCTGGTCGAGGCGCAGGTAGTCGCCGTAGCTCATCTCGCCCGAGAAGTCGAGCTGCGCGTGCTCGTCGTGGACGATCTTCTCGCTCTCGCTCTCGCTCATCGCCATCCTCCGTCCTGCGCAGCCGACGCGGCCTCCGGCCAGCGGAGGTCCATCGCCACGCTCATGTCACTGCCGCGCGCTGCTGGAAGCGCGCTTCGCGCCACTCGGCCGACTCGAGTACGTCGCGCAGCTGCTCGACCGCGTCCCAGACATCGACGAAGCGCAAATACAGCGGCGCGAAGCCGAAGCGCAAGATGTCGGGGTGAAGCGTGCCGTCGCCGGCGCGGAAGTCGCCGATCACGCCGCGCGCGATCAGCGCCTGCACGATCGCGTAGGCGCCGTCACTGCGCGAGAAGCAGACCTGCGAGCCGCGCCGCGCGTGATCGCGCGGGGTGACGAGCGCGAGGCCGTGGCTGGCGCAGCGCCGCTCGACGAGCTCGATGAAGAGGTCTGCAAGCGCCAGCGACTTTTCGCGTAGCGCAGCCATCCCCCCGCAGGGTTCGGCGGCGAGCACCGTATCGACGCCGCATTCGAGTGCCGCCAGGCTGATGATCGGCTGGGTGCCGCACTGGTAGCGCGCGATGCCGGCGGCCGGCCGGTAATCGGGCGTGAACTCGAAAGGCGCGGCGTGCCCCCACCAGCCGGCGAGCGGTTGCCAGAAGCGGTCGGCGTGGCGCGGATGGACCCAGACGAACGCCGGCGCACCGGGGCCGCCGTTCAGGTACTTGTAGCCGCACCCGACCGCGAAGTCGGCATCGGCGGCGTGCAGATCGACTGGCACCGCGCCGGCGCTGTGCGCCAGGTCCCACACGACGAGTGCGCCCGCGGCGTGGGCGGCTGCCGTGACGCCGAGCATGTCGTGCATCGCGCCGCTGCGGTAGTTCACGTGGGTCAGTGTCAGCACGGCGACGTCGGAGGCGAGCGCGCCGGCGATCTGTGCGGGCTCGACGAGGTCGAGCGCGAGTCCGCGTTCGCGGCAGAGCGACTCGGCGATGTACAGGTCGGTCGGAAAATTGCTGCGCTCGCTGACGATGCGCGTGCATCCGGGCCGGTCGGCCGCGGCGATGTTCAATGCGGCCGCAAGCACCTTGTACAGGTTGATCGACGTGCTGTCGGTCGCGACCAGCTCGCCGGCGTGCGCGCCGACGAGGCGCGCGATCTTGTCGCCGACGCGCCGTGGCAGTTCGAACCAGCCCGCGGTGTTCCAGCTGCGGATCAGATCGACGGCCCACTCGCGCTCGACGACATCGCGCACGCGATCGGGTGCCGCCTTCGGGCACGCGCCGAGCGAGTTGCCGTCGAGGTAGATCACGCCCGCGGGCACGGTGAAGAGATCGCGCAGGGCCGCCAGTGGATCCTGCGCGTCGAGCACCTGGCAGTCGTTGCGTGTCATGCGGATCGCCTCGGGTCAGAGCGCGCGCAGCACGGCGCGCACCGGAGACGCGTCGGCGCCGATCCACTTCAACGGCAGCGCGATCAATTCGTAGTCGCCTTCGGCCACCTCGTCGAGCACGAGGTTCTCGAGCACGCGCAAACCGCGCCGGCGGATCACCTGGTGACTGTCGAGCGTCTTGCTCGACGCCGGGTCGATGCTCGCGGTGTCGATGCCGACCAGCCGTACACCGAGGTCGGCGAGGTGCTCGATCGTTTCGGGCGCGAACGCGCACAGCGCCTCGTCGAAACGATCGAGCGGGGCCTGCGGGTAGGTGCGCACGAGGATGCGCGGCGGCAGCTCATGCAGGGCGTGCCGCAGATGCGAGACGCGAACGAGCGGTCGTACCCCCAGCGCATGGATCACCCGGCACGGGCCGAGATACGGTTCGAGCTCGAGTGCGCCTGCTGCAGCACCGGCCGGGTCGTAGTGCAGCGGCGCATCGGCATGCGCGCCGACGTGCGGCGAGAGCTCCACCGCACTGACGTTGACCGGCACACCCGGGCCGATCGTTGCCGTCCAGCGCTGGCGGTATGGCGTGTCGCCGGGAAAGACCGGTGCGCGCGCATCGACCGGCGGAGAGATGTCCCACAGACGCTTCATGGCGGCGGTTCCACAGGGTCGCGGCAGCCGGAGGGAACGATAGTGTTGCACGCCATCAAGGCGCGCCAGCGCCCTGCGGCGATTGGGTAAAGTGCTGCCGTCGGCCCCCCCGGCCACCGGCGAATCCCCGGGTTGTCGCAGCGAGGTAGAGCAACATGAACATCGCCCATCACGTCGAGCGTGCCGCACGCAAGGCGCCGAACCACCCGGCGATCCTCTTCGAGGGCAAACCGCTCAGCTACGGCGTGCTCGACCTGTGTTCGGCCGCGCTGGCCGACGCGTTGCGCCAGCGCGGCGTCGCGCGCGGCGATCGCGTGGCGCTCTATCTTCCGAACATCCCGGCATTCGCGCTGGCCTACGTCGCTGCGCTGAAGGCCGGTGCGATCGCCGTTTCGATCAACTCGATCTTCAAGTCCGAGGAAGTGTCGTTCATCCTCGAGGACTCGACGCCGAAGGTGCTGTTCACGACCGCCGAGCTGCTGCCCAACGTGGCGCGCTGGGACTGCCCGAGCCTTCAGCACGTCGTGCTCTGCGAAGGCGCGGCCGCCGAAGCCGACCCGCTCGAGCGCTGGCTTGCCGTGGGATCCGGCGCATTCCGCGCCGAGACGATGCAGGCCGACGAGCCGGCCGCGCTGCTGTATTCGTCCGGCACGACCGGGCTGCCCAAGGGCGTGACGCTCACGCACGACAACATCATCACCACCATGCGCACCGCCGCGCGCTACTCGGGGTACCGGCGGTCCGACCGGCTGGCGCTGTTTCTGCCGCTGTTCCATGTGTTCGGCCAGAACTACATCATGAATGCGGGCTTCGAGGCCGGCTCGACGCTGGCGCTGTTTCGCCGCTTCGTGCCCGACGTCGTCGTGCCGGCGATCGCCCGCGAGCGGATCACGATGTTCTTTGCCGTTCCGACGATCTACATCGCGCTGCTCAGCGCCAACGTGCCACCGTCGGCGCTCGCGACGGTGCGCTACTACTTCTCGGCGGCGGCAACGATGCCGCAGGAGATCTCGCGGCGCTGGAACGACACCTACGGCCGCCCGGTGCACGAGGGCTACGGCCTGACCGAATGCTCGCCGTTTGCCGCATACAACCACCTGTCCCAGCACAAGTTCGGATCGGTCGGCACCGCCGTCGAGAACTTCGAAGTGAAGATCTTCGA
>CP070653.1:2156886-2160078 GCA_020354665.1 Burkholderiales bacterium
AGCGATTACGCGCGTCGCATCGCGGGCGAATTGCCGCACGACTTTGCTGCGGTGGCGGCCGAGGCCGTTGCAGCGGCCCATGCGAAGGCTGAAACGGTCGCGTCGCGCAAAGCGAGCCAGCTCGCGCTCGAGGCGTTCACGCGGGCATTGCCGGAAATGCTCGGCGGATCGGCAGACCTGACGGGATCCAACCTCACCAACACCGCATCGACACCCGCGCTGCGCTTTGCCGAAGACGGCGCGCCCAACGACGGACGCCATGTCAACTATGGCGTGCGCGAGTTCGGCATGGCCGCGGTGATGAACGGCATGGCGCTGCACGGCGGCTTCATCCCGTACGGCGGGACGTTCCTGACGTTCAGCGACTACAGCCGCAACGCGATCCGCATGGCCGCACTGATGAAGCAGCGCGTGATCCATGTTTTCACCCACGACTCGATCGGGCTCGGCGAGGACGGACCGACGCACCAGAGCGTCGAGCACGCCGCGTCACTGCGGCTGATTCCGGGGCTCGAGGTCTGGCGACCGGCCGACACCGCCGAAACGACGGTCGCGTGGACCCAGGCGCTGCAAAGCCGCGATCGCCCGAGCGCGCTGCTGCTGTCGCGCCAGAACCTGCCGTACCTGCCCAAGGCGGGGCTCGAAGACATTGCACGCGGCGCATACGTCCTGGCCGAACCGGCCGAGGTGGGATTGCGCCGCAAACCGCAGGCGGTGATCGTCGCCACTGGCAGCGAGGTGCAGCTCGCACTGCACGCGCAGGCCGCGCTGGCCAGGGACGGCATCGCGGTGCGCGTCGTCAGCATGCCTTCGACGACAGCGTTCGACCGGCAGGCGGTCGCATACAAGTCGTCGGTCCTGCCGCCGCGCGTGCCGCGCGTCGCGATCGAGGCCGGCGTGACCGACTTTTGGTGGAAATACGGCTGCGCCGCGGTGGTCGGCATCGACCGCTATGGAGAAAGCGCGCCTGCGGGCGAATTGTTCAAGCATTTCCACTTGACCGCGCACAACCTCGCCGACACGGTGCGTGCCGTGCTGCGCGCGCGTTGATCGCCGCATCGGCTGCTGTCCGTCAGGCAACCGCGCAGACTGAATCACTCGATCGGAGAACCTCCATGACCATCAAGCTAGGCATCAACGGATTTGGGCGCATTGGGCGCATGGTGTTTCGTGCCGCGGCGCGGCATTTCAAGGACGTGCAGGTGGTGGCGATCAACGACCTGCTGGAGCCGGCGTACCTGGCCTACATGCTCAAGTACGACAGCGTGCACGGGCGGTTTGCGGGCGACATTGCGGTCGACGGCAACACCCTGGTGGTGGACGGGCAGCGGGTCCGGCTCAGTGCGGAGAAGGACCCCGCCGCCCTGAAGTGGGGCGAGGTCGGCGCCGACGTCGTGGTCGAGTCCACCGGGCTGTTCCTGACCAAGGAGAGCTGCCAGAAGCACCTGGCGGCTGGCGCCAAGAAAGTCATCATGAGCGCGCCGAGCAAGGACGACACGCCGATGTTCGTCTACGGGGTCAACGACAAGAGCTACGCGGGCCAGGCCATCATCAGCAACGCCAGCTGCACCACCAACTGCCTGGCGCCGCTGGCCAAGGTGCTCAACGACGGCTTTGGCATCAAGCGCGGGCTGATGACCACCGTGCACGCCACCACCGCCACGCAGAAGACCGTGGACGGGCCGAGCAACAAGGACTGGCGCGGCGGGCGCGGCATTCTGGAGAACATCATTCCGAGCTCCACCGGGGCGGCCAAGGCGGTGGGGGTGGTGATCCCCGAGCTCAACAAGAAGCTCACCGGGATGGCGTTTCGGGTGCCCACCAGTGACGTCTCGGTGGTCGATCTGACCTGCGAGCTCCTCAAGGAGGCCAGCTACGAGGAGATCTGCCGGGCGATGAAGGCGGCCAGCCAGGGGCCGATGAAGGGGGTGATGGGCTACACCGAGGACAAGGTGGTGGCGAGCGACTTCCGTGGCGAGAGCTGCACCTGTGTGTTCGATGCCGAGGCGGGCATTGCGCTGGACAAGACGTTCGTGAAGGTGGTGGCCTGGTACGACAACGAATGGGGCTACTCGTGCAAGGTCCTGGAGATGGCACGGGTGATTGCCGGCCAGTGAGCGGTGCGCGACGGCACGCGCGGTGATGCAATGAAGGCCGCGCGCCGCGGGTCGTTCAGGGTGGGGCCGCCTTCGGGCGGCCCCTTCTTTTTCTTCTGCTGGCCGCCCATGCTGCAGATGTCACGCCCGCGCCGGCTGGCCGCGCGCCATCACGAGCCCGCGCACGGCGGGCGCCACGATAATCGCCGCCTTGCCTAGCGCGGATGCAGGATGCGATCGATCGCGAAGTTGGCTCGGGTGATGTGTTGGTTGCTGGTCGCGCTGGCGTCGATGACCGCAGCCACCGTGTCACGGGCCGCGCAGTCCGGCACCGCAGTCGGGCTGATCGTCAAGCTGCGCAACGCGCCGGCTAACGAATCGGCGCGCGAGTCGCCGCAGGCACGCGGGCGGGGCAACCTCGAGATGGACGGCACGCGCTGGCAGCGCGTGCTCAAGGGTTCGAACGTCGCACCGCGTCGCATGCGGCCGGTCGGTCGCGCGTCGCAGCTGCTCGATTTCGGCCGACCGCTGCCCGCCGCCGAAGTGCGCGAGATCGCCGAAATGCTGAGCCGGCAACCCGATGTCGAATGGGTCGTCCCCAACGAGCGCGAGCATCGCCTTCAAGTGGTGCCGAACGAAGTAGTGCCGAACGATCCGTACTACCCTGCGACAGCGCCCGGCACCGGACAGTGGTGGCTCAGGCGCGTGAGCGGCAGCGATAGCAACGTCCTGGCCGAGCGGCTGCGCGGCGTGCCAGGGTTCCAGGCTGCGTGGAACACGGGCATCGCGGGCAGGCTTGGCGATCCTTCGGCGATCGTCGCGATCCTCGACACCGGGATCACGAGCGGCGCGTATGCGCATCCGGAGTTGGCCGGCAAAGTCATCGCCGGCTATGACTTCGTCTCCGAAGTCGAGTATGCGAACGACGGGGACGGCCGCGACGCCGATCCGTCTGACCCGGGCGACTGGGTCGACCACGGCGATCTCGCGAACCCGGCGTTCGACGGTTGCGCGCTGGAGACCAGTTCATGGCACGGCACGCTGATTGCCGGCCAGATCGCTGCGCTGACGAACAACGGGCAGGGGGTTGCCGGCA
>CP070653.1:2160178-2199615 GCA_020354665.1 Burkholderiales bacterium
TTCGGCGTGCAGGGCGTGGTCGACCGCTTCGGACAGATCGAGCCCAAGGTGCTCGTCGCCTGCGATGGCTACCACTACGGCGGCAAGACGATCCACGTGCTGGACAGGCTCGGCGAGATCCTCGGACAGCTGCCGTCGGTGCAGCGCGTGGTCATCATTCCGTACGTCCGGCAGGAGCATGACCTCGCCGGCGTGCGCGGGGCGCGTCTGTACGCTGATTTCGTCGCGCCGTTCGGGCACTGCGAGGAGATCGAGTTCGCGCCGCTGCCGTTCGACCACCCGCTGTACATCCTCTATTCGTCGGGCACCACCGGCGTGCCGAAGTGCATCGTTCACGGCGCCGGCGGCACGCTGCTGCAGCACCTCAAGGAGCACTGCCTGCACTGCGACATCAAGCCTGCTGATCGCGTCTTCTACTTCACGACCTGCGGCTGGATGATGTGGAACTGGCTGGCTTCCGTGCTCGCGACCGGTGCCACGGTGCTGCTCTACGACGGCTCGCCGTTCGCCGGGGAGAACCGGATCCTGTTCGACTTTGCCGACGCCGAGGGCATGACCCATTTCGGCACGTCGGCCAAGTTCCTCGACGCCGCGGCCAAGTTTGGCCTCGCGCCTCGCCGGACGCACCGCCTGGCGAGCCTGCGCGTGATGCTCAGCACCGGCAGCCCGCTGGTGCCCGAGGGCTTCGACTACGTCTATCGCGACATCAAGCCGGACCTGCAGCTGTCGTCGATCTCGGGCGGCACCGACATCATCTCCTGCTTCGTGATCGGCAACCCCACGCTGCCGGTCTGGCGCGGCGAAATCCAGTGCCGCGCGCTCGGCATGGCAGTCGACGTGTGGGACGACGAAGGCAAGCCGTTGCGCGGCGAGAAAGGCGAGCTGGTCTGCACGAAGCCGTTTCCATCGCTGCCGATCGGCTTCTGGAACGACCCCGACGGCAGCAAGTACCACGCTGCGTACTTCGATCGCTTCGCCGGCGTCTGGTGCCACGGCGATTACTGCGAGATCACACCGCGCGGCGGCATGATCATCTACGGCCGCTCCGACGCCACGCTCAATCCGGGCGGTGTGCGTATCGGCACCGCCGAGATCTACCGCCAGGTCGAGAAGCTGCCCGAGGTCGTCGAGTCGCTGGTGATCGGGCAGGATTGGCCGCCGCAGAACCCGACTGACGTACGCGTGGTGCTGTTCGTCAGGCTGCGCGACGGTCTGGCGCTCGACGACGCGCTGATCGCTCGCATCAAACAGGTCATCCGCGACAACACGACGCCTCGCCACGTGCCGGCCAAGGTCCTGCAGGTGGCGGACATTCCGCGCACGAAGAGCGGCAAGATCGTCGAGCTCGCCGCACGGCAGGTCGTGCACGGGCGCCCGGTGAAGAACCAGGAAGCACTGGCGAACCCCGAGGCGCTCGGCTACTTTCGCGAGCGGCCCGAGCTGGCCGGCTGAGCGCACCATCGCCGGCAACGTCGGCACGGTCGCCTGCGTGCTAGCGCATTGTGCGCGCGAGCAGCGGACGCAACTCGCGCAGCGCGCGCGTATTGAGCACGTCGCCTTTCTCGAGCCAGCCGCGTCGCGCCTGGCCGATCGCGAGTTCAAGATGGTCGAAGTCGAGCGAGCTGTGCGCGTCGGATCCGATCGCCACCAGCACGCCCTCGGCCTTGGCCATCTGGCAGGCGGTGTCGGTCAGGTCCAGCCGCGCCGGCTGCGCATTGAGTTCGACGAAACAACCGCGCTGCTTCGCCCGCCTCAGGATCTGCGGCAAGTCGATGTCATAGGGTTCGCGCTCGCCGATCAAACGTCCGGTCGGGTGGGCCAGAATCGTGAAATAGCGCTGCTCCATCGCGCGCAGGATGCGATCGGTCTGCTTTGCACGAGGCAGGTCGAAGCGCTGGTGTACCGCGCCAATCACCAGATCCAGCCGCTGCAGGATCGAATCAGGCAGGTCGAGTTCGCCGTCGTCGAGGATGTCGACCTCGATCCCCTTCAGGACCGCGATGCCAGGCTTGCGCTCGTTGAAGCGGTCGATCTGGTCGATCTGCTTGGCCAGGCGCACCGGATCGAAGCCGCGCGCCATCGCCAGGCGGCGCGAATGCTCGGTCACCGCAATGTACTGCAGCCCGCAGGCCAGCGCCGTCTCGGCCATCGCCTGCAGCGTGTCGTGACCATCGCTGTCGCGCGTGTGCAGGTGCAGGTCGCCGCGCAGGTCGCTTCGCTGAATCAGCCGCGGCAGACGCTTCGCGCGCGCCGCTTCGATTTCGCCGCGGTCCTCGCGCAGCTCGGGCTCGATGTACGGCAACCCCACGGCGCGGTAGACCGATTCCTCGGTGTCGCCGGCAACGCGCTGGCGGCCCTTGAACACGCCGTACTCGTTGATCTTCAGGCGGCGTTCCTGCGCGAGGCGCCGCAGTGCGATGTTGTGCGCCTTCGAGCCGGTGAAGTAAGCGAGCGCGGCGCCGAAGCTTTTCGACTCGACGACGCGCAGGTCGACCTGCAGGCCGCTGTTGAGGACGACGCTGGCACGCGTCGACCCCGCGGCGAGCACCTGAGCGACGTCCTCGCCGTGCGCGAAGCGCTCGATCACCGGGCTTTCGCCCTTCGCCGTCGCGAGCAGGTCGAGATCGCCGACCGTCTCGCGCCGACGGCGCAGGCTGCCGGCCGCGACGGCCTGCTCGACCCCCGGCACCTTGCGCAGCGCGGCCAGCAGCGACACCGCCGCCGGCGCGGCCTCGCCAACCGGCACGCGGCGAGGCTCCTTGGCGTGCGGCAGCGTCGCCTCGAAGATCGCCTGCTGGGTCTTCGGCCCGAAGCCGGGGATCGCCTGCACCCGCCCCTGCGCCGCGGCTTGATGCAGTTCTTCGATCGTGTTGACACCGAGCTCATGGTGCAGCGTCCGCACGCGCTTGGCACCGAGGCCAGGCACCTTCAGCAGCTCGGTGATCGCCGGCGGCAACTCCTTGCGCAGCCGCTCGAGCAGCCCGCAGCGGCCGGTGTTGACGATCTCGGTGATGCGCGCGGCGAGGTCGGTGCCGATGCCGGGCAGCCTGTCGAGATCGGCGCCCTTGGCGACCATCGCCTGCACGCTGCGCCCCATGTCGCCGATCGTGCGCGCCGCGTTGCGATAGGCGCGGATGCGAAACGGATTGGCGCCTTCGATCTCGAGCAGGTCGGCGATTTCGCTGAAGACCGCGGCGATTTCGGCGTTTTGCACGGGCATTGGCCGCTCCTCACGCGTGCAGGACGCACTTCTCGTACAGCCCGAGCAGGCGATGGCCGGGGTCGTACCTGCGCTTGAGCTCGGCGTAGTGCGCGCCACCGTAGGCGACGTCGAACTCGTCGGGGCTGAAGTAGCTGTCCGAATACAGCGACTTGATGCCGCCGAGCTCGACGACCTTGCGCTCGACAAGCCGGTTGTAGTGACCCGCTTCGTGCGGCTGACGGCTCTGCACGACGTCCCAGAAGCCGAAGTTGACGTAGCGCATACCGGGTACCAGCGGATAGAGCGCAAACGGGCGCATCAAATCGGCGCGGCGGATCGGACAGACCCACACCGGCAGGATGCCGATTTCGCGCAGCAGGAACGCCAGGAACTCCGCGGCACGCTCGATCGGAATATCCACGTCCTGGATCACCGACTCGGCATGCAGCCCGCGCCAGCGCGCCAGCCGGCGCGTGAGGCCCCAGCGCGCGTTCCAGCGCATCCAGCGCTGGTAGGTGCGCGAGTTCAGGCGCTTGCGGCCGAGCAGCCGGCGCACCAGCGGGTGCTGCGCGCCAAAGTTCTTCGAGCACCAGAACCAGTCGGTGTCCCAGCGCCAGAGGTAGCCGCGCACCGTGAGAATGTCCTCGTCGCGCTCGAGCAGCGAGCGGTAGTAGATGCTCTCGAAGCTGTAGTCGCTCGCCTTGCGCGGCGCGTCGCGATTGAAGCGCGCAACGCTCAGTACGAGCCGCTCGGGCCCGAACACGACGCCGTCGACGAAATCGACCTCGCTGTCGCACTGCGCGGCGAGATCGGCGAAGAAGCTCGCGGCACTGTCGTGCCGGTGGTGCTGCACCTTCACGTACGGCAACACCGGCAGCGTGCGCAGCCGCAGGCGCAGCGCGTAGCCGAGCGTGCCGTACGAGTTCGGAAATCCGAAGAACAGGTCGCGGTGCTCGTTGTCCGGCGTGCAGTGCACGACGTCTCCGCCGGGCAGCAGCACGTCGATCGCGAGCAGCGTGTCGTGCACCAGGCCCTGGCGGAACGACGTCGCCTCGATGCCCACGCCGGCGACCGCCCCGGCCGCCGTGATCGTCTTCAGCTGCGGCACCACCGCGGGCATCACGCCGTACGGCAGCGTCGCGTCGACCAGTTCCTCGTAGGTGACGAGGCCCTCGGTGTCGAGCGCACCGGCGGCCGCATCGACCTCGAGCACGTGCGTGAAGTCGCTCAGGTCAAGCCGCCGCTTGCCGCCTTCGCTGCGGTCGCGAAACAAGTTCGACGTCTGTTTCGCGAGCCCGAGCGGCGCGCTGGAGGCAGCCACCAGACCGCTCGTCAGCGTCGCAACGCGCTGCTGGTAAGCCTGCTCTTCAGCCAGGTTCATACAGGTGCGCGCGGCTCATCGGGTAGCTGTCGCGCGCGAGGTTGCCCTTGCTGAAGACGACCTGGAACAGGTGGGTGTAGCCCACCGGCGAGCGAAACATCTCGGCGCAGCCGATCAGGTAGGTCAGCCAGATGCGGCGAAATCGCTCGTCGAAGCGCTTGGGATCGAGCGCCTGGATCACCGGCCACTGGCGCTGGAAGCGCTCGGCCCACACGTCGAGCGTCAGCGCGTAGTGGCGCCGCAGGTTCTCGATGTCGACGACCTCGAGCCCACAACGCTCCATCTCGACGATCGTATCGGCCAGGCTCGGGATCCAGCCGCCGGGAAAGACGTGCTTGCGAATAAACAGCTCGGTGTCGTAGCGGCCGACGTGGCCGATGAAGTGCAGCATGCCAAGGCCGCCGGGCTTCAGGAAGTCGGCGTGCGCCTTGATCACTTCGCCGAGCTGGTCGCGCCCGGCATGCTCGAGCACGCCAATCGAGACGACCTTGTCGTACGGTCCGTCGACTTCGCGGAAATCAGCCTCGCGCGCCGTCAGCCGGTCGGCGAGCCCACGACGTGCGATCTCGCCGCGCAGCCAGTCGACCTGCTCGGTCGTCGTGTTCAACCCGGTGCCGATCGCACCGAGGGTCTCGTGGGCGCGCAGCATGAAGCCGCCGAAGCCGCAGCCGATGTCGACGAAACGCTCGCCGGGGGCGAGCCGGATCTTGCGGCACACATGATCGATCTTGTTGCGCTGCGCCTGTTCGAGCGACGTCGTGCCCTCGCTCCAGTAGGCGCAGGTGTACATCATCAGCGGATCGTCGAGCCACAGCCGGTAGAACTCGGTCCCCAGCCCGTAGTGCGCACGCGCGTTGGCCTTCGCCTGCGTGATCGAGCGATTCGAGTGGCGCCATTCGTGCAGGTTGTTCTCGACCTCGCTGAGCACACCCAAGCGCGGCTCGAGTTCGGCCATCAGGCCGGTGGCGAAAGCGGCGTGCAAGTCCCCGTCGACGTCGATCTCGCCATCGAAGTACGCGTCGAGCACGCCGATGTTGCCGCGCGTCATCGTCGCCAGCAGCGCAGCATCGTTGAGGAATTTCAGCGTGAACGCCGGCGGCCCCGTCCCGCGCGCGTACCGCTGCCCGTCAGGCAGCACGACGGCGAATGCGACCGGCGCACGCGCGCCGAGCGCCTCGATCAGTTTCTGCGCGAGGGGTCGCATCGCTGAGACTTCGCGTCGGCGAGACCGCTCACGGTGGCCGGCGCAGATGCGCCACGAACCAGTCGCCCGCGCGCAATGCGACCGTCTGTAGCGTGCCGGCCTCCAGGAACAGGTGCGTCGCACGCGGCACGAGTTCGATGCGCCGCTCGCCGCGCAACTGCGCATAGGCGCGCCGGTTGGGTTCGATCGCGGCGACGTCGGCCGCGCCGACGATCAGCAGCGTCGGCGCCTTCACCAGATGCAGCACGTGATTCGCCAGCTCCGGACGACCGCCCCGCGAGACGACCGCCGCAACGCGGTCGCGATGGTACGCAGCGACGACGAGCGCCGCCGCGGTGCCCGTGCCCGATCCGAACAGGCCAACCGGCTCCGCCCGCACCGTGGCCGGCAACGCATCCAGCGCCGCCAGCAGGCGCTGTGCGAGCCGATCGATGTCATAGGGTGCTTCGGGATCGTTGCGTTCACGCGGCGTCAGCAGATCGAACACCAGCGTGCTCAGCTCGCGCTGTTGCAGCCAGCGCGCCAGATCCCGGCTGCGGCGGCTCTCGCCCGCATTGCCGTCGCAGTGGGCGAAAACGACCAAGCCTCTTGCATTCGGCACGAGGCACAAGTCGCCCCCGCGGTCCGGGTCGCCCACCCCGATTCGCGAATGCTCGAGCATGCCACCCCCTTTCGTCGCGTCAACCAGACCCGATTGACCCCTGAGGCTCGGCAAGGTTCACACCTTGCGCCAGCACGACGCCAATCCCGTCCGTGCGCATGGGCGTGCACCCATCTCAGCTCCAACCATACATCCGATCGGCATACTCGCGAAGCATGCGCGTCGCGCAGAAGCGCGGACCGTTCGATTGCAGGCTGCGGCGGATCATCTCGACCCAACGCTTCGGCACGCCGTCGGCGTCGCGTTCGTTGAACATCGGCACGACCTCGTGTTCGAGCAGGTCGAAGAGGGACTGCGCATCGCGTGCATCCTGGGCTTGCGCGTCGGCATCGACGTCACCGCCGATCGCCCAACCGTTGCCGCCGTCGTAAGCCTCGGCCCACCAGCCGTCGAGCACCGACAGCTGCAAACCACCGCACAGCGTCGATTTCATGCCGCTGGTGCCGCTCGCCTCGAGCGGCGGCCGCGGCAGGTTGACCCAGACATCGCAGCCAGCGACGAGCTGCAGCGCGAGCGACAGGTCGTAGTCCTCGAGAAAAGCCACGCGCCCCGCGACGTCCGGCGCACCCTTCATGGCAAACACGCGCCGCACCACGTCCTTGCCGTCGGCGTCGGCCGGATGGGCCTTGCCGGCAAAGACGAACTGCAGCGGCTGCTTGCCGCCGATCAGCGCCAGCGCGCGCTGCGGCAGACGGGCGATCAGATGCAGCCGCTTGTAGGTGGCCAGTCGGCGCGCGAACCCAATGGTCAGCCGTTCGGTATCGAAACCGTCGGCCGGTGCCGCCGCGTATTCGAGCGGTTCGCCGCGTCGCAGCCGGTCGCCGGTGGCGCGATCGCGGATAAAGCTGACCAGCTCGCGCCGCGCCGCGCAACGCGCGGCCCACAGCTCGGCCGTCGGAATCCGGCCGACCGGATCCCACGTTGACGCATTGGCAGCACGCGCGAGCCAGTCCGCTCCGAGATGTCGATCCAGCAACTCGCGCATCGGGCGACACATCCAGGTCGCAACGTGCACACCATTGGTGACATGGGTGATCGGCACGCCTTCGGCCGCCCGCCCCGGAAACAGCGGTTGCCACATCTCGCGTGCGACCTGGCCGTGCCGCCGGCTGACGGCGTTGGCGCTGCGACAGCCGCGCAGAGCCAGCGCACTCATGCCCGAGGGCTGCTCGGGCCGCTCCGGGTCGATGCGGCCGAGAGCGAGAAACCGCTCCCGGTCGCCGATCAGATCGCCGACGCGGCCGAGCATGCCGAGGATCTCGCTGCCGGAATAGGTCTCGTTGCCGGCCGGCACCGGCGTGTGGGTCGTGAAGATCACCCGATCGCGCACCGCCTGCAACGCCTCGTCGAAGCCGCCGCCCCGTCGCGAGCGTTCATTCGCCAGCAACTGGACCACGCCGAGCGCCGGGTGCCCTTCGTTGAAGTGGTACGCCGACGGTTCGATGCCCAGCGCGTGCAACGCGCGCACGCCGCCGATGCCGAGCAGCGCGTACTGCGCGAGGCGCAGCGAACGGATGCTCTCGTACAAACGCGCGGTCGCCCAGCGCGCCACCTCGCTGTTGCCGGGCAAGTCGCTGTCGAGCAGGTACAGCGGCACGCGCCCCACGTCGACCCGCCAGACCTGCACGGCGACATCTTCGGCGCCGATCGGGACCGTGACCCGCAACGGCTCGCCGTCGGCGGCCGTGACCAGCGCGCACGGCAACTGGTGCGGGTCGATGTCGCTCCAGTATTCGTGCTGCAGGCCGGACACGTCGATGCGCTGGTGAAAATATCCCAGGCGATACATCAGGCCGACGCCGACCATCGGCAGCCCCAGATCCGAGGCCTCCTTCAGGATGTCGCCGGCCAGCACGCCGAGACCGCCCGAGTAGATCGGCAACGAGCCGTGCACGCCGAACTCGGCGCAGCAGAACGCGATGGGATGGCCAGTCGACACCGAGCCTTCGCGCCATGGGCGCGCCCGGTCGGCCCGCAGCACGGCCGCCAGCCGCTCGACCCGTTGCACGTAGGCGGCGTCGTTCGCTGCACGCTCGAGGGTCGCGCGCCCGGCGTCGTGCAGCAGTCTCCGCGGATTGAAGCCGACGCGCGGCCAGCGCTGGGGATCCAGCGCGTTGAAGACGCCGGCGCCGTCGGCAGCCCATGACCAGCGATAGTCGTACGCGATGCCTGCGAGCGGATGCAGCGCCAGCTGCAGGCCCTGCTGCAACTCAATGACCGCCCGGTCGATGTCGTGATCACCTGCGAACATCAAGCGCCTCCAGACGCCGGCCAACCGCCTTCGCGGTGCTGCGGCAGTCGCCACGGCACGATACGTATAGGTCACAACGACGCGGCATCGTTTGCGGCGCGTCAAGCGTCGCCTGCGCGCGCCGACGTCGCGCGATGAGCGGTCTGGACGGGCGGCGGCCGCGCGGCGGCCGATCGACGCGGTCAGCGGCGGGCTGCGCGCCGCGCAGCCCGCTTGGCTGGCTTTGCCTTGCCGAGGTCACGCTTCGCCTGCGAGACCGCCTGGACAATCACCTCGTCGACCATCGCGCGCGCGACGCGCGGAATCGCCTGGCGCGCCGCGCGTGTCAACGCCGGCGAGACGGCTTTGCCTACCGCAATGCCGGCGATGCCGACCACATTGCCCAGCGCGGCCGACGCGGCCTCGGTGAGTGAAGCGCCCAGCTGGCGACGGGCCAGCTCGAGCGCACTCGCCCACTGCGTGCCCTCGTCTTCACCGGTCAGCGAGGAAAGGGTGAGAAGCAGTTCGTCGACCGCAATCAGCAACGCATCGGCGAGTTCGCGGACCTCGGGCATGGCCTTCGCGTCGGCCGTCAATCCGAAGTCGAGCGACTGGTCGTAACTCTGCACCGTGACGTTCAGGCCCAGCCCGTGCACGACGATCGACGCCGGGTAGTTGGCGGTCATCCGCGCCCCGGCCAGGTACAACGGCGTGGCCGTAGCCGGCAGGCTGGAGATCACGAGGTTCGCGACCTGCGGAATGCGGTCGGCCACCTTGGCCCGGCCGTACAGCGCGGCAGCCGCTTCCATCAGCCAGGGCACCCCGAGCGACGGAAAGTCAGCGGGCAGCAGGCCCTTGAGCCCCTGCTCGGTCGACTTCAACGCCGCATTGGCCGCCTTGACATGCGCGAGACGACGCAGCGGGTCGGCGATGTGCGTGCCCAGGCTGACCAGCCTCATCGAAGCCGCGCCGTCCGCGCGCGCTGCCGCGATCGTGCGCTGCCCGGTCGGAACCGCGGCCACCATGGATGCGCGCGGCAGCCGCCTGCGCTTGCCGTAGAAGCGCCGCAACGCCGTACCGACCAACATCAGCACCAAGTCGTCGAGCGTCGCCGCCTGGCTCTGAGCCAGCGCCTGCAGCGCGGGTAGCGGCACCGAGACACACGCGAACGCGCGCCCGCGGCCGACCGTGACGTTCAGTGGCGTGCGCGGTGCGAACCCCACAGCGCTGCCGCGCTGGGCCGCAGCGCCCGTCTTCCGGCCGAGCAGTGACACGATGCCCGGAATGCGCGCCAGCGCGCCGCCGACCATGCCCACGGTCGACGGCAACGCGCGCACCAGCTGTGAAACCTGCTGCGCCTCGCTGGCCAGCGCACCGCGAAGCATCTCGCTGACACCGAGCTGGAAGGCGCCGCCGGTGCGCCGCGACGACTTGCGTGCGGCGACGCGCGGACGCGGCGCCAGATCGAACAGCGAGCGAGCCACCGCGACAGCAGCGGGTCCGTCCACTGCAGCCTGGTGCAGCTGCGTGTAGAGCGCCACCCGCCGGCGGCCGGTCTCCGACGCAGCGAGACCTTCCAAGACGTGCATCTTCCACAACGGCCGCGAGCGATCGAGCAGTACGGAGTGCAGGCGGCTCACCGCGGCTTCGAGCTCTTCACGATCGCTGCCAGGTGCAAGCCCAACCTCGACGATGTGCGCATCGAGATCGGGGTCGGCATCGACCCACGCCGGGTTTGCGAGATTGAGCGGCATCCACCAGAGTCGGCGACAAAGCACGGGCAACAGGGGCAGGCACCTGCGGACGTGCCGGCGCAGCTCGACCACGAAGCGGCCCCGGTAGCGAGCGGGCAACTCCAGCACGTGCAGCGCCCCCACGTGCATCGGCATCTCGGGCGTTTCGAGAAAGAGAAACAGGGCGTCCGCCCCGGTGAGCTGCTGCATAGTCGGCGCTGACGTCGTGACGATGCTAGGACATCTAGGACATCCGCGATCGCAATTCGCTTGGCCTGCCAAGCGCGGCGAGCTCGTTTGCGGCGAGCGCACCCAGCACCAACGCGCCACCACCGAGCACCGCCGGCGGCGGTGCCTCGCCAGCGCCGAACCACACCCACGCCACGCCGAACACGACCTCGAGCAACGCGAGCAGCGAGATCTCCGCCGCGCTCAGCACCTGCGCCACGCGTACCGCCAGCAGGCACGGGATGGCCAGCTGCACCACGCCAAGCAGGCCGAGCCAGCGCAGATCCGCGACCGTGGCTGCGAACGGCAGCGCTAGCGGCAGCGTCGCGGCAGCCGAGAGCAGCGCGCCGACCAGAACCGCGGGCAGCATGTCGGGCACGGGCGCGCCAGGCCGGGGCCGGCTGACGTGCTGCATCAAGGTCCAGTTGACGGCACCGGCGATCGGCACGGCGAGCGCCACCACCGTGCCGAGCACGTGGCGCGGCGCCGCACCGCGCACCTCGCTGGCGTACATCCAGCCGATACCGATGCCGGCGACGACGATCGCTGCCCAGGTGTGGGGTCTGAGCCGGTGACCGAGCGCAACGCGCGCGGCCAGCGCCGTCAACAACGGTGCGATCGACATCGTGATCAGCACGTTGGCGACCGTGGTCAGCGTGATGGCAAGCATGAACGCGGTGAACATCACGCTCCAGCACGCGCCTGACAGCCACAGCAGGCGTCCACCCTCGCGCAGCGAGCGCGCGAGCGCGTGGGGACCGCGCAGCGCGGTGAGCAGCGCGAGCAGCGCCATCGCGTTGAAGAGGCTGCGCCAGAACGTGATCTCGAAGCTGTGTGCATGCTCCAGATGACGCGTGACGATGCCCGCGATGCTCCACATCAGCGTCACGGCAACCATCACGAGAACGGCCTGGCGGTGCGTCATCGGAGGACGAGGACGGTAGGACGGCCCGGATATGCGCGGTGGCGGCGCCTGCGCATCGCGCAGTCTGGCGGCTGCCAGCAGATCACCGCGCGGCGGCGCGAGCGCCGCGACCTGCTCACGCCGCCTCGCGCGCAGCGCGCCTGCGCTCGTGCTCGCGCAGGAAGCGCTTGCGGATGCGGATGCTCTTGGGCGTGATCTCGACAAGCTCGTCGTCGTCGATAAACTCGACCGCGTATTCAAGCGTCAGCTCGATCGGCGGCGTCAGCTTGATCGCATCGTCCTTGCCGGCGGCGCGGAAATTGGTCAGCTGCTTCTGCCGCACGGCGTTAACGACCAGGTCATTGTCGCGGCTGTGGATGCCCACCACCATGCCTTCGTAGACTGGATCGCCGGGCTTGACGAACATGCGTCCGCGGTCGTCGAGCTTGCCGAGCGCGTAGGTCACGATTTCGCCATCGTCCTGACTCACCAGCACGCCGTTATTGCGCCCGCCGATTTCGCCCTTGTACGCTTCGAAGCCGTCAAAGACATGGCTGATCAGCCCGGTGCCGCGCGTCAGGTTCAGGAACTCGCCCTGGAAGCCGATCAAGCCGCGCGCCGGGATACGGTATTCGAGTCGCACGCGCCCACGGCCGTCGGGCTGCATGTCGAGCAGGTCGCCCTTGCGCAGGCCGAGCTCCTGCATCACGCTGCCCTGGTGGGTGTCCTCGATGTCGACGGTGAGCAGCTCGAACGGCTCGAGCTTCGTGCCGGCCTCACCGTCCTTGAGCACCACCCGAGGCCGTGAGACCGCCAGTTCGTAGCCTTCGCGGCGCATGTTCTCGAGCAGGATTGTCAGGTGCAGCTCGCCACGCCCGGCGACTTCGAACACGCCATCCTCGCCGGTATCGCTGACACGCAGGGCAACGTTGCTCTGCAATTCGCGCTCGAGCCGGTCGTGGATCTGGCGGCTGGTGATGAACCGGCCCTCGCGGCCAGCGAACGGGCTCGTAT
The DNA here is from genome assembly GCA_020354665.1 of Burkholderiales bacterium. Taxonomy (GTDB): domain Bacteria; phylum Pseudomonadota; class Gammaproteobacteria; order Burkholderiales; family Burkholderiaceae_C. The sequence goes on from CP070653.1 coordinate 2,172,736, forward strand.
TGACGCAGAAGTTCATCGTCAGCGTCGGTTCGTCGATGCGCAACATCGGCAGCGGCAGCGGACTGTCGGGGCTGGTCAGCGTGACACCGATGCCGATGTCCTCGATGCCGTTGACGAGCACGATGTCGCCCGGGCCGGCCGCGTCGGCCAGGCGGCGCTCCAGCCCTTCGAACTTGAGCACCTGGTTGACGCGGGCCCTGCGCCGCGCGCCCTCAGGCCCCTCGCAGACCAGCACGTCCTGCAACGGCTTCAGCGTGCCGCTGTTGATGCGGCCGATGCCGATGCGACCGACGTAGCTCGAGTAGTCGAGTGAGCAGATCTGCAATTGCAGCGCGGCGTCCGGATCGCCCTCGTGCGGAGGGACATGGCCGACAATCGCCTCGAACAGCGGGGTGAGGTCGGTGCCGACCTCGCCGGCGTGCGTCGACGCCCAGCCATTGAGCCCCGACGCATAGACCACCGGAAAGTCCAGCTGCTCCTCGCTGGCGCCGAGCTTGTCGAACAGGTCGAAGGTGGCGTTGACGACGTAGTCGAGCCGCGACCCCGGCCGGTCGACCTTGTTGACCACGACGATCGGCTTCAAGCCCAGCGCAAGCGCCTTGCGTGTCACGAAGCGCGTCTGCGGCATCGGGCCTTCGACCGCATCGACGAGCAGCAGCACGCCGTCGACCATCGAGAGCACGCGCTCGACCTCGCCGCCGAAGTCGGCGTGGCCGGGCGTGTCGACGATGTTGATGTGCGTGCCGTGCCATTCCACGGCGCAGTTCTTCGCCAGGATCGTGATGCCGCGCTCACGTTCGAGGTCGTTGCTGTCGAGCACGCGCTCGGCGACCTTCTCGTTGTCGCGGAACGTCCCGCTCTGACGCAGCAGCTGGTCGACCAACGTCGTCTTGCCGTGGTCGACGTGCGCGATGATCGCGATATTGCGGATCGGCTGGCTCATCTTTGTCGTCACAGGTTCGCGATCGCGGCGACCTCGGTGGGGCTGAGCAGGCGGTCGGCAATCAGTTCGCCAGCCCGGATGTGGGCGATCCCCAGGAAGGCGCTGCGCGGCGCGCCCGCCGCACCCGGCGCCGGTCCGTAGACGCGCACCGATTCCGCGTCCGCCAGGGCGACGCGGCGGCGCAGCCCGGCGAGAAAGCGCCCGGCCTCGTCGTCGGATAGGCGCACCGCGGGCCGGTCGTGCAGCAGTGCATCGGGCCGCAGCAGCTGGCGGTCGCGCGCCGCTTCATCCATCGCGCGCAGTTCTTCGAGCATCACCGCTTCGGCCACGCGCAATGCACCGCTGCCCGTCCTGCGCAGCGCCGCGAGGTGGGCGCCGCAGCCGAGCCGCTCGCCGATCTCGGTGGCCAGTGTGCGGATGTAGGTGCCCTTGCTGCAGGCGACATCGATCACGAGCTGCGAATCGTCGCACTCGACGACGTCGATCGAGTGCAGGGTGACGCGCCGGGCACTGCGCTCGATTTCGACGCCGGCACGCGCGTATTCGTAGAGCGCCTTGCCGTCCTTCTTGACCGCCGAGTGCATCGGCGGCATCTGGTCGACGGCGCCGACGAGCTGGCGGCACGCGGCCTCGGCCTGTGCGCGGCTCACCGCCACCGGTCGCTCGCGCACGACGCTCCCTTCGCGATCGCCGGTGCTCGTGGTCAGGCCCAGCTGCAAGGTCGCCCGATAGCGCTTGTCGGCGTCGAGGCTTGCCTGCGCGAACTTGGTGGCCGCGCCGAAGCAGATCGGCAGCAATCCGGTGGCCAGAGGGTCGAGCGTGCCCGTATGGCCGGCCTTCTCGGCGCGAAACAGCCGCTTGGCGACCTGCAGGGCGTCGTTGCTCGACAACCCGAGCGGCTTGTCGAGCAGCAACACGCCGTGCAGCGCACGCCGCGCGGCGGCCGGACGGCGGCCCATCGCGCATCGCCCCGGTGCGACGCGGCGGCCTGCCTCGGTGAGGTCAATCATCTTTTGCCCGCGTTGCGTTGGCTTTGGCGATCAGGGCGCTGATCTCCGCAGCGCGCTCGGTCGTTCGATCGAAGTGAAAGTGCAATGTCGGCACGGTGTGGATCGCCAGTCGCTTGAACAGGCCATTGCGCAGGAAGCCCGCCGCCTCATTGAGAGCGGCCTCGCTTTCCGCGGGCGACCCGACGAGGACCGAGAAGAACACCTTCGCATGCGCATAGTCCGGGCTGACCTCGACGCCGTTGATCGTGATCATGCCGACGCGCGGGTCCTTCAGGTCACGCACCAGTTCGGCAAGGTCGCGCTGGATCTGGTCGGCCACCCGGTAGCCGCGGTTGGGTATTGATCGCTTGTGTCGCATCGTCGATGCTACCTAGGGCCTGTCCACGCTACGCAGATGACTGCGCAGGGCCCCGCTCGTCACAGGAGCGACCCTACGCAGCGAAGCCTCGGCTACAGCGTGCGGGCGACTTCCTTGACCTCGAAGATCTCGAGCTGGTCGCCCTGCTTGACGTCGGTCACGTTCTTGAGCTTGATGCCGCACTCGAAGCCCTCCTTGACTTCGCGCACGTCCTCCTTGACGCGCCGCACCGACTCGACCTCGCCGGTGTGGACGACCACGTTGTCGCGCAGCAGACGGAAACGCGCACCGCGACGCACCACGCCCGAGGTGACCATCGAACCCGCCACCGTGCCGATCTTGGAGGCCACGAACACCTGGCGCACCTCCGCCATGCCGATGACCTCTTCGCGCTGCTCGGGCGCGAGCATGCCCGCCATCGCCGCCTTCACCTCGTCGACCGCGTCGTAGATGATGTTGTAGTAGCGGATGTCCACGCCATTGTGCTCGGCGAGCTTGCGCGCGCCGGCATCGGCACGCACGTTGAAGCCGATGATCACGGCCTTCGACGCGATGGCCAGATTGACGTCGCTTTCGCTGATCGCGCCCACCGCAGCGTGCACGACCTGGACCTTCACCTCGTCGGTAGACAGCTTGAGCAGCGCGTTGGCCAGCGCTTCCTGCGAGCCCTGCACGTCGGCCTTGATGATCAGCTGCAGCGTCAGCACCTTGCCCTCGCCCATGCCCTCGAACATCGTCTCGAGCTTGGCCGCCTGCTGCTTGGCGAGCTTGACGTCGCGGTACTTGCCCTGGCGGAACGTGGCGATTTCGCGCGCGCGCCGCTCGTCGACCAGCACCATGAACTCATCGCCCGCCTGCGGTACGTCGGTCAGGCCCTGGATCTCCACCGGGATCGACGGACCCGCCTCGTCGGCCAGCTTGCCGTCCTCGTCGAGCATCGCGCGCACCCGCCCGTAGCTCGACCCGGCGAGCACCACGTCACCGCGCTTGAGCGTTCCCGAATGCACCAACACCGTGGCCACCGGGCCCTTGCCCTTGTCGAGACGCGCCTCGACCACCAACCCCTTGGCCGGCGCGTCCTTGGCGGCCTTCAATTCGAGCACCTCGGCCTGCAGCAGCACCTGCTCGAGCAATGCGTCGATCCCCTGTCCGGTCTTGGCCGACACCGCGACGAAAGGCGAGTCGCCACCGAACTCCTCGGGCACCACCTCTTCGGCGACCAGTTCGCCGCGTACGCGCTCGGGATTGGCGTCTGGCTTGTCGATCTTGTTCATCGCCACGACGATCGGGACCTTGGCAGCCTTCGCGTGGTGGATCGCCTCCTTGGTCTGCGGCATCACGCCGTCGTCGGCAGCCACGACCAGGATCACGATGTCGGTGGCCTTGGCGCCACGCGCGCGCATCGCGGTGAACGCCTCGTGGCCCGGCGTGTCGAGGAAGGTCACCATGCCGCGCGGCGTCTCGACGTGGTAGGCGCCGATGTGCTGCGTGATGCCGCCCGCCTCGCCGGCCGCCACGCGGCTGCGCCGGATGTAGTCGAGCAGCGACGTCTTGCCGTGGTCGACGTGGCCCATCACCGTGACCACCGGCGCGCGTGGCACCAGCGTGGCCGTGGCTTCGCCAAGTGCCTCCTGTTCGAGGAACGCCTCGGGGTGATCGAGCTTGGCGGCTAGCGCCTTGTGGCCCATCTCCTCGACGACGATCATCGCCGTCTCCTGATCGAGCTGCTGGTTGATCGTCACCATCTGGCCCAGCTTCATCAGCTGCTTGATCACCTCGCTCGCCTTGACGCTCATCTTGTGCGCCAGGTCGGCGACACTGATCGTCTCGGGCACGTGCACCTCCTGCACCTGCGGCTCGGTCGGAACGACGAACGTCGAGACCGCCTCACCCTCGCGCTCGGCGGTGCGGCGTGCGCCGCGCGGCGCACGCCAGCCGCTGCGGCCCGCCATCGTGTCGCTGCGGCCCCTGAGCGCTGCGCGCTTTTTCGCCGCGTCGTCGGCCCAGCTCGACGACAGCTTTTCGCTCTTGAGCGACTTCTTGTCGCCCGCTTTGGCGGTGACGGCGGACGGCGCCCCCGGCACGCCCGCCTTGGGCCGGTGGATCGTGCCCTTGATCGCGCCCTCGGCCGGCTTGGCCTCTTCGGGCTTCTTCGCGACCAGCACCTTCTTGGAGGGCGTGCTCATCATCGCGCGGATCGCGGCCGCTTCGGCTTCGACCGCCTTGCGGCGCCCTTCGAGCTCGCCTTGGCGCCGCTTGTCCTCGGCTTCGATGTCAGCCGCCTTGACGACACGCAAGGCCGGCTTGGCGGGCTCCGCCGCGGCCACCGGCGCCGGCGAAGGCGCGGCAGCGGCGGGAGTCACGCCGGCCGCCAGCTCGGCCGCCTCGCGGCGTTGCGCCTCCTCGCGTTCGCGTTGTTCCTGCTCGTGGCGCCGCTTCTCGGCGAGTTCCGCCTCCTGTCGACGCAGCAGCTCGGCCTGCTTGGCCGCCTCCTCCTCGCGGCGACGTTGCTCCGCCTCGTCGACGACCGGCGCCGGCGGTGCTGGTACCTCTTCGACCGCAGGTGCGGCCTCGTCGCGCTTGACAAACACACGCTTCTTGCGCACCTCGACCTGGATCGTGCGCGCCTTGCCCGACGCGTCGGCCTGCTTGATCTCGCTCGTGCTCTTGCGGGTCAGCGTGATCTTCTTGCGCTCACCGGCGACCGTACCGTGCGCGGTACGCAGGAAGTCGAGCAGGCGCTCTTTGTCGCTATCGGTCAGGGCGTCGCTTGCCGACGTCTTGCTCACGCCGGCCGACTTCAGCTGCTCGAGCAGCGTCGTCGCGGGACGATTGAGCTCCGCGGCGAATTGGGCGACGGTGGTCACGGCCATGTTAGAGGTTCCTTGGGTCGGTACTCGTGGCGGCGGTCGGTGGGCAGGATCAGGCAGCGAACCAGTGCTCGCGCGCCTTCATGATCACTTCGCGCGCCTTGGCGTCGTCGATGCCGGTCATCTCGGTCAGTTCGTCCATTGCCAGGTCCGCCAGCTCGTCGCGCGTGTGCACGCCGCCTTCGGCCAGCTTGGCGATCAGGTCGGGCGTCAGCCCTTCGAGGTCGCGAAGATCCTGCGAGGCTTCCTCGACGCCTTCCTCCTTGGCGATTTCCATGGTCAGCAGCGCATCCTTGGCGCGGGCCCGCAACTCGTTGACGGTGTCCTCGTCGAACGATTCGATCTCGAGCATTTCCTGCAGCGGCACGTAGGCCACTTCCTCGAGACTGGTGAAGCCCTCGGCGATCAGGATGTCGGCGACTTCCTGATCGACGTCGAGCTTCTCGACAAACAGGGCGCGCACCGTGTCGCTCTCTTGCGCCTGCTTGGCTGCCGATTCCTCGGCGGTCATGATGTTGATCCGCCAGCCGGTCAGTTCGGAGGCCAGGCGCACGTTCTGGCCGCCGCGGCCGATCGCGATCGCGAGGTTCTCCTCGTCGACCACCACGTCCATGGCATGCCGCTCCTCGTCGACCATGATCGACTGGACGTTGGCCGGCGCCAGCGCTCCAATGACAAATTGGGCCGGATCGTCGGACCACAAGACGATGTCGACCCGCTCGCCCGCGAGCTCGTTGGTGACCGCGGTCACTCGCGAGCCCCGCACGCCGACGCAGGTGCCGATCGGGTCAACGCGACGGTCGTGCGACTGCACGGCGATCTTCGCGCGCGAGCCCGGATCGCGCGCGCAGCTCTTGATCTCGAGCAGCCCCTGCTCCATTTCGGGCACTTCCTGCGCGAACAGCTCGACCATGAACTGCGGCGCGCTGCGCGACAGCAGAATCTGCGCGCCGCGCAGCGTCGGGTCGACGCCGACGATGTAGGTGCGCACGCGGTCGCCCGAGCGCAGGTTTTCCTTGGGGATCAGTTCGCTGCGACGCAGCCGGCCTTCGACCCGGCCGCTCTCGACGATGATGTCGCCCTTGTCCAGCCGCTTGACGGTACCGGTGAAGATCTTGTCGCCGCGCGCCAGGAAGTCGTTGAGCAACTGCTCGCGTTCCGCATCGCGGATCTTCTGCAGGATCACCTGTTTCGCGGCCTGCGCGCCGATGCGGCCGATCGTCACGGACTCGATCGGCTCCTCGATGTAATCGCCCTCCTCGATATCGGCGATGCGCTCCTGCGCGTCGCTGAGCATCTCCTCGGAGTCGGGGTTCTGCAGGCCCGCGCTGTCGGGCACGACCAGCCAGCGGCGGAACGTCTCGTACGCGCCGGTGTCGCGGTCGACCGAGACGCGGATGTCGACGTCGCCGCCGTGCAGCTTCTTGGATGCCGATGCGAGCGCGGCCTCAACGGCAGCGAACACCACGTCGCGGTCGACCGTCTTCTCGCGCGAGATCGCGTCCACCAGCATCAAAAGTTCGCGATTCATCGTTCCACGCCTCCATCCACCTTCGCGTCGCTCGTCGTCCCCGCGCGGGCGCCGCGCTGTCCCTTGAAATCCAGCACCGGCACCAGGCGCGCCTCGCGCACCTCGCCCAGATCGAAGTCGAGCACCTCGACGGCCGCCGGCTCGCCGGCTCGTGACCCTGCCTTCGACGCCGGCCGGCCACGGCTCGGGCTGCGCTGCGCCGCCTTGGCCGCGCCGGGCTTGCGTGCCGCGGGCGGCTGCGCCGCCGGGACGAGCAGCCGCCAGCCCGAGGCTCCCTCGGACTCGCGCGGCTGCAGCACGCCGCTCCAGTGGCGCCGCCCTTTGAAAGGCTCCCGCAGCGTGAGTTCCACCGGCTGGCCGGCAAAGCGCGCGTAGTCGGCCGCGCTGCGCAGCGGCCGGTCCAGCCCCGGCGACGAGACCTCGAGCCGCTCGTAGTCGACGTCCTCGACGCCCAGCACATATTGCAGCTGGCGGCTGACCTTCTCGCAGTCGTCCAGCGTGATCAAGCCGCCGGCCGGTTCCGCGCCCGGCTGGTCGATGGTGACGCGCAGCAAGCCGCGCGCGCCCCGCTCGACCTCGACGAGGTCGTAGCCCAGCGCGCTGACCGTGCGTTCGACGACGGCTTCCAGGTTCATCGATTCGGCTACCCCACCCGGCGGGAAACACGCGGCGTTCCCGTCCGACAACTCCTAAACCAACTCAACCAAAAAAAATGGGCTGGATGAATCCGCCCACGATGCGCTCCCGGCAGGAACGCGGCTTGCACAGAACGCGGAATTCTAACCTTTTGCAACGTCTTGCCGCAAGACGGAGCGTTTGTCAAGAAGGGGCGCCGAATGCGAGGCCGATTGGCTCGGCCTGCCCGTCGCGGCGGCTGTCCGGCACGTTGTCGCGCCGCGCCTGACCCGGCGAGCACGATGCGAGAATCGGCCGCGTTGCGACCTTCCCGCTGGAGAACGTCATGGGGTTTCTCGCCGGCAAGCGCCTGCTGATTACCGGGCTGCTTTCGAATCGTTCGATCGCCTACGGCATCGCGCGCGCCTGCCATGCACAGGGCGCTGAACTCGCGTTCAGCTACGTGGGCGAGCGGTTTCGCGACCGCATCGGAGAATTCGCCGCAGAGTTCGGCTCCAACCTCGTCTACGAGTGCGACGTGGGCGACGATGCGCAGATCGCGCGGCTGTTCGCCGAGTTGTCGTCGGCCTGGCCGACGTTCGACGGCTTCGTGCACTCGATCGGCTTTGCGCCGCGCGAGGCGATCGCCGGCGAATTCCTCGACGGCCTGTCGCGCGACGCGTTTCGCATCGCGCACGAAATCTCGGCCTACAGCTTCCCGGCGCTGGCCAAGGCCGCGCTGCCGTTCCTGAACCGCAGCGCCGCGCTGCTGACGCTGAGCTATCTCGGCGCGGTGCGCTACGTGCCGGCGTACAACACGATGGGTCTGGCCAAGGCATCGCTCGAAGCCAGCGTGCGCTACCTCGCCGCCGACCTCGGCCCGAAGGGCATCCGCGTCAACGGGATCTCGGCGGGGCCGATCAAGACGCTCGCCGCGTCGGGCATCAAGGGCTTCGGTCGGCTGCTCGAGATCTTCTCGAAGAATGCACCGTTGCGACGCAACGTCACGATCGACGACGTGGGCAACGTCGCAGCGTTCCTGCTGTCGGACCTCGCGGCTGGCGTGACCGCCGAGATCGTCTATGTCGACGGCGGCTTCAGCCAGGTCATGGTCAGCGTCACGCCGGGCGACGAGGGCGCCGCGGCCGGCTGACCGGCCTGGCCAGCCGCGCTTCGATGGCTGCGCTCGCACCGATCAGCGCGGCATAAGGCTCGACGATCAGCGCGGTCGGGATGCCCTCGAGGTAGGCCCTGAAGCGGCCCTTCGCCTCGAATCGCTCGCGAAACCGCGAGGCGAAGAAGAAGTCGGCCATGCGCGGCACGATGCCGCCACCGACGAAAAGCCCGCCGCGGGCGCCGAGCGTGAGCGCGACGTTGCCGGCGAACGAGCCGAGCATCGCGCAGAACGTGTCGATCGTGCGCACGCAGGTCGAATCGCCCGCGGTACTGCCCTGCCGGACGATTTCTGCGGTCGACAGGTCGGCCGGCGGCCGGCCGAGCACCGCGGCCACCGATCGATAGAGCGTCGGCAGCCCAATTCCCGAGAGCAACCGCTCGGCCGACACGTGGTCGAAGTCCCGCCGCGCATGGCCGATCACCGCCGTCTCGAAATCGTCGTTCGCCGCAAGCGTGGCGTGGCCGCCTTCGCCGGCAATCGGCTGCCAGCCGACCGGTGTCGGCGTCACCGCGCCCACGCCGAGGCCGGTGCCCGGACCGACGACGGCCAGCGTGCCCTGCGGAGTCGGCAACGCCGCATGGGCGCGCAGTTGCGCTGTCTGCAGGTGCGGCAACGCGAGCGCCAGCGCCTCGAAATCGTTGATCACGAGCAAAGCGTCCAACGCCAGCATGCGCTGCACCTGCTCGCGCGAGAACGACCAGGCGCTGTTGGTGAATTCGATGCGGTCGCCGGTCACGGCCGTGGCCACCGCAAACGCCGCCCAGCGCGGCGCCTGGTAAGCCTCGCCGAGCTCGGCCGCCAGTGCGTCGAGGTAGCTGTGCGCGGCGACCCCGGGGCCGGCAAAGTCTGCGGTGGGCAACACACGGATGTGACGCGCGCCGTGCCGCGGGCCCTCGGCAAGCGCGAAGCGCGCATTGGTGCCGCCGATGTCGGCGACCAGCCAGGGCGCCGAGCGAGCCATCGCTGTCCTGGGCAACACCATGGGGGAGTTCGCTGTGGCGGGGCGGCTCGATCGCGATGGGGGTTCAATCGCCGCGCACGCAGTCGACGAAATAGCGCATGCGCCCCTCGGCATCCTCCTCGCCGACCAGGCCATGCACGTCGGTGTCGAAGCCGGGGAAGCGCCGGTTGAAATCGCGCGTGAAGCGCAGGTAGTCGACGATCTTGCGGTTGAAGCGCTCGCCCGGAATCAGCAGCGGTATGCCGGGCGGATACGGCGTGAGCAGCGCGGTCGTGATGCGGCCTTCGAGCGCCTCGATGTCGACGCGTTCGGTGCCGCGGCGCGCAATGCGCGAGTAGGCCTCGCTCGGGGTCATCGCCGGCTGCAGGTCCGACACGTACATCTCGGTGGTCAGCCGCGCGACGTCGCCCTTCGCATAGGCCTCGTGGATCGCCTGGCTCAGGTCACGCAGGCCCATGCGCTCGTAGCGCGCGTGGTGCTGGCAGAACTCCGGGACAACCCGCCACAGCGGCGCGTTCTTGTCGTACTCGTCCTTGAACTGCTGCAGCGCGGTGAGCATCGTGTTCCAGCGGCCCTTGGTGATGCCGATCGTGAACATGATGAAGAACGAGTACAGCCCGGTCTTCTCGACCACGACGCCGTGCTCGGCGAGGTACTTGGTGACGATCGCGGCCGGGATGCCAGTCTTGGCAAAGCGGCCCGTGACGTCGAGGCCGGGCGTGATCACGGTGCTCTTGATCGGGTCGAGCATGTTGAAGCCCGGTGCCAGGTCGCCGAAGCCGTGCCACTTCTCGTTGGCGCGCAACGCCCAGTCCGCCGGGGTGCCGATGCCTTCGGAGGCCAGCTTGTCCGGCCCCCAGACCTTGAACCACCAGTCCTTGCCAAACTCCTTCTCGACCTTGCGCATCGCGCGGCGGAAATCGAGTGCCTCGCGCAGGCTCTCCTCGACCAGTGCGGTGCCACCGGGCGGCTCCATCATCGCGGCCGCAACGTCACAGCTCGCGATGATCGCGTACTGCGGCGACGTCGAGGTGTGCATCAGGTACGACTCGTTGAACAGGTGCCGGTCGAGCTTGACGGTCTGCGAGTCCTGCACCAGCACCTGCGACGCCTGCGACAACCCCGCCAGCAACTTGTGCGTCGACTGCGTGGCGTAGACCATCGCCTGCTTTGGCCGCTCGCGGTACTTGGCCATCGCGTGGAACCCGCTGTAGAAGGGATGGAACGCGGCATGCGGCAACCACGCCTCGTCGAAGTGCAGCGTGTCGACGTAGCCGTCGAGCAGCCCCTTGATCGTCTCGGCGTTGTAGAGCACGCCGTCGTACGTGCTCTGCGTCAGCGTGAGCACGCGCGGGCGCACCTTGTTGGCGTCGACGCCGGCGAGCAGCGGATTGGCCGCGATGCGACGGCGGATCGACTCGCGCGTGAACTCGTGCTGCGGGATCGGACCGATGATGCCGTAGTGGTTGCGCGTGGGCGGCAGGAACACCGGGACCGACCCGGTCATGATGATCGCGTGCAGGATCGACTTGTGGCAGTTGCGATCCACCAGCACCACGTCGCCCGGCGCCGCCGTGTGGTGCCAGACCATCTTGTTGCTGGTGCTGGTGCCGTTGGTGACGAAGAAGCAGTAGTCGGCGTTGAAAATGCGTGCCGCGTTCTTTTCGCTCGCCGCCACCGGGCCGGTGTGGTCGAGCAGCTGGCCGAGCTCCTCGACGGCGTTGCACACGTCGGCGCGCAGCATGTTCTCGCCGAAGAATTGGTGAAACATCTGCCCCACCGGGCTCTTCAGGAACGCCACGCCGCCCGAATGCCCGGGGCAGTGCCACGAGTACGAACCGTCCTGCGCGTAATCGATCAGCGCCTTGAAGAAGGGCGGCGCCAGGTTGTCGAGATAGCTCTTGGCCTCGCGGATGATGTGGCGCGCGACGAACTCCGGCGTGTCCTCGAACATGTGGATGAAACCGTGCAGCTCGCGCAGCACGTCGTTGGGGATGTGCTGCGACGTGCGCGTCTCGCCCGAGAGGTAGATCGGGATGTCGGCGTTGCGGAAACGGATCTCGCGGATGAACCGGCGCAATGCGACGACGGCATTCGGCTCGGTCTCGGCGCCGGCCGCGGCGGCGAACTCCTCGTCGTCGATCGACAGGATGAACGCCGAGGCACGGCTCTGCTGCTGGGCGAATGAGCTCAGGTCGCCGTAGCTGGTGACGCCGAGCACCTCGAAGCCTTCCTTCTCGATGGCCTGCGCGAGCACGCGGATGCTCAGGCCCGAGGCGTTCTCGGAGCGGAAGTCCTCGTCGATGATGACGATTGGAAAGTGAAATCGCAGCATGCCGGCGCCTCGCGCAGCCCATCACGGATGCGGCAAGTGTAGGCCGCGGTCGGACTCGCCACGCCGGCCCTGCCGCTACACTCGCCCGCCAGGATCAACGAGCTTCGCGCCGGCGACGCTCCGGCGAGGGCACAGGCAATGGACTGGAGCATTTCGACCTGGTGGTGGGTTGCCGCGGGCGTGCTGGTGGCGGCCGAGCTGGCCAGCGGCACCTTCTACCTGCTGATGCTCGCGCTGGGCGTGGCCTCGGGGGCGCTGGCCGCGCATGCCGGGCTGCCGTTCAGCGCGCAGCTGCTGGTGGCCGCCGCGATCGGCGGCGGGGCGATTGCGGCCTGGCACCTGAAGCGCACCCGGCAACCGCCGACACCCCGGGCACAGGCCAATCGCGACGTCGTGCTCGACGTCGGCGAGCGGGTGCGTGTGTCCCATTGGTCCGCCGACGGCAGCGCCACCGTGCACTACCGCGGCGCAGCGTGGCAGGCGCGCTGGCAGGGCCAGGGCACCCCCACGCCGGGCGAGCACGTGATCCGCGGGGTCGAAGGCAACCGCTTGCTGCTCGACCGCGTCACTTCGTAGCACCCCGAGAAAGCCACGCATGGAAATCGTCGCCCTCGTCATCGTCGTCATCGCCGCGATCTTCATCGTGCGCTCGATCAAGGTCGTGCCGCAACAGAATGCGTGGGTGGTCGAACGGCTGGGCCGCTACCACGGCACCCTGACCCCGGGCCTGAACATCCTGGTGCCGTTCGTCGACAGCGTGGCCTACAAGCACTCGCTCAAGGAGATCCCGCTCGACGTGCCCAGCCAGATCTGCATCACCAAGGACAACACCCAGCTCACCGTCGACGGCATCCTGTACTTCCAGGTCACCGACGCGATGCGCGCGAGCTACGGGTCGTCGAACTACATCGTCGCGATCACACAGCTGGCGCAGACCACGCTGCGCAGCGTGATCGGCAAGATGGAGCTCGACAAGACCTTCGAGGAGCGCACCGCAATCAACACCGCGGTGGTCGAGGCACTGGACGAGGCGGCGCTGAACTGGGGCGTCAAGGTGCTGCGCTACGAGATCAAGGACCTGACCCCGCCGGCGGCGATCCTGCACGCGATGCAGGCGCAGATCACCGCCGAGCGCGAGAAGCGTGCGCTGATCGCGGCCTCCGAAGGCAAGCGGCAGGAACAGATCAACCTCGCCGAGGGCCAGCGCCAGGCGTTCATCGCCAAGAGCGAGGGCGAGAAGCAGGCCGAGATCAACCTTGCGCAAGGCCAGGCGGCGGCGATCGTCGCAGTGGCCGAGGCGACGGCGAGCGCGATCCGGCAGGTGGCCGCGGCGATCCGCGAGCCTGGTGGCGAGCAGGCAGTGCAGCTCAAGGTCGCCGAGAAGGCGGTCGAGGCTTACGCGCAGCTCGCGCAGAAGAACAACACGATGATCGTGCCGGGCAACATGACCGAGGTCTCCGCGCTGATCGGCACCGCGATGGCGCTGCTCAAGGGCGCGACCCCGGCGCCGCGGCCATGAGCACGAAGAACGTGATCGGCACGGCGCTCGTGCCCTGCTCCTACGATCCGCTGACCGGCTGGCTGCGCGACGGCTGCTGCCACACCGATGGCCGCGACGCCGGCAGCCACGTGATCTGCGCGCGCATGACAGTGGAGTTCCTGAACTTCCAGATGGAGCGCGGCAACGACCTCATCACACCCCGGCCCGAACATCGCTTTCGCGGCCTGAAGCCCGGCGACCGTTGGTGCGTCTGTGCCCTGCGTTGGAAGGAGGCCTACACGGCCGGGTGTGCACCGCCCGTGGTGCTGCAGAGCACGCACGAGAAGGCGCTGCAGTTCGTCACGATCGAGATGCTGCGCGAGAAGGCGCAGCAAGGCGTCGCCTAGAATTCGGCCCCTGCGCGCCGCGCCCACTTTGATCCCTGCGGAGGGATGGATGAGTGGTTTAAGTCGCACGCCTGGACAGGCGGCGCCGGGCGCCGCCTGCGGTGTAGGCTCATGTGCGCGCAGCGCACGTGACGCCGGAACCAAAGCGTGTGTTCAGGTAGCGAATCCCTGCGGAGGGATGGATGAGTGGTTTAAGTCGCACGCCTGGAAAGCGTGTGTGGGTTAACAGCCCACCGCGGGTTCGAATCCCGCTCCCTCCGCCAGAGCGCTCCGCGAAACAATGACTTAGCGTTCCGGTTGCGATCTACCTGCCCAACAACCCGCCGAACCTGTTGCGACGCCTTGGGACGGTAGCGCCAAGAGCGAAGGCGATCGTGGATTTCGGCATTGCGCATGCGATGTGACTCATCTCGGCTTTCGCCCTCGGTCAGGTTGTCGGATCACTTGGGCGTCACTGCGCCGAAAGGCGCAGCACCATCTCGGCGTGTCTCGGCACGCCTCGCTTAAACCGCAAGCCGCTGGTTCGATATTGTCATTAACTTCAATGCCTTATCAGCGATATCTAATACGATAATTGAACTTATACAAGTAACTAGCTAGGACAATGAGTCGGCACGGAGCGCTAGCTACACCCTAACCACACCGCGTTGCACTCGCCGGCTCGCTCACGGCCCGGGCCGGAGGACCTTGCCACGCCGCCACTCCCGCGGCGGCATCGGTTCCTTGTCGAGCCAAAGTCCACGCCGCGCGCCTCGCGCATCGTCCTGCACCGACTACAGGCTGCGGTCGGTCGCGTACTTGTCGAACACCCACGCCACCCGGCGCGAACCGGCCCGACCGCACCTGGCACGACCCGCGCGCCCGAGGGCGCGGTCCGACCTAGCGCCGCGGCAGCGCCTCGATCAGCCGGCCAATCTCGTCCTCGGTGTTGTAGTAGTGGACCGAGGCCCGCGACAGGCTGTCGATCCCGCGCGGGCCAAAGTCCATAGGCGCGGTCAGCATCGACGAGATCCAGATGTTGATGCCCTGCCCGGCCATCCGCGCCATGGTCTCGGCCGGCGTCTCGCCCTCTATACGAAAGGTGACGAGGCCCGATTTCACGCGCCCGCGGTCGTGCACGGTCACACCAGGCAGGCGAGCAAGTTCAGCGCGCAGGGTTTCGGCCAGCGCCTGCACCCGCGCCTCGATGCGATCGAGGCCGATGGCGCGGGCGTAGCGCACCGCCGCCACCAGGCCGATCCGGCCAGCGACGTTCGACTCCCAGGCCTCGTAGCGCCTGGCGTCGGGGGTGAGGCGAATGCCTGTCGTGCCATCGAGCGCGGCCGATTTCAGATCGACGAAGGCGGGCTCGATCTCGTCCATCCGGTCGCGGCGCACGTAGAGGAACCCCGTGCCGCGCGGCCCGCGCAGATACTTGCGGCCGGTGCCCGAGAGCACGTCGCAACCGATGGCCTGCACGTCGATCTGCATCTGCCCGACCGACTGGCAGGCGTCGAGCATGTAGATCAGAGCGTGCCGCCGTGCGACCTGGCCCACCTCGACGGCGGGGTTGACCATGCCGCCCGCCGTCGTGGCATGGGTGAGCAGGATGGCGCGCGTCTGCGGCGTGATCATCGCCTCCAGGGCGGACACATCGACCAACCCATCGGCATCCGACGGCGCGAGATCGACCTCGAACCCCAACCTTGCCGCCTGCTGGCGCAGGCCGAGGTAGTTCGAAACATATTCGGCAGGGGCATGGGTGATCACCCGGTCGCCGGGCCCGAGGCGAAGCCCATAGAAGGCCATGTCCCAGGCGCGAGTGGCGTTCTCGACATAGGCGATCTCGTCGGGGCTGACGTTCAGCAGGCCGGCGAACTCGGTGTAGAAGGCCGCCAGCGTCTCGGCCGCGCGCTTCTCCGCCTCGTAGCCGCCGAACCGCTCCTCGGCGCGCAGATGGCCGACAACGGCGTCGACGACCGGCCGCGGCATGAGCGCAGCTCCAGCATTGTTGAAGTGCACCAAGTCGCGGCAAGCGGGCGTGTCCTGCCGAAGCCGCTCGACATCGAAATCGCTCATCGCATCACCGTTTCACGAAAATCCCGTCGAACTTCCTATACGCCGGTAGTGCGAGCGCCCGATGGCCGCGCGCCTGACCCGATCGGCGGCGTTGATGGCCATCGCTGGACATCTCGCATCAGCTGGGCGCGGCTGCGCTGACGTGGGGCCGCAAGTTCGCTACAGCTCAAAACTAGAGTACGGTCGCTGGACGGCCAGGCCGGGGAACCGGCCGAGGAGCACGCGGGCTGAGCCAGGCAACTTCGAACGCTCTTGCGATCCAGGTCGAACTCGCGCGCGATGCTCGCACGGCAACAAGAGACAAGTGCGTGGGAAAACGGGAAAGCCGTCATTCTTCGGCGATGAGCTTTTGCGTTCTGCCGCGCTGGCGAACCTGCAGAGCCTGATCGACGCCGTCCGCGGTAATCGCCACCAGACCGGTTTCCATGCGCATGATCCAGCCTTTTTCCTTGAGATACCACAGGTGGAAGTCGAGCATTTCGTGCGGGCAGCCGGTCAGGCGCTCGAGTTCGATCGGCCCGCAGCCGGGTTCAAGCGCTTCGCGCTTGCGCTTGGTGTAGAGCACCGACAGAACGCGCTCCTGAAGCATGCGGTCTTTGTCAAAGTTGTCGTTGTCGCCGGCTTCCTCGACCAGGCTCCATCGATAATCTGAGTTGGTCTTGTGGCGGGAGTCATATGCCGCGCGTTTTTCGGGCTCCTTTAGCGTGCCGTACGCTTTGACGATCTGATCGAACCGGTCTGCATCGCCCGTGCCTTCACGGTCGGGGTGATAGCGCTGTGCGAGATAGCGAAACACCCGTTCGATGGTTTCCTGACTGGCATTCGGACTGATCTCGAGGATTTCGTACAAATCGCGATTCTGATCGTGGTTCATGCGGATTCCCCAGACGGCGCGGTTCGCTCCGTCAAATCGCCCCGGGCAAGCTGAGTGCGGTATCTCAGACCGAAGAATCCAGGATACCCAAAGCCCATGTTACGTCGTGCCTGCAGCGCGCGGTAGCGCGCGTGCGTCGTCGCTCTCGCCGCCGGCATCGGCCACGTCGACCGAGCCCCGCTCCTGCACGAGCGTGCCGCGGCGGCACGCCGCTGGCGCTTGAACGCCAACCGGTCCGTGTTGTCGCGGATCGTTTGATGCAGCGCTTCGGCCCTTCGTCTGGCGGGTTTAGAAGTAGCCCGTAACCTATTGATCCAGAACGCTATATTCGACGCACTGGACGCCTCGGAAGGAGGGTCTTGAAAGCGCCGCTTCCTTCGCAATAAACAATTTAAAAACAACAACTTATACATATCAATTAAGACATTACTATAAGTTTTGTGTTCGAGTGTCCTCTGCCCCGGCGCCACCACTCGTTGCTCGCACGGGCTGTGCGCCCACCGTCCCGGAAACATCGACAACCTAGGGATGGACGCTATCCGGGACAGAGGCACGATCGGGGACAAACACGAGGGGACACTGATGACTGACGACGACGTGCTCGAGGCCTGCCTGAAACACGGGCCGAGGCGCGTCTTTTTCGCGGCCTACGCACGCATGGTCGGCGATGACACGGCACTGGAAGCGGTCGGATTGCCGGATGTCGTCGATCTTGACCAGGTTGAGACGATCGGGTGCGTCGCGTACCGTTTGATCAAGGCCAACGAGCGGGCCGCAGACCTCGCCGATGTGACGGTCCGGCTGGCGCGAATGGACTGAGCGCCTGCGATCGATCGCGCTTCGGCGTGTCCTGATAGCTAACGGAGCGCGCACAGCGCATCGTCGCTCGATTCATCCGTGGATCGCATCGCGGGCAACGCGCCTATCATTGACTTACCGAGCGCGACGAATCCCTCGTTCGCTGGGCAACCCGAACAAGGAGCGAGACATGGCCAAGAAGAACAGCGACTCCGGCGTCTACCGGGTCACTGAGATCATCGGCACCAGCACGGTGTCATGGGAAGCAGCCGCGAAGAATGCCGTCGAGGCGGCAGCCAAGACGCTGCGCGACCTGCGGATTGCCGAAGTCGAGAAGCTCGACATGAAGATCGAAGACGGCAAGGTGGTCGCGTACCGCGCCCGCGTGCTGCTGTCGTTCAAGTACGAAGCGTAGCGCTGCAGCGGCGGCCGTGTCACCGCATGCCGGTGGTCATGGACGCCGCCGGCCTGCGCGGCGAGTGCGCCGCCGGGCATGCTGCACCGGGCCGGCACCGGGTGCGCACGCCGGGAAACGCGGCTTACGGTCGCTTCAGGTCTTGAGCTGACCGCTTGGCGTCGAACGCGATATCGCGAGCTCCTCCTCGTTCATGTCGGCCCCGATGTCCGCGAACAGCGGCGTGCTGAGGTAGCGCTCGGCCGTGTCGGGCAGCATGGCCAGGATGTTCGCGCCCTTGGGCGCTTCGGCGGCAATCTTGAGCGCGCCGGCGAACGTGCCGCCCGAGCTGATGCCGCAGAAGATGCCCTCCTTCGTCGCAAGGTCCTTGCTTGCCTGCATTGCCTCCGCATTCTGGATCGGCACGATGCGGTCGATCATCTCCATCGCGACGGCGTCGCCGGTCAGCTTCGGGATGAAATCGGGCGTCCAGCCCTGCATCGGGTGCGGCTTGAAGCTCGGGTGCGGCTCCGCGGGCGTGCCGTCCGGCTTGCGCTTCTGAACGATCCCGCTGCCCAGCAGCGGCGCATCCGCCGGTTCGCAAACGATGATCTTCGTGTCCGGTCGCTCCTTCTGCAGGACGCGCGCCACGCCCTTGAGCGTCCCGCCGGTGCCGTAGCCGGTTACCCAGTAGTCGAGTCGCTCGTCCTTGAAGTCATCGAGGATCTCGCGCGCGGTGGTGCGGGAGTGGTAGTCGGGATTGGCCTCGTTCTCGAACTGGCGCGTCATGAACCAGCCGTGCTTGGCGGCAAGCTCCTCCATCTTGACGATCATGCCGACGGCACGTTCGGCGGCGGGGGTGATCACCACCTTGGCACCCAGGAAGCGCATCAGCTTGCGCCGCTCGACGCTGAACGGCTCGGCCTGCACGAGCACCAGGGGATAGCCCTTCGCGGCACACACCATGGCCAGGCCGATTCCCGTGTTGCCGCTGGTCGCCTCGATCACGGTCTGGCCCGGCTTCAGCTCGCCTGATTTCTCTGCCGCCTCGATGACGGCGATGGCCAGGCGGTCCTTCACCGAGCTCAGCGGGTTGAAGGACTCGCACTTGACGAACAGGTTCACACCGGCCGGTGCCAGCCGGTTGATGCGGATCACCGGCGTGCGGCCGATCGTCTCCAGGATGTTTGCATGGCGTCCCGGCATGGCTTGCTCCTAGCGCTGGAATGCGGACATGAATCGTAAGGGGAGTCGAGGAGTATTCAGGCATCGACGCTGCACGTCAATGCGGGACCGGTGTTCGAACCCGGCACGCCAGGCAGAGCCGCGGGATGCACTTTGGTATTCCGCGATTGAAAGGCTTTACCATCAATTCATACCCATTCCTAGAACCCGGCAATGCGAGCATCGAAGCAATTCAAGACGTTCGGCCTGTCCTGCAGCATCGCGTACCTGTGGGCGATGAGTTCGCCTGCACATGCTGCCGAGTCGTTCATCGACGTGGATGTGATGCCGAGAGTCTTTGGCGTCGGCATCGGCCGCGGCCCGGATTACCGCGGTTCGGATGACGACGTCACGCTGGCAGCTCCCTTTGCCCGTTACACCTTCAAGGGGCAACAACGCTATGTCCAACTCATGTTCAACGAGTTTTCGGCCAATCTGATTGACAGCCCGAAGTACGAGGCGGGTCCGGTCCTGAATTACCACTTCGGCCGCAACACCTATGCAGCGTCGGACCCCGAGGACCCTGTCGTCAAAGCAATGAAGCCTGTCGATGACACCGTCGAGGCTGGCGTCTTTGGCCAAGTCATCTGGGTCGACGAGCGCAACCCGCGAAATCGCTTCTCGGTCGGCGCCACGCTGCTGCACGATGTGGGTAGCGAAAGCGACGGATTGCGTGCGAGGTTTTACGGGCGTTGGTGGCATCAGATCGCCCTCCCGGTCGACATTCACCTCGGCGCCGGTTTCATCTGGGCCGACAAGAAGTACAACGACCACTACTTTGGCGTGAACGCCGGCAACGTGGGCACCTCGGGGCTGCCTTTCTTTTCAATGGGCAACGGAGTCCACGAATATTTTGGAACGGCAGGGGCACTGCTCTACCTCAGCAAAGAATGGGTCGTCGCGGCCGGCCTACGGATTGGCAAGGTCGCCGGAGACGCAAAGGACAGTCCCCTCGTCGATGCCAGAGGCAAGAAGTCCAGCTACCTGATCGGCGGCCTCGCGCTGGGATACATCTGGTGGTGAGTGGCATTGCCGCAAGAAACCTGGACAGGCCAACACCAGAAAGACCCTCGCCTACGCGCGCGCTGAAAGTCACGGCAACGCGCGCCGCGCTAGCGGACCTCCGCGGGCGGGTACTGTTCGAACTGGCAGATCTGGTCGGTGCGGTCCGGCAATCGATCGTTGTCCTGCGTGAACATCCAGCACAAGGTCTGCGACACCGCCTGCCAATTCGTGTCGTGCGCGTCGCCGAGATAGATCAGCGGGTCGGGCATGACACTGTTGATGAACTTCTTCAGGTCCTTGTTGATGCCCGCGCGCCGGAACGAATACTCGCCGGAATCGTCGGAGGACATGACGCGCTTGTCCGCCTCGGTGATCTCTGACCAGGTCAGCTCGTAGAAGCTCATCGCTCGATCGCCCCTCTTGCTGCGGTAGTTGTTGACCGTGACGGTCCCTATCTCGTCGCCCGTCTTGCCCCGGATGCGTCCCCGCAGCGCGTCCGGATCGACCTGCGGCATGCGGAACCGCAACGTGAGAACCTTCGGGGCGCGGCTCACCACGGTAAGTTCGAGTTCGCGCGCGCGGTTCTCGGCAAGGCGCGTCGAGTAGCCGGGAAGATGAGTGCCGATCCCGTGCACCATCCGCACCTTCACGTCCCTGCCCGAGTTCGATCCGCCTTGCTGGGTCCGCTCGAGCATCTGCTCGATCCCCTCAAAGGCCGGACCGCGGACGTAGCACTGCCGGGTGTCCTCCTTCTGATCCTTCTGCATCAGCGCTCGCGCCAGGCTGTGCTCTTTGCATAGGGTGACGGCATAAGGAATCCGCTCATGCTCGCAAATTCCCACCGATCGGCTCGCCTCGAGGCCATCTCTGGTGTCGACTCCGATCAGCGGTTCGGTCGGATCTCCCGGACGAATACGGCTGGTTCCGCAGATGTCGAACACCGCCGAAATCGCTGCCATCACTTCGGTGGCTTGGGCGTGCGCACATCGGAGCCCGGCGGCGGGTACTCGATCCGGTTCTCGAACCCGGAGATCCGCGAAGGGTGGAAATTGGGAAACGGCAGCTCGTCTTGTTCGCGCCAGCGCTTCACGGCGCCGATGGCCTCCTGCGTCTTGTCCTTGTCCAGGCCGGAGTCGCGGGCGAGGTAGGTGGTCGACGACGGGAACGCAAAGCCGGTACCGCTGCGTTCGACGATGTCCATGATCCGCAGCAGCAGATCCTCCTGTACTTCCAGGAATCCGGCCATGTCACCGCTTCGCACGTAAGCGAAAACATCGAGGTCCAGCGAGGAGCTGCCGAATCGCGCGAAGCGGATGCGGGCCGCGTCGTTCTCCACTTGCGGGTGCTCGTAGAGCATGCGGCGAATCTCCGCCAGGACATAACGCAACTGGTCGGCCTGGGTTTCGTAGCGCAACGCGAGGGTCGGCCGGAACCAGAACTTGTCGCGGATGCCGTAGTTCTCGAGATTCTGGGTCGCCAGGTTCCCGTTCGGGATGCTGACCACCGTCCTGTCGAGCGTGCGGATCCGCGTCGAGCGCAACCCGATGCTCTCGACCGTCCCCAGCACGTCCCCGGCCTTGCAGAAATCGCCCACTCGCACCGGCTGATCGGAGATGATCATGATCCCGCCCAGCAGGTTCTCGATCGTCTTCTGCGCGGCCAGCGCGATGGCGATGCCGCCGATGCCCAGCCCGGCGAGCGCAGTGGTCAGATCGACGTCGGCGGTGTAGAGCAGCGTCAGTGCCGCGATCACGACGATCAGCGCCTTGCCGAGCCTGCCGATCAGCTGGGCAATCGTGATTCCGCCCAGGTCGTTCGCGCGCCGCAAGCGGGCCTCTGCGAGTTGCGTCCCGACGTCGATGAATCGCATGAGCAGCCATGCGACGCCGACGATGCCGAACGCGACGGCCAGCCGCGCCAGCGTGAAGCGAGCGAGCAGCGGAAGACTGGTGACGTAGAACCAGAAAGTGACCGCCAGGCTCAGCGCGATCACGCGGAGGGGGCCCGTGATCTCCGCCTTCCGGGCCGCGCCGCGTTCGCCGGTGATCCAGAAGAACACCGGCCGCATGATTGCGAACAGGCCGCGACTGATTAGCCGTGCCACCGCAATGACCAGCAGCAGGCTCAGCGGGATTGCAAGCCACTGCCACAGCGGCACGTCGAGATAGCGGCTCTCGCGCAGCGGGGCCCACATCAGCTTCTCGAACCAGAACGGGTGGATTTCCTTGTAGGCGGCGGGTACCCCTTTGAGCGTGGCCGCCGAGAAGAGCCAGATGGGCGTGCCGTCGGGCCGCGCCACCCGCTCGAGCAGAATGTCGAGCGTGCCGCTTTCGGTCTTGACCACGCCGACCCGCTCGACCGTCGGCGGAAGACCATCTTCGAGACTGCCCTCCTGCGCGCGGCTCAACTGGGCGAGATCCCTCGACAGCAGGCCGCGGTTCAGGACCACGAGCAACTCACGAATGTGCTCCTCGACGCGCCCCGGGACTTGTCGGCTGTCGAGATACTGCGCTGCCCGCTGGACATTTGCGTCGCCGGCTGCCCTCATGAAGCCGACGACCGTTCCCGCAGGCGTGTCACGGCCAAGCGCATCGGGGCTTGCCGGCGGCGCCGACGCTGCGGGTGCCGGTGGATTCGACAGAGGCAGCTGCCCGTATGCCGGCAGCGCGAGCATCACGGCGAGCAGCAGCAATGCGGCCTTTAGCCGCGCCAGCACGCTGGGCTCCCAGCCCTTCTTGATCGAAACCGTCATCGTCCGGATCGTAGCGACCAGTGCCGTCATACGCTATTGGGCTTTGGGCCCATCGCGCTTTCGCACGCCGCAGCCTACACTGCGCGCGGAGCCGCCGGCCTACTGTTCCCGTCTTGCACGGGCGCACGGAGCGGAAGCGGAGGGTAA
The DNA here is from genome assembly GCA_020354665.1 of Burkholderiales bacterium. Classification (GTDB taxonomy): domain Bacteria; phylum Pseudomonadota; class Gammaproteobacteria; order Burkholderiales; family Burkholderiaceae_C. The sequence continues at coordinate 2,195,675 of CP070653.1, forward strand.
GAACCGAACGGATGGGGAGATCGGTGGCGAGATTCGTCGTGCTCTGCAAGCGGCTTGCGCTGCTCATCCCTGCACTGGTTTTGCTGGCCACGATCGGCAAGGCGATTGCGGCACCTGACGCGGGTGCCGCACCGCCGACCCAGCAGAGCGCCGCGGTCACTGTCGACGGCCGGGAGCTGTTCACGGTCATCGGCGTGCCCGCTTACCCGGCCAGGGCCCGCGCGCAAAGAATCGCCGAGCGGATCCTGGCGATCGCGGAGGATCCCGGATTCTCGGTCGAGCAGTTGCGCATCGAGGAGGAGAAGGACCAGACCGTGATCCTGGCCGGCGACAAGCGCCTGTTTGTGATCATCGACGAGGATGCCGCGCAGCAGGGACTCGCACGAGCACACTACGTCACCGTCGTAACCAGCGCGATCGGCGTCGCCGTGGACCGCCACCGCGAAGAGCGTACCGCTGCGTATCTCTGGAAAGGCGCGGCAGTTGCCGCAGGCCTGCTCGGGCTGCTCGCGCTACTGCTGTGGTCGTCGCGCTGGTTGCTTCGCCGGTTGCTGGCGGCGGTGCAGCGGCGCTATCGCTCCAGCCTCGAAGCGCTGGAAGCGCGGTCTTCCGGCATGGTCGATGCCGAACGCTTCGAGACCATGCTGCTGGGTTCGATCAGGGCACTCTGGTGGTTGCTGGCGGCGGTGGCCGTCTTCGCGTCGATCGAGGCCATCCTGGAGATCTTCCCGTGGACGCGCGTGGCGGGGCGCTGGCTATTCGAACTCGTTCTCGGTCCGCTGGAGACCATGCTGGACGCAGTGAGGCGCTCGCTGCCCAATCTGGCGTTCCTTGCGATCCTCTACATCGTCGTACGGTACCTTCTGCGGTTTCTGGAACTGTTCTTCACCGCAGTCGGCCGTGGTGCCATCCGGCTCGGGACGTTCGCCCCCGAGTGGGCGCTGCCGACCTTTAAGGTTGCGCGCGTGGGTGTCGTCGCCTTCGCGGTGGTCATCGCCTATCCCTACATACCGGGCTCCAGCACAGACGCGTTCAAGGCGATCTCAGTGTTCCTCGGCGTGCTGGTGTCGCTCGGCTCCACGTCCATCCTCGCCAACGTCATTGCCGGCTATACGCTGCTCTATCGCCGCAGCTTCAACGCCGGCGACTACGTGAAGATCGGCGAGTTCACCGGAGCCATCCGGTCGGTCGAATCACAGGTCACGCGGCTGTGCACGCTCCAGAACGAGGAGGTGGTGATACCGAATTCGCTGATTCTGAACGGCGAAGTCGTCAATTACAGCAAGCACGCGCGTGCGGGACAACTCGCACTGCATTCGACCGTGACGATCGGCTACGACGTGCCATGGCGGCAGGTCGAGGCGATGCTCGTCGAAGCGGCCCGGCGCACCGAGGGCCTGCTCCAGGAGCCGAGGCCCTTCGTGCACAAGCTCGCGCTGCAAGACTTCTTCGTCCAGTACGAAATCAACGTCTACTGCGACGACGCAACGCGGATGCCCCGCCTGTACTCGGAGCTGCACGCGAACATCCTCGATGTGTTCAACGAGCACGGCGTGCAGATCATGTCGCCGCACTTCGTCGGGCAGCCCGACGAACGCGTGGTGGTGCCGAAGGCGCGGTGGTACGAGTCCCCGGCGGCGAGGCCCGCACCGAACACCCGGGAAAGCGGTGAGCGCTGAGCCGAGCAGCGGTCGCGCCCGTTGTCAGGAGACCCCGAGCAAAGGGAGCACGAGCCGGCTCCCACCACCCTCAGCGTGCGGGCACCGTCAGGATGGGGCGTGGCTGCGCTGGGAACGGTCTGGGCTGCGAGCAGGAAACGCGCAGGGACAGTCCGGCGGGGTCGGTTCGGCCCGCGATCCTCACTTGGCGAGCTTCTCGAAGGCCGCCAACGCGTTCTCCTTCGGGTTGTCCAGACAGTAGTCGATGAACTGGTCGGTGATCTGCGCCAGTTTGTCGATCTCGTACTGGGTTGTCCCCTTCTTGCCGAGCACATAGCCGTGCGCCACCGCCAGGGCGACGTCGCGGTCCTGTCCTGACAGGCGCATGACGTCCTTGCAGCTGTTGTCCTTGAGGTCACGCGCGTTGCGGCTTGGCGCGTCGGCAGCCAGGACATTCATCCCGACGAGGGACAAGGCGGTGAACGTCGCCGCGGCAACGGCACCGACATTGAGCTTGAACATTGGCATCTCCTTAAAAACCGAAAATCGCTAATCAGCGACCGCGCATACAGTCGTCGTAGACGCGTTTGTAGACGTCGTCGCGTTGGGCGTTGGCTTTGGCGCCGCCAACAATAGCTCCCACAGCGGCACCTCGCTTTGCTCCTTTACTGTCGCTGACGATGGCGCCGAACGCCGCGCCGCCCACGGCGCCACGCACGGCCCCTCCCGCGATACTCCTCGAGTCCATCGCTGCGCGATCCGCACGGGCCGCACAGTCGGCAGCCGATGGTGCCGGCGGTGGCGGCGGCGCCGGCTTAGCGTCGGCTGCGGTGGTCGGGGGCGCTCCCTTGCTCGTGTCCTGCGAACACGCCGGCACAGCAAGCGCGGCGAGCGCAGCGGCGACGAAGGCTGACAAGAGCGTTCGGGCCGGGGATTGAAGAGTCATCGCAGTTCTCCTGTCACAGGCTGGACTTCGCGCTTGGCCGGCTGTGGGAGCAGAGCCAGTCAGATCCTCGGACGGGAAATCGTTTGCACAGGCTTCTGGTGCGCGGCGCCCAGCAAGTCGGCGATTTCATCGGGACATCATTCAACCCGCTTGACCACGGGTGGCACCCACTCGCCGGTGAGTACCGGCCGCCTTGGCGCATAGAGACGCATCGTCATGCCCAGGGTGCCTGACTGGGCCGATGGCAGCCAGTTCGATTCCTTGTCCTTGCCGGGCGATGCAGACTGGATGTAGAGGTCGAGCGACCCATCGGGGTTGAACTTCAGATCGTCGCGGTCGCCGATCGCGTACCGCTCGATGGCGTTCGGAATCGGGAATCCTTCGCCGTCGTACATCGTGAGCGACCAGAACGCGTCCGCCGGCGGCAGCTCGTCCTTGCCGAAGTGCATGACATAGCGCTGCCCGCCCATCACCGGCTTGCCGTCGGCATCGGCGACATTCGTGGGATACACGGCATCCTCGGCCGGGTTGGCACCGAGGCCGATCATCGCGATCACGGCCCTGAAGAGATAGTCATTGCCGTAGACGCCGATACCTGCTGTCGTGCTGGCCCATCCATTGAGGGCGTTCAGGGTGCTGGCGGCCAGCGCCTGCATTTGGCTCAGGGCCTGCTTGGCGCCCTCGCCAACGGCCTTCTGCAGGTCCGATGGCAGGCCGTCCAGATCAAAACTCTTGCCGGGCTCCAGACCGATGCGCCGCATGCGCAACAGGATCGACCCATCCGTCATGTGCGGTGGATGCAGCTTCATCAGTTCCGCCGCATAAGCGAAGTAGCGCTTGGCCGGCATCTTGTTCACCTGCAGCAACGGCGGCGTCTTCATGTCGACGCTCGGATCGTGCTTCGACCTGACCGGCCTCGGCTGCTTGCCCCAGTCCGACAGCAGCGTGACCCGGTAGCCGTCCTGCACCTTGTGCACGGCCTCGTAGTCCTTGGGGCCATTGGTCTGAGTGCGGCCGATGATCCAGACGTAGGGCGTCGGAGACGGGATCCGCGCGACCCCCTTCGGCAGCCTGCCCTTCCAGCCCGCAGCGGTGACCGCGAAGTGCGCCGCCTCGGTGCCTGAGGTGCGCTTGCCAGGTACGGCGATCACGTCGGTCCACATGTCCAGCATCGGCAACAAGTAGTAGCGCCCTTGTGTGTCGGGCGCCGACACGATCACGGGCTCCTTGGTCAGGTCGAGCCAGGCAATGGAATACAGCGTGTCGAAATTGGGTCGCACCACCTCCCGGAAGTTGCCCGGGGGGAATGCACGCATGTGGGTAAACAGATTCATCGG
>CP070653.1:2199715-2262905 GCA_020354665.1 Burkholderiales bacterium
TGGCAGCGGCTCGCGCGATGCGCCACGGCGACTGCACCGACCCAACGGTGCGCCGCACGGCCGCGCCAAGCCCCAGGCTGAGCAGCCAGACGGCGAACAGACCGAGCACATTGGCGGTAATGCTGACCGGTGCGAGCCGGTGGACGACGGCGCCAACCGCAAGCAACACCGCGTAGTGGACGAGGAACACCTCGTAAGAGACGCGGGCCAGCATCGCGACCGGGCGCGGCAACGGCACCGGTTGCGGCCGCGCCGCCAGGACGGCCAGCAGCAGCGCGGTCGCGCCGGCCACAGCGATGCGCGAACGCCATTCGACCCACAGCGCCAGCGCGGTCACAGCCGCCAGGGCGATGATTCCGGCCGTGCGCCGCGACCGGACGGCGACGAGCTGCGCGGCAATTCCCAGCCCGTAGGCACCGAAGAAATACAGCGCCGAAATGTCGAGTGCGGACCGCCGGTTCCACCAGAGCAGCGAGAGCAGCGTCAGTGCCGCGCAGGCGCCGCCGGCCCACCACGCAGCGCGCGCGCCGGCCGCGCGCGCCACCCAGACGACGGCCGCGAAAGCCGCATACAACTGCCAGTCGATCGCCACGTACCAGACACCGGCTGACAACGCCTCGATGCCAAGCACGTCCTGCAGCAGGAAGGCATGGGCGAGCAGTTGGGTGGCGGTCGGCACAGCGGGCGCGTCGGGAAGGGCCAGCCGGCGCGCCAGCGCTGCCGCCGCAACCGCCAGCGCCAGCGCGACCAGCAGCGGGACGGCGAGCCGGCGGTAGCGCGATGCCGCCGCTGCGGCCCATCCCGACCAGGCGCCGCCACGCGACGCGCCAGCCGATCGCTGCGTCGGCCACAGCGATCGCGCCGCAAGGAACCCCGCCGTCACCAGGAACGCCTGCACCGCCAGGCGGGCATCGTGATAAAGCACATCGAACAAGGCTCGCGCTCGGGGCGCCACGACGTCCGACATCGGGCCGTAGAACGCCAGGTGGTGCCAGACGATCAGCTGCGACCCGACGGCCTTGACCCAATCGACGAGCGGCTCCGCGCGCTGCCGTGTTGCGGCGGCGGGTTCGCTTGGAGCATCGGGGTTGGCCATGAACGGGCGTTGGCCGCAGCGCGGCGGGCGCCATTGTGCCGCGCAACGATCGTTGCGGCGTCCTGCAGCGCTGCGATCCGTTCAACCGTCCGGCCGCGCTTCGCGCGCAGCGCGCAGCGCGCAGGCAGCGTCAGAGCCTTTTCATCCAGGTGAGCATGCGCCGCACCAGCGGGCGGTACGGCGGCACGAACAGGCCCATTGCGTTCCACCGTGACTGCCACACCACCGGTTTGAGCTTGCTGAACGTCTCGAAGCCCCAGCGGCCGTGATAGTCACCCATGCCCGACGGACCGATGCCACCGAACGGCAACGCATCCTGGACGACGTGCAGCAACGTGTCATTGACCGTGACGCCCCCCGCATGGGTGCACTGCAGCGCCAAGCGGGTGCGTGCGCGGTCGCGGTCGAACCAGTACATCGCCAGCGGACGTGGCCGCGCGTTGATGAACGCGAGCGCCTGTTCGATGTCGTCGTAGGCCACGAGCGGCAGCACCGGTCCGAAGATTTCGTCGGTCATCAGAGCGTTGTCTGCGGGGGCCTCGAGCAGCATCACCGGTGCCAGGCGGTGCCGCCTTTCGTCGCGCGCGCCGCCAGCGAACAGCGGCTCGACCCGCGCACCGCGCGCGAGCGCATCGTCGAGCGCCGCGACGAGCCGCCGGTATTGCCGCGCATCGATGACGCTGCAGTAGTTCGCGTCGTCGATGCCGCCGGGATAGAGCCGCTGCGCCGTCTCGCGCGCGATCCGCACGAAGCCTGGCAGCGCCTCGCGCGGCAGCAGCAGATAGTCCGGTGCAATGCAGGTCTGCCCCGCATTGAGCAACTTGCCCACGAGGATGCGCTGCACGGCGTGCTCGACCGGATAGTCCGGCGCCAGCACCGCTGGCGATTTGCCGCCCAGCTCGAGCGTCACCGGGGTCAGGTTCGGCGCCGCCGCGGCCATCACCTTTCGGCCGACGGCGGTCGAGCCGGTGAACAGCAGGTGGTCCAGCGGCAGCGCTGCGAACTGCGCGGCGACGTCCGCGCCGCCGACCAGCACCGTCAACTCCTCGGTCGCAAATGCCTCGGCGCAGCGCACCGCGAAGCGCTGCGCGAACGTCGGCGTGTATTCCGACATCTTGACCATCACCCGGTTGCCCGCCGCCAGCGCCGCTGCAAGTGGCGCCACCGCGAGGAACACCGGGTAGTTCCAGGGCACGATGACACCCACGACACCCAGCGGCTGGGGCACCAGTTGCGCCCGCGCGCCGATGAACCACTTGCTCACCGGCATGCGCCGCGGCCGCATCCAGCGCCTTCCATGGCGCAGCGCGACCTTGACTTCCTCGAGGCTCGGCCAGATCTCGGCCAACTCGGTTTCGATCGCCGGGCGACCCGCGAAGTCGGCATCGATGGCCTGCGCAAATTCGGCTTCGTGCTGCACCAGCAGGCGCTGCAGGCGGCGCAGCCGGTCGGCGCGCACCGGCCAGGGCGGGTAGGGCTCGCCGGCGTAGGCCTCACGCTGCAATTCGAAGCGACGCTGCAGCTCGGTCGGCCCTTCGATGATATTCATGCATACATCCTAGTCCACGAAACCAGGATTGGCACCCGGGCGCGCCCCGGGACGCGACCGCCGGGCCGTCACAGCCCCAGCACGACATGCACCGTGCGCGGGTCGTCGGGGTCGCGCTGTGCACTGAAGCCGAGCTGGCGCGCCAGCTTGAGCATGCGCGTGTTCGTCGACAGCACGATGCCTTCCATCCGCGCGAGTCCCTGTACGCGGGCGCGCTCGATGAGCGCCTGCATCAGGATGCCCGCCAGGCCGCTGCCCTGCCATGCGTCGCCCACCGTCACCGCGAACTCGCAGCCGGTGCCCGACCGGTCGACGATGTAGCGCGCAACCCCGGCGAACGCCTCGCCCCCATCGCAGCCCGCGGTCGCAACCAGCGCCACGTGCTGCCGTTGGTCGACATCGGTGAGCTCGTGCAGCTTCGGTGCGGACAACTCGCGCGCCGTGGCCATGAATCGCATGTAACGCGAGTCGGCCGACAGTCCGCGCACGAATGCCGCCTCGAGCGCGGCATCGTCGGGACGGATCGGCCGCACCGTCAGCGGCGTGTTCGCAACGGTAACGCGAAAGCTTGCCGGTGGTGGGCGGGGCGGAGACGTCAAGCCGGCGGCCGATGCGAGCGCGGTGCCGCTGGCGACGGCTGCCAGCCGCGCGGTGAGGTAGGCGACGAGCGAATCGAGCGTCGTCAGCACCGCGTCATCGGCCGCCGCGATCGGCACGCCAAGCCGCTTGTGCAGCTCAACGAGCAGGTTCAGCCAGTCGAGCGAATCGAGATCGACCTGCTCGCGCAGCGGGCGATCAGACTGCAGAGCCGCCGGGTCGCACTCCGGCGCGATCGACGCGATCGCCGCCAGCACCGTGCCGCGGATGTCCGGCGACGGCGCGGCGGGTGCCGGCTTCACGAACGATGCTCAGCGCGCGGCCCAGCCCGGCGTGCGCTTGTCGATGAAGGCTTGCACGCCCTCGAGCGCGCAATCGTCCATCATGTTGCACGCCATCGTGGCCACGGCGTCTTCATAGGCGGCTTCGATGCCGACCTCGACCTGCCGGTAGAACAGCGCCTTGCCCATCGCGACGGCGGTGCGCGGCTTGGCGACGATGCTCGCGGCCAGGCGTTCGACCTCGGCATCGAGTTGCGCCGCGTCGACGACGCGGTTCACCAGTCCGCGCTCGCGCGCCGTTTGCGCGTCGATGAATTCGCCGGTGACGAGCATCTCGAACGCGGGCTTGCGCCCCAGGTTGCGCGCCAGCGCGACGCCCGGCGTCGAGCAGAACAGGCCGAGGTTGACGCCGCTGACCGCAAAGCGCGCCTCGCGCACGGCCACCGCGAGGTCGCACGTCGCGACCAGCTGGCAGCCCGCGGCGGTCGCCACGCCGTGCACGCGCGCGATCACCGGCACTGGCAGCTTCTGCATGCTCATCATCATGCGGCCGCAGCGTGCGAACAGCTGCCGGTAATAGTCGAGCGACGGCGCGGCGCGCATTTCCTTCAGGTCATGACCGGCGCAGAACGCCTTGCCGGCGCCCGCGATCACGACCACGCGCACCTGCTCGTCACGCGCGATCGCATCGAACTCGCGCTGCAGCGCGTCGATCATCGCCTCGGAAAGCGAGTTGAAGGTCTGCGGCCGGTTGAGCGTCAGCGTCACGATGCCGCGCGCGTCGTCGTGGCGCAGCAGCAGAGGATCCTCGGTGGTCAGCATGGCCTTCTCCTGTCAGGTGGCGTCGATGGGGCGCGACGCCTATTCGATCGCGCGGGCGGACTTGACCCGCTCGCGCAGCTGGAATTTCTGGATCTTGCCGGTCGAGGTCTTCGGAATCGGCTCGAAGCGGATCTCGCGCGGCACCTTGTAGCCCGCCAGCAGGCCCCTGCAGTGGGCGATCAGCTCGTCGGCGCTGACCGTCGCCCCCGGTTTGGTCTCGACGAACGCGAGCGGCGTCTCGCCCCACTTCGGGTCGGGTTTGGCGATCACCGCGCACGCCAGCACCGCCGGGTGGCGGTACAGCGCGTCCTCGACCTCGAGCGAGCTGATGTTCTCGCCGCCGCTGATGATGATGTCCTTGCTGCGGTCCCTGATCTTGACGTAGCGGTCGCTCTCGAGCGCCGCGAGGTCGCCGGTGTGGAACCACCCGCCGGCGAACGCCTTGTCGGTCGCCGCCGGGTTCTTCAGGTAGCCCTTCATCACGATGTTGCCGCGGAACATGATCTCGCCCATCGTCTGCCCGTCGGCCGGCACTTCGGCCATGGTGTCCGCATCGAGCACCGTCATGCCCTCCTCGAGCGGATAGCGCACGCCCTGGCGGCCGTTCAGGCGCGTCTGCTCCGACAGCGACGCCGTGCCCCAGCCCGGGCGCTTGACGCAAGAGGCCGCCGGACCGTAGGTTTCGGTCAGGCCGTAGACGTGCGTGATGTCGAAGCCGATCTTCGCCATACCCTCGATCATCGCCGCCGGCGGCGCCGCGCCGGCGACCATGCCGCGCACCTGGTGCGCGATCCCCTCGCGCAGCTCCGGCGGTGCGTTGTAGATCAGTCCATGCACGATCGGCGCCGCGCAGTAGTGGTCGACGCGGTGCTCGCGGATCGCTTCCAGGATCGCCCTCGCCTCGACGCGGCGCAGACAGACGTGCGTGCCGCCCTGCAACGCAACCGTCCACGGGAAGCACCAGCCGTTGCAATGGAACATCGGCAGCGTCCAGAGGTAGCACGGAAACTGCGGCATGGTCCAGCTGACGGCATTGCATACCGCATTGAGGTATGCACCGCGATGGTGGGTGACGACGCCCTTCGGGTCCCCGGTGGTCCCGCTCGTGTAGCTCACCGCGATCGCGTCCCATTCGTCTGCTGGCCCTTCCAGGCGCTGCAGCGGGGAGTGCGCAGCGAGCAGCGCTTCGTAGTCGTGCGTGCCAACGCGATCGCCCGGCCCGCTGTACTCGCTGTCGCTGACGTCGATCACCACCGGCTGGCTTGCGCGCTCGGACTTCAGGATCTCGAGTGCCTGCGCGATCGCCGGCGCGAACTCCCGGTCGGTGATCAGCACCTGGGCCTCGCAGTGGTTCATCTGCCAGGCGAGCAGCGCGGCATCGAGCCGCGTATTCAGGGTGTTCAGCACCGCGCCGAGCGCCGGCACCGCGTAGTGCACCTCGACCATTTCCGGCGTGTTCGACAGCATCGTGCTGACCGTGCCGCCGCGGCCCACGCCGAGCGCGCGCAGTGCGGCCGCCAGCCGCGCCGAACGGTCGCGACACTGCGCCCACGTGTAGCGTCGCGCGCCGTGGATCACCGCCGGCAAATCGGCGAACGCCTCGGCGCTGCGTTCGACGAAACTCACCGGCGACAGCGGCACGTAGTTCGCCGCATTGCGTTCGAGATGCTGGTCGTAGATGCTCATCGTGCGTCTCCGTTCTCGTCAGGCGAGGCTTCGCAGTTCGCGCATCGCGACCGACAGCATCGCGAGGTCAGCCTGCTTGGTCTCGGCCAGATCGGCGAGCAGCCGGCGTGCACGCTCCAGGGTCACCGTGTGCGCCGTCTCCCACTGCGTAATCATCGCTTCGTCGCCCGGCGCTTCGTCGCCCGCTGCGGCAAATACCTGCTGCGTCAGCGATCGCTGCAGTCCGGCCAGGTCATCGCCGAGGGCCACCCGCGCCCGGTTCTGCCAGTAGGTGTCGACCGGTAGCGCGTCGATCTGCGTGCGCAGCCGCTGCAGGCCGAGCCGTTCGCCAACACCCGCGTAGACGTCGCACACCTCGCCGAAGCGGCGCTGCGTGCTGTCGGCCACTTCGGCAATGTCCATCGCGTCGAACAGGCCTTCGGCAGCGGCGACGCGCGCGGCCAGCGCTTCGGGCACGCCGGCGCCGATCCAGCCGAGCGCCAACGCCGATTTCGCAGCCGCCGGCTTCAGCCGCTCGACCAGCTCGGCCACGGCCGGCTGCAGGCGCGCGATGTTCTGCGCGACTGGCTCGGCCAGCCGCCGCGAACGCAGGAACCAGGTGGTCGCGCGCGAGGTGAGCCAGCCCTCGTGGATCAGCATCTCGGCCTGCGTCGCGTCCGGAACCACGTTGTCCAGCGCCTCGATCTGCTGCCAGATCGGCACGGCCCCGAACACCTCGCGCGCCAGCAGGTAGGCACGCACGACCTGCGACGCTGTCGTGCCGGTCATCTCGCTGAGCCGGTGCACGTAGGTCGCGCCGACGCGGTTGACCATGCTGTTGAGCACATGGGTGGAGGCGATCTCGCGCCGCAGCGGGTGGCGCGGAATGTAGGCGGCCATGCGCTCGCGCAGCTTCGCCGGAAAGTAGCGCGCCGTCGCGGTGCCGATCCACTCATCCTCGGGCAAGTCCGAAGCGAGCAGCTCGTCGAACAGCCACATCTTCGCGTAGGCGAGCAAGACCGCGCGCTCGGGAATCGTCAACCGCCCGCCGGTGGCCTTGCGCTCGGCAATCTCGTCCTCGGTGGGCAGGAACTCGATCGTGCGATTCAGGCGTCCCTGCTTCTCGAGGAAGCGGATGAAGCGCGCCTCTTGGTCGAGCAGGCGCGGGCCGAGTCGATGCGTGATCGACAAGCACTGGGTCTGGAAATAGTTGTCCCGCAGCACCAGCGTGGCCACATCGTCGGTCATCTGTGCGAGCAGCGCGTTGCGCTGCTTCTCGGTCATCTCGCCGTCGGCGATCGCCAGGCCGAGCAGGATCTTGATGTTGACCTCGTGGTCCGAAGTGGCAACACCGGCGGAGTTGTCGATCGCGTCGGTGTTGATGGCGACGCCGGCCAGCGCGGCCTCGATCCGGCCGCGCTGCGTGAAGCCGAGGTTGCCGCCTTCGGCCACCACCTTGCAGCGCAGCTCGCGCCCGTTGATGCGCACCGCGTCGTTGGCGCGGTCGCCAGCATCGGCGTGCGATTCGCTGCTCGCCTTGACGTAGGTGCCGATGCCGCCGTTGTAGAGGAGGTCCACGGGTGCCTTCAGGATCGCACTGATCAGCTCGGTAGGCGTCAGGCGGTCGGCGTCGATACCAAGCACCGCGCGCGCCTGCGGCGAGATCGGCACGCTCTTCTCGCTGCGCGACCACACGCCGCCACCATAGGAAATCAATTCGTGGCTGTAGTCGGCCCACGACGACCGGTTGAGCTTGAACAGGCGCTCGCGTTCCGCAAACGAGGCGGCCGGATCGGGGGACGGATCGACGAACACGTGGCGGTGGTCGAACGCAGCCACCAGCTTGACGTGACGCGACAGCAGCATGCCGTTGCCGAATACGTCACCGGACATGTCGCCGATGCCGACCACCGTGAAATCGGTGCTCTGCGTATCGACGCCCCGCTCGCGGAAGGCCCGCTTGACGCTTTCCCAGGCGCCCCGCGCGGTGATCCCCATGGCCTTGTGGTCGTAGCCGACACTGCCGCCCGACGCGAACGCATCACCGAGCCAGTGACCGTACTCGGCACTCACCGCGTTGGCGTAGTCGCTGAAGGTCGCCGTGCCCTTGTCAGCAGCGACAACGAGGTACGGGTCGTCGCCGTCGTGGCGCACCACCAGCGGCGGCGGCACGGCCTTGGTACCGACCAGGTTGTCGGTCAGGTCGAGCAGTCCGCGCAGGTAGTCCTGGTAGCACGCGATGCCCTCCTTCATCAGCGCCTCGCGGTCCGCAGCGGTCGGCCCCGCAGCGGGCGCGCGCTTCAGCACGAAGCCACCCTTGCTGCCCACCGGCACGATCACCGTGTTCTTGACCATCTGCGCCTTCATCAGCCCCAGCACCTCGGTGCGGAAGTCTTCCGGCCGGTCGCTCCAGCGCAAGCCGCCGCGCGCAACCTTGCCGCCGCGCAGGTGCACGCCCTCGAAGCGTGGCGAGTACACGAAGATCTCGTACAGCGGCTTCGGATCGGGCAATCCCGGCACGCGCGCGCAGTCGAACTTGAGGCTGACATAGGTGCGTCTTGGCCCGGGTGCACCCGAGTGGCCTGTGCCGGTGCGCCAGTAATTGGTGCGCAGCGTCGCCTGCATCAGTCCGACCAGCTGGCGCAGCGCACGGTCTTCCGACAGGTTGCTCACCTTCTCGAGCGCGAGGTCGATCTCCAGCGCGAGTTTGATCGCGTGGGCCTGACGCTGCGCCGCGTCGTCGTCGCGATCGGCCGGTGACAGCCGCAGCCGGAACAGCCGCACCAGCATGTGCGCGATGCGCGGCTGCGCCGACAGCGCCGCCTCGATCGTTCCCTGCGGCAGCGCGAAACCGATCTGCTTGCAGTACTTCGCATAGGCCCTCAGGATCACCACCTCGTCGGCCGACAGCCCGGCACGCAGCACGAGGCGGTTGAAGTCGTCGTTCTCCACCTCGCCGTTGAAGACCCGCGCAAAGGCCTCCTCGAACAGCCGCGCGATCTCAGCGGACTCGACGTGCTCGGCCGCTGGGACGCGCAGGTCGAAGTCGTGCAGCGAGATCACGGCCTCGCCGTCGGTAATGCGGTGGTTGTGCTCGCCCATCACGCGAACACCCATGCGCTCGAGCATCGGCAGGCTGTCGGACAGCACCACCGCGCCACCGCGCCGGTAGACCTTGAAGCCCCACACACCCGGTTCGGCACCGAGCGGCCGGTACAGCGCCAGTCCGAGCGGGTGCGCATCGCTCAGCTGCGCCAGCTTGGCGACGTCGGCCACCGCGGCGCGCGCAGGCACCCGCTCGCGGTAGTCGGCCGGAAACGCCGTGCTCCAGCGCTTGAACAGCTCGAGTCCGCGCGCCTCGCCCTCGACGTCGACCAGCGCGTCGCGCAGCTGGTCGATCCAGCGGCGCGCGTCCTGCGCGAGCCGGCCTTCGATCTCGCGGCGGTCGTAGGCGGGAATTGCACCGGGGCTGCAGCGCACGACGAAGTGGATGCGGGCCAGCGCGCCTTCGCCGAGCAGCACGTCGAATTCCGCGGCGTTGCCCTTGAACGCAGCGAGCAGGATCTGCTGGCATTTCACGCGCAGATCGGTCGAGTACGCCTCGCGCGGCACGTAGAGCAGGCACGACACGAAGCGGTCGAACGGATCGCGGCGCACGAACAGCCGCAGCCGCTGGCGCTGGCCGAGCGCGAGAATGCCCTGCACCGTCTCGTAGAGCTCGTCGTCTGCGCTCTGAAAGAGATCGTCGCGCGGATACGTCTCGAGGATATGCGCAAGCTCCTTCGCGCGGTAGCCGCCGGGCGGCAGCCCTGCGCGTCGCGCCAGCGCCTCGACCTTGCCGCGTAGCAGCGGCGTCTCGGCCACGCGCGCGTTGTAAGCGGTCGAGGTGAACAGGCCGAGAAAGCGGTGCTCGCCGACCACCTCGCCATGGGCGTTGTACCGCTTGACACCGATGTAATCGGTATAACCGGGCCGGTGAATGGTCGAGCGCGTGTTCGCCTTGGTCACGACGAGCATCGGCAGCGCCGCGCGTGCCAGCTCGCGCGCTGCGGGCGGCAAAGCCGAGAAGAGCCGGGCGCCGCGCTCGGCCTCGCTCTCGCGCAGCACGCCCAGGCCGGTCCCGCTGACCAGACGCAAGCCGTCGGTTTCGCCCTGCCGAACCAGCTCGTGCTGCCGGTAGCCCAGCAACACGAAGTGATCCTGGGCCAGCCACTCGAGGAAGGCCTTGTTCTCCGCGACGACCGGCGCGGGCAGCGCGGCCGGGGCATGGGCGATCTCGCCGATCGCCTCCTCGAGCCGCCCGAACATCTTGCGCCAGTCTTCGACCGCGGCGCGAACGTCGCCCAGCACTTTCTCGATCGTCGCCACCAACGCGGCGCGCTGCTCGGCATCGACCAGCCGGTCGACCTCGATGTGCATCCACGATTCGCGCGCTGCCGTCGATTCGCTCGAGAGCGGCGCCATCGACTGCAACACGCCCTCGCCATCGCGCACCACCGCGAAGATCGGATGGACGAGCAAGTGCAGCGTCAGGCCCTCGCGGTTGATGTCGATGATCGTCGAGTCGACGAGGAACGGCATGTCATCGTTGACGATCTGGACCACCGTGTGACGCGACGCCCAGCCGTCTTCGGCAATCGTCGGCGAGAGCGCGCGCACCCTGGGCGATCCCGGGGTGCGCTGCGCGCCGAACTGCCAGTGCGAAAGCAGTGCGCCGGCCAGGTCCTCGACGCCGCGGTCGGCCAGGTCATCGGCGTCGAGCTGGGCAAAGCTCTCCGACGCGAACAAGTCGAACGCGGGGTGCCGCTCGGCAGGCAGCCGCGCCTGCGCGAGCGCGAGGATCTCCTGCAGCCGTTCGCGGCGCTGGGCTTGGGTGGATGCGTCCATGCGGTCTCCTTGTTCAGCGTGCCGTGACCGCCGGGGCGCGGCCGCCGACCACGACGCTGCGTCGCGGCGCACAGGAGATCGCGGCGGCCGATGCGGTTTGCATGTGGTGCTCCGGACGTCGGTGGTATCCGATCTGCCGCGGCTAGGCGCTGGCCGCGGCAAGCGCCTGGTCGATGTCCCAGAGAATGTCGTCGATGTGCTCGAGTCCCACCGAGATGCGAACCATCTCGGGCGTCACGCCGGCGGCGCGCAGTTGCGCTTCGTCGAGTTGCCGGTGCGTGGTGCTCGCCGGATGACTGACCAGCGTGCGCGTATCGCCGATGTTGACGAGATGGCTCATGAACTGCGCGGCCTCGATGAAGCGCACGCCGGCGGCCTCGCCGCCCTTCACGCCGAACGCGAGCAGCCCCGACGCACCGCGCATCTGGCGCTTGAGCAACGCGTGCTGCGGATGGTCCTCGAGGCCGGGGTAGTTGACGAAGCTCACGCGCGCGTCGTCGCGCAAGAACTTCGCCACCGCGAGCGCGTTGGCGCAGTGGCGCTCCATGCGCAGCGGCAACGTCTCGATGCCCTGCAGGATCTGCCACGCGCTGATCGGCGCGAGCGCCGCGCCGTAGACGCGCAGCGTCTCCATGCGGCAACGCATCGTGAAGCCGAAATCGCCGAACGTCTCGTGGAAGATCACGCCGTGGTAGCCGGGCGACGGCTCGGTCATGCCCGGGAACTTGCCGTTGCCCCACGGGAAGTCGCCCTTCTCGACCACCGCGCCCGCGAGCGTCGTGCCGTGGCCGCCGAGGTACTTGGTGGCGCTGTGCACGACGATGTCGGCGCCGAGCGCGAGCGGGTTGCACAGCAGCGGGCTCGGCACCGTGTTGTCGACCACCAGCGGCACGCCATGCGCGTGCGCGACGTCGGCCACCGCTGCGATGTCGAGCACGAGCAGGCTCGGATTGCCGAGCGACTCGGCAAAGATCGCCCGGGTGTTCGGCCGCATGGCGGCGGCGAACGCGTCGGCCGAGGTCGCATCGACGAAGGTCGTTTCGATGCCGAACTTCGCGAGGTTGACCGCCAGCATCGTGACGGTGCCGCCGTAGAGTGCGCCGGCGGCGACGATGTGGTCTCCCGCCTTGAGGATCGTCATCAGCGCGAGCGCCTCGGCGGCCATGCCGCTGGCGGTGGCCACCGCCGCGTGCCCGTCTTCGAGCGCCGCGACGCGCTCCTCGAGCGCGGCAACGGTCGGGTTGCTCAGCCGCGAGTAGACGTTGCCGAAAGTCTGCAGGTTGAACAGGCTGGCTGCGTGGTCGGCGCTGTCGAACACGAAGCTGGTCGTCTGGTAGATCGGCAAGGCGCGCGCGCCGGTCGCCGCATCGGGGATCTGGCCGGCGTGGATCGCGAGCGTCTCCGGGTGGAACTTTCGATCGGCCATCTCGCCCGCCCCGCGCGTCAAACCAGCCGCCGCGCGGAGATCACGCGCGTATTGACACCGGCCCAGTGCAGACCCCCGAACAACCGTGCGTGCTCGATCTTCACGCAGCGGTCCATCACGCTGTCGAGCCCGGCGGCCCGCGCAATCGCGTCGGCCTCGGCGTTGGCCACGCCGAGTTGCTGCCACAGGCACTTCGCACCGATCGCCACCGCGCTGCGCGCGATCGGCATCACGTCGGCGGGCTTGCGAAACACGTCGACCATGTCGACCGCGAACGGTATGTCCTCGAGCCGCGCGTAGCAACGCTCGCCGAGAATCTCGGCGTAGCGCGGATTGACCGGAACGATGCGGTAGCCGTGCTGCTGCATGTACTTGGCCGCGAAGTAGCTCGGCCGGAACCAGTCGGCCGACAGCCCCACCATGGCGATCGTCCGACAGATCTTGAGGATGCGGCGCAGGGTGGGGATGTCGGCAGCCATGGCGTTTGCAGCGCGGCGTGACGTGAACTCTACCGAACCGCGGGCAGCGCGCTGCAAACACGCGCGTCCGACACGATTCATTTGATTCATTCTAAGCATTGTGAGACACTTGATTCAAGGTGTGCGGTCCCGACGACAGACGATGAGTGCCTTGAGTGTCACCAACGCAATCGACGAGCGATTCGACCTACTGAGCCCCGAGCTGCAACGCGCCGCCCGCTGGGTGCGCGAGCACGCCCCGTCGATGGCGGTGCTGTCGATGCGCGGCATCGCCCGGGAGGCAGGCGTCAGCCCGGCCACGATGAGCCGCCTGGCGCGGCGCCTGGGCTTTCTCGACTTCGACTCGCTGCGCCGGCCGTTCGTCGAGCTGATCGCATCAAACCGGGTCCTGGCGCCGCTTCCGCGTGGCGGCGCCCAGCACGCCGAATCGTCGCGTGCACAAGCAATCGTGCGCGCGCAGCAGGTCAACGTGGCGGCACTCACGGAGCTGAACGACGCCGCGGCCATCGACGCCGCGGCCGAGACGCTGCTCGCCGCTCCGCGCGTGGCGTTTCTCGGCCTGCGCGTCAACCATGCGGTGGCTTTCCAGCTTTACTACGTGCATGGACTGATCGCCGCGAACGGCATGCTGCTCACCGACTTCGGCGGTACGCTGGCCGACCAGGTGGCGCGGCTCGGTCCGCGCGACGCGCTGGTCGCGGTCAGCCAGTCACCGTACACGCGGCAGACGGTCGAGGCGGTCGGCCGCGCGCGCGCGCAGGGCGTTTCCATCATCGCGCTGACGGATAGCGCGCTATCGCCGATCGCGCGCGGCGCCAGCCATGTGCTGCGCTTCGAGGCACGGACAGCTTCGTTCTTTCACTCGGTGAACGGCGCCATCGGTCTCGCCGAATTGCTGCTCGATGCCGTCTACCGGCGCGGCGGACACGCGACGCGCGGCCAACTCGAGCAGACGCGGCGGCACCTGAAGACCATTCGCGCCTACTGGGAGCGGCCGGCAGCGCCGGCCGGTGCCTGAGTCTGTTGCACCACCGGAGTCCCGCCGATGACCCATGTCCTGCACCGCCAGCTGCGTGACCCCCTGCCGACCGCCGTCGGTGGCGAGGGCGTCTACCTGATAGACGCCGACGGGCGTCGCTATATCGATGCCTCGGGCGGTGCCGCGGTGTCGTGCCTTGGTCACGGACACCGCGACGTGATCGCCGCGATGCACGCGCAGATCGATCGCATCGCCTATGCGCACACCAGCTTCTTCACGACCGAAGTCGCCGAGCAGCTCGCCGATCATCTGATCGCACGCGCGCCGGCCGGCATGTCCCATGCCTATTTCGTCAGCGGCGGCTCGGAAGCCATCGAAGCCGCGTTGAAGATGGCCCGGCAGTACTTCGTCGAAATCGGCCAGCCCCAGCGCGCGCACTTCATCGCCCGGCGGCAGAGCTACCACGGCAACACGCTCGGCGCGCTGTCGGTCGGCGGCAACGCGTGGCGGCGGCGGCAGTTCGCGCCGTTGCTGATTCCAGTCACGCATGTCTCGCCGTGCTATGCGTATCGCGACCAGCGCCGCGACGAAACGCCCGAGCAGTACGGCCAGCGTCTGGTCACCGAGCTGGCCGAGGCGATCGAGCACCTGGGCGGCGAAAACGTGATCGCATTCGTCGCCGAGACCGTGGTCGGCGCGACGGGTGGCGCGGTACCGCCGGTGCCGGGCTATCTGAAGGGCGTGCGGGAGCTGTGCGACCGACACGGCATCCTGCTGATCCTCGACGAGGTGATGTGCGGCATGGGCCGCACCGGCACGCTGCACGCCTGCGAGCAGGAAGGCGTGGTGCCCGACCTGCTGACGATCGCGAAGGGACTCGGCGGCGGCTACCAGCCGATCGGTGCGGTGCTCGCACAGCGGCGCATCGTCGATGCGTTCGCACGCGGCAGCGGCATGTTCCATCATGGCCATACCTACCTCGGTCACGCCGTGGCGTGCGCGGCAGCGCTCGCGGTGCAGCAGGTGATCGAGCGCGACGGCCTGCTCGCCGCGGTGCAGCGCCAGGGACGTGCACTCGCGCAGCGGCTGTGCGATGCGCTCGGCAAGCATCCGCACGTCGGCGACCTTCGCGGGCGCGGTCTGTTCTGGGGCCTCGAATTGGTGCGTGATCGCGCGACGAAGACCCCGTTCGACCCCGACTCGAGACTGCACGCGGCGGTGCGACGCGAGGCGATGGCGCGCGGCCTGATGGTTTACCCGATGGGCGGCACGATCGATGGTCGGCTCGGCGACCACATGCTGCTCGCCCCACCGTTCATCATCACCGACAGCGAGCTCGACGCGGTGGTCGAGCGACTGGCCGCTTCGATCGACGCCGCGATCGCTTCGCTCGCAACGCGCAGCGGGACGGCGGCTGCGGTCGCGCCGGGGTGAAAGGCTTGGGTGATTCCCCCTACCCGCCATCGCGACGATGTGAAATCCTTTCCCGCACCGGCCTGTCGCATCGTGACAGGTCACGTGTTTCACACCAACTGACCAAGGAGAGACGAATGACCCGAATCCTGAAGTCCCCGGCCTGGCGTCCGCTGCTCGCCGCGACGGCGCTGGCCCTCGCGCTACCGGGCGCACCGGCGCTTGCGCAGCAGAAGTTCGTCACCATCGGCACCGGCGGTGTCACTGGTGTCTATTACGCGGCCGGCGGCGCAATCTGCCGGCTGATGAACAAGGACCGCGCCAAGCACGGCATCCGTTGCTCGGTCGAATCCACCGGCGGATCGGTCTACAACATCAACACGATCCGCGCCGGCGAGCTCGACTTCGGTGTCGCTCAGTCCGACTGGCAGTACCACGCCACCAAGGGCACCAAGGTGTTCGAGAAGGACGGCGCCTTCGGCGACCTGCGCGCGGTGTTCTCGATTCACCCCGAGCCGTTCACGGTGGCCGCCCGCAAGGAGGCGAACATCTCGAAGTTCGAGGATTTCAAGGGCAAGCGCTTCAACGTCGGCAACCCGGGGTCGGGCACGCGCGCGTCGATGGACGAGCTGCTCGCCGCGCTGGGCATGAAGATCAGCGACTTCGCGCTCGCCTCCGAACTGAAGGCCGACGAGCACGGCGCGGCGCTTTGCGACAACAAGATCGACGGCTTCTTTTACGGCGTCGGCCACCCGTCGGCGAACATCCAGGACCCGACCACGACCTGCGGCGCCAAGCTCGTGTCGCTGACCGGCGCGGGGATTGACAAGCTGGTCGCCGGCGCGCCGTACTACGCGTACGCCGAGATTCCCGGTGGCCTGTACGCAAGCAACCCGCAGACGACCAAGACCTATGGTGTGCTGGCGACGTTCGTGACATCGGCCAAGGTGCCTGATGCAGTCGTCTACGAGATGGTCAAGGCGGTGTTCGAGAACTTCGAGGATTTCAAGAAGCTCCATCCGGCGTTCGCCAACCTCGACCCGAAGAACATGATCAAGGACGGGCTGTCGGCTCCGCTGCACCCCGGCGCAGCGAAGTACTACAAGGAAAAGGGCTGGATGTGATCGGCGGGCGGCGGCCCAACGCGGACGGAGCCTTCGCGTGAGCGCTCCGTCCAGGGATCCCGCCGAGATCGATCTCGCGAAACTCGTCGCGGAGACCGACCTCGGCGGCCGCAACCCGAGCGGCTTCGCGCGCAAGTTCATGCTCGGCGTGGCGCTCGCGTGGTCGCTGTTCCAACTCTGGATTGCCTCGCCGCTGCCGTTCGCGGTCGGCGTGGGCGTGTTCAACGATACCGAGTCGCGCTCGCTGCACCTGGCCTTCGCGCTGCTGCTGGCGTTCCTGGCCTATCCGGCCTTCAGCGGCTCCCCGCGCGAGCGCATCCCGGTCATCGACTGGGTGCTCGCGATCGCAGCCGCCTTCTGCGGCGGCTACCTGATGTTCTTCTACGCCCCGCTGTCCACGCGACCCGGCTCACCGATCACGCAGGACCTCGTCGTCGCGGTGGCCGGCCTGGTGCTGCTGCTCGAGGCGGCGCGGCGTGCGCTCGGCCTGCCGATGGTGATCCTCGCGCTCGCGTTCATCGGCTACATCTTCGGCGGTGCGTACATGCCGGAGATGATCGCGCACAAGGGCGCGTCGCTGGGCAAGGCGATGTCGCACCTGTGGCTCACGACCGAGGGTGTGTTCGGCGTCGCGCTCGGCGTTTCGTCGGGTTTCATCTTCCTGTTCGTGTTGTTCGGCGCGCTGCTCGAGACCGCCGGCGCGGGCAACTACTTCATCAAGAGCGCGATCTCGCTGCTCGGCCACCTGCGCGGCGGTCCGGCCAAGGCGGCGGTCGTCGCGTCGGCCGCCACCGGCCTGATCTCCGGGTCGTCGATCGCCAACGTGGTGACCACCGGCACCTTCACGATCCCGCTGATGAAACGCGTGGGCTACCGCCCCGACAAGGCCGCAGCGGTCGAGGTCGCTGCGTCGGTGGACGGTCAGATCATGCCGCCGGTGATGGGCGCGGCGGCGTTCCTGATGGTCGAGTACGTCGGCATCCCCTACACGCAGGTGCTCAAGCACGCGATCCTGCCGGCGCTGATCTCGTACATCGCGCTCTTCTACATCGTCCACCTCGAGGCGATGAAGGCCGACATCCGCGGCATTCCGCGCGCGCTCGGCGCCACCACCGGTGCCGCGCGGCTTCGGTCGTTTGCGATGACCGTGAGCGGCTTCGTCGTACTCGCCGGCGCGGTGTACTGGGGGCTCGGCTGGATCAAGGACGTTGCCGGCGCCGCCGCGCGGCCGATCATCGGCGTGGGCATCGCGGCAGCCTACGTGGCGCTGATCCGATTCGGCGCGCGCTACCCCGAACTCACCCTCGACGACCCGAACCGGCCGATGGAGACACTGCCCGACGCCGCGCCGACGCTGAAGTCCGGGCTGCATTTCCTGCTGCCGGTCGTCGTGCTGATCTGGAATCTGATGGTCGAGGAGATGTCGCCCGCGCTGTCAGCGTTCTGGGCGACCGTGTTCCTGATGGCGATCCTCGTCACGCAGCGGCCGCTGTTCGCGTTCTTCCGCGGCCAGGCGACGGCCGGCAGCTTCGGACGCGGACTGGCCGACCTGTTCAGAGGCCTGGTCGCGGGTGCGCGCAACATGATCGGCATCGGCATCGCGACCGCGGCGGCCGGCATCATCGTCGGCACCGTCACGCTGACCGGCATCGGCCTGGTGATGACCGAGTTCGTCGAGGTGATCTCTGGCGGCAACCTGATGGTGATGCTCGTGATGGTCGCGGTGATCTGCCTGATCCTCGGCATGGGGCTGCCGACGACCGCGAACTACATCGTCGTCTCGACACTGATGGCGCCGGTGGTGGTCGAACTCGGCTCGCAGAGCGGGCTGCTGGTGCCGCTGATCGCGGTGCACATGTTCGTCTTCTACTTCGGCCTGATGGCCGACGTGACGCCGCCGGTGGGTCTGGCGTCGTACGCGGCGGCCGGCATCGCGCGCACCGATCCGATCCGCACCGGCGTCACCGCGTTCGGCTACAGCATCCGCACGGCGATCCTGCCGTTCATGTTCATCTTCAACACGCAGCTGCTGCTGATCGGCATCGACACGTGGTGGCATCTGGCGCTCACGGTGGCCAGCGCGATCGTCGCCAACCTGATGTTCGCCGCGGCAACGCAGGGCTGGTTCGTCACGCGCAGTCGCTGGTTCGAATCGGTCGCACTGCTGCTCGTGACCTTCACGCTGTTTCGGCCCGGCTTCTGGTGGGACATGATCTACCCGCCGTTCCGCGATGCACCGGCGACACAGCTGCTCGAGATCGCCGACAGCGCGCCCGCCGACGCGCGCCAGCGCCTGTGGATCGAGGGCCAGACGATCGAGGGCAACGACGTGTCCAAGGGGGTGCTGCTGCCGCTCGGCGAACCGGCCCCGGCGCGAGAGCGCCTCGCCAAGGCTGGCCTGCGCGTGATTCCGCAGGGTGACGTGCTGCAAGTCATGCAGGTGCAGTTCGGCAGCCGCGCCGAGAAGCTCGGCATCGAGACTGGCTTCCAGATCACGAAGGTCGAGCGGCCGGCCGATCGGCCGCCCAAGGAGTGGATGTTCATCCCCGCGCTGGCCCTCCTCGGTCTGGTCGGTTGGGTCCAGCGCCGCCGCGCAGCTCGTGGCTGACGTGCCTCGCATCGCACTGATTCACGCGTTGTCGCATTCGATCGCGCCGATCAACGACGCGATCGTGCGCGCCTGGCCGCAGGCGCGCTGCATGAACCTGCTCGACGACAGCCTGTCGGCCGATCTCGCCGCTGCGCCGCACGGGCTCGACGATGCGATGACGCAGCGCTTCTTCGCGCTCGCCGACTACGCGGTGTCCACCGGTGTCCACGGCATCCTGTTCACCTGTTCGGCGTTCGGTCCGTGCATCGACGCGGTGAAGCGCCGCCACGCGGGCCTGCCGGTGCTCAAGCCGAACGAGGCGATGATCGACGACGCCGTGGCGTTGGCTGCAGCGCAATCGGCCACGCTCGGGCTGGTCGCGTCGTTCGCGCCGACGTTGCAGTCGATGCCCTCCGAGTTTCCCGCGCACGTGTCGCTCGAAGTCGCGCTGGCGGAGGGTGCTCTCGAGGCGCTGAATCGGGGCGATACGGCACGCCACGACGCGCTCGTTGCCGAGGCAGCGGCTCGCCTCGTCGATGGCGGTTGCCGCGTCATCGCGCTCGCGCAGTTCAGCCTGGCACGCGCGCGCGGCGTGGTCGAGAGCCGTTGCCGCGTGCCCGTGCTGACCACGCCCGACAGCGCGGTACGTGCGCTTCGCGCGCGGTTGGCCAGTTGAACGGCGGGTGTCGGCTACACTGCGATCGTCAGGAGAGAGCGCCGATGCGTCGGCGCCGCCGAAGGCGCAGGGTGCGCACCCCGAACGCGCAGGCAAAGAGGACTGGCAGACGCTTCCGCGAGGAAGCGATCCTCACTGGAGAGAGGCCACGCCCAGCGGCGTGGCCCACCGAAGGGGCAAGCGGCTCACCGGGTTATCCCGGGGCCGCCAATCTCTCAGGTAAAGCGGACAGCGGGGGCTTGAGTTTCACGCGATGGCGTGGATGATAAAAGAAGCCCCGGGAGATGCACCATGTCCGCTGAATCGCTGCTCAAGACTCCGCTGCACGCGCTGCACATCGAGCTCGGCGCGAGGATGACGCCGTTCGCCGGCTACGAGATGCCGGTCAATTACCCGGGCGGCATCATCGCCGAGCACCGCCATTGCCGTGAAGGCGCCGTGCTGTTCGACGTCTCGCACATGGGTCAGGTCCGTCTCACCGGCGACGATGCGGGCGCCGCGCTCGAGACGCTCGTGCCGATGGATATCGTCGACCTCGCGGAGGGCCGGCAGCGCTACGCGCTCTTCACCAATGCCCAGGGCGGCATTCTCGACGACCTGATGGTGACACGTCGTGCCAGCGCCGATGGCGGCGACTTGCTGCTGATCGTCAACGCTGCGTGCAAGGCGGCCGACATCCAGCACCTGATCACCGGTATCGGACATCGCTGCACGGTGCAGCCGCTGCCCGACCGCGCGTTGCTTGCGCTGCAGGGTCCGCAGGCCGCCGAGGCGCTGGCTCGACTGAACCCGCAGACGGGAGAGCTCACGTTCATGACCGGCCGGAGCTTCGAGATCGCCGGCGCATCCTGCTTCGTGACACGCTCTGGCTATACCGGCGAAGACGGTTTCGAGATCTCGGTGGCATCCGAGCAGGCCGAGGGCTTGGCGCGTCGTCTGCTCAACTTGCCCGGCGTCAAGCCCGCCGGGCTCGGCGCGCGTGACACGCTGCGCCTCGAGGCCGGCCTGTGCCTGTACGGCCACGACATCGACGCCCAGACCACCCCGGTCGAAGCCGGCCTGCTGTGGGCGATCCAGAAGGTGCGGCGACCGGGCGGCGCGCGCGAGGGACGCTATCCCGGTGCCAGCGTGATCGAGGGGCAACTCGCGACCGGCCCGACCAGCAAGCGTGTCGGGCTGCTCGGGCTCGAGCAAGTACCGGTGCGCGAAGGCGCGAAGATCTTCGACGGTCAGGGACACCAGTTGGGGCACGTGACCAGCGGAACGCTGGGACCGACGGTGGGCAAGCCGATCGCGATGGCCTACCTCGCCGCCAACCATGCGATCGTCGGCCATGAGGTCTATGCCGAAGTGCGATTGAAGCGTCAGCCGATGCGCGTCGCCCCGATGCCGTTCAGCCCGCACCGCTATCACCGCGGCTGATCCGACAACCGCACCGTAACGAGCGAACGTACCACCCCAGAGGAGCGCACCGATGACGACCATGTTCACCCCCGACCACGAGTGGATCAACATCGAGGACCACGAAGCCGCCACGGTCGGCATCACATTGCATGCCCAGGATGCGCTCGGCGACATCGTCTTCGTCGATCTGCCCGAGGTCGGCCGAACGTTCAAGAAGGGCGAGGTGGCCGGCGTGGTCGAGTCGGTCAAGGCCGCTGCCGATGTCTACATGCCGGTGGGCGGTGAAATCGTCGAAGTCAACGAGTCGTTGCGCAAGGACCCGTCGCTGGCCAACAAGGATCCGATGGGCGAAGGCTGGTTCTTCAAGGTTCACGTGACCGACATGGCCGAGTTCGACCAGCTGATGGATCCGCCCGCCTACGACGCGCTGCTGAAGAAGGCCTGAGGCGCCACAACCGCGCCACGCAGCCCGCTTGCATTTCGCCCGCCGCTATCCGATTACGAACCATCGCGGATCCTCGTCCGTCCGCCACGAGAATGCCATGCTGATGTCCGCCCAACCGCCGCTGCGCGAACTCGAGAATGCCGGCGAGTTCGTTGCCCGCCACCTCGGCATCGATCCGTCCGGCCAGGCGCGCATGCTCGAGGCCATCAGTGCGCCTTCACTCGCCGCGCTGATCGACTCGGTGGTACCGCGCACGATCCGTCGCGCGCAGCCGATGGCGCTGCCGCCGGCCGTCGGCGAGGCTGCGGCGCTCGCCGAACTGCGCCGCATCGCGGCCAAGAACAAGCTGCTCAAGAGCTTCATCGGGCAGGGCTACCACGGCACGCACACGCCCACCGTGATCCTGCGTAACGTGCTCGAGAACCCCGCCTGGTACACGGCCTACACGCCCTACCAGGCCGAGATCTCGCAAGGCCGCATGGAAGCGCTGGTCAATTTCCAGACGATGATCTGCGACCTCACCGGGATGGCGATCGCCAACGCTTCGATGCTCGACGAGGCGACCGCGGCGGCCGAAGCGATGACGCTCGCCCGACGATCGGTCCGCAGCAAAGCCGACACGATCATCGTCGCCGGCGATTGCCATCCGCAGACGATCGAGCTCGTGCAAACGCGCGCGGCACCGCTGGGCATAGCAGTCGTGGTCTCGAACTCGGCCGACGAATGGCACGCCGCACTCGAACAACAGGAATACTTCGCGGCGCTCGCCCAGTACCCGTCGACGAGCGGGTGCATCAGCGACCTGCGCGGTGATGTCGCGAAGGTGCACGCGAAGCAGGCAGCGTTGATCGTCGCGGCCGACCTGCTGTCGCTCACCTTGCTCGCGCCGCCGGGCGAGTGGGACGCCGACATTGTCCTGGGCAGCACGCAGCGCTTCGGCATGCCGATGGGCGCCGGCGGGCCGCATGCGGCTTACCTCGCGTGCCGCGACGAGTTCAAGCGCTCGCTGCCGGGCCGGCTCGTCGGCGTCAGCGTCGACGTGCACGGTCGGCCCGCCTATCGCCTTGCGCTGCAGACGCGCGAGCAGCACATCCGCCGCGAGAAGGCAACGTCCAACATCTGCACCGCGCAGGTGCTTCCGGCGGTGGTCGCGAGCATGTACGCGGTCTATCACGGCCCGCACGGTCTGAAGCGCATTGCCGAACGCATCGCCGTCTACACGGCGATCCTGGCGCAGGGCCTCGAGCGGCTCGGCCACGCGCCCACCAGCAACAGTGCATTCGACACGATCACGATCAACGTCGGCAACCGGGCGCAGGCGCTGCTCGAACGCGCCCGTGCCGCCGGCGCCAACCTGCGCCTGGCATCGAACGAGCAGATCACCCTCTCGCTCGACGAAACGACCACGCGCGATGACATCGTGCTGCTGTGGTCGGTGTTCGCCGGTCCGGACCAAAGCCTGCCGACCGTCGAAGCGTTCGAGGACGGCGTGCGGCCGCGCATCCCGGCTGAGCTGCGCCGGACCAGCGCGTACCTGACGCACCCGGTGTTCAACTCGCATCACAGCGAAACGGCGATGCTGCGCTACCTGCGCCAGCTCGCCGACAGGGACCTGGCGCTCGCTCGCACGATGATCCCGCTCGGCTCGTGCACGATGAAGCTCAATGCGACCAGCGAGATGATCCCCGTGACGTGGCCCGAATTCGCCAATGTCCATCCGTACGCGCCAGCCGACCAGCTCGCGGGCTATGCCGAGCTGGCCGCGCAGCTTTCGCAGTGGCTGCGCGAGGCCACCGGCTACGCCGGCGTGAGCCTGCAGCCCAACGCCGGCTCGCAGGGCGAATACGCGGGGCTGCTCGCGATCCGCGCCTGGCAGGCGTCGCGCGGCCAGGGGCAGCGCGACATCTGCCTGATTCCCGAATCGGCGCACGGCACCAACCCGGCCTCGGCGCAGATGGCCGGCATGCAGGTGGTCGTCGTGAAGTGCGACGCGCTGGGCAACGTCGACCTCACCGACCTCGGCGCGAAGTGCGCGCAGCATGCCGACCGGCTCGCCGCGGTGATGATCACCTACCCTTCGACGTACGGCGTGTTCGAGGCGCGGGTCAAGGAACTGTGCGAGATCGTGCACCGCCACGGCGGCCGCGTCTACGTCGACGGCGCCAACATGACCGCGCTGGTTGGTCTGGCCGGCCCCGGTGAATTCGGCGGCGACGTCAGCCACCTGAACCTGCACAAGACGTTCTGCATCCCGCATGGCGGTGGCGGCCCCGGCGTCGGGCCCGTGTGCGTCGTCGACGACCTGGTGCCGTTCCTGCCCAAGCACGCGACGGCTCATCACGCCGGAGCGTTGACCGAAGCGGTCGAGCCGCCGCCGGGCCGCCCCGAGGCGGCGAGCGCCCCCGCGGGGGGCAGCGAAGTGCCTGCAGGGCCGAGCGTGGGGGCCGTCAGTGCCGCGCCGCTGGGCAACGCCGCCGTGCTGCCGATCTCGTGGATGTACATCCGCATGATGGGTGCTGACGGCCTGCGCGCGGCAAGTGTAACCGCGATCCTCGTTGCCAACTACGTCGCTGCAAGATTGGCCGGTCACTACGACATTCACTTCAGCGGCCGCATCGACGGCGTGCGCGGCGGTGGCGTCGCGCACGAGTGCATCCTCGACCTGAGGCCTTTGAAGGACAGCAGCGGCATCACCGCCGAGGACGTTGCCAAGCGGCTGATCGACTACGGTTTTCACGCGCCGACGCTGTCGTTCCCGGTAGCCGGCACGCTGATGGTCGAGCCCACCGAGAGCGAGTCGCTCGCCGAGCTCGACCGCCTCGTCGATGCGATGGTGGCGATCCGCGGCGAGATCGCGAAGGTCGAGAGCGGGCAGTGGCCGCGCGACGATAACCCGCTGAAGAACGCGCCGCACACGGCCGAGTCGCTGCTGAAGGCCGATTGGCCGCATCCGTATAGCCGTGACGAAGCCGCCTACCCGGTGGAGGGCTTGCGCCGCACCAAGTACTGGTCGCCGGTCGGCCGGATCGACAACGCCTACGGCGACCGCAACCTGTTCTGCTCGTGCGTGCCATTGGAAGCCTTCAAGGAATGAGGCCAGCTCGCAGCGCCATGCGTGCGGAAACGTACGGCCGGTCGAGTGTTTTCAGCCGATGGTGTCGGTCTAGTCGCTGCGGTACCCGCTCCGGCCTTGGCGGGGGGGTGACGGCGACGCCTGCGTACTCCGGCCCACTCTCGCGGGCCACCGTCCGGGCAATGCGAAAGAACGCGGCATCACCACCGCCGTGCCTCGCCCACGATCAGGCGACCGCGAATGGGGCCTTCGTCCCCAGTCCACACCGTCACCCCCCAGCACCGTCATTGGTCCGCGTCGCCGCACGCCAGCGCGGCGGCGTGGAAGGCGGTCCGGGCGCGCGGGCGCAGGCCCCATTTGCGGTCGCCCCCGCGGTGCCACGTAGCCGCGGTGATGACGAGGAGTGCTTCGAAGGACAGCGCTCGTCGCCCGCGAGCGTGAGCCGGAGAACGAGCACCCGGACCGCCTTGCGTGCTCGATTCGTCGCATGCTTTCTTGATCTGAGCAAACAGGCGGCGGCCATGACCGCGCGACATCCGAGCCTGACATTCCCTCGATTGGCGACCGCGCACCGCACCCCATGAAGGAACAATTCGCCAGCGACAACGGCGCCGGCATCTGCCCGGCGGCGTTGAGGTGGTTGATCGAGGCCAACGGATCGGGCCACGAGCCCGGCTACGGCGACGACCGCTGGACACAGCGCGCAAGCGACATGATCCGCGCGCTGTTCCAGACTGACTGCGACGTGTACTTCGTCTTCAACGGTACCGCCGCCAACTCGCTCGCGCTGGCGTCGCTGTGCCAGAGCTATCACTCGGTGATCTGCACGCCGGTCGCGCACGTCGAAACCGACGAGTGCGGCGGGCCTGAGTTCTTCAGCAACGGCTCCAAGCTGCTCGTCACCGAAGCCGACAGTGCGGCCGGCCGCCTCGGCAAGCTCACGCCCGATGCCATCGAGCAGCTGGTGACCAAGCGCAGTGACATCCACTATCCCAAGCCGAAGGTCGTGTCGATCACGCAAGCGACCGAGCTGGGCACCGTTTACTCGGTCGAGGACCTGCGCGCGATCGCCGCGATCGCCAAGCGACGCCACCTGAGGCTGCACATGGACGGCGCGCGCTTTGCCAACGCCGTGGCCTATCTCGGCTGCCACCCGAGCGAGATCACCTGGCGAGCCGGCATCGACGTGCTGTGCTTTGGCGGCACCAAGAACGGCTTGCCGGTGGGCGACGCCGTGGTGTTCTTCGACCGCGCGCTGTCGGAGGACTTCGCCTACCGCGTCAAGCAGGCGGGCCAGCTGGCATCGAAGATGCGGTTCATCGCGGCGCCGTGGGTCGGCCTGCTCGAGAACGACGTCTGGCTGGCCAATGCGCGTCACGCCAATGCGATGGCGCAACGGCTGTACGCTGCGCTTGCCGACGTTCCGGGCGTGAGCGTGCTGCACCCGGCGCAGGCCAACTCGGTGTTCGCGACGATCTCGCCGCAGGCCGCGGCGGCGATGCGCACGGCGGGCTGGCGCTTCTACCAGTTCATCGGCAGCGGCGGCTGCCGGTTCATGTGCGCGTGGGACACCACACCCGAGGCGGTCGATGCGCTCGCCGCCGACCTGCGCGCGGTAGCGGCCTGATCGCCGCGCCGACTGCACCCCATCGCCGTGGCTGTCTCGGTATTCGACCTGTTCAAGATCGGCATCGGACCCAGCAGTTCACACACTGTCGGCCCGATGCGCGCGGCGCGTCTGTTCGTCGAGCGGCTGCGCCGCGACGGCCTGCTGGAACGCACGGCGCGGGTGCACGCGGCGCTGTACGGCTCGCTCGGCGCCACCGGCAAGGGACACGGCAGCGACAAGGCAATGTTGCTCGGGCTGGCGGGGCACGAGCCCGAGACGGTCGATGTTGAAACGATTCCCGCCCTGCTCGCGACGATGCGCAGCGAGCGCGCGGTGTGGCTGGGCGCAACGCAACGCATTGCATTCCACGAGAAGACGGACCTCACCTTTCACCGCCGGCAGAGCCTGCCGTTGCACGCCAACGGCATGCAACTGCGCGCCCTTGATGATGACGGCGCCCTGCTCGCCAGCCGCGTTTACTACTCGGTGGGTGGCGGCTTCGTGATCAGCGAGGAGGCCGCCGCCGACGGCCCGACGCTGGCCGCCATTGCACCCGACACCACCGTGCTGCCGCACCCGTTTCACAGTGCCGCCGACCTGCTTCGGCAATGCAGCCAGACGGGGCTGACGATCGCGCAGCTGATGCGCGAGAACGAGCGCCACTGGCGCTCCGACACGGAAATCGACGCGCGCCTGCTGCAGCTGTGGCAGGTGATGCAGGATTGCGTGGCCCGCGGCTGCCGCAGCGAAGGCACGCTGCCCGGCGGCTTCAGGGTGCGCCGCCGCGCCGCGGCATTGCACCGCTCGCTGCTCGCCCATCCGGAAGCGGCGCTGAAGGACCCGCTACAGGTGCTCGACTGGGTCAACCTGTACGCGCTCGCGGTCAACGAAGAGAACGCCGCCGGTGGGCGCGTCGTCACCGCGCCGACCAACGGTGCGGCGGGCATCGTCCCTGCGGTGCTGCATTACTACAGCCGCTTCGTTGCCGGCGCGAACGACGCCGGCGTGATCGATCTGCTGCTCACCGCCGGCGCGATCGGTATCCTCTACAAGGAGAACGCGAGCATCAGTGGCGCCGAGGTCGGCTGTCAGGGCGAGGTCGGCGTGGCGTGCTCGATGGCCGCCGGCGGATTGTGTGCGGTGCTCGGTGGCAGCCCGGAACAGGTCGAAAACGCCGCCGAGATCGGCATGGAGCATCACCTCGGACTGACGTGCGATCCGGTCGGCGGACTGGTGCAGATTCCGTGCATCGAGCGCAACGCGATCGCGTCGGTGCAGGCGATCAACGCGGCGCGCATGGCGCTGCGCGGCGACGGCACGCATTACGTGAGCCTGGACAAGGTGATCAAGACGATGCGCGAGACCGGCGCCGACATGCTGACCAAGTACAAGGAAACGGCGCGCGGCGGGCTGGCGGTCAACATCGTCGAGTGCTGATCGTCGGCGGGCGGGGCTCATCGCGGGATCGCCCGTCCGGCTCGGTATTGGCCGCGCGTGATCAACAGGCGTACGGCGACGGGGACATCCGGGAATGCGCCCGTGTTAACGTTTCATTAATTTGTTAAGCTTCGGCGCATGAAGGTGCTGCTCGCCGAAGACGATCCGATCCTGGCCGATGGGCTGTCCGCCCAGCTGCGTCGTGCCGGCTACGAAGTCGAGCACGCCGACAACGGCGCGGTCGCCGAGTACCTGCTGCTCAAGCAGCACTTCGACCTCGCGATCCTGGACCTCGGCCTGCCGATGGTCGACGGCCTGACCGTGCTCAGGCGTGTGCGCAGCGCCAAGCCCGACTTGCCGCTGCTCGTGCTGACGGCGCTCGACGGCCTGGACCATCGCGTCGCCGGGTTGAACGCGGGCGCCGACGACTACCTGACCAAGCCGTTCGACTTCCCGGAACTCGAGGCCCGCATGCGCGCGCTGCTGCGACGGTCGCGGCCGGCGAGCGATGCAACCCACCTGCAACTTGGCAACCTGAAGCTCGACCGCGAGGCGCGACGCGCAACGGTCCGGGGCGAGGCGCTCGACCTGAGCCCGCGCGAGTGGCTGTTGCTCGAGTTGCTGCTGACGCACCGCGACAAGGTCGCAACCAAAGAGCAGATCGCCCAGGCGTGGGGAACCGACCGCAGCGAGTCGGGCGGCCCTGGATCGACCGAGGTCTACATTCACCGGCTGCGCCGCAAGATCGAGGACTCGGGGCTGGTCATCCGTACGGTGCGCGGACTGGGGTACCTGCTCGAGACAGAGGCCGGCTGAGCGCCCATGCGCGCAGGCACCCTCATTCGGCGTGTCGTCGGTGCCCTGCCGGGAACGCGCTCGCTGCGTCGCCAGCTGTTGCTGTGGCTGCTGCTGCCGCAGCTCGTGCTGTGGGCGGGTGCCGCGTACGTGAGCTACAACGTCGCAGCGCGGTACGCGAACCGCGCGATCGATGCCAGTCTCTCGCAGACGACGCGTTCACTCGCGCGACAGGTCAAGCCGCTGGGCAACGGCCTGTTCATCGACTTTCCGCGCGCGGCGCAGGACATCGTCGAGGCCGACCCGGACGACCGCGTCTACTACATGGTGAGCACGCCGCCGGGCCAGTTCATCCTCGGCAACAACAAGCTGCCGCCGCCGCCGCCGATCGAGCAGCCGGCGCTGGGCCAGCCGTACTACTACGACGGCCGGATGGAACGCGTACCGGTGCGCGTGGCCGCGCTGTATCTCGCCTACGGCGATGCCGGCAGCCCGCCCCAGACGCTGCTGGTGCAGGTCGCGCGCAGTCGCGCCAGCCGCGACGTGCTCGCACAGTCGATCCTGCGCGACATCGCGCTGCCGCTGTCGGGGCTGATCGTGCTGATGACGATGATCGTGTGGGCGGGCATCCGCGCCGGCCTGGCGCCGCTCGGGCGCATGCGGCAGGTCGTCGAGCAGCGGCGTCCGAGCGACCTGGCACCGCTGCAGATCGACGACGCACCCACCGAACTGCAGTCGCTCGCCCGCGCGCTGAACGAGCTGCTCGGGGCGGTGCGGCGCAACGTCGGCGCGCAGAAGCGCTTCATCGGCGACGCCGCGCACCAGCTGCGTACGCCTTTGGCCGGCCTGAAGAGCCAGACCGAACTGGCGCTCGCGACGCTCGCCGACCCGAATGCGCTCGCCGACGAACGCGAGCGCCAGGCGCTGGCGACGCGGCTCGAGCGGGTGCATGAAAGCGCGACGCGCAGCGCGCACCTCGTCAACCAGTTGCTGACACTCGCGCGGGCCGAGCCCGAGTCGATGGGGCTCGGCACGCAGACGCAAGTCGACCTGCATGCGCTGGCGCGCGACGTCACCGTGGAACTGGTGCCGCGCGCGTTGCAGGCGGGCGTTGACCTTGGCTTCGACGACGAAGCTGGCGATCCCGGCGCCGCCGCGCCGGTGCTCGTCGGCGGCAATGCCGCGCTGCTACGCGAGGTGCTCGTCAACCTCGTCGACAACGCGATCCGCTATGCCGGCCCCGGCGCGGTGGTGACCGTGCGTGCAATGAACGCAGCCGACACGGCGATCGTCGAAGTCGAAGACAACGGCCCGGGCATCCCGGCGGCCGATCGCGAGCGCGTGTTCGAGCGTTTCGTCCGCGGGACCAACGAAGGCGGCGGATGTGGGCTCGGACTGGCCATCGTCAAGGAAATCGTCGAGCGGCATGGCGGGACCGTCGAGCTGCAAGCCCGCACGCCGCGTGGGCTGTGCGCCCGGGCCGCACTGCCGCGCACGACGCTGCCTTAACGACGGCGATTCGGGTTAACCCTTTCTTGAATTTTCCTTAACGTACGCTTAAATTTGCGGACGCCGTGCCGGGTGTCCCTGGCGCTCACCACCAACCCCAATTCGAGGAGCCAACGATGAACGTTTTCCGTCCCGCCCGTCACCCGCTCGGTGCTGCCCTCATAGCCTGCGGTGTGCTCTCGGCCACGGCCGCGACCGCCGGTGAAGTCGAAGTGCTGCATTGGTGGACTTCCGGCGGCGAGGCGAAGGCGGCCGCCGAACTGAAGGCAACGATGCAGAAGCAGGGCCACACCTGGAAGGACTTCGCGGTCGCCGGCGGTGGCGGCGACGCCGCGATGACGGTGCTGAAGTCGCGCGTTGTCTCGGGCAATTCGCCCGCCGCGGCACAGATCAAGGGCCCGTCGATCCAGGAGTGGGCGCGCGAGGGCGTACTGGCCAACATGGACAACGTCGCGAAGGCCGAGAAGTGGGACAGCCTATTGCCCAAGGCCGTCGCCGACGGGCTGAAGTACCAGGCACACTACGTCGCGGCGCCGGTC
This sequence comes from Burkholderiales bacterium, assembly GCA_020354665.1. Classification (GTDB taxonomy): domain Bacteria; phylum Pseudomonadota; class Gammaproteobacteria; order Burkholderiales; family Burkholderiaceae_C. The sequence continues at coordinate 2,230,111 of CP070653.1, forward strand.
AACGTGCACCGCGTCAACTGGCTGTGGGCCAATCCCGAGGCGTTCAAGAAGGCTGGCGCCAAGGTACCGACGAACTGGAACGAGTTCTTCGCCGCCGCCGAGGCCCTGAAGAAGGCCGGCATCATTCCGGTCGCGCACGGGGGCCAGAACTGGCAGGACTTCACCACCTTCGAGAGCGTCGCGCTCGGCGTAGGCGGTGCGGACTTCTACAAGAAGGCGCTGGTGCAGCTCGACGCCGGGTCGCTCAAGAGCCCGACGATGCAGAAGGTGCTCGAGACCTTCAAGAAGGTCAAGGACTACACCGACAAGAATGCACCGGGCCGCGATTGGAACCTCGCCACCGCGATGGTCATCAAGGGCGAGGCCGGCATGCAGCTGATGGGCGACTGGGCCAAGGGCGAGTTCGTCGCTGCCGGCAAGGCCCCGGGCAAGGACTTCGTCTGCGTCGCCGCGCCGGGAACGGCGAAGAGCTTCACCTACAACGTCGACAGCTTCGCGCTGTTCAAGCTGAAGGATGCGGCCAACCAGAAGGCCCAGCAGGACCTGGCCAAGGCGATCATGTCGCCCGAGTTCCAGGAGGTGTTCAACCTGAACAAGGGTTCGATCCCGGTTCGCCTGGGCATGAACCTCGACAAGTTCGACGAATGCGCCAAGACGTCGGCCGCCGATTTCGTCTCGAGCAACAAGGCCGGGTCGCTGGTGCCGTCGATTGCGCACGGCATGGCCGTGCCGTCGGCTGTCGAGGGTGCGATGAAGGACGTCGTCTCGCAGTACTGGAATGACGACAAGATGACGGCCGGTGCGGCCATGGACCGGCTCGTCGCCGCCGCGAAGAACAAGTAAGTCTGGCGCCTGGCGCTCACGCCGCGCGGCCGTCCCGCGCCGCGTGAGCAATCGACCGGCGCGGCGGTCCGCCGCCGCGCCCTCCTTGTCCGGGATACGCCGATGAACGCGACTCCCCCTGCGGCCCGAGCCGCCAGCACGCCCTCGCCCGTGCCTTTCGCCGCGCGCCTGAGCGAGTGGGTGCCGCGGCTGGTGCTGGCGCCCTCGTTCGTGCTGTCGTTCCTCTTCATCTATGGCCTGATGGCGTGGAACGGCTACTTCTCGCTGTCGGCCTCACGGCTGCTGCCGAACTACGAGTTCGCCGGCATTCAGCAGTACGCGCGGCTGTTCGAGAGCGAGCGCTGGTGGGTTGCGCTGACCAACCTGGGCATCTTCGGCGGGCTGTTCATCTTCGTCGGCATGGCGATCGGGCTGCTGCTGGCGATCCTGCTGGACCAGCGGATCCGCATCGAAGGCGCGCTGCGCACGATCTACCTCTATCCGATGGCACTGTCGTTCATCGTCACCGGCACCGCGTGGAAGTGGATCCTCAATCCCGGCCTCGGGCTCGAGAAGCTGATGCACGAGTGGGGCTTCACCGCCTTCGCGTTCGACTGGCTGGTCAACCCGGACCGTGCGATCTACACCATCGTGATCGCCGGCGTCTGGCAGAGCAGCGGCTTCGTGATGGCGCTGTTCCTCGCCGGGCTGCGCGGCATCGACGACTCGATCCTGAAGGCCGCGCAGATCGACGGCGCGAGCCTGCCGCGCATCTACTGGCGCATCATCATTCCGAGCCTGCGCCCGGTGTTCTTCTCGACGCTGATGATCCTCGCGCACCTGGCGATCAAGAGCTTCGACCTGGTGATGGCGCTGACCGCCGGCGGACCGGGCTTTTCGACCGACCTGCCGGCCACCTTCATGTACACGATGGCGTTCTCGCGCGGCCAGATCGGGCTGGGCGCGGCCTCGGCCACGATCATGCTGGCCACCGTCGCGGCGATCGTCGTGCCCTACCTGTACTCCGAGTTGAGGGTGAAGAAATGAGTGCCGCGATTGTTGGGCCGAGACGCTTCGACTGGCAACGCGCCGCGCTGTGGTCGGTGTTGCTGCTGTTTGCCCTGTTCTACCTGCTGCCGATGTACGTGATGGTCACGACGTCGCTGAAGGACATGGCGCAGGTGCGCGCCGGCAACCTGCTGTCGCTGCCGAGTGCACCCAGCCTCGACGCCTGGAGCAAGGCATGGAGCTCGGCATGCACCGGCGTGGACTGCGGCGGGCTGCGGCCGTTCTTCATCAACTCGGTGATGATGGTGATCCCGGCGGTGCTGCTGTCGACGCTGCTCGGTGCGATCAACGGATACGTGCTGTCGAAATGGCGCTTCCGCGGCAGCGAGCTGATCTTCGCGCTGATGCTGTTCGGCGTGTTCATGCCGATGCAGGTCGTGCTGCTGCCGATGAGCCAGATCCTGGGCTGGCTCGGGCTGGCCAACTCGGTGTGGGGTCTGGTGTTCGTGCACGTGCTCGCGGGCCTGTCTTCGACGACGCTGTTCTTTCGCAACTACTACGTGACCCTGCCCGACGAACTGGTGAAGGCCGCAATGCTCGACGGTGCCGGCTTCTGGCGCATCTTCTGGCGCATCGTGCTGCCGCTGTCCACCCCGATCACCGTGGTCACGCTGATCTGGCAGTTCACCAACATCTGGAACGACTTCCTCTACGGGGTCGTGTTCACCGGCGCCGAATCCAAGCCCATCACCGTGGGCCTCAACAACCTGGCCAACACCTCCAGCGTGGTCAAGGAATACAACGTGGACATGGCCGCGGCGATGATCGCCGGCCTGCCCACGCTGATCGTCTACATCGTCGCAGGCAAGTATTTCATCCGCGGGCTGACGGCCGGCGCGGTCAAGGGGTAGGAGATGGGGGCGCTTTCGATCCGCAACGTCCGCCGCAGCTACGGTAACGTGCATATCCTCAAGGGCATCGACATCGAAGTCGAAGCAGGTGACTTCCTGATCCTGGTCGGGCCTTCGGGCTGCGGCAAGAGCACGCTGCTGAACATCATCGCCGGTCTGGACAAGCCGACCGAGGGCAGCGTGCACATCGGCGGGCGCGACGTCACGCACGCACTGCCCAAGGACCGCGACATCGCGATGGTCTTCCAGAGCTACGCCCTGTACCCGAACATGAACGTCGCGCAGAACATCAGCTTCGGCCTGGAAATGCGCAACGTGCCCAAGCCTGACCGGGAGGCGGCGATCCAGCGCGTCGCCAAGATGCTGCAGATCGAGCACCTGCTCGACCGCAAACCGGGCCAGCTCTCGGGCGGCCAGCGCCAGCGCGTCGCGATGGGCCGAGCGCTCGCGCGCGACCCGACGCTATTCCTGTTCGACGAGCCGTTGTCCAACCTCGACGCCAAGCTGCGCGTCGAAATGCGTGCCGAGATCAAGCATCTGCACCACAAGGCGCAGGTCACGACGGTCTATGTCACGCACGACCAGGTCGAGGCCATGACGCTGGGCGACCACATCGCCGTCATGAGGGGCGGCGTGATCGAGCAGCTCGGCCCGCCCGACGAGATCTACGGCCGTCCTGCGACGCGCTTCGTCGCCGAATTCATCGGCTCGCCGGCGATGAACATCGTGACGGGCCAGCGAGCGGCGAGCGGTGTCGCGGCCAACGGCGTCGACCTGTCGCTGACCGACGCGCAGCGCGCGAAGATTGACGGCGGTGCTCCGCAAGGCATCCTCTATGGCCTGCGCCCCGAGGCGCTGAGCTTCGGCGAAAGCGGCCTGCCCGGCACGATCAGCCTGCTCGAGCCGACCGGCCCCGAGACCTATGCGCTGGTCGAAACGCCGTTGGGCAACATGATGGCGCGCGCGCCCGGCAAGCTCCAGCAGGCGGTCGGCGACAACGTCTTCCTGCGCTGGCGCCCCGAGGACGCGCACCTGTTCGACGCCAGCACCGAGCGAAGGATCACATAGGTCGCGTTTCCTGAAGGCTGGCAGCGGCCGCGAATCCGCCTGGGGCGCGCCGGACACGGTGCTCGCCGATGGCCGCGACGCTGCAGCAGGTTCATACTTGCACCATGCGCAGTCATCCCGACTTTCGCAGCGCAGAGTTCCTGCGCGGTCACATCCTGCACACGATGTCGTTCTACGACGGGCGCTGCGTCGACCCCGCCGGGGGCTTCTACCACTTCTTCCGCGACGACGGCAGCGTCTATGACGCGACGACGCGCCACCTCGTCAGCAGCACGCGTTTCGTCTATACGCACGCCATGGCGGCGCGCCATTTTCCCGACCACCCGCGCGCGACGGCATGGCGCGACGCCGCTTGGCACGGATTGCGCTTCGTGCGCGATGTGCATCGCGACCCGGCGACCGGTCACTACGCCTGGCTGCTGCGCTTCGAGCGGGGCAAGCGCGAAGTGCTCGACGCGACTCGGCATTGCTACGGCCTCGCATTCGTGCTGTTGGCGCACGCCCACGCGGTGATGGCCGGTTTCGAGGACGCGCGCCAGGGCCTCGACGAGACGGTCGAGCTGCTGGACCGCGAGTTCTGGGAACCTGCGCTGAGCCTCTATGCCGACGAGGCGTCGCCCGACGGCGTGCTGTCGCCGTACCGTGGCCAGAACGCCAACATGCACGCCTGCGAGGCGTTCCTCGCGGCGTTCGAGGCCACCGGGCAGGCGGCGCATCTCGCGCGCGCCGCGGCCATCGCGCAGTCGGTGACGCAGGATCTCGCGTCGCACGCCCGCGGCCTGATCTGGGAGCACTATCGAAGCGACGCGCGAGATGCCCCTTGGCAGCCCGACTGGGACTACAACCGCAATCATCGCGGCAACATCTTTCGGCCCTGGGGCTTCCAGCCCGGTCATCTGGCGGAGTGGGCGAAGCTGCTGCTCACGCTCGAGCCGCTGCTGCCCGGCCTGGACCCCGACAACTGGCTCGCGCATCGGGCGCGCGAATTGTTCGCCGCCGCGGTCGAGCATGGCTGGGACCGTCGCCACGACGGGCTGGTCTATAGCTTCGCCGAAGACCCCTTGCACCCCGGCCGCTATGTCGTCAGCGACGGCGACAAGTACTTCTGGGTGCAGGCCGAGGCGATCGCCGCGGCCGCGCGGATCGGCGAGCGCTTCGGTGACGGCGGTTGCTGGACGTGGTACGACCGCTTGTGGGCCTACAGCTGGGCGCACCTCGTCGACCACGAGCACGGCGCATGGTTTCGCATTCTCACGTCCGACAACCGCAAACTGAGCGACGAGAAGAGTCCCGCGGGCAAGGTCGACTATCACACGATGGCCGCCTGCTACGAAGCGGTGGCTGCCATCGAGCGGCCACCGCGGCCGGTGGGAGGCTGATGCGCTCGCGCGTGCGCTGGTTACCCCGACACGATGGGACGGCGCTGACGACTGCGCGGCTGGTGCGCAGCTCTCGAACGGTGTGCTCGAGCTCAGGCTACCCGAAGCGACCCGACGCCGAGCGGCGCAACGTCGAGGTCGCCTGACGCGCGAAAGCGCGAGCCGCCGCGCTGCTTCACCGAGGCGCCGCGCCGGGGATCGGCGGCACAGGGAGGGCCACGTCGCCGCACTGGGCGCGGTGCCGCAGCGCGTGGTCCATCACCACGAGGGCAAGCATGGCTTCGGCGATCGGTGTCGCGCGGATGCCGACGCACGGATCGTGCCGGCCGTGCGTCTGCACGGTGGTCGGCCGTCCCTGGCGGTCAATCGATGCGCGCGGCGTGCGAATCGAACTCGTTGGCTTGATCGCAATCGCGACGTGCAGTTCCTGACCGGTGCTGATACCGCCGAGCACGCCACCAGCGTTGTTGCTGCGAAAGCCCTGCGGGGTCAGTTCGTCGCCATGCTCGCTGCCACGCTGGGTCACGCTGCGAAAACCCGCGCCGATCTCGACTCCCTTGACCGCATTGATGCCCATCATCGCGTAGGCGATGTCGGCATCGAGCTTGTCGTAGAGCGGTTCCCCCAGCCCGACCGGCACGCTGCGAGCGAGCACCTCGATGCGCGAACCACACGAGTCGCCGGCCTTGCGCAGCGCGTCCATGTGCGCCTCGAGCCGCGGAACGATGCCGGCGTTCGGCACAAAGAACGCATTGCTTGCGATGTGTTGCTCGCCCTCGAACGGAATCTCGATGTCGCCCAGCGCACTCATCCAGCCGACGAAGGTGGTGCCGTACTCCTCCCGCAGCCACTTGCGAGCGACCGCCGCGGCGGCGACCGTCGGCGCGGTCAGCCGTGCCGACGACCGCCCGCCGCCGCGCGGATCGCGCAGGCCGTACTTGCGCCAGTAGGTGTAGTCGGCGTGGCCGGGCCGGAAGGTGTCGAGCAGGTCGTCGTAGTCCCTGCTGCGCTGGTCGGTGTTGCGGATCAGCAGACAGATCGGCGTCCCGGTGGTCAGGCCCTCGAAGACGCCCGAGACGATCTCCACCGCATCGGGCTCGTTGCGCTGCGTGACGTGCCGGCTCGTCCCCGGGCGCCGCCGGTCGAGCTCGGGCTGGATGTCGGCCTCCGACAGCGCCATTCCCGGCGGGCAGCCGTCGATCACGCAGCCGATCGCTGGGCCGTGGCTCTCGCCAAAATTGGTGACGCGAAAGAGCTGGCCGAAGGTGCTGCCCGACATGGCAGCGATTCTATCGGCGCCCTGCGCGAGCAGTCGCCTAGCTGGGCGGCGTGGGTGGCGGCGAGTCGGGTTCCTCGACCGGCCAGTCGCGGATGTAGGCCTTGAGCATGCGGTTCTCGAAGTCCTGCGCCTCGACGACCGCCTTCGCGACGTCATAGAACGAGATCACGCCCATGAGCGTATTGCCGTCCATGACCGGCACGTAGCGCGTGTGCCGCAACAGCATCATGCGCCGCAACTCGTCGAGCTCGGTATCGGGCAAGCATGTCTGCGGAAAGTCGTCCATCACCGAGCCGACCCCGACCGTGCCGACCACGCCGCTGCTGCGCACCACCGCCTTGATGACCTCGCGGAAGGTGAGCATCCCCACGAGGTGGCCGTGGTTCATCACCACCAGCGACCCGATGTCCAGCTCGGCCATCGTGCGCAGCGCTTCGTCCAGTGGCTCCTCGGGCGAAACGGTATACAGCGCATTGCCCTTCACGTTCAGGATATCGATTGCCTTCAAGGTGATCTCCCGCGTCGATCGACGGGCAACATAGCACACAATGCGCTTGGAAAGAACGCGGGAGACACCATGCCCGGCCACGCCGACCCTGGCTTCGACACGTTGGCACTGCACGCTGGAAGCGCACCGGACCCTGCCACGGGCGCGCGCGCGGTACCGATTCACCTGAGCACGAGCTTCGTGTTCGACAGCGCCGAGCACGCGGCAAGCCTGTTCAACCTCGAGCGCTCGGGTCACGTCTACAGCCGCATCAGCAATCCTACGAACGCCGTCTTCGAGGAGCGAATGGCCGCGCTCGAAGGCGCCAGCGGCGCGATCGCCACCGCCAGTGGCCAGGCCGCACTGCACCTGGCGGTGGCGACGTTGGCCGGCGCGGGCTCGCACATCGTCGCTTCGAGCGCACTGTACGGCGGTTCGCACAACCTGCTGCACTACACGCTGCCGCGCTTCGGCATCGAGACGACCTTCGTGCGCCCCGGCGATATTGAAGGCTGGCGTGTCGCGATCCGCCCGAACACGAAGCTGCTGTTCGGCGAGACGCTCGGCAACCCGGGCCTGGACGTGCTCGATGTGCCGACGGTGGCGGCAATCGCGCACGACGCCGGCGTGCCGCTGCTCGTCGACTCGACCTTCACGACGCCGTGGCTGATGCGCCCGGTCGACCACGGCGCCGACCTCGTGTTCCACTCGGCGACCAAGTTCCTCTGCGGCCATGGCACGGTGGTCGGCGGTGTGCTGATTGACGGTGGTCGCTTCGACTGGACGCGCACCGCACGCTTTCCCGAGCTGAACGAACCCTATGCCGGCTTCCACGGCATGGTGTTCTCGGAGGAGAGCACCGATGGCGCGTTCCTGCTGCGCGCGCGCCGCGAGGGGCTGCGCGACTTCGGCGCCTGCATGAGTCCGCACACCGCGTGGCTGATGCTGCAGGGGCTCGAGACGCTGCCGCTGCGCATCGCGCGGCACGTCGACAACACGCGCAAGGTCGTCGCGTTCCTCGCTGGGCACGGCGCGGTGGCACGGGTCGCCTATCCCGAGCTCCAGAGCCATCCCGACCACGCGCTCGCCAGGCGCCTGCTGCCGCGCGGCTGCGGCGCGGTGTTCAGCTTCGACCTCAAAGGCAGCCGTGGTCAGGGCCGCGCATTCATCGAGGCGCTGCAGATCTTCTCGCATCTGGCCAACGTCGGCGACGCGCGGTCACTGGTGATCCATCCGGCCTCGACGACCCACTTCCGCATGGACGACGCGGCGCTCGCGCAAGCCGGCATCGGACCCGGAACGATCCGGCTGTCGATCGGCCTGGAAGATGCCGATGACCTCATCGACGACCTGAAACGCGCCTTCCGGGCGGCGGAAAAGGCAGCTTGATTACCGGAGGAGGAGGCGGCATGAAGCTCGCCGTAAACGGGCGCGAAGCCTACGCGTACACGGGCGGCAAGCCGTTCGACGCCACGTTGCCGTGCGTCGTCTTCGTGCACGGCGCGGTCGGCGACCACAGCGTGTGGACGCTGCTCGCGCGCTGGTTCGCCCATCATGGCTGGGGCGTCCTCGCCGTTGACTTGCCGGGGCATATGCGCAGCGACGGGCCGGCGCTGGCATCGATCGAGGAGATGGCCGACTGGACGCTCGCCGTGCTCGATGCGGCGGGCGTCGAGTACGCCGCGCTGGTGGGCCAGAGCCTGGGTTCGCTGGTCGCGCTCGAGGCCGCCGCGCGCGCGCCGCAGCGCGTCACGCATCTCGTGATGCTCGGCGCCTGCTTTCCCATGACGGTGCCGGCGGTGCTGCTGGAGCTGTCGCTGCGCGACGTTTACGCGGCGATCGAGCGTGTGATCGTCTACTCGTTCTCGACCCTTGCCGCCAAGCCGTCGTACCCCGGGCCGGGGGTCTGGCTGCGCGGGGCCCTGCGCGGTCTGATGCGCCAGGTGCTTGCGCACCAGAGCAATCCCCGGTTGTTTCACAACGACTTCTCGGCCTGCGACCGCTATACCGCCGGCTTGACGTCGGCAGCGTTGGTGCGCTGCCCCTCCACGCTGTTGCTCGGCACGCGCGATCAGATGACCTTGCCGCGCGCTGCCGCCGACCTGGCGAAGGCGCTTGGCGCCGCGGTGCACGAGATACCGTGCGGTCACTTCCTGATGCAGGAGTCGCCCGACGCCGTGCTCCGCGCGCTGCGGCGCGCGTTGCAGTAGCGCGCCGCGGGCGCCCGGCGGGCTTCAGGCGCCCAGCAGGTCGGCCAGTGTCAGGCTGGTCAGCCCGGCGCGTTCGCGAAACGCGACCGTGACGCTACCGGGCGACAGCAGCAGGCTGTCGATCAGCGGTGCCGCCGGCGTCGCTGCAGGCTCGCACGTCAGGACATGGCGCTGCTCCCCGTCCTCGTCCAGCCGCGCCACCCAGTCGAGATCGATCAGCGCATCGAGCACCGGCTCGACTTGCAGCGGGTCGGTACGCAACTCGGTGGCAATGTCGCCGAGCGTCAAGCCGTGCACCGAGTCACCGCGCGCGCGTTGAAGCATGCCCAGCAGCGTCAGCGCCAGCGTGAAGGGCTGGCCCGGCGCGGCCGCCCGCCGCGAGACGCGCATTTGAAGGCTCGGTGCGTATGCAGCGATCACTGCGCCGAGCAGCACGATCACCCATGCGCTGTAGATCCAGATCAGCATGATCGGCAACGTTGTAAACGCGCCGTAGACGACGGCATAGGTCGGCACCTTGGCCACGTACCAGCCGAGCAGGCGCTTGGCCACCTCAAGCCCGACTGCTGCGAAGAGCGCGCCCGCCAGCGCATGGCGCCAGCGCACCCAGGTGTTCGGGACGTAGTGGAACAGCCCGGCCAGCGCGACCAGCGCAAGCACGAACTCGACCACGTCGATGATCGATGAAACGCGCGACGCGCCCACCCAGCCGCGCGACGCCGAGATCGCGAGCGACGTACCCGTCAAGCTGATGCCGAGCAGCAGCGGCCCGAGCGTGATCGCGGCCCAGTAGACGAGCACCCGTTGCGCGAGCGGGCGCGGCCGGCGCACCCGCCAGATGCCGTTGAGCGCGCGGTCGATCGTCAGCATCAGCGCGATCGCGGTCAGCAGCAACACGACGATGCCCGCCGTTCCCAGCTGTCGCGACTGCTGCGCGAACTGCGTCAGCGCGTTCATCACCGGCTTGGCGATGTTGTCGGGGATCAGCGCCTGCAGGAAGTACGTCTCGAGCGCCCGCTGAAAGCCGGAGAACATCGGGAACGCGGAGAACACGGCGAGCATCACCGTCACGAGCGGCACCAGCGCGATCAAGGTCGTGAAGGTCAGACTGCTCGCGGCCATGCCGAGCCGATCCTCGCGAAAGCGCTGCCGCAGCGTGATCAGGGTGTCGAGCCACGGCCACTGCCGCAGCGTGCGCAGCAGCTCGGCGGCGTGTTCGCTCCACGACGCCTGCGCTGGTTTGAGCCAGGACTTCATCGCAATCGGTATTCGGGTCCGACTATGATGCCCGACATGCCCGATCATCTGGTGGCGGCCGCCGCCCGTGACGCGCCACCCGCCCGCGGGCCGGGCCAACGCATACGCGCAACGCGCGCCGCCGCGGTCGCGATCCTGCTTGCGCTGATCGTCCTCGGCCTCGCCTGGGAGCTGTGGCTCGCGCCGCTGCCGGGCGGTCGCGGCGCGCTCGCGCTGAAAGCGTTGCCGCTGACGCTAGCGCTTGCCGGCCTGCTGAAGAACCGCATGTACACGTACCGCTGGCTCAGCCTGCTGGTGTGGCTCTACGTCGCCGAAGGCGCGTTGCGCGCGAGCACGGAGTCCGGGCTCAGCGCGCGGCTGGCGTTCGTCGAGGCGGTGCTGTCGATCGCGCTGTTCGCCGCCTGCGCGGCGCACGTGCGGTGGCGCCTGGCCGTTCGGGATCGCGGAAGCGTTGATGAGTGAGGCGCTGATCGCCGCGCTGCGCCAGCTCGTTGGCGCAGCCAACGTGCTCGCCGACGGCGATCTGTCCGCCTACGAGGTCGATTGGCGCAAGCGCTACCGGGGCAAGGCGCTGGCCGTCGTGCGTCCCGGATCGACGCGCGAAGTCGCGGCCGTCGTGCGCGCCTGCGGGGCGCTTGGGGTGTCCCTGGTGCCACAGGGCGGCAACACCGGCCTGGTGGGCGCGTCGGTGCCCGATACGAGCGGCAAGCAGGTGCTGCTCCATCTCGGCAGACTCAGCCGCGTGCGTGCAACCGACGTCGCCAACCTGACGATGACGGTCGAGGCCGGCTGCGTGTTGCAGGCCGTGCAGCAGGCCGCGGACGAGCAGGGTTTGCTGATTCCATTGAGCATGGCTTCCGAAGGCAGCGCAACGATCGGCGGCAACCTCGCCACCAATGCCGGCGGCACGCAGGTGCTGCGCTACGGCAATGCACGCGAGCTCTGCTTGGGGCTCGAGGTGGTGACCGCCACCGGCGAGGTGTGGGACGGGCTGTCGGGGCTGCGCAAGGACAACACGGGCTACGACCTCCGCGACCTGTTCATTGGCAGCGAGGGAACGCTGGGCATCCTCACCGCGGCCGCGCTGCGGCTCTTCCCCCGCCCTGCCGCGCGCATGACCGCACTGGCCACCTGCAACAGGCTCGAACGATGCGTCGAGCTGCTGCAGCAGGCGCTTGGCCGCTGCGCGGCCGCGCTGACCGGCTTCGAGGTGATGAACGCGCAGTCGCTGGCGCTGGTGCGCCGGCATTTCACGCAGTTGCGCCAGCCCCTGCCGGCGGCGCCCTGGACGGTGCTGCTCGAGCTTTCGGACGCCGAAAGCGAGGCGCATGCACGCGCGTTGCTGGAAGCCACACTCGCTGGGGCGCTCGACCGCGGCGTGATCACCGACGCGGCAGTCGCGGAAAGCCTCGACCAGGCCAGCGCGCTGTGGCACCTGCGTGAAGCCATTCCGCTCGCCCAGGCCGAAGAAGGCCTCAACGTCAAGCACGACATTGCGCTGCCGGTCTCGCGCATCCCGGCGTTCTGTGCCGCGACCGATGCAGCGCTCGAGCGCGCGTTCCCCGGCGTACGCCTTGTCAACTTCGGACACCTCGGCGACGGCAACCTGCACTACAACGTGCAGGCGCCCGAAGGCATCGCTGCAGCCGATTTCCTGCGCGACCACGAGACCGCGGTGAACGAGCTGGTCTACGACGCCGTCGTCGCGCACGCCGGTTCGATCTCCGCCGAACATGGCATCGGCCAGCTCAAGCGCGAGCAGCTGGCTCGCCGAAAGCCGAAGGCAGCGCTCGCGCTGATGCGCAGCATCAAGGCAGCGCTCGACCCGCACGGGCTGCTCAATCCGGGCCGCGTGCTCTGAGGCGTTTTCTGGCGCGCGATGCCCGGCCAGCGTCGAGGCATCGCGGGCGGCACGACGACGACGTTGCCGCCACTGCGGCATCCGGGCCGCAGCGACGGGCTACTGGATGGTGTGCTTGAGCGCGTCCGGGATCACGAACGGCATCACTTCGATGCCCTCGTCACGCAGTGCCTGCGTCTCATCGCGCGAGGCCTTGCCGCGGATGCCACGCTGCTCGGTCTCGCCATAGTGGATCCGGCGCGCCTCCTCGGGGAAACGCTCACCGACGTCCTCGGTATTGGCAAGCACTTGCCGTACCGCCTGCAGCCACGCGGCCTGCAGCTCGGCGCCGCTGAGCTTGGCGACGTCCACCGTCGACTCGTCCCGGGTTTCGGTCGGCGCGCCGAGGTTCAACCGCGGCGCGCTCGGCCGCCGTTCGATGCGCCGGTCTGCGCACAGCGGGCACTCGACCAGCCCACGCTGCATCTGCGCTGAAAAATCCTCGTCCGAGGCGAACCAGCCTTCGAAGTCGTGGTCGTTGGCGCAGTGCAGGTTGAGCACCTTCATGGGGGCATTATCACCGGACGACCGGCAGACCGTCCGATCGGAGGCTCTGCACATCGCGGCGTTTGCGCGACAAAGGCCCTGCGACGCCGGCCCGTCCCGCGCTGGGGACCCTTGGCTGTCAGGGCGCAGGACCCCATTCAAGTGACCAGCGTCCCGCCTGCCACTGCTGGAGCCAAAGCAGGCCGACCAGCGTCTTGGCATCGGTCACACGGCCATCGCGACAGTGGTCGGCCAGCTCGGCAACGGTGACGAGGCACACGTCAAGGTGTTCGCCGTCCTCGAGCGACCGCGTCCCGGCCGCCAGCCCTCGCGCGAACCACACCTCGATGCCTTCGCTGGAATAGGCCACCGCGTTGTTGAGCAACCCGGCGCGCGCCCACTCGGCGGCCCGATAGCCGGTCTCCTCGGCGAGTTCGCGGACACCGCAAGTAAACGGCGACTCGCCGGGGTCGAGCTTGCCGGCCGGAAACTCGAGCATCACGCGTCCGATCGGGTAACGGTACTGCCGCTCCATCACCAGCCGGCCGTCGTCGGCGATCGGCACCACCATGACTGCTCCGGGATGCGCGATGTACTCGCGCCCGGCCTCCCGGCCATCGGGCAGCCGCACGCGGTCGCGCCGCAATTCGAAGAAGCTGCCGCGGTAGACGACATCGCTGCTGATGCGCTCTTCGATCAGGTGGCGGTCTTCGCTCATCGATGCTCGTTCCTCGAATGAAAGGCCGCCCGACCGGCCGCGCCAGCCCGCGGCACGTCTGGACCGGGGCGCACCGCAAGCAGCTGGACCGCGCACGAACCGCAACCGATCCCTGGTGCGCGCCGCCGCTCCGGGCGGGATCTGTTCGTGCGCTCGCCGGCGCGCCCAGCCGATCGCATGACGGCGCCGCACCCGGCGCCAGTGCGTGGCCGGTCAGCTCGCCAGCGCCTTGACGATCGCCTGCGCACACATCGTCATCAGGCCGCCCGGCAGGATGCCCAGCAGCAGCACCGCCGCTCCGTTGAGCCACAACACGACATGCGCATCCTTGGCAACGATCACCACGGCAGCGGCCTGCACCGGTTCGTCGAAGAACATCACTTTGACGAGCCGAATGTAATAGTACGCGCCGATGAAGCTCAGCAGCACGGCGACCACCGCGAGCGTGATGTAGCCGCCGACGTTGGTTGACACCAGCGCCTGCAGCACCGCGAGCTTGGCGTAGAAGCCGACCGTCGGTGGCACGCCGGCCAGCGAAAACATGAAGATCGCCATCACCCCGGCCAGCCACGGGCTGCGCCGCCCGAGACCCCTGAAGTCCTCAATCTCGTCGGCCTCGAACCCCTGTCGCGCCAGCAGCATGATCAGGCCGAACGTGCCGAGCGTCGTCAGCACGTAAGTCACCACGTAGAACAGCGAGGAACTGTAGGCATTGGCCGCCGACAGCGTGTTGTTGTTGACCACACCAGCGGTCAAGCCGAGCAGCATGAACCCCATCTGGCCGATCGTCGAGTAGGCGAGCATGCGCTTGAGGTTGGTCTGCGCGATCGCTACCAGGTTGCCGATCGCCATCGACGCCACCGAGAGCACGATCAGCATCTGCTGCCAGTCCGCAGCCAGGCCGAGCATGCCCTCGACGAGCAGGCGCACCGTGATCGCGAACGCGGCGAGTTTGGGCGCGCCGGCGATCAGCAGCGTCACCGCGGTGGGAGCGCCGTGGTACACGTCGGGCACCCACATGTGGAACGGCACGGCACCCAGCTTGAACGCGAGCCCCGCGACGACGAACACCACGCCGATCGTCATCACCTGCGGATTGATGCTGCCGGTGCCGATCGCCTTGAACACCTCGGCCAGCTCCAGAGACCCGGTCGCGCCGTACATCATCGACAGTCCGTACAGCAGGAATCCGCTGGCCAGCGCGCCGAGCACGAAATACTTCATCGCGGCCTCGGTGGCGGGCAGATCGTCGCGGCGCAGCGCAGTCAGCGCATAAAGCGACAGGCTCATCAGCTCGAGGCCGAGGTAGACCACCAGGAAGCTGTTGGCCGACACCATCACCGAGATGCCGAGCAGCATGAACAGCGTCAGCGTAAACAGTTCTCCCCTGAGCAGCTCGCGCGAGGCGGTGTACGGGCGCGCGTACACCAGCGCGACGATCACCGCGATACAGGCGAAGAACGCAAGCAGGTGGCCCAGCGGGTCGGTGACGACCATGCGCTGCATGCCGTAGACCGTCAGGCCGGAATTGAAATACACCAGATGCATCGCCGCCACGCCGGCCAGCGTGATCTGCGTGAGCCAGTAGGTCACGCGCCGCTGTGGGTCGGTGACGAACAGATCGAGCAGCGTGATCGCGCACGCCATCACGACCAGCACGATCTCGGGGTAGACGGCGAGCCAGTTCAGGTCGCCCACGGGATTCAGCGTCTCGGCCATCTCGCGCTCAGTTCAGCTTGGACACCGCGACGTGCTGCAGCAGCTGCGTCACCGCGGGCGACATCACGTCGGTGAACGGCTTCGGGTACAGGCCCATCCACAGCACCCCCAGCACGAGCAGGCCGAGCATCAGCGATTCACGTGCGTTGACGTCGGCCAGCGCCTGCACCTTCGCGTTGGCTACCGCGCCGAAGTAGACGCGCTTGTACATCCACAGCGTGTAGGCCGCGCCGAAGATGAGCGTCGTGGCCGCCAGCGCCGCCAGCCAGAAGCTGGTCTTGACAGTGCCGAGGATGATCATCCATTCGCCGACGAAGCCTCCGGTGCCCGGCAGGCCGCAGTTGGCCATCGCGAAGAACATCGCGAACGCCGCGAACCGCGGCATCGTGTTGACGACCCCGCCGTAGGCGGAAATCTCGCGGCTGTGCACGCGGTCGTAGAGCACGCCGATGCACAGGAACATTGCGCCAGAGACGAAGCCGTGGCTGATCATCTGAATCAGCCCGCCCGAGACGCCGAGCTCGCTGAAGATGAAGAAGCCCAGCGTGACGAAGCCCATGTGCGCGACCGAAGAGTACGCGACCAGCTTCTTCATGTCGGACTGCACCAGCGCGACCAACCCGATATAGGCGACCGCGATCAGGCTCAGCGCAATGATGAACCAGTCGTATTCGCGCGAGGCGTCCGGCGCGATCGGCATCGAGAAGCGCAGGAAGCCGTACGCACCGAGTTTCAGCATGATCGCCGCCAGCACCACCGACCCGCCGGTGGGCGCCTCGACGTGTGCGTCGGGCAGCCAGGTGTGCACGGGCCACATCGGCACCTTCACTGCGAAAGCCGCGAAAAAGGCGAAGAACAACAGCGCCTGCGCTGGCATCGGCAGCGGCAGGCGGTGCCAGTCGAGAATCTCGAAGCTGCCGCCGGACTTGAAATACAGGAACACCAGCGCGACCAGCATCAGCAGCGACCCGAGCAGCGTGTAGAGGAAGAACTTGAAAGCCGCGTAGACGCGCCGCGGTCCGCCCCACACGCCGATGATGAGGTACATCGGGATCAGCGTCGCCTCGAAGAACACATAGAAGAGCAGTCCGTCCAGCGCGCAGAACACGCCGATCATCAGGCCCGAGAGGATCAGGACCGCACCCATGTACTGGTTGACGCGCTCGGTGACAACCTCCCACCCGGCGATGACAACGATCACGGTCATGAACGCGGTCAGCAGCACGAACCACACCGAGATGCCGTCCACGCCGAGGTGGTAGTGCACGTTGAAGCGGGCGATCCAGGGCATCCGCTCGACGAACTGCATCGCCGCGCTCGTGACGTCGAATCCCGTGATCAGCGGAATCGTCACGGCGAAGCCCGCCAGCGCCGCGACCAGCGCGAACACGCGCACCGCTTTCGCGTTCTCGTCCCTGCCCATCGCCAGCAGCAGCACGCCCCCGGCGATCGGTAACCAGATCGATACGCTCAACAGACCCATTGCCCGACTCCGCCCGTGGTTCTCGTTGTTCAGTGCGCCCAGAGGCTGGGCAGGTAGGGCCACAGCTGCCAGGTCATCAGACCGACCACACCGAGGATCATCGCCAGCGCGTACCAGTAGAGGTAGCCGGTCTGCACCAGCCTGACGATGCCCGCCAGCCCGCCGACCATGCGCGACGATCCATCGATCAGCACGCCGTCGATCAGGCCCGCATCACCCCCCTTCCACAACCCGGTGCCGAGCAGGCGCGCGCCAGCGGCGAACACGTGTTCGTTGATCCAGTCCATGTAGTACTTGTTGTCGAGCAGCCTGTAGATGAAGCCGAAGCGCTTCTGGATCGCCGCCGGCAGCGCCGGCTGTTTCAGATACATCCACCACGCCGACGCCACGCCGAGCACCGCCAGCCAGAACGGCAGCGTCGTCACCGCGTGCAGCGCCATCGCGCCCGCGCCGTGGAATGCCTCGGCCAGCTCGGCCATCGCCGGATGGCGCGCGGCGTCGACGAAGATCGCGTCCGCGAACAGCGTGCCGAACAGTACCGGCCCGATCGTCATGAAACCGATCACCACCGACGGGATCGCCAGCAGCACCAGCGGCAGCGTCACGACCCACGGCGTCTCATGGGGATCATGGTGGCCGCCGTGCCCGTGCGCGTGGTGCTCGTTAGGTACCGGCGGGTGGCGGAACCGCTCGTTGCCGTGGAACACGAGAAAGTACATGCGGAACGAATAGAACGCCGTCACGAATACCCCGGCGACGACGGCAAAGGTCGCAAAGCCGGCGCCTGGCAGATTCGACGCGTGCACCGCCTCGATGATGCTGTCTTTGCTGTAGAAGCCCGAGAACAGCGGCGTACCGATCAGCGCGAGCGAGCCGACCAGTGAGGTGATCCAGGTGATCGGCATGTACTTGCGCAGCCCGCCCATGTTGCGGATGTCCTGGTCGTGGTGCAGCGCGATGATCACCGAGCCCGCGGCCAGGAAGAGCAGCGCCTTGAAGAACGCGTGCGTCATCAGGTGAAAGATCGCCACCGAATACGCCGACACGCCGAGGGCCACCGTCATGTACCCGAGCTGGCTCAACGTGGAGTACGCGACGACGCGCTTGATGTCGTTCTGCACGATGCCGAGGAAGCCCATGAACAGGGCCGTGATCGCGCCGACGACGAGCACGAAAGACAGCGCGGCATCCGACAGCTCGAACAGCGGCGACATGCGCGCGACCATGAAGATGCCCGCCGTGACCATCGTCGCGGCATGGATCAACGCTGAGATCGGTGTGGGGCCCTCCATCGAGTCCGGCAGCCACACGTGCAGCGGGAACTGCGCACTCTTGCCCATCGCACCGATGAACAGGCAGATACAGGCCACCGAAAGCAGCAGCCAGTCGGTGCCGGGGAATGTCAGCGCGGCGAGTTCACCCCCTTTGGCGAAGACTTCCGCGTAGTTGAGCGAGCCCGCGTAGGTGACGATCAAACCGATGCCCAGAATGAATCCGAAGTCGCCGACGCGGTTGACGATGAACGCCTTGAGGTTGGCGACGATCGCGGTTGGCCGCGTGTACCAGAAGCCGATCAGCAGGTAGCTCACCAGGCCGACGGCCTCCCAGCCGAAGAACAGCTGCAGGAAGTTGTTGCTCATGACCAGCATGAGCATCGAGAACGTAAACAGCGCGATGTAGGCAAAGAAGCGCTGGTAGCCCGGATCGTCCTCCATGTAGCCGATCGTGTAGACGTGGACCATCAACGACACGAAGCTGACCACAGCCATCATGGTCGCGGTCAGCCCGTCGACGAGGAAGCCGACTTCCATCTTCAGGCCGCCGACCACCATCCATTCGTAGACGGTGCCGTCGAACCGCGCGCCGTCGAGCGCCACCGACTTCAGAACCATGGCACTGATGACGAACGCGATCGCGACACCCAGGATCGTCACGCGGTGAGCGGCGCGCCGCCCGATCAGCTGGCCGAAGAACCCCGCGACGATCGCGCCCGCCAGCGGCGCCAGCGGCACCGCGAGCAGCATGTTCTGGGAAAGTTGTGCAGACATGTTGTGTCGACCCCGCGTCGTCTCAGCCCTTCAAGGCGTCGAGCTCGCTGACGTTGATCGTCGATCGATTACGGAACACCACGACGAGGATGGCCAGGCCGATCGCCGACTCCGCCGCCGCGACGGTCAGAATGAAGAACACGAACACCTGTCCCGCCATGTCGCCGAGGTAGTGCGAGAACGCGACGAAGTTCATGTTGACGGCGAGCAGCATCAGCTCGATGGCCATCAGCAGCACGATCAGGTTGCGCCGGTTTAAGAAGATCCCGATCACCGACAGCGCGAACAGGATCGCGCCCAGCGTCAGGAAGTGCGCCAGCGTGATCGGTCCGAGGCTCATGTCCGTCCCCCGGGCTGGCTCGCGGAGGTCGCGTCCACCTCCGGCGCGATCGAGACGATGCGAAGCCGGTCTGCCTTGCGCGCGCGCAACTGGTCGGAAGGGCTGACGTAGCGCACGTCGCGACGGCGCCGCAGCGTCAGCGCGATCGCCGAGATGATCGCGACCAGCAGCAGCACCGCAGCCACCTGCAGCGGGTAGAGGTAGCTCGTGTAGACCTCGATGCCCAGCAGCTTGGTGTTGCCCAGCTGCGCGGCGTCGGGGGCCATCTCAGGCGCCTCGGTGAGCCGGAAACCGCCCATCAGCACAAGCGCCATCTCCAGCGCAATCACCGCGCCGACCGCGCCCGCCAGCGGGAAATGTCTCCAGAACCCCAGCCGCATCGAATCGGTGTTGATGTCGAGCATCATCACGACGAACAGGAACAGCACCATGACTGCGCCGATGTAGACCAGCACGAGTGCGATCGCGAGGAACTCGGCCTCCAGCAGCATCCACACGCAGGCCGCGGAGAAGAACGCGAGCACGAGGAACAACGCCGCGTGCACCGTGCTTCGCGCGGTGATGACACGGAACGACGCGACCAGTAGCACGGCCGAGAAGATGTAAAAGAGTGCGGTGGTGGTGTTCATGGTCAGCAACGGGGCGGGATCGTCGTGCGGCGCGTCCGGGACAGCCCGCGGGTTCAGCGGTACTTCGCGTCGGCCTCCCTTGCAGCGGCAATTTCCTTCTCGTAGCGGTCCCCGACCGCGAGCAGCATGTCCTTCGTGAAGTACAGGTCACCACGTTTCTCGCCGTGATACTCGAAGATGTGCGTCTCGACGATCGAGTCCACCGGGCAGCTCTCCTCGCAAAAACCGCAGAAGATGCACTTGGTGAGATCGATGTCGTAGCGGGTGGTGCGGCGCGTGCCGTCCTCGCGCTCGGCCGACTCGATCGTGATCGCCAGCGCCGGGCAGACGGACTCACACAGCTTGCACGCGATGCAGCGCTCTTCGCCGTTCTCGTAGCGACGCAGCGCGTGCAGGCCTCGAAAGCGCGGCGACAGCGGCGTTTTCTCCTCGGGATACTGCACCGTGATGGTCGGCGAAAGGAAATGACGTCCGGTGACCATCATGCCCTTGAAGAGCTCGCCGAGCATGAAGCTCGACAGCAGGCTCTTGATCGACGTTGCAACAGCCATCTCGCTACCCTTTGCCAGCTCACTTCCAGACGTTGTAGGGCGACTGGATCCACGCGCCCACGACGACCAGCCAGATCAGGCTCACCGGGATGAACACCTTCCAGCCCAGGCGCATGATCTGGTCGTAGCGGAAGCGCGGAAACGTCGCGCGCACCCACAGGAACATGGTGACCACGCAGAAGACCTTCAGCGCCAGCCAGATCCAGCCAGGGATCCAGTTGAACAGCGCGCTGTCGATCGGCGGCAGCCAGCCGCCGAGGAACATCGTCACCGCCAGCGTCGAGACGAGGATCATGTTGGCGTATTCGGCAAGGAAGAACATCGCGAACGCCATGCCTGAATACTCGATCATGTGCCCGGCCACGATCTCGGACTCGCCCTCGACGACGTCGAACGGGTGGCGGTTGGTCTCGGCCAGGCCCGAGATGAAATAGACGAGAAAGATCGGCAGCAGCGACAGCCAGTTCCACGACAGGAAGTTCAACCCGATGTCGGCGAAGTACCCCTTGCCCTGTCCCAGCACGATCTGCGACATGTTCATGCTGCCGCTGACCATCAGCACGACGACCAGCGCAAAGCCCATCGCAATCTCGTAGCTGACCATCTGCGCCGAGGCGCGCAGCGCGCCGAGGAACGCGTACTTCGAGTTGCTGGCCCAGCCGGCAATGATCACGCCGTACACCTCCAGCGACGTGATCGCCATCACGTAGAGCAAGCCGGCATTGATGTTGGCCAACGCCACCTCGGGCCCGAACGGCACCACCGCCCAGGCCGCCAGCGCCGGCATGATCGTCATCACCGGGCCGAGAAAGAACAGTCCCTTGTTGGCCGCCGTCGGGACGATGATCTCCTTGAAGACCAGCTTCACCGCGTCGGCAATCGGCGTCAGCAACCCGGCCGGGCCGACGCGGTTGGGGCCGGGCCGGATCTGCGACCAGCCGATCGCCTTGCGCTCCCACAGCGTGAGGTAGGCGACGCAGCCCATCAGCGGCGCGACGAGGACCACGATCTTGATGAGCGCCCACACGGCGGGCCAGGCGCCGCCGAGCAGCGACGTGCCGTAGGCGTTGAAGGACTCGATCATCGTTGGCTACGCTTTCTCAGCCGTCAGGTTGCCGTACATCGCGCCGAGCGCGGTGGTGTCGGCATGGCCGGCCGGCACCCGCAACGTCGTCGGCGCGAGCGTCGGATCGTGACGCGCCGGCAGCACGACACTGCGCCCGCCCTGCGTCAGGCGAATGCGGTCATCGGGCTGCAGGCCCAGTTGCTGCCAGACGGTGGTCGGCACGCCCACTGCCGGTGGTCGCGCGTCGGCCGTGCGCTGCAACGACGGCGCGCGGCGGACCAGCGCATCGGCGGCGTAGATCGGCACGTCGGCCACGCGCTCGAGCCCGCCCGCAGCGGTTGCCGGCACGCTCGGCGTCACACCAGTCGCATTCGACAAGCGCGAGGAGATGCTTTGCGCGTCGCCCAGCGCCGCCGCCCGCACGGCCTCCGTCGAGTCGTACTCGAAACCGGGCAACTGCAGCAGGTTGCCGAGCACACGCAGCACCTTCCACGCCGGCCGCGCCTCGCCGAGCGGCTTGACGACGCCTTGGAAACTCTGCACGCGGCCTTCGGCGTTGACAAACGTGCCCGACGTCTCGGTAAACGGAGCGATCGGCAGCATCACGTGCGCGAATTCGACGTTGGCGTCGTTGAACGGCGTCAGCGCGACGACCAGGCTCGCCGACTCGAGCGTGGCACGCGCCGCCGCGCCATCGGCGGACTCGAGCACCGGCTCCGTGCCCAAAAGCAGGAAGGCCCTCACCGGCGACGCTGCACCGACGCCGAGCATCGCTGCGGCGTCAAGCCCGTCGGCACGCGGTCGCGCGTCGACAAGCTGGGCCCCGTCCGTGTTGGCCGCTTCACTCAGAAACCCGACGCTCGACCCGGTCTGCGCGCCGATCCAGTTCGCCAGCGCGAGCAGCTCGGCGGCTTGCGGGTGCGCGGCGGCCGCGTTGCCGAGCAGCAGCGCCTTGCGCTCGCCACCCCGCAGCGATTCGGCGATGGCCTGCGCAGCCGGTGATGCCTGCACCGGCACGGGCGATGCCACGTTGCTCAGCGCCGCCACCGCGGCCGCGATCTCAGCCAGCGCCTGAACCCAGCCGCTGGGCGGACGCACGAGGTGGTGAGCCACCGGCATCGCCCAGTCGTCCTGCAGCGCGTGCAGGCTCGACACCTCAGCGCCGCCGCGCGCCGCCTGTCGCAAGCGCGCCGCGAACAGCGGATGATCCTTGCGCAGGAACGACCCGATCACCAGCGCACGCTGCAGCGTCGACAGCGATGCGATCGACGTGCCGAGCCAGCGCACACCGCCGTCATGGCGGAAATCCGCATGCCGCAGCCGGTAGTCGATGTTGTCGCTGCCGAGCCCGCGCACGATCTGCCCGAGCAGGAACAGCTCTTCGACGGTGCCATGGTCGCTCGCCAGCGCACCGATCGCCGTTGGGCCATGGCTCGACCTGACCGCGGCCAGACCCTTGGCCACCGCATCCAGCGCGGTGTTCCAGTCGACCGCCCGCCACTGGCCGTCGTGCCTGACCATCGGGCGGGTCAGCCGCCGATCGGTGTTCAGCGCTTCGTAGCTGAAGCGGTCGCGGTCGGCCAGCCAGCACTCGTTGACGGCTTCGTTCTCGAAAGGCACCACGCGCAGCACCTGGTCGCGCTTGACCTGCACGATGAGGTTCGCGCCGGTGCTGTCGTGCGGGCTGACGCTCTTGCGCCGCGACAATTCCCACGTGCGCGCCGAGTAGCGGAACGGCTTGCTGGTCAGGGCCCCGACCGGGCACAGGTCGATCATGTTGCCCGACAGCTCGGAGTCGACCGTGCCGCCGGTGATGGTCGTGATCTCGGAGTGCTCGCCGCGGTGGATCATGCCCAGCTCCATCACGCCGGCAATCTCCTGGCCGAACCGCACGCAGCGCGTGCAGTGGATGCAGCGCGTCATCTCCTCCATCGAAATCAGCGGACCGACGTCCTTGTGCAGGACGACGCGCTTCTCCTCGGCATAGCGCGAGGCGGAGCCGCCGTAGCCCACCGCGAGATCCTGCAGCTGGCACTCGCCGCCCTGGTCGCAGATCGGGCAGTCCAGCGGGTGGTTGATGAGCAGGAACTCCATCACCGCCTGCTGCGCCTTCACGGCCTTGTCGCTCTTGGTGCGCACGACCATGCCGTTGGCCACCGGCGTCGCGCAGGCGGGCATCGGCTTGGGCGCCTTCTCGACCTCCACCAGGCACATGCGGCAGTTGGCCGCAATGCTGAGTTTCTTGTGGTAGCAGAAGTGCGGGATGTAGGTGCCGACGGCATCGGCGGCATGCATCACCGTGCTGCCCTCGGGGACGCTGACCTTCCTGCCGTCGATTTCGATTTCGATCATGTCGGCTGCCCTGCGGTCATGCGCGGGCCGGAACCCTGCAGGTCTTGTGTTCGATGTGGTGCACGAACTCGTCGCGGAAATGCTTGACCATGCCTCGCACCGGCATCGCCGCCGCGTCGCCAAGCGCACAGATCGTGCGGCCCATGATGTTCTCGGCCACCGAGTCGAGCAACGCGAGGTCGTCGGCACGGCCTTCGCCATGCTCGATGCGGTTGACAACCCGCCACAGCCAGCCCGTGCCTTCGCGGCACGGCGTGCACTGACCACACGACTCGTGGGTATAGAAATAGCAGAGCCGCAACAGGCTCGCGACCATGCAGCGCGTCTCGTCCATCACGATCACCGCGCCTGAGCCGAGCATCGAACCCGCGCTCGCGATGGAGTCGTAGTCCATCGTGCAGTCCATCATGACCTTGCCCGGCAGCACCGGGGCCGACGATCCCCCCGGAATCACCGCCTTCAGCGCGCGCCCGCCGCGCACCCCGCCGGCCAGTTCGAGCAGCTTCGGGAACGGTGTGCCCATCGGCACCTCGTAGTTGCCCGGACGCTCGACGTCGCCGACCATCGAAAAGATCTTCGTGCCGCCGTTGTTGGGCAGGCCCACGTCCAGGTACGCCTGCCCACCGTGATTGATGATCCACGGCACCGCGGCAAAAGTCTCGGTGTTGTTGACCGTCGTCGGCCGGCCATACAGCCCGTAGCTCGCCGGGAAGGGCGGCTTGTAGCGCGGCTGTCCCTTCTTGCCCTCGAGGGACTCGAGCAGCCCGGTCTCCTCGCCGCAGATGTAGGCGCCGAAGCCGTGGAACGCGTGCAGCTGGAAGCCGAACGACGTGCCGAGGATGTTGTCTCCGAGGTAGCCAGCGGCACGGGCCTCTTCGAGCGCCTCCTCGAACCGCTCATAGAGCTCGAAGATCTCGCCGTGGATGTAGTTGTAGCCCACCTTCGACCCGGTGGCGTAGCCGGCGATGGCCATGCCCTCGATCACGATGTGCGGGTTGTAAGCCAGGATGTCGCGGTCCTTGCAGGTGCCCGGCTCGCCTTCATCGGAGTTGCAGACCATGTACTTCGGTCCCGCGTGCTGCCGCGGCATGAAGCTCCACTTCAGCCCGGTCGGAAAGCCCGCCCCGCCACGCCCGCGCAGCGCGCTGAGCTTGACCTCGGCGATAACCTGTTCGGGCGTCATGCCGGCCCCGCCGTTCACGCCCAGCACCTTGCGCAGCGCCTGGTAGCCACCCCGCGCGACATAGTCCGCCAGGCGCCAGTTCGCGCCGTTCAGCCCGGCATAGATCTGCGCGCCGATGTGCCTGCCGTGAAAGCAGGTCTGCTGACCCGTCGCCTGGAACCTGGACAAGTCGAGCATGCTCATCGCTTTGTCCGGAGCAGTTCAACCAGCTCGTCGAGCCGGTCGTTGCTCATGTAGCTGAGCATCTGGCGGTCGTTGACCAGCATCACCGGCGCATCCGCGCAGGCGCCCAGACACTCGCTTGGCTGCACCGTGAACAGGCCGTCGCCGGTCGTGCCGTTGGGCTCGACGCCGAGCTTGCGGCACAGATGGTTCAGCGCCTTCTCGCCGTCGCGCAATTGGCACGGCAGATTGGTGCAGACATTCAGCTTGAACCGGCCGGCCGGCTGCTGGTTGTACATGTTGTAGAAGGTCGTCACCTCGCGCACCGCGATCGGCGGCATGCCCAGGTACTCGGCCACCGCGACCTCCGCCTCGGCCGAGACGTACCCCTGCTCGTGCTGCACGATCGCCAGGCACGCCATCACCGCCGACTGCCTCTGCTCGGCAGGAAACTTGGCGACCTCCTTGGCGAATTGCTGCAGCGTCGATGCCGAGAACGGCGCCGCGCGCGGCTGGGTTTTGTCAGGCTCTTTCATCATCGATCGACGTCGCCGAACACGAGGTCCATGGTGCCAATGATCGCCACCGCGTCGGCCAGCATGTGGCCGCGGCTCATCTCATTGAGCGCGGCCAGATGGGCGAACCCCGGCGCCCGCAGTTTCATCCGATAGGGCTTGTTGGCGCCGTCGCTGATCAGGTAGACGCCGAATTCGCCCTTCGGATGCTCGACCGCGGCATAGGCCTCGCCCTCCGGCACGTGGAACCCCTCGCTGAACAGCTTGAAATGGTGGATCAGTTCCTCCATGCTGGATTTCATCTGGAGCCGCGACGGCGGCGCGACCTTGTGGTTGTCGGTGATCACGGGGCCAGGGTTGTTGCGCAGCCAGTCGACGCACTGCTTCATGATGCGGTTCGACTGACGCAACTCCTCCACGCGCACCAGGTAACGGTCGTAGGTGTCGCCGTTGGTGCCGATCGGAACGTCGAAATCGACGTTCGCATAGACGTCGTAAGGCTGCTTCTTGCGCAGGTCCCAGGCCACGCCGGAACCGCGCAGCATCGGGCCGGTGAAACCCAGGCTCAGCGCGCGCTCGGGCGAAACGACCCCGATGCCCACCGTGCGCTGCTTCCAGATGCGGTTGTCGGTCAGCAGGGTCTCGTAGTCGTCCACCTTCGCGGGGAAGCGGCGGCAGAAGTCGTCGATGTAGTCGAGCAACGAGCCCTGACGGTTCGCGTTCAGCGCCTTGACCGTCTTCTCGTTCTTGATCCGGCTGACCCGGTATTGGGGCATCGAGTCCGGCAGGTCGCGATAGACGCCGCCCGGGCGGAAGTACGCTGCGTGCATGCGGGCGCCAGAGGCCGCCTCGTACATGTCGAACAGATCCTCGCGCTCGCGGAAGCAGTAGATGAGGATGTTCATCGCGCCGCAATCCAGGCCGTGCGCTCCGAGCCACAGCAGGTGGTTCAGCAGCCGCGTGATCTCGGCGTACAGCACGCGGATGTACTGGGCCCGGATCGGCACCTCGATGCCCAGCAGCTTCTCCACCGCGAGGCAGTACGCGTGCTCGTTGGCCATCATCGACATGTAGTCGAGGCGGTCCAGGTAGGGCAGCGCCTGGATGTAGGTCTTGGTCTCGGCGAGTTTCTCGGTTGCCCGATGCAGCAGGCCGATGTGCGGGTCGGCACGCTCGATCACCTCGCCATCGAGCTCCAGCACGAGGCGCAGCACGCCATGGGCCGCCGGATGCTGCGGCCCGAAGTTGAGCGTGTAGTTCTTGATTTCAGCCATCGTCAGTGCAGGCCGCCGAATTTTTCTTCGCGCACCACCCGCGGAGTGATGTCGCGCGGCTCGATCGTCACCGGCTGGTACACCACGCGGCCGCTCTCGGCGTCGTAGCGCATCTCGACGTAGCCCATCAC
The DNA here is from genome assembly GCA_020354665.1 of Burkholderiales bacterium. GTDB lineage: Bacteria > Pseudomonadota > Gammaproteobacteria > Burkholderiales > Burkholderiaceae_C. The sequence goes on from CP070653.1 coordinate 2,257,089, forward strand.
CGGGAAATCCTTGCGCATCGGGTGGCCGATGAATCCGTAGTCGGTCAGGATGCGTCGCAGGTCAACGTGGCCGTCGAAAACAACGCCGTACAGGTCGAACGCCTCGCGCTCGAACCAGTTGGCCGAAGACCACAGCCCGGTCACTGATGCGACCAGAGGCACCCCGTCATCCGGAGCGAAGACCTTCACACGCACACGCCAGTTGTGCGTGATGCTGAGCAGGTGGACGACGACACAGAAGCGCGGCCCCGACCAGGGCTGGTTCTTGTATTCGGAGTAGTCGACGCCGCACAAGTCGATCAGCTGCTCGAACCTGAGCGCGGGGTCGTCCCGCAACGTGGTCATCGTCGCCAGGTAGTCGGCAGCATCGACGGTCAGCGTGATTTCCCCGACTCGGCGCTCGAGCGAGCGCACGGCCGTGCCGCAGCGGCTCTGCAACGCCGCCTCAAGCGCGTCGAGCTTCTGAGTCATGCGCCGCCCCGCCGCACCAACCGCTGCGCGGCGCTCGTCTGACTAACGCCGCGGCGCGTGACGCGTCCAGGCACCGAGGAAGGAGGTACGACCGACAACGTCTTCATGCCCTGGCGATCGTGTTCTCGCGCCGGATCTTGGTGTGCAGCTGCATGATGCCGTACAGCAGCGCCTCAGCGGTCGGCGGGCAGCCGGGCACGTAGACATCGACCGGGACGATGCGGTCGCAGCCACGCACGACCGAATAGCTGTAGTGGTAGTAGCCGACCCCGTTGGCGCAAGAGCCCATGCTGATCAACCATTTCGGCTCCGCCATCTGGTCGTACACCTTGCGCATCGCCGGTGCCATCTTGTTGCACAGCGTACCGGCGACGATCATCAGATCGCTCTGCCGCGGGCTGGGCCGGAACAGCATGCCGAAGCGGTCGATGTCGTAGCGCGCCGCGCCGGCATGCATCATCTCGACCGCGCAGCACGCCAGACCAAAGGTCATCGGCCAGAGTGAACCGGTCTTCGACCAGTTGATCAGCGTGTCGACCGAGGTCGTGACGAACCCTTCTCGCAGTACGCCTTCGATGCCCATCGTGTCACTCCGCAGCGCGCGCGCCCGTCACTCCCAATCCAATGCGCCCTTCTTCCATTCGTAGGCGAAGCCGACCACCAGGATCGTCAGAAACACCATCATTGCCCAGAAGCCGACCGCTCCGATCTCGTGCAGCGCGACCGCCCACGGAAAGAGAAATGCGATCTCCAGGTCGAACAAAATGAACAGGATCGCGACGAGGTAATAGCGCACGTCGAACTTCATGCGTGCGTCCTCGAACGCCTCGAACCCGCATTCGTAGGGGCTGCTCTTCTCGCTGTTCGGTCGGTTGGGACCGAGGAGAAAGCCGATCACTTGCGGCGCAACCCCTACCCCTGCTCCCACCAAGATGAACAGGATCACGGGGAGGTACTGTTCGACGTTCATGGTGGCCGGCAGATGTGTCGATGTTTTCTTGTCGTGATCCGGCAAACGCAGGGCGCGCTGAACGAAGCTCGGAAAGCTCGCTCAGAGCGCCCCGTCTGCTCCCGACGCGGTGCCGGGACAGACCGCGAGAGGCCGGATCAGACCCTCACGACTCGCAGCGATAACCCTGGTGCCGACGGCGAGACTCGAACTCGCACAGCTTTCGCCACTACCCCCTCAAGATAGCGTGTCTACCAATTCCACCACGTCGGCGAGATTCGTCACCTTCGTCCAGCTCGCATGAGGTCTGGCTCGCCGAACCGCGGGGGAGTGTAAACCGAAATCACAGCGGTCCCGGCGAAGACATCTTTGCCTTCATGCTCGTCGCAACTGCGTTTGTTGACGCGACTCAAGAATTCCCGAGATCGACGCCGATGTGCAAGACGTTGCGCCGATCACTTGTTCGGTATCGCATCCGCGCCGGATGCCGCCGGGGCCGCCGCAGGCGCTGTCTCGGCCGCCGGTGCGCTCGCAACGCCGGGAAACTGCGCTGCAGCGCCCTGTTCGACGACCGGCTTGCTCGGCACCGGCTGGTCGAGCACGCTGCCGCCGGACGACGGTTCCCGCGAGCGGTCCCCCGACAGATAGCCCAGCGCCAGCGTGCAGACAAAGAAGATCGTGGCGCACGCAGCGGTCGAACGCGAAAGGAAGTTCGCACTGCCGGTTGCACCGAACAGGCTGCCGGAGGCCCCGCTGCCAAACGATGCGCCCATGTCCGCACCCTTGCCGTGCTGGATCAGCACGAGCCCGATCATCGCCAACGCGCTCAGCAGCTGGACCACGAGAACCAAAGTCAGGATCATCTGCATCGACTGGACTCCGTAAATGTCTGATGCGCAGCCCGGCTCAGCGCGCAGCAGGCAGCGGCGCGTCGGCCGCGCGCGCAATGGCGACGAACTCGGCCGCTTTCAGCGACGCACCACCGACGAGCGCCCCATCGATATCGGGCTGCGCGAACAACGCAGCAGCGTTGTCGGGTTTGACGCTGCCGCCATACAGCAGCGTCATGTCGGCGGAGTGAGGCGTGGCCGCATGCAGTTGCGCGCGCACCAGCGCGTGCACCGCCTGCGCCTGCTCGGGCGTGGCCGTGCGGCCGGTGCCGATCGCCCACACCGGCTCGTAGGCAACGACGATCTCGCTGCAACAGTGCGTCAGCGTGTGGATGACCGCCGAGAGCTGGCGTTTGACGACCGCTTCGGTCTGACCCGCCTCTCGCTCGGCCAGCGTCTCGCCAACGCAGACGATCGGCGTGATGCCGCGCCCGAGCACGGCCTTGGCCTTGTCGGCCACCAGCTGGTCGCTCTCACCGTGGTACGCGCGCCGTTCGGAGTGACCGACGATCGCGTAGCGGCAGCCGAACTCCTTGAGCATGGTCGCCGAGACCTCGCCCGTGTAAGCGCCCTGCTCGTGCGCAGAGCAGTCCTGCGCCCCCCAGCGCACCGGCGTGCCGGCGAGCCGGACCGCCACCTCGGACAGATAGGGATACGGCACGCAGACCGCCACGTCGGCCGTGCATGGGCCGGCGCCGAGAATGCCCTCGAGCAACTCGGCGTTGGTCTGATGGCTGCCGTGCATCTTCCAGTTACCCACGATCAGCTTGCGTCTCATCGTCATCTACCAGGTCAGGATGATCTTGCCCACATGCGTGCCGGACTCCATCAGCGCGTGTGCCTCGGCCGCCTGCGCCCCCGGAAACGTCTTGAAGACGATCGGCTTGACGCGCCCGTCCTCGAGCAACGGCCACACGTGCTCGCGCAGTTGCCGCGCAATCGCTCCCTTGAATTCCACCGGTCGCGGCCGCAGCGTGGACCCCGTGATCGTCAGCCGTCGCCGCAACACCAGCCCGGCGTCGAAGCCGCTTTTCGTGCCCCCCTGCACGGCAATGATCGCGATGCGACCATCCTCCGCGAGGCAGGTCACCTCTCGCGCCACGTAGTCGCCGGCCACCATGTCGAGCACGACGTCGACACCGCGCCCGTTGGTCAGCCGCAGTGCTTCGGCGGCGAAATCCTGCGCGCGGTAATCGATCGCATGATCGGCCCCGATTTCGCGGCACGCCTGGCATTTCGCGGCGCTGCCCGCGGTCGCCAGCACGGTAGCGCCCACTGCCTTGCCGAGCTGGATGGCGGTTACGCCGATGCCGCTGGTGCCGCCGTGCACCAGCAAGGTTTCGCCACGCTGCAGCCCGGCGCGCATGAAAACGTTGGACCAGACGGTGAAGAACGTCTCCGGCAGCGAAGCCGCCTGCACGTCTGTCCATCCGCGCGGCACCGGCAGGCACTGCGGCGCCGGCGCCGTGCACATCTCCGCGTAGCCCCCACCCGCGACCAGCGCGCAGACACGATCGCCCACACGCAAGCCTTGTGATGCCATTGCCACGCCATCGCCAGCGACGATCGTGCCCGCCACCTCCAGACCCGGCAGGTCCGACGCACCGGGTGGCGGCGGATAGAACCCCTTGCGCTGAAGGACGTCAGGACGATTGATGCCCGACGCGGTGACGCGAATCAGCACTTCACCGGCACCGGCGGTCGGCTCGGGACGCTGCGTCTCGCGCAGCACGTCGGGGGTGCCGGGTTGGCTGATCTCGATCGCACGCATCGCCGCGGTTCGCGGGGCTGACGCCCTCACTACTGCTGTTGCTGTTGCTGTTGCTGTTGCTGTTGCTGTTGCTGTTGCTGTTGCTGCTGTTGTCGTTGCGCCTCTGCAGCGGCTTCCTCGGCACTGGTTTCGCTCGCGCGCTCGCGGCGGGGGCCGCGATCACCCCGATCGCCACGATCGCCGCGCTCGCGCCGGGGTCGCTCTTCGTCCACGGAGCCCTCGGGCCGCTCAATCAGCGCCTTCATTGACAGCTTCACGCGGCCCTTGTCGTCGGTTTCGAGTACCTTGACCTTGACGATCTGACCTTCCTTGAGGAAGTCCGTCACCTTCTCGACCCGCTGATGTGCAATTTGGCTGATGTGCAGCAGGCCGTCCTTGCCCGGCAGCAGGTTGACCAGCGCGCCGAAGTCGAGCAGCTTCGTGATCGGACCTTCGTAGACCTTGCCGACCTCGACTTCGGCGGTGAGCTCCTCGATCTTCTTGCGCGCCAACATCGCCCGTTCGCCATCGGTCGACGCGATCGTGATCGTGCCATCTTCGGCGATGTCGATCTGCGTGCCCGTCTCCTCGGTCAGCGCACGGATCACCGACCCGCCCTTGCCGATCACATCGCGGATCTTCTCCGGATTGATCTTCATCGTGTACAGGCGCGGCGCGAACTGGCTCACCTCGGCCTTTGCGCCGCCGACAGCCTCGACCATCCTGGCCAGGATGTGCAGCCGCGCCTCCTTGGCCTGCGCCAGCGCGACCTGCATGATCTCCTTGGTGATGCCCTGGATCTTGATGTCCATCTGCAGCGCGGTCACGCCGCCGGTCGTGCCCGCCACCTTGAAGTCCATGTCGCCGAGATGGTCCTCATCGCCGAGGATGTCGGTCAGGACGGCAAAGCGGTTGCTTTCCTTGATCAGGCCCATCGCGATGCCCGCCACGTGCGCCTTCAGCGGCACGCCCGCATCCATCAGCGCCAAGCAGCCGCCGCACACCGACGCCATCGACGACGAGCCGTTGGACTCGGTGATCTCGGACACCACGCGCAGCGTGTACGGGAATTCCTCCTTGCTCGGCAGTGCCGCGACGAGCGCGCGCTTGGCGAGTCGGCCGTGGCCGATCTCGCGGCGCTTGGGGCTGCCCACGCGGCCGGTCTCGCCGGTGGCGAACGGCGGCATGTTGTAGTGGAGCATGAAGCGGTCCTCGAACTCGCCGGCCAGCGCGTCGATGCGCTGCGCGTCGCGCTCGGTACCGAGCGTGGCCGCCACCAGCGCCTGCGTCTCGCCCCGCGTGAACAGTGCCGACCCGTGGGCACGCGGCAGCACGCCCGAGCGGATCTCGATCGGTCGCACGGTACGTGTGTCGCGCCCGTCGATGCGCGGCTCGCCGGCGAGGATCTGGCCGCGCACGATGCGCGCTTCGATGTCGAACAGCAACCCCTCGAGCTTGACTTCGTCGAACTCGACGTTGTCGCTTGCCAGCTGTGCCTTGACGGCTGCGTAGGCCTCGCGGCAGGCGTGCGTTCGCGCCTGCTTGCTGCGGATCTGGTAGGCCGCGCGCAGCGGCGGTTCAGCCAGCGCGGTTACGGTGGCGATGAACGTCTCGTCCTTGGCTGGTGGCGTCCACTGCCACTCGGGCTTGCCGGCATCGCGCACGAGTTCGTGGATCGCGTTGATCGCGATCTTGCTCTGCTCGTGCCCGAACACCACCGCACCGAGCATGACTTCCTCGCTCAGCTGATCGGCCTC
>CP070653.1:2263005-2270305 GCA_020354665.1 Burkholderiales bacterium
GCCGGTGAAGCGAAAGCCTTTCAGGTGATCGATCAGCCGCGCCGGGAAGCTGCCCTCCTGCGCGAGCCAGCCGAGCTCGGCGTCGCTGAACGACAGCGTTTCGAGGAACTCAACGGCCTGCTCGAGACCGGCGGCCACAAGGAAGTTGCGCTCGGGCGGCAGCTTGCGCACGAACATCTCGAAGGTTGCGCTGTCGCCCAGCCCCTCGTCGAGATAGGCCTGCAGCATCGTCAGCTGGTAGAGGTCGGTCAGCAGCGCGGTCATGGCAGTGACCGCTACGATGCATCAATCGCGATCCGGCGGCAAGGCATACGCGAGCCGTCCAAGCCAACGCTGCAACGAGCCCTTGCGCCATCGCAAGGACGCGGCGTGCCGCATGCCGCAAGGTAGTCCACCGAAAGCTTCACACTTTCGCATGCAAGGCGACCGATCGGCCCCTACCGCGGCAGCCGCGAGCGGCGCGCCGGACGACGTCGAATCGCGCCTGCTCGGCGTGATCGCCGACATGCTGCGCGAGGTGCACGGCAGCGCGCCGTCGCCGCCGCGGCTGGACGACGACCTCGAGCGCGGCCTCGGCATCGACAGCCTGGCGCGCATGGAGTTGATGCTCAGGCTCGAGGCCGCTTTCCAGGTGCAATTGCCCGAGACACTCGTGCAGCAGGCGCAGACACCGCGCGATCTGCTGCGTGCCGTCGCCGCGGCAGCACCGCGGCAGGGGCTCGAGCCGCGCGTGCGGCAGCCAACGCCCGCTCCGACTGGCGCCGCGGCTGATCTGCCAGTGCACGCCGAGACCTTGCTCGACGTCTTCGACTGGCACGCACAGCGCACGCCGCAGCGCGTGCAGGTGACGGTGCTCGGTGCGGATGCTGCCGAGGCGCAACCGCTGTCGCATACCGCGCTGCGCGAGCGCTCGCGCAGCGTCGCGGCTGGACTGCAGCACGCAGGGGTTGCGCCCGGCGATCGCGTGGCGTTGATGCTGCCCACCGAAACCGCGTTCTTCGAGGCCTTTGCGGGCATCCTGTGGGCCGGCGCGGTGCCGGTGCCGATCTATCCGCCACTGCGTGCATCACAGATCGAGGACCATCTGCGCCGCCAGGCGAACATCCTCGACAACGCGCAGGCCGTGCTGCTCATCAGCGACGCGCTCGTGATGCCCGCGGCACGCATCCTGCGCGCGGCGGTGGGCACGCTGCGCGCAGTGACGACGGTCGAACGGCTCGCTGCAGGGGCCCTGCACTGGACGCCCGCGCCGCGCGGCACGCAAGACATTGCGTTTCTGCAGTACACCTCCGGCAGCACCGGACAACCCAAGGGCGTCGTGCTGACGCACGCCAACCTGCTGGCCAACATCCGCGCGATGGGTCGGGCGGTCCGGGCGCAGCCCGACGACGTGTTCGTCAGCTGGCTGCCGCTGTACCACGACATGGGGCTGATCGGCGCCTGGCTGGCCGTCATTTACCACGGCCTGCGGCTGGTCGTGATGCCGCCGCAGGCGTTTCTCGCGCGGCCGTCGCGCTGGCTGCGCATCGTCGACGAGCATCGCGGCACCCTCTCGGCGGCGCCAAACTTCGCCTACGAGATCGTCGCCAGCCGCGTGCCCGACGACGAGTTGCAGGGTCTCGACCTGAGCCGCTGGCGCATCGCATTCAACGGCGCCGAGCCGGTGCACGCCGCGACGCTGCAGCGCTTCTGCGAACGCTTGGCGGCGCACGGCTTCGATGCGAAGGCGATGATGCCCGTCTACGGGCTGGCCGAGTGCGGCGTCGGGCTGGCCTTTCCGCCGCTGCGCCGCGGTCCGAAAGTCGAGCGCATCGACCGCGCGACCCTGCACGTCAGCGGCGAGGCGCGCCTGTTGGCGGCCGATTCTTCAGTGGCCGCGATGCAGGTGGTGTGCTGCGGCGCGCCGCTCGCTGGTCACGAGCTGCGCATCGTCGATCCGCAGGGCCGTGAGCTGCCTGAGCGCCGCGAGGGGCGGATCGAGTTTCGCGGCCCCTCGGCAACCTCCGGCTACTTCCGCAATGCCGAGGCAACGCGCGCATTGTTCGACGGCGACTGGCTCGACACCGGCGACGTCGGCTACATCGCCGACGGCGAGGTGTATCTCACGAGCCGCGCGAAGGACCTGATCATTCGCGGCGGCCACAACGTCCATCCATACGACCTCGAGGTGGCGGTGGGCAACCTTGCCGGCGTGCGCAAGGGATGCGTGGCGGTGTTCGGCGCGCGCGATCCGCATGGCGCCAGCGAGCGCATCGTCGTGCTCGCCGAGACGAACCTTGCCGACGCGACAGCGCGCGCGGCACTGCGCGATCGCATCGCCGAACTGTCGATTGCAATGCTCGACCTGCCGGCCGACGACATCGTGCTCGCCGAGGCGTACACCGTGCGCAAGACCTCGAGCGGCAAGATCCGCCGCGCCGCGTGCCGCGAGCTCTACGAGCAAGGCGCGTTGGCGCGCGGCGGACGGGCGCTGCGCTGGCAGATCGCGCGGCTGTGGCTCGACGCTGCGCTGCGACGGCTGCGCCGGCCGGCACGCCCACTCGCGGCGGCGTGCCATGGCGCGTGGATGTGGGCGGTCTTCGGCATTTGCACTCTGGTCGGCTTGGCCGCGATGCTGCTGCCGGTGCGGCGCTGGCGCAAGCACGCTGCACGTGTTGCGGCGCGCCTCGCGGTACGCGGGTCGCTGGTGCCGTTTCGGGTGACCGGTGCCGAGCGCTTTGCGACGCACCCGGCGGTGATCGCCTGCAATCACGCCAGCTACGCCGACTGGCTGGTGCTCGCGGCGGTGCTGCCCGCCGAAGCGTGCTTCGTCGCCAAGCGCGAGCTCGCGGTTAACCCGCTGTTGCGCTGGGCGCTGCCCCGGCTCGGCACGCACTTGATCGAACGCGCCGACGTGCACGGCAGCGTCGAGGACGCGAAGCGACTGCGCGAGGCCGCCGCGGCAGGGGAATTGCTGGTCTTCTTTCCGGAAGGGACGTTCACGCGCGCCCCCGGCCTGCGCGGGTTCCACATGGGAGCCTTCGTGACCGCCGCCGAGACGGCGCTCCCGCTGATTCCGGTGAGCCTGGCGGGCACGCGGTCGTTGCTGCGCGCGGGCAGCTGGTGGCCGCGTCGCCATCCCGTGCGCGTCGACGTGCACGAACCCATTTGGCCCGCTGGTTCCTCGTGGAGCGACGCGCTGCGCCTGCGCGATGCGGCGCGCGAGCGCATTGCCAAGACTTGCGCCGAACCGGTGTTGCCCGCGTGAAGTCGGAGCCGTCAAAGGCAAACACCGCTGTCGAATGCGACCGGAAGACCTTGAGCGAGGTCAAGCCCTGTGGGCGGCCCACGGAGCAAATTGACTGCGTCTGAAGAAGCGGAAGGCGCAGATGGCAACCATCGGCATCGATCTGGGCACGTCAAACTCGGCCGCCGCGGTATTGCGTGGCGGCCGACCGGTGATCATCCCATCGAGCGAAGGCATCAGCCTGGGCGGGAAGGCGTTTCCGAGCTACGTCGCGTTGACTGCCGACGGGCAGATGCTGATCGGCGAGCCGGCACGGCGCCAGGCCGCCGCCAACCCCGAAGGAACAACCACCGCCTTCAAGCGCAAGATGGGGCAGCGATTGCGCGTGCGCCTGCGCAACCGGGAGTTCTCGCCCGAGGAGCTGTCGGCGTTCCTGCTGCAGAAGATCAAGCGCGACGCCGAGGCCTTCCTCGGCGAGCCGGTCGCGAAGGCCGTCGTGACTGTGCCCGCGTATTTCGATGACAACCAGCGCGCCGCAACGCGCGATGCCGCGCGCATCGCCGGCCTCGACGTGCAGCGCCTGGTCAACGAGCCGACCGCCGCCGCGTTGGCCTACGGGCTCGATCGGCTCGGCCAGGATCTGCGCATCGCGGTGATCGACTTTGGCGGCGGCACGCTCGACGTGACGATCATGGAATTCGGCAAGGGCGTGTTCGAGGTCAAGGCGACCAGCGGCGACACCGAGCTTGGCGGCACCGACATGAACCAGATGCTGTTCGAAAGCCTGGCCGAGCGCTTCAAGCTGCAGACCGGCTTCGACGCGCGCAGCGACCGCAAGGCGGCGGCGCGGCTGCTCGAAGCCGCCGAAACCGCGAAGGTCGAGCTGAGCACGAGCACGACCACCCGCGTCAGCCTGCCGTACTTCGGCGTTCAGCCGGGAGGCTCGCCACTGAACCTCGAGCTCGACCTGACGCGTGCCGAACTCGAGCGCATCGTGCGGCCGGTCGTCGAACGCTGCCGGGCGCCGGTGCAGCAGGCGCTCGCCGACGCGCAGGTGAGCCCGCAGCAGATCGACCGCATCGTGTTCGTCGGCGGACCGACGCGCATGCCGGTGGTACGCGCGTTCTTCGAGGACCTGCTGGGCCGCAAGGCCGAGATGGGCGTCGATCCGATGGAGTGTGTCGCCGCGGGCGCGGCAATCCAGGCCGGCGTGCTCGAAGGCGAGAAGCAAGGTGGCATCGGCGACATCCTGCTGGTCGACGTGACGCCGCTGACGCTCGGCGTCGAGACGCTCGGCGGCGTGGCCACGCCACTGATCGCGCGCAACACGCCGGTGCCGGTGAAGAAGACTGAAATCTTCACCACCGCTGCCGACATGCAGACCAGCGTGACGATCCACGTCTTCCAGGGCGAGCGGCCGATGGCGCGCGACAACACCAGTCTCGGCGAATTCAACCTCGACGGCCTGGCGCCGGCGCCGCGCGGCGTGCCGAAGATCGAGGTCAGCTTCGACATCGACGCGAGCGGCATTCTCGATGTGACCGCGAAGGACAGCGTCACCGGCAAGAGTCAGTCGATTCGCATCAGCGGCTCGACGCGCCTGCCGGCGGCGGAGAAGGAGCGCATGGTCAAGGAGGCCGAGCAGTTCGCCGAGGAAGACAAGCGCCGCCGCGAACAGGCCAACCAGCTCAACGACGCCGATGCGATCTGCTATCAGGGCGAGCGCTTCATCGCGGACTTTGGCGCCAAGGTGCCAGCCGAGACGCGCCGCGCGATCGAAACCCAGATCACCGAACTGAAGGCCGCGATCGCAACGAAGGACGCCGCCGACGCAACCGCCAAGGCGCAGGCACTGAAGACTGCGTTGCAGCAGGCCGGCGCTTCAATCTACCGCGAGGCCGGTGCACCACCGAGGGCGGAGGCGGCCAAGCCTGGCGAGAGTGCGGGTACCGCGTCGGGCCAGCGCGTCGTCGACGCTCAGTTTCGCGAGACGAAGTAGCCCCCGGCCGGATTCGGTCCGGCGACCCGCGGAGAGTTGACCATCGCCACCACGACCGTCCAGCGCGACTACTACGAGGTGCTCGGCGTACCGCGCGACGCCAGTGCCAAGCAGATCAAGGACGCCTTCCGCAGCCTGGCATTGCAGTTCCATCCCGACCGCAACAAGGCCCCGGACGCGCAGGAGAAATTCAAGGAAATCGAGGCGGCCTACGCGGTGCTGTCCGACCCGGCCAAGCGTCGTGACTACGACGAGCACGGCTTTGCCAGCGTGGCCGGCATCCCCGAAGAGGAACTGCTGCGCCACATCAACTTCGGCGATCTGTTTGGCGGGCTCAACTTCGACTTCGGCGGTCTGCGCGCCGGATTCGGCGAGAGCCTGCTCGACGGCTTCTTTGGTCGGCGGCGAACCGGGCCGCCGCGCGGCGAGAACATCGAGGTCGAGCTGGAGGTTGCGCTCTCGCGCGTGGCCAGCGGCGGCGAGGAGCAGGTGCGCTACGCGCGGGTTGCGCCGTGCGCGGCCTGCAAGGGCAGCGGAGCCAAGCCCGGCACGCAGCCGCGCACCTGCCCCGACTGCCAGGGCAGCGGGCGCAAGGTCACGCAGAGCCGGCGCCGGCAGGATCGCGGCGAAGTTCGCGTGCAGAGCATCTCGGTCTGCCCGACCTGCGACGGCCGTGGCAGCCTGATCGATCACCCCTGCCCGCAGTGTCGCGGCAGCGGTCGGGCGACGCGCGAGGAAACGCTGACCGTGGTGGTGCCGATCGGCGTCGAAGACGGCATGGCGTTGCGCGTGCCGGGCCACGGTCTTGCCGCGCCGGAGCCGGGCGGTGTCGCCGGTGATCTGTTCGTCGTCGTGCGCAGCCTGCCCGATCCGCGCTTCGAGCGCGCGGGCGCGGACCTGTGGCGCACCGAGCCGATTTCGATCCCGGAAGCGGTCCTGGGCGCAACGCGGCGCGTGCCGACGCTCGACGCCGCGGTCGAGGTCAGGATCCCGCCGGGCACGCAGCCCGACACGGTGCTTCGCCTGGGTGGCCGCGGCCTGCCCGAGTTCGGCGGCGGACGCCACGGCAACCTCTATGTGCGCCTTCGGCTGGATGTACCCCAGCACCTGAGTGCGCAACAGCGCGAGTTGTACGAGCAACTGCAGCGGTTCGAAGCGAAGCCCTGACGGGCTGTTGACAGAGCGCCGGCGGTACCGTGGCAGCCCGTTGGGGCGAGCCGCGCGCGCGATGGTGGGCATTCGCAGGTCGGTTTGCTCGGGTGCGGTACCTGGCCTCTCGGCCGTTGGCCCCCTTCGGGGCCGCGACCCTTCAGGGCGGGCCCGACTGCCCTGCCAGCACGCCAACCGCCTGCGCCAAGCCGTCGACCACGCGCGCCATCGAACGGTAGTCCAGCTTCTCCGGCGTGTCGGAAGCGCAGTGGTAGTGGTCGTTTCGGTAGAACGCGGTGTCGGTCACCATCACCGCCGCATAGCCGGCGCGCCAGAACGACAGCTGGTCGCTCCATGCCACGCCCGGCACGATGGCCGGGCTCGCCAGGCGCTCGGCCGGAAAGTCGCTCACCGACCGGAAGGCCTGCACCACCGCCTGCAGCGCACGGCGTGATCGCAGGTTCGAGACGAACGCGATGAAGTTGCCGCGGTCGGGGTAGAACCAGCGCAGCAGCGGCGGATAGCCCTGGCTGCCGGGCGTGTCCGGGTAGCAGCCCAGCATCTCGAGCGAAAGCATCAGCCGGATGTCGTCGCCGCGCCGGCGCGCTGCACGGGCGTAGACCATGCTGCCCATGTCGCGCGAGAAGAAGAACGGCGGCTCCTCGTTGACGAACGCCACCAGCTTGACGGTGCAGCCGAGCGACATCGGGCGCAGCGCGCGCGCGATCTCGATCAGTCCGGCCACTCCGCTCGCGTTGTCGTCCGCACCGGGGCTGCCGGCCACGGTGTCGTAATGCGCGCCGACGATGACGATGCGCTCCGGCTCGGCGCCGGCCAGCGTGACTTCGAGGTTCTCGCAGCGTACGCCCTGCGTCTCGTAGGCCAGCGCCTGCACCTCGCAGCCGGCCGCTGCGAACGCGCCGCGG
>CP070653.1:2270405-2281717 GCA_020354665.1 Burkholderiales bacterium
GCCCGCCGTCGTTGGCACCGCGATGAAGGGCGTGGCCGGGCCGCGGTACGGCCGTTCGGGCCCGACGCCTTCGAGGTGGTCCGTCACCGAGTTGCCCGGCACGAGCAGACCGGCCATGGCCTTGGCCGCATCGAGCACGCTGCCGCCGCCGATGCCGATCACGGCGGCGATGCGCTCGCCGCGAAAGGCGCGCACCGCGTCGTCGACGAGCTCCGGCGATGGCTCGCCGGCGATCTGCACCGTCTGCCAGCTGCAGCCGCGCTCGCGCAGCGCGGCGAAGAGCGGCCCGGCGTGGGCCGAGGCCGAGAACGAACGCGCTCCGGTCACCAGCAGCAGGCGCGTGCCATGGCGCGCCGCCAGGTCCGGCAGCGTCCTGATCGCGCCGGCGCCGAACTCGATGCGCGGCAGCCGGGCGATCGAGAAGGGCGCGATCGGCTGCGGCTCGCTCATCCGCCGCTCGGAAACAGGCCGCGCATCGGTACGCCCTGGCGTGGCGCGGCCATCATCGGCGCCACGGTGTCGCGCCATTGCGCGTAGTGCGCCGTCTGCTGGTGCGCGGCCGCGTCCTCGGCGCGGGCGTAGGCCTCGTAGAGGATGAATCGGCCGGGGTCGTCCGGCGACTGCAGCACGTCGAAACGGCGATTGCCGGGTTCGCGAACCGAGGCCTCGTGGTTGGTGCGCGTGGCAGCGATGAACGCGTCGACGCACTCGGGCTTGACGACGACATGGACCAGCGTGACGTGCATGTTCGCGGCTCCGCGGGCAATCAGGGGCGGACGACCTTCATCTGACCTCGAACACACGCCACTGCCCTGGAACACCCCTCAGCGTCTGTACGCCGCGCTCCTCGAACTCCAGCCCGGAGCCAGCAACCAGGTCGCGCACGGTCTGCGACACCAGCACCTCGCCCGGGGCGGCGAGCTCGGCTACGCGTGCGCCAATGTGGACTGCGATGCCGGCGAGTTTGTTGCCCGTGACCTCGCATTCACCGCTGTGCAGACCACAGCGCACCTCGATGCCAAGCGCGCTGACCGCATCGCGGATCGCGACGCCGCACCGGATCGCCCGAGCGGGGCCGTCGAATGCGGCAAGGAATCCGTCTCCCGCGGTATCGATCTCGCGCCCACGGTGTTGCTGCAGGGTTTCGCGCACCTGGCTCTGAAAACGCTCGAGCAGTACGCGCCAGGCGCGGTCGCCCAGCGCGACTGCGCGCTCGGTGGAGCCCGCGATGTCCACAAACAGCACCGTCGCCAGAACGCGGTCTGAATGAGCCGCATGGCGTGTTCCGGTCAGAAACTCCGCGACCTCGTCCAGGATCGCGTTGGCATCGCCGACCCACGGAACGTGGTCCTCGCCGGGGAGTTCGACCAATCTGGCGCCGGCGATGTGCTGCGCCATGTACCGGGCGTGCCCGATGTCGAGCACGCGCTCGGCCGGGCGGTGCAGGATGAGCGTCGGCACGCGAATCGACGGCAGCACGTGCCGGACGTCGATCTCGCGGTTCATCTTCATGATCGAAACGACGGCTCCGGGGCTGGCCGAGGCGCGGAAGTAAGAGGTGAGGCGATTCGACGCTTCGGGATCGCGCTCCGCGCTGGGTGCCCACATGTCGAGATCAACGCCGTCCGGCGTTCCCCAGTTGCGCTCGAAATTGCCGAGCACTCGCTCCCATCGATCGTCTTTCCAGCCGAATGGATAGTCGGGTGCCCAGGACCGCTTGGCATAGGAGCCGTAAACGACAAGTGCCGAGGTGCGCTCCGGGTAGGTGGCGGCGAACAGCAGCGACATCGGTCCCCCTTCCGAGACGCCGAAGACGGCCGCGCGCTTCGAGCCGACTTCGTCGAGCACCGCCTGCACGTCGTGCATTCGTTGCTCGAGGGTGAAAATCTGCGAACCGCGGTCCGACATCCCGGTGCCGCGCTTGTCGAACAGAATGAGGCGGCAGAACGACGCAAGGCGCTCGAAGAACGCGCTGCTCTCCGGCGACTGCCATGTGGCCTCGACATTGGATACGAAGCCCGGCACGAACAGCAGATCCGTCGGGCCATCGCCGAGCACTTGGTAGGCGATGTGAACGTCGTCGCTCTTCGCGTATCGGGTGGTCGGAGGCATCTTGCGTACGCATGGTAGTTTCAAACACCCTGCCTGGCCAGCGCCTGCCCCGTTGCAGGGCCCGGGTGCGTCGATTGCCGTCGGTGTGCGGGTTCGTGTGAGCGCGCTTCGCTTCGTTTGCAGCGCTGGCCTGCGGCCCAGTCGAGGTCCCGCCACGCTTCACGCATACCGGCTTGGGACGGTCCCGCTGATGTCGAGAGATCAAAGGCGGATAGCTCGCCGCCCGAGTCGCTCTCTGAAGACTGGGCGAGCCGACGACTTCCACAGACAGCCGGTTCGGTGACGGGCGGTCTATCCCCCTTTCGTGTGCCCACCTCGGGGTGATTGTCAACGCCGGCCGGTATCGTCCGCATACACAGCGCCAACAGGAGGTGCCCCGCCATGCTGCTGGACGAGCTCGATGTCGGCAAATTCAGGGCCTACGCCGCCGCGATTGACCGACCCGGCGGCTATGCCGCCGCCGCTGTCTGCCGCGCCCTGACCGTCCTGCTGGCCCTCACCCTCACCGCGTGTGGGGGCCTCGAGGGGCCTGTTGTCGAGGCCGTTGTCGAGTCCATCGTCAAGGACGATCTCGAGGGCGATGGATCCTCTTTGTCCGGCACGCCGCCCGCCTCCTATCCGAACCTCTGCCCCGTCATGCAGCCGTGCGATGCCGCACCGTCCTTGCAGTGTGAGGCTTGGGTTCCCTGCGGAACGCAAGATCAAAACGCCGGAGGAGGGACGCCGCCCCTCGGGTTGGCTGAAGCTGCTGCGTCACCGAGCTGATGACGCCGGCCACGCGCTGGATTTCGGTGTCAATACACGGAGGAGGATCCATGCCAGTCGCCACCATGATTCGGTCACCGCTTGCCATTCTCGGAATGTGCCTGCTTCTCGTGGCATGTGGCACGGGCCGCACGCTTGTGATGGAAGCGCCGCAGCGCAAAGCCTTTTCGGCCGTAACGCTGACGCGTTCCGACGATACGGTGTCCGTTCCCGATGAGTACCGTATTCAATTTGCCAACAAGATTCGTGGGCTGCTCTTCGGAACGAAGGACAAGCCTGGTCCGTTTGCCGAGGGCCAAGGCTTGGCTATCCGCATCGCCTGCGGCTTGATTCCCGGCGCGCAGGTACCCATACGCGATGCGCGCGATGATGTTCGCTTCGCCAAGATCAACGACGCCCGGCAGGAAATCGTCCGCTGACGCCGCGACGACAACGAACAGCGACCGCACAGCGCCATCGGGCGCACTCGGCCAGCACAATTCGCCGCCTTGCATCGCCAGCGCGCTGACGATGCAAGGCAATCACCGGAGGTCAGTTGACCTCCGCAACCTCGGACTCGCTAACCAAAAGCTGGCACGCCCTGCGGGGAGCAGGGCAGGGCGTGCCGCCGTCGACAACGCGGGTCGCTTCTGGTTCGCCCGGCCAGCGAGAAGGACTTCGTTGCACCGGTGTCAACGAAAATGCGCCAAGCAGGGAACGCGAACGAAGGAGACCGGAGATGGGCAAGTTGAGCGGCAAGGTGGCCTGGATTACCGGTGCAGGCACGGGCATCGGACTGGCCGGAGCGAAGGCCCTGGCGCAGAGCGGTGCCACGGTGGTCATGTCCGGGCGTCGCGAGGACGTGCTCGCCCCAGAGGCCGCGCAGATCCGCGCAGGCGCTGGCAAAGCCGAAGTGGCGGTCCTCGATGTGGCCGATTCCGCTGCGGTGGCGCGCGTGGCTGAGGGAATCCTCGCACGGCATGGGCGCATCGACATCCTGGTCAACAGCGCAGGGGTCAACACGACCAATCGCTTCTGGAAGAACCAGACCGCAGAAGGGTGGCGTGAGGTCGTGGGCATCAACCTGGACGGCACGTTCTACACCACCCAGGCCGTGCTGTCTGCGATGCGCGCGCGCGGGGACGGCGTGATCATCAACGTCTCGTCATGGGCCGGTGTGTTCCATCCGCGCCTGACCGGCCCCGCTTACAACGGCAGCAAGCATGCCGTCACCGCGATGACCGAGACGATCAACATGGAAGAGGGTGTCAACGGCATCCGCGCCTGCACCATCTGCCCGGCGGAGGTCGCTACGCCCATCCTCGACCGCCGTCCGGTGCCGCCGAGCGCCGAGCAGCGCGCAAAGATGCTGCAACCCCAGGACCTGGGCGATGTGATCCGCTACGTGGCCGAACTGCCGCCCCACGCCTGCATCAACCAGCTGATCATCAGTCCAACCTTGAACCGCATCTATATCGAGAACCTGTGACGTGCCCTCGGTGCCGACGGCTTCGGCCGATGCCGCGTCCCTCGGAGTCGGTACGCTCGGATCGCGAGCGGCGGCCTCTTGCGCCAGTCCCCGATCAGGCCCTCGCTTTCTCATGACGGTCGCTCGTCCCAGCTGGGCGCAACGAAGTTGTCGTGAGAAGGTTCTCCAGGATCACGCTGGCGCCTGATCAAACCGCCGCCGCGGCTGCAAACACACGCGAGAGCGCATCGACGAGCTGCTCGTCGGTGTAGATCAACGGATCGTCGTGACTTTCGACCATTCCCTTCATGGTCAGCAGCCCGATGCTGGCGACCCAAGCCAGAAACGCCAGCAGGCGCGGCTCGATCCGGGCGGCGCGCGGCCGCTTCTTTCGGTCATTGGCAAGCCGCTTCGCGGCGCCCGCGAACCACAGCTCATTGAGGGGACGGATGCGGGCGAACTGCTGTGCGTCGAAGTGCATGGCACCTTGCCCCGCGACCTGCCCGTGCAGGAAGGCGAGACGGAAGTCGTCCAGGCGTGAGGCGAAGACTCGGACGGATGCACGCAGCACCGCTTGCAGCGCGTCAGCGCCTGTCGTGGTCGTTTCGACCGCGTCGTGCACGGCCTGTGCCTGGCTCTGCAGGTTGCCGTAGACCAGCTCGAAGATCAGGGCGTCCTTCGACGCAAAGTAGTAGTACAGCGCCGTCTTCGAGACACCGACCTCCCTGGCAACGGCGTCCAGTGTCATGCCCGCAATGCCCTGGCGAAGCATTACGGAACGTGCGGCGGCGAGGATCTCCTCTCGCGATCGATCGCGCCGCCGCTCCCGACGTGCTGCACGGGTCGCTTGCACGGAGTCGGCCGGCACGGCGATAGGACGTTTCTTGGACGGCATGCGGTGAGACGGTGGTGGCCGCGATGAGAACCATTATCTTACTACTATTCGGTATACCTACCAATAAAAGAAAATTAGACCAAAGGTAGAAATATGCGCTACAGTAGTCATCGGACCCGGCGAGTTCCTCCAGCAAGTGTCTGGCCCATAGAGTCGCAACCCACACCGAGAACAGCACGCCATGCACACCACCGTTGATGAGATTGCCCCGCGCATCTACCGGCTGTCCACCTGCGTTCCCGAGGCGGCGCCCGGCGGCTTCACGTTCAACCAGTTCCTGATCGACGCGGATGAACCGATGTTGTTCCACACCGGACCACGGCGCATGTTCGACCTGGTGTCGCAGGCGATTGCGAGGATCGTCCCGGTCGATCGGCTGCGCTGGATCTGCTTCGGCCATGTGGAGTCCGACGAGTGTGGCGCAATGAACCAGCTTCTTGGCGCCGCGCCATACGCCCAGGTGGCACACGGCAGCCTGGGCTGCATGGTGTCGCTCGACGACCTGTGCGACCGCCCGCCGCGCCCGCTGGCCGACGGTGAAGTCATCGACTTGGGCGGCAAAAAGGTTCGACATATCGACACGCCGCACGTTCCCCACAACTGGGAGTCGAGGGTGCTCTTCGAGGAGAGCACCGCAACGCTGTTTTGCGGCGACCTTTTCACGCACGTGGGCGATGGACCGGCACTGACCGCCGGCGACATCGTCGGCCCGGCCCTCGCCGCCGAGGACCTCTTCCACCACAGCGCGCTGTCGCCGACCACCGGCCAAACCATTCGACGCCTCGCAGCGTTGGAACCGCAGACGCTGGCGCTGATGCACGGCTCTTCGACACAGACCCGGTGTGGCCAGTCCCTGGCGGAACTCGCCGACGCCTACGACGCCATGACCAAGTCCGCCTGAGGAGCCCATCGCCATGGACAAGCTGAGCCTGCAAGACCCGTTGTTCGGCACCTACGTCATCGCCGCCACGCTCATGATCCTGAAGGCCGTGAGCATGTCCTGGCTGACTGTGGTTCGCATGATGCAGGCCCGAGGCGGCTTCCGCTCGCCCGAGGATCTGAAGAAGACGCCGCTAAATCCGGCGCCCCACGCGGACCAGCTCGCACCGGACGAACGCGTCGATCGCATTCGGCGCATCCATCTCAACGACCTGGAGAACCTGCCGTTCTTCCTCGCCTCGGGCTTCCTCTACGTGCTCACACAGCCCCCGCTGCTGCTTGCCCAACTGCTGCTGTACGGCTACGTGGCTTCCCGGTTGCTGCACTTCTTGGCGTACCTCACGGCACGCACCCACGACACGCGCGCCACGTTGTGGACCGTGGGCTCGTTGATCCTCATCTTCATGACGGTCCGGACCCTGCTGGCGGCGATCGGCTATTGACGTGACGCACGAAGACGGCTTGGGGCCAAGTCTGCGGGACCTCAGATTCGGCAAGGTCGTGCCCGCGTCCGGACCGGCCGGGAGGACGCCTCCTGCACGGCACGCACGACGCCCTCGAGAGCGAGCCCCGAGGGCAACGACGCGCGCGGCGCGCTGCGCCAAACGGCGCGTCGCTGGGAGTCACTAGGAATGGGTCAAGCGCTCCGCGCACGCCCTTGCCACCGATGAGTCCTGCACGGTGGCCCTCGAATCGGCGACCGTCGCCCAGCCGCCCTTCTCGATGAAGTCGCCTTGCGACCACGAGTCGATCTTCTTGAGCTCCACCAGGTTGGCGTCGACGTCCGCGGAACGCCGGAACTTCGCGACGCAGACCGGGACCAGCGCATCGACGACTGCCGCGTCCACTCGCGCCGACGCGAGTTGGTCGGCCTTGCTGCTGGTCATCCACCCACCCCAGCTGAACCCCACGATGGCCAGAGCCACCGCTCCACCCACGGCACCCCACAGGGCCGGCTTCATTTCGACGGGAATGTTCATGTGATTGCTCCTTCACAGAGTGATGTGTATGGGCGAAGACCGAGCTTCGCTCTGTGGCGCCGAAGGCGGCGCTGGATGACCACAGTGCGCTCGAGACGCCCGCTTGTCTGTGCGCTGCCGCACCAAGCACGACGGCTCCCACGCGAGCCTGCTGGACGGTATGTCCGGCGTGCGGCGCCCGATCGGGCCTAGCCGTCGGTCGACAGCGCCTCGGTGCAGTGGCGAGGCAGGACCAGGCGCCCGTCGGCGCCGGCGATGGCTTCGATGGCGATGCGCGGAGCCGAGGTCGTGACCGTGCCGAAGATCGTCGCGAACGCGACGTCCGCGGCGTCGCGCCCGGTGCCGAAGCGCACGAAGCCCATTGGAATCGCTGCACCGGAGGGATCGAACAGGTACCAGCGGTCGCCGAGATAGGCCTCGACGTAGGCGTGGAAGTCCGTCGGGCCGAGTGCGGGATCCGCGCCGTAGTCGATGCCGGTCACGAAGCGGGCGGGAATGTTGATGGCCCGGCACAGCGCGATCATCAGGTGCGCGAAATCACGGCACACGCCCGCGGTCTCCAGCAGCGTGTCGATCGCCGAGGTGTTGGAGTTGGACGTGTTTGACGAGAAGGTCGTGCGCTGCAGCACCCAGTCGCGAATGGCCTGCGCTCGGCAGTATCCCTGCGATTGCCAGCCGAACTCGCGCATCGCGAACTTGTGCAGCCGATCGGATTCGCAGTACCGGCTCGGGTAGATGTAGCTCAGCACCTGCGCTGGCAGGCGCGCAATCGGAACCTCGCCGATCTGGTGGGGCTCGGCCACGTGATGCGACAGGTCCACGGTGGCGCTGTACGCGAGCCGCAGCGGACCGGGCAGCGCCTGCACGCGCAGGTAGCGGTTTCGCGTCCACGGATCTGTCTCCACGCGGAGCGGTACGTCCTGACTGAGCGCCAGCCGTTCTTCCACCACTCGTTGCCGATCGGTGTGCGCCGCATGGATGTTGAAGACGAAATCGCAGCCCGACTCGCCAATGTCGTAGTCCAGTTCGAGCGCGAGCTTCAGCCTGATCACGTCAATCCGATCGCGCGCGCGGCTGCTGGCACGCGTTCGCTGCGGCACCGGTCCGCCGCGAGGCGCCGCCGTTCCATTCGAGCCAGTGAAGAGCCACGTGGTCCACAATGGATCCTTCGGACATCAGGTCGGCTCGCCGCCCGGTGCAAGGCATCGACGGTGCGAGGAGTTCTGCGCGCACCTGCTCGCCCTTGGAGACGGGCGGCACGGGCCCGGTTGCCTCGCGGGTGGTGCAAGCGGCGGGCATTCGTCACTCCTGGCAACTCCCGCACACCCCCGACTTTATACGCTGCCTCTGCAGGGTGCGCGTTCGGCGGGCAGGGATGTCATGGCGAACGCGATCGCGCCGGCCCGCACGACCATGCACCACGCGCGCGACGCAATGACCGACCCACTTCAAGGCGTCGGCAAAGGTGCGACTCGGGCCGGCGACCGGACCTGCGGGCTTGGAGCGCTGGCGGACATTCTCAGTGCGACCTGCCATACTTTGCCGGTGCCGACGCGCCCGGATCCTGCGCAGAACCACCTGCTCGCCGCGCTGCCAGCCGCTGAACGGGCACGCTGGCTGCCCGCGCTCGAGCCGGTGGACATGCCGCTCGGCTTGGTGTTGTACGAGTCGGGCGTCGCCATGACGCACGTGTACTTTCCTACCACGTCGATCGTCTCGCTGCTGTACGTGATGGAAGACGGCGCATCCGCGGAGATCGCCGTCGTGGGCAACGAGGGCATCGTCGGTATATCGCTCTTCATGGGCGGCGAGACCACGCCCAGCCGCTCCGTCGTGCAAGCCGCCGGCCAGGGCTTTCGCATGCCTGCCCAGCTGTTGAAGGACGAGTTCAACCGATCGGGCCCGGTGCTGCACCTGCTGCTGCGCTATACGCAGGCCTTGATCACGCAGATGGCGCAGACGGCGGCCTGCAACCGCCACCATTCGCTCGATCAGCAGTTGTGCCGCTGGTTGCTGCTGAGCCTGGACCGGCTGCACACTCCCGAGCTCGTGATGACGCAGGAGCTGATTGCCAACATGCTCGGCGTGCGCCGCGAGGGCGTGACCGAGGCAGCCGGTCGCCTGCAGGAAGACGGACTCATCCGCTACCGGCGCGGGCACATCACCGTGCTCGACCGGGCGGGGCTCGAGCGACGCACCTGCGAGTGCTATGCGGTGGTGAAGAAGGAATACGAGCGCCTGCTACCCGTCGCGACGGCACTGTAGGGGCCCTGCGTGGCCCCGTGCCACTGCGACCGGCCGCTGCTACGTGCGTCAGCAGACAGACGGCACCGCCGTTCGTTGTCATGATGCGCCGAGCATGCCCGGCTGCCGGGCATCGCATGCCGTCACCAGCTAGGAGATTCCCATGAGCGTCACCATCTGGCTCGTCATCGGCGGCTTGGCCGGCTGGACAACCGCCAAGTTGATGGCGTCGCCTGAAGGGGTCGTCGTCAACGTGGTCATCGGCATGCTGGGAGCCTTCGTCGGCGGCTGGGCGGCTCCGTTGATCGGCGACGGCACCGTCGCTGCGGGCGGCTTCAGCGTCGGTGGCATCGCGGTTTCGCTGCTCGGCGCGCTGCTGCTGCTGGCAATCGTCAACGTGCTGCGACGCGGCCGGGCGCGTTGAATCGATGTGACCGTCGACGAGAACGACCTCATCGCGCGTTTGCCGCGGCGCGACCGCCGGTCGTTGCTCGCCGTGTGCGAATCGGTAACGCTGGTGCGAGGCGAAGTGCTGTACAAGCCCGGCGACCTCGCCCGCCACGTCTACTTTCCGAACCAGGGATTTGTCTCGCTGATGGCGGCCATCGACGGCGAGCCGGGGCTCGAGGTCGGCATGGTCGGACGCGAGGGCATGCTGGGCGCGCACGTCGTGCTGGGCGTGGGCGTCGCGCCGCTGCGTGCGATGGTGCACGGCGCGGGCACGGCGTGGCGCGCCGGATCGGCGAGGTTCCGCAATGAGCTGGCCGCGAGCGCGGCGCTGCAGCGCACGCTCAATCGCTACCTCTACATGCTGATGGAACAGATGGCGACGTCGGCCCGCTGCACTCGCTTCCATCGAGTCGAGCCGCGCCTTGCGCGCTGGCTGCTGGTCAGCCAGGACCGAGCGCACTCGGACAGCTTCCATCTGACCCACGAAGGACTGGCCGCCATGCTCGGCGTGCGCCGCGTTGGCATCACCGGCGCCGCCAGCGATCTGCAGCGGCGCGGCCTCGTGCGCTATCACCGCGGCGACATCACGGTCTTGGATCGTGCCGGGCTGGAGGCGGCTGCATGCGGCTGCTATGCCGCCGACCGGGACGCGTACGGGCGAATGCTCGGCTGAGCCCGGTCCCTGCAAGGGGCCTCCACTTCGCCGACGCGGAGCCCGAGGCTGCCCCCGCCCATTGCCAGGCGCTCACCCGCTCATCGAGCAGCACGATCCCGGCGACGATGCCAACGACCGGCAGGCCCAGGCTGACCGCACACTTCAGAACATCAAGGCCATACCGGAAGCAGGAGGGTCAAGCCTTGCGCAAGTCGTTCGCGCTGCCGTGCATTTGACGAATATGGATGACTTCGCAGCAGTCGATGCCGTCTATCCGGAATACTTCCCGTCAGCCTATCCGGCACGAGTCTGCGTTGAGGTTTCACGCGTGCCGCTTGATGCATGGGTGGAAATGGATGTCACCGCCCGAGTTCCTTGACGAAAGCGTGGAGTCATGCGAGCTCGACGAGGTGTAGCGGAGTGCCGTCGGGCAGCACGATGCAGGGGCCAGTCCGCTGCGCGGCCGCGGCTGACGCATGAGGCCCTGGCGCACGCGAGCCAATGACTTCGCATGGCGCGAGCCTGAGCTGTTCATGCGCGCTGCGCTCGCCGTGATGTTCGCGATGACGGCGGCGCTGCTCGCGCTGGTGCAATTGATGGTCTGATCTGTATCAACGAATGCGCGGCACAGCATGGCGGGATGCCGCGCGCTGGCTATTGTTGCGCCAGGAGGGCAGGTCGATGGACGGCAACACATTTACGCGACTGCTGCACGGCGCACGGATGCTGCAGATTGCCGGGGTCATCGGCAACGACTACTCGCGCGGCTATCAGCGCGGTCTGCGCCCGCTGCTTCATGGCAAACGATTCGGCAGCGAGGCCGAG
>CP070653.1:2281817-2302006 GCA_020354665.1 Burkholderiales bacterium
AGGGGTGCAGAATCCGTCGCGCCGCGGCGACGAGCTTGTCGATCGTGATGTTGCGGCTGGCGATGCGCTCGTTCTCGCCCAGCTTGTCCATCTCGACGTAGAGGCGCACCAGGTAACCACCCTCGCGCGGAATCACCAGCAGGTTGCCCTCGTTGGCGGACTGCACGGCCGCCTTGTAGCGGATGTCCGGAAAGTCGGTCACTGCCAGCACGTCCATCACGCCCCAGGCCTGATTGGCCGAGTCGCCCACCAGCTGCCGTCCGATGGCATTGCGCACCGCGCTGCGCGCACCGTCGCAGCCGACGACATAGCGCGCCTTGACCGTCTCCAGCCGACCCGCGTGGGCTGCGTCCGTTCGCTCGATCCGCACGGTCACCGGGTAATCCGTGGCCTCGCGGTCCACGGCGACATCCAGCAGGCGACGGGAGTAGTGCGGCTCCAGCCGGCTCGGCGAATTGCGCATGACATCCAGATAGAAGTCGTGCACGCGCGCCTGGTTCAGCACGACGTGCGGGAACTCCGACAGGCCGTCTTCCGTGTCCTGCACGCGGCCGTGGCGCACGATGTTCTCCGGTTGCTTCTCGTCGGGCTTCCAGAAGGTCACTTCGTTGATCCAGCAGGCCTCCTTGAGCACCCGTTCGCTGAAGTTGAAGGCCTCGAACATCTCCATGGTGCGGCAGGCGATGCCATCGGCCTGCCCCAGCTGCAACGGGCCGTCCTTCTGCTCGACGATGCAGGTCCGGATGTCGGGAAACGCGGCCAGCTGCGCTGCCAGCGTCAGCCCCGCCGGTCCGCAGCCCACGATCAAGACGTCGACCTGCGCTGGCGCCTCATCCGTGTGTCGGGCGGCCTGAGCCGACGCCTCCGCGACATGGGGATCACCCGGCTTGAAGCCATCCAGATGAAATTGCATCGCTCTGCTCTCGTGGTCTTGGACAACGACTGCTCAACCGTTCAAGGAAGGGCCTGCAATCATTGTCGGGTCAATGGCTGACGCGGGCATCCGCCCTGGTGTTGGCAGCGCCGATCGATCGTCCGCCATCCGACCAGATCGCTAGTATTGGCCCGCCGCCGGTTTGACGGAGGTCCACGTCGAGCTGGGGGCACTGCCCGAACCGACCGAGTGTTCCCCGCCGCGCGGTCAAGGCCAACCGCACCCTTCGCGGCGAACGGCCCGCAATCTCGAACCGCCGACGCGACCGGCGCCAGCGGCGC
Source organism: Burkholderiales bacterium (assembly GCA_020354665.1). GTDB lineage: Bacteria > Pseudomonadota > Gammaproteobacteria > Burkholderiales > Burkholderiaceae_C. The sequence continues at coordinate 2,283,033 of CP070653.1, forward strand.
GTTGCCGAGAGCCGCAGCCGCGTTCACCTCCAGAGCGCCGTGCGCCGTGCAAGCCCGCCCCGAAGGGCTGCGAAGCAGAGATTTCGCCCGCTTGCCGTCACCACCCCCACACCAGACGCCGCGCAACCCAGCCCGTCGGGCCGCCGGGTTGACGCACGCGAACCCAGCCCTCGCGATGCGACAGCGTGCGCAGCACTTCGCCGTATTTGGCGCGTCCGACGATGCGATGCTTCGTGCCGGGCGCGCTGCGAAGGTTGGCTACCGACACCTTGACCACCATGTGCGGCTTGCGCGCGGTCAACCGTCCGAGCACCCAACCGGTGTCCCCCTCGAAGTCGCGCACCTGCAGCCAGCCGTCGCGGCGGCCGAGCACGCGCAGCGGATAGCCACGCGCCAGTGTCCACTGCGCCGCGTAGCGTGTGCCAGCACCAGCACGCATGTTGACCTCGGTGCGGTCGATGCTGACCATCTCCGCAGCGGCTGGGGCCGGCCCCTGCAGACCCAGCGCAAGAACCACGGCGGCCAGCCAACGGCGGGTCATCGGAGCAGTAACCGTCATCGTGGAAGTCCCTCCATATGAAAAATGCATTGGGCTCGACTTGGAGCTTCCAGAGGGAACCCCGATCGGTGCGATGAGTTCCCGAACCCTGTGCAATCGGACCCGCTCGGCGGGTGTGTCCGACCGGGACGTTGGCAAAGGCATGTCGATATGTCCCGTCGCTTGACGTAGCGGCCCGCACGATCGCGGCGATCGGTTGGCACTCAGCGCGAGGCTCGATCGGGCACCGCGGGGCGGCGCGCACGTCCCCGACGAAGCCGTCAGCGCCGGGCCACCGAAAGCGGGGGAATTGCGAACGTCTCTATGATCTTCGCCCTTGCCCTCCGCAGCCCGATGACTGAACCGTCCTCCGCCGGCGTGATCCGCATCCGCGGCGCGCGCCAGCACAACCTGAAGAATCTCGACCTCGACATCCGCACCGGCGAGATGACGGTGTTCACCGGGCCGAGCGGCTCCGGCAAGTCGAGCCTGGTGTTCGACACGCTGTACGCTGAAGGACAGCGGCGCTACGTCGAGACGTTCAGCGCCTATGCGCGGCAGTTTCTCGACCGCATGGACCGGCCGGCGGTCGACAAGGTCGAAGGCGTACCGCCGGCGATCGCGATCGACCAGACCAATCCGGTGCGCACCTCGCGCAGCACGGTCGGCACGATGACCGAGCTGAACGACCACCTGAAGCTGCTGTTCGCGCGTGGCGCCGAGCTGTTCGATCGACAGACCGCACGACGAGTCCGGCACGACTCGCCGGAGACGATCTATGCCGATCTGCGTGCACGCGTGCAGGCCCGCGCTGCGGCGCATGAGGGCGATCGGTTGCCACTGTCGGTCGGTGACGGACGGGGCGAGGCTGCCGCGCTGGCTGACGAGCCCCGCCTCGTGGTGACCTTTCCGGTCGAACTGCCGGCCAACGCAACCGACGAAGACATCGAGCAGTGGCTCGCGGCGAGCGGATTCACGCGCGTGCACTCGGAATCCGTTGTCGGCGAGCGCATGAGTGCCGGCGGACCGCCCCTGGGCGCGAACGCGGCCCCGGCGGGCAGCGCGGCCAGGTCCGCGGCAAACGCGGGGGCTCGCAGGATCCTCAACATCGTGGCCGACCGGTTTCGCATTAGCAGCGCCGAGCGAGTGCGTGCGATCGAGGCGATCGAGCTGGCGCTCAAGCGCGGCGCGGGGCGCGTCAACGTCTATGTCTCGGACGCCGCCGATGCCGAGCCCGAGCTGTGGCGCTATTCGACCGGGCTGCACTGCCCAGACAGCGACCTGCACTACGCCGACCCGCAGCCGTCGATGTTCTCGTTCAACTCGCCGGCCGGCGCGTGCGAGACCTGCCGCGGCTTCGGCCGCGTGATCGGTGTCGACTGGGGGCTGGTGATCCCGGACGAGCGCAAGACGCTGCGCGCCGGCGTGATCAAGCCGCTGCAGACGCCGGCGTGGTCCGAGTGCCAGGACGACCTGCTCAAGTACGCAGGCGAGGCCGGCATTCCGCGCGACACGGCGTGGATGCAGCTCACGCCGGCGCAGAAGCAATGGGTAATCGACGGCACACCCCACTGGAAGGGCAACTGGAACAAGCAGTGGTACGGGGTGCGCCGTTTCTTCGAATACCTCGAGAGCAAGGCGTACAAGATGCACATCCGCGTGCTGCTGTCGAAGTACCGCAGCTACACGCCGTGCACGGTCTGCGGCGGGGCACGCCTGCGACTCGAATCGCTGCTGTGGCGCGTCGGGCCGAAGGCACGGGCCGACGAAGTGTTGCCGCCCAGCCAGCGCTTCCTGCCGGTCGGTGTCGCGTGGACGCGCGAGCAGCTCGAGGCGCTGCCGGGGCTGAGCCTGCACGATCTGATGTTGCTGCCGATTGAGCGGCTACGCCGCTTCTTCGACGGCCTCGGCGCGCAGGGCAGTTCGGACGAGGCGCTGAAACTCGTGCTCGACGAGATCCGCACGCGCCTGGTCTACCTGTGCGACGTCGGTCTTGGCTATCTGACGCTGGATCGGCAGAGCCGAACGCTCTCCGGCGGTGAGGTGCAGCGCATCAACCTGACGACGGCGCTCGGCACGTCGCTGGTCAACACGATGTTCGTGCTCGACGAACCGAGCATCGGCCTGCACCCGCGAGACATGGGCCGCATCGTGCAGGCGATGCACCGGCTGCGTGATGCCGGCAACACGCTGGTGGTGGTGGAGCACGACCCGGCGGTAATGCTCGCCGGTGACCGCCTGATCGACATGGGCCCGGGACCCGGCGCGCGCGGCGGGCGCATCGTGTTCGACGGCATGCCCGACCAGGCACGCGCAGCCGACACGCTGACCGGTGCCTATCTCGGTGCGCGCAAGCAGGTGGCCGGCCCGACCTGGGGTGCGCGGCGCGCCGTGTCGCCGAACACGCCGCGGATCGTTCTCGAAGGGGCGTGCGAACACAACCTGAAGAACGTGCAGGTCGAGTTCCCGCTGCAGCGCCTCGTGGTCGTCACCGGCGTCTCGGGTTCGGGCAAGAGCACGCTGGTGCAGGATGTGCTCTATCCGGCGCTCGCGCGCCACTTCGGCAAGCCGACCGAGACACCGGGCATGCACGAGCGGCTGCTCGGTGCCGACTGGGTGAGCGACGCGGTGTTCGTCGACCAGAGCCCGATCGGCAAGACCGCGCGCTCCAATCCGGCGAGCTACGTCGGTGCCTTTGACGAGGTGCGCAAGCTGTTTGCCAATGTGTCTTTGGCGCTCGAGCGCAGCTACACCGCGGGCACCTTCAGTTTCAACGCTGGCGACGGGCGCTGCCCGACCTGCGGCGGCTCGGGCTTCGAGCATGTCGAGATGCAGTTCCTGTCCGACGTGTACCTGCGCTGCCCTGACTGCGACGGCCGGCGCTATCGCGCCGAAGTGCTCGACGTAAAACTCTCGCGTGGCACCGGCGCGGACGCGCGCGACCTCAGCATCGCCGACGTACTGGACCTTACGGTGGCCGAGGCGGCACAGCTGTTCGCGCACGACCGCGAGGTGCTGCGTGCACTGCAGCCGTTGCTCGACGTCGGGCTGGACTACCTGACACTCGGCCAACCGGTGCCCACGCTGTCGGGCGGCGAGGCGCAGCGACTGAAGCTCGCGGGCTTTCTGGCCGAGGCTGCCCGGTCGGGCAGCGCGAGCGGGCAGGCGATCTCACGACGCGGGACGCTGTTCCTGTTCGACGAGCCGACCACCGGGCTGCACTTCGACGACGTTGCCAAGCTGATGCGCGCGTTGCGCAAGCTGCTCGACGCCGGGCACTCGCTGATCGTGATCGAGCACAACCTCGACGTGATCCGTACCGCGGACTGGATCGTGGACCTCGGACCCGAGGGTGGTGAAGCGGGCGGGGAGGTCGTGTGCACCGGCACGCCCGACGACGTGAAGGCGCACAGCACCTCGCACACCGGGGCGGCGCTGCGCGATTACGAGCGGACGATGGGCTTCGGTGCACCGCAGGCGCGGGAAGGCACGCCGCTGCAGTCGATCAGGCGGGCGCGACGTGAGGTCGCTGGCCGCGACGAAGCGATCCGCATCGTCAACGCGCACGAACACAACCTCAAGTCGCTCAGCGTGGACATACCGCGCGGCCGCTTCAACGTGATCACCGGCGTGTCGGGCTCGGGCAAGAGCACGCTCGCGTTCGACATCCTGTTCAACGAAGGGCAGAGGCGCTACCTCGAGTCGCTCAACGCCTATGCGCGCAGCATCGTGCAACCGGCCGGGCGCCCCGACGTCGACGCGGTGTACGGCATTCCGCCGACGGTGGCGATCGAGCAACGCCTCTCGCGCGGCGGGCGCAAGAGCACGGTGGCGACCACCACCGAGGTATGGCACTTCCTGCGGCTGCTCTGGGTCAAACTCGGCCTCCAGCACTGCGTGCACGATGGCACGCCGGTCCAGCCGCAGAGCGCGGAAAGCATCGCCGCGCAGTTGCTGCGCGACCATCGTGGCGAGCACGTTGGTCTGCTCGCGCCGCTGGTCGTTAATCGCAAGGGGCTCTACACCGACCTGGCGAAATGGGCCAAGGCGCGTGGCCACTCGCACCTGCGGGTGGATGGCGAATTCACACGCGTGGATCCCTGGCCGCGCTTGGACCGGTTCAGGGAGCACACGCTCGAGCTGCCGGTCGGCGACGTTGTCGTCGCACCCGAGGGCGAGGGCGAGCTGCGCGAGGTGCTATCGCGGGCGCTGGTGCTCGGCCGCGGCGTGATTCACTTGCTGGCGCCACTTGATGGCCTCGCCGCTGCGATGGAATCGGGGGACTCGACGGCGGACATCGGCACGGTCAGGGTCTTTTCGACGAAGCGTGCGTGCCCAACCTGCGGCACCAGCTACCCCGAGCTCGATCCGCGCATGTTCTCGTACAACAGCAAGCACGGCTGGTGCACGAGCTGCGTGGGTACGGGGCTCGCGCTGACGCGCGAACAGCGCAAGGCCTACGACGACTCGGTGCGCGACGACGACAACCGCGGGCGTGAGCAGGGCTTCCCCTCGGAGGAACCCGAGGTCGAAGGTGTGGCTGATCGCGCCTGCCCCGACTGCGCCGGCACGCGGCTGAACCCCACGTCGCGCGGGATCACGTTCGACGGGCGGCCGATCACCGACGTCGCGGCGTGGTCGGTCAGCGAGGCCAGAGGCTGGCTCGAGGCTCTTGCATTGACCGGGCGCGATGCCGAGATCGCGCGCGACGTCGTCGCCGAGATCATGGGCCGGCTGCGATTCCTCGAGGAAGTCGGGCTGAGCTATCTGACGCTCGACCGCGCTGCGCCGACGCTGTCGGGCGGTGAGGCGCAGCGCATCCGGCTCGCGGCCCAGCTGGGCAGCAACCTGCAAGGCGTGTGCTACGTGCTGGACGAGCCGACGATCGGGCTGCACCCCCGCGACAACGCGATCCTGCTCGGGGCGCTCAAGCAGCTCGGCGACAAGGGCAACACGCTGGTCGTCGTCGAACACGACGAGGACACCATTCGTGCCGCCGAGCACGTGATCGACATCGGTCCCGGCGCAGGCAAGCGGGGTGGGCAGCTGGTCGCGCAGGGGACGGTCGCCGATCTCGAGACGCACGCGACGTCGCTGACGGGCCGGTTGCTCGCCGCACCGCCGCGGCATCCGCTGCAGCCGCGCCGCGCGGTGGCGCCCGAGGCGGCAGCGCTCGAATTGCGCGGGGTATCGCTGCACAACCTGCAGCGGATCGACGTTCGCGTGCCGCTCGCGCGACTGGTGGCCGTCACCGGCGTATCGGGGTCGGGCAAGAGCACGCTCGCGCGTGACGTTCTGCTCGCCAATGTCGCTGCGGCACTCTCACATCGAAAAGCACCCCCGACATGGACCGGCTGCGACGCCGTTGCAGGATGGGACAAGATCGATCGTGTCCTCGAGGTGGATCAGACGCCGATTGGCAAGACGCCGCGATCGTGCCCGGCCACGTACATTGGTTTCTGGGACGCCATTCGCCGGCTGTTTGCCGACACGCTCGAAGCGAAGGCGCGCGGCTATGGACCGGCACGCTTCTCGTTCAACACCGGCGAGGGTCGCTGTCCAACCTGCGAGGGACAAGGGCTACGGACGATCGAAATGAGCTTCCTGCCCGACGTCAAGGTGCCTTGCGAAGCCTGCCGGGGTCAGCGTTTCAACGCGGAGACGCTCGCGGTGACATGGCGCGGCAGGAACATCGGTGACGTGCTGCGCATGGAGGTCGATGAAGCGGTGGGCTTCTTCGGCACGATGCCGGCGATTGCACATCCGCTGTCGTTGCTGCGCGACGTCGGCCTGGGCTACCTGACGCTTGGCCAGCCTTCACCGACGTTGAGCGGTGGCGAGGCGCAGCGCATCAAGCTGGTCAGCGAGCTGAGCAAGGTGCGCGACGACATCACGCGTCGTGGACAGCGGGCGCCGCTCACGCTGTACGTGCTCGACGAACCGACCGTGGGTCTGCATATGGCCGACGTGGAGAAGCTGGTCCGCGTGCTGCACCGCCTCGTTGACGGCGGCCACAGCGTGGTTGTCATCGAGCACGATCTCGACGTCATCGCCGAGGCGGACTGGGTGATCGACCTCGGGCCGGAGGGCGGTGCTGGTGGAGGCCGAGTCGTGGCCGCGGGGGCTCCCGAGGCGGTGGTGGCGAGCGCCAGCCACACCGGCCGAGCGCTCGCTCCCGTCTTGGCGCGTCACTGAGCGCCGGGCGATTGCATGCGGCTGCGCTTGATTGCGCAGCCAGGGTCGGCCCTAGTTGGAGATGCGCTGCGCCGCGCCTGCGCTTGCGGGCGCGTTGACCATCGTCTCCTGCCGACGGTTGATCAACTCGAGCACACGGCACTGCAGCGCGACCGCGTCGTCGTGGTCACCGCATCGATCGAGGACGTCGCTGACCTCCATCAGCACGTCGATCTCCCACGTCGTGTCTTCGGACTGCGCGGCCAGCAGCGCGGCCTCGAAGCCTTGGTCTCTCGCGCGCTCGCGCGCGGCGCGGCGAGCATCGTTGTCACTGCAGGTCTTCGCGCTTGCAACAGCCGCAGCAAGGTCGGCCGACGCGCACAGCACGCTCACGACGCTTTGCACCGTGCCGTGTGCCCGGGCGGCAGCAATTGCCTTGCGCAGGTACCAGTCGGCAATCGCCGGTGCGCCGAGACCGCGATAGGCCTGCGCCGCCTGCGTCAGCGCAGAAATCACTGCAGTGGGCGAGGCATCCTGCTCGGCCCGATCGAGTGCGCTCAGCGCTTGCCTGAGAAGGCGTTGTGGATCGGTGTCCACGGCCTGGAGGTCGTCGTGCAGACGGCTGTCGGTGAGCATGAGGCGGGTGGTCATTTCGTCTTGGTGGTCGATGTCGAGGCCAGTGCGCCGTCCGGAGCTTTGATCGTAGGGGCCGCTTTGCTCGGGTGTCTCCCCTCCGATGGGGGAACGCACGCGTTCGAGGGGGCCGTACCTAGAATCCTTCACATGAAGCCCACTGCCAGCGGCGCGTCCGCCGGGTTGCTCGGTGACCTGCCGATCCACGAAATGCCGGGACACCTCGTGTGCAGATTGCACCAGGTTGCGGTCCGGTTGTTCGCCGAAGAGATCTTCGGCCTGAAGGTGACGCCGGCCCGGTTCGCAACTCTCGTTCAGACGGTACAGCGGCCAAGCATCGACCGAGTCCTTCTGCTCGGTCATGCCGCTCACCCCGCCACCCGGTCCATGGGGCAGGGTGCGTGCACGGCGCTGGAGGACGCGGTGACGCTGGGCGAGGCATTGCGGCTCAGCGACAACGACGTCGTCAGGGCGTTCGAGCCGTCTCAGCGCTCGCGCAGTGACCGCACTACCCGCATCGTGCTCGGCTCGCCCGAGATGGGCCGCATCTACCACGCAAAGGGCATCGAGCGGCTGGTGCGCAACGATCCATGGCATGGCCGCATCCCCGAGCGCTTCTCCGACGCTTTGGAATGGCTCTGCTCGTGGAAGGTCGACCATTGTCTGGCCGATTGAACCCCCAAGGAGATCGACGATGAACGACCTCGGACGCCTCGAAGATCTTCCCGCCGACTACGTGGAGGCGCTGCGCCGGCTCAATCTCGTGCCCCTGTGGCCCAGCCTGCGTGCGGTGCTGCCGCCTGGCAAGCCGCGTCCCAACACGCGGCCCGCCTGCTGGGCGTATGAGACGTTGCGTCCCCTGCTGCTGAAGGCCGGCGAGTTGACCCCGATCGAAAAGGCGGAACGTCGTGTTCTGGTGCTGGCCAACCCCGGCCACGGCCTGGAACGGATGCAGGCAAGCGCCGCCATGTATCTGGGCATGCAACTGCTCTTGCCCGGTGAGTGGGCGCCAGCACACCGGCACACCCCCAACGCGGTGCGCATGGTCGTCGAAGGCGAAGGCGCCTGGACCACCGTCGATGGTCAGAAATGCCCGATGCGCCGCGGTGACCTGATTCTCACGCCCACCGGCCTGTGGCATGAACACGGCCATGACGGAAACGAACCGGTCGTGTGGCTCGACGTGTTGGACCTGCCGCTCGTGCACTACCTCGAGGCGAGCTACCACGTGCAGGGCGAGCGACAGGCGCAGCACGGTGGCCGCAGCGGGCGCGCCTACGTCGGCAGCGGGGTGGTTCCGGCGCCGGTATTCCAGCGGTCGGAGCAGGCCTATCCGATGCTGCGCTACCCATGGGCTGACGTGCGGGCTGCGCTCGAGGCGCTCGCTGCGAACCAGCCGCAGCTCGAGAGCGTGCAGGTGAGCTACGTCAACCCCGAAACCGGCGCCGACGCCCAGAACATTCTTGGCTTTCACGCGCTGATGCTTCGGCCGAGCCAAACGCTGCGGCTGCCCGCCCGGTCGCCAGCGATGGTGTTCCATCTCGTCGAAGGCGACGTCGAGATACGGGTCGAGGACCAGCAGTTTCGCCTCCGCGCTGCCGATACCTGCTGCATGCCGGGGTACACCCCAGTGACACTCGTCAACGGCTCGTCCAGTGCGCCAACGTTCCTATTCGTTGCCGACGAGACGCCGTTGCATAAGAAGCTCGGCGTGTTCGAAAACCGGGGCTGAAGCCTGGGAACCTCGCTGGGGGCTCTGCTGCCGGCGAATCCGTGCCGGATACGAAGACGCCTCGCTGCCCGGTAGCTCGCGTTCCAACAATCGAAGCGACCAATCGATCTCGGCGCTAACGACCCGAGACGCCAGATGCCGGCCCCGTTGATCTGGAATTGCGCTGGGATCTTTGGTGATCTGCCGAAGCCCTGCCGGCAGCGTCTCAGCGCAGGGCCGCCCGCATTGAGGCCGGCCGCCCCGTGCGCAGCCATACCAGCAACCGCCATCCCAGCAGGATGCCCAGGATGACAGCGTAGATCGACCACTCGGCGAAGTCGTTCTTACCGGCACGCATCCAAAAGAAGTGCAGCAGCGCGAGCACCGCGATCGCATACACCGCCCGATGCAAAGCCTGCCAGCGCGCCGCGCCGATCGACTTGATCGCACGGTTGAACGACGTTGCCGCCAGCGGCACCATTAGCGTGAGGGCCGAGAAGCCGACCAGGATGAACGGCCGCTTCGCGATGTCCTTGGCGATCGCAGCTGCCTCGAAGCCCATGTCGAGCCAGGCATAGGAAAGGACATGCCAGAGGCCGTAGAAGAAGGTGAAAAGTCCGAGCATGCGACGCAGCCGGGCCAGTGCGGAGCAGTTCGTCCATTGGCGCAACGGTGTCACTAAGAGCGTCAGGCACAGCATGCGCAGCGTCCAGTCACCGGTCGAGCGGATCAACGCCTCGGCCGGATTGGCCCCTAGCGTGTCCGCCAGAGCGCCGTAGAGCAGGTGCGCGAACGGCACCAGCGCGAGCACAAACAGCGTCGGCTTGGTGGCGGGGTGCAGCAACAGCCGGTTCACGAGTCGATCAAAAGAACTTCTTCAGATCCATGCCCGCATAGAGCTGGCCGACCTGCAACTCGTAGCCATTGAACATCAGCGTCGGGCGCTTGCGCTGGAACAACCCGTCCTCGCCGATGCGCCGCTCGGTGGCCTGGCTCCAGCGCGGGTGGTCCACGGTCGGATTGACATTGGAGTAGAAGCCATACTCCTCCGGCGCGGCCTTGACCCACGAGGGCGCCGGCTGTCTTTCGACAAAGCGGATCTTGACGAGCGACTTGCCGCTCTTGAAGCCGTACTTCCATGGCACGGCCAGCCGCAACGGCGCACCGTTTTGGTTGGGGAGCAGCTCACCGTACAGCCCGAACACGAGCAGGGTCAACGGGTGCAAGGCCTCGTCGATGCGTAGCCCCTCAACGTAGGGCCAGTCGAGCACGCGCGATCCGACGCCCGGCATCTGCTGCGGATCAGCGAGCGTGACGAACTCGACGAACTTCGCATTGCCAGTCGGCTCGACTTGGCGGATCAGCTCCGACAGCGAATATCCGATCCATGGGATGACCATCGACCAGCCCTCAACGCAACGCAATCGATAGATGCGTTCTTCCATCGGCGCCAGCTTGAGCAGCGCTTCGATGTCGAACACGCGGGTCTTCTTGACCTCGCCTTCGACGGTGACCGTCCACGGCCGAGTGCGCAGCTTGCCAGCACGGCGCGCCGGGTCGGCCTTGTCGGTGCCAAACTCGTAGAAATTGTTGTAGCCAGTGACGTCGGCGTAAGTGGTGGGCTTTTCCATCGTCATCGCACCGGGTACTACACTGCGCGACGCCGGCAGCCGGGGCAGCTTGCCGGGTCCGGCGGACTGTGCGATCGCGTCGCGCGATGCCCACGCGGCCGCGACGGCACCTGCCGCGCCAGCCGCAAACCACCGAAGCAGATCACGGCGCCGCTCGTAGACGGCGCGCGGCGTGATCTCGGAAGGTACAGCGTGATCGAAGCCGTGGTGGTGACGATGGCGCATGCGGGTCTCCTCGCGCGGAACGCGGCACCTGCGGCTCGAGGTGCTCTGTAACGGTCGCGCCGCGAAGCGAAACCTTACACCGGCAACCGCACTGCGGACCGGCGGCCGCCGGGATGCCCTTACCGAAGGTCGCCCCGTTGTGAGTCGTCGATGATCGGGCCGAACCCGTCGTCGAACAGTCGCGGCGCGTTGCGGCCAGCGCGTTCGCGGTAGCTCGCGCGCGCGAACGGCTTTGCCGGTGCCTGCTCGGGCAAGTCGGTGACCGCGATGACGTTGCGTGCAATGAGCGTGTCGATCAAGTCCTCGAGCACGCGCACGAATTCGGCGTCAAGCCCGCTGGAATCGTCCGCTGCTGCGCCGAGCCCGAGGAAGGCGCGGACCTCGGAATGTGGGGCGGGCAGGAATTCCGGCGCAGGGGTCTGCGCCTTGCGGTGCAGGCTTGCGACACGGCCTTCGGAGTCGCGGCGCACGCAGGGTATGGCCAACTATATCGGGCGTCCCGGGCCAGGCAATAACCCTCGACACGAATGCGGGTCGGAGAGGAACATGTTTACGGCCAATGGCGCCCCGGCATCTGCGTGGCGGCGCTGACCAGCGGGGGTTGTGGCCGACGATGTCGCTACAGCGGACAGAAGCAAGATTTGCCGACGAAGGGCCGATCGATGACCCTCAACCGCTGCGGTCTCCAGCCTGTCGCGGCTCAGCGCAACCCTGCGATGTAGTCGGCCACCGCCTTGATCTCGCGGTCGCTCATCTTCGCGGCAATCGCCATCATTTGCGCGCTGTTGACGCGCGCACCGCTGCGAAAGGCGATCAGCTGCGCCTCGGTGTAATCGCTATGCTGGCCCGAAAGCCGCGGGAATTGCGCGGGAATCCCGACACCGGTCGGGCTGTGGCAGCCGGAGCACGCGGGCACATTGCGCTCCAGGATCCCGCCGCGGTAGATCTTCTCGCCGAGGCGTATCGTGTCCTTGTTCCTGGCGAATCCCGACTTCGCCTGCTTGGAGGCGTAGAACGCCGCAACGTTGATGATGTCATCCTCCGAGAGCGGGCTGACCATTCCCTTCATGATCGGGTTTTCGCGCTTGCCGCTCTTGAATTCGGTCAGCTGCTTGACAAGGTACTCCGGATGCTGGCCGGCGATGATCGGATTCACGGGTGCGCCACGGCTGCCGTCTGCCGTATGGCAAGCGGCACACACCTGTGCAGAGATCGCCTGCCCCTTCGCGAGGTCGGGCCCGGCGGGCGCGCCCTCGGTGGCAGCCAAGGCCGCGGAGCCCATCAACATGGTGGCTGCCGCGAGGGCGACGTGGGCGACGTGATTCATGGGCATTGCGCTCGTCGGGGTCGTTGGGACGGTGCGTGATCAAAAAGCGGCGAATTTTACAATGCGGCCTTCTTTCAATTCCAAGTGATCGTCTCGCAACCGCTCAGTGCTGATTCGCGGGCCCGCGCGGCCCTCGCGTGGGCGCACACGGCGCGCTTCGTTACCACGTCGAGCCAGCCTGAGCAGTTGCCGATGAACGGGCTGCCCGAAATCGCTTTCGTTGGCCGAAGCAACGCGGGGAAGTCCACCGCGATCAATGCGCTCGCACAGCAGCGTCGGCTCGCCTTCGCATCGCGAACGCCAGGGAGAACGCGGCACATCAATCTGTATGCACTCGGTCCCAAGGACGCACCGGATGCGTATATCGTCGATCTCCCCGGCTACGGTTACGCTGCGGTGGAGCGCAGTGCCAAACTGCAATGGCAGCAGGTGATGGCCGATTACCTGGCCACACGCCGCAGCCTGAAGGGGCTGGTGCTGATGGTCGATGCGCGGCTTGGATTGACTGACCTCGACCAGCGGCTGCTCGCATTCGTTGCGCGACGGATCGGCACGGGTGAAGTCAAGCTGTTGGTCCTGTTGACCAAGGCCGACAAGCTGTCGCGGCGTCAGGCTGATGCAACTGTTCGCGCGACCGCGAGAACGTTGGCCGAATTCGCCACCGATCACGCCGACATCGGCGTTGCCCTCTTCTCCGCGTTGAGCCGCCACGGCGTCGGCGATGCCGCCGCGACCTTGCACGCGTGGGTCCGCTCGGGCGAGCTCTGACATTCAACAGAGCGGCGCGGCTTGCTGGCTTCTCGTCGCGCCAGCCGACACCCATTCGCGCGCGTGCTGCCGCCAGCGGGTCGTGACCATCGACGGCATGCGGGCAGGCTCGAGACAGGGGAAGCGGCGCGCAACAAAAAGGGGCTGCGTTGCCGCAGCCCCTGTCAGTCCCAGATGGCTCTGGCGGGCATTACATATCCATGCCCATGTCGCCCATGCCGCCCATGCCAGCACCCGGCATCGGGGATGTTTCCTTCTTCGGAGCCTCGGCAACCATGGCTTCGGTGGTGAGCATCAAGCCGGCGACCGACGCGGCGTTCTGCAACGCCGTGCGCGCCACCTTGGTCGGATCCAGGATGCCCATGTCGATCATGTCGCCGTATTCCGCCGTCTGGGCGTTGTAGCCGAAGTTGCCCTTGCCATCGAGCACTTTGGCCAGTACCACGCTCGGCTCGTCGCCAGCGTTGGCGACGATCTCGCGCAGCGGCTGCTCGACGGCACGCAGCACGATCTTGATGCCGGCGTCCTGGTCGTGGTTGTCGCCCTTCATCTTGGCGATCGCGTGCCGCGCGCGCAGGAATGCCACTCCGCCACCTGCGACGATGCCTTCCTCAACGGCTGCGCGCGTGGCATGCAACGCATCTTCAACGCGCGCCTTCTTCTCCTTCATTTCGACTTCGGTCGCCGCGCCGACTTTGATCACTGCCACGCCGCCGGCCAACTTGGCGACACGCTCCTGCAGCTTCTCGCGGTCGTAGTCGCTGGTCGCCTCCTCGATCTGGACGCGGACCTGTTTGACGCGTGCCTCGATGTCGGCGCCCTTCCCGGCACCATCGATGATCGTCGTGTTCTCCTTGGCGATCTCGACGCGCTTGGCCTGGCCGAGGTCAGCCAACTGCACCTTCTCGAGCGTCAGGCCGACTTCCTCGGCGATCACCTTGCCGCCGGTCAGGATGGCCATGTCCTCGAGCATCGCCTTGCGACGGTCACCGAAGCCCGGCGCCTTGACCGCGCAGACCTTCAGGATGCCGCGGATGGTGTTGACCACCAGTGTCGCCAGCGCCTCACCCTCAACCTCCTCGGCGACGATCAGCAGCGGTTTGCCGCTCTTTGCTACCTGCTCCAGAGTGGGCAGCAGGTCACGGATGTTGCTGACCTTCTTGTCGTGCAGCAGGATGTATGGGTTCTCTAGCACGCATACCTGCTTCTCGGCGTTGTTGATGAAGTAGGGCGACAGGTATCCGCGATCGAACTGCATGCCCTCGACGACCTCGAGCTCGTTGTTCAGGCTCTTGCCGTCCTCGACGGTGATGACGCCTTCCTTGCCGACCTTGTCCATCGCGTCGGCAATGATCTTGCCGATCGCCTCGTCACTGTTGGCCGAGATCGAGCCGACCTGGCTGATCTCCTTGCTGGTGGTCGTGGGCTTGCTGATCTTCTTCAGCTCGGCCACGAGCGCCTCGACGGCCTTGTCGATACCGCGCTTGAGGTCCATCGGGTTCATGCCGGCGGCCACGTACTTCATGCCCTCACGGACGATCGACTGCGCGAGCACGGTCGCCGTCGTGGTGCCGTCGCCGGCGGCGTCGCTGGTCTTGGATGCAACTTCCTTGACCATCTGCGCGCCCATGTTCTGGAGCTTGTCCTTCAGCTCGATTTCCTTGGCGACGGATACACCGTCCTTCGTGACGGTCGGGGCGCCGAAGCTGCGCTCGAGCACCACGTTACGGCCCTTGGGGCCCAGCGTTACCTTGACGGCATTGGCCAGGATGTTCACGCCCTCGACCAGGCGGTGACGGGCATCGGAACCGAAAACGACGTCTTTTGCTGCCATGTGCTATTTCTCCGAATGATTCAGGATGTCGGGTGAGATATTCAATCGACCGAAATCGGTCACTTCTTCTCGACCACGGCGAACAGGTCTTCCTCGCGCATCACGAGCAGTTCGTCGCCTTCGACCTTGACGGTCTGGCCGCTGTACTTGCCGAACAGCACGCGGTCACCGGCCTTGACGTTTGGGGCCATGAAGTCGCCTTTGTCGTTACGCTTGCCCGGTCCGACCGCGACCACTTCGCCCTGGTCGGGTTTCTCGGCGGCGGTGTCGTGGATCACGATGCCCGAGGCTGTCTTGGTTTCGGTGTCCAGACGCTTGACGATGACGCGATCGTGCAGCGGACGAAGTTTCATAGGATCTCCTTGGCTTGTTACAGGCACTTCGCGAAAGCTTCAGAACCGAAGTATGCGCTCATTTACTTTCGCGTTTGACTCGTTAGCACTCAGCGCTGGCGAGTGCTAGCAACGCAATTATAAGGTCGGGGCGGCCGGCTTCAAGAGGAATCCGGGGGTGTCAAATGGCAACCCCGATCGAGGCTGCCGTCGGCGATGCTGCGGAGCCCGACCACATTGCCTGCGCACCCCGTGAAGGACGCCCGCAACACGAGCGCTCGACTCAGCCCACCAGACGCACGAGCAAGCGCGGCATGGCGCTCAGTTGTTCCCAGCCAGCACGGACCTGATCTGCAAACGCCCGTCCCCGCTCGGAGATACGGTACTACCGCAGGCCGGGAAAGCCTGCCGGATTGTCGATTTCATCAATCAGCCCGTAGTCGCTGAGCGTCGGGCATGAATGGTGAACGATCGCACCATCGAGCACGCAGCTTAGGGCGCGGTCGCCAGCGCGCATGTTGCGTCCAACGTGTTGGGCTTGACTTGCGTGGCCGTCAATTCGCGGATTCGGTCGACGCAGGGCCCTCGTCGACCGCTGGCCCAGTGGTGGCGACACGGTAGCGCTCGGTCGCCCAGGCGCCAAAGTCGATGCGCAGACAGCGTTCGCTGCAGAACGGGCGATGGGCGTTCCCGGATGAGAACACACTGGGCCCATTGCACGTCGGGCAACGCACAAGGAGCGGCGCGCGGGTCGTATCGAGGTTGGCGGTCATGCCTGCCGGCGTTCTGGCACCCGAAGGATCACTGCAGGACCGCTTACGAGCACAGTGTCAACTCCAGGCTTGCATCGTCGATGCAAGGCTTGAGCCGACCATCGGGCTCCACACGCATCAGTCGGATCGAAATCATCAGGCGGTGTCCGCTGATCTCAGGGACGAGGCCATTGCCCTGATCCATGCGCACGCGCAGCAAATGATAGGTTCGGCCCGTTGGCAGACTGTGCTGGTACTGACCGCCAATGGCCGCGACCTTGTGCGGCACACCGGATTCACGCAGGTGACCAAGCAAGACACTCAGCGCCTGAGCCAACGGCATAACGGTGCCGGTCCAGTGCATCAAGTCAGCGCGGCGCTGCGACGCGGCCCGCTGTTGCCAGGCGTAGTACGCAGGAAGGTCGAACTCGCACGTCCCGCCGGGAATCCCAATGCGGCTGCGGATGCTCATCAGCCACTCGTTGGACGCCAGTTGCGAACCCGCCTTGCCCTGCGTCTGGTTGAGGCCGTCAAACGCGTTATCGATCCGTGCGATGGCCTCGTCGAGCGCTGCTTCCGCGATCGAGGGGTTGCCGCGGAATGAGGCGATCCGAGACCGCTGCAGGTCGAGTTCCTTGAGCAGATCCGACTTCAGGTCGGCGCGCGCAGAGACGTCCATGATCTCGAACAGCGTCGCCAAAGCGAAGTGGTGATCGAGGACGGTGTCTCGCGCGAGTAGTTGGCCGAGCCGGTCGAACAGGTGCTCGAGCCGAAGCATCGTGCGGATGCCTTCGCTCAGCGGATATTCGTAGAGAACCAAGTGGGTGTTCCTCGCAGGCGCCGCACCGCGGGGTGCCATCGCCGCGATTGTTCCACAGGGATCCGGTCGATCGGGTCTTGCCGGAGTTTCTCGGTAAGTGTTGCCTCAGCCGACGCGCCAAGCCTTGGCCAGTGCGCTGACCTCTGCGGCGAGCCCCGCCGCGTCGATGCCGTCATTGAAGATCACTGCATCGGCGCACGCGCGGCGCTGCGCGCGCGGCGCCTGGGTGTCGATGACGCGCTGCACCGCCGCTGATGTCCAGCCCGCTCGGCGTGTCGCCCGTGCAATCTGAGTGGCCTCGCTGCAATCGACGACAAGCACGCGTTCAACGCGATCGCGCCAGTGCACTGACTCGACAAGCAACGGTACGTCGAACACCACGCAACGATCTGCTGCATCGGCGGTGCGCCGCAGGGCCTCACTGCCAATCAGCGGATGGAGAATCTGCTCGAGGGCTTGCTTGGCGGCAGGGCTCGCAAACGCAAGCTGGCGCATCGCGTCCCGGTCAAGGGCGCCATCGCTGCGAACCACGGTTCGCCCGAACCGGGTCTCGATTGCCGGCATCGCCGCCCCGCCCGGCCCGGTCAGCTCATGCGCGATGGCGTCGGTGTCAACGAGGATGGCACCGCACTTCACGAGCATCGATGCGACCATGCTCTTGCCACTGCCAATGCCGCCCGTCAGACCGATGCGCCGCACCCGCGGCGGACCTTCGGCCGTGGTCATCCGGCCCAACCCAGCCAGTGAAGCACGCGTTGCGGGCCCGCGAGCATCACGACCAGACCTGCGCCGGCGAGGAAGGGGCCGAACGGAACGTAACGTCCCTCGCGCAGCGCTCCACTGGCCTTCATCGCCAGGCCAACCACGGCTCCGATCACGGAAGCAGCGAGCACGATCGGTACGATCATCGACCAGCCAAGCCAGGCACCGAGGGCGGCTAACAACTTGAAGTCGCCAAACCCCATGCCTTCCTTACCCGTCGTGAGCTTGAAGAGCCAGTAGACAGACCAAAGCGAAAGGTAGCCCGCGATCGCACCCCACAACGAGTCGCTGAGAGGAAGGGTCCAGCCCAGCGCGGCAGCCGTCAACCCCGCCCAAAGGAGTGGTTGAGTGAGGTCATCGGGCAACAACGTCGTATCCCAATCGATCAGCGCGAGCGCGAGCAGCACGGCGCCAAAGGCGCACCACAGCAGCGTGAGCGGCTGTGCGCCGTAGCGCCAGGCGATTGCAGCAAACAGCAAGCCCGTTGCCGCTTCGACGATCGGATAACGCGCCGATATGCGTTCGCCGCAAGCGGAGCAGCGCCCGCGCAGCCGCAACCACCCGAGGATGGGAATGTTCTCGTGCCAAGCGATCGGGTGAGCACAGGCCGGGCAACGCGAACTCGGGCGTGCAAGACCGATTTCTGCCGGCAGCTCGACCGCGACGCCGAGCAGCTCGGCGCTGTCGCGTTTCCAGCTCCGTTCGAGAATGAGCGGCAGCCGGTGCACTACGACGTTAAGGAAACTCCCGATGCAGAGCCCGACGAGCGCCATGACGGGCGCCGACAGTAGCAGTTCAGGAGAATCGAACATCTCTCAGGGAAGGGCTTGGCACCGGGCGTCCGACACGCACGGCCCGGGCCGGCTGTACAAACCGGCTGCGGTGCACCGCGGAGGCGTCGATCAGACGACCGAGCCGATCTTGAAGATCGGGAGATACATAGACACCACAATGCCACCGATCAGCACGCCCAGGATGACGATGATGAAAGGCTCCATCAGGCTGGAAAGACCCTTAACCATCTCGTCCACTTCATCCTCGTAGAACTCGGCTGCCTTACCCAGCATGTGGTCGAGTGAGCCCGACTCTTCGCCAATGGACGCCATCTGCAACACCATCGTGGGGAATACGCCGCTCATCTGCATTGCGGTGGTCAGGGCCGTGCCGGTCGAAACGTCCTTCTGGATCTGCTCGGTAGCTTCCGCGAAGACTGCGTTGCCCGAAGCGCCGCCCACCGAGTCGAGCGCTTCGACGAGCGGCACGCCGGCAGCGAACATCGTGGCCAGCGTGCGCGTCCAGCGGGCCACGGCCGATTTGTTGACCAGGTCGCCGAACACCGGCACCTTCAACAGCAACCGATCCATGAACTTCTGCATCTTCTCGCTGCGCTTCCACGATTGGAAAAAGAAGTAAGCGCCGCCAAAGACGACACCGAAGATCGCCCACCACCACTGGACGAACACCTCG
>CP070653.1:2302106-2330694 GCA_020354665.1 Burkholderiales bacterium
CAGCGGCTTCCTGAAATAAGGCGTTGTGCCGGGGCGTGGGCCTTGGGTCCCCGGTGATGGAGCCGCCCACGGCGCCAGACGCGCCGGCCCGGCCGTCGACGGTTCAGCCGATCAGGGCAACGACGGCCGATCGGACATGGCAGGCAGCTGCGCGGTTCGCGACCAGGATCGGATGTGCAGGTCGCGCTGCGGGAAGGGAATCTCGATGTGGTGCTTGCCGAGCGCGGTCTCGATGGCCCAGAGGTAGTCGGCCTTGACAGCGCCGGGTCGCTTCACGGCTTCCTGAGCGAGCCAGACGACGAGCTCGAAATCGAGGCTACTGTCGCCGAAGCCCACCAGCCAGACCTGGGGTCTCCTCGCGTCGTCGCCCGTCAGCGTGTGGCTGACGTTGGCCGCTGCCTCGAGGACGGCCTTGCGCACGAGTTCCTTGTTCGAGCCGTAGGCCACCCCGAACGGCACGTGAACGCGGCGGTTGACTTCGCGCATCGTCCAGTTCATCACGTGGCCTTGCACGAACGCCGAGTTGGGTACCACGATGTCGATGTTGTCGTTGGTGGTGACGACGGTGCTGCGGAAGTTGATCTCGCGCACCTCGCCGGTGATGCCCGACTCGAGCTCGATGAAATCGCCGACCTTGAGCGTCTTTTCGAACAGCAGCATCAGCCCGGCGACGAAATTGCTGACCGTGTTCTGCAGACCAAAGCCCACGCCGACGCCCAGGGCGCTGGCGAAAAGGGCGAACTTGTCGAGGTCGAGGCCGAGCGAGGAAAGCGCGATCGCGAAGCCCAGCGTGAGCAGCGCGTAGTGCAGCAGGCGGTTCAGCGCGTAGAGCGAGGCGCGGCTGAAGTTCGGACGGTGTGCCGCGATGCGGCCCATCGCGGCCTGTGCGAGCTTCGAGATCCACCACGTCGCGACCAGGATCAGGACGACCCGAAAGATCCCGGCCGCCGTGATCGCGATTCCGCCGACCTCGAACAGCGGTTGCACGAACCAATTCATCAGCGAATCCCATTGCGCGTTGCTCATGCCTTGACCTCCGATGGGGGAGAGCTGAAGCCGTGACGGATTGGCGTGCGCACCTTCATAGCCAGCGCTTGCGGCGGAAGATCAGAAGCAATGTCGTGGCGATCGCGGCCATGACGCTCAGCAGCACGAAGTAGCCGGTATGGGATTTGAGCTCCGGCATGTATTCGAAATTCATGCCGTAGATGCCGGCGAGAAAGCTCAGCGGCACGAAGATCGCCGTCACGATCGTGAGGATCTTCATGATGTTGTTGAGGCGGTGCGATGCCATCGAGATGTAGCCGTCGATCAGGTCAGAGGCCACTTCGTAGTACAGCGTGGCGAGGCTGTTGGCGCGTTCCTGGTGCTCGAACACGTCCCTCACCTCGTGAACGCGCTCGGGGCGAAACGGCGCGGGCGGTTTCTCGAGCAGCTCGAGAAAGATCTGCACGTGGTACAGCAGCACGCGCCGGAACTTGCGCAGCGTGGTCTTGTAGCCGGTGAGTTCGGCCAGGATGTCGTCGCCCGGACGCTCGAGGATTGCCTGTTCGAGGTCCTCGAGCTGCGGCTCGAGTGTGAGCAGGCGCTGCAGATACCGGTCGACCAGCAGCCGCGCCAGACGAAGCGCGAGGCTGTCCGGCCCTCTTGCAAAGATGCTCGCGTCTGCTTGCGTTTCGCGCCACAGGCGGTCGATGCTCGGTGAGGGCCCGGAGTGGCGGGTGACGAGAAAGCGCTCGCCGACGAAGATCGCGATCTGTATCGTCTCGAACACGAACTCGTCGCGATCGGGGCCCAGACCCTTCAGCAGCAGGAAGGCACAGTCGGGGAAGGCCTCGATCTTTGGCTGGTGCCGGCTGCGCTGCGCGTCTTGAACGGCGAGCGGGTGCAGGCCGAAGCCCTCGACGAGGAGGCGTTGCTCGACCTCGGGCGGGCAGTCCTCGAGGTCGACCCAGAGCAGGGCATCGGTTTCGATACGCCACTGCGCGATCAGTTCTTCGCCGCCGCATGCCGGTTTCTCGGCTTGGGCGCGAAGGTGCATCGTACGGATCATGTCTCCTCGATCGGCGCGACGTGCGCTCCTCGCGTGTCTCTTCCGCGGCGATGGTAACCGAGGCATGACGCTCTCGCGCTTGCCTGGCGCCGCGCTGCGAGCGCCGAACCGTGCGGCGCGCCGAGCTGTATCGCGGCCGACGCGTCGAGCCGGTCAGAGGCGCCACGCCTCGACGAACGCCTGCGCGCGGCGCGCCACGTCTTCGGCTGTCGTGCCGGGCGAGTAAAGCGCCGACCCCAAGCCGAACCCGCTCGCGCCGGCGTCGCGATAGCTGCGCATGTTGCCCGGCGTGATGCCGCCGACCGGCAGCAGCGCGACATCGCGCGGCAGCACCGCGCGCAGCGCCTTGAGCACCGGCGGCGTCAGCATCTCGGCCGGGAACAGCTTCAACGCATCCGCGCCGGCGCGCAGCGCGGCGAACGCCTCGGTCGGCGTCGCGATGCCCGGCACGCACACGAGGCCCGCGGCCTTGGCGGCAGCGACGACCTCGACATCGGCGTGCGGCATCACGGCGAGTTCACCGCCGGCGTCGTGCAGGCGCGCGACCTCGGCGCTCGCGAGCACGGTGCCCGCGCCGACCACTGTGTCGGCCGGCAGGCTGCGCCGCAGTCGAGCGATGCTGTCGAACGGTTGCGGCGAGTTGAGCGGCACCTCGATCAGCCGGAAGCCCGCCGCGTGCAGCACCGCGCCGATCGCCTCGGCCTCGTCGGGCCGCACGCCGCGCAGGATCGCGATCAGCGGCAGGGTATGCATCGCCGCGTCGAAGCGCGCGCGCAAGGGGGTGTTGGCCATCTCGGTGTCTCGAGTGCGTGCAGGGTTGCGATACTCAGGCGGCCGTCAACAGGTCGGCCGCCTGCGCGAAAGCCCACAGCCCCAGCGGAGCCGTGTTGTCGAGTTGCGCCGCCGGCACCACACCGAACCGCTGCAGCGCGCGCGCGTAGCGGCGGCACAGCGCCGGCTCGCCGATCAGCACGATCGGCGCACCCGCCGTACGCGCGTTGGCGCTCTGCGCCAGACCGGACACGAGTTCATGGCCGATCAGCAGCCCCGACAGATAGTCGGCGAGCGCCTCGCGCGGCAGCCGATCGGTCAGGCCGAGCGTGCGCACCGCGAACAGCTGGTGCGTCAGCTCGCCGGGCCGGCTCGCGCGTGCCGCGTCAAGTGCAGCATCGAACGCGGCATCGCGTGTGGCATCAAGGGACGGCGACGGGTCGGCCTGTGGCATCAGGCGGCCGAGAATCGAATGCTGGCGCGCGATCGCGTAGATCTCACCGGTCATGTAGGTCGAAAAGCGCAGCAGTCGCCCGCTCTCGACCCACGCCCACTTCGAGTGCGTGCCCGGCAGCACGAAGCACGCGCGCGTGTTCCAAGCGGGTTGCTTCACGAGTGCACCGGCGATCTGGATCTCCTCGCCGCGCATCACGTCGGGCGGCGCATCGCCCGGGTCGAACAACACCCCGGGAGCGATCCAGAGTTCCACGTTCGGCGCGGCAGCGACGCGCGTCGCCTGCGACGCGAGCGCACCGACATCGGCCGGACAGCGCACGTAAGGCGTCTCGCGCCAGCCCTGCGCGCTGCCGACCATGCCGCCGGCGACCACTGGCAGCCGCGGCCACTGCGCGAGCCACCCGCCGGCGACATCAGCGAACGCGCGCTCGAAGCCTTCGCGCCCGCCCGGCGCCGGCAGGCGCAGGATGCCGCAGTCGGCCTGGCGCTGCGCGAGCACCCGTGCGCCGTCGCCGAGCAGGAACGCGCGCAGGCTCGATGTGCCCCAGTCGAGCGCGACCAGGCGAGGTGCGGCGGATACGTCCGGTTCGATCATCGAAGGCAACGCGCGTGCGACGGCAGATGCATTGAAGCCGCGTTGCTGCTTCAGTGCGTCAAGCGTCGATAGACCTCGCCCACCTTGTACGGCAGCCGAGCGACGTCGTCGACCACGGTGAAATGCGCGCTGCCGTAGAGCTGCGGCAGGTAGTCGCGCGCTTCCTTGTCGACGGTGATGCAGAACGGTCGCACGCCGGCATGCACGGCCTGCTGCAGCGCGCGGCGCGTGTCCTCGATGCCGTAGGGGCCGCGGTACCGGTCGGGGTAGTCGTCGGGCTTGCCATCCGAGATGACGATGAGCAGGCGCCGGCGCGCATCCACCTGGCCGAGCAGGTGGGTGGCATGGCGCACGGCAAAGCCCATGCGCGTGTAGTCGCGCGGGCGGATGGCGGCGATGCGGCCCTGCACGTCCGCGCCGTAGCCCTCGTCGAAGCGCTTGATGCGAAAGACCTCGCACTTCTTGCGCGTCATCCCGGAGAAGCCGTAGATCGCGTAGCGATCGCCCAGCGTTTCCAGTGCCTCCGACAACAGCAGCAGCGTCTCGCGCTCGACGTCGTTGATCCAGCCCTTGGTCGAGCCGCTCATGTCCACCAGAAAGAGCACGGCGATGTCCCGCTCGGCGCGATGACGCTGGGTGAACAGCCGGTCGCTCACGTCGCGGCCGGCCCGCAGGTCGCAGTGGGCTTCGACCAGCGCGTCGATGTCGAGCTCGTCGCCCTCGACCTGGCGCCGCTCCACGCGGTTGCAGTCGCGCAGCGCTTCGAACGAGCGGCGCAGTTCGCGCGACAGTCCCGGATAGCGCTGCAGGACCTGCTCGCGAAAGCCGTCGTGCAGCGGCGGCAGGTTGATCTCGCGCATCACGCACCAGTTCTTGCGGAAGCTCTGGCGCCGGTAGTCCCACTCCGGGTAGAGGGTGGCGCCGTCCTCGTGGTAGACACCGCTCCAGACACTGTCCGGGTCGCGCTCCGGCGGGTTGCTGACCGCCGGCGCGTAGTCTCCTGGGCCGGCCGCCTCCAGATACTCGGGCGGGATGCCGCCGAAATCCAGCTGGATCGAGGTGAGCAGCGGCGCGACGTCATCCGGCAGCGGTACCGCGATGCCGTCCACCAGCAACTCGTGCCGCGGCAACTCGTTCGGCGCATCGGTCGCGCTGTTCAGCGCGATGCGCGAGGGGTCGGCTTCACGTGTTGCCGGCGGCGGCAAGCGTTCCAGCACCTGCGCGAGTTTCGCGCGCAGCAGGGCCTTTTCGCGCGCCGTGCGTGCCGCCATCACCGCCGCCACCGCCTCGGGTCGCCACGCACAGTGAAAGGGTGGAGGCGGCGGCGGCTTTGTTGCGTAGGCCGCGTCGAGGCAGGCCAGCGTGTCGCGGGCCTGCGCGCCTGGGGCGGCGAGCCGTTCGCGCCAGTCCTGCCACGCCGGTTCGAGCCGATCGGTGCCCGCGAGCGTTCGCAGCCGGCTCATCTCGCGCCCGATGCCGGGCAGGTCTCGCGCGATCAGGGCCTCCAGGCGCATCGTCTCCAGCGCCGCAAAGCACTGCAACGCGTGCGCCGGGTCGGAAAAGCGTTCGCACGCACCCGCCGCGTCGCACGTGAGGCTGCCGAAGCGCGTCTGCGCCCACAGCAGCGTGACCCACACCTTGGCGAGCTGGAAGTTGTCGGCCGCCGAATCGAACCGCGACACCACGGTCGGCAGATAGATCGTCTCGCTGTCGGTGTAGGCCCCCGCGTCATCGACGGCCTGCTCGAGCCGCAGCGGGCGGCCCGACAGGCCCGCGACGAAGTGCTGCAGCACGCCGGAAAAGTCGGCAAACACGGCAGCCCCCGCATGCTCGCGCCCGGGAGCGACGAAGCGATCCGGGTGGCGTAGCGTCTGCACTGCCGCCTTGAGCCCGTGGCGGTCGAATTGGTCCAGCGCCTGCAGTACCCACGCCTCCACGGGGCGCCGCGTCGCCGGCGTCAGCCTGCGGGGCGCTTGCGTTGCGAACAGGTGGCCGAGCTGCACGTTGACCGCTGCGCTGCGCCGAACCCAGCCGAGCACGAACTCCTGATCCTCCGCGCTCAGCGCTGCGATCTGCGCCGCCTCTTGGTGCAGCGCAAAGTGCGTGAATTCGACTTGCAGCCAGTCGTCGAGCCGGGCCTGAACCTCGGCAGCCGGCAGTGCGCGCGGCGGCAGCATGGCGAGGGATCAGAAGACCGAACAGAACAGCTCGTGCACCGCGCGCAGCATCTGCGCGTCGTCGGTCACGGCCTGGGCGATGGCCGCGCGGCAAGCCTGCGCGGGGTCGATGCCGGCGGCGATCAGGTTGCCGGCATGCACCAGCAGGCGCGTGCTCGCGCCTTCGTCGAGTCCGCTGCCCCGCAGGTTGCGCGTCATGCCTGCGAACTTGACCAGCTTGTCGGCCACATCACGCGCGACGCCGGTCTCGTGCATGACGATCTCGGCCTCCAGATCGGGCGGCGGATAGTCGAAATCCAGCGCGATGAAGCGCTGACGCGTGCTCTGCTTGAGCTCCTTCAGCACGCTCTGGTAGCCGGGGTTGTAGGAGATCACCAGCATGAACCCTGCAGCCGCGTGCACCCACTCGCCGCGCTTCTCGACCGGCAGCACGCGGCGCGAATCGGCCAGCGGATGGATCAGCACCATCGTGTCCTTGCGCGCTTCCACCACCTCGTCCAGATAGCAGATGGCGCCGTTGCGCACGGCCGCCGACAGCGGCCCTTCCATCCACACCGTCTGCCCGCCGACGATCAGATAGCGCCCCACCAGGTCGGACGCCGTCAGGTCCTCGTGGCAGGCCACGGTCACCAGCGGCCGCTGGAGCTTCCACGCCATGTACTCGACGAAGCGCGTCTTGCCGCAGCCGGTGGGCCCTTTCAGCAACACCGGCAGCCGGCGCTCGAAGGCGGCCTCGAACAGCCCGTCTTCCTGATTCACGGGGCGGTAGAACGGCTCCTCGGCGAGGGGAGCCAGCTGCGGCGAAATGATGTCCAGGGCGTTCACGCCGGGTATTCTGGCAGCGGTGTCTGCTGGCGACGGGTCGGAGCCATCCCTTCGTCGCTTATCACGGGGTGTGCCTGAAGCCAGCGGTCGTGCCTCACGCGGCAACCGCCGCCCAGGGTGCCGACGCGAGAGTCGGTGCGTCACCAAGCTGGCTGAGCCGCATCCGGCGTCAGGTGCACACGCCGCCAACGGCTGCCAACGGCCGAAACGATGGGCTCGGGACGTGGAGCCCGTGCGGTGCTGGGCGGCGCGTGAGTACGACGATCACTGCGTCAGGCTGAAGCCTAAGTCGGAGGCTGCAGATGCATGCGCACAGCGGTTCGAAACCCTATCGCCTTCCCGCCTCTCACCGCCAGCCGCTCACGCAGCACCTCGGCCATGTCGGCCGGCGCCTGGGCGAACGTGCGTTGCGGGCCGGCGGCGCTGCGCATCACTGCGCCTGCTGCAGCGCGCGGATGCGGTCCTCGATCGGCGGGTGCGTCGAAAGCAGCGCCATCACGCCGGCCTTGCCGCCGATGCCCATCGCCTCCACCGACTGCGGCAGCGCGCCCGGCTGCAGGCCGCCGAGCCGCGCGAGCGCGTTGATCATCGGCTGCCGGCTGCCCATCAGCGAGGCGGCGTCGGCATCGGCGCGGTACTCGCGCTGGCGCGAGAACCAGGCGACGATGATCGCGGCCAGCAGGCCGAGCACGATGTCGAGCACGATCGTCGTCAGGTAGTACCCGATGCCAAGCCCGCGCTCGTTACGCAGCACGACGCGGTCGACCACGTAGCCGATCACCCGCGACAGGAACACCACGAACGTGTTCATCACGCCCTGGATCAGCGTCATCGTCACCATGTCGCCGTTGGCGACGTGCGCCACCTCGTGGCCGATCACCGCTTCGACCTCCTCGCGCGTCATGCTCTGCACGAGGCCGGTGGAGACCGCGACCAGCGCCGAATTCTTGAACGCGCCGGTCGCGAAAGCGTTCGGCGCGCCCTCGTACAGTGCGACCTCGGGCATCGCGACGCCGGCCTTGGCTGCGAAGCGCTCGACCGTGGTGACGAGCCACCGATGCACCGCATCCGACGAGTCGTTGATCACGACGGCTCCGGTCGTCCACTTCGCCATCGGCTTGCTCATCAGCAGCGAGATGAACGCGCCGCCAAAGCCGATCACCGCGGCGAAGGCGAGCAGCGAACCGAGGTCGAGCCCGTTGGCGTGCAGGAAGCGGTCGACGCCCAGCAGCCGCGAGACGGTGCCGAGCACGAGCATCACCGCGAGGTTGGTGCCGACGAAGAGCAGGATTCGTTTCATGGTCGTTCGGTTGTCGGGCGCCGGGGGGCGCCACATCCGGCCCATTTTGCTCCGCGCTGCGGCGTTTCAAGCCGGCGCCGGCCGGAACACACGCGCGTCGCGATAGAACGCCGGCGCCTCGTTCGGTTCCCACCAACCCGGCACGCCGAGCACCGGCATCGGCCGCAGCGGCGCCGGACACTCCAGCGCGTCGGCGCTCACGTTGTCGGCATCGATCAGCACCATCACGCGCACGGCGGTCGTTGCAGCATCCTCCAGGTCAGGGTGTTCCCGTCGCGCAGCGGCTTCTGCCCCCTCGCGCGCGGGGGGAACTCGTCCCGTGAGCGTCTGAGGCACTCTGGAAAGGCATGACGCGAAGGCTGTCCTCGCGCTGGCGCGACGCGACGGCTGCCCGGAGCCCGAATCTCGTATCCGTTTGCGTGAGGCGGTCCGTCCTGCGGGGGGCAAGCGTTTGTGGCTACAGTGCCCGAACATGAACATGCTTATGTTTCTCGGCGGCCCGATCCTGCTGGTCATCGGCGCCAACACGCTGGTGCGCGGCGCGTCCAAACTGGCGCTGTCGTTCGGTATCAGCCCACTCGTCGTCGGACTCACCATCGTCGCCTTCGGAACCAGCGCGCCCGAAGTCGCGGTGAGCGTGGGCGCCGTGCTCGACGGCAAGACCGACATCGCCATTGGCAACGTGGTGGGCAGCAACATCTTCAATGTGCTGTTCATCCTGGGCATCAGCGCCCTGATCGCGCCGCTGCTGGTCAACATCCAGCTGATTCGGCAGGAGGTGCCGATCATGCTGGGCGCGAGCCTGCTGCTGCTGGCGCTCACGCTGGATGGCAAGCTCTCTTTCCTCGACGGGGGCTTCCTGTTCGCGCTGCTGGTGGCCTACACCGTGTTCCTGGTCTTGCAATCGCGCCGCGAGACGCAGGCCGCGCAGGATGAGTTTGCCGAGACGGTCAAGCCTGCCGAGGCTGGTGCCTGGGACAGTCACTGGGCCGCACAATTCGGCCTAATCGCCGCCGGCCTGGCGGCGCTGGTGTTCGGCTCGGAATACTTGGTGCAGGCCTCGGTCGGCTTCGCCAAGGCCATGGGCGTGAGCGACCTCGTCATCGGCCTGACCATCGTCGCCGCTGGCACCAGCATGCCCGAGGTGGCGACCAGCATCGCGGCCGCGATCAAGGGCGAACGCGACATCGCGGTTGGCAACGTGGTCGGCAGCAACACCTTCAATATCCTGGGCTGCCTGGGCTTGTCGGGGCTGGTGTCGGGCGACCTGGGCCTGGTGGTTGCGCCGTCGGTGCTCGCCTTCGATATCTGGGTGATGCTGGCGGTGGCGCTGGCCTGCCTGCCGGTCTTCATCACGGGCCGCGAGATCGCGCGCTGGGAAGGTGGCGCCTTCCTCGGCTATTACGTCGCCTACGTGGCCTACCTGGTCCTGGCGGCGCAGCAGCACGACGCGTTGCAGGCCTTCTCGGGCGTGATGATGGGCTTTGTCGTGCCACTGACCGTGGTGACGCTGGTGGTGGTGATGATCCGCCGCCCGGCCGCAGCCGCCAGGCCCTGAGCCGATGAGGTGGCGCAACGAGCGCCAGGTACTGCGTATCGGCGCCGTGGTTACGACGTCACTCGACTCGCGGGTCTTACTGTCTGAGGGCCCGGCAGGCCGTGCTCGAGGTTGAAGACGCCTCGGCGCAATGGCACCACGCACATCGTGATGTCGCCACTGGAGTTCGGGCAGCGCCTGGCTGCACGGGTGCCCCGGCCGAGGCTGACTGTCGGACGACCGCTTCAAGGCGCTGTTTCTCGCCGATCACATGCCCGGTTTGGGTCGAAAGTACCTGTTCGTCGCAACTCGCCACCGGCACCTGACCGCAGCCGTGCCTCCCCCGTATTTCGCAAGCCCGCGGCCATGCCGTTGGACCAGGGCGTCGGCGACGAGCGGCAACTCCCAGGCCGAGCCCCATTCAGCGGCCCCCGGCTCAAAGCCGATCAGTCAAAGCCGATCAGGTTCGCCAGGGCTTGCATGCGGGCGCGAGCTCGCGTCTTCGCTCGAGCCCTCATCGGCCTCGCCTTCCCACGCGTAGCGCTTGCGTGGCGGCACATCCAGGCGCCGCAATGCAATCGCGAATGCGACACCGATCAGCGCGGCCGCAAGGTGCGTCTCCCAGGACACCCCGGGCTGCGCGGGCAACACGCCCCAGACCAGTGAGCCGTACATGAACCAGACGACGAGCGACGCGGCGACGGCCCGCCGGTCACGCCGCAGCAGACCCGCCACGGAGACATAGCTCGCCAGGCCGTAGACCAGGCCACTGGCGCCAAAGTGCACCGAGTCTCTGGCGAACAGCCACACCGCGATGCCCGTTCCCAGGTAGACCGCCGGCACAACGCGCAGCGCCGAGAGCGGATAGACGACCAGCATGACCGTGACCAACACCAACAACGGTAGCGAGTTGGCGATCAGGTGCTCGAAGCCCCCGTGCACCAATGGCGCGAATACGATCCCGGGCAGCCCGATCCATTGGCGCGGATGGATGCCGAACGGTTCCGGGTCCTGGCCCAGTGCCGAGTTCGTCAAGTAGATGAACCACAGCAGCCCGACGAGACCGAACGCGATCTTTACCGCGAGCCGAAAGTGGGCTCGCGCGCGCTCGGACCCGGTGTAGTCCGGGTCGGGGACGTGAATCTGCACGAAGGATAGATTAGGTCAAGTGTCGGCCGCCGCTGCGCGCGCCGCATCTCCGGCTCACTGGGAAGTGAAGGCCCGAGCCTCGTTCAACGGGGTCACGCCGAAGCCGATGCCTTGGTCGTCTTGTCGCGCCGCCAGAGGGCATCCAGACTCCACGGGCCTGCGCCGGCTGCAGCCAGGTACAGGAACACGAAGCAATACAAGGCGGCCAATTCCCCTCGGTTCTCGATCGGCCAGAACCCGCGGGGTGCGTGCGCTAGGAAGTAGGCGACGGCCATTAGTCCCGACAGCACGAAAGCGACCGGCCGGGTGAACAGACCCACCAGGACAAACATCCCGCCAACAAATTCAAGCATTCCTGCGATGCCAGCCAGCGAGAGCAATGCGTGCGGCCCGGACGCGACCGGGAACCCGAACAGTTTTGCGGTGCCGTGCGCCATGAACAAGAACGCGGTGACGATGCGCAATACGCTGAGCAAATGCGGTGA
Organism: Burkholderiales bacterium; assembly: GCA_020354665.1. Lineage (GTDB taxonomy): Bacteria > Pseudomonadota > Gammaproteobacteria > Burkholderiales > Burkholderiaceae_C. The sequence goes on from CP070653.1 coordinate 2,313,455, forward strand.
CCCATGCGAGCCAAACGCCGTCCAGTACGTCATGTGCGGTCCTCTCGAATTCGTGGAACGGAGCGACTATTTCCAAACGACGGGCAGCATACGCGGTATGCGTGTGAGTGCACACCGGACCGCATTGCCCGGTGTCGGCAGAGCGGGCTTCGCAACAGCAGCGAGAGCGCCTGCGCTGGTCGGTCGCGAGCGGATCGTTCGGCACCGCCGAGCTGGCTCGGGTTGCCGCGCGTCTGGATCGGGCGCGGCGCGTGGCCGCCTTGCCGCGGCGCCGGCGGCGCGGTCGGCCGGAAACTGGCACACTGGCCCATGACTCAACCGCTCCTGCAAGCCGCGGACCTGCGCGGCGCCGCGCAGCTGACGACCGACGCGGTCGCCGGCCTGGTCGATCTGGTGGAGGCGATGCACGCGCGCATTGCGAGCCTGCCTCGCCTGACGGCGGCCCCCGCCGACGAGCGCACACAGGGATTGACGGGCCTGGTCTACAAGACGGTGCGCGGGGCCACACGCGTCGTGGGCGGCAGCGCGGAGGCGCTGTTGGGTTGGCTCGGCCCCAGGCTTTCGACAGCCGGCCGCCTGCCGCTTGCCGAGCGCGAGGCCATCGTCGCCGCGCTCAACGGCGTGCTGGGCGACCACCTGGCTGCGACCGGCAACCCGCTGGCGATCGCGATGACGTTCCGGCACGAAGGGCAAGTGCTGGTGCTCGAGCGCTTCGCGATGCGCTCGCGCCTGCCCGCCGCCACGCCGCGCGTGGTGGTGCTGCTGCACGGCCTGTGCCTGAACGACCTGCAATGGCAGCGCGGCGGGCATGACCATGGCGCTGCGCTGGCACGCGAGGCCGGCTACACGCCGGTCTATCTGCACTACAACAGCGGCCTGAGCGTGTCGACCAATGGGCGCATCCTGGCGCAGCAGATGGAGCATCTGCTCGATGCGTGGCCGGTGCCGATCGCGCGTCTGGCGATGGTCGGCCACAGCATGGGTGGCCTGGTGGCTCGCAGCGCGATCCACCATGGCCCGCTGATCCAGCGCGGCGGCTTGCGCTGGCCGGCGCGCGTCGACGACCTCGTGTGCCTGGGCACGCCGCACCAGGGCGCGCCGCTCGAACGCGCTGGCCAGGGTGTGGACCTGGTGCTGGGGGCGCTGCCCTACGCCGCCCCGCTGGCCCGCCTGGGCCGCATGCGCAGCGCCGGCATCAACGACCTTAGCCACGGCGAGGTGGTGGCCCGCGGCAGTGATGGCCACGGCACGCACAAGCATGCCCAGGTGCCCCTGCCCGGCACGGCACGCTGCTCTGCCATCGCCGCCAGCCTCGGGCCTGCCGAAGGCAGCCTCAAGTCGACGCTGCTGGGGGATGGTCTGGTGCCGGTGGCCAGCGCGCTCGGCCAGCATCGCGATCCGGCACGACGACTGGCTTTCGGCGCCGACCGGCAGGCGGTGGTGCACGAGACGGGCCACCTGGACCTGCTGTCCAGTCCGGCTGTCTTCGAGCACCTGCTGCGCTGGCTGCGCTGAACGCCGGGGCACGGGAGTCCCGACATCCCCCGGACAACCCGTGCAGGTCAGGGCTGCAGGTCGGGTCGCTTCGAAGCGACCCGCACGTGATTCACTGCATCGTGGCCCGCACGTAGTGCAAGAGTCGGCCCCTGTAGGCCAAACCATCGGGCGCCGTGGCGTGCAGCGAGGTCTCACGCAGCGTGAAACCCTGCTCGCTCATGCGGCGTGAGAAGGCAGTCCGATTGCCGCGATTGGGGTCGACGATCAGCACTTCGGCGTTGGGCATCGCATGCCGCTGGATGAAGGCCGGCAGATGGCCTTGATCGTCGCGCTCGTACAGTACGTCACTGCCCATGATCACGTCAAAGCGGCCCCGGACCACCGGATGCCGGTCGTGTATGCGCTGCTCGGGATCGGCGGCCCAGTCGCCGTTGCGGTAGACCATCGGTGGCAGGTCGTTGAGCATGATGTTGTCCATCAGGAAGCTCAGCGCCAAAGGGTGGCAATCGGATGCCGTCACGTCGGCGCCTCGACGATGGCAAACCAGGCTGGCAAGCGCCAGACCGCAGCCCACTTCCAGGATGCGCTCGTCCCGCCTCAGTGGCCGCGCCGCCATGTGCGCCGCCAATTGGAGCGACGAGGGCCAGAGCATGCCGAACAACGGCCATGTGGCAGACGACAGGCCTGCTGCCGAGGCTTCGCCGCAGTGATCGGCGTACTGCTGCCGATCGAGCAGTGAACGGATCACCAGGCTGTCTACACCGTGGATGGCGATGCACTCCTGCTTGGTCTTGTAGCCGGGCATCGCGTTGCGGCTCAGCCGATCCGTGGGCGATCAGTGGCTGCGGCGACCTCGAGAACCGCTGCGCTCGCCACCGAAGCCGCCCGGACGCTCTTCACGAGGACGCGCTTCATTGACCACCAGGGCGCGGCCGTCGAACGACTGGCCGTTCATGCCGCGAATGGCGGCTTGCGCTTCCTCGGCCGAGCGCATCTCCACGAATCCGAAGCCCTTGGAGCGGCCGGTGTCGCGATCGACCATGACCTTGGCCGAGATCACCTCGCCGAATCGGGCGAAGTGTTGTTGCAGGTCATCGTCGCGCATCGTGTAGGGCAGGTTGCCGACGTAGAGCTTGTGTTCCATCTTGGCGCTGTTCGAATGCAAATGATGTTGGGTGCTGTCGATGCCCGGCCGCAGCGGCCGGGCCGTCGCGAAGGGTTCTCAGATCGGGCGGATGCTCGAGGCCTGCGGGCCCTTCTGGCCCTGGGTCACGTCGAACTCCACGCGCTGGTTTTCGGTCAGGGTCTTGAAGCCCGTTCCCTGGACTTCCTTGAAGTGAGCAAACAGGTCCTTGCCGCCGTTGTCGGGGGTGATGAACCCGAAGCCCTTGCTCTCGTTGAACCATTTCACGGTTCCGGTTTCAGTTGTCATGTTGTCAATCCTTGCTGGATGCGATGAAGAAATGCCCCAGCTCTCGCCGGTGCGGGTCAACAGCCCGCTGACGCGGAGGCTGAATGTTTGTGAGGAGGGGGTGCGGCGCAGTCTCATCGACGCGGTCCGCGAGACCCCGCGCCCGGGCCTCGCCGCTCGAGGTGACGGAAGGTGATGCGGCCCTTGCTCAGGTCGTACGGTGAGAGTTCCAGCGACACGTTGTCGCCGGCCAGCACGCGGATGTAGTGCCTGCGCATCTTGCCGGCGGCGTAGGCGATGAGTTGGTGGCCGTTGTCCAGCGTCACGCGAAAGCGCGAGTCGGGCAGGACCTCGTTCACGACGCCGTGCATCTCGATGAGTTCTTCCTTGGCCATGTGAGCTCTCTCCTGGTTCGTCGTGGATGGATGGATAGCGCGCTGCGGCCTTGCGATCCAGGCCCGTGCCTGTTCGGTGGCCAAGCGCGTCACGCGGTCGTGCGTCATGCGGCCGACGCCGCAGCGCATCGAGACGGCTGCGGCGTAGCGTCCGCCGTCTGTGGCGTGGGTGAGGGGAGAAACGGGGTGTTTCCCGACCTCTCGGGGGATATGGATGGCGGATCCTTCTGACGTCCGGCCACGACGGGGAAGGGGCCGGTCTGACTGTGTACGCGCGCCTGGGCGCGCGTGCGGCGGATGAACTCTGTCCGGCGGCTGGCCCGCAGGGTCACTCGCTGCGGGCTAGAGGCAACCAGAACAAGAGGACCGCCGAAGCAATCAGAAAGTCTGGCGAAGGATGGAGATCAACACGTGATCTCGGCGCCTCGTGCTGCGGGCTGCTGCCCTGCCTTGACGCCAACGGCGAAGTTTACCATCGATCTTGCTTTCGTCTCGGTCTGCGCCGATCGTGCACCACGCTATCGCACGCGTCGATGGGGCGAAGTCATCGACACCGGCGAAATCGAGCGCTGCCCGGATCGCACGGCAAGGCAGGTCGGCGCGTAAAGCCGCTTGCAACTCTGCTCGGTCCGAACAGCGCTGCCACATGAGGCCTCGCATCTCGACTCAGCCCGCTCAACAACCGTGAACAATGCGGATGTTGACCAGGCCGGTCGGGATGACGCCGGTAAGGCCTCGGGCCAGAGCTCGCTCCAAGCCCGTGGGTCGGGTAGGTGCTTTCCTTTGTTGCGGGCTGGCTCGATGCCGCCTAAACAAGGCCATTGGGAGATCTCGAACCACGGCGAGAGTTGGCCCGTGGGAACCTGGAAAGGAAACCATGCAATGACAGCTTCACCCGCAGCTCTCGACACGGCCGCCCTCGAGGAAAAGGTCAAGGCGATGTACCGCTCGGTGGCGGAGAACCCGGATGGCGAATTTCACTTCGAGATGGGGCGCGCGCTTGCCGAGCGGCTCGGCTACGCGAAGGCTGATCTGGACGTGGTGCCTTCCGACGCGGTTCGCTCGTTCGCCGGCGTGGGTCACTATTTCGACCTGGCAACGATCCGCCCCGGCGAAAGCGTGGTCGACTTCGGCAGTGGCTCCGGGATGGACAGCTTCATCGCGGCGCGCGGGGTCGGACCGAGCGGCCGGGTGATCGGTATCGACATGACCGATGCACAGCTGGCCAAGGCGGAGCGATTGCGCGCTGCGCTGGGATGGGCAAACGTTTCGTTCCGCAAGGCTTACATCGAGTACACGGGCCTCGAGGCGGCATCGTGTGACGTGGTGATCAGCAACGGCGTGATCAACCTCGCGTCCGACAAGGGGGCAGTGTTCCGCGAGGCTGCGCGCATCTTGAAGCCCGGTGGCCGGCTCGCGCTCGCCGATATCGTGACCGAGCGGCAATTGCCTGAAGGCATCAGCTGCGACGCCACGCTATGGGCTGCGTGCATCGGCGGCGCCATGCAAGTCGACGCCTACGTGGCCGCGATCGAGTCCGCGGGTCTGCGCATGGTCCAGTGCCGAGACAACGCCGAGTACCACTTCGTCTCGAACAATGCGGTCGGGGCCTCGGCGAAATACGGCGTAAAGAGCATCTCGCTGCTCGCTGTCAAGTCTTGAGCCATCCCGCTCATTCGTCGCACACGACGCACTGGTAGCCCGGACCGCACGGCCGCCACACCGTTCAAGTCTCGAACATGGCATCGCGACGGACGTTGCCTGAAAACCAGTGACCGGCGCAGGCCGCCGTGCGTCAACCGCTTGACCTCTTTCGGCCGGCGTCGTACACCTCGCCCGGGCCCGGCGGCCCTGGGGGGTGGCGATGGCGGAGGTTGTCGGTGCGGTTCCCGTAGATCGACTGTTTCTGGGCGACGGTGGCATTGAAACGTCGCTGATCTACCTCGAGGGCGTCGAGCTGCCGCTGTTCGCGTCGTTTCCGTTGCTGGATGACGCGTCCGGGCGTGCTCGACTGCGGAACTACTTCGAGCCGTACCTGGCGCTGTGCGCCGCGACCTCGGGTGCGGGCTTCCTGCTCGACACCGCCACCTGGCGGGCGAGTGCCGACTGGGGCCGCAAGCTCGGCTACGACGCTGCCGCGCTTGTGCGTGTGAACCACGACGCGGTGGCTTTTGCGCGCGCGCTGCGCGACGAATGGCAGCTGCGCATCGCGGGCCCGATCCTGATCAACGGCATCATCGGTCCGCGCGGCGACGGCTACATCGTCGACGCGCCGGACGGCGCCGACGACCATCTGCTCTTCCACCTGCCGCAGGCAACCGCGTTGCGCGACGCAGGCGTCGACCTGATCAGCGCCATGACCATGACCAGCACAGCCGAGGCGCTGGGCGTTGCGCGGGCGGCGAGCGCCGTGGGCCTGCCGGTCGCGGTCTCGTTCACGGTGGAAACCGACGGGCGGCTGCCCAGTGGCGAGCGCCTGCGCGAGGCCGTCGAGCACGTCAACGCCGAGGCCGCGCCGGCGTACTTCGGCGTGAACTGCGCCCATCCGAGCCATTTCGACGCCTGCTTCGACGACGAAGGCCCCTGGCTCACACGCATCCGCAGCATTCGCGCCAACGCGTCACCCCGCAGCCACGCCGAGCTCGACGAGGCGACCGAGCTCGACGTCGGTGACCTGCCCGACCTGGCCGGCCGCTACCTCGGGCTGCGCCAACGGCTGCCGGCGCTCAACATCCTCGGCGGCTGTTGCGGCACGGACCACCGGCACATCCGGGCGATTCGCGACGCCTGGGTCCGGTAGCTCGCGCCAAGCCATTCTTTTGAACGCACCTTGCCGGCGAACAAGAGACCTAGCCGGACCGCTATTCGATCACGCGGTTGGCGCGTAGCAAGATCGACTGAGGGACGCTGAGACCCAGCGTCTTTGCGGTCTTCAGATTGACCACGAGTTCGAACTTGGTCGGCTGCTCGACGGGCAGGGATTCGGGTCGCGCGCCCTTGAGGATCTGATCGACGTAACGCGCTGTGCTGCGCACGATTTCGGAACCGTCCGCCCAGTACGACATCAGGAACCCCGCCTCGGCATACTCCCGCAGACTGCCAATCACGGGTAGCCGGTCCTTCATCGCCAGCTCCGCGAGCCGCTGGCGGTACGCGTAGGTCAACGGGTCTGCCAGAACCAGCGCTGCCTGCGCGCCCCGCGCCTGCATGGCGCGGAATGCGCCATCGAAGTCGTCCACAGCACGCAGTTCCACGACCTGAATACTCTTCCGCAGCGTTCGGCCCCAAGCCAGAAGGCCTTGCGCGGTCACCGGGTGCCAGGGATTGCCGGGGTTCAGCACGATCGCGACGCGCGAAACGCCTGGCATCAGGTCGTTAATGAGCTCGAGCTGTTTGATGCTCAAGTCCTTGCTCAACGTCGTCGTCCCGGTGACGTTGCCGCCCGGCTTCGCCAGGCTGGCGACCAGACCGAGCTGCACCGGATCGGGCGTGTGCACCATGACGATCGGGATCGTCGAGGTTGCCCGCTTGGCGCTCAGAACGGCTGCCGGGGTGGGCGCGATGATCACGTCGACCTTCTCTCGCACGAGATCCGCGGCGAATTCGTCCAGACGCTGCGCTTGCCCGCGGATCGTGCGAACGATGAACACGATGTCGCGGCCCGGGACGTATCCGAGATCGCGCAGGCTTTGTTGGTAGGCCTCGCTGGACTCGGTCGCCAGGATTCCGACTTGATAGGGTCTGCGCACCGGCTGCGCGTTGGCGAGGAGCGGCGCAACGATCAGCGCCCCCGTCGCCAAGACGAATTGTCGGCGTCTACGCGAGCCCACAAAGAGTCCCTCCGCAGCGAGAGTGCCGACTGTACGCTCGACGGGCGCAAGGCCAGTGCGAATACGGCCGGCCGGGTCTCGCCTCAGGCGCTGGCCGCGCCGAAGTCCTTGCGCTCGAGCAGGCGCGACACGGCGTAGCCGATGACCAATCCCCAGAACGGCGCCCCGACGTTGAAGATCGGCACGTCGGCGACCGTGACGAGGAACGTCACGAGCGCACCGAGCGTGAAGCGCTCGCGGAAAGATACAGTGAACGCCGTCTGCAGCACGCGCAGCATGGCGAGTCCGGCGAGCGCGCCGATGAACGCGGGCGGAGTGGCGAGCATCAGCCGGGTGAACACGGGCGCGAACAGCCCGAACGCCAGCGCGAACACGCCCACGGCGAGGCCCGCGGTGTAGTGCCGGTGCCGCTCGCCCGAACTCGAGATGATCGCGTTGACGGGGCCGGTGAGGCAGGTCGAGACCGTGCCGACCAGCGCGGCAAGCATCGAGCCCGCGCCGCAGGCCACCGTGATTGCGTTGATCGGCGGCTTGTGCTCGGCGGCGTTGAGCACCGCGATCCCTTGGCCGTTTTGCACCACCAGCACGGTGATCGCGAGCGGGATGACGAGCTCCACCATCGCACGCCACGAGAACACGGGCGCGTACAGGTTGGGATGGGCGAGCGCGTGCAACTCCCCGCCGTCCGGATGGAACTTGCCGAGCAGCGCGATCGCCGCTGCGCCGACGAACAGCGCGCCGATCAGCGGCGGCAGCCGGCGCGACCATCTGGCCGAGGCGCCGAGCGCGAGGAAGGCGACGATCATCGGCGCGGCGATCCACAAGTCGTCGCGCACCGCGTACACCAGGCCCAGGCCGAAGCGCAGGAACACGCCCGCCACCATCCCCATCACGATCGGCATCGGCACGGCCTGCATCGCGCGGCGCACCCAGCCCGAGAGGCCCAGCACCAGCATGAGCAGTCCGGTGGCGTGGAAGGCGCCGATCACCTCGGCCCAGCTGAGGTGGCCGAGCGCCGGGCCAACCAGCACCGTGCCGGGAATCGTCCAGAAGAAGACGAGCGGCTGCCGGTACAGCGTGCAAAAGAGCAGGGTGATCAGCCCGTTGAGGAAGAACGAGCCGAAGATCCACGACGACAGGTCAGACTCGCTCAAGCCGCCACGCGCGCCAACGGCGAGGATGATCGCGACCGGCCCCGAGGCGGCGAAGATGAATGCGATCAGCGCGTTGGCGAGGTACAGGCCGCCGGAATCGGCGACCATCTGGCGCAGTCCGGGCAGCGGCCTGTGGGCGGACTCCATCAGCATGGCAGGCTCCGGCGCAGGATGAGCGGGCCGATTGTGCCGGAGTCGCATTCGGCCATCAGGCGCGCTGGCGTGCCGTCCTTCGCCGCGACTGACAACGCCTTCGAGCCGCGGCCGCCATCGGCGGCGGTCAGCGCTCGCTTGCGCGTCGAGCGCGCGCCGAACCCGCCTTTCTTGCCGCTGCGCCGGGCTGCGGCCTCACCATCTTTCGGCGGGGCAGCGCGGCGCGGCGCATGCGCTCGAACTCACGGTTGAACTCGTCGGTGATCGCTTCCGGGTCGGGCACGAGGCCTGCGTCGGCGATCACCGCCAGCGAGGCCTTGCCGCGGTAGCTCAGGATGCTGATGCCCATGCCGAGCTCCTTGCCCGGGTGCGGCACCCAGAACATCATTTGCTCGATCGGAACGCCGGCGAGATAGACCGGATCCTTCGGGCCGACCACGTTGGTCATCACCAGGCTCGCCTTGCTGCCGAAGATCGAGGTCGCGACGTCTTCGATCGCCTTTGGTCCGCGGCCGAACAGGTCGAAGAGGAACTTCATCGCCACCGGCTCGGGCGAGCGCTTCAGCCGGTCCATGCGCGCCTTGGTCTCGGCCAGGCGATCGGTGGCCTTGCGGCTCACGACCGGCAGGTCGAGCAGCACGAGGCCGAACTCGTTGCCGAGCTGGCCCACGCGCTCGGGCGGGCGCAAATCGACCGGAACCATCGCCCGCACCGTCGTGTGGTTGACGTCGACGCCGCGTCGCACGAGATACGCGCGCAGCGCGCCGGTCATCGCCGCGACGAGCACGTCGTTGACCTTCGCGCCCGAGGGGGCGCCAATCGCCTTGATGTCCTGGATCGCGACGGGCGTCGACCAGGCCACATGCTTGCGGATGCCGAAGTCGCCCTTGAACGGCGACGGCGGATCGGCCGGCTTGACGAGCTCGGTCAGCAGCACTCCAGCGCCGCCGATGACGAGTCCGGCCTGCTCGAGCAGCTGCTGCGGATGCGCCACCACGTCGACAGCGCTGCCGGCCAGCGCCACAGCGCGCCGCGCCGCACGCTCGAGGGTCTCGAACCCGCTGGCGAGTGCGCCGGAAGGCGCCTCGAGCTTCGCGGGCGCGATCTTTTCGGGCGCGCCTTCCAGCGGGGCGTCGGGCCTGGTGTCGAACAGCTTGCGCACCACCGCCTGGAACGCCGTGCCGTCGCCGATGCAATGGTGGTAGCGGATGATGATCGCGCTACCGCCGGCGACGTCTTCGACGACGTGGACCTGCCATAGCGGCTGCTCGCGGTCCAGCGGCATGCTGGCGATGTCGGTGAACAGCGCTTTCAGCGCCGCGATGTCGTGTGGCGCCGGCAACGCGATGCGGTGCAGGTGCTGGTCGATGTCGAAATGCGGCATGTCCTCCCAGTGCGGTGTCGCGATCGGGAGGCCGGTCTCGACGACGCGCTGGCGGAAGCGATCGAACCCGGCGAGCCGGTGCCGGTAGACCTCGCGCACCTTGTCGAAGTCCAGCGGCTGCCTGGTCAACGCGACACCCGTCACCATCGCCAGGTTCGCCGGGCCGTCGATGTGGTACCACGCGGCATCAACAGGGTCCATCGGGTAGGTGCTCACGGTCTGCTCCTTGTCAGCGGGTGCGATTGCCGCGCAGACAGGCCTGGCGACGAGTCACATCGATGCTAGGCGGTAGGTTCGCGGCTGCATTGAGGAGCGTCAGTGGGCCGCGCCGCGAGCGGCGGATTTGCGGCGCGCGAAAGTACGGATGCGCGGCGAACAAAACGTCATGACACTCCGCATCCGGCGGTATCTCGAGCCGCGGGAAGAACTCGTTCAGGCGAACGGCGATGCGAAAGACATGGCGACTGGTGCTGCTGGCGCTTGTCTGTGCCTGCGCGGGCTGCGCCCGCCACTCGTACACGGTCGGTGACACGGCCGAAACGAGCGAGCTCAAGATCCGGGTCGGCGACGAGATCCGCGTGGTGACGACCGACCGCGAGCGCATCTCGTTGCGGGTGAAGGAGATCCGCGAGGATCGATTCGCCGGCGTCACGCTCAGGCCGAACCGGAAGGAGACCCTCCCGGCGGACACGCCGGTCGAAGTGCCCTACGCCAAGATCGCGATGATCCAGGTGACGCGCTTCGACAAGAAGGCCGCCGGGGTCGCGGCTGTCTTCATCGTGGCGCTCGGGACGGTGGTGCTCACCGGCGCGCCGGTGGGACTTCCTCCACCCTGAGGACGGCGGCCGTGTTCACCGGAGCGATATCAGCCAGGTTCGCAGTGCAGTGCTGCGGGATCGTCCTCGCAAGCTTGGTGTCTGCCGGCTGCGCGTACCGGTACCTACCGACGATCGACCATCCCATGTCGCAAGCGGTCCGGCCGAAGGAGGCAGCGCTCGACTGCGAGCAGCTCGACCTCGCGATCCTGAAGGTCGACACCGTACGTTGGGTCATCCGCGACGACGGCGGGAAGCTGGAGACCGGCGAGGAACGAGGCTCGCGTTATGCGGCCAACGTGTTCGTGATCCCGCTGTCGCTGGCGATCCGCCACCCCGGCTACATCGGCGAGCAAGGCAGCGCGGTGCTCGATGCCGCCGACCGCCGCATCCTGGGACTGCTCAGGCTCAAGCGTGACCGCGGCTGTCCGCCTCGGGAGACGTCCGAGCACGGGATGACGGACCTGCAGATGCTGGAGGCCCTCGAGCCGTTGATCCCGGAAAAGGGCGAGCTCGATCGGCAGGCCTTCGATCGCCGCACGAGCCTGCTCGACCGGTTGCGACCGCCGGTTTCGGCTCCCTGACGGACCCGGAGGGCCGGGACGCAGGGGTTCACTCCATCAGTGGCTCAGTCTTGGGTCGGCGCTAACAAGCTTGCTCGTCGGCTGTTCGGCAGCAGCAGCGTTTGAGCGAACATTTGGGCGGATCGACGGTCTGCTTCACGGCGGCGGTCGGCGCTTCGCGAGAGGTTGCTCCGGGTTGAAACCGCCCGTTCGTCGCGCGTCGCCGTCGGCGCGCGACTTCAGCGGCGCCTACCCTGTATTGCGCAACCCCGCCGCCAGTCCGCTGATCGTGATGTGAATGCCGCGGTTGCTCTTGGCGAGCACCGTGTTGGCGTTCGGCGGCAGCATGTAGAAGAACGGCTACTGCTTGTGGATGCGCTGCAGCAGCTTGAGCCGTTCGGCTCGCCGTTTTGGCTCGCGGCGATGGGCGGCTGTTGACGTCACCCAGTGACAGTCGCCTGCTTCAGCCAGTTTCCGGTCATCGACTCCTCCTCCCGGTCAGTTGGTCGCTTCGCCGGTACCATGCTGCGACCCGCTTGGATGGGCTCAAACCATTCGCAGAGCGCATTGCACATGTCGAATCCTGCACCCAAGACACGCCTTGCCGCCATCCTCGTGGCCGACGTGGAAGGTTACTCGCGGCTGATGTCACAGGACGAGCACGCCACGCTTGCGTCCCTCGACGAAGCGCGGTCGGTCTTCGCCCGCGAAATCGCTGCCAACGAGGGGCGCGTCGTTGACATGGCCGGCGATTCGGTGCTGGCACTGTTCGATTCCGCTGCGGGGGCCCTGCGGGCGGCGCTGGCGGTACAGCAGTCCCTCGCCGCGGCAGCATCCGACCTGCCCGATGCTCGGCGAATGCACTATCGAATCGGGTTGCACCTGGGCGACGTCATTGAAAAGGCCGATGGTTCGGCCTACGGTGACGGCATCAACACAGCGGCTCGGGTCCAGAGCGCTGCGCACCCGGACTGTGTTGCGGCAACGGAGGCCATCGTCGCAGTTGTCCGCGGCCGGGTGGCGGTCGATTGGGAGGACCTCGGCGATCAGCGCCTCAAGAACCTGGCAAGACCGGTGCGCGTCTTCAGTACCAGACCGGCGGGGCGCGTCTTGCCGCAGCGCGCGCAGGCGCCGATCGCAGCCTCTTCGACGCGGTCGGACAAGCCCTCGCTGGCCGTCCTGCCGTTCACGAACCTGTCAGGGGATCCCGAGCAGGACTATTTCGCCGATGGCATGGTCGAGGAGATCATCACCGGCCTCGCGCGGATTCGCTGGCTTACTGTGATCGCGCGCAACTCGAGCTTCGCATACAAAGGCACCGCACCCGATCTGCGCACGGTCGGTAGGGAACTCGCGGTGCGGTACGTCGTGCAGGGCAGCGTACGCCGGGCCGGGAAGAGCGTGCGCATAAGCGCGCAGCTCGTTGAGGCCGAATCGGGCGGACACCTCTGGGCCGAGCGGTTTGATGGCGCTCTTGACGACGTATTTGACCTGCAGGACCAGATCACGGCCGGCGTGGTAGCAGCCATCGAACCCTCAGTGCGCCAAGCCGAGATTGAGCGGGCCAAACGCAAGCGTCCCGAGAATCTCGATGCCTACGACCTTTATCTGCGCGCGCTCGAGCAGTCGTACATCTTTACCCCCGCGGCAAGGACGACCGGACTGTCGTTGCTCGACGCCGCAATCGCCCTGGAACCCGACTACGTCGAGGCGCATGGCGTTGCCGCTTTCTGTTTGCAGCAGCGGTACCTTTGGGGCGGCCGAGCGCCCAGCGACCGGGAGGCGGCATTGCGTCACGCTGAAGCGGTCGCGGCCGCGCGGACTGACGACGCGACCGCTCTCGCATTCGCCGGCTTGGCATTGAGTGCCCTTGACGGCCGCCACGATGTCGCGCTCGTGATGGTGGAGCGGGCGTTGGAGCGCAACCCCAGCTCCGCCATCGCGCATAACGTCAGCGCATTGATCAACATGATGCTCGCGCGACCCGAGAAAAGCGTGGTTCACGCCGAGCGCTCTCTTCGGCTCAGCCCATTCGATCCGTTGCGACACATCCCCGAGTGCACGCTGGCAGTCGCGAAAATGGCTTCAGGCGAGCATGAGGCCGCCCTGGCATGTGCACGCAGAGCCGTGGAAGCCAATCCCGCATTCACTCCCGGCCTCACAACCCTTGCGCTCTGCCTGGTCCGGCTCGGCCGGATCGACGAAGCGCGTGCAACGGTGCATCGTCTGGTCGAGATCGCACCGGACACCCGGATTGCCACGCTGAGAGAGCGCTACCTCTTTGCGAACAGCCTCGGTTTTGACAGCATCGCCGCGGACCTGCGGGCGGCTGGATTGCCAGAGTAGCGAGCGCAGCGCTTGCAATCGGGAGCGGCAGGAAGTGGCGGGAATCGCACGTTGGCCCGGCAAGATGAAGCCTGCGAATTCGGCACTCGGCGGCCGTTCGTGTTCCGCAGAACCGGCCGTTGGTCAAAGCCGGTCAGCTGGAGGACGAACAGCTATTGAAGCAGTTCGTCAGCGCGTACCAGCACCGACCGCGGGATGCTCAGGCCGAGCGCCTTCGCGGTGGCCAGATTGATCGCGAAGACGAAACGCGGGTTCTGTTCGACGGGGAGATCGCCGGGTTTGGCACCCCGCAGCACGCGCGCCAGCTGATCGGCGGCGAGGCGCGTGTTCGCTAGCGGATCCGTACCGTAAGAAAACAGGCCTCCGCGCCTGACCCAACGCGCGTCCGGAAAGACCGACGGAATGCGCAGCTTCGCGGCCAGGTCGATCAGATTGTCCATCGTGAAGGCTTCGCCCAGCACCGTGAACACGAACATCGCTTCGGCTTGTTTCTCGGCGATGCGGTGAATTTCTATATGGGTGACTTCGATCAACTCGAAGTCGACGCGCCTGGCCGCCTCTGCGATCGTCGGCCGGGCAGCCACGAACGACGGATCCGTTGCATACGGAGTAACCAGCGCCACGCGTCTGGCCTTGGGCAGCAGCTCGCGTAGCAACTCGAACCGCTTTCCCACGATTTCGCGATGCTGGGTTGATACGCCGGTCGTGTTGCCGCCCGGATGCGCATAGTCCTTCACGACGCCGTCCGCGATCGGGTCGCTCACTTGGACAAACACGATCGGAATCGACTTGGTTGCGAACTGCACGGCTTGCGTCATCGCGGTGGAGAACGAAAGGATCGCGTCCGGCTGCCCGGCCACCAGTTCGAGCGCCGTCTTGCGGTCGATGTCGGTCCAGCCACTTCCCCCGCGCCACGTCATCTGCAGGTTGCGGCCGTCGACAAATCCGTGCGCGGCCAGCTGCTCGCGAACCACGTCCTGATCCGGCGTCATCGAATTGCCGCCCTCGCCAAAGAGCACGCCCACGCGGTAAATGCGCCCGGCCTCCTGCGCGCGGCCCGTGACCGGCGCGGTCGCGCAGGCGAGCAAGCCCACAACAATGTGGCGTCTGTTCATTCGATCACGCTGGGCCAGGTCGGCTAAGCAAATCTAGGGCTCCGGGAGCACGCGCAGGCTTCGCGATTCGCGATCTCGGGTTTTCGGGCCCCACGAACCGAGCGGTGGACGCTACCCCGTTGCCGGCGCAGGGTCAAGCGATGGCGCGCGAGGCGCGAAACACCGAACGTCCATCGACTTGCAACATGCACGGCGCATAGGCAGTTCAAACGCCATCGGTGTGTTCCGTGGCACTGCCAGGCCGTTCCGTTCAGGCCGACGTGGCGGCACGCAAAGCCGGCTGCGCTCAGCGGCGGGGTGTTGAGCGCGGCACCTCGCCGGCCAAGACCGGTGAGAAATCCCCAGCGGCAACGGAAAAAGGTAGCCACAAGAGGCGCACACCACGTGAAGAGTCCGTTATCGGGGAACTTGTAAAGGCCGACAAACCCAGAGCAAGCGGCCATCAGCAGTCATAGCCCGCGCTCTGATCACGCCCGAGTAATATCCGCGAGCAGTACGGCTCGCGGAAGGGCAGCCCCGGTGAGTGGGCAGGAACTAAAGCAACGACTAGCGGCGATTCTGGCCGCGGACGCGGCGGGCTATTCGCGCCTGATGGCGGGGGACGAGCGCGCCACGGTGGCCGCACTCGACGCGGCTCGCGCTGTTTTCCGGACTCAGATTGAAGCCAACCAGGGCCGCGTTATCGACATGGCCGGGGACTCTGTGCTCGCGGTGTTTGAGACAGCGACGGGGGCAGTCTTGGCGGCCCTGGCTATCCAGACCGAGCTCCGGGCGCGGATCGCTGACGTACCCGAAGACCGCCGTATGCGCTTTCGAATCGGCATCCACTTGGGCGATGTGATCGAGAAGGGCGACGGAACGATCTACGGCGATGGCGTGAACATCGCGGCGCGGCTGGAGGGTCTGGCCGAGCCAGGCGGGATCGCGGTGTCGGCGTCGATCCGCACGGCCGTGAAGGGCAAGGTAGACGCCACCTTCGAGGACCGGGGCGAGCAGAAGGTCAAGAACATCGCCGATCCGGTGCGGAGCTTTCGCGTTCGATTCCACCCGGAAGATGCAGGCGCACCTCCCGACAGCCCGGCACCCGCTGCGGCGGGCGAACCGAACGTTCCAAGCGTCGTCGTTCTGCCCTTTCGATTCATCGGCAACGCGGGCGAGCATGAGTACATTGCGGGGGCGCTCACCGAGAGCATCGGTTCGGCTCTTGCACACTTTCGCGAGTACAAGATCGTAGAGGGCGCTGACGCACGCGATGCGACGTACGCATTGAGCGGCACCCTGCAGGTCGCGGGGTCACGAATCCGGATCGCCCCGCAGCTGTCCACCACGGACGGCAGTCGCAAACTATGGTCCGTGAAGCTCGACCGCGAGCTCGCGGACGTATTCGAGCTGCAAGACGAGATCAGTGCCATCGTCGCGGCCTACCTGGGAGAGGCCATCTGGCAGGAAACGGCCCGGGCCCTCGTCGGCAAGAGCAAGGACGACTACTCGGCCATGGATTGGTGCTATGACGCGATGGAGCACATCCACCGGGTGACCAAGGAAGACTTCCTCGAAGCCAAGAAGGCGCTGGAGAACGCCCTGCGCATGAGTCCCGAGCTTCTGTATGCGAAATTTGCCCTCGCCTTCGTACTCATGCTCGAGCTCAGTTGGGGCTTGGCATCCGATGTGGATTCGCATCGGGCCGAGGCACTGGCATTGACGGAGGAGCTACTGCGCAAAGATCCGGCGAACGCCAATACGCATAGACTCGCGTCGAGGCTCTACGCCTTACTCGACCGTCATGCGGAGTCGCTCACCCACAGCGAACGCGCCATCGCCTTGAACCCCTACGATGGGGACATGATGATCACGCATGCCCAGGCATTGAATCTGGCAGGACGTTGCCACGAGGCGATCGGCTGGGTGGAGAAAGCGCTGCGCTACAACCCGCAGCCGCCGGCCTACTACCGACAGTACCTCATGGCGGTCCAGTTCTGGGCCGGTGACCATGTGTCGGCGCTCGAGAGTCTGCGTCGTCTGGAGGGCGCTCTATTCCCGACCTCGCAGTATGTCGCGATCGCGGTACTGCAAATCAATGGTGCTCACGAAGAAGCCGGCTCGAGGATCAAGGCATTGCTCGAGACACAGCCAGATTCGTGCGTCGAGCGCGCCAAGCGCTTGTTCGCGAGCCACGAAGCGCACTTGCCGGTCGACGTTCTGCTCGATGCATTGCGCGATGCCGGGTTGCCTGAGAGGGGCGCAGGCTGAATGGAAGTCCTGGCGGACGTGGAATCGGCAGGCCGTGCGGCCGACTCCACGACCGGATTGATTCTCTGTCTTTCTGAGCCGCCCGCGAACGGCAGCTCACGAGAATTTCGATCGTCTGGTCGACACCGCCCGTTCGTCGCGCGTCAGCGTCGGCGCGCGACCGTTAGCCGCGCCTACCCCGTGTTCCGCAACCCCGCGGCGAGCCCGTTGATCGTGATGTGGATGCCGCGGTCGACGCGGCCGGCCGACGGGTCGTTCGCGCGCTGCGTGCGGTGCCGGCGCATCAGCTCGACCTGCAGGTAGTTCAGCGGATCCAGGTACGGAAAG
>CP070653.1:2330794-2340169 GCA_020354665.1 Burkholderiales bacterium
CGGCGGTGCCTCGGAGGTGAGCATCGCGTGCACGGATTCGGCCGCGTGGCGGCCCTGCGCAATCGCCATACCCGCAATGCTCGCGCCCAGCATGTCCCCGCCGCTCCAGATGCTGTCGCCGATCGCGCCGCTCAACCCTGCCGGCAGGCCGGGGCGTTCTGGTTGGCACTGCTCGAGACCATCCCAGTCGACGGTCTGCGAGACCGCCGCAATAACGAGTCGAGCCGGCACCGCGAACATCGTCCCCGGCACTGCAACGGGGCGCCGTCGCCCCGAATCGTCGGGTTCGCCGAGCGCCATGCGCTGGGCCATCACGGCGCTCGGGTCGGTCGGGTCGCGGCGGATCGCCGTCGGCGCGACCAGGAATTCGATCGCGACGCCCTCGGCGAGCGCCTCGTCCACCTCGTCGGCGATTGCGGGCATTTCCTCGCGCGTTCGCCGGTACAGCAGCGTTACGTCAGCGCCGCGGCGGCGGGCCGCACGCGCAGCGTCGATCGCCGTATTGCCGCCGCCGATCACGACCACTGGGCTCGGCGTCGCGATGCCTTCGCCACGGTTGACGGCGATCAGGTACTCGATGCCGCCGATCACGCCCGGACCGTCTTCGCCCGGGATGCCGAGGCGCGCGGCGTTTCCCGCGCCGATGCCGAGGAACAGCAGGTCATGGCACTCGCGCAGTTCGTCGACGCTGACGTCGCGGCCGACGGTCACGTTCAGCCGAAGATCAACGCCGAGGGCGACGATGCGATCGATTTCCGCCTGCAAAATCTGCTTGGGCAAGCGAAACGCCGGGACGCCGTACCGCAGCATGCCTCCCGCATGCTCACGTCGTTCGTACAGCGTCACGTGGTGCCCGCGGCGCGCAAGCTGATAGGCGAAGGATAGCCCCGCCGGTCCGGCACCAACGACGCCGATCGACGCACCGTGGGTCGCTCCCTCGGGCCGCGCCAGCGGCAGGCCGCGCCTGAGTGCCCAGTCGCCGAGAAATCGCTCCAGCGCGTTGATGGCGACCGCGCCGTCCTTGCCAGCGCGGTTGCACGCCGACTCGCAGGGATGCGGACAGATGCGACCCAGGGTGGCGGGAAAGGGGTTTGCCTCCGCGATGACGCCCCACGCGCGCCTCAAAGCCTGGGAGTCAGTCAGGCCGAGCTGGGCGCGCTGCGCGACGATTCCGATCCATTGACGCGGGTCCCCGCCGGCGGCACATCCCAGCATGCAAGGCGCCGGCACGTTTTGCTGTGCCGGGCGTACCAGCACGTCCTCGCAGGCGCGAATGCCAGTTCTGGATGTCAGTGTGCTCATCCGCGCTCGCCTTTTCCGGCAGCGGCCCTGCGCTCGCGCCCGCCACGCCGCTCGTGCCCCGTCCGACGCTCCTCGCCGCTCGGCCGCGGGGCGGGCGGGGCGGTCTTTAACCTCAGGCTCGCGACCTCTCCGGTCAGCCTGCGGACGCGGTGCGCCATGGTGGTCAACAGGTTGAATGCGAGCGGCGGGTCCTCCTCCATGCGCCGTAGGAAAGTCCTCTTGTCGATCGACATCACGCGCGCTTCCCCCAGCGCGCGCACTGAGGCCGAGCGCACCTCGTGCTCGAAGATCGACATCTCGCCGAAGAATTCCCCAACTTCCATGACCCCGATGCGCACGCTGCCGTCATGCTCCTCGCGCAGCACTTCAAGCTTTCCCGACTGCACGACATACATGCAGTTGCCCACTTCGCCCTGGCGGACGATCAGTTCGCCATCGGCGTACAACTTGCCCAGTACCCCTTCGCTCATACCACGTTCTCAGGCCGTTTGGCGGTTAGCGCCTCGACGTTTCCGGCGAGCAGATTCCAGGTCAGACTGGCAATGAAACCGGGATGACAGCAGCGCACCAGCACGTCCTTGTACGGTGCGCTGCCGGTGAACACATCCCAGAGCACGCTACTCATGTGTTCGAACTTTTCGCGGTTGGCCTGCTCGGCCGCCGTCATGCGCAGCACGCCGTGGCGCAGCAGGCGCAGTTTCTGAATCGCGGTCGTGGACATGAAGACGAGCCGCGCGAGCTGGTTGTCCCAGTTCATCGCCTTGCAGGTCGGCGCGTAATGCGCCTCGAAGTCCCGCGCGGAGACGCCGTGGAACGCCGCAGTGCGGGCGGCGGCCTTCGCCATGCGGTACGCGGAGCCGATGCCGTCCTTGTACAGGCGAGCGACTCCGCAATCGCCGATCGACACCAGGCGATCGGCGTACGGCTGCGCGGACGGACGCACGTTGAGTCGCGGGAAGCAATGGCAAACCAAGTCGGGCAACTTGCCGTTCGGGAAGCAGCGCCTCACCTCCGGCGCGGCAAGAAGCGCGTCGACCATCGCTGGGTCCACGTCGTGCCCGAGTACGCAGAGGGTCACATAGTCGCCCTTCGGAATCATTGCAGCGAACTCGAGCCGCGGCAGGTCGAGCAGGAAGATGTGCATGGCATCGCCGAGACTCTGCTGGATCGCTGCTTGACCCAGGTTGAACTCGCCGATGAACGCAGTGAGCGTGCCTGGAAAGGTGTAGCCTGGCGCCGCATCGCAGCCGTTTTGCAGCAGCTGGCTGTTCACACCTGCGGCGAGCGCGACGAGGTCGTAGCTGGCGCGCTTGCCTCCGGCATATTCGATCTCGGGACGGCCATCGTGCCAACCGACGCGCGTCACAAGGCTGCGGATGACCTTTGCTCCCTTCGAAGCAGCGAGATCGAGCAGGTACTGGTCAAAACCGACGCGAAGCGACCGCTCCGAGCCGCGCGGCCCGTTGCCGCGAAAAACGCCTGCAATGCGCTTTTCTTCGCTCGGCGTCCTGATACGAACGCTGCCCACGTCCATGTGCAGCATGTAGGCTTCGATGCCGCGCTCGACCACCTCGGTCGGCAGGTTGATGCCTTCGCTCGCGAGCAGTTGCACGAGCGACTCGGACACGATGCCGCCGCAATGGTTGCATCCGGCGGGGCCACGATGCGTGAACAGCCGCGGTTCGTAGATGTCGATCTCGAGCTCGAACCCGGCAGACTCCGCGAGGCGCTGGAGAAAATACGCGAAGAAGGTTCCTGCTGGACCGCCTCCCACGACCGCGACACGCGAACCGTCGTCCAGCGTAAGCCCACGCTGATCGGCCTCGACTAGCAAGGCGGAGATGTCACTCGTTCCGAGTGATGTCACATCCATGACATCGACCCCGTCACTTTGGCGACCTCCTTTGGCAGCGACCCTCCCCGCCACCTGCTCGCACTCTCCGAGGGTCGAGGATAGAAGCATGGGCCGGGGTGTGCAACCCCCCAGCACAATCCGGCACGGGATTGAGCCGCACGGGGAATGACACTCGCGACCGGGCACCTCTGAATGTGCAGACGTCGATGATTCAGGGCGGGGCTTCTACCGTGCCGAAGCGCCCGCCGCTCAAGCCAAGGCAGACACCGGTTGGGCCCGACAAGCAGGGCTGCGACTTCGATGGCCTGCTTGCCGCCGCATCGCGCGCTGCCGTGCCGCCATATGGGTGCTTCCGAGGTTGACAGCGCTTCGATGCGCGTGCAATTCTCGAAAAGTCGCGCCCCCTGCCGCGACGGCAACACCTAGACCGGAGGAGCAATGGATATCTCGCGCTCGAAATTCTTCCGCCTCGCGTCGGCCGCGCTGCTGGCGGGGTGGTGTACCACCGTCTGGGCCCAGGGCACGATCACCCTGCATGGCGCCTCCCAGTTCAACGACGAACACCCCTTCACCAAGGGCTTGATGAAGTTCGAGGAGCTGGTCAAGAAGTACTACGGCAAGCCGGTCAACTTCGTACTGCACAAGAACAGCGAACTCGGCCTCGAGAAAGACTATTTCGCTTACATGAACCAGGGCATCTCGGTCGACTACGCGATCGTGTCGCCGGCCCACATGTCCACGTTCGCGAAGGCCGCGCCTTTCATCGACGCGCCCTTTGTGTTCCGCGACCACGACCAGATGAACAAGGTGATTGCGCAGGGCGTGCTCAACCCGATCGCCGACGAGATCGCCAAGAAGGCCGACGTGCTGCTGCTCGGTTATGGCGGTGGCGGCGTGCGCAGCATCTTCGCCACCAAGGCGTTCAGCGACATGGCCGGCATCAAGAACCTCAAGATCCGGGTGCAGGGTGCGCCGATCTGGACGCGCACCTTCAAGGCGGCCGGCATGGCGCCGACGGTGATCGCCTACAGCGAGGTCTACAACGGCATCCAGACGGGCGTGATCGAGGCCGGCGAGAACGAGGCCGCCGGCGTCGAGCAGATGAAGTTCTACGAGGTGGGCCCGAACCTGATGCAGACGCGGCACGCGATCAGCATCCGGCCGATCTGCTTCTCGGGCAAGACGCTGCGCAGGCTCCCCGCCGACCTGCAGGCGGCGATCCGCAAGGCCGCCGCCGAAGCCGGCGACTGGGAGCGCCAGCTCGAGTCCAGCAGCGACACGTCGATCCTGGACAAGCTGCAGAAGGAAGGCAAGCTTAAGCTGGTGCCGTTCAACGAGCGCGACAAGATGCGCGAGTCGATGATGCCGGTGCTGAGCGAGTACGCCAAGGAGATCGGCGCCGAGGCGATCTTCGCCAAGATCAACGCAATCAAGTAAGGCTCGCGCGCGCGCAGCCGGGACGACAGGCCCCTGCCGTCCCGGCTTTCGTTTTGTACCTCGGCCACTTGGCACAAGGCGTCCATGCGACGAGTGATCGACTGGGTCTACCGCGGCTTGAAGGTCCTGCTGACCTTTCTGCTCGCGATCCTGATCGTGCCGGTGACGATGCAGGTCCTGGCGCGTGTCAGCGACCTGATCCCCGGCTACATCTGGACCGAGGAGATGGCGCGCTTCTGTCTGATCTGGATCATCATGATCGGCGCCAGCGTGGGCGTGCGCGACCGCACGCACTTCGACGTCGACATCCTGCCGCATCCCGCCACGAAACGCGGCGAGGCGGCGAGCCGCATGGTCGTCGACTTGGCGATCCTGCTGGTGGCGCTGATCTTCCTCGGGTTCGGCTGGCGCTTCGCGCAGTTCGGGCTGGACCAGGAGTCCGAGCTGACCGGCATCAACATGGTCAGCATCCACATCGCCTGGCCATTCGCCGGGTTCACCTGGCTGCTGTTCACGCTGGAAAAGCTCTACGACGACTGGCAGTTGCTGAAGCGGGGCGACCAGTCCGCATGAGCCTCGCACGGCCGATCCGAAGAGGCTCACTTCCCGTCGGGGCGGCCCGCGGGGCCTGGAGGCCCAAATGAGCCCGCTGGATGTCGCGCTGATCCTGTTCGGCATCTTCATCGTGCTGGTCATCCTGCGCGTGCCGGTGGCGTTCGCGCTCGGGCTGGCCTGCGTGCCGGTGTTCTTCATCGATGAGCGGCTCACGCCCTTCTTGCTGCTCAACGAGATGCTGAAGGCCTACAACTCGTTCCTGCTGCTGGCGATCCCGTTCTTCATGCTGGCGGCCAACCTGATGAATACGGCCGGCATCACCGACAAGCTGATCACCCTGTCGCGTGCGCTGGTCGGCTGGATGCCCGGGGGCCTGGGTCACGTCAGCGTCGTGGTGAGCATGCTGTTTGCGGGCATCTCGGGCTCGAGCACTGCCGAGGCGGCCGGCGTCGGCGGCGTGCTGATCCCGGCGATGAAGAAGCAGGGGTACGACGCACGCTTTGCGGTCGCACTGGTGGCATGCGCGGCGGTGATGGGGGTGATCATCCCGCCGAGCATCCTGATGGTGGTATGGGGCGGCGTGATTTCGGTGTCGATCGGCGGGCTGTTCCTCGCCGGTGTGCTGCCGGGGTTGCTGATGGGCCTGTCGTTCATGTTCATCGTCTACCTGCACGCCAAGCGCAACAACTATCCGGTCTACCCGCGGCCCAACTTCAGGGAGTTCATGTCGGCGCTCGGCAATGCCATCCTGCCCATCCTCACGCCGGGCATCATCGTCGGCGGCATCGTCGGCGGCTTCTTCACGCCGACCGAGGCTTCGGTGGTCGCGGTGCTGTACGCGCTGGCGCTCGGCATCGTGGTCTACCGCAAGCTCACGCCGAAGCGGCTGATCGACACGTTCTACGACTCGGGACGCCTCGCGGCCATCTCGCTGTTCTGCATCGGCACCGCGTCGGCGTTCGGCTGGCTGCTGGCGTACTTCCACATCCCGCAGCTGTTCGTCAACATGGTGGGCCAGTGGGGCGGCGGCGTGACCAGCGTCGGCTTCATCACGGCGTTCTGCTTCCTCATCATCGGCTGCTTCATCGACGCGATCCCGGCGATCATCATCGTCGGCACCATCCTCTCGCCGCTGGCGGAGAGCGTCGGCATGCACCCGATCCACTTCGCCATCATCGGCGTGATCTCGATCGCCTACGGCCTGGTGACCCCGCCCTACGGGCTGTGCCTGATGATCGCGTGCACGGTGGGCGGTATCAAGATCAAGCAGGCGCTGCGCGAAACGCTGATCCTGTTCATTCCGATGATCGCGGTGCTGGTGTTCGTGATCCTTGCACCCGACGTACTGCTGTGGTTGCCGCGGCTGCTGATGCCGAAGCTGGTCAACTGAGGCGCGGCGGTTGCTAGCGGGCGCCCGCGTCGACGGCTCGGTGCGCGGGCGCGCCGCCGGCGATCGCGGCTCCGCCTTGGCTCAGGGCGCCTCCTTGCCATGCCCCAGCGACCACGCACCGCTGGCGGTGTCGAGCTTGTGGCAGTAGGTGCACTGGCCCTGGAACTCGGTCAGGAAGTGATTCTTGTCGCCGCCCGTGAGGTGCAGGCCGTGGATCATGCGATCGAACGACGGCGCGGCCTTGCGCTGCGCGGCATGGCAGCCGATGCAGCTGGTGGGGATGTCGGCCGAAGCGACATTGGACTTCGGGTGCTTTCCCTTCAGCACCACGCCGCTCGGCGCGAAGGGCTGCACCCGCGCCAGCAATGCCGGATCGACTGCGTTCTCCCACTGCTTCATCAGGGTGCTGAAGCGAGCATCCATCTTCCGGTCGGGCATGTTGACGTGGCAGTCCACGCAGCCGCGCGGAAAGGGGTCTTCCGCCGTGATGCCGGGGATCGGTCGCAGCGCCGGCGCCGCCTGGGTCCCCGCAGCTGGCGGGGCGTCCGCGGCAGAGGCTGCGATCACGGCCAGCGACGCGAAAACCATGACCAAACGCCTGATGAGTTTCATGCTCGCTCCTTCCATCGGTATCGCGCTGTCGCAGCGCGCCTACGCGCCGCGATCGACGGGGCCCTGGCGACCCGACGCGTGCCGCGCGGGCGGCGCCGCGATCCGTGCCATCGCGACAGTCCGCCGTGCTGCCCCGCTCGGCTCGTTCCCCTCCGGAGGCGCGCAAGCTTAAGCCCGGCGCGACGCCTGAAGATGACCTGGCGCAAACAAGCCGCAGGGGTCTGCGACGACAGGCGCTTATTGAACACCGCGGCCGTGCTTCCTCGACCGGTCAACGATGGGCTGAATCATGGGAACGCCGTTCCAGCATTTCGACTCGCCATCACCCGATGAGGATCGGACGCAACGCGTCGACATGGTCGACCACGAAGTCGAAGCAGGCGGCCACGCGCGGCGTCTTGCGTTGGTCGGGAGCGACCAGCACGCGCCAGAACCGTGTCAGCTCGTCGATCGGACCGAGCACGCGCTCGAGCTCGGCCAAGCGCCGTTGCACGGTCGATCGATCGACGCCGAGGGCGCGACTGGCAACCGCCGCGCTTTTCACGACGACATCGACCCGTGACGCGTGCCTTTGTCAATATGCTGCGGTCGTTGCGCCACGAGGCGTGCCACCCGCGGCGGATTTGGAAGCCCGAGGCTCGTGCCTTCGCCCGTTAACATGGCGCCTTCAGCCTTCGATCGTCGTCGCCATGCCCGCCGCGCCCGCGTTCCACCTTGCCTTCCCTGTTCGTGACCTCGATGAGGCGCGCCGCTTCTACGGCGGCCTGCTCGGCTGCCCGGAAGGCCGCAGCTCCGACGAGTGGGTCGACTTCAACCTGCACGGCCACCAGATCGTCGCGCATCTCGCGCCGCAGGAATGCGCCCAGGTATCGACGAGTGCGGTGGACGGTCATGGCGTGCCGGTGCGCCATTTCGGGCTGATCCTCGAGATGGATGCCTGGCAGGCGCTCGCGGACAAGCTGCGCGCCGCGGGAACGAAGTTCATCATCGACCCCTACATCCGCTTCAAGGGCGAGGTCGGCGAGCAGGCGACGATGTTCTTTCTCGATCCGTCGGGCAACGCGCTGGAGTTCAAGGCGTTCGCCGACATGAGCCAGGTGTTCGCCAAATGAGCGGCGGCGCGTGATCGATCCGCTGGAGCGGCTGCCGCTCACCCTGGCCGGCGGCGCCGGCGATGAGTGCCCTCATCGCGACCGGCCGGGTATCGAGATCAGATCCTTCGCGAACGCCGCATAGATGCGATCCAATGCCCGCCCCGCGCTCTGCACGAACGCGTCGACCGACCTGTCCGCGGCGGGCTCTACGGCGCGATAGGTGTTGCGCAGCAAGAGGCGGCGCTGCCCGGCGCTTGCGACCTCCAACTCCAGCTCGACGTCGGATTGGGCAGTGCCCGATCCGAGCGTCTGCTCGAACCTCACGATCCTTCCCGAGACGACGAATGCCGGGTCGGGGCCGCGATCGTCCTCCAGGATGGTCGGCGCCAGGCGGCTGGCCCTGAGCCGCCCGATCATGTGTTGTTGGATCAGGTGCGGCGGCGCGTAGATCCAGAAGTCGTAGCGGTACGGCTCGACCCGGGTCGTTTGCCCGTCGCGCGTGAACAGAAAGGCCCGATCGAGGTAGGGGCCCTCCGCGCGCAGCTCGCGGACCTCGATCGATCCGTGGGTCCATTCGTGCACGGCCGCCGGCGGGGCCGCCGCCTCCGTCAACCGGTGGTAGCGGTCGGTCGGCACCGGCGGCACGCTCTGGCAAGCGGCAACGAGTGCACCGGCGACGAGCAACGCAGGCAGCCGGCGGCTGGCACGTCCGCGCGCCGAACACGCAGTCATTGTCCTTGCGTCCCGGACGGGTCCATCGGCGGACTGCTGCGGATCAGGCTCGACGGATTCTCGCGGATCTCGCGGCTGAACTCCGACATGTTGCGTCCCGTATTCTCGAACTGATGCAGGATGCCGTTGATGCGTCTGAGCGCCTGCTGGATCTCCTGCACCGACGCGCGCAGGTCGCGGCCGTTGTCGTCGACCAGTGCATTCGACTCATTGAGCAGCTTGTCCAGACTGGCGCGCGTCTGCTTGAGATCCTGTGAAATGTCCAGGAGGTTCTCCGTGGTCATCTGCGTGTTCGCGAGCGCGCGGCTCAGGTGCTGTTGATTCTCGTCTCTCAGCGCGCGCTCCAGCAGACGCGTCACATTGTTCATTCGGGCCAGGGTGGCGTTCGATTCCTTCAA
>CP070653.1:2340269-2355396 GCA_020354665.1 Burkholderiales bacterium
AGGCCGACAGCCTGCAAGGCGAGGTGAGCTGGATCTCGCCGATCGCGCGTGCCTTGCTCAAGGCGCGCGAAGGCGATGAGGTGCAGCTCGTGACGCCAGCGGGCGTCGAGACGATCGAGGTGCTCGAGGTGCGCTATCCCGAGCCGGGGTCTTGCTGAGGGGATCGCGGCGGCAATCATTCCCGCGGCAGGGACGTCGATCCGGCCCGGCCGGGACTGTGTTCGGGCTGCGCGGACGGGACGGCAGAAGACCGCCAGGGGCGCGCGGCCTCACGGTTTGACGCGCGCTACCTTGAGCACCGGAGGGCAACGTCGCAGGATGCGCAGCACGTCGGCCAGATGCTGCCGGTCGCGCACCAGCAGCAGCAGCCGCAGTTCGGCGGTTTCGTGCGCGCGCTCGTCGCCCATGTCGATGTGCGCGATGTCCGCTTCGGCGTTGCTCACCGCAGTGGCGACCTGCGCGAGCACCCCTTTGCCGTTGCGCAGCAGCGCGGTGATGGCGGTCTCGAACGGACGCGTTGGATGGCCGGCCCATTCGACCGTCATCCAGCGCTCGCTGTCGCGCTCGAACAGCCTGCGGCCGATGCCGCAATCGGCCGTGTGCACCGCCAGGCCCTCGCCGCGGCCGAGGTACCCGACGATCGCATCGCCCGGGATCGGGCGGCAGCACGGCGCCATCTGCACCGAAGCGGCCTCGCTGCCGTCGATCACGACCAGCCCCTGCGACGGCGCGCTGTCGTCGGTGCCATAGCGGCCCATCGTCAGCGTGATCGCATCGGGGCGGCCGCCGCCCTCGGACAGCAGCCGGGCGATCCGTTTCGCGACGATCGTCGCGATCTTCTTGCCCATGCCGATGTCGGTCAGCAGGTCGTGGCGGCTGCGGTTGCCGCTCCAGCGCAGCACCTGTTGCCACACGGCAGTGGCGGGGCCTTCATGGGCATCGCCCTCCGGCAGCGCAAAGCCCTCGGCACGTAGCGCCTGGATCAGCAGCTTGGCGCCGAGTTCGCGCGATTCCTCCTGCTCGAGGTTCTTCAGGAAGTGCCTGATCTTCGAGCGCGCCCGCCCGGTGCGCACGGTATTGAGCCAGGCCGGGTTGGGGCGCGCGTTGGGCGCGGTGATGATTTCGACCACGTCGCCGGAGTGCAGCTCGGTGCGCAGAGCGACCGGTTCGCCATTGACCTTGGCTGCCACCGTGTGGTCACCGATGTCGGAGTGAATCGCATAGGCGAAGTCCACCGGTGTCGCAGCCCGCGGCAGCGCGAGGATCTTGCTCATCGGCGTGAACACGTAGACGGCGTCCGGGAACAAATCGATCTTGACGTGCTCGAGAAACTCGGTGGAGTCGCGCGTCTGATCCTGGATGTCGAGCAGCGACTGCAGCCACATCGCGCCGAGTCGCTGCGCATCGCCGGGTTGGCTGGCGCCCTTGGTCTTGTACGTCCAGTGTGCCGCGATACCTGCCTCGGCCACCTCGTGCATGGCCTCGGTACGGATCTGCAGTTCGACCGAGGCGCCCAGCGGGCTGACCAGCGTCGTGTGCAACGACTGGTAGCCGTTGGCCTTGGGGATCGCGATGTAATCCTTGAAACGGCCCGGTACCGGCTTGTACAGCTGGTGCAGCACGCCCAGCGCCTGGTAGCACTCGGCGATGCCGCCCTGCACGATGACCCGGAAGCCGAGCACGTCGCTCATCTGCGCGAAGCTCAGGTGCTTGCCGCGCATCTTGTTGTAGATCGAATGGATCGTCTTTTCGCGGCCGGAGACGTTGACGCGCAGCCGGGCCTTCGCGAACGCCTTCTCGATCTCTGCCTGCATGCGCTCGATCGCATCGCGCCGGTTGCCGCGCGCGCGCTGCACCGCCTTCGAGAGCGCCGCATAGCGCCACGGGCGCAGATGCGCGAACGAGAGCTCCTGCAATTCGATGTAGATTCTGTTCAGTCCGAGACGGTGGGCGATTGGCGCATAGATTTCGATCGTCTCGCGCGCGATGAGTGCCCGCTTGGCGGGTTCCATCGCGTCGAGCGTGCGCATGTTGTGCAGCCGGTCGGCGAGCTTGACGAGGATGACGCGCACGTCGCGCGCCATCGCCAGCAGCATCTTGCGAAACGACTCGGCCTGCGACTCTTCCTTGGTCGAAAACTGCAGCTTGTCGAGCTTGGTCAGTCCATCGACCAGCTCTGCGGTGGTCGCGCCGAACTGCTCGATCAGTCGCGCCTTGGTGACGCCGCGGTCCTCGATCGTGTCGTGCATCAGCGCGGCCATCACGGCTTGCGCGTCGAGCTTCCACTCGGCACACAGTCCAGCGACCGCGATCGGGTGAGTGATGTAGGGCTCGCCGCTGGCGCGGAACTGGCCGAGATGCGCTTCGTCGGCGAACCGGTAGGCGTCGCGGATGCGCTTGACGTCCGCCTTGGGCAGGTAGTCCAGCTTGTGCAGCAGCGCGGCGAAAGACGCGGCCGACGGCTCGCCGGTGTCCGGCTGCGACGTGCGGAACGGCACCTGCAGCGCGGCAGGCAGGTGCTCGACAGCGAACGAACGCAGCCCCATGCGGCGCATTTTGCCCGGATTCGGCATTTGCCGCCCCGGCCTACGCGACAAGGGCGCCTCGCGGGCGCCCTTGGCGGCTCGGTATGGCAAGGGCCGGGCTAGATAGGAACCTTGCGCAGCATTTCGATGCCGATCTCGCCCGCAGCGATTTCACGCAGCGCCGTCACGCCCGGCTTGTTCTTCGATTCGATGCGCGGCGTGTGACCCTGACTGAGCATGCGCGCGCGATAGGTGGCCGCAAGCACGAGCTGGAAACGGTTGGAGATCTTCTCCAGGCAATCTTCGACGGTGATGCGGGCCATGGCGGGAACCGGTTGTGAAAGCTCAGCTGATATCGAGCGCGGCAAAGACGGCAGCCTTGCTGCGGCGCTGCGCGGCGTATTTCAGCCGCTGCGCGTGGACGATCGCCTTCAGGTCAAAGAGCGCCGTCTCGAACAAGGCATTGATTATAACGAAGTCGAAGTGGCAGGCCTGTTTCACCTCCAGTCGCGCGTTGCACATGCGCTCCTCGACCGCTTCCGGGCCGTCCTCGCCGCGCCGCTGCAGGCGCTGCAGCAGTTCGTCCCAACTCGGCGGCAGGATGAAGATGAGCACGGCGTTGGAAAACAAGCGCTTGATCTGCAACGCGCCCTGCCAGTCGATTTCCAGCACCACGTCCTCACCGCCGGCGATGCGCGACTCGATCGCGGCGCGAGAGGTGCCGTACAGCCTGCCGTGCACCTCGGCCCACTCGAAGAAGTCGCCGGCGGCGATCATGCGCCGGAACGTCGGTTCGTCGACGAACCAGTACTCGCGGCCATCCTGCTCCTGGCCGCGCGGCGCACGCGTGGTGTGCGACACCGATACGACCAGCCGCGCGTCGAGTTCGAGCAGGGCCTTCACGAGGCTCGACTTGCCCGCGCCGCTGGGCGCGGCGACGACGAACAGGTTGCCGGGGTAGTCCATGTTCAGCCGCCGCAGGGCCGCCCCAACGCGGCTGAGCGCCCCCTCAGGGCGCAGGAGCGTAGCGACGGGGGGGCTGTCATGCTCACTCGATGTTCTGCACCTGCTCGCGCAGCTGTTCGATGAGCACCTTCATCTCGACCGAAATGTTGGTGAGCTCGAGCGCGGCGGACTTGGCGCCCAGCGTGTTGGCCTCGCGTTGCAACTCCTGGATCAGGAACTCGAGCCGCTTGCCGATCTCTCCGCCCGCGCGCAGCAGGCGCTCGACCTCATCGAGGTGCGCCACCAGGCGCGTCAGTTCCTCCGCCACGTCGATGCGCACCGCGAAGGCGGCCGCCTCGTTGAGGGCACGCTCCTGCAAAGCCTCGCGCGGCGTGCTCTGCGCCGCGCCCACCAGCTCGAGCGCCTCGTTCCAGCGCTCCACGAAGCGCTGCTGCTGGCGTTGCACCACCGCCGGCAGCAACGGCGCGGCCTGCGCGGCCAGCTCGCGCAGCTGCGCCACCCGATCGAGCAGCACGGCTGCGAGCCGCTCGCCCTCGCGCGCACGCGCGTCGCGCAGCGCCGCGACCGCTTTGCGTGCCGCCTCGAGCACGGTCTCGTCGAGAGCCTCGCCCGTTGCGACTTGACGGCACCACTGCAGCGCTTCGTGCACTGACAACGGCTTGGCGCTCGGCAACCAGCCGCGCACGGTGCCCTCGAGCCACGACAGGCGGTTGAGTTGTTCGGCCTGCGGCTGTGGCCAGGCGGCTTCGTCACCGCGCCGCGTGACCATGCGCAGCTCGACCTTGCCGCGGCGACATCCCTGGACGAGCAGTTCGCGCAGCGCCGGCTCGAGCGAGCGCAGGTCATCGGGCAACCGAAGCGTCAGGTCGAGAAACCGGCCGTTGACGGATCGCAGTTCAACCGTGACACCGGCCGCAACCGCGCTGGATTCCGCGTCCTTCAACGCCTGCGACGAGGCGCTGGCGTAGCCGGTCATGCTGTAAACTGGCATCGAGCTGACGCTAGAGCAAAAGTCGATTATGTCAAAGCCGAAACCAGCCCCGTTGCCTGCGGGCACCGTGGTGGGCGGCTACCAGATCGCAAAGAAGATCGCGGCGGGGGGCTTCGGCGTCGTCTACCTCGCCGAGGATGCCGACCGGCGCCTCGTCGCGGTGAAGGAATACCTGCCGGCATCACTCGCCGACCGTTCGCCCGGCGAACTCACGCCGCGTGTCAAGCCCGACAAGCTGCCGCTGTACCGGCTCGGCCTGAAGAGTTTCTTCGAAGAGGGCCGTTCGCTCGCGCAGATCAGTCACCCGAGCGTGGTCTCGGTGCTGAACTTCTTCCGCGAGAACGAGACCGTCTACATGGTGATGAACTACCTGCAGGGCGACACGCTGCAGGACTTCATCGTCACCGCGCGCGATCTGAAGCGTGACAAGGTGTTTCGCGAGAGCACGATCCGCAGCCTGTTCGACGAGGTCCTGCGCGGCCTGCGCATCGTGCACCAGCACAAGATGCTGCACCTGGACATCAAGCCGGCCAACATCTTCATCACCAACGACAACAAGGCGGTGATGCTCGATTTCGGCGCCGCGCGCGAGGTGCTCTCCAAAGAAGGCAACTTCATCCGCCCGATGTACACGCCCGGCTTCGCCGCACCCGAGATGTACCGGCGCGACGGCACGCTCGGCCCCTGGACCGACATCTACGCGATCGGTGCGTGCATCTACGCGTGCATGCAGGGCTACCCGCCCAACGACGCACCGCAGCGCATCGAGAAGGACCGGCTGGCGCTGTCGCTGTCGCGCCTGCGCAATGTCTACTCCGACAACCTGATCGAAGTCACCGAGTGGTGCATGTCGCTCGACCCGCTGTCACGCCCGCAGAGCGTGTTTGCACTGCAAAAGGAGCTGGCTCGCGAAACCGAAAGGCGCTACACCAAGCTCAGCTTCAGCGAGCGTCTCAAGCTGCAACTTGAGAACCTCAAGTCGGGCGCGAAGGCATGACGGCTCGCAGTGTGTCGATCAGCGCCGGCTCGGCGGGCCGGCCAGGCTGCGGCGCCGTGCAGCGCGCGCGCTGAACCGCCCTTGGTTCGGCCATCACGGGGTCCCCGATGCGTTTTTCGGTCTACCAGCTCAGCCGCAAGGGCGGTCGCGAGAAGAACGAGGATCGCATGGGCTATTGCTACACGCGCGATTCGGGACTGTTCGCACTGGCCGACGGCATGGGCGGCCATCCGGAGGGCGAGGTCGCCTCGCAGCTTGCGTTGCAGACGCTCGCCGCGCTATTCCAGCGTGACGCCAAGCCCACGCTGAAGGACCCGCTGCGCTTTCTGCACGACGCGGTCATGGCCGGCCACCATCAGCTGCTGCGCTACGCGACCGAGAAGGGCCTGATGGATACGCCGCGCACAACGGTCGTGGCCTGCGTGATTCAGGGTGAGGCGGCGTACTGGGCGCACTGCGGTGATTCGCGGCTGTACCTGCTGCGTGGTGACAAGCTGATTGCCCGCACGCGTGACCACTCGTACACCGAGCTGCAGGACACGCTGGCGCAAGTGGTTCCGATTGCCGAGCGCTTCAATCGCAACGTGCTCTTCACCTGCCTGGGCAGCCCGGGTAAACCGGTGGTCGACGCCGTCGGGCCGCTGCTGCTGCAGAGCGGCGACAAGGTCCTGCTTTGCTCCGACGGACTTTGGGGCAACGTGACCGACTCGGTGATCGCGGAACAGATCAGCGGCCGCCCGATTGCGGATGCCGTGCCCGAACTCGTCGAGCTCGCGCTGCGCAACGGCGGCGCCCGCTGCGACAACGTGACTGTGCTGTCGGTCGACTGGGAAGGGGCCGAGGATGCCGACGTGACGGGGGGCATCTCGACGGAAACACTCGGCGATGACGTGTTCGCGTCGACCATCCAGGCCGGCGTGATGGGCGACAACCCGCCCGACGACCTCGACGAAGCGGAGATCGAGCGGTCGATCCGCGAAATCAACGAGGCCATCCGCCGCAGTTCCGAGCAACAGCGGCAGAAGAAATCCTGATGGCCCGCGATGGCTTTTGAGCGCACGCACGGCCGCGCTGCGGATGCACTGCGACCGGTGACGCTGTTGCGTCACTACACCCGCCACGCCGAAGGGTCGGTGCTGGTAGCGTTCGGCGAGACGAAGGTGCTGTGTACCGCGTCGGTCGATGAAAAGGTGCCACCGCACAAGCGCGGCACCGGCGAAGGCTGGGTGACGGCAGAGTACGGAATGTTGCCGCGTGCCACGCATACGCGCGGTGATCGCGAGGCAGCGCGCGGCCGGCAAAGTGGCCGCACGCAGGAAATCCAGCGCCTGATCGGTCGTTCGCTGCGCGCGGTGTTCGACCTCGCGGCGCTCGGCGAGCGCAGCATCGTGATCGACTGCGACGTGCTGCAGGCCGACGGCGGGACCCGCACGGCGGCGATTACCGGCGCGTTCGTGGCTGCGCACGACGCGGTGAGCTGGCTGCTCGACCAGGGCCGCATCGAGGCGAGTCCGATCCGCGACTTCGTCGCGGCCGTCTCGGTGGGCATCGTCGATGGGACGCCGCTGCTCGATCTGGACTACGCAGAAGATGCTGCCGGCGACACCGACATGAACGTGGTGATGACCGGCACGGGCGGTTTCGTCGAAGTGCAGGGCACTGCCGAAGGGGCGCCGTTCTCGCGCGGGCAGATGGACGCGATGCTCGTCCTCGCCGACAAGGGTATCCGCGCACTCGTGGCGGCGCAGCGCGCGGCGCTGACGCAGTCCTGACGTTGCGCAGGCCGCCCAGCCGATGCGCCTCGTTCTCGCGTCGAACAACGTGAAGAAGCTCGCCGAGTTGCGCGAACTGTTCCTGCCGCTCGGGCTCGAACTCGTGACCCAGGGGTCGCTCGGCATTGCCGAGGCCGAGGAGCCGCACGCCACCTTCGTCGAAAACGCACTCGCCAAGGCGCGGCACGCCGCGGGCGCTTGTGGCGGTGCGGCGATCGCCGACGACAGCGGCCTGTGCGTCGACGGGCTCGGCGGAGCGCCGGGCGTGGTTTCCGCCCACTACGCCGCGATCGACTTGCCCGCAGCCGATCGCGAGGTGCAGCGCCGCGCGCAGGATGCTGCCAACAATCGCTTGCTGTTGCAGCGACTGCAGGGTGCGAGCGACCGCCGTGCGCGCTTCGTCAGCACGCTGGTCGCGTTGCGATCGGCCGAGGACCCGGAGCCGCTGGTCGCGGTCGGCCGTTGGGAAGGCGAGATCCTCACGGCGCCGCGCGGCGAAGGTGGTTTCGGCTACGACCCGCTGGTGTTCATCGCGGCGCTCGGTCGGACGGTGGCCGAACTCGATCCCGTGACCAAGAACAGCCACAGTCACCGCGCGGCGGCGGCGCGGCAGATGCTGGCCCTGATGCGCGATGCCTGGCACCTTGGTTGATGTGCACGCCGAGGCCGTCGGTGCGGCATCGCCGGACCCGGCCGAGCGCCTTGCCGATTGCCTGCGTCCGGGCACGCTGAACTTCGCTGCGCTGCCACCGCTCGCGCTCTATGTGCATCTGCCGTGGTGCCTCAGGAAGTGCCCCTACTGCGACTTCAACTCCCAGGAGATCGGCGGTGATCTGCCCGAGGACCGGTACCTCGACGCGCTGCGAGTCGACCTCGAGGCGGCCTTGCCGTTCGTGTGGGGCCGTCGCGTCCAGAGCGTGTTCGTCGGCGGCGGCACGCCCAGCCTGTTCTCGCCGCGATCGATCGAGCAACTGCTCGCCGACGTGCGAGCGCGCCTGCCACTGGTGCCCGGCTGCGAGATCACGCTCGAAGCCAATCCGGGCACGTTCGAGCGCGAGCGCTTTCGTGCCTTTCGCGGCGCCGGCGTGACGCGGCTATCGGTCGGCGTCCAGAGTTTCGATGACGAGAAGCTGCGCGCGCTCGGCCGCGTGCATGATGCCGCCCAGGCGTGCGCGGCGGTCGACGAGGCGGCGCGCAGCTTCGAGACCTTCAACGTCGACCTGATGTACGCGCTGCCCGGCCAGACGGCGGCCCAGCTCGAATCGGATCTGTCGCGCGCGCTCGCGTTCGAGCCGCCGCACCTGTCGATCTACCAACTGACGATCGAGCCGAACACGCTGTTTGCCAGGCACCCGCCTTCGCTGCCGGACATCGACACCGCCAGCCGCATGCTCGACACGGTCATCGAGCGCACCGCTGCGGCGGGCCTCGAGCGCTACGAGGTTTCGGCTTATGCGAGGGCCGGCCACGCGTGCGCGCACAACCTCAACTACTGGCAGTTCGGCGACTACCTGGGCATCGGGGCCGGCGCGCACAGCAAACTGACATTCGCGCATCGTGTCGTGCGGCAAGTGCGCTTTCGCGACCCGGCGCGCTATCTCGCGCAGGCGCAGCGCGGCGAGTGCATCGCGCAGCAACACGAGGTCTCGCGCGCCGACCTGCCGTTCGAGTTCATGCTCAATGCGCTGCGGCTGCGTGACGGCTTTGCGATGGCGCTGTTCCACGAGCGTACCGGCCTGCCCGCGAGCATGGTGCGGACCGCCCTCGACGAAGCCGAGCGACGCGGGCTGATCGAGTGCAATCTGCAGCACGTTCGACCGACCGTCCGTGGCTTCGATTTCCTGAGCGATTTGCAGGCGCTGTTCCTCGCCGGGCCATGAGCGCGCAGGCCTCCGCCGGCGAGAACCCCCCCTTCGAACGGCTTGGCGGCGAGACGGGCGTACGCGCGCTGGTCGACCGGTTCTACGACCTGATGGTTCTGGAGCCCGCGTACGCGCGCCTGCGCGCGCTGCACCCGGCCGTGCTGGACGGCTCGCGCGACAAGCTGTTCTGGTTCCTCTGCGGTTGGCTTGGCGGGCCGGACCACTACGTGCAGCGTTTCGGCGATCCCCGCCTGCGCGCGCGGCACCTGCCGTACGCGATCGGCATGGCCGAGCGCGACCAGTGGCTGGCGTGCATGCACCAGGCGCTCGTCGAACTCGAAGTCGATCCGGTGCTGGCGCGGGGCCTGGAGCAGGCGTTGGCGGGCACTGCCGACTGGATGCGAAACCGCGACGATTAGCGCCGGTTGGCCGCCGCTCGTCGTGCGATGGATCGCTGCAAAGCGAAGGGGCCTGCGCGATCAGGCCCCCTTCTGCGCCGGAGCGCGGTGATCAGGCAGCGGCGCCGGTCATCGACTTCAGACGCGCGGCCAGCCGGCTCTTGTGACGGGCCGCCTTGTTCTTGTGAAACACGCCCTTGTCGGCCATCGCGTCCATCACACTCTGCGCGTTCCTGAACAGCTCGGTCGCCTTGGCCTTGTCGCCTGCATTGACAACCTTCTGCACGTTCTTGACGACGCTGCGGAACTTCGAGCGCAGCCCGGTGTTCGCGGCATTGAGCTTGACGTTCTGACGTGCACGCTTGCGCCCCGAGGCGATGCGGATCGTTCTCTTCTTCGCTTTGCCGGTGGTGGCCATGAGTGCGGTGCCCCGACGAATCGGGCCAGGTGGAAAAACGGTGAAGTATAGCAGCGACAGCGCTCGATCGAGCTCCGCGCTGGGGTGCGTGATGGCCGCTACCTATAATCGACCGCGATTTGCCATGGAGGTCCAGCCCCCGCCCCGGCGCCGTTGCGATCGATGAACCTGCTGCGCGCCGCCTCCACCGTCTCGTTGCTCACTCTCGCATCGCGCGTCACCGGGCTCGTGCGCGAGCTGCTGGTGGGCGCCGGATTCGGCGCCAGCGGGTTGACGGATGCATGCAACGTGGCGTTCCGCATCCCCAATCTGCTGCGACGCTTGTTCGCGGAGGGCGCCTTCTCGCAGGCTTTCGTGCCGATCCTCGCGGCGACGCGGGAACGCGACGGCGACGAGGCGACGCGGCAGCTGATCGATGCGGTAGCCACGGTGCTTTTCTGGGTTCTGCTTGTCACGGTGCTGGTCGGCGTGGTCGGCGCGCCCGTGGTGGTGTGGGCGATGGCCTCGGGGCTGGCGCGCTTCGACGAATCGGTGCTGATGACGCGCTGGATGTTCCCCTACGTCGGCTTCATGTCGCTCGTCGCGCTGTCCGCGGGCGTCCTGAACACCTGGCGGCGATTTGCGATCCCGGCGGCCACGCCCGTGCTGCTGAATCTTGCGTGGATCGCGGCGGCACTCTGGCTCGCGCCGTGGTTCGCCCGCGTCGGCGTGCAGCCGATCTATGCGCTTCCCGTCGGCGTGATGGTCGGCGGCGTGCTTCAGTTGGCGCTGCAGGTGCCGGCGCTGGCGCGTCTCGGGCCGTTGCCGCGAGTCGGGTTGACGCCCGCGCGGCTGCGTGCAGCGTGGCGCCACCCGGGTGTGCATCGCGTCGTACGGCAGATGGCGCCGGCGCTGCTGGGCGTTTCGGTTGCGCAGTTGTCGTTGCTGATCAACACGCAGATCGCCTCCCACGTGGGCGTCGGCGCGGTGTCGTGGCTCAGTTACGCGGACCGCCTGATGGAATTCCCGACCGCGCTGCTGGGCGTGGCGGTCGGCGTCGTGCTGCTGCCGCAGCTCTCGGCTGCACAGGCGCGCGACGACGCGCAGTCGTATTCGGCCCTGCTCGACTGGGGCCTGAGGCTCGTGCTGCTGCTGGCGCTGCCATGCGCGGTTGCATTGCTCGTGTTCCCGAAGGCGCTGGTCGCCGTGCTCTACCACTACGGCGCATTCAGCGAGCGTGACGTGCAAATGACGGTGGTGGCACTGATGGGCTACGGCGTGGGCCTGATGGGGCTCGTCGGCGTGAAGGTGCTGGCGCCGGGGTTCTATGCGAAGCAGGACATCCGCACGCCGGTGCGGATCGCGATCGCCGTGCTGGTGCTGACCCAGGCGATGAACGTCGTGTTCGTGCCCTGGCTCGGCCATGCTGGTCTGGCGCTTTCGATCGGCGCTGCGGCGCTCGTCAACGCCGGGCTGCTGCTGGTCGGGTTGCGGCGCCGGGGTCTGTATCTCCCGCAGGCCGGCTGGCGTGGTTTCCTGGCGCGGGTGGTCGGCGTGACGGCGATCCTGGGAGCAGGGCTGGCTGCCGCATCGCACCTCATCGACTGGGTTGCGTTGCGCGCCGATTGGGCGCTGCGCATCGGGCTGCTGGCCGCGGTACTCGCTGCCGCGGCGCTCGGCTATTTCGGGTTGTTGCACATCGTCGGTATCCGACTGCGGGAATTCGCGCGGCGTACCTGACCGCAGCGACGGTCCTACACTGGGCAACATGACCGATCCGCTGCGCTTCCGGCCGCCCACCGCGCTCGAGTACTTCGCGACCCTGGTGGCCGACGACAGCAGTCTCGCATTGACCGAGGCCGCGGTGTCGATCGCGCAGGACGAGTACCCGCAGCTCGATACGCAGACCGTGCTGGCCGAGATCGACGCGCTCGCGGCAACACTCAAGCGGCGGATACCGGCCGATGCGCCGCCGGTGCAGAAGCTGCGGTGGCTCAACCATTATTTCTTCCACGAGCTTGCGTTCGCCGGCAATGTCAATGACTACTACACGGCCGACAACAGCTACCTGCACCGGGTGCTCGCCACGCGGCGCGGCATCCCGATCACGCTGGCCGTGATCTACATCGAACTCGCGGCGCAGGACGGTCTCGAGGCCCGGGGTGTCTCGTTCCCCGGGCACTTCCTGGTCAAGCTGCGGCTGCAGTCGGCGCTGCATCAGGGCGAAGTCGTCATCGATCCGTTCACCGGCCAGTCGCTGTCGCGCGAGGATCTCGACGAGCGGCTTGCGCCCTTTCGGCGTCGGCAGGGCCTCTTGGGCGATTACGAGGCGCCGCTGGGCCTGTTCCTGCAGTCAGCCACGCCGCGCGAGGTGCTGGCGCGCATGCTGCGCAACCTCAAGGAAATCCACCGCAGTGCCGAGGATTGGCCGCGCCTGCTGCAGGTTCTTGACCGCCTGATCGTGCTGTTGCCGCAGGCCTGGGAGGAGCGCCGCGACCGGGCGCTCGCGCGCGCCGAAGTGGGCGACTGCGCGAGCGCAGTGGCGGATCTGGCGGCCTACCTCGAGCATCGCCCGAATGCAGACGATCACGCCGCCTTAACCGAGCGGCTGCGGGAATTGCGCGCCGCCGGGCGGCCGAGGCTGCATTGACGCCGTCCGTAGAATCGCCGGCGCCCGGCTGCCGCGGCCGTCGGACGCCTCGCCAGTCAGGCGCGGCGTGCGCTCGATGAAAATGCAACCTGCCCAAAAACGCACCATGGCCTGGCTGTCGATCGCGGCGGCCATCGTGCTCCTGCTGTGGCTGCTGGCACCGGTGCTCACGCCGTTCCTGATCGGCGCGGTGCTGGCCTATGCGCTTCACCCGGCGGTCGAGCGCCTGGCTGCGCGCCGCGTGCCGCGGGTGATCGCGGTGCTGCTGGTCGAGGTCGCGGTGATCGTCGCGGTGCTCGCGATGCTGTTGCTGCTCGTGCCCGTGCTGTCACGCGAAATGCCGCTGCTGCGCGACCAGATCCCGCTGCTCGCCGAACGACTCAATCGCAGCCTCGTGCCGCGGCTTGCGCAGTTCGGCATCCACGTCTCGCTGGACATTGCCAGCATCAAGGCATTCGCGTTCAAGTACCTCGACGCCAATCTGGAAGACTGGCTGGCCGCGGCGCTGAGCTCGGCGCGCATCGGCGGCAGCTTCCTGCTGGCGATCGTCGGCAATGCAGTGCTGGTGCCGGTGGTGCTGTTCTACCTGCTGATGGACTGGCCGCACCTCGTCGAACGCGCACGACAGCTGATCCCGCAGCGCATGGGCTCGAGCGTACTGGCGTTCATCGACGAGTGCGACAGCGTGCTCGGGCAATACCTGCGCGGCCAGCTGCTCGTGATGCTCGCGCTTGCGGTGTACTACAGCATCGGTCTGACGTTGTTCGGCTTCGATCTGGCGCTGCCCGTGGGCGTGTTCACCGGGTTGGCCGTCTTCATCCCCTATCTCGGATTCGGCCTCGGCCTGGTGCTCGCCCTGCTGACGGGGCTGCTGCAGTTCGCCAGCCTTTATGCGCTCGTCGCGGTCGCGGTCGTCTATGGCATCGGCCAGCTCGTCGAGAGTTTCGTGCTGACGCCGCGATTGGTCGGCGAGCGCATCGGCATGAGTCCGCTGGCCGTGATCTTTGCGCTGCTGGCGTTCGGCCATCTACTCGGCTTCGTCGGTGTGCTCGTCGCGTTGCCGCTGTCGGCACTGCTGGTCGTTGCCGTGCGGCGCGTGCGTGCGACGTACCTCGAAAGCCGGCTCTATCTGGGATGAGGCAGCTCCCGCTCGCCATTGCGGCGCCGCCGGCCCCGAGCTTCGACAGCTTCCTGGCGGTTGGTGCGAACATGGCCGTGGTCGCGCACCTGCGTGCGTTGGGAAGAGGGGCAACGCCGATCTACCTTTGGGGACCGTCCGGCAGCGGCAAGACGCAC
Source organism: Burkholderiales bacterium (assembly GCA_020354665.1). Classification (GTDB taxonomy): domain Bacteria; phylum Pseudomonadota; class Gammaproteobacteria; order Burkholderiales; family Burkholderiaceae_C. Next base: position 2,354,124 of record CP070653.1, read on the forward strand.
CTGCTGCGTGCGCTTGCGGCACAGTGGCAGCATGGGGGCGAGCGTGTCAGCTGGTTCGATGCGGCCAGCGCGACGCCGTGGCACCACGACGCGGCTTGGGCGCTGGCCGTGCTCGACGAATGCGACCGCTACGATGCGGCACAGCAGCAAGCCGCGTTCAGTCTGTTCGTCGCGGCCACCGCCGACGGTGTGGCGCTCGCGGCGGCCGGTCGCTTGCCGCCGGTGGACCTGCCGCTGCGCGACGACCTGCGCACCCGGCTCGGCTGGGGCCACGTCTTCGCGCTCGAGCCGCTACCCGAACCGCAGGTACGTGCCGTGCTGCGTCGCGCAGCCGAAGGACGCGGCCTGTTCCTGTCCGACGACGTGATCGATTACCTGCTGACTCGCTTTGCACGCGACCTGAAGCACCTGATGGCCATGCTCGAGCGGCTCGACGCGTTCGCCCTGCTGCACAAGCGGGCACCGACCGTGCCGTTGCTCAAGCAGATGCTGATCGAGGAAGACGCTGCGCCTTGAACCTGACGCTTTTCGACCTCGACGGCACGCTGATCCCGTTCGACTCCGACCACGCGTTCGGCGAATTCATGGCCCGCGTGGGCTGGGTCGACGCTGCAGCGTTTCGCGCGCGCAACGACGCGTTCTATGCGGACTACCTGGCCGGCACGCTGGACCTCGCAGCCTATCTCGAGTTCGCGACATCGCCGTGGCGCAGCCGCCCCGACGCCGTGTCGATGCGCGCGCGTTTCGTGGCCGAGGTGGTGCAGCCGCAACTTCACCCGCGTGCGCTGGCCCTCGTGCGCGAGCATCAGGCGGCCGGCGACCTGGTCGCGATCGTGACGGCGACCAACGAATTCGTCACTGCGCCGATCGCCGCGGCGTTCGGCGTCGAGCACCTGATCGCGGTTAAGCTCGCGCACGACGCGAGTGGCCGGCCGACGGGCGGGATGCAGGGCGTCGCGTCGTTCCGCGAAGGCAAGGTCACTCGCGTGCACGAGTGGCTGGGCGAACTGGGACAGCGCTGGGAAGCCTTCGAGCGCATCACCTTCTACAGCGATTCGACCAACGATCTGCCGCTGCTCGAACGGGTTCACCAGCCCGTGGCCACCAACCCCGGCGCCGCCCTCGAGCAGATCGCCCGCGAGCGCGGGTGGCGTATCCTGAAGCTCTTCAAATGATCAAGAGATTCATCAAGAAGCTGCTCGGCCAGAGCGATCCGCCGGCGGCGGCCGCGATTCCGCTCGGCCGGCGCGTCGAGGTGCCGAAGGCCGAGCAC
>CP070653.1:2355496-2372784 GCA_020354665.1 Burkholderiales bacterium
ACAGGGCGAGCCGTTCGTCGTCACCAAGCCTGACCAGGCCGCCGCGCAGGCCGAGCGGTTGCGCAAGATGATTGAGGCGCCGGTGCTGACGCGCCTGACGGCGCGCTTCGAAGGGCTCGACGTCTACGACGTGATCCCGCAGCAGCTGCCCGACGTGCTCGGTGGCCGGCCGGTAGTGATTCGCGGCAAGTGGCGCGACCACGGCGGCGAAGCGCCGCAGGGTCGACTCGTGCTCGAAGGACGCAGCGCAAGCGGCGACTACCAGGCCGTCGTCGAAGCGCCCGTGTCCGACGAAAGCGCCGTGGCGCTGAAGCACCTGTGGGCACGCGAGCGCATCGCGCAGCTGAGTGACGAAGAGGCGCTCGTCGGCGGCGAGTCGCAGCGCGAGCCGATCACCGCGCTCGGCTTGCAGTACGGGCTGCTGACGCAGTACACGAGCTTCATCGCGGTCGACGAGCGTGTACGCGCCGATCAGCCTGCGGTGGCGGTGAACCAGCCGCTGCCGCTGCCCCAAGGCGTGAGCAACCTCGCGGTCGGCGCGGAGGTGCCGAGCACGCCCGAACCGGTGGCGTGGCTCGCGATCCTCGTCGTGCTCGGCTTCGTCGCGGCCGCTTCGCTGCGCCGGCCTGCACGCGGCGCGCTGTGGTGGCCGCCGCGCCGCGCAGCCTGAACGGAGGCGGTGATGGCTGCTGCGATCACGCTCGTGCGTTCGCCGCTCGCCGCGGTGACGGCGTGCCGCCCGGTGCTCGTGCCGCCACTCGGCTGGCTCGCGCTGCAGGCGCTCGCGTTGTGGCCGCACGGTCGCTGGATCGCGCAGCGCCTGCGCGACGGGTCGGACGATCCGCTCGGGCTCGCCGCGCTCGCGGTCTTGGCGGTGCTGGTGTTGCACCTGGCACCGCGGCTGCGCCTGCAACCGGTGCTGCCATGGCTCGGCGCATCGATCGGCTTCACGCTCGCAGCCACGGCAGCGCTCGTGTCGTTGCCGCCCCTTGTGGCGGCACTGCTCGCCGCATTGGCGATGGCCTGTGCGCTCGCCGCCTGGCTGCCGCCCGATGCGCCACGCGCGCCGCTCGCCGGGCTGCTCGTGCTCGCGCTGCCGCTCGTTGCGTCGCTGCAGTTCTACGCCGGCTTTCCGCTGCGCGCGGTCACCGCGCAGCTGTCGGCGTGGGGGCTGCAGGCGGTCGGCATCGATGCCGCGCGCAGCGGCGCGTCGATGACGGTCAGCGGCCAACTGGTGATCGTCGATGCGCCCTGCTCGGGCGTGCAGATGGCGTGGCTGGCGTACTTCTGCGCCTGCGCGGTGGCAGCGATCGGCGGCGCGCGCGACGGCCGGTTCCTCACGCGCCTGCCCGGGGTGGGGCTGCTGGTGCTCGCCGGCAATGTCGTGCGCAACACCGTGCTGGTCGCGCTCGAAGCGCGGCCGCAAGGCCTCGCGCCATGGGCGCACGAGGCGATCGGGCTTGCGGCGCTTGCCGCGGTGTGTGCTGCGGTGGTGGCGCTGATGAAGGCGCCGCGGCGTGCCGCACGCCTGCCGGAGATTGCGCGATGAGCCGCGTTGCGCACACCGCTGCTCGCTGGGCCGTCGAGCACTGGCCACGCACGCTCGCCGCGACGCTGCTCGCGTGCGCGCTGCTGCCGGCGGGGTCGCTGCTCGCCGGCGCATCGCCCAGTGAGCCAACGACCCCAGCCGCAACGGATCACGAGTGGCCGACCGCGCGCGACGGCCTCGCGCTGCGGCCACTTGCGACGACCGCAGTCGAGCAGCGCTTCGCCGCGCAGTTTCCGGGACGCATCGGCCGCTTCGCGAGCGAGCGCGGCGTGTTCGTGCTGCGCGACGTGACGCGGCCGACGCGCATGCTGCATCCGGCCGCCGACTGCTACCGCGGGCTGGGCTATCGAATCGAGGCGGCGCGGCTCGAACGCGATGGGCACGCGCGGCTGTGGCGCTGTTTCGAGGCGGCGCGCGACGGCCGGCGGGTGCGCGTCTGCGAGCGCATCGAGGGCGCCGACGGCGAGGCGTTCACCGACGCGTCGGCGTGGTTCTGGGCTGCCTCGCTCGGCCGCTCGACCGGGCCGTGGCGCGCGGTGACGCGCGTGGAGGCGCTGTGAGCCGATGGCACCTGCGTCGGTGGTGGTGGGGCGCGATGGCGGTGCTCGGTGCCGCACTCGTTGCGGCGATTGCACTCGTCACGATCACGCTCGCGGCGCTGAGGCCGGCGCCGGGCGACTGGCAGCGGCGCGTCCGCGTGGGGCCGTTCGAACGCGACGTCAGCGTGGCGGCGGCGATCCGCCTGCTGACGCATCCGCTCGCGGCACCGCTGCTCGACGGTCGCACCGTCGAGCTGGGCGGCGCGCGTTGGCAGATTGCCGCGCGCGGCACGCTGATCACCGCCGAGTGTGCGCCGTGCGCCCTCACCGTGCCAGCACTCGGCCCGACACCGCTCGTATTCGATGCGGCGCGGCTCGACGTGCATGCGCTCGGTGCCGACCGCTACGCCGGCACCTTGCGGCTGGGCCTCGCGCCGCAGGACGTTGCGCTGCCGTGGCAGGCGGCGCTCACGTCGAAGGCCCTGGCGTTCAATCTGCAACTCGCGCCGACGCCGATCGCGCAACTGGTGCAGGTGTTCGGCCACGACCTGCCCGAGCGCGACCGCGTGCAGGTGCAAGGCAGCGCGGGGTTCGTGCTGAATGCGACCTGGCCCGGCGGCACGGTCAAGCTCAAGCCCCAGCTCGACGGCTTTGCGGTCAGCGGGCTCGGCACCGAGCAGCTGCTCCACCTGGAGTTGCCGATCGCCTGCCGTAGCGGCAGCGCAGCCGACGAGGGCGCGGCGGTGACCGGCTGGCTGCCGCGCGCGGTGGTTGCGGCCGAAGACCAGCGCTTCTTCGAGCATCCCGGCTACGACCTCGTCGAGATCACCGACGCGCTGCAGCGCAATCAACGCGCCGAGCGCCGGCCGCGCGGGGCGAGCACGATCACGCAGCAACTGGCCAAGCTGGTGGTCGCCGGCGACGAACGCAGCGCGCCGCGCAAGCTGCGCGAACTGCTGTACGCGGTCGAGATGGAGCGCACGCTCGGCAAGGCGCGCATCCAGCAGCTCTACCTCGACCTCGCGCCGTGGGGCAACGGCGTCTGCGGCGCCGAACGCGCGGCACGCATCTACTTGCGCAAGGGCGCTTCCGAGCTCGGGCCGGTGGCCTCGGCGTGGCTCGCGAGCCTGCTGACGAACCCGGACGCACGGCTGCACCAGCTCGAGAGCCGCGGCGAGGTCGACATCGAGCGCGTCGGGCGCATCCTCGAGGACATGCGGCCGATGTCGGCGGCGCGTCGCGAGAAGGCGCTCGCGACGCTGCCGTTCTGGTCGCCGGCGATCGGGCCGGCGCCGGCAGTTCTCGCGCGCGAGGTGCGACCGCCCGCCACTGCACCCTGAGCTGCACCGACCCACCGCACGCCGCGCAGCGGCGTTGCCGCGCTCTGACACTGCATCGCAATTAGGGTGCGCGCTCCGAAACGCACCGCTACATTAGTTGCCAATGCCGCTGCGATGCCCGAGCGCACGCTCGGGGAGTGGTGGCGTGACAACCACTGATAAAGGACAGGCAAATGGTCACTGCGAAGAAGACATCCGCCAGGAAAGCGGCACCGAGGAAGGCAGCGCCGACGAAGGCAGCGCCGACGATTGACACGGCAAAGCAGCACCTGGCAACAGCCGCCCGGGAGATGCGCGAGGCGCTGGGGCACAAGGCCGAGGAAATCGGCGTGGCCGCGGCGAAGAGGCTTGCCAAGGCGAGAAGGAAGGCGTCGGTCGCGCGCGGCAAGGCCGAGCGCAAGCTCGCGGCCGCAGTGAAGAAGGCCGAGCGGCGGATCATGAGGGCGGTCGCAGACGCCGAGGCCAAGGTCAAGTCGCTGCGACAAACCGCGCAGCGCAAGCTCAACGAGACGAAGAAGGCGGCCACCGACGAACTCACCGCCGCCGGGCAGGCAGCAAAAGAAACCGCACTCAAGGTCAACCAGGCAGCGGCCAAGAAGCTCGCCCCCGCAGCGGCCGAAGTAGCCGCGAAGAAGCGGCGCACCCGCGCAGCATCAGCGAAGAAGACGGCGGCAAGGAAGGCACCCGCGAAGAAGGCAGCGGCGAAGACGCGCACGCGCAGGGCGGCGGCCAAGAAGGCAGCGGCGCCACAGCCGGCGGCGCCAGCCGCGAGCTGACGCTTCGGCTCGGCCCCGCTGGCGGCGCGTCACCGCCAGTGCCGAATGATGAGCTGGCTCCGCCGCGTGGGCTGCGCTCGCGTCGCGTCGTGTCCGCTCGCGCAGCGGCGCGGGTCGCGCGCAGCACCCACTGCAACAAAGGTGGGGTCATCGTGCAGCGCGCTGGCGTCGTTGAGGGGTCGGGGTAGCATCTGTCAACGGCAAACACGATCGACAAAGGAGGACAAGCGATGACCCGATCGATTCTCAGCCGCGCGAGTGCCTGGCTGGCGGCCCTGGGGGCCGCGCTCGCTCTGAGCGGCTGCGGCTACAACGACTTCCAGCGCCTCGACGAGCAGGTCAAGGCGGCCTGGTCGGAAGTGCTGAACCAGTACCAGCGGCGCGCCGACCTGATCCCCAACATCGTCAGCACGGTCAAGGGCGAGAGGGACTTCGAGCAGGAGACGCTGACGAAAGTGGTCGAGGCGCGCGCGAAAGCCACCTCGATCCAGGTCACGCCCGAGACGCTCAACAATCCGGAAGCGTTCAACAAGTTCCAGCAGGCGCAGGGCGAGCTGTCGAGCGCGCTGTCGAGGCTGATGGCGGTGGTCGAGAACTATCCGAACCTCAAGGCCAATCAGGCGTTCCAGGACCTGCGCGTGCAGCTGGAAGGCACCGAGAACCGCATCACCGTGGCGCGTGGGCGCTACGTCAAGGCGGTGCAGGACTACAACGTGCTCGCGCGTCAGTTCCCGACCAACCTGACGGCAATGCTTTTCAGCTATTCGGTCAAGCCGAACTTCACGGTCGAGAACGAGGCGGCGATCGCGAGGCCGCCGACGGTGAGCTTCGACAAACCGGCGTCGAAGTAGCACCGGCGTCGTGCCGCTTGGCAAGGGCCGATTGATGCGGCGCCTGCTGGTTCCGGTTTCGCTGGGCCTGGCAGCCCTCTGGCTGCTCGCCGCGGCGCTGCCGCTGCACGCACAGCAGGTGCTGCCGGTGCCGGCGCTGTCGGCGCGCGTGATCGACCAGACCGCGACGCTCAGCAGCGAACAGCGCGACGCGCTCGAGAACAAGCTCGCCGCGTTCGAGCGCGAGGCGGGCTCGCAGGTGGTGGTGCTGCTCGTGCCGACAACGCAGCCCGAGGACATCGCGTCGTACGCAAACCGGGTGGCCAATGAGTGGAAGATCGGCCGCCGCGACATCGGCGACGGCCTGCTGGTCATCGTTGCGAAGAACGACCGGCGCGTGCGCATCGAGGTCGCCAAGACGCTCGAAGGCGCGATCCCCGATCTGGCCGCGAGGCAAGTGATCGACCGCGCGATCACGCCGGCGTTTCGCGCCGGCGACTTCGCCGGCGGGCTCAACGCCGCGGTCGATCAGCTGGCCGCGCGCATCCGCGGCGAGGCGCTGCCCGCGCCGTCGCAGCAGCAGACGGGCGCGCAGACCGCAGTCGGCGAGTTGGGCTGGGAGGAGCTCGCGATCTTCTTTTTCGTCGCGGTGCCGATCCTCGGCGCGGTACTGACCGGCATCCTGGGCCGCAAGCTCGGCTCGCTCACGACCGCCGGTGCCGCGGGCGGCATCGGCTACCTGATCACCGCGAGTCTGCTGATCGGCGCGGCGGCCGCGTTTGCCGCGCTCGTGCTGGTCGGCGTGTTCGGGATCGGCAGCGCCACTCGCGGCGCTGCGCGCGGCACACGACACGGCGGCCCGCCGATCATCTGGGGCGGCGGTGGGAGCAGCTGGGGTGGCGGCGGTGGCGGCTTCTCGTCAGGCGGCGGTGGCGACTTCGGCGGCGGCGGCGCCTCGGGTAGCTGGTGAAGGACGGACTGCGATGATCCGCCTGAAGCGCTTTCTCAAGCACCGCTGGCTCGACGAGACCGACGCCGCGCGTGCGCTCGACAACGCAGCCATCACGCGGCTGGAGCAGCGCGTGACGGCGAGCGAGCGGCGGCACAGCGGCGAGATCCGCGTCTGCGTCGAGGCGAGCCTGCCGCTGTCGTACCTCTGGCGCAACGCGACGGCGCGCGAACGCGCGGTGACGATGTTCGGCAAGCTGCGCGTGTGGGACACCGAGCAGAACAATGGCGTGCTGATCTACCTGCTGCTGGCCGAGCACGCGATCGAGATCGTCGCCGACCGCGGTGTTGCACGCGTCGTGCCGCAGGAGCACTGGAAGCAGATCGTTGCCGGCATGCGCGAGGCATTTCATGCACGACGCTTCGAAGAAGGTCTGGCGGCAGCGATCGACGCGGTCGACGAGCAGCTCGCGCAGCACTTTCCGGTGACCGCCGAAGCGGTCAATCCGAACGAGCTGCCGAATCGGCCAGTGCGGCGCTGATCGTGGCGCAGGCGGCCGAGACAGCACGCCGCATGCACGCGATCACTGATCGAGGTCGACGTCGCCCAGCGACTTGATCCACAGGGCCCAGGACCTGGGAATCTGGCCGTCATTCATGTCGGACGAAAGCCGCGCTTCTTCCTCGTTCAGGAAAGTGATCTCACCCAGCGCGTGCGCGGCGAGCTGCAGCTTCGCATTGACTTCCGTGTAGATCGCGCGATAAACCGCCTGCTCCAGCGACGTGCCGACGACGGTCGAGCCGTGCCCGCGCATCAGCACGCAACTGTGACCGCCCAGCGCCCGGGCCAGCGCCGCGCCGAGGTAAGAGCTGCGAATCAGCATGTCCGTGTTGCCGCCGGATTCGCGGATCTCGAAGTGCGCGGAGCCGGGCCCCAGGAACCCGGCCATGTGGTACAGCGGCCGCAGCGGCCTGTGAGTCACCGCAAAGGGCAGCACGCTGGGAGAGTGGCTGTGGATCACCGCCATCACGTCGGGGCGCGCGCGGTAGATCTCCGCGTGGATGAAGCGCTCGAGGTACGGTCGTTCCTGCGTGTCCGACACCGCGTTGCCGTCGTAGTCGTAGCAGACGATATCCCTGCGCCGGACGAGGCCTGGCGCGCGGTTGCACGACAGCAGGAAGACGCCGTCCTGGCTGTCGTGCCGGACGCTGGCATGTCCCAGTCCGTCGACGATGCCCTGCTGGTAGAGGATGCGGTTCGCGTAGACCAGGCGGTCGATCAATTCAGCGGCGGGCGCGGCAATGGGCATGAGGGGGACTCCAGGCGGGAGGTGGGGGACTGTCGCTGGCCGCAGAACCGAGGCGGACCTTCAGACCCCGTGGCGCGCCGGCGAGACGCGGGGCACAGGGCGTTCGTCCGGTCGGAAGTCTGCGCCTTCCATGCCATCATCCCAAAGACCACCGACCGGCGCACCCCTGCGGCCACTTACGTCTGGGCCGACGGGACCGGGCGCCCCGTGTTCGAACCCTCCTACTGCGTGAAGGCGTGACCAGCATGTCCAAGGTGCAACTGTCCATCGCGATGGGCGACTACGACCGCACGCGCGCCCTCTTCGACGGCCGCGTGCAGATCGACGGCGTCGACCCGGTCTACATGCTGCTCAGCCCCGAGGAGATGTTCTTCCGTGCCATGCGCAGCCAGGACTTCGACGTCACTGAGCTGTCGCTCTCGAGCTACCTGGTCAAGCATTCGAAGGGCGAGTGCCCGTACGTCGCCATTCCCGTCTTTCTGTCGCGCGCGTTTCGCCACACTTCCATCTATGTTCGCAAGGACCGGATCAAGCGGCCCGAGGACCTGAAGGGCAAGCGCGTGGGCTTGCCCGAGTACCAGTTGACGGCCAATGTCTGGGCGCGATCGATCCTGCAGGACGACTACGGCGTGCGGCCCGAGGACATCACCTGGGTGCGCGGTGGCATCGAGACCCCGGGCCGGCCGGAGAAGATCAAGCTCGAGTTGCCCGCCAATGTGCACGTCGAACCGGCGCCGGACGGGACCACGATCTCCGAGCTGCTCGACCGGGGTGAGATCGACGGCTTCATCGGACCGCGCCCGCCCAGCCGGCAGGCGCTGAAGAACCCGGACATCGGCTGGCTGTTCGACGACCCGACGGCGGTCGCCAAGGATTACTACCGCCGCACCGGCGTGTTTCCGATCATGCATGTCGTCGGCATCCGCAAGGAACTGGCAGAGCACCATGCCTGGCTGCCCGGGGCGCTGCTGAAGGCGTTCACCCAGTCGAAAGCGGCGGCGCTGGAACTGCTCGCGGACACCTCGGCGACCAAGGTGACGCTGCCGTTCGTCGAGGAGCAGCTCAAGGCCGCCCGGCAGACGATGGGCGAGGACTACTGGTCCTACGGCGTCGCCGCGGCACGCAAGACGCTGGAGACGTTCGTGCGGCACCACCACTCGCAAGGGCTGTCGGCGCGCCTGGTGTCCGTCGACGAGATCTTTCATCCGTCGACCTACGAGACCTTCAGCGTATGAGCGATTGGGCCTTCCTGCGCATCCTGTGGCAGCGCGATGGCTTGACGCAGCGCGGGCTCAGTGAGGCCCAGGTTGCGACGACACGCCGGAGCCTGCTGGCGATGATCGAAAATCTCGGCCGCGACGAGGGCGCGCCGTCCGAGGCGGGCCCGGCCTGAGGCGCGGCGGACGACGACATGGGCAGCGGCCGACCGGCCTGGCGATCTGGAGGAGTGCAGGTGGAAAGCGCGGAACAAAACAGGCTGCTAATAAGCGAAGCCGAAGCCAAGCAGCGCCTGATCGAGGCCGGGCTGATCCTCGACGCCGCCGGCCTGGGCGACCTGACACGGGGCCATGTCTCGGTGCGCGTGCCCGGCGACCCTGAATTCTTCTTCATGAAGCCGCACAGCCAGGGGTTGGACGAGATCACGCCGGAGAACATCGTGCGCTGCAACCTGGCCGGCGAGAAGGTCGGCGGCAGCGGCCGCCGCCACAGCGAGGTCTTCATCCACTCCGAGATCTACCGCGCCCGGCCCGACGTGCACAGCGTGATCCACGCCCATCCGACGCACGCCGTGGCCTTCTCGGCCACCGGGCGCAAGCTCTTGCCGATCAGCCAGCCCAGCGTCGCCTTCGCCGACGGCCTGCCGTACTTCACCGACTGCATCGACCTGATCCGCACGCCCGAACTCGGCGCCAGCGTCGCGCGTGCCCTCGGCGGGTGCAAGGCCGTGCTGATGCGCAACCACGGCGTGGCGGTCGTTGGCGCGTCGCTGGAAGAGAGCACCGTGCTGGCCATCATGCTGGAGAACGCCTGCCGGATCCAGTTGCTGGCGCAGGCCGGCGGCGGCATCGGAGCGGTCTTCCCCGAGGCGGCGGTGCAGCGCCTGCACCACGACATCACGCGGCCCGAACAGTACCGAATCAACTTCGACTACCTGCTGCGTCGCGTGCACCGTGGCGAGCCGGTGGTCTGACGCGGACTCGCCCACCCCAATCCCACGGGAAACATCGCGCAAGCTGCGGCGACCGGCCCCGCATGACCACCAGTGGCCGATCGGCAGCGCATGGGTGAGCTACTGGCGCTGACATCCGCGCTGTGCTTCGGTGCCGCCAACGTCGCGATCGTGCGCGGCGCCGAGCGCGGCGCCGACGACAACGGAGCCTTCCTGTCGCTGCTGATGACAGCGGGCATCTCGGCCACCGCCTGGATCGCATTCGGCGTGACGCGGGGCTTCCCGACGGTGACCTTGCAGGGCTTCCTGTGGCTGGCTGCGGCCGGCGTCTTCACCGCCTTCATCGGCCGCGTGTTCGTTTACGCGTCGGTCGAGCGCCTCGGCGCGATGCGGGCGGCGGCGGTCAAGCGACTGAACCCGTTCTTTGCCGTGCTGTTGGGCGTGCTGGTGCTCGGCGAAGCGATGTCCGCGGACATGGCGTGGGGTTCGGCCCTGATCGTGGCCAGCTTCGCGGTGCTGGTGCTGGCGCAGTGGCGTCCTGCCGCGGAGCCCGCAACGGCGCGCGACGCCTCGCGCCGCCACATGAACCTGGGCTACCTGTACGGAACGGCGTCGGCACTCGGCTATGCGGTGGGCTACCTGATGCGCAAGAGCGGTCTGCAGGAAACGCCCGATCCGTTCTTCGGAGCGATGGTGGGCACCCTGGTCGGCGCGATGCTCTTCGTTGCCGCAGGCCGCTTCAGCGCAAGCTACCGGCTTGCCGTGCAGGCCACATTCCGCCGCCCCAACCCCTGGCTGTACGCGGCCGGTGCGCTGAGTTCGCTGGGGCAGATCCTGTACTTCGCCGCCCTCAACGTGAGCACCCTGTCGAAGGCCGCGCTGCTGGTGTCGATGGAGGTCTTCTTCACGATCGTGCTGAGCCAATGGTTCCTCGGCGAGCGCCTGACGTGGCGTGTGGCCGTCGCTGCGCTGCTGGGATTTGCCGGCACCGCCCTTCTCGTGTAGGCGCCTCGCGCAGACCCGTTTCCGCGCAGGCTGGGCCGCCGTCGCCCGAACTCAGCTGCGAGCTACGGGCCGAAGGTTCAACACGTTAGACACGCATGGCTCTCGATGCAGACGAACGGAAGTCTGCGGATGGCCATAAGGTGTGATCCGGACAGGACCGAAGCGCCATGGGGGGTAATATCTTCCGCGGACAAGCCCGATGGATCCCAAGGGAGATTGACAAGCCAAGGAGGAGCACATGCGTATCCGGTTTTTGGAGTTGATCACGGCCGTCGTTGCGGCGACGGCTTTCGCGAGCGGAGCGGCGCAGGCCCAATCGTTCTATACCGGCAAGACCGTGCGCATCGTCGTCGGCCTCGCGCCGGGCGGCGGCTTCGACACGTATGCGCGGCTGATCGGCCGGCATCTGGGCAACCACATTCCTGGCAATCCCACCGTCATCGTGGACAACATGCCCGGCGCCGGCAGCCTGGTGATGGCCAATTGGCTCTACAAGGTGGCCAAGCCCGACGGTCTCACGATCGGCCACTTCGACGGGGCGCTCATCCTGGGTCAGGCCATCGGCCGGCCGGGCATCGAGTTCGACGCGCAGAAATTCGAGTACCTCGGTGCGGCAGCCAAGGAGGACGTGGTCTGCAGCATCAGCAAGGCGAGCGGCATCACGACCATCGAGCAGTTGCGCGCCGCGAAGACGCCGGTGAAGTTCGGCGCTCTCACACCCGGCGCGACGCCGAACAACGCGCCTGAGACCCTGAAGGTGGCGCTCGGGCTGCCGATCCAGGTCGTCTCCGGGTACAAGGGCACGTCCGGGATCCGGCTTGGCGTAGAGAGCGGCGAGGTCGCCGGCGCCTGCTGGTCGTGGCAGTCGATGCGAGTGACCTGGCGCAAGGCGCTCGAGGCCGGCGAGGTCGTGCCCGTGATCCAGATCGTCGCCAAACCGTTCTCCGATCTGCCGAACGTGCCCGTCGCGATCAATCTCGCGACGACCGACGAGGCGCGTCAGCTGATCCGGGCCGGCGTCCAGAACTCGGGAGCGTTCGCGCGGCCCTTGGCGGTTCCGCCCGGGACGCCGGCAGACCGCGTCGAGATGCTGCGTAAGGCCCTCGCGGACACGCTCAAGGACCCCGCGTTCGTCGGGGAGGCCGACAAGGCCAACCTCGCCATCGATCCGGCAACCGGCGAAGAGCTGACGGAGCTGGTCAAAGAAGTGTTCGCGCTCAACCCGGCGCTCCTCGCCAAGCTGAACGCCACGCTCTTTCCGTAACCGGACCGATCCATAGCGCCTCCGCCGGAACGCCGGCGGCGCAGGAAGGAGCAGGTTGCCGATCGCAGAGACGGCCGCGGCTTTCCTTGCCGGGCTCTACGAGGTCGTCGCCCCGGGCACGCTGGGTCTGATGCTTCTCGGCATCGGGCTCGGCTTCGCGGTGGGAATCCTGCCGGGCCTCGGCGGGCCGACGACGCTCGCCCTGATGCTGCCGTTCATTTTCACCATGCAGCCGGTCGAGGCGTTCGCCTTCCTGCTCGGCATGGCGGCGGTCACCGCGACCACCGGCGACATCACCTCGGTACTCTTCGGCGTGCCCGGCGAGCCGACGACCGCCTCGACCATCGTGGACGGCCATCCGATGGCCAAGAACGGCGAGGCCGGCAGGGCGCTCGGCGCCGCGCTCATGAGCTCGCTGGTCGGCGCGGTCTTCGGCGCGTTTGCCCTTGCGCTCGCGATCCCGGTGGTTCGCCCGCTCGTCCTCGCCTTCGGCTCCCCCGAGCTGTTCATGCTCGCCGTGCTCGGCCTTACCTTCGTGGCGGCACTGAGCGGTGAATCGCTGGTCAAGGGACTGCTCGCGGCCAGTCTCGGACTCATGTTCGCGACGGTGGGGCTCGACCCGATCTCGGGCACGCAGCGCTACACCTTCGGGCAGCTGTTCCTGTGGGACGGCATCGGCCTCGTCCCGATCACGATCGGCTTCTTCGCGATCCCCGAGATCATCGACCTCGCCGTGCAGCGCTCGTCGATTGCGCGCTCGAGCGTGGAGCGGCTCGGCGGCGTCATGCAGGGCGTGAAGGACACGTTCCGGCATATCTGGCTGGTCATCCGCTGCAGCGCGCTTGGCGCGTACATCGGCGTGATTCCCGGGATGGGCGGCGGCGTGTCGCAATGGATGGCCTATGCCCACGCCGTGCAGAGCTCGCCGAACAAGGAGCGCTTCGGCAAAGGCGCAGTGGAGGGCGTGCTCGGGCCGGGCGCAGCGAACAACTCGACCCTCGGCGGCAACCTGATCCCCACCATCGCGTTCGGCGTGCCCGGCGGCGTCATGACAGCGATCCTGCTCGGCGCGTTCACGATCCACGGCCTCGTGCCCGGGCCGAGCATGCTGACGCCGGAAAGCCGCGGCGGACACCTGACGCTGACGTTCTCCTTCGTGTGGACGATCGTCATCGCCAATCTCGTCACCGTCGCCATCTGCTTCCTGTTCCTGCGCCACCTCGCCAAGGTGACGCAGATCCGCGGGAGCCTGCTCATCCCGCCGGTCCTGCTGCTCGTCTACCTGGGCGCCTTCGCAGAGAAGAACGCGATGCAGGACCTGCTGCTGGTCCTGGTGTTCGGCGTGATCGGCTGGGCGATGGAGAAGCTGCGCTGGCCACGGCCGCCGCTCATCCTCGGGGTCGTCCTCGGCCCACTCGCCGAAAACCGGCTGTTCCTCGCCACGGACAACTACGGCGCCGCATGGCTCTGGCGTCCCGGCGTGCTGATCCTACTCGCGCTCGCCCTCGCCGTACCGCTCTACCCGGCCATCAAGCGCCGCTTGCGGCGGCGCGCGCGGCCGGCCGAGCGCATCGCGCGGCGTGCGATCCGATTCGATCGGGCCGCGCTCTTTACGCTGGCGATCGTCGCCATGGCCGCGGGAGCGCTGTGGCAGAGCCGCGGCTTCGGCGTGCGTGCCGGGCTCTTCCCGTGGGCGATCGGCTTTCCGCTGCTCGCGCTCGGCGTCCTGCAGCTCTACTTCGACGTCACGCGGAGCGATCAGCGTCCTGCGACGTTGACCGATGCTGACCTGCCTCCATCGGTGATTGCGCACCGGACTGCGGTGGCGTTCGGCTGGATCGTCGGCTTTCCGCTCGCGATCTGGCTGCTCGGATTCACGATCGGCGGGCTGCTTTGCACCTTTCTCGCGCTCAATGTCGGGAGCCGCGAGCCTTGGCCCATCTCGCTCGCCATCACCGCGGCCATCGGAACTTCCATCTATGGGGTTTTCGATTGGGCGCTGCACGTGCCCTTTCCGCCCGGCGCGCTCTTCGACTGGATCGGACTGACTTCGTCCTGAATCGGGTCGCCGGCGCGCGCAAGCTCCGTGCCTACGCTGCGCGGTCCCGCAGGAGCACTGGAACGGGATCGTTGCCGGCGTGCGCGAGGCATTCCATGAGCGTCGGGCGGCGTGCCGCCCCGAGCCGCCCTCAGGGGGCGGGCTTGACGGCGAGAATGACCTGGAAATTGCCGAAGAACACCGGGAGTCGGCGGCAACGCATGCCCAGCGCCTCGAGCTGCGGCAGCGGGTCGTGCGTGTCCCAGAGCGCCAGCCCGAGCGGCTCGAATACCTTGAAGTAGGCCCAGCTCAGGACACGCAGCACGCGCGAGCGCGGGCGGTGAAACTCGGCGAGGAACAGCTGACCGCCGGGCTCGAGCACGCGGCACGCTTCCTTCAGGACCTGCCCTTTCACGTCGTGCGGCAGCTCGTGCAGCAGGAAGAACACGACGTTGGCCGCGACCGACGCGTCGGGCAGCGCAAGCGCCGCTGCGTCACCGCGCGTGAACGACATGTACGGCGCGAACTCGGTCATCTTGCGCTGCGCGTGGATCAACTCGTTCTCGATGATGTCCACCACCTTGACAGTGCGCGCGTCCCCCTGCAGGCTGGCGCGCGCGACGCGCGGCATCACGTTGCCGAAGGCGCAGGACGTGACGAGGACATCCCGGTCGCGCAGTTCCATCCGGCGCAGCCGGCGCGTGATGATCGAGACCAGCCGGTCGTACTGGAACAGGAGGATCGCGGCGATGATCGGCTGGAAGTCGACCAGGCGTATCAGGCGCGCGTTCGCATAGATAGGGTAGACGTGCGCCGCCGGATCGTCCCGCGCGGGCAGCAGGGCGCGCACCAGCAGCGCGCCGCGCGTGGTCACGAAGAAGAACGCCCCCGTGCAGGCCAAGAGGCCCAACGCGACGACGGCCACGGGCAAGATCCACTCCACCACGACACCCTCCACTTCCACCCCTTCGACCCGCGCAGCCGCGCGAGGGACACTCGCGATTTGCGCATGCCGAGGCACCGGAGCGCTTGCGATGCGTCAAGCGTCGGGGCAGGGAACGGGCTCACGGTCGGCCGTCGCGCCCCAGCCCGCGTACTTACGCAGGGCACCAAAGTCATTGCGATTCGCGATCAAGTGCGGCGACTGAGAGGACCAGCTTGTTGCAACCCTGGGGCTCGGCCGCTGCGGGTGCTTGAAGGAATCCGACAGTCATAGATGCCAGGTATCGACCCGTCGCCGCCTCTCGCGAAGCGCCAGCCGCCGCCGCGAAGCGGCCCGTCGGTGCGCCCAACTGCCTGGCTCACGCGCTTGTGCCGAACAGCCGAGCAGCGAGCTCCTTGGCGTGGCGCGTGCCCTCTTTCGTCAGGAAAGAAGACCCCGCGCGCACCCCGCGGATCGCTGATCAGTCCTGCGCAGGGAGTACGTCCATGACAGAGAAGTCGTAGCAATTCCAGACCCGCCCCGTTCTCAAACTCCAGAGCACCCAGAAGGACGAGGACAGCCTCTTCGATCTTGCTTTCGTCGTATAGCGGCCGCCGTGGCCTCATCGCTGATGTCTCTGACCGTTCGAACGCATGTGCGTGAACGTTCGACACGAACGGCGGCACAAATGCTGCGAAACGGTTTTTGGGACGTCCGCTCGATGGATGGGTCAGGCGGGAACTCGGGCGGTGACGGCTATTTCTACCAATGCACCAAGCGGCAAGCGTGAAACCTCAACGCAGACCCGTGCCGGATAGGCTGACGGGAAGTATTTCGCATAGACGGCATTGACCGCCGCGAAGTCATCCATATTCGTCAAATACACAGCAGCGTGAACGACTCGCGCAAGGCTTGAGCCTCCTGCTTCCAGTATGGCCTTGATGTTCTGAAGTGTGCGGTCGGCCTGGGCCGCTGCGTCGTGACCAACAACTTTGCCGGTCGTAGGATCGAGCGCCACTTGGCCCGATGTCCAGATCCACCCATCGAGAACCACTGCCTGTGAGTATGGCCCGACCGGCGTGGGGGCTGAGTTGCTCTGGACGACTCGTCGAGCCATGGCGTTGCTCCTGTTGAAATTGCAAAGAGCGGATGTGACGGCGAGTGTGCTTTGCCGCCTAACGTTGATATCGGGCGACAGATTTGCGTCCCAGGTTCGCACACATTGCGCCGCCCCGGCGATCTTGGCAATCCCCGCGCGCCGTGAGCGCGTAACCCTCGTCACAGTTAGGCCGCCCTCGGGCATGGCACGAACCCCGAGCCTCGGCGAGCTACGAACCCAGCAACTGAACCTGCACACCTTTGCGCAGGGTGTTATGTACTTCAGCCACTGCGTCGGTTTCGCGCAGCAGTTGGGCAATGGCTTCCGGCGAAGCAGACGACTCGACCGACGCGCGATAGCGCACATCGGACGCAGCCAGGCCAATGCCTGCGAACTCGGCCAGCGCCTCGACCTGAACTCCATCGAGTTGCAGGCCGAGGCGGGCGGCCTCACGGTAGAGGTCGTTGCAGTAGCACGTAGCCAAGGCGAGCATCAAGAACTCACCCCCGTTGGTGGCCGAGCCACCACCTGCGCTCTTGGGCGCGATGCTCAGCTCGTGCTCGGCGCCGCCGGTTCGGACGACGACCCGGTGGCTAGCGAGAGAATTGGTGACGATTGCAGAGATCTCCAAGAGAAACCTCCTCGGGTTTGTTGCGCGGCCTAACGTTGATATCGGGCGACAGGTTCGCGCCCTAACTCCGGCGCCTGTTTCCCTAACTCCCAACCCCTGATCGCAGCTGAGGCCGCGCCATTGCTAGGGAATCTAGCCGTTGAGCATTGGTTCATCCGGTATTCACCTGCGGACACGAGCGGCAGCTCGGCGTGGCGCACTGTGCCTTGGCGTCCCGCGGCAGGCAAGTGCAACTCTGGGCACTACGCGTCAGCGAGGCAAGTCAGGGAAGCCAAGGTGCAGCCGTCCTCCGCGCCGGTGGCGGCTCCATGAATAACAGACCTCGCGCACAACCGCAAAGCGCACGTTCGCGGACTGCGGCTTGTGGCCGGGACTGTGACTTCACGGCCGCGCCCGACAGCGGCCATTCAGTTTGGCTGCAGCTGAGCGGCTGGACTGTCGGTCGGCGAGTTGAACAACTCGACCCGAAGTGGACATTCGCGCCACAAAACAAGCCGATGGGATGCAGGAGTGGGGTGAGTAGAATCCCGCGCGGCTAGTAGCGATTAGGGGGCTTGTTGCTACGCAGACGGCTACTGCTCTTCGCAGCATTGGGCACCGTGATTCCCGGCGCGCTCGGCCAGTCTCGCGAAGGGGTTCGCCGCATTGCCATCCTCGAGCAAGGCAACAGCGCGATGCGAGCCGAGCAATGGCGAGTCTTCGATAGGCAGCTTCGCGACCACGGTTACGTCGAGGGGCGAAACCTCGTCGTCGAACGGCGCTGGGCCGATGGTGTCGACTCCCGCCTTCCCCAGCTTGCCCAAGAGCTGCTCGCCGGCAACCCCGAAGTGGTGATCGCGATAACGACGCCGGCCACACAATCGCTGA
>CP070653.1:2372884-2379422 GCA_020354665.1 Burkholderiales bacterium
AGTGGTAGACAAACGCATCACGCCACTCGAGCACCACCCCGAACTGTCGACTGTCGATCGTTGTGCCCGGGAAGCGCAACGACGACCACGACAGGCCGGCGCGCAGCGGGCCGGTGCCGTAGACCAGCGGGAGTGCGGGGCGCAGGAACAGTCCGTCGCCGACTGGCGCTCCCGCGCCGCCGCCGCCGCCAATGGTCAGTCCGGCGCCGAGTTCGAATCCATGCGGCAGCAACCAGCGCCGTTGCAGCTCACCGCCCAGTGCAAACAGGCCGCCGCGCTCACCGGTCATCGCACCGAACAGCGCGGGCCCGGCCCACCAGCCGGGCACGATCTCGAACAGCACCTTCCCCGACGCGAGGCCGGTTGATTCGCCCTCGACAAGACGCACCCGCTCGTAGCCGGCCTGATAGGTGAGCGGCACCGCCGCGGCGTCCGGTTCGGCGGGAGCTGCGTTGAGCGCGCCGCCTGCGAGCAATGCCAGCGCCGCGAACGCGAGGCGAGCAAAGGCGATCTGGGCTGCTGAATCAGCGGTCACCAAGCGAGGTTCCTTGAGCTTGCCCGCACTCTAGCGGCCACGCGTTCGAGCCGACGGTCGCACGGCCGAAGCCGAAGCAGTCGACCGCGTCGAACGCGTCTGACCCGATGTACGTGTTTCGCCGAGGCGGGGCGCAAGCCGCGCCGTCAATGCAGCGGTGTCCCGGGCGGTGCGGAATGCAGGAAGTCGAACACCGGCTGGCCGACCGAACCGGCGTCGACCTCGTCGGCGGTCGCTTCGCGGACGTCCAGGACCTTCAGATGCAGGTGCAGCGCGATGCCGGCCAGCGGATGGTTGGCGTCGAGAACGACGTGCGACGGGTAGACGTCGGTCACGGTGTAGATCGCTTCTTCGGGCATGTCCGGAGTGCTCGCACCTTCAGGCAACCCTTCGAAACGCATGCCGGGTTCGGTTTCGTCGGGGAACAGCGAGCGCTCCTCGAAGCAGACGAGTTGCGGGTCGTATTCACCGAATGCCTGCTCGGGCTCGAGATGCAGGCTGGCTTCGTAGCCGGCGCTCTGCTCGAGCAGCGCTTCTTCGACCGTAGGCAGCAGATCCTGGCCGCCGAAAAAGAACTCGACCGGCTCGGTCAGCTCGTCGATCAATTCGCCCTGGGCGTTTTCGAGCCGCCAGGTCAGGCTGACGACGCACGGCGCGGTAATCAGCATGCAGCAATGATCGCACATCCGCTTGTATCGACCGCACAATCAAGTCATGCGGCGCGCGCCCACGATCTCGACCGACCGGCCGGCTGAGCTGCTCGGCGGCCTCAGCCCGTCGCAGTTCATGCGGCGGCACTGGCAGAAGAGTCCGCTGTTCGTGCGCCAGGCGTTGCCCAACGTGCGTCCACCGCTGACCCGCGCCGAGCTGTTTGCGCTGTCGGCGCGCGGCGGCGTCGAATCGCGGCTCGTCGCCAACGATGGCAGCGCATGGACACTGCGTCATGGCCCGATCGCGCGGCGTGCGCTGCCGCCTTTGCGACAGCCCGGCTGGACCTTGCTCGTGCAGGCGGTCGACCTGCACGCGGCGGCGGCTCACGACTTGCTCGTTCGTTTTCGCTTCATCCCGGCGGCGCGGCTCGATGACGTGATGGTGTCGTATGCGAGCGATCGCGGCGGTGTCGGGCCGCACGTCGACTCCTACGACGTATTCCTTTTACAGGTGGCCGGGCGACGCCGCTGGCGCATCGGACGCACGAAAGACACCACGCTGCGGGAGGGCGTGCCACTGAAGATCCTGCGTCACTTCGCCCCCGAGCAGGAGTGGCTCGTCGATCCGGGTGACCTGCTCTACCTGCCACCGGGTTGGGCGCACGACGGCATTGCCGTCGGCGGCGATTGCATGACCTGTTCGGTCGGCTTTCGCGCGCCGTCGCGCGGTGAGTTCTCGCGCGAGCTGCTCGGCCGGCTCGCCGACGAGGAGGCGCCCGAGTCCGCCGCGCTCTACCGCGATGCACGCCAGCCCGCGACCACCACGCCCGGCGAGGTGCCTGGCGCGCTGCGCGATTTTGCGATCGATTCGATCCGGCGCCGCCTCGCCGACGCCGATACGGTCGACCGGGCGCTCGGCGAGGTACTGACCGAGCCCAGGCCGACGATCTTCTTCGATCCTGGCGAAGCGATCCCACCCGGCAGCGGGGTGGTGCTCGATCACCGCTCGCGCATGATGTACGACAGCAGGCACGTCTACATCAACGGCGAGTCGTTCCGGGCGGCCGGACGTGACGCGCGGCTGATGCACCATCTGGCCAATGCGCTGGCGCTCGACGCGGCCGCGCTCGCGCAATTGTCGGCACCGGCCCGACAGCTGCTCGACGAGTGGGCCGAAGCCGGCTGGGTGCGTGCCGCGGTCGACGGCGGCAAGGCAAGTGCAAGGAGGCAACGATGAGCGAGGCGCCCCGATATCGAATCATCCAGTCGCGCAACGAGTTTCACGCCGCGCTGCGCGAAGCGCTCGACGAGGTGGGCCAAGTGGGGTCGCGCGAGCTGTTCCTCTGCGACGAGGATTTCGCCGACTGGCCGCTCGGCGACGCGGATGTGATCGAGCGGCTCAGCCGCTGGGCGATGTCGCACCGCCGGCTGACTCTGCTCGCGCAGAGCTTCGATGGCGTAGTGCGCCACTACCCGCGCTTCGTCGCCTGGCGCCGGCAGTGGTCGCACATCGTCGATGCGCGCGCACTCGAGGAAGCCGAACCCGGCGAGGTGCCAACCCTGCTGCTGGCGCCCGGGGTGGTCTCACTGCGGCTGTTCGACCGCGTGCGCGTGCGTGGCAGCCTGTCGCACGACCCGGCGGACGACATACGCGACCGCGAACTGGTCACCGCCATCTGGCAACGGGGGGCCGAGGCGTTTCCGGCGACGACGTTGGGCCTTTAGCGGCGCAACCGAACTCGTTGCTGTTTGCGGACGGCGCATAGGGTAGTCCCTAGGTCTGCGTATACTTACGCATTGACAGAGGAGAGGTTTGCCTCTCCTTGTCTTTATCGGACGGATCCCACAGACCCGGGGCACGTGCGGTTGGTCCCAACGAATATTTCACTCGAGGATAAGCAGGAAGAAGTCGCTCCTGATACTTTCCATGGTCGCCGCCGTAGCCATGGCGGCTTGCGGCAAGAAGGAAGAGGCCGCCGCGCCGGCACCAGCACCCGCACCCGCGGCGGCGCCAGCCGCGCCGGTGGCTGCCACGGAGGCTGCTTCAGCCGCGGTGGGTGCTGCCTCTGAAGCCGCTCCGGCGGCAGCGGCTGCCGCGGAGGCGGCTTCTGCGGCCGTCGGTGCTGCAGCAGAGGCTGCCTCGGCGGCCGAAGGCGCGAAGAAGTAAGAAATACCGGGCTCGATCACCCGGCAACACGAAGGCCGCCCGTGTGGGCGGCCTTCTTCATTTTCGGCTCGCCGTCAGGCGATGGGTAGCCAGCCCAGGCCTTCGCTGCGGTCGGCAACCGCGATCTGTGCGGCGTCGCAGCCGATCGCTCCTGCAAGCGCGGCGCGCGCCAGCTCCGGCCGGTTATTGCGCTCGCTCAAATGCGCCGCGACGACACGCTGCAGGCGCGGG
Organism: Burkholderiales bacterium; assembly: GCA_020354665.1. Lineage (GTDB taxonomy): Bacteria > Pseudomonadota > Gammaproteobacteria > Burkholderiales > Burkholderiaceae_C. Next base: position 2,376,468 of record CP070653.1, read on the forward strand.
TGGTGGCAGCGGTCGAGAATCTGCGCGGCCGCCTCGTTCGACAGGTGGCCATGCGCACTGGCCACCCGCGCCTTCAGCGCCGGTGGGTAGCTCGAAGCGGCGAGCAGCTCCGGGTCGTGATTGCACTCGAGCAGCAGGACGTCGCAACCCTGCAGGTGATCGAGCAGGTGAGTCGTCGCCGAGCCCGCATCAGTGAGCACTCCGAGCTTGCGCGCGCCATCGCTGCAAGTCAGTTGCAGCGGCTCGCGCGCGTCGTGTGGCACGGTGTAGGGCGTGATGCTGAGGTCACCCACTTCGAACATCTGGCTGTCGCGCGCGAAGCACGCAACCACACCGTCCGCCTCGGTGCCGATCGCGCGCCAGGTGCCGCGGCTGGTCCACAGCGCGATGCCGAACCGCCGAGCCAGCGCCAGCGCGCAGCCGACGTGATCACTGTGCTCGTGGGTGACGAACACCGCGTCGAGATCCTCGGTGGCGAGCCCAGCGCGCGCGAGCCGCGCCTGCAGTTCGCGCAACGAGAAGCCGCAGTCGATCAGCAGCCGCGTGCGCGTGGTGCCACTGCCTGCCTCGACGACAGTGGCGTTGCCGCTGCTGCCGCTGCCCAGGCTGCATACGCGCATCATCGTGATGCGGACAAGGCTTACTTGAGGTCTTCCACCAACAGAGCCACGATCCGCTGGGCGACCGCGTTGTTGCTCGCCGCGCCTTGGGCATCGAGGACCGAGACGCGCGTGTGCTGTGCATCGCTGGTCAGCGCGATGCGATAGCGGTCCGGCGCCTTCGGCTCGGCACTGCCGCGCCGGAACAGCCGCGAGAAGAAGCCCGGCTCGTCCTTTGGCGCTTGCGCCGGATCCGCGTAGCGCACGAAATAAAGGCCGCCAGCGCGATCGCGGTCCTCGACGGTAAAGCCGCTGCGGTCAAGCGACAGCCCGACGCGCCGCCAGGCCCGGTCGAACGGCTCGTCGACCTGCAGCGCCGCACCCGCTTCACCGGCCAGCAAGCGCGCGCGGGGTGCCGGGGCCGGCGCACTCTCGACCGCGGCCTGCGCGGCCTCGGCCTTCTTGCCCAACTTGACCATCAGACGCGACAGCATCTCGGCCTCGAGCTGCGGGTCCGGCGCGCGCGGCTGCCAGCGCGTATCCTCTTTGGTGTTACGTCCGTCGACCGTGGTGTAAACCTCTTCCATGCCACGGTGCGAGATGTAGATCTCGGTGCCGCCGCTGACACGCTCCACGCGCGTGCGGAACTTGTCACTCTCGCCCGTGGAATAGAGGGTTTCCAATACGCTGCCGAGCGTGCGGCGGACGATGTCCTGCGGCAGCTTGGCGCGGTTTTCGCGCCAATCGGTTTCCATCACGCCGGACTCGGGCGCGTTCACCGCAATCGCAAAACCGGTCTCCTGCCAGAACGCCTGCAGTTGCGGCCACAGCTCCTCGGTCGTCATTGACGTGAACAGCCAGCGTTGATTGCCTGCGCGCTCGATGCGCATGTCGCCGACAGCCTGCGGCGCGATCGTCGCTGCCGCCGCTGCCTTGGTCGCACTGGGCTGCGCGGCGTACGCGGTGGCGCTGACCGGCCCGGTCGTCTGCGCCTGGTAGCGGCCCTCACGGGACAACTGCGTCAGGTCGGGTGGCACCTCGAGGGTATCGGTGCGCTTGGCGTTGCTGCGATAGTCGACGCGATCGCCCGAGAAGAAGTCGCCCACCGACGAGCAACCGGCGAGCAGAGCAATCAGCAGTACCCCGGCAGCTAGCGGAGTCGAACGAAGGGGCAAGGACGGCACGGTGGGAAAACTCCGAGGAAAAGCGGGCGGCGGCGCGCCCGCGAGCGGGCTATGGCGCGAAGGCGACCATCCGGTCAAAGGACGCCGCACTCGCGCAATGCCTGCTCGAGCGCCTGCTGGTTGGCGGCGGTCAGTGGCGTGAGCGGAAGGCGAAGCGCACCGCCGCAGCGGCCCATTCGCTGCAGTGCCCATTTGACCGGGATCGGGTTGGGCTCGACGAAAAGCTGCTTGTGCAGCGGCAGCAGCTTCAGGTGGATTTCGCTCGCGCGCCGTGCGTCGCCGGCGATCGCCGCGGCACACAGGTCGCACATTGCGCGCGGCGCAATGTTGGCGGTGACGCTGATATTGCCCTGCCCGCCGAGCAGCATCAGTGCCACCGCGGTCGGATCGTCACCCGAGTAGATCGCAAAACCCTTCTGCGCGCCGCGGATCAGCCACGCCGCGCGATCAAGATTGCCCGAGGCCTCCTTGATGCCGACGATGCCGGGAACCTGCGCCAGCCGCAGCGCGGTGTCGACCTGCATGTCGGCCACGGTTCGCCCGGGGACGTTGTACAGCACGACCGGGATGTCGACCGCCTCGGCGATCGTCCTGAAGTGCCGGTAGATGCCTTCCTGCGTCGGCTTGTTGTAGTACGGAACGACCTGCAGCGTGCAGTCGGCGCCGACCTTCTTGGCGAAGTTCGACAGCTCGATGGCTTCGGTGGTCGAATTGGCGCCGGCCCCGGCCATGATCGGTACGCGACCCGCCGCATGCTCGACGGCCACTCGGATGATCTCGCAGTGTTCCTCGACGTCGACCGTCGGCGATTCGCCGGTCGTGCCAACCACGCCGATGCATGCGGTGCCCTCGGCGACATGCCAGTCGATCAGCGAACGCAGCGCGGCGTAGTCGACGCTGCCGTCGTCGAGCATCGGGGTTACGAGCGCGACGATGCTGCCTGTGATGGGTCTCATGAAACCACCTCTTCGCGAAGGCATGATTCTAGGGGCTGCCACGACCCGACTGGCCGTGGTGCGCGCGCCGGCACAAGGACGCGTGCGTCACGGGCGCAGCCGATGGCGCGGCGGCTGGTCGGCGGCAGGCGGTTCGCGCACCGCAGCAATGCGTTGCACGAAGCGCGGCGGGTCGGGCTCGAAGCCGTCTTCGTAGGCGACGACGCGCAGGCCCGG
>CP070653.1:2379522-2382981 GCA_020354665.1 Burkholderiales bacterium
CGGGGGACTGTGGTTTGGGTGGAGTGGGCGAGTCAGGCCCGACAACGCGACTGCCCCAGACCATGACGTCCACGTGCACAAGCACGGCGACGTCACACTGGCCACCGTCGACCTCGGCCGCACCGACCACGAGTCGTACTACCTCGGCTATAGCAACGGCGTGCTGTGGCCGGTATTTCACTACCGGCTCGACCTCGCCGATTTCGACGCCGGATACGTCGACGGTTATCGCCGCGTCAATCGGTTGTTCGCGCGTCGCCTGTTACCCCTGCTGCGGCCGGACGACATCGTGTGGGTGCACGACTATCACCTGATCCCGCTGGCCGCCGAGCTGCGCGTGCTCGGCAGCGCGCATCGGATCGGGTTCTTCCTGCACATCCCGCTACCGCCGCCGCTGATCTTCGCGGCCATTCCCGAGCACGAATGGCTGGTGCGCGCGCTGTTCTCGTACGATCTGGTCGGTTTCCAGAGCCAGGCCGATCTGGCGCACTTTGCCCGCTACGTGCACAACGAGGCGCGCGCCGAGCAGCGCCGGGACGATGTCTTCTATGCGTTCGGCCGCAACGTACGAGCACGCGCGGTACCGATTGGGCTGGACGTCGACGAGTTCGCAGCGCTGGCCGCGGGCCGCGAGGCCACCGACACGCTGGCCACGATGCGCGAGCAGTACGCACGGCGCCAGCTGCTTGTCGGCGTCGACCGGCTCGACTATTCGAAGGGGCTGCCGCAGCGCGTGCGCGCGTTTCGCCAGTTGCTGCTGCGCTATCCCGAAAACCGCAACAGCGCGACGCTGATCCAGGTGGCTGCGCCGTCCCGGGAGGACGTCAATGCCTACGCCGACCTGCGCCGTGAGCTCGAATGGCTGTGCGGCGCGGTCAACGGCGACTACGGCGAGCTCGACTGGATGCCGGTGCGCTACATCCATCGCACCGTTGCGCGGCGGCGCGTGCCGGGCCTGTATCGGGCCAGCCGCGTCGCGCTGGTGACGCCTTTGCGCGACGGCATGAACCTGGTAGCCAAGGAGTTCGTCGCGGTGCAGGACCCTGCCGACCCGGGCGTGCTCGTGCTGTCGCGCTTCGCCGGGGCAGCCGAGCAGCTGACCGATGCGCTACTGGTCAATCCCTACGACACGCAGGGCACGGCCGACGCGATTCAGCGGGCGCTGCACATGCCGCTGGACGAGCGACGGGCGCGCCACGAGCGGCTGTTGCAGGAGGTGCGCCGGCATGACGTGCACTGGTGGCGCAAGGAATTCCTGGATGCTTTGACGGAGCCTGCGGAATGAACGAAAGCTGGATCGACTCGGTAGCCCGCTTGTGGGCGGGGCTGGGTGGCGCGGGACTGACTGCCGCGCGCATCGTCGCCATCATCGTCGTGGCGTGGATCATCGCCGGGGTGCTGCAGCGCGCGATCCGGGCATTTCGCGTGCGCATCGCAAACCGCATGGACGATCGTGAAGCGGTCAAGCGCGCCGAGACACTCGGGCGCGTGTTCCGCTACCTGGTCACGGTCGTCGTCTCGCTGATTGCCGGCATGCTCGTGCTCGGCGAGCTCGGCGTGTCGGTGGCCCCGATCCTCGGCGCGGCCGGCGTCGTCGGCCTGGCGGTGGGCTTCGGCGCGCAGAGCCTGGTGAAGGACTACTTCACCGGGTTCTTCCTGCTGCTGGAGAACCAGATCCGGCAGGGCGACGTCGTGAACGTCGGCGACCACGCGGGCCTGGTCGAGCAGGTGACGCTGCGCTTCGTGCAACTGCGCGACTACAACGGCAATGTGCACTTCGTGCCCAATGGTCAGATCAGCACGGTAGTCAACATGAGCCGCGGCTTCGCGCAGGCGGTGATCGACGTCGGTGTTGCGTACCGTGAGAACGTCGACGAGGTGATCGACGTGATGCGCGAGGTCGGACGGTCGATGCGCGCCGACGCCACCTACGGGCCAAAGCTGCTCGACGACCTGGAGATCGCCGGTGTCGACCAGTGGGCCGACTCCGCGGTCGTGATCCGCTGCCGCTTCAAGGTGGTCGCCCTCGAGCAGTGGGGCGTGCGGCGCGAGTATCTGCGCCGACTCAAGCACGCGTTCGACGAGCGCGGCATCGAGATTCCGTTCCCGCATGTCACCGTCTACGCTGGACAGGACAAGGCCGGTCGGGCACCGGTGCTGCCGCTCGAGTTGCGTCGCGCGCGTTGACCAATGCCGGCACAGACGCGCCGCATATAGCGCGTAAAAATTGAGACATCTCAATCGACTGTGCGGGCAAGGCTGATAGCGAAGAGTGCGGCTGGCTGCACAGCAGAAACAGCGGTGTGGCTGGCTGGCCGATGCCGCGGCGGCGGGATCGCCACCATCAAGCGGCCAAGCCGATCGGGCCATCGGCGTGTCAACGGCGATTCGCGCGGAGCCGTTACCGCGGTCGTGAGCGCCTTGCTCATGTTTGGAGTGAAGTCCCGTGAAGAAACTGCTCGCTGTCCTGACCGCCGCGCTGCTGTTGGTTGGTGTCGTCTCGATCGCCCAGGCGCAAGCCGCCGCTGCGCCCGATGCCGCTGCGTCGGCAGCCGCGCCAACCAAGAAGCAGACGAAGAAGGCCACCACGAAGAAGAAGGCCAAGAAGGCTCCGGCTCCTCCTGCGGCCAAGCAATAACTCCAAGAAGCCGGCGTGCCGGCGATGTGTCGAGGGGTCCTGCGGGACCCCTTCGTCCGTCTGATGCGGCATCGCGCGGACCCGCGGTGGTTGCGAGCAGCCGGTCCTTACAATCGGTTTCGTGTACGCGATCGCCACCGGTCGAGCCCCGGGCGCCGGCCGGTTCTGGCAGGGCCTCGCGCTCGCGCTGGTCGGATCGGTTGCCTTCTCGGGCAAGGCGATCCTGGCCAAGCTGATGTACCGGTACGGCGTCGATGCCGTGCAAGTGCTGTTCTGGCGCATGCTGCTCGCGCTCCCGCTGTTCCTCGCGCTGGCGTGGTGGGCAGGGCGGGGCAAGCCCGCCTTCACGTGCGGCGACTGGCTGGCGGTGATTGGCCTCGGTTTTTGCGGCTACTACCTCGCAAGCCTGCTCGACTTCCTCGGGTTGCAGTACGTCACTGCGAGCCTCGAGCGGCTGATCCTCTACCTGAACCCGACGCTGGTGCTGCTGATCTCGGTGGTCGTGCTGCGCCAGCGCGTCAGTGTCCGGCAGGTGGCTGCGATGGCGACCAGCTACGCGGGGGTGCTGATCGTGTTCGCGCGCGAATTGCGCTTCGAGGGCGTCGACGTCGCGTGGGGCAGCGTGCTGGTGTTCGGCAGCGCGCTGAGCTACGCGATCTACCTTGTCGCGAGCGGCCAGGTCGTGCGCCGCCTCGGAGCGCTACGCCTGACGGGCTCCGCCACCAGCGTAGCGTGTCTGTTCGGCATTGCGCAGTTGTTCGTGCTGCGACCGGCGTCGGCAGCGGTCGTGCCGGAACCGGTGATCTGGCTGTCGCTGACCA
>CP070653.1:2383081-2414967 GCA_020354665.1 Burkholderiales bacterium
GATCGGCGAAAGCTTCAGCCGTTACGTCAGCGTGCTGCTCGTCGGGCCGATCCTCGTCTTCTCGGCACTGGGCATTACGGCAACGGTGATGAACATCGAGGCGGTGCGCGAGCTGCTGGCGATCGAGATGCTCGGCCAGGCGGCGCAGGTGCTGAGCCGACTCATGCCCTACCTGCTGGTGATCGCCGCGTTCACATTCGTCTACCTGTTCCTGCCGAACACCCGTGTGCGCATCGCGCCGGCGATCGTCGGCGGCGCGGTCGGCGGCATCGCGTGGCAGAGCGCCGGTTGGGCTTTCGCGACGTTCGTCGCGACGTCGAACCAGTACGCCGCGATCTATTCGGGTTTCGCGATCCTCGTGCTGTTCATGATCTGGTTGTACGTGAACTGGCTGGTGCTGCTTTTCGGCGCAAGCGTGGCGTTCTACGTGCAGCACCCTGAATACCTGTACGCACGCGGCGGCGAGCCCCGCTTGAGCAACCGCATGCGCGAACGCACCGCGCTGGCGGCTGCCGCGCTGGTCGCGCAGCGCTTTGCGGTGGGCGAGCCGATGCCCTCGTCGGCCGAGCTGGCGCGCACGCTCAGCGTGCCCTCGCACGTACTGCATACGGTGCTCGACGCGCTCGAGCGCAGCAACATCCTCGTGCGCAACGGTGACGACCCGCCGCGCTATCTGCCCGGCCGAGACCCGGCGACGATCCGACTTGCCGAGGTACTCGAGACGGTGCGCGCGGCCGGTGAGGAGGGCTTCCTGTCACCGGCCCTACCGGTGCCGGCGCTGGCCGTCGACCACGTGCTCGCACGCCTGCAGCAGGCCATGGCCGCGTCGATGGAGGGCATGACGTTGCGCGACCTCGCCGCGCGGGACGCGACGCCACCGCACGAGGGACGGATCGAGCCCTCAGCGTGATCGGCCGAAGGCGCGGTGGCCGCCCACCGCCAGCTCACGCGGGCGCGCCGCACCCTACGTCAGCGCCACCGCCTTCACCTGCGCGAAGAGCCGGTCGCCGCGACGCAGCGCGAGCGCCTCGCTGCTCTTGCGCGTGATGCGGGCCAGCACGCGGGTAGCGCTGTCCGCTGTGCCGACGACCAGGCGCAGCAGCACGGTGTTGCCGTCGGTGTGCACGTCTTCGACGGTCACCGTCAGCACGTTGAGGATGCTGGTCTGCTGCGGCGGCTGTCGTGTCACGCTGACATCACGCGCGAGCACGCGCGCACGCACCCGCTCGCCCGCGGCGTGGGACGCGCCACCCAGCCACAGCGAGCCGCCGGCAAAGGCGATCCGCGACAGGCCATAGCGCATGTCGTGCTCGGCAACCTCGGCCTCGATCACCACGCCGGACTCGTCGTGACCGTGCGCGGCCTGTGCGATGGGCAGGTCAGTGCGCGACAGCACGTCGACCAGCGGCCCCGTTGCAAGAACGCTTCCCTGGCTCAGCAGCACGAGATGGTCGGCCAGCCGGGCAACCTCGTCCATCGCGTGCGTCACGTAGACGATCGGCACCGCGAGCTCGCGATGCAGCCGTTCGAGATAAGGCAGGATTTCTGCCTTGCGCGCGGCATCGAGCGCGGCCAGCGGCTCGTCCATCAGCAGCAGCCGCGGCCCGGTGGCCAGGGCGCGGGCGATCGCCACACGCTGGCGCTCGCCGCCGGACAGCGTGGCCGGGCGCCGCGCGAGCAGCGCACCGATGCCGAGCAGCTCGACCACGCCGTCGAGTACGCGCCCGTCGACACCGCCAGCGCTGCGTCGGCGCCCGTAATCGAGGTTGCCGGCGACGCTCAAGTGTGGGAACAGCGCGGCCTCCTGGATCACGTAGCCCAGCGGGCGCACGTGCGTCGGCACGAAGACGTTCGCGGCGTCGTCCTGCCAGACCTCGTCGCCGAGCGCGACCCGTCCGGCCGCGCGCTCGAGGCCAGCCAGCGCGCGCAACACCGTGGTCTTGCCGCAGCCCGACGGGCCGAACAGCGCGCTCACGCCGCGTACGGGCAGCGCGAGGCGCACGTCGAGCGTGAAGTCCCGGCGCGGCAGGTGCAGGCTCGCCTCGATCATCGCGGTTGCGAGGGCTCGTCGCGCCGCGGCCGGTTGACCCAGTACAGCATCACCAGCACCACGAGCGCAAACGCGACCATACCGGCGGCGAGTCGGTGCGCACTCGCGAACTCGACGGCTTCCACGTGCTCGAAGACCGCCACCGACAGCACGCGCGTCTGGCCCGGGATGTTGCCGCCGATCATCAGCACCACGCCGAACTCGCCGACGGTGTGCGCAAAACCAAGCACGCTGGCGGTCAGCAGGCCGGGCCTTGCCAGCGGCAGCGCGACGGTGAAGAAGCGGTCCCAGGGCGCGGCACGCAGCGTGGCAGCCGCCTCCAGCGTGCGCTCGGGTATTGCCTCGAACGCCTGCTGCAGCGGCTGCACGACGAACGGCATCGAGTAGATCACCGACGCGACGACCAGCCCGCCGAACGTGAACGGCAGTCGCCCGACGCCGAGCGCCTCCGTCAGCTGCCCGATCGGGCCGTGCGGGCCCATCAGCAGCAGCAGATAGAAGCCGAGCACCGATGGCGGCAGCACCAGCGGCATCGCGACCAGCGACGCCCACAGCGGCTTCAACACCGAGCGGCTGCGCGCAAGCCGCCACGCGAGCGGTGTGCCCAGCAGCAGCAACAGCACGGTGGTCACGGTCGCCAAAGCCGCAGTCAGACGCACCGCGGACCAGTCCGCAGCAGTCATCGGCTTGCCTCGCGAGCCGTTGCGTAGCCGGAGGCAGTGATCACCTGCCGTGCCGGCGCGCCCTTCAGGTAGTCGAGCAGCGCGCTGGCAGCGGGGTTGTCTTTGCCTGCCGCGAGCAGCACCGCATCCTGGCGGATCGGGTCGTACAGCGATTGCGGCACGCGCCACATCGAGCCGGTCGTCTGCCTGCCCGGCACCTGGACCTGCGACAGAGCGACGAAGCCCAGCTCGGCATTGCCGGTCGCAACGAACTGGTACGCCTGCGCGACGCTCTCGGCGGTGACCAGCCTGGGCGCCAGCGCTTCGGCGAGCCCGCGCGCGCGCAGCACCTGCAGCGCCGCCGCGCCGTAGGGTGCGAGCTTGGGATTGGCGAGCGCGAGCTTGCCGAACGCGCCGGACGCGAGCACGGCGCCCTGATCGTCGACGAACGCGGGTTGCGCGCTCCACAGCACGAGGCGGCCGATCGCGTAGGTGAACCGGGTACCGGCCACCGCGTGGCCCTTGGCGACCAGCCGGCGGGGTGTTTCGTCGTCGGCGGCAAGCAGCACCTCGAACGGTGCGCCGGCGAGGATCTGGCTGTAGAACTTGCCGGTCGCACCGGCCGAAACCTTCAGCGTGTGCCCCGTGGCCGCGCTGAAAGCTTCGGCGATGCTGCGCATCGGCGTGACGAAATTGGCCGCCACCGCGACCAGCACCTCGGCGCCTCGCGCGCCGAACGCAGCGCCGGCCAGCGCGAGCGCGATCGACGCGCGTATCAGTTGCCGGTGCCGTCTCATGCGGTGCTGCGCCGGCGGCGCGCCCGTGGCGCCGCCGCGATCGGCGTCGAAAGCCGCCACGCAACCGACGGTCCTATCCCGGGGAAGGACACCCCGCGCCGCGCGTACGCGCGCGCTGCAGTGCGCATCGTCTTCATCGGCTATGAGCTTGCATGGGAATGTCGTCGCCAGTCCGATCAACAGCGAACGTCGGATCCCCCGGTCGTCGCCGCGCAGCCGCTAATTTAGGCGAGAAGCGCGCGTGCGGATATGCCAGGCCCCGTCGCGTTGGCCGCCACGATGAAGGTCGGTGTGCAGAGCCCGAGCCAAGCCGGGGCCACTCCGCTGGCGCTGCAGCTCGGGTCGGCGCGGCGCGCTGTTCGTCAAGCCGATGCGTGCCCGTGCAGCGCCTGCGCTAGCGCACCAAACGCATAAGCATCCATGCCCAGGCAGCCGAACGTCACGCTCTCGTGCAGCCGCACGGGCGGCACATCGCGACCACCGGCGCCGGCGGCAACGAAGAACGGCAGCAGGTGTTCGTCGGTCGGGTGCATATCGCGCGCGGCGGGCGCGCGATCGCGATAGTCGAACAGCGCCGGCCAGTCGCGGTCGCGGCTGCGCTCGTGCATCCAGCCGCGAAACGCTGCGCTCTGCGCGATCTCGGGCATCGCCTCGGCCTCGTCGATCCTGGCGTGGAAGCGCCGTGTCATCGCGACGCGCTGCAGGTTGTGCGTGATGCCGCCGGTGCCCATCACCAGCACACCGTCGGCACACAGCGGCGCGAGCCGCTCCCCGAGCGCGAACTGCTGCGCGGGCGCGGCATGCGGATCCATCGCGAGCGGCACCACGGGGACGTCGGCGTCGGGATAGATGTAGCGCAGCGCGGTCCAGATGCCATGGTCGAGCCCGCCGTCGGGCAACACCGCGGTACGCAGCCCGGCGTCGGCGAGCAGCGCTCGCGCCTGCTCGGCCAGCGCAGGATCGCCCGGCGCGTCGTAACGCAGCCGGTAGAGCTCGTCGGGAAAGCCGCCAAAGTCGTAGACCGCTTCGTGGCGCGGCGCACCCAGCAGCAGTCGGTCACGCGCCAGCGTGTGCGCGGAGATCGCGAGGATTGCACGCGGGCGGCCGAAGCATTCGTCGATCGCCCGGCCGAGCTGACGCAAGAAGGGGCCCGCCCGACCCGGATCGAGCGCGATCATCGGCGAGCCGTGCGAGACGAAGATGCTGGGTTGAGCGATGGCGCGATCCACCGGGTCATTACAGCACCGGCGAGGCAGACGGCCGTTCACCGCGATTGAATGCGGCGTTCCGATTCTCGGAGCGCGGGGCGCGGCGCCCGCAATTCCCCGCTGCGGCGGGTTTGCCACTCGTGAGGTAACGTCCACCCTCGATCACGATGGAAGGCCTGCCGTCAATGACCCAGCCTGCTGCCCGGCCCGTCCCGCTCGCGCAGATCGCGTGGCGGCAGATGTCGCGCGACTTCCGCGCCGGCGAGCTGCGGCTGCTGATCGTGGCCGTGATGCTCGCGGTGGCCGCACTGACGGCCGTGGGGTTCTTTGCCGATCGCCTCGATCGCGGGCTCGCGCGCGATGCGCGCCAGTTGCTCGGTGGCGATGCCGTGGTCGCGGCCGATCACCCGGTACCGGCAGCGATTGCCGGCCGCGCCACGGCGCTCGGCTTGCGCACCGCGACCAACGCCACTTTTCCGAGCATGGCGCGCGCGCCCGACGATCGCGGTGGTGCCTCGCGACTGGTGGCGGTCAAGGCGGTCAGCGCGGCCTACCCGCTGCGCGGCCGCTTGCAGCTCGCCGATGCACCGGGCGGGCCCGGGCGTTCAGTCGCCGCAGCGCCGGCGCGCGGCACCGTCTGGGTCGACGCGGCACTGCTCGAGGCGCTGGATCTGAAGGTCGGCGACGACCTGCTGCTGGGCGATGCGCGGTTGCGCATCGCGCAGGTGATCGTCGTCGAACCGGACCGCGGCACCGGCTTCGTCAACTTCGCGCCGCGCGTGATGCTCGCCGAATCCGACCTCGCGGCGACCGCGTTGATCCAGCCCGCAAGCCGGGTCACGTATCGGCTCGCGGTCGCCTCGCCCGACGGCGACGACGCGCGCGTGCGCGATTTCGTCAAGCGTGCCGAGCAGCAGATCGAGGCGCAGGGGCTGCGCGGAATCCGCGTCGAGGCGCTCGAGAACGGCCGTCCCGAGATGCGGCAGACATTGGACCGCGCTTCGCGCTTTCTCAACCTGGTCGCGCTGCTCGCCGCGCTGCTCGCGGCGGTCGCGGTGGCAATTGCCTCGCGCGACTTCGCCAACCGCCACCTCGACGATTGCGCGATGCTGCGCGTGCTCGGCAGCGCGCAGCGCACGATCGCCGGCAGCTATGCGATCGAGTTCGGCGCGCTCGGCCTGCTCGCGAGCACGGCGGGTGTGTTGCTCGGCCTCGCGGTGCATCATGTGTTCGTCTGGCTGCTCGCCGGCCTGGTCGAGGGTGCGCTGCCGGCACCGGGCTGGTGGCCTGCGTTGTTCGGCCTGGGCGTCGGGCTGACGTTGCTCGCCGCGTTCGGGCTGCCGCCGGTGCTGCAACTCGCGCGCGTGCCGCCGCTGCGCGTGATCCGGCGTGACGTGGGCACGCCCAAGCCGGCATCGCTGGCGGTTGTTGCCGCCGGCATCACCGGATTTGTCGCGCTGCTGCTCGCCGTCTCGGCCGACATCAAGCTCGGCGCGATTGCCGTCGGCGGCTTTGCCGCCGCAATCGGGGTGTTCGCGGTGCTGTCGTGGGCAGCGGTCAAGCTGCTCAGGCGATCGGTGCCCGAGGCCGCCGCACCGCACTGGCTGGTGCTGGCCACGCGGCAGATCGCGGCGCGACCGGCGTTCGCAGTGTTGCAGGTCTCGGCGCTGGCCGTGGGCCTGCTCGCGCTGATCCTGCTCGTCCTGCTGCGCACCGACCTGATCGAAAGCTGGCGCGCGGCCACGCCGCCCGATGCGCCGAACCGCTTCGTCATCAACATCCAGCCCGACCAGAGCGAGGCGTTTCGCGCCCGGCTCGCCGAGGCTGGCGTCACGAAGTACGACTGGTACCCGATGGTTCGCGGCCGGCTGGTGGCGATCAACGGCCGCACCGTCTCGCAGGACGACTACAGCGACACGCGCGCCCGGCGTCTGGTCGAGCGCGAGTTCAACCTGAGCCACACCGCGACGCTGCCCGCGCACAACACGCTGGCGGCCGGCCGCTGGACCGATGACGAAGCCGGCGCCGTCAGCGTCGAGCAGGGACTCGCCGAAACGCTCGGCCTGAAGGTCGGCGATTCGCTGCGCTTCGACATCGCAGGGCAAACGGTCGAGGCACGCATCTCGAGCCTGCGCAAGGTCGACTGGGGCTCGATGCGGGTGAACTTCTTCGTCGTCTTCACGCGCGCACAGATGCCGGATGTGCCAGCGACCCTGATTGCGGCGTTTCGTTCGCCGAACAAGCCGGGGTTCGACAACGCGCTCGCGCGTGAGTATCCCAACATCACGTCGATCGACGTGTCTGCGTCGATCGCGCAGGTGCAGCGCGTGCTCGACCAGGTCGTGCGTGCGGTGGAGTTCCTGTTCGGTTTCACGCTCGCCGCGGGCCTGGTGGTGATGTTCGCCGCCGTCAGCGCCACCCGCGAGGCGCGCTCGCGGGAATTCGCGATCATGCGCGCGATGGGCGCCAGCCGGGCACTGCTCGCGCGCGTGCAGCGCGTCGAGCTGCTGTGCGTCGGCGCACTGGCCGGTGTACTGGCGTCACTGGCTGCCGCAGCGGTCGGTTGGGCACTCGCGCACTACGTCTTCGAGTTCAGCTGGCGCGCCTCGCCGCTGGTGCCGCTGGTCGGCGGCACGGCCGGCGCGTTGCTCGCGCTGGCCGCGGGTTGGTGGGGGCTGCGCGAGGTGCTGCGTCGCCCGGTCGTCGAGACCCTGCGCCGGGTGGCCCAGGAGTGAGCGTGAGAGCCGACGGATGCCGTCGCGCGCCACGCACCGCTCGGCTCGGCCGATCGGGTTGACGGCGATGGCGGTAGGCCCGATCGGTCCTGCGCGTCGCTAATTGCTGGCGTTCGGGAAGAACAGCTGCTCGCCGCCGATCTTGTACGCGGCAATCGCGGATTGACCAGCCGGTGAGACGACCCAGTCGGCCAACGCCTGTGCCAGATCCTTCTTGACGTGCGGGTGCTTGGCCGGGTTCACGACCATCACGCCGTACTGGTTGAACAGCCGCTTGTCGCCCGCGACGAGGATCGCCAGGTCGGCGCGATTCTTGAAGTTCAGCCACGTACCGCGGTCGGCCAGCACGTAGGCGTTGCTCGACGCGGCGATGTTGAGCGCCGGGCCCATGCCGCAGCCGCACTCCTTGTAGCCGGCGGGCTTCGCGGTCGCGAGATCGACATTGGCCGCCTTCCAGTAGCGCAGTTCGGCCGAGTGCGTGCCGCTCTTGTCGCCGCGCGAGACGAAAGCGGCATTCGACTTCGCGAGCTTGCCGAGTGCGGCGAAGATGTCGTTGCCCTTGACGCCGACGCGGTCGTCCTTCGGGCCGATCAATACGAAGTCGTTGTACATCACGTCCTTGCGTTCGAGGCCAAAGCCTTCGGCGTCGAACTTCTCTTCGGCGGCCTTGTCGTGCACGAACACGACGTCGGCGTCACCGCGGCGCGCCATGTCGAGCGCCTGCCCGGTGCCGACCGCGACGACGCGCACGTCGATGCCGCTCGCCTTCTTGAATGCGGGCAGCAGGTGCTTGAACAGGCCCGACTGTTCGGTCGACGTCGTCGAGGCCATCACGATGAAACGCTCCTGCGCAGCGACCCCGCCGCTGCAGACCAGCATCAGCCCGGCGGCAACGACCGCGGCCATCGAGAGACGACGATCGACTACCAAGGCAACTCCCCTTTGACGAACTGCTCCGCCGCGGTCGGCAGCGGCTGATTGAAGAACCAGTGGGTCGGCAGGTCGCATTCGATGCGGCCCGCATCGAGGTAGACCACTCGCGTGGCGATGCGCTTGGCCTGCCCCAGGTTGTGCGTGCTCATGACCACCGTCATGCCCTCATCGGCAAACTCGGTGATCAGCGCCTCGACCTCCTGCTTGGCGCCCGGATCCAGGCTCGCGGTCGGCTCGTCGAGAAACAGCACCTGGGGCCGCACCGCCCAGGCGCGGGCCAGCGCGAGGCGCTGCTGCTGCCCGCCCGACAGCACGCGGGCCGGGCGATCACGCTGAGCGAGAAGACCGACACGATCGAGCGCCAGACGCGCCCGCTCTTTGCGCGCCTGCGGCGGCAGGCGTGCCAGCCACAGCGCGACCAGAAGATTGCTCCACACCGATAGCCGCAACAGGAACGGCCGCTGAAACAGCATCGCCTGCGTCGGCTCGCGACCCGGTGCGCCGCCCTGCACGAGGCGCTCGCCGCTGCCGCGCAGCTGGCCGTGCAGCAGGCGAAGCAGCGTCGTCTTGCCGCAGCCGTTCGCGCCGATCAACGCAACGCGGTCGCCGCGGCGCAACACGAAGTTCACGTCGCGTAGCGCCTGCACCGCGCCGAACGAAACGGACGCGTGCTGCAGCTCGATCAGCGGCGGGGCGCTCGTCCGCGGAGAGCCACTGGGCGCGCCGTCGCCAGCGCCGCGCCCCTCCGCGCCACGGGTCGGCCCGCGCATCAGCTCGACTCCCATGACAGAACACAGCAGCCTGGAGAGGCTGCCGGCCAGCGATCGACCCGTCGTGCGATCACGCCGCCCTGCCTTCGCCGCGCGTCTGCCAGCGCTGTGCGAAACCGATCGCCGCGTTGATGAGCCCGACCACGCCGAGCAGCACGATGCCCAGACCGAGCGCCAGCGGCAGGTCGCCCTTGCTCGTCTCGAGCGCGATCGTCGTCGTCATCACGCGGGTGATGCCGTCGATGTTGCCGCCGACGATCATCACCGCGCCGACCTCGCTGATCGCGCGGCCGAATGCGGTCAGCAGGATTGTCACCAGCGCGACACGCTCGTGCACCAGCAGCAGCAGCGCGCACGCCAGCGTCGAGGCGCCCATCGACCGCAGCTGCTCGCCGTTGCCATGCATCGCATCGCCGATCAGCTGGCGCGTCAACGCGGTCACGATCGGCAGCACGAGAATGCATTGCGCGATGACCATCGCCGACGGCGTGAACAGGATGCCCAGCTCGCCGAGCGGCCCCGAGCGCGACAACAGCAGATACACGGCGAGCCCGACCACCACCGGGGGCAGCGCGAGCAGCGTGTTCAGGCCGGTCACCACCGCGCGGCGGCCGGGAAAACGCACCGCGGCAAGCCACGCCCCGGCGAGCAAGCCAAGTCCTGCAGCCAGCGCGCACGCCGAGCCGCTGACGGCAAGCGAGAGTCGCACCACCTGCCAAAGCTCGTGGTCTGCGCGCACGATCAGTTCGAGCGCGGTGCGCGCGCTTTGCGCGAACGTGTCCATCGACAACCTTTCGATTGGTGCCGATTCTTGCGAGCCGCTTCGCGCTTGGCGATATGCGGCGACTTGCATAGGTCGCCGCGGCACCGGCGGGTGACTGCACGTCTGCGCGAGCGCGATCGGCGCGCGCGGTCCGAGCGTTGCAGGCTGTTTAACTGCGGCCTGTCAGGGCGCGCAGCTGCGGAAACCGGCAAACAGATCGTCGCGATGCGGCGCCGCGTAGCCACGCGCCTTGGCGTGCTTCAGACGCGCAGTCGTCGCCCGCGAGCCGCCGCGCATGGCCTTGTCTGCCCCGAACCGCGGCGGCGAGAGAGGGTGCCAGACATCGGGCGCGTAGCCCGGATAGGGCCTGAGCGTGCTGGCTGTCCACTCCCAGACGTCGCCCCAGCGAAAGCCTCGCGTCGCGCCCTGGTGCGCCGCCGCCTCCCACTCGACTTCGGCCGGCAGTCGGCGGCCGGCCCAGCGGCACCATGCATCGGCCTCGTACCAGCTGGCATGGCAGACCGGTTGTGCGAGCGGCACGCGCACGAACCGTCCCTCGCGCCGCACGAGCACGCCGCCGTGCAGCTGCTCGACATAGCGCGGGCTGCGCCGTCCGGTCTGCTGCAGCCAGTCCCAGCCTTCGGCATTCCACAGCCGGTCGTCGTCGTAGCCGCCGTCGTCGACGAATTCGACAAACTGCCCCCACGTCACCGGCTGTGCGTCGATCTCGAATTCGGGCACCGACACCGCGTGCGCCCACTTCTCGATGTCGACCACGAACCCGCCGGGCTCACTGCCGAGTGACCATCGCGTGGCCGGGAAACCGATCGGATCGCGCCCACCCGGCGTCACCGGCGGCGGCAGCAGTCCGCGCTGGGCCTGTGCATCCAGATCGACCACCTGCGCCAGCACCGCGAAGCGCTCGGCCTGCTGGTCCTCGTGATGCAGCGCGGCGCGAAAGAAGTACAGCGCGTCGTCGGTCTCGTCGCTGCCCGACAGGAGTTCGAGCGTTGCCTCGAGCGTGTCCACCAGGTACTGCCGCAGCGCCGCCCCGTCGGCCAGCTCGAGCGTCCAACGCGCCGGCCGTGTCACGGCCTGGGGATCGAACCATGGGTCCGCCTCGGGGAGGATCGACGCGAGCCGGGTTGCCTCGGCCTGCGCCGACGTGCCGCGCGCGCGCTGCAGGTTGCGCGACGTCCAGTACTCCTGGAACCACCCGATGTGCCCGGCCAGCCACAGCGGCGGATCCAGATCGGTAGGCGGCTGCGCCGCTTCGGTCGACGCGTGCGCCTGCTCGAATGCCGCAAGCCAGCGCAGCGTGTGGTTGCGCGCGTCGATCAGCGCCAGCGAGAGCAGTTCGCGCCCGGCACGGCGCATGGCCCGCGCATCGGCGATCGATACGTCAGGCCCCGCCACACCGCCCTCCGGCGCTCACGGTCGCGGCGGCGTCCCGACGACGCCCTGCACGAACCAGTCCATCGTCGCGATCTGCTCGTCGCTCATGCGGCCGGCAGCCTGCCGCACCCGCCCCTGCTGGTCGACGAGCCGGCCCTCGAACGGCTGCGCGCGGCCCGAGACGATGGCCGAGCGCCTTTGCTCGAGACCGGCCAGCACGTCAGCCGGCAACGCGGGGTCGATCGCCGATAGCTGCACCAGGCCGTCCTTGATGCCACCCCAGATCGGCCGCGGTCGCCATGTGCCGCGCAGCACCGCTTGCGCGACCTGGGTGTAGTAGCCGCCCCAGTGGTGCGTCACGGCCGCCAGCTGTGCGCGCGGCGCGGTCGCCCGCATGTCACTGTGATAGGCGAGCAGCTTCACGCCGCCCTCCTCGGCCGCCTGCGCCACCGCCGGCGAGGCGCTGTGGTTGGTCAGCACGTCGGCGCCTTGCCCGATCAGTGCGCGCGCCGCGTCGCGCTCGCGCGGCGGATCGAACCAGGTGTTGAGCCACAGCACGCGCACCTGTGCGCTCGGGTTGGCCTGCCGCATGCCCAGTGTGAAAGCGTTGATGCCCTGGATCACTTCCGGCACCGGAAAGCCTGCCACGTAACCGGCCACGCCGCTCTTGCTGACCTTGCCGGCGAGCCAGCCGGCGAGCCAGCGCGCTTCGTAATAGCGCGCGTTGTAGGTGTTGAGGTTCGCGGCCGTCTTGTAGCCACCGGCATGCTCGAACGTCACCTGCGGGAACTCGGCGGCCACACGCAGCGCGGGCTCGAGGTAACCGAAGCTGGTGGCAAAGATCAGCCGGTGGCCCTGTGCAGCGAGGTCACGCATCACGCGCTCGGCGTCGGGCCCTTCAGGAACCGATTCGACAGCCGTCGTCTGGATGCGCTCGCCGAGCGCGCGCTCCATCTCGCGCCGGCCCTGGTCGTGCTGGAACGTCCAGCCCGCCTGGCCGACCGGGCTCACATAGACGAATCCGATCTTCAGAGGGGAATCCGCCGGCGTGGCGGACTGCGCCTGTGCGGGGAGCGCTGCGCCGGTCAGAAGCCCGGCCAGCGCCGTGCCGATGAGGTTTTTGTACATGGTTGACCTCGACATGGCCCCGTGGGACGGACCCGCCGCGGCGGGGGCACGCCGTCGACAGGCAGCAGGAGGATACGCGTCAATCGCCCCGGCCGCGTCGGCCGGGCGTTGAGTCAGCGCAGTCGCCGTGACGCCGACTTGGCGCTGCCCGGCGCAGGCGACGGCCGGTCAGTGCCGTGGCGCGCAGGTGATCGCGATCGACGAAGCGGCGATGACCCGGGAACCAGGTCCAACCCCGCCTGCAGCGGGTCGAGCCGGCTGTCGGAGAACTTGCTGTCGCCGAACGAGCTGTCAGCGGCTGATTGGCCAGGCGCAGCCTCACCGCGCCCCAGCGGGTGCCGCTGCCCGAACGGCCAGAGAGTCAACTGCAAACTGCGCACGCGATCGCCCATCGAGTCGGCCGCGGTCTCCACCCCTGGAGCTGCCGTGCAGCCGGATCGCCCATGCGGCGCCCAGCTCGACCGACGCGACCAGTCTACTCGCGTCCCGCCGCGGACCACCCTCTCGTTTCCACGCCCCCGTCGCGCGCGGGACCCGGCTTCGGCCGAGTCGGGATCACGCCGCGCGGCACGCGGCGAACGCAGCGTCCAGCGCGTGGCGGAAGTTCTCCTTCTGCGCCTCGCTGGCAAAGCTCGCGTCGAAGCTGTTGCGGGCCAGCCGGTACGCATGCTGCGCCGTCAGCCGCGGCAGCGCTTCGAACGTCTCGACGAAGTTCTCGTTGATGTAGCCGCCGAAGTACGCCGGATCGTCGGAGTTGACCGTCGCGCACAGCCCCGCGTCGAGCAGCGCCGGCAGGTTGTGCTCGGTCAGTGTCCTGAACACGCAGAGCTTGACGTTCGACAGCGGACACACCGTGAGCGGCACGCGCTCGCTCGCCAGCCTGCTCACCAGGGCTGGGTCTTCGACGCAGCGCACGCCGTGATCGATGCGCTCGACCTTCAGAACGTCGAGCGCGCTGCGGATGTATTCCGGCGGTCCCTCCTCGCCGGCATGTGCGACGGCGTGCAGGCCGAGCTCGCGCGCGCGCGCGAAGACGCGCGCAAACTTCTCCGGCGGGTGGCCGCGCTCGCTGCTGTCGAGCCCGACGCCGACGAAGTACTCGCGCCACGGCAGCGCTTGTTCCAGCGTCGCGATCGCCTCCTCTTCGCTCAGGTGACGCAGGAAGCAAAGGATCAGCCGGGTGCTGATGCGCAGCTCCTGGTGTGCACGCCGGCACGCGTGGTGGAGGCCGCGGATCACCGTCTCGAACGGCACGCCGCGCGCGGTGTGCGTCTGCGGGTCGAAGAAGATCTCGGCATGGACCACGTTGTCGGCCACCGCGTGCTGCAGGTAGGCCCAGGTCAGGTCGAAGAAATCTTCCTCCTTGAGCAGCACGCTCGCGCCGGCGTAATAGATGTCGAGGAAGCTCTGCAGGTCAGTGAACGCGTAGGCCGCGCGCAGCGCCTCAACGCTCGGGTAGGCGAGCTTCACGCCGTTGCGCTGCGCGAGCCTGAAGATCAGCTCGGGCTCGAGCGAGCCTTCGATGTGGATGTGCAGCTCGGCCTTGGGCATCGTGCGCAGCAGGGCCGGCAGGCGCTCGCGGGGAATCGCGTCGAAATCGATCGTCATCGTCAGCACACTCCGTAGCTGATGCCCATCTCCTTCAGGTAGCGACGATACGCCGCGCTCAGCAGGGCGGCCGCACTCGCGGCTTCGCCGCCGGCCAGCGGCAGGCGTCGCGGTCGTTGCGACTCGATGATCGGCCGGTCCTGAGCGAAGATGGCTTGCTGGAACGTGCGCAGCGCGTCGTCGGGCGTTGCCGTGTCGCTGGTGAACAGCGTGAACCACACGCGCGTGCATTCCTCGTCGGTGGGGCAGCACCAGAGCGCGTAGGCCTCGGCCGGAGCGCGGGCCGAGTCCTGCGCGCACTTGTGCAACAGCGCGGCAAAGGGCGACAGCACCTCGTAGCGGTAATCGACCCAGGCGCCCTCACCGGCGGTCGCGCTGGCCTGCGGCTGCCAGGCGCGGTAGTGAGGCGCGAGCGGCCGGCCGTCGTGCGACAACGTGACCTCGTAGTCCGGTACCTCGGCGCGCAGCCGATCGCCGAGAAAGCCCTCGTGGACGAAGCCGAAGTGCGCCATGTCGAGGAAATTCTCCACCACGCGTGGCGCCGCGGTCCCGACATCGAACGGACCGCAGACGACCTCGCGCGCCGGCACGCCGGCGAGCCGATGCGGCGCTGCCTGCACGCCGTCGAGACCGACCCAAAGCATGCCGTGTGCGCTGGCCACCGCGTGACGGCCGACGGCACTCGAGGCCGGTGGCTCGAATCCGACCAACGCCGGGATCGCGGTGCAGCGGCCTGCTGTGTCGAACCGCCAGCCGTGGTAGCCGCATTGCAGCTCCTGGCCGTGCACTCTGCCGAGCGAAAGCTTCGCACCGCGATGTGGACAGCGGTCGTCGAACGCGTGCACGCGCTCAGCGCGGTCGCGCCACAACACCAGCTCGCGGCCCAGCACTCGCACGCCGAGCGGCTGCTCGCGCAGATCCTGCGCGGCCGCCACCGGATGCCACCAGCGGCTTTCGATCACAGCATGCCTTCAAACGAACGCGCCGCCGGGCGTTGCCACCGGGCGGCGCGGGTCGCGGCTCAGCCGCCGATCACTTGGCCGCAGGAATCTTGCCCTCGACCCCCTTGACGAAGAAGTCGACTTTGTCCTTCCAGTCCTGGTCGGCCTTCACGTCCTTGGCCAGGCGCTCCTTGCCCGCGTTGTCGACCACCGGCCCGGTAAAGACCTCGAACGAGCCCGCTTTCATCGCTTCCTTCACCTCTTCGACCTTCTTCTTCGCATCGTCAGGAACGGCGTCGGCGATCTTGACCAGGGCGTTCTGGCCCTCCTTGACACCCCAGATCGTGCGCGCGACGGCCCAGCTGCCGTCCATCACGTCCTTGACCGCCTTCTTGTAGTAGCCGCCCCAGTCGACGATGCAGCTGGCCAGGTGCGCTTTCGGCGCCACCGTGCTCATGTCGCTGTCCCAGCCGAACGCGAACTTGCCGTTCTTCTCGGCCGTCTGCAGCACGGCCGAGGAGTCGGTGTTCTGCAGCAGCACGTCGGCCCCACCGTTGATCAGGCTCTGCGCCGCCTCGCTTTCCTTCGGCGGATCGAACCACGAGCTGACCCACACCACGCGGGTCTTGATCTTCGGATTGACGCTTTGCGCACCGATCGTGAAGGCGTTGATGTTGCGCAGCACCTCCGGGATCGGGAAGCTGCCGACGAAACCGAGCGTGTTGGTCTTCGTCATCTTGCCGGCGATGATGCCCGCGAGATACGCGTCCTCATAGAACTTCGCATCGTAGATGCGCATGTTCGGCGCGGTCTTGTAGCCGGTAGCGTGCTCGAATTTCACGTCGGGGAATTCGCCGGCGACCTTGAGCATCGGCTCCATGAAGCCGAACGACGTCGCAAAGATGATCTTGTTGCCTTGCGCTGCGAGGTCGCGAATCACGCGCTCGGCGTCGGCGCCTTCGGGCACTTTCTCGACAAAGGTGGTCGCGACCTTGTCGCCGAACTCGGCCTCGACCGCCTTGCGGCCCTGGTCGTGCGCAAACGTCCAGCCGGCATCGCCGACCGGTCCGACGTAGACCCACGCGGCCTTCAACGGCTCGGGCTTCGGTGCCGGCGCGGGGGCTGACGCAGTCGTCGCCGGAGCCGCTGCGGGAGCTGGCGGCTCCTCCTTCTTGCCGCAGCCCGCGAGGGCGGCCGCACCCAGCAGGGATGCGAGACCAGCCAGCTTGAGCAAAGCGCGCTTGGATGAATCGGTCGTCATGAGAGCGGACTCCTTGTTGGGTTTGCGAACGGGCAATGGCGGTGGCAGCAATTATGTGCCGGGGTGGAACGGCTTGCCGAGCGAGGCCGGCATGTTGATGCGAATCCAGGTCGGGTTGCGGCTGATCAGCGCGAGCACGATGATCGTGGCGAGATAAGGCGCCATCGCGAGCAGTTGGCTCGACACCTGGACACCCGCCCCCTGCAGCGCGAACTGCGCCATCGTCACGCCACCGAACAGGTACGCGCCGAGCAACACGCGCGCGGGCCGCCAGGTCGCAAAGGTGGTGAGCGCCAGCGCGATCCAGCCGCGCCCTGCCACCAGCCCCTCGACCCACAGCGGCGCGTAGACGACCGACAGGTACGCCCCGGCCACCCCGCACAGGCCGCCGCCCGCCATCACCGCGGCCAGACGCACGAGTCGCACCGGATAGCCCAGCGCGTGCGCAGAGTCGGGCGACTCGCCGATCGCACGCAGCACCAGCCCGGCGCGGCTCTTGTAGAGGAACCACATCATCGCCAGCGCGAGCACGATCGCGAGATAGACCATCGGGTGCTGCTTGAACAACGCCGAGCCGACGAACGGAATGTCCGCGAGCACCGGCACCTCGAAAGGCTGCCGTTCGCCGAGCTTCTTGCCGACGAACTCCAAGCCGACGAACGCAGAGAAGCCATAGCCGAACAGGCTCACCGCGAGGCCCGTGGCGTATTGATTGGTGTTGAGCCAGATCACCAGCAGCCCGAACACGCCCGCGAGCAGCGCGCCGGCGACCGCTGCGGCGCCGAACGCGACGACATCGCTGCCGCTCGACAGCGCGGCGGCGAACCCGGCGATCGCCGCGACCAGCATGATGCCTTCGGCGCCGAGGTTGAGCACGCCGGCCTTCTCGTTGAGCAGCAGCCCCAGCCCGGCGATCGCGAGTGGTGTGCCCGAGGCGAGTGTGGCGGCAATCAGCAGTGCAGCTTCGTTCATGGTCGGCTCACCATTCAGTCGTCGGTCGCACCGGGCGGCGGACTCAGCCGTGCGCCGCCGCGCGCGGCGAGCGCACGCGGATGCGGAAGTTGATCAACGTGTCGCAGGCCAGCAGCAAGACCAGCAGCAGGCCCTGGAAGACACCCGTCAATGCGTTGGGCAGGCCCAGCCGGGACTGCCCGAGTTCGCCGCCGATCAGCATCATCGACAGCAGCACGCCGGCAAACACGATGCCCAGCGGATGCAGCCGGCCGACAAAGCACACGATGATCGCGGTGAAGCCCAGGCCGGTCGAGATGTGCGGCGTGATCTGGCGCAGCGGCCCGGCCGCCTCCATCCCGCCTGCCAGTCCGGCCAGCCCACCCGAGATCAGCAGCGCGGTCCACAGCGAAGTGCTCGCCGAGAAGCCGGCATACCGCGCAGCCGCTGGCGCCAGGCCACCGACCTGCAACTGGTAGCCGCGGTAGGTGCGGAACATGAACGCCCACATCAGCGCAACGGCCAGCAATCCGATCACAAAGCCGATGTGCAGCCTTGTCCCGCTGAGCAGATTGGGCAGCCAGGTTGACGCGTCGAAGGTCTTGGTCTGCGGAAAGTTGAACCCCTGCGGATCCTTCCAGGGCCCGAACACGAGGTAGTTCACGAGCTGCTGCGCGACGTAGACGAGCATCAGGCTGACCAGGATCTCGCTCGCGTTGAAGCGGTCTCGCAGCAGCGCGGTGATCGCGGCCCACGCCATGCCGCCGAGCGCGCCGCCGGCGAGCACGAGCGGCACCGAGACGATCTTCGGCAGCACGATGCCATGCGTCGTCAGCCACAGTGCGACGCCGCCGCCACCGAGCGCACCGAGCAGGAATTGCCCCTCGGCACCGATGTTCCAGACGTTCGACCGGTAGCACACCGCCAGCCCGAGCGCAATGACGATCAGCGGCGTGGCCTTCAGCAGGACTTCGCTGAGCTGCCGCAGCCCCGACAGCGGCTCGACAAAGAAGATCGCCAAGCCGCGCAGCGGATCCTTGCCGAGCGCCGCAAACAGCACCGCCGCGATCAGCGCGGTCAGCACGAGCGCGATGAAAGGCGAGGCCAGCGACATGGCGGCCGAGGGCTGCGGGCGCGCTTCAAGCTTGAGCATGGCGCACTCCTTTCGCGGTTGCCGCATTGAGCGGCACGACCGTCGCCCCGTCCTTGGGCCACAGCCCCGACATCCATTCGCCGATCTGCTCGATCGTCGCCTGGCTGGTCGCGATCGATGGCGAGACGCGGCCCTGCGCGATCACGATCAGGCGGTCGGAGATCTCGAACAGCTCGTCGAGCTCCTCACTGACCACGAGCAGCGCGCAGCCCGCATCGCGCAGCTTCAGCAGCTCGCCGCGAATCAGCGCTGCCGCGCCGACGTCGACTCCCCAGGTCGGTTGAGAGACGATCAGCAGCTTGGGGTCGGCGTCGATCTCACGGCCAACGAGGAACTTCTGCAGGTTGCCCCCCGACAGCGACTTGGCCGCCGCGCCCGAGCCGCCGGCCTTGACGTTGAATCGCGCAATCAGGTGCTCGGCGAGTCGGGCCGTCGCCGCGATGTCGACCCAGCCGCCACGGCTGACTGCCGCGGTGCGCGTCAGCAAGGTATTCGATGCGAGCGTCATCGTCGGCACCGCGCCGCGTCCGAGCCGCTCCTCCGGCACGAAGTGCAGACCCTCCTTGCGGCGCCGCCGCGGCGAATGGTTGCCGATCGGACGGCCGAACAGCGTGATCGACGCGGGCGCGGCGCGCCGGTCTTCGCCCGACAGCGCGGCCATCAGTTCCTGCTGGCCGTTGCCCGAGACGCCGGCCACGCCGACGATCTCGCCGGCGCGCACTTCGAAGGTGATCTCCTTCAGTTCGATGCCGAACTGGTCGGTCTTGGCCAGCGTCAAGTCCCTCACCGCCAGGACGACGTCGCCCGCGGCGGACGCCTTGTGCTGCAGCTCGGGCGGCTCGGCACCGATCATCAGGCGCGACAGGCTCGCGTTGCTCTCCTGCGTCGGGTCCACCTCGCCGGTGACCTTGCCAGCGCGCAACACCGTGCAGTTGTGGCACAGCGAGCGGATCTCGTCGAGCTTGTGGCTGATGTAGAGCACCGAGCAACCCTTCTCGGACAGCTGACGCAAGGTCACGAACAGCCGCTGCACCGCCTGCGGCGTGAGCACCGACGTCGGCTCGTCGAGGATCAGCAGCTGCGGGTCGGTGAGCAGGGCGCGCACGATCTCGACGCGCTGGCGCTCGCCGACCGACAGCGTGTGCACCGGCCGCTGCGGGTCGACTTCGAGACCGTATTCCCCCGAGACGTGGCGGATGCGGCGCGTCACCTCTTCGAGCGAGATCGACCGGTCCAGCCCCAACCAGACGTTCTCGGCGGTGGTCAGCGTGTCGAACAGGCTGAAGTGCTGGAACACCATCGAGATGCCGAGCGCGCGTGCCTCATTCGGACTGCGGATGCTCACCGGCTGGCCGTTCCACAAGACCTCGCCCTCGTCGGGCTGCACCGCACCATAGATGATCTTCATCAGCGTGCTCTTGCCGGCGCCGTTCTCGCCGAGCACGGCGTGGATTTCGCCGGGCTTGACGCGCAGGGCGACGCCGTCGTTGGCCCTCACCGTCGGGTACTGCTTGCTGATGCCGCGCAGCTCGAGCCGCAGGTGCTCCTCGCCAGTCCCACCCTCTCTGTCGTCGGGGATCATCGCGTTGTCTCCTCTACTCTTCTTGCATTCGCCGGCCCACTCAGCCACGCCGGTATCGAAGCGCGCCGGCCACCCGGGTTTCGTGAACGTTGCGATCGTCGCCGAGCGTCATCCACGCAAAGACGCGCTCATGCAAGCTGCGAGCCAGCCGGTCACGATGCGACGCCGCCGGCCCGACGGCCCAGTCCCAGACCGTCAGGTCGGCGACCGTGCCGAGATCGAGGCTGCCGATTTCGCCTTCGAGCCCGAGCGCCCGCGCCGCCCCGCGTGTGACGCTGTACAGCGCCTTCCACGCGGTGAGACGGACACCTTGCAGCGCCTGCACCTTGTAGGCATCAGCCATCGTGCGCAGCATCGACAGGTGCGTGCCGCCACCGACGTCGCTCGCCAGCGAGACCGCGGCGCCGGCGTCTTGCAGGCGCACCCAGTCCATCAGACCGCTGCCGAGGAACAGGTTCGAACTCGGGCTGTGCGCGATCTGCGCGCCGGTCTCGGCGAGCAGCGCGCGATCGTTGTCGTCCAGCCAAATGCCGTGGGCGAGCACGGTGCGCGGCCCGAGCAACCCGTGCCGCTGGTAGACGTCGAGGTAGCTGCGCGCATCGGGAAACAGCTCGCTCACCCACTTCACCTCGTCGCGGTTCTCGGCGACATGGGTCTGCGCGTAGGTGCCGGGATAGGCTGCGAGCAGCCGGCCCGCGAGGTCGAGTTGTGCCGGCGTGCTCGTCGGTGCGAAGCGCGGCGTCACCGCGTAGGCGAGCCGGCCGTGGCCGTGCCAGCGTTCGATCAGGTCCAGGCAGTCGCGCTCGGCGTGGACGACGTCGTCGCGCAGGAATTCGGGCGCGTGGCGATCCATCATGACCTTGCCGGCGACCACGCGCATGCCGCGCGCGCCGGCCGCCTCGAACAGCGCATCGACCGACGCCTTGTGCACCGTCGGGAACACCACCGCCGCCGTCGTGCCATGCGCGAGCAGCGCATCGACGAAACGCGATGCCTGCTCGGCCGCGACCTGCGGGTCGGCCTGGCGCCGCTCTGCCGCAAACGTGTAGGTGTTGAGCCAATCGAGCAGCTCGGTGCCGTAGCTTGCGATCACGTCGAGCTGCGCGCTGTGCACGTGCATGTCGATCAGCCCCGGCGTGATCAGCCGGCCCCGATGATCGATGTGCTGCCAGCTCGCGTCAGGCACCTCTCGCTGCCGCCCCGCGATGCGCCCATCGTCGACCAGCAGCCAGCTGTCGGCGTCGAAGCGCACGCACGGCGACGTCGCGCCACCGAAACCCGGGTCGTCGGTCAGGTCGAGAAGGTCGCCACGCAAGGCGATCCGCGTCACCCCGCCCTCCGACTCGCAACCCGGCGCGGCGCGCCGTGCGACGACAGCGCGGCCGCCACGTCCTTCACCTGCTCGCGCAGCCAGCGCATCGAGGCCGATGCGTGCGTCAGGTCGTGCCAGAGCTGGTAGTAGTTCATCGGCGGAAACGGCACCGGGCAGCGCACGATCGACACTGGCAGCGACTCGATGTAGCGGCTGCAAAACAGACGGCCGGTGGTCAGCACCAGCAGGCTCTGCGCGACCATCAGCGGGATCAGGCTGAAGTGAGAGCTACGCACCGCGATGCGGCGCGCGAGGCCCTGGGCGGCGAGGTGCTCGTCGATCACGCCGCGCGCACCGGGGTGAAGCGGCATCGGTGCGACGTGCTGACAGTCGAGGTACTTCCGCTCGTTCCACGCCCGCGGACCCAGGCGCACGACGGGGTGATCCTCGGCGACCAGGCACACCACCTCGTCGCTCAGCAGCCGGCCCAGGTGCAGTTCACCCGGGGGTTCGAGCCAGTTGCCGATGACCAGGTCCACCTCGCCGGTGGCCAGGCTGCGCCGATAGTCGAACTCGGCCGACAGCGAATGCAGTTCGAGCGTCGCGTGTGGCGCGAGGCGCTGCACGCGGGCAACGAGTTCGGGCAGGAACAGCGGGTCGAGGTAGTCGCTCGCGGCGATCCGGAAGGTCGATGTGCAGTCGACCGGCTCGAAGCCGTGGCTGCGCACGCGCGGGCTGAACAGTCGCTCGGCTTCGTGGAGCAGCTGGACCGCCGGCTGCGCCAGTGCCAGCGCCGTCTGCGTCGGCGTCATGCCGTTGCCCGCACGCACCAGCAACGGGTCGCCGGTCAGCGCACGCAGCCGCTTGAGCTGGGCGCTGACGACCGGTTGCGTGCTCTGGAGCTTCAGGGCCGCCCGGGAGACGCTGCGTTCGGTGATGAGCACGTGCAGGACCCTTACGAGATGCAGCTCAATGTTGTCGAAGCCCGCGCGCTTTGCCATAAGGTCGGCCCGATACCGGCTATGCGGACCATCGTATACGCTGAGCGATCCGACGGATTACCGTTGCGGGAACTCCCTGACCGGCAGGCATCGACATGAGCACGCGCCCGATCCGCTTCTTTCACCGCGGCCGCATCGTCGAGGTCGCTGACGTGCATCCGACCCGGAGCGTCCTCGACTGGCTGCGCGAGGACGCTCATTGCACGGGCACGAAGGAAGGCTGCAACGAGGGCGACTGCGGCGCCTGCACGGTCGTGATCGGCGAGCTCGCTGCGCGCGCCAGTGCCACCGGCACCGCTTCCGCGCGAGCCACCGTCGTGCGAGGCCTGAGCCTGCGCTCGGTCAACGCCTGCATCCAGTTTCTGCCAACGCTCGACGGCAAGGCGCTGTTCACCGTCGAGGACCTGCAGTCCCCCGACGGCACCCTGCATCCGGTGCAGCAGGCGATGGTCCAATGCCATGGATCGCAGTGCGGCTTTTGCACGCCGGGCTTCGTGATGTCGATGTGGTCCGCCTACGAGCGCCACTGCGACCGCGCGGCGCGGCCGACGCGCCAACAGCTGGCCGACGAGCTCTCCGGCAATCTGTGCCGCTGCACCGGCTACCGGCCCATCCTCGATGCCTGCGAGCGCATGTTCGACCTCGCGGCCGTCAGGCTCGACACCCGGCCGGTGATCGACGCGCTGACGAAGATCGTGCCGACCGAGGGTTTTCACTATGCTGCGCGGCACCGCGGACTCGTCGACGCACCGCAGCATCGGTTCCATGCGCCACGCAGCGTCGACGAACTCGCCGGGTTGGTCGAATCGCGCCCGGACGCGCGGATCCTCGCCGGGTCGACCGACATCGGGCTGTGGGTCACCAAGCAGTTGAAGGAACTGCCCGAGCTGATCTACGTCGGCGAGGTCGACACGCTCAAGCGCATCGAGACGCGCGCGGACGGCACGCTGTCGATCGGCGCCGTGGCGACGCTCGAAGACGCCTGGACCGCACTGGCCGAGCGCCATGCCTCGTTGCGCGAAATGGGCCTGCGCTTTGCATCGCTGCCGATCCGCAACGCCGGCACGATGGGTGGCAATGTCGCGACCGGTTCGCCAATCGGCGACAGCGCGCCGGTCTTGATGGCGCTGGACGCGCGCATCGCGCTGCGCAAGGGCGTGCGTGTGCGGACGATGCCGGTTTGCGAGTTCTATGTCGACTACATGAGGAACCAGCTCGAGCGCGGCGAATTCGTGCAGGCCATCGAGGTACCGCCGGCAGCGTCGGCCCTGCAGGTGCGCGCTTACAAGATGAGCAAGCGCTACGACTGCGACATCTCGGCGCTCGCGCTCGGTGCGGCGGTCACGCTCGACGGCGACATCGTGCGCGAGGTACGCCTCGCGTACGGCGGCATGGCGGCCATCGTCCAGCGCGCGTCGAATGCGGAACGTGCGATCGCCGGCAAGCCGTGGAACGAAGCCACGGTTCGCGCTGCGCAGGCCGCGCTCGAACGCGACTACGCACCGCTCACCGACATGCGCGCCAGCGCCGCGTACCGGATGACGGCGGCGCAGAACCTGATCGAGCGCTTCTGGCTCGAGACGCGAACCCACGATCGGCAGCCCGCACGCGTGGTGAACGTCTGGGCGACCGCCTGACCCGGGCCCCGATGCGAGGACACCAGCCATGAACAAACCCGTCGATGCACCGCTCGGCGCGGCCGTCGTCTCCGGCGGGGTGGTCGGCACCGATCGTCCCCACGAATCGGCGCACCTGCACGTCACCGGCCAGGCCACCTACATCGACGACATGGCCGAAGTCTCGGGAACGCTGCACTGCGCGCTGGGCCTCTCGCCGGTCGCGCATGGGCGGATCCGGGGTGCCCGGCTCGACGCGATCCGCGCGATGCCCGGGGTCGTCGCCGTCTTCACCGCAGCGGACATGCCGGGCGCCAATGAATGCGGGCCGATCATTCACGACGACCCGATCCTGGCCCCCGTCGCGTTCAATGGCGACGGCTCCTGCACCGGCGAACTGCGCTATCTCGGCCAGCCGGTATTCGCAGTCGTCGCGACGACGCGCGAAGCCGCACGCCGCGCCGCGGCGCGCTCGAAGGACGTGCTCGACATCGAAACCCTGCCCGCAGTGCTGAGCGCGCGCGAGGCGCATGCACAGCAACAGTACGTGCTGGCGCCGATGCACCTCGAACGCGGCGACGCCAAGGCCGCGATCGCGCGTGCGCCGCGCCGGCTCAAGCAATCGCTCGAAGTCGGCGGGCAGGAGCACTTCTACCTCGAAGGCCAGATCAGCTACGCGATCCCGCGCGAGGACCGCGGCATGCTGGTGCACTGCTCGACGCAGCACCCGAGCGAGATGCAGCACGTGGTTGCGCATGCGCTCGGATTGCACGCGCACGACGTGCAGGTGCAGTGCCGCCGCATGGGCGGCGGCTTCGGCGGCAAGGAATCGCAATCGGCGCAGTTCGCCTGCATCGCGGCGGTCGCCGCGTCCAGGTTGCAGCGACCGGTCAAACTGCGCCTCGATCGCGACGATGACTTCCTGATCACCGGCCGGCGCCACGGATTCAGCTATGACTGGGAGGTCGGTTTCGACGACGCGGGACGCATGCTCGGCGTCGAGGTCACGATGATTTCCAACGCCGGCCATTCGGCCGACCTGTCCGGGCCGGTGATGACGCGCGCGGTCTGCCACTTCGACAACGCCTACTGGCTGCCCGACGTTGCGATCCACGGCTATTCGGCGAAGACGAACACGCAGAGCAACACCGCGTTTCGCGGTTTCGGCGGGCCGCAGGGTGCACTGGCGATCGAGTTCATCATCGACTCGGTGGCGCGCACCCTCGGCAAGGATCCACTCGACGTGCGCCGCGTCAACTTCTACGGCAAGGGCGAGAAGGACGTCACCCCGTACCGGCAGAAGGTCACCGACAACGTGATCCACGAGCTGACCGACGAGCTCGTGCGCAGCAGCGACTACCTGCGCCGGCGGGTCGAGGTGGCGACGTTCAACGCCGCGAGCCCGGTGTTGAAGAAGGGCCTCGCGCTGACGCCGGTGAAGTTCGGCATCTCGTTCAACGTCAGCCACTTCAACCAGGCCGGCGCGCTGGTGCATGTCTACACCGATGGCTCGATCCTGGTGAACCATGGCGGCACCGAGATGGGCCAGGGGCTGAACACGAAGGTGGCGATGGTGGTCGCGCACGAACTCGGCGTCGCCTTCGAGCAGGTGCGAGTCTGCGCGACCGACACCGAGAAGATCGCCAACACCTCGGCCACCGCCGCGTCGACGGGCAGCGACCTGAACGGCAAGGCGGCGCAGGACGCGGCACGCCAGATCCGCAGCCGGCTGGCCGCATGCGCCGCGCGTCGCCACGGCGGCAGGCCCGAAGACGTGCAGTTCGCGCAAGGCAAGGTGCATGTCAACGGCCGTACGCTGACGTTCAGCACCGTCGTCGGCGAGGCCTACATCGACCGCCTGCAGCTCTGGTCCGACGGTTTCTACGCGACGCCCGGGCTCAGCTGGGACCGCGAGACGATGACCGGCCGGCCGTTCTATTACTACGCGTACGGCGCGGCGGCGAGCGAGGTGCTGGTCGACACGCTGACCGGCGAATGGAAGCTGTTGCGCGCCGACCTCCTGCACGACGTCGGCCAATCGCTCAACCCGGCGGTCGACATCGGCCAGGTCGAAGGTGCATTCATCCAGGGCATGGGGTGGCTGACGATGGAAGAGCTCGTCTGGCAGCCGAACAGCGGCCTGCTGTGGACGCACGCACCGAGCACCTACAAGATCCCGACGGCCAACGACTGCCCGAGCGTATTCAACGTCAGGCTGTTCGAGAACAGCAACGTCGAGGACAGCATCCACCGCAGCAAGGCCGTCGGCGAGCCGCCGTTGTTGCTGCCGTTCTCGGTGCTGCTGGCGATCCGCGACGCGATCTCGGCCGTCGGTGGACATCGGATCGACCCGCCCCTGTCGGCGCCCGCGACCAGCGAGTCGATCCTGTGTGCAATCAACAACGTTCGTAGTCACCTGGATTCGCGGAACACGGGCGCTCGCTAGCATCGGCGGAATGGACGCCTACACCCGCTCGGTGGCCCAGCACTGGCTCGACGAGGAACGACCGGCCGAAGTCGTCGTCGTGATCGAGGCCCACGGGTCGGTGCCGCGCGGCATCGGCACCCGCATGGTCGTCTCGGCGACCGAGGCTGTCGGCACGATCGGCGGCGGCAACCTCGAGCACAAGGCGATCATCGAGGCGCGCGCGCTGCTGCAGTCGGGCAGCGGGGCACGCAGCGTCGAGTACGCGCTCGGCCCCTCGCTCGGCCAGTGCTGCGGCGGTACCGTAACGCTCGGCTTCACCCGGCTCGATGAACGCGCACTCGCCGCCTGGCCCGAGCCGGAGCCGCTGTTCCACCTGCAGATGTACGGCGCCGGCCACATCGGCCAGGCGATTGCGCGGCTGCTGATGACGATCAATTGCCGCGTCGACTGGATCGACGAGCGCGAGGAGCAGTTTCCGAACGCGTTGTTCGAGGGCGCGCACTGGCCGGCGCACATCCGCACACTGTGCGTCGACGCGGTCGAGGACGAGGTGCGGCACGCACCCGTCAACGGCTGCTACCTCGTGCTCACGCACAACCACGACCTGGACTTGCGCATCACCGAGGCAATCCTGCAGCGCGGCGACTTCGCCTACCTCGGTCTGATCGGCTCGAAGACCAAGCGTGCGCGTTTCATCCGCCGCTTCGAGGACCGCGGCATCCCGCGCGAGCGCATCGCGCGCATGACCTGCCCGATCGGCGTCGCCGGCATCTCGGGCAAGGAGCCCGAGATGATCGCGATCGCGACCGTGGCGCAATTGCTGCAGCAGCGGGGATAGGCGCGCGGCAATGGCACCCGACCTGTTCGCGAGCCCGTCGGCCGGCTTTGACCAGCCGTTCGCGATGCTGCATGCCTGCCACGAACGCGTGCAGCGGTCGCTCGCGCTGCTCGGCCGGCTGGTCGATCACCTGCATGCGCGAGGCGCCGACGCCAGTGCGGCCGACGCGGCGCGCGACGTGCTGCGCTACTTCGACCTCGCCGCGCCGCACCACCACGAAGACGAGGAACGGCACGTGTTTCCGCGGCTGGCGCAGGACCCGCAGCTGGCCGAGGCGGTGGCTCGGCTGCGTGCCGATCATCTGGAGATCGGTCGGCTATGGGAGGCGCTGCGGCCGCAACTCGAAGCCGTGGCGGCCCGCTCGGCCGAATGGGATCCGTCCGCACTGCGGTCTGCCGCGCAGGCGTTCATTGAAATTCACGATGCGCATGTGGCCGCCGAGGAGAACCTGATCTTCCCCGCCGCCGAGGACGCTGTGCGGCGTGAAGGCGCGCAAGCGCTGGCAGCGATCGGCGAGGAGATGGCAAGGCGGCGCGGCGCGCGCTTCCGCCCAGCCTGAAGCACTGGGCTGCGGCCGCCGATCAGGTGGTGACTGCGTGCGCCGCCATCAACTCGAGCGCCTTGACGATCGCGGAGTGATCGAGCTGGCCCCAGCCATTGGCCGCGCAGGTCTGCATCAGCTGCGCGGCGTTGGCGGTACCCGGCAGCGCCACGCTGAGCGCCTTTGCATTCTGCAGCGCGAGGTTCAGGTCCTTCTGGTGCAGGTCGATCCGAAATCCCGGCGCGAAGGTGCGCTTGATCATCCGCTCGCCGTGCACCTCGAGGATCCGCGACGCCGCAAACCCGCCCATCAGCGCCTCGCGCACCTTGGCCGGGTCGGCACCGGCCTTGCTGGCAAAGACGAGCGCCTCGCTCACCGCCGCGAGGTTGAGCGCGACGATCATCTGGTTGGCCACCTTGGCGGTCTGGCCGTCGCCGTTGCCACCGATCAGCGTGATGTTCTGGCCCATCAGCTGCAGCAGCGGCAGCACGCGCTGGAATGCCGCTTCCGGGCCGCCGACCATGATCGTCAGGCTCGCCGACTTCGCGCCGACTTCGCCGCCGGACACCGGGGCATCGAGGTAGTCGCAACCCAGGTCGTTGATGCGCCGTGCGAATTCCTTCGTCGCGATCGGACTGATGCTGCTCATGTCGACCACGGTCTTGTTGGCGCTCAGCCCCTGAGCCACGCCGTAATTGCCGAACAGCACCGCCTCGACGTCGGGCGTGTCGGGCACCATCATGAAGATGACCTCGGCATTCGATGCCACTGCCGCGGCGCTCGCGCAGGGCCGCGCGCCGGCGTCAAGCAACGCCGGCGGCACCTGGCTGCGCGTGTGCACGTAGACGGTGTGCCCGGCCGCAAGCAGGCGGCCACACATCGGCGCGCCCATGATGCCGAGTCCGATGAAACCGAGATTCATGCCAGCCTCCCCAATGTCGCCGGAAGAACGTCGAAGCGGCGCTGCCGCGTGCAGGCAGCCGGGCGGTCATGGCCCTTTCGTTGCTCAGCTCACCTTGCGCCACGCAGCGCGCCGAGCATCTGCTGCGCGCCGGCAGCCATCAGCCGTGCATCCGAGCTCAGCGTCACGAAGCGAAAGCCCTTCTGCGCGCGGGCACGCGCCACCTCCGGCACGCCATTGTGCACACCGGCGACCACGCCGTGCGCCCGCGCGCGCTCGAGGATGTGGTCGATCGCCTGCGCGACCGGCGGGTCGACATCGTCGAACACCGGCCGGCAGCCGAGCGAAAGCGACAGGTCCGACGGGCCGATGTAGACCGCATCGAGCCCTTCGACCGAGAGGATCGCGTCGAGGTTGTCCAGCGCCTGGCGCGTCTCGATCATCGCGAAGCGGACGATGGTCTCGTTGGCGCGCTGCGGGTAGTCGGCGCCGCCGTAGAGCAGCGCGCGGATCGGCCCGAAGCTGCGCGTCCCGCGCGGCGCATAGTTCGTGTACGCAACCAGCCGCTGCGCGTCCTCGCGCGTGTTGATCATCGGGCAGATCAGGCCGTAGGCGCCGGCATCGAGCGCCTTCATCAGGATGCCCGGCTCGAGCCACGGCACGCGCACCACCGGCACGGTCGGCGTGGCGCTGATCGCCTGCAGCATGCCGACCATCGCCTGGTAGTCGATCACGCCGTGCTGCATATCGATCGTCAGCGAGTCCCACCCCTGGTGCGCCATCACTTCGGCGCTGAACGCGCTCGGTATCGCCAGCCAGCCATTGACGGCGGTTTGGTCGGCCTGCCAGAGGGTACGCAGTCGGTTTTCTCTCATGCTCGTCACTCCTGTCGCGTCAGCGCACCATGCACGGCCGCTTGGGGTTGAAGGTCCAGCCGGGAATCAGGTATTGCATCGCGACGGCGTCGTCACGTCCGCCCAGGCCATGCTGCTCATAGAGGTGGTGCGCCTTTTCGACCTCGGCGAGGTCGAGTTCGATGCCCAGTCCCGGCTTGGTCGGCACCTGGACCTGACCGCCCACGATCTGTAGCGGCTCCTGGGTCAGGCGCTGGCCGTCCTGCCAGATCCAGTGCGTGTCGATCGCGGTCACGCGGCCGGGCGCCGCGGCGGCAAGGTGCGTGAACATCGCCAGCGACACGTCGAAGTGGTTGTTCGAGTGCGAACCCCAGGTCAGTCCCCAGTCGCGGCAGGTCTGCGCGACCCGCACGCTGCCGGCGAGCGTCCAGAAGTGCGGGTCGGCGAGCGGGATGTCGACCGATTGCAGCGACAGGGCGTGCACCAGCTGGCGCCAGTCGGTGGCGATCATGTTGGTCGCGGTGGGCAGCCCGGTCGCGCGGCGAAATTCGGCCATCACCTCGCGGCCGGAGAAGCCGTCCTCCGCCCCACAGGGGTCCTCGGCGTAGGCGACCACGCCGCGCATGTCGCGCATCAGGCGGATCGCGTCCTTGAGCAACCAGCCGCCGTTGGGGTCGAGGGTGACGCGCGCCTGCGGGAAGCGTTCGTGCAGCGCGACGATCGCTTCGACCTCCTCTTCGCCACGCAGCACCCCGCCCTTGAGCTTGAAGTCCGCGAACCCGTAGCGCTCGTGGACCGCCTCGGCCTGCCGCACGATCGCCGCGGGCGTCATCGCTGCTTCGTGACGCACGCAGAACCATGCCGCCTGGCCGGCCTGCGGATCGTCCCGCGGCGCAAGGTATGGCAGGTCGGTCCGCGTGCGATCGCCGACGAAGAACAGATAGCCGAGCATCGGCACCGCATCGCGCTGCTGGCCTTCGCCGAGCAACGCCGCCACCGGCACGCCCAGATGCTGACCAAGCAGGTCGAGCAGCGCCGACTCGATCGCCGCCACGGCATGGATCGTCGTGCGCAGGTCGAAAGTCTGCAGTCCGCGGCCGCCGGCATCGCGGTCAGCGAAGTTGCGCTGGACCTCCTGGAGCACCTGCTGCAGCTGGCCGATCGGCCGGCCGACCACCGATGCGGCGGCGTCTTCCAGCGTCTGGCGGATCTTTTCGCCGCCGGGCACCTCGCCGACACCGCTGTGGCCGCTGCTGTCCGTCAGCACCAGCAGGTTGCGCGTGAAGAACGGGCCGTGGGCGCCGCTCAGGTTCATCAGCATGCTGTCGTGCCCCGCCACCGGAATCGCCTGCAGCCGGGTCACCTTCGGAGTGAACGACTCTCCCATGCAAATGGCCTCGCTCGTTGTGGTTGCCTGTCACAAAAGAATGCGCTCGCGATGGCGGCGAGCCAGCCGCGCAAGCCGGTCGCCGCCGCGACGCCCGTTGCTCCGCGCACCCACCGCTATGCAACCAGTGCCAGGCAGCGCAAGTTGTCTGTCATCGTACAACATTACCGGGAGCTGTCAACTCCGGGCCTCCGATGGCGGCAGGCCCGCAGCCAGCCGCACGCTATCGCGAACGGCGTCGCTAGCGGGCCGGCATCGCCGCGGGCAGTTCACCGGCGCTCGCGCGACGGCGCCGCTCGCGGCTATTGGCCAGATGGGTTCGCATCGCCGCGCGTGCAGCCTCGCCGTCCTGCGCAGCGATCGCGTCGTAGATGCTTTCGTGTTCGCTGTTGACGCGGCGCAGGTAGTCACGACGCTCGTCGCTCACCGGTTGCGAGTCGTCCAGGCGCGCGCGCGGGATGATGGTCGAGCCGAGGCTCGCCATCAGGTCGGCGAAGTGCGTGTTCTGGGTCGCGCGAGCGATTTCCAGGTGGAAGCGGAAGTCCGGGCCCACGGCGTCGTGTCCCTGCTCAACCGCGGCGGCAAACGCGTCGAGTGCGGTGCGCATGTTCGCCAGATTCTGCGCAGTGCGCCGCCGTGCCGCCAGCGCCGCGGCCTCGGTCTCGATACCGATGCGCAATTCGAGCACCGCGACCACGTCGCGCAGCGTGGCCACCTGCTCGGGCGCGATGCGAAACGGCGATACGTCGCCCAGGCCAATCACGAACGTGCCAATGCCGTGGCGCGTCTGCACCAGTCCCGCGGCCTGAAGCTTCGACAACGCCTCGCGAACCACGGTGCGGCTGACGCCGAACTCGGCCATGATCGCGGCCTCGCTTGGCAGCTTGGCTCCCGCTGCGATGCGGCCGTCGCGGATGCGGTCCCCAAACGACTCGACCAGCTCCAGGGCGAGCGTGCGCGGCCTGCGCCGCTCGGTCGCGGTGTCAGCAGTCCTCATAACGAACTTGGTGCAAACCCTGATCGATCACGCTTGACGGGCAAGACGGGGGGCATAGAATCGGGCTGTGTTGT
>CP070653.1:2415067-2422127 GCA_020354665.1 Burkholderiales bacterium
CCTGCGCACGACAAGCTCGGTGCCGATGCGGCAGGGCGTACAGAACCCGCAGCTCTCGTGTGCAAAGAAGTGGGCAAAGCCGCGCGCGACTTCGAACATGTCGCGGCGATGGTCGAAGACCATGAAGGCTCCCGCAGTGGGCACATCCTCGAAGCCGATGCGGCGCGTGAACTCGCCCGCATCGAGGCAGACGCCGGACGGACCGCCCACCTGCACCGCCTGCGTCCGACGCCCCTTCTCGAGCGCGCCGCAGTCATGCAGAATCTGCTCGACGGTCACGCCAAACGGATACTCATAGATCCCGGGTCGCGCACAGTCGCCACTGACCGAGTGGATCTTGGTGCCGGTGCTCGCTTCGGTGCCGATACCCGCCCACCAGGCCCCGCCACGGTGCGCGATGTGGGCGGCCGCGCAGAAGGTCTCGACGTTGTTGACGATGGTCGGCTGGCCCAGGTAGCCGCGTTCGACGGGGAACGGCGGGCGGATGCGCGGATTGCCGCGCTTGCCTTCGAGCGACTCGATCAGTGCGCTTTCTTCGCCGCACACATAGGCACCGGCGCCGACGTGGATTTCGATGTCGAAGTCGAAACCCTCGAGGCCAAGAATGCGCTGCCCCAGCAGGCCCCGGCTGCGCCGGCGCGCAAGCGCCTGCTCGAGCGACTCGAGCAGGTAGCGGTACTCGCCACGCAGGTAGACAAATCCACGCCGGGCATCGAGCAGATACGCGGCCACGGTCATGCCTTCGACGACGGTGTCCGGTTGCAGCGTCAGCAGCGCGCGATCCTTGAAGGTGCCGGGCTCGCCTTCGTCGGCGTTGCAGACGACGACACGGCTGCTCCCCTCAGCCGGTAGCGCGCGCCGGCACAGACCCCACTTGGTTCCGGTGGCAAAGCCCGCGCCGCCGCGACCGCGCAACCGCGAGACGTCGATCTCGCCCAGCGTCGCGTCGCTGCCCCGCGCGCTGGCGGCGCGCAGCGCCTGTCCCTGTAGCGGTTCGCTGCCAAGCAGCACGTCGGCACGCTGCACCGGATTGGTCACCTGCATCCATTCGGCTGGCCAATCGGTCACCGGAACACGTGCGCGGATCAGGTCCGCGAGCTCGGCGACGCGACGCGCGTGCATGCGCGTGAGCACCTGGTGGTGGTTGACGAGCAATGCCGGTCCCTGGTCGCCCAGGCCGGTACACGACGTGAAGCCCACGCTGACGAGACCGTCCTCGCTGACCTTGCCCGGCTCGATCAGCAGCTCGCGGCACATCTCTCGGGCCAGGCCATGACTGCCGAGCATGCGGTCGGTGACGT
The DNA here is from genome assembly GCA_020354665.1 of Burkholderiales bacterium. GTDB lineage: Bacteria > Pseudomonadota > Gammaproteobacteria > Burkholderiales > Burkholderiaceae_C. Next base: position 2,416,369 of record CP070653.1, read on the forward strand.
TGTCGCTCCACAAGACGTGGTAGCGCCCGATGGGTTTCAGGTGAAGGAAGCGGTAGAAGCCAGCCACTCCCTCGACGATCGCAGGCGTCAGGCCGACCGCCGCAGCGATGCGCGCGAGGACGGGACGCGAAAGCCAGCCGGTGTGTGACTGGACTTCGCGCAGCATCTGCACCAGTTGGTCACGTCGACCGCCGCGCCTCGCCAGCACGGCATTGATGGCGTCGTCTTGGGCGGAGGTCAATGCACGGTTCCCGGACGGGCCGATCGGATGGCACCCCAGTTTGCCATTGCCCGGGGACGCCGTCGATGCGCGGCCCGCCTCGCGGTCGGGCCTTGTGGCCTCGCGAGCGGACCCGAGCAGGTCAGCGCACTGCTGAGGCCTTCGGCCACAGGGCCCACATGCGCAGCGACTGCTTCATGCGTCCGGCCTGCTGCTCGGCTTCGCTGCCCCAGCCCCAGAAGAAATCGGCCCGCACCGCGCCGACAATCGCGCTGCCGGTGTCCTGCGCAAGCACGAGCCGGCGCAGCGGGCGCGCCGTCAACGGTTCGGTGGTATCGAGCCATACCGGCGTGCCGTACGGGATCGACAGCGGATCGACCGCGATCGAGCGCCCCGGCGTCAGCGCGACGCCTTGCGCGCCGCGCGGGCCGCTCTGCAGATCGGGCAGCGGTTCCTCGCGAAAGAACACGTAGCGCGCGTTGGCCCACAGGAGTTCGTCGACGCGCTCCGGGTTGCGCTGCGCCCAGGCACGGATCGCGTCCCACGACGCTTCGCCGGGCCTGAGTTCGCCACGCTCGATCAGCCACCGACCGACCGACTGGTAGGGCTGGTCATTGTGTCCGGCGTAGGCCACGCGAACGATCTGCGGGCGGCCTTGCGCATCGGTCAGGCGCAGGCGGCCCGATCCCTGCACCTGCAGCAGCAGCGCGTCGAGCGGGTCCGCGACATAGGCGATCTCGCGTCCGCGCAGCGACGCCTGCGCGTCGGGCAGCGTATCGATCTGACGACGCGTCCAGTAGGGCCGGCGTTGCAGCAGGTCCACCGGGGGCGCATACAGCGGCACGCGAAACGCATCACGCGGACGCCGGCTCGCATCGACCAGCGGCTCGAAGTAGCCGGTCGCGAGTCCTTCGGTGCGGCCGTCGGGCGCTTCGATGCGATAGGGCTCGAGGTTCGCCGTCAGCCAGGCGTGTGTGGAAGCGTCGTCGCCGGGGATGCGTGCGACAACCTGCTTGCACAAGCGTTCCCAGCCCATTGCCGGACGCAGGCAACTGCGCTGCAGGGCGGGCCAGATCTCGCGGGCACGGTCCTCGCCCCAGCCGGGCAGGTCGCTCCACGCGCTGGCGATCCAGCGCGAGCGCTCCCGCTGCACGACCGTCGGGCTCGATGGCGCTGCAGGCGCGGCGGCCGGCGGTGCGGGGATTGCCTGGTCGACGGGCGCTTCGGGCTCGCTGGCGCAGGCGGACAACAGCGCCGGCGTCACTAGAATCATCGATGCGGCTGCGGCACGCAGACCATGCGGTCGAAGGAAGCGATGCATGTGGGTGATTGTGTTGGAGGCACTCGGGGCAGGATTGCTGCTCGTATTCATCGTGTGGTGGACGATGTTCTCCGGCCGTCCGCGTGGCGAGCGCAAGAGTCCCCCCGATGTCGCCGGCAAGTAAGCGTGCGATGAAGTCGCCGCGTGTGCGGTGCGGCACGCGGCCGCAAGAGGCGCTCCGGCACGCCCCATGATCACTTCCAACATGCTTGCCGAGATCGCCGACACACTGCAGATTGTGCCGTGGCCGCCGCAGCCCGACGCGCTGCTCGCTTCGGCCGGCGTGCTGATCCTCGGCGCGCTGCTCGGTCAGTTCGCCGAGCGCGCGCTGGGATTGCCGCGCGTGGTCGGCTACAGCGCGATCGGGATGATGGTGGCGTTGGCCGGCTTCGGGCTGCCCGAAGGCCGTCTGCCGGTCGGGTGGCGGCTGGTTGTCGACCTCGCGCTCGCGGTGATGCTGTTCGAACTGGGTAGCCGCGTGCATCTGCGCTGGCTGCGTCGCAATCCCGCGCTGGGCCTCACCAGTGCCGCCGAGTGGGTGCTCAGCCTCGTCGCAATCTACGCGGTGCTGCGCTTGGCCGACCTGGCGCCGGCCGATGCCGCCGCTGCGGCCGTGGTGCTGTCGATCGTCGCTGCGTCGGTGGTCGGACGTGTGGCTGCCGAAGCGAAGGCATCGGGGCAGGTGACCGACCGCCTGATGCTGCTGACCGCGCTCAGCACGCTCTATGGCGTGCTGGCGCTGAAGGTCGTCAGCGGCTGGGTGCGGCTGGGTCACCCGCAATTCGGCATCGAGGCCATCGCCCAGCCGCTGTACACGTTCGCCGGCTCGCTGCTGCTGGCCGCGCTGCTGGCTCGGCTCGTCGTAGCGCTCGCACCACGGCTGGATCTGCGCGACGAGAACGGCGCGCTGCTGCTGCTCGGTCTGGTGCTGCTCGCGCTCGCCGCCGCGCGCGCACTGAATCTCTCGACCCTGCTGGTGCCGCTGGCCGCCGGCGTGATGTTGCGCAATGCCACCGCACGTCCGTGGGTCTGGCCGCGCCACTTCGGCACCGCGGGCGGTGTGCTGGTGTTGATGATGTTCGTCGTCGTGGGCACCGCCTGGACCATGCAAACGCTCGAGGCAGGTGCTGCGGTCGCGCTGGCCGTGCTGCTCGCCCGGGGCGCGGCCAAGGGTCTCGTCGTCGTCGGTCTGGCGCGCTGGAGCGGACTGGAATGGCGACAAGGCGCGGCCCTCGCGCTGGGCATGCTGCCGCTTTCCGCCTCTGCGCTGGTGCTGCTGGCCGACTGGTACGTCCTGCATCCCGAATCGGCGCTGCGCATCGCACCGATCGTGCTGAGCGCGATCATGCTCGTCGAGCTGATCGGCCCAGTGGCCGTGCAGGTGGCGCTGCGCATCGGCGGAGAAGGCTCTTCGGCGGAAGCGACACGCGGGGGAGCGTCCCGATGAGTCTTCCCGCGTTCGCGGAGTGCCGGCCGTTTGCTCTGGGCATCGAACTCGAGTTGCAGATCGTCAACCGGCACGACTACGACCTCGCGCCGCAGGCACCCGACCTGCTGCGCGCGCTGCAGCGCAGCGCCTTGCCTGGCCGCTTCGCCGGCCGGTCGACGCGGTTCAGCGTCGAGCTTGCGACCGAGATCTGCAGCGGACACGCCGAAGCTCTCGCCCATCTGCGCGAGTTGCGTGATGCGTTGTGCCAGGCGGCCGACCGCATCGACGTCGGTATATGCGGCGGTGGCACGCACCTGTTCAACGCCCGCCCAGCCGTCCCGCGGGGACCGGGGCCTCCACCACGCACCCTTGCGCAGCTGTGGCCTGAGCTCGGTCGGCAAAGCGCACTGTTCGGACAGCACGTGCACATCGGCTGTCCCGGCCCTGACCAGGCGTTGGTGCTGATGCAGGGGCTCGGCCGATTCGTGCCGCACCTGATCGCACTGGCGGCGTCGTCGCCGTACGAAGGGGGTGTGAACGGCGGCTTCGATTCGCTGCGGCAGCGCACGCTGTCGGCCTTTCCGCTCGTCGGCCGCGCGCCGTTCGTGCTGCGCTGGAGCGAGTTCGAGGCCGACTTCGACCGCAAGGCGCTCACCGGCGTGGTCGAAGGCCTCGACGACGTGCACTGGGACCTCTGCCCGCAGCCCGCAACCGGCGCGATCGAGCTGCGCGTGCTCGACGCGCCGCTGACGGTGGAAAAGGCTGCTGCGCTGGCGGCGTACGTGCAATGCCTGGCGCGCTGGCTGCGTATCGAGCGCCCGTTCGACAAGTTGCTCGAGCCAGGCGCCTTCGACGATGTCGTCTACGTGTTCAATCGCTTTCAGGCCTGCCGGCTCGGCCTCGACGCGACGTTCGTCGACCCTTCGACGCACGAACGCCGCACGTTGCGCGACGACGTGAAAGCGAGTTTCGACGCGCTCGAACTGCACGCGATGGAACTGCGTGCCGAAGACGCGATCCGCTTTCTGCGATTCGAGCTCGCCGAAGGCGGCAACGACGCGGCATGGATCCGCAATGGCGTGGCGCGCGAGGGGCTGCTGGCCGAGGTGGTGCGCCAGCAGTGCGTGCGCTTCGAGGGAGGCGTGCCGTGAGTCCGGTGCTGGGGCGCGGCAGGAAGACGCCGGCGGTCGAGCCAACGCTGGCCGCGCCGGCGCCGGCGCCGGCACGGCCGCTGCGCATCGGGCTGACCGCGCGCCTGCTGCACAAGCCGCCGGCCGAGATGGGCTTTCGCAACAAGGTGCTGCAATACCTCGAGCAGTCGATCGCGCACTGGATCATGGGCCACGGCGCGCTCGCGCTGATGGTGCCCACGCTCGGCTACGACACCGAGGTCTCGCGCCGCAGGGTCTCGGTGCAGAACTACGTCGAGGCGCTCGACGGCCTGGTCATGCAGGGGGGCGCCGACGTCAGCCCGACCACCTACGGACAGGAACCGCTGAAGCCCGAGTGGACCGGCGACCCGGCGCGCGACCGCTACGAAATGGAGCTGCTGGACGGGTTTCTGCTGCAAGGCAAACCGGTGCTGGGCATCTGCCGTGGCCTGCAATTGATCAACGTCGTGTTCGGTGGCACGCTGTACCAGGACATCGAGACGCAGGTGCCCGAAGCGCGCGCGCATGTCGATCCGATCGTCTATGACCAGCTGACGCATCGCGTGCGCATCGAACCAGGTTCGCGCATGGCGGGGATCTATCCGGGTCTGGAAACTGCCACTGTCAACAGCATTCATCACCAGGCCATCGATCGGCTCGGCGCCGACCTGGTGGTCGAGGCGGTGTCGGCCGAGGACGGCCTGACCGAAGCCATCCGGGCGCGCGCGTCGAACTTCGTCGCCGGCGTGCAGTGGCACCCCGAATTCCACGCGCAGGACCCGAGCCTGCTATCGGGCGAGCCGCTGCTGCGCGACTTCCTCAATGCAGCCTATCGGCGGGTCGCCGCCTGATCGGCCGCGCGGCGGGGCCACGCCGGCATTCGATCTCAATGCAGGGTTGAGGGCGAGCCGAGAACGAACTCTGGCACGGTCGCCTGGAACGGCTGCGCGTCATCGGTGAAGCAGAAGTACGTGCCGCGCATCGTCCCCAGCGGCGTGCCGATGACGGTCCAGCTCGTGTACTCGAACTTCTCACCGGGCTTCAGCAGGGGCTGGTGGCCGACCACGGCCAGCCCGCGTACTTCCTCGACGTGGCCGCGGGCATCGGTGATGATCCAGTGTCGCGCGATCAACTGCCCGGCGACGTCGCCGGTGTTGCGGATCGTCACGGTGTAGGCGTAAGCGTGGCGGTCCCGGGCCGCATCGGTCTGCTCGGGTAGCGGCTTGACAGCGACACTGCAGGTGAACTCGGGGCTTGGCATGCCGGCCATTCTAGGAGGCTGCCTAGAATGGCGCGGCTCTACCCGCCCATCACGGTTCACGCCATGTACCGTATTGCTCCGTCGATTCTGAGTGCTGACTTTGCCCGGCTGGGCGAGGAGGTGCGAGCGGTGATTGCTGCGGGGGCCGACTGGATTCACTTCGATGTGATGGACAACCACTACGTGCCCAACCTGACGATCGGGCCGGCGGTGGCGCAGGCGCTCAAGCCGCACTGCGTGAAGGCTGACGGCAGCAAGGTACCGCTGGACGTGCACCTGATGGTGCAGCCGGTGGATGCGCTGGCGCAGCTGTTTGCGCAGGCCGGGGCGGACCTGATCAGCTTTCACCCCGATGCGAGCATTCACGTGGACCGCAC
>CP070653.1:2422227-2437077 GCA_020354665.1 Burkholderiales bacterium
GCCCATCGGCAGGTCGTGCGGGCGTCGCGCGACCCGGCATTCGGGATTACCCACAGCCCAGCCTCGGCAGCCGGCCAGGCCGAGTCAGCAATTCCCCAATCGCCCCGCGGCTATACCCGATTGACCCAAGGAACATTCCATCCACAACATAGCCGCATTGGCGACGACGCCCTGCGCTCGTCGTGCGATTCGCAGGATCCGGGAGGCGAGCCGGTGGGAACCGTCCGGTAGCACCGATCCGAATGGACCCGCAGCCCAAGGAGTGAAAGATGAAGACTCGCACTAGACTCGCCGCCCTCATCGTCGGCGCCACCCTCGCGGCGCTCGCGTCGGTCGCCAGCGCGCAGCCGATCACGCTCAAGCTGCACCACTTCCTCGGGCCCAAGTCGCCGGCCCAGGTCGATATGCTCGAGCCCTGGGCCCGGCAGGTCGAGAAGAATTCGGGCGGAAAGGTCAAGATCGAGATCTACGCGTCGATGACGCTCGGCGGCAAACCGCCGCAGCTCATCAACCAGGTGCGCGACGGCGTCGTCGACATCATCTGGACCGTGAACGGCTACACCGCAGGCCTGTTCCCGCGCAGCGAGGTGTTCGAGCTGCCGTTCGTGCACACCAACGACCCGGCGGCGACCAATCTCGCGATGCGAGCGATGTTCGACCAGTACCTCAAAGAGGAATACGGCGGCGTGCACGTACTGTTCCTGCACGTGCACCAGGGCCAGGCCATCCACATGGTCGACAAGCTGGTACGCAAGCCCGACGACCTGAAGGGATTGAAGATGCGCATCCCCACGCGCACCGGCGCCTGGGTCATCGAGGCGCTGGGCGCCTCGCCGGCCGCCATGCCGGTGCCGGACCTGCCGCAGGCGCTGTCCAAGAAGGTTGTCGACGGTGCGTTCATCCCGTGGGAGATCATCCCGCCGCTGAAGCTGCAGGAACTGATCAAGTACGAGATCGAGGGCCCGAAGAAGACGCGTTTCGGCACCACGACGTTCCAGGTTTCGATGAACGAGGCACGCTGGAACTCGCTGCCGGCGGACGTCAAGAAGGCATTCACCGACGCCTCCGGCGAGGACTGGGTGCGCAAGGTCGGCCAGATCTGGGCTGCCAACGACGACAGCGGCATCGCAGTGGCCGTCAAGGCCGGCAACCAGCACATCCAGCTGACCGACGCCGAGCTCGGCGCCTTCAAGCAGCAGCTCGAGCCGGTGGTGAACCGCTGGATCGACGAAGTCAAGGGCAAGGGCATCGACGGCAAGGCGCTGGTCGAGCGCGCCCGCCAGGAGATCGCCAAGTACTCCAAGTGACGCGATGGACGGTGACGCGGCGAAGCCGGCAGCGGGTCTGACCGGCCTCGCCCGCCGCGTCATCGAGGGCTGGGCGCTGGCCGGCGGCCTCGTGCTGCTGGGCATCGCGCTGATGAGCACCTGGAGTTCGGTCGCCGGCGTGGTCTTCGCCAAGCCGCTGTCGGGCGACTTCGAGCTCGTCGAGATGGGCGTGGCGGTCGCGGTGTTCATGTTCCTGCCGTACTGCCAGATCACCGACGCCAACGTCACTGCCGACATCTTCACCGCCCGCGCCGGCGTGCGCACGCAGGCGCTGCTCAAGCTGCTGTCGGCGGTGATCGCGCTCGGCTTCGGCGTGCTGCTTACTTGGCGCATGTATGCCGGGATGCTCGACTACCAGCAATACGTCGAGACGACGACCATCCTGCACATCCCCATCTGGTACGCCTACGTCCCGGCGCTGATCTCGCTGGCACTGCTGATCATGGCGTGCGTGATCTCGATGCGCGACCTGTTGCACGAGTTCAGGCGGGCGGCTTCGGCCTGAGCGGAGACCGGACTTGGATCAGAGCCTGCTGATTGGGCTGGTGGGGCTGGCCGCGCTGGTCGCGCTGATCGCCATCCGCGTGCCGATCGCCTACTCGATGATCCTGGTTGGCGGCATCGGCACGATGGTGCTGACCGACCCGCGGATCTTCCTCGCGCAGCTGAAGAACCTCGCTTACTCGCAGTTCTCGATCTACGACTTGTCGGTGCTGCCGATGTTCGTGCTGATGGGCAACATCGCAACGCGCGCCGGGCTGAGCCGCGACCTGTTCCGCGCTGCCAACGCCTGGCTCGGCTGGATGCGCGGCGGCGTCGCGATGGCGGCGATCGCCGCCTGCGCCGGCTTCGGTGCGGTGTGCGGCTCGTCGCTGGCCACCGCTTCGACGATGGGCCAGGTCGCGCTGCCCGAGTTGCGGCGCTACCGCTACAGCCCGACGCTGGCCACCGGCACGCTGGCCGCCGGCGGCGTGCTCGGCATCCTGATCCCGCCGTCGGTGGTCCTGGTGGTCTACGCCATCGTCGTCGAGACCAGCATCGTCACGATGTTCATCGCCGCCTTCGTGCCGGGGGTGATCGCGGTGCTGTTCTTTCTCTTGACGATCGCGATCTACGTGCGCGTGCGGCCGCAGTCGGGGCCGCCGGGCGACCGCGTGCCGCGCGCCGAGTTCATCGAGGCGACGATCAAGGTCGCGCCCGTGGTGGCCATCTTCGGCATGGTGATGGGTGGCATCTATTTCGGGTTCTTCAACCCGACGCCGGCAGCCGCCGTCGGCGTGTTCCTGGTCACCGTGTTCGGCCTGCTGCGGCGCGTCGTCGGGTGGCCGGAATTGCGCGACGCCCTGCTGGACACCGCCAAGACCAGCGGCATGATCTACCTGATCCTGTTCGGCGCGCAGATCCTGAACATCTTCATGGCGCGCGGCGGCGTGCCACAGGCGGCCGCCGAAATGATGGCCAACTCGGGGCTCTCGCCGATCGTCGTGCTGGTGCTGCTGCTGCTCGCGCTGATCGTGCTGGGCTGCCTGATGGACAGCCTGTCGATGATCCTGCTGACCATTCCATTCTTCTGGCCGGTGATCTCGGTCATGGACTTCGGCATGAGCCCCGACGACCTCAAGGTCTGGTTCGGCATCCTCGCGCTGATCGTCGTCGAACTCGGGCTGATCACGCCGCCGGTCGGGATGAATGTCTTCGTCATCAGCGCGCTGGCTCGCGACGTGCCGATGCGGCAGACCTTCCTCGGCGTGATGCCTTTCTTCGCCGCCGAGCTGGTGCGCGTCACGGTCATCGTTGCCTTCCCCGCGCTGACCCTTTGGCTGCCGAAGGTCCTCGCCGGCTGAACAAGGCCAGCGAAGGTAGTTCAAACGGCCTCACCAGGCTGTTGAGCGTGCTGCTCGCGCCGCTACGCAGGCTGTGCGGTGCCAAGCGCCGCGCGTTGCTGCAGACGCAGCCAGCCCTCGTCGATCTCGGCTTGTAGCGCAGCGACATCTTGCGCGGCGAGCCGGACCGTGAGGGAGCGGAAAAGCGGGCCGGCCGGCGGGAGAAGTCACCTTCAAGCGCGCGGATATCCGCGACGGGCGCCCCAATCGCGCGATCGCAGCGCGCCCGGCGGTAGGACCAGAGCTACCCTGCTTTATGACTTCGCCGCCCGCAGCGCTGTGCGTATCCTTTCCGGCGTGATCGGCAGCTCTTTCACCCAGACGCCGGTGGCGTTGGCGATCGCGTGCGCCACCGCGCCGAGCACCGGCAGCGTGGTGCCTTCGCCGATTTCCTTGGCGCCGTACGGACCCTCGGGTTCGTAGGATTCGACCAGTCCGCTGAAGATGTCCGGCGCATCCTTGATGGTCATCACCAGGTAGCCATGCAGGTTCGGATTCATCATGCGGCCCTTCTCGTCGAACAGGATCTCCTCCATGATCGTTTCGCCGGCCCCCATGACGATGGCGCCCTCCACTTGGCCGCGGGCCGCCATGGGATTGATCGGCACGCCGCAGTCGTGGTAATCGGTGAACTGTTCGATCTTGACCTTGCCGGTCTCCAGGTCCACCGACGCCTCGCACACTGAACTGCCGAACGAATAGGCGGGGCTGGTGCCGACGGTGGCGCCCTTGTAGTCGCCGCCCAGCCCCTCGCGCGGCTTGTACCAGCCGGTTCCCACCAGGGGACCGTTGTCGTTGAAGTACTTGCGGGCCACCTCTTCCCACGGCACGCTGCGGCCTTCGTCGTTGGCGGCGTACATCCTGGCATCCCGCGCCACCACTTCGGACGGGTCGCACTCGAGCATGGCTGCCGCAATGGGCCTCATGCGTTCCAGGACGTTCAGCCCGGCGCGCGAGACGGCGTGCCCCCCCATCAGCGTCACGCGCGACGAATAGGCGCCCAGATCGATCGGGGAGATGTCGCTGTCCTCGGCGCGCACGCGCATCCGCGACACCGGGATGCCCAGTGCCTCGGCGCACATCTGCGCCATGACCGTCTCCGCACCCTGGCCGATTTCTGCCACCCCGATCATCAGAATCGCCGCCATGCCGTCCTCGGTGACGCGCACGATGGCATTGGCATGCGGAAAGATGGACTTCTTCTGGAAATGCTCCGGCCCCTTTTCGTGGGACATCTGCACCTGGCCGCGGTAGATGGCGTATCCGGCGCCCGATACGAAGCCGCCGCAGCCGATCCCGATGCCGCGCCCCTTGGGCAGCTTGCCGTACTTCTCTATCCACCCGGATTTCTTCTGGACCGCATCGAGCGTGGCCCGGAACTCGCAGCTGTGAATGTCGAGATCGTTGACGGTCCGCGTGTTCGGATCCATGGCGTTGCGCCTGCGGATCTCGATCGGATCGATCCCCATCTCGTCCGCCATCATGGTGAGCAGGCACTCGAAGGCGAAGCGCGGTTGCGGCACGCCGTGGCCCCGGAAGGCACCGCAGGCGGGCTTGTTGGTCACGACCCGGATTCCCTTGTACTTGAAGTTGGGGATGTGATAGAGCGTCGGCATCATGTTGCCGGCGTAATACGTCGTGGCCACGCCGAACGAGGCGTAAGCGCCGCCGTCGAGGTGGATTTCGCTCTGGAACGCCTTGATCTTGCCGTTGCGATCGAGGCCCAGCTTGTATTTCATGTGCTGCTTGTGGCGCCCGCGGCCGAACAGCATCATCTCCTCGCGCGAGTAGACCATCTTGACCGGACGCCCGGTGATCTTGCTGAGGATGGGGGCGCACAGCTCCAGCGGCGAGGTACCGGCCTTGGCGCCAAATCCGCCGCCGACCGTGGGACGGATGACCCGGATCCTGCCCAGCGGCATGTGGAACACGTGGGCCAGCATGTACTGGACGTAATGCGGCGCCTGCGTCGAGGTGTAGAGCACCAGCGTTCCGTCGCTCTCCCAGGTCGCGATGGACGCGTGCGGCTCCATCGGCTGCTGGTGCGTGAGGTTGCCGACGAAGGTCTCTTCCTTCACGAAATCCGACTCGGCAAAGGCCTTCTCCACATCGCCGTGCGTCTGGTCGACGTAGGTGTTGATGTTGCCCTCGTAGCGCTCGTGGATCTGCGGCGCGCCCTCGGCGATCGCCTCGAAAGGATCGAGGATCGGTGGCAATTCCATGTACTCCACTTCGATGAGCGAGAGCGCCTTTTCCGCGGTCTTTTCGTCGATCGCGGCCACAGCGGCCACGCGGTCGCCGACGTGCAGCACCTTCTTCTTGGCCAGCACGTGTTCGTCGTAGCGGGCCGGCGAAACACCGAAGCACGTGTCCGGCACGTCCGCGCCGGTGATGACGGCGAGCACGCCGGGCAGGGCCATGGCCTTGCTGGTGTCGATGCGCTTGATGATGCCGTGGGCGATTGGCGAGCCGAGGATCTTGCCGTGGATCATGCGCGGCAGCGAAATGTCGCCCGTGTACAGCGCCCGTCCCATCGCCTTGTCGGCGGCATCCAGGCGCGGAATCGAGGTGCCAACGCTCGCATAGCGCTCGTCCCCGACATAGCTGCCGTCGTCGGTTGCGGGAACCTCGGCGGGTTTCGCGGCGCAGGTGCCGTCGCCCCGGTAATTCCCGCACCGTCGCACGGCACGCATGATTCCGAAGTAGCCCGTGCATCGGCACAGATTGCCTGCCAAGCCGTCCTTCACTTCCTCGACGCTCGGGTTCGGGTTCCTTTCCAGCAGCGCGATCGAGGACATGATCATCCCCGGCGTGCAGTAGCCGCACTGGATGCCGCCCTCGTTGACGAAGGCCTTCTGGATGGGAGCGAGCTCGCCGTCCTTCGCCACCCCTTCGATGGTCGAGATTTCCCGGCCTTCGGCTTCGCTGGCGAGCATCAAGCAGCTGTTGATCGGCGCGCCGTCGACCAGCACCGTGCAGGCGCCGCAATCGCCCAAATTGCACCCCTTCTTGGTGCCGGTGAGCCCGAGCGTATCGCGCAGGACGTCGAGCAGGGTCTCTCCGCCCTTCAGCGCTACGGGATACGGCCGGCCGTTGACTTTCAGAATGCTCGAGTTCGCCATTACTTTTCTCCCCTCGCGCGCGCTTGGGCTGTCAGCAGGGCGCGCCGGGTCAGCGTCCCGACGAGTTCGCGCCGGTACACGTCAGATCCGCGCAGGTCAGTGATCGGCAGCGCCGCCGCCATGGCGGCCTGCGCCGCGCGTTCGAGACCGTTCTCGTTCAGGACCTTGCCTGCCAGCACACTGTGCGCGTCGGGCACGAGCGTCGGCTTCGCGGCAACCGCCGAAAGACAGACGCGCACCCGGGCGACGCTGCCGTCCGCGTTCAACTGCAGGCTCGCGGCCACCGCCGCCACGGCGACGGAATTCGCCTGGCGCAGGCCGAAGCGGGCGTAGCCTGCGCCGAACCCGGCCGGGGAACCTGGAACCAGCACTTCGGTCAGCACCTCGTCGTCGCGGCGCACCGTCTGCCGCGAACCGACAAAGAAGTCCTCGATCGGCATGTTGCGCACCCCCGAGGGCGACCACAGGTTCAACGTGGCGTTGCTCACTGCCAGCACCGGTGGCAGGTCGGCGCACGGCACGGCGCCGACGATGTTCCCGCCAACGGTTGCCAGGTTTCGAACCTGCGGGCTCGCCATTTCCCGGGCCGCGTCCTGAACGACCAGGCATTCCTCACGCACGAGCGCGGAGGTCGCCACCTCGTCTAGCGTGGCGAGCGCCCCGATCCTTACGCCGTCATCGGCCGGCGCAATCCCTCGCAAAGCCGCGATCCGGGTGAGGGAGATAACGTGACGGGCACGGTACCGATCCGACTTGAGATCGACGAGCAGCGAAGTTCCTCCGGCCAGGAAGAGGGCCTGCTTTCCCCATCGGCCGATCAACTCCGCCGCTTGTTCGAGCGTGGAGGCGTTGTGAAATTCAGCTTCGGACAGAATCACGGCCTTCCTCCTTCGGCATTCAAGAAACGCCGTGCCACACGGTTCAGCTCGGCCCGGGCGTGTCCCGCGGTACGGTTCCCTGCGCCGCCTGCAGGCGAACGCAGCGCGTCAGGCTGGCACGAGAGAAATGTCGTTGGTGTGACCTGCATCAAGCTGATGCCAGCGCAGCAACCCGACGACTTCAAGCGGGTACAAGTTCGAGCCGCCGATGCAGGACCTCACGCGCTGGCGCGGGGGGGGCTGCGCCGATCGGCTACGACTCCGCGGCCGCGTTCAACCGGGCTTTCGAGCCGGAATCCGGCGTGCCCCCGCGGCTTGGTGGCGCGCGGCGCGGTTGCAGCCGGGGTCAGCGCGGTCTGCGGGGGGGTGAGTTCTCCGCCATTGGCGTCGAGGAAGGAGCGGAAGTTCGCCATCGCGACGTGTACAGGATGGCTTCCCCGAAGCGAACGGCCGCCTGTGCAAGTTCGATCGTGGGACTAAACGGTTCGCGCGGTAGGCGCTGCGGACCGGCCGCGCTTCCAGATGCACCTGGTCGACGAGGGCGCCTCGCCAACCACGCTGAACGCGACGATCTCGGGCCTGAAGTTCGTCTTCGACGTCACTCTCGACCGCCGCGTCCTGCTGGGTCGGCAGGTCCTGGACCGTTCACAGGCCGCGCCATCGGCCTCAGCGCCAGGCTTGACCATGATGTCGACGGCGTCGTGCCGACACGACTCGCAGCGCTGCGACGCCGTCCACTTGGATGCCTACCTCTGACCCTGCCGCATCGAGAGCGCCTTCACCCACCGAAGTGGATCTGGTAGGCCGCGCCGTTCGACATCAGACACGCGCCGGTGCCGCGCCCGCCGCCCTCGAGCACGTACTCGCAGTTCACCCAGGTGCCGCGCGATCCGGTGGCGTTCGCGATGCCCCTGGGCTGGCCGGGCCTGACGTTGATCGGCGCCTTGAGCACCCTCTCGTAGACCGTGCCGAAGCCCGGATGCGAATCGGACACCCGGGTCGCCTCGCCGGAGAGGAACTCGCCGTCCTTGTTCATCGTGAGCATGCCGCGGCCGGTGTGCAGGTCGGTGATGGTGGCCAGCAGCTGGCCGTCTCGCGCGGCCTGGTCGTTGATCGGGTAGAGCCGCGCCTGGTAGGTGCTCGGCCCGGGCGGACCGGGTGGCACCACCGGCACAGCGACAGCGCCGCCCGAAACCCGTGCCGGCATTCCCGCCGGCGGAGGTAGGTACTGCCACGCGGGCGAGCCGTCCGGATTCATCGGGATCACATAGCATGCCGACAGCGTGCCTGCGGTTGCCACCGCCAGCACAAGAGCGCGCGGCGCGCGCTTGGCGGGTCTGTGCGCAAACATGTTTACCTCCTCAGATCGTCGCGGGGGATCCCGCGACGCCATTTGGCGGCTGCGCCGTCCGGGAGTCTAATTCTGCGTGCCGCGTATCGCTGCAATGCCCGGCAAGTATCAAATCACGTGACTTTCGGAGTCCTGCATGTCGAACACCGCCTACCTCTTCGAGGCCATCAAGACGCACCTGCGGTCGCGGTCGCTGACCTATGCCGATGTCGCGAGCGGGCTCGGCGTCTCCGAGGGAACCGTCAAGCGGATCTTCTCGCGCAAGCGCTGCTCCACCGAGCAGCTCGACGCCGTCTGCGAGTTCCTGCAGCTCGAGCTCACCGACTTGGTGCGCACGCTCCCGCGCTCGCGCCGGCTTCTGGAGCAGCTGAGCTGGGAGCAGGAGGAACAGGTGACCGGCGACGTCAAGCTGCTGTTCGTCGCGATCTGCGCGCTGCACCTGCTGCGGGTGGAGGAAATCATCAGGGACTACCAGTTCACCGAAGCGCAGTGCGTGCGCAAGCTGCTCGCACTCGAGCGCATCGGCTTTCTCGAGTTGCACCCCGGAAACCGCTATCGGCTGCTGGTGGCGCGCACCTTCCGCTGGATTCCCGACGGCCCGATCTCCCGGCTCGCCAAGCGCGAGATGCCCGACTTCTTCGACCACTCGTTCGACCAGCCCGGCGAATTGCTCCAGGTGCTGAACCTGCGGGTCTCTGACGCTTCGCGCGTCTCGCTGCTGAACCGCTTGCGCAAGGTCGCGGAGGCCTACAACGAGCAGCACGTGGCCGACTCGGGGCTGCCGCCCGCCGAGCGCCATCCGGTCAGCGTGTGGCTCGCGGTGCGGGCCTGGGAGCCGCGGATGTTCAAGGCACTGCGGCGACCGCTGGCCGGACGTGCGGCCTGAGACGGATTCACGGTCAACGATTTCGAGTCGGCAGTTTGGCAATCGCGACGCGGCGCCCGAACGCTCACGCCGCGAGCTTCGTGGCGATTGCTTGCGCTCCTCGCGCTGCTACGCAGCTTGCGCGGCACTGAGCGCGGCGCGCTGCTGCAACCGCATCCAGCCCTCGTCGATCTCGGCCTGCAGCGCGGCGACGTCGTCGGGTGCGAGCTGCCGGTAGCGGCGCTGAATCGACAGGTACTCGCCGATCGGCCGGGTCTTGGTCGAATTGATCGTGTAGCGCACGCCGTCCTCGACTTCGTAGAGCGGGAACGCGCCGGTCTCCACCGCGAGGCGCGCCGCCTGCAGCCCGGCGTCGTCGGCCAGCCCCCAGCCATCGAGGCACGGAATCAGCAGCGTGACGATGCGCGTACCGCGCATCGCGCATGCCTTCTCGATCTTGTGCTTCAGGTCGGCCAGGTGCCCGACGCTCGCGGTGGCGGCATACGGAATACCGTGCGCGGCCATGATCTCGGTGAGGTTCTTCTTGCGCGTGGTCTTGCCCGCGGGCGTCGAGCCGGTCTTCGCGTAGTGCGGCGTCGACGAGGACTTCTGCGCGCCGGTGTTCATGTAGCCTTCGTTATCGAAGCACACGTAGATGAAGTTCTCGTTGCGTTCGGCCGCCGACGACAGGCATTGAAAGCCGATGTCGTAGGTGCCGCCGTCGCCGGCGAGCACCACCACCTGCGTGTCGCGCTTGCCCTGCGCGTCGAGCGCGCGGCGCAGCCCCGACGCGGCGGCGGCGCTCGATTCGAGCGTCGGCTGGTAGACGGGAATCTTCAGCGAGCTGTACGGCTGCGGCCCGGCAATGATCGCCATGCACGACGGCGGGATCACCGCCACCGCATCGGGGCCGACCGTCGAGAGCACATGGCGCACCGAGAGGGCGTCGATGCAGCCCGGGCACGCGGCATGGCCTGAGCGCAGCATCGGTTCCTCGTGCAATGGGATCGTTCGCATCGCTGTCACCTCACCCAGATCGATTCGGGCTGCGGGCTCGACTGCCGCGCCTCGCGCACGAACGCCATGATGCGCTGCACCGGCACGTTGACGCCGCCGACACCGGCGAGCAGCCCATGCACGCGCGGTGCGCGGTCGACGCCGTACAGCGCGGCGCGCACTTCCTGATGCAGCACGCCGCCGAGCCCCGGCGAATGGTTGCGGTCGAGCACGACCACGTCGCCAGCGCCGGCCAGTGCAGCGCGCAGCGCAGCCACCGGCAGCGGCCGGAACAGCCGCACCTTGACCAGGCCCACCGCCTCGCCGGCGTCGCGCAGCGCGTCGACCGCGTCGCGCGCAGTGCCGCACATGCTGCCCATCGTCACGATCACGTTCGCCGCATCGTCGCAGCGGTAGCGCTCGACGACACCCCAGCTGCGGCCGGTGCGCGCGGCCCATTCGCGGTCGGCTTCGGCGACGAGCTGCGGCACGCGCGACATCTGCTGTTCAGCGTCCTGGCGATGGCGGTAGTACATGTCCTGCGTGACGACGTTGCCCCACGCCTCCGGATGTGCGGGATCGAGCCGGTGCGGCGGATCGTACGGCGGCAGGTACGCGTCGACCAGATCCTGCGCCGGCACCGCCACCGGCTCCATCGCATGCGAGACGTAGAACGCGTCGAGGCTGATCATCGCCGGCAGCAACACCTGTTCGGCGACACGGTAGGCCTGCAGCACCGAGTCGAGCGCCTCCTGCGCGCTCTCGACGTAGAACTGGATCCAGCCGGTGTCGCGCTGCGCAACGCTGTCGGTCTGGTCGGGCCAGAACGCCCACGGCGACGCAACGGTGCGGTTGACGTTGGCCATCACGATCGGCGCGCGTGCGCCGGCCGCATAGTGCAGCAGCTCGTGCATCAGCAGCAGGCCCTGCGACGCGGTCGCGGTGAACACGCGCACGCCGGCGAGCGACGCCGGGATGCACGCCGACATCACCGAATGCTCCGACTCGACGGTGATGATCTCGGCGTCGAACTCGCCGCGCGCCTGGAACTCGGTCAGCAGCTCGAGCACCGGGGTCTGCGGCGTGATCGGGTAGACCGGCGCGACCTTGGGCCGCGCGAGCCGCGCGCCCCACGCGACCGCGTGGTTGCCGGTCAGCAGCATGCGGCTGTCGCCGGCGTTCATGTGACCCCCAAGGCGCTGCGCGCCGGCCCCCCGAGGGGGCGGGAACGGCTTGGGAGCGGCCCTGCGCCGTTCATCGCCGCTCCTCCTGCATTGCCATCGATCCGGTCGGGCACTCGTGCACGCACAGACCACAGCCCTTGCAATACTCGGCGAGCACCTCGTAGCCGTCGCCGACGCGCTTCACCGCGAGGTCGGGGCACACGGCGACGCAGTTGTCGCACAGGATGCAGGTGCCGCACGAGAAACAGCGCCCGGCCTCGGCGAGCGCCTGCTCGATCTCGAGGCCGAGCTGCACTTCGGCGCCGCTCAGCACGCGCTCGTGTGGCGGACGCGTCGGCGCGACCGCGCGTGCGCCGCTCTCGTGGTACCAGGTGGCGATCGACTTCAGTGGCACGACTTGCTCCGCCGGTACCGCGGCCGCCGGCTCGCCGCCGGCGAGGTAGCGATCGATTTCGATTGCCGCGCGCTGGCCCATGCCGATCGCCTCGCTGACGAAGCGCGCCCGGCTCGCGACGTCGCCGCCCGCCCACACGCCCTGCGCACCGGCCGCCTGCTGCGCATCGACCGCGAGCAGCGCGCCGTCGGCGGGCAGCGCCGGGCCGAACATCGACAGTTCGGGGTCCTGCCCGATCGAGCTCAGGATCGCGTCGGCGGCGAGCGCGAAGTCGCTGTCCGGCAGCGGCTCGACGCGGAACTCGCCCGGCGTCGCGCCAGGCAGGAAGCGCACGCGCAGGCAATCCAGGCGCAGGCCCGCGTCAGTGGCCGTGACCTCTCGCAGCATCGCGCCGTCGACGAGCTCGATGCCTTCCTCGAGCGCTTCTTCGACCTCCTCGCGTTGTGCCGGCATCTGCGCACGCGACTCGAGCGCGACGATCGTTACCCCGTGGCCGGCGCGCCGTGCGCTGCGCGCGGCATCGAGCGCCGCGCTGCCGCCGCCGATCACGACCACGTGCGGCCCGAGCGCCGGCGCTGCGCCGGCGTTGGCCGCTGCGAGATAGGCGGCACCGTCCATCACGCCGGGCAACGCATAGTCGAGCACCGGCAGGCGCTTGACGCGCGCCGCGCCGGTGGCGACGAACAGCGCGTCGTGCGTCGCGCGAAGCCGCTCGAACTGCTCGGGTGCCGTGAGCGCCTCGTTGCAGCGCAACTCGACGCCGAGCGCGAGGATGCGCGCGAGCTCGGCGTCGAGCACTTCGCGCGCGAGGCGGTACGAAGGAATGCCGTGGCGCATCAGTCCGCCGGCTTCGCCGCTCGCCTCGTAGACCGTCACGCGCCAGCCGCGGCGTCGCAACTGGAATGCCGCCGACAGCCCCGCGGGCCCGCCGCCGATCACCGCCACGTGCGCGTCGCGGTGCTGCGCCGGCGCTTCGAACTGCCAGCCCTCGGCCAGCGCGCGGTCGCCGATGAAACGCTCGAGCTTGCAGATCGCGAGCGCTTCGTCGTGGCCGGCGCGGTTGCACGCGCTCTCGCACGGATGGTGGCAGATGCGCCCGGTCACCGCCGGGAACGGGTTGTGTCGTGTCAGCACGTCCCACGCGCCGCGCCAGTCGTGTGTGCGCGCGCGGCCGATCCACTCGGCGATCTCGCCGTCGACCGGGCACGCGGCATGGCACGGCGAGGGCGCGTGGATGTGGCGCGCCAGCGCGGAGCGCCACGTGCCGGTCTTGAAGACTTCGGTCGAACCCGTGGTCCAGATCGGGGGCACCGACTTGGTCGACGACGGGGCGTTCATCGCGCAGCCTCCTCGCTCAGTTGCGCGTCGACACAGCGCCAGCCGTCCTCGCACGCGGCGATGTTCTCGTCGTGCAGCTTGGGCGAGCGCTCGGTCAGCGTGGCCTCGAGCACCGGCAGCGTCGGCGCGCCGATCGCGCGCGCGAACGCGCCGAGCAGTGCCGAGTTGACGATGCGACCCAAGCCGCGGCGACGCGAGATCTCGAGCGCATCGACCGGGATCACGTGCTTGCCCGGCAGCGTGTGCGCAAAGTCGGCCGCGGCCTGCGCGGAGTTGACGACGATCAGCGTGTTCGCGTCGGCCGCGGCGAGCAGCGGGCCGGCGAGCAGGCTCGCATCGAAGCACAGGATCGCGTCGGCACGCTCGATATCGCAGCGCACGCGCACCGGCTTGTCGTCGACGCGGATGAACGAGCTGACCGGCGTGCCGCGGCGTGCGCCGCCATAGCTCGCGAAGCTCTGCACCTCGCGCCCGGCGGCGAAGAACGCGGCGGCGAGCAGGTTGCCGGCGGTCTGCGCGCCCTGTCCGCCACGGCCCTGGATGATGATCTCGAGCATCGTTCGCAGCCTACTTCAGGTGACGCCGGAAATCCGGCGCGCGCTTCTCGTTGAAGGCACGCACGCCTTCGCGCGACTCGTCGGTGCCGTAGTACAGCTTGAGCGCGTAGAGCCCCATGCCGGCGATGCCGGCCTGATGCGCGGTGTCCATGTTGAACGAGCGCTTCGCGATCGCAATCGCGGTCGGGCTGCGCTGGCCGATCTCGTCGCACCAGCGCTGCACTTCGGCGTCGAGTTGATCGTGCGGCACGACGGCGTTGACGAGCCCCATCGCCAGTGCCTCGGCGGCGCTGTAACGGCGACACAGGTACCACATCTCGCGCGCCTTCTTCTCGCCGACCACGCGCGCGAGCAGCGCCGTGCCGTAGCCGGGGTCGACCGAGCCGACCTTCGGACCGACCTGGCCGAACACGGCGCGCTCCGACGCGATCGTCAGGTCGCACAGCGTGCACAGCACGTTGCCGCCGCCGATCGCGTAGCCCTGTACACGCGCGATCACCGGCTGGGGCGCATCGCGGATCGCAGCATGCAGCTCTTCCATCGGCAGTCCGATCGTGCCGCGGCCGTCGTACTGGCCTGCGTGCGCAGACTGGTCGCCACCGGTGCAGAAGGCCTTGTCGCCGGCGCCGGCGAGCACGATCGCCGCGACGTCGCGGTCCCACGCGGCGCGCTGCAGCGCGTGAATCAGCTCGTCGCAGGTGCGTCCGCGAAAAGCGTTCATCCGCTCGGGGCGGTTGATGGTGACCCACTCGGCGCTGCTGCGGCGCTGCACGACGATGTCGGTGTAGTCCATCGCGTTCGCCCTCACCAGGTCGGATTGGGGATCACCGCGGTGGCTTCGAGTTCGATCTTCGCGGGATGGTCGAGCTGGTCCGCAACGAAGATCTTGCTCTTCGCCGGATAGTGCCGCCCCATGAGCCGCCGCCAGATCGCGCCGAGTTCGGTGCGCGCGGC
>CP070653.1:2437177-2444472 GCA_020354665.1 Burkholderiales bacterium
AGGATCCTCGAGAGGCTTCTCAATAGCCTCGTTGAGAGCCTCCTTCACGCTCTCCAACCCTCCCACGTCTTCCCAAGTGACTTTGGGTATTTCGACCAATACCTCGCGCATAGCACTGGGCTCTATCTCTCTGAGCGCATCCGTGAAATCCTGCGCGGTCACGCGCATCTTCTCCAGAATATCCGTTGGTATGGGCTTGCCGAACTCAATATCTGGAAGGTACCGTCTCAGCGCCCGCATCGCACTCTCTCTTGACAATGCCGCCGAGCCAGACGCCGAGAAACGAGCCGACCTGGTGACTGAGGAAGACAAAGCCTCCGAGCATCGACAGGTAACGCACGCCGAAGATCTGCGCCACCACCGCATTGGTCGCTGGCACGGTCGACAGCCACAACAGGCCCATCACCGACGAGAACAGATAGACGCTCGATGGCGTCAGCGGCAACCACAGGAACAGCGCGATCGCGATGGCCCGAAACAGGTAGATCGACGACAGCAGGTAGCGCTTCGGCCAGCGCTGCCCGATCAGACCCGACGCGTAGGTGCCGAACACGTTGAACAGGCCGATCAGCGCCAGCGCCATGGTGGCCACGTCGGGGCTGAGCCCGCGGTCTTTCAGGTAGCTCGGCATGTGCACACCGATGAACACGACCTGGAAGCCGCACACGAAGTAGCCCGCCATCAACAGCCGAAAGCTCGGATAGCCGAACGCCTCGTGCAGCGCGGCACCGATGCTCTGATGCGTTCCGCCGTGCGTGGCGGGCGTCTTCGGCTCCTTCAATCCGAATGCCAGTGGCACGATCGCAAGCGCGGCACAGCCCAGCAGGAACAGCGCCTCCTGCCAGCCGAAGCTCGCCATCAGCCAGTTCTCGACCGGCACCATCAGGAACTGGCCGAACGAGCCGGCCGCGGCCGCCACCCCCATTGCCCACGATCGCTTGTCGGCGGGGACGTTGCGTCCGATCACGCCGTAGATCACGGCGTAGGTGGTGCCTGCCTGGGCCATGCCCAGCATCACGCCCGCGCTGCCGGTAAAGGCCAGGCCCGACGTCGCGAGAGCCATCAGCACCAGTCCCGCGGCGTACAGCAGGGCGCCGGTGACCAGCACGCGGAAGGCGCCGAAACGGTCGGCCACCGCGCCGGCGAACGGCCCGGCGAGCCCCCAGGCGATGTTCTGCACGGCCATCGCAAGCGCGAACGTCTCGCGCGTCCAGCCGCGCTCCATCGTGATCGGCTGCAGCCACAGCCCGAAGCCGTGGCGGATGCCCAGCGACAGCGCAACGATGGCGGCACCACACAGCAGCACCTGCGTCATCGAAAGCGTGGAACCTGGCGCGGTCGCGGAGCTGCTCATGAGGGCACTGTATCTGGTGCCGCGCGCGCGATCCGCGGCGCCTGGGCTCAAGCGCCACGCCCGGCCGCGGCGGCGTTACTTCCACAGGTCGACGCGACCGCCCTTCTCGCGGATGCGATCGGCGCGTGCCTGCACGAAGCGCTGGAAACTGGGCTCGCTCCGGTAGGCGCCGCTGGCCACGTAGTCGAGCGCCGAGGCGAAATGAAACGGCCGCACGTAGGCTTCGACGCGAAAGACCTCGCTTCCCTTGGCGTCGAAGAACACCAGGGCCGGCGCATACGGAATGTCGAGTTGGCGCGCCCAGTCGCGCGCCGTGGTGCGCCGGCCGTCCGGGGTTGCGACCTCCGCGGTGCCGTTCAGGTCGAACTGCACGATAGTGAACTTCGGCAACAGCGCCGCGACCTCCTTGCGTGGAAGGACTTCGCTGTGCAACTCGTCGCAGCTCGCGCAACTCTTGCGCTCGAACAGCGCCAGCACCGGTTTGCCGGCCTTTACCGCCGTCGGGAGGTCGTAGGGAGGCTTCAGGAACAGCGGGTGCGTCGCCAGCATCGGGCTGGCATCGTCGGTGACCGCGCCCAGCATGTACTCGGCGAACGGCTGGCGCTTCTCCATCCGACCGGCCACGTAATCGACCGCCGCTTCGAAGCGCGCGGCGTTCACGTAGCCGTTGAGTCGCACGATCGGACGGGCCTGCTCGTCGAACATCAGCAGCGTCGGCGTGAACTGCACCTTGAGGTAGCGGCCGAGCTCCTTTTCGGTCATGCGCTTGCCGTCGACCCACGTCACTTCGCGGTCGCCCCAGAGGTTGAGCGCCACCGCGACGAAGTTGCGCTTGGCCTTGTCGGCGATGCGCGTCTCGGCCAGCGTCGTCTCCATCAGCCGCTTGCAGTACGGGCAGCCGTCCTGGCCGAAATAGACCAGCAGTCGCTTGCCTTCCCTGGCCGCGGCGCTCGCGTCCTCGCGGAAGTCGAGAAACGTCTCGACGAACCACGGCGGAATGCGGATTTCGTGCGGCGAGGGCGCTTGTGCGGGGGCCAGCCCCGCGCCGGTCGCCAGCAGCACGGCGAACGCGAGCCTGCGCAGCCACTCAGATACATTCATCTCACGCACCTCCGTTGCGATACCCGGCAGCATCGGCCGAATCCCCGGGGCGACCGTGCACCGCTCCTACAATGCGCCGCCATGGCAAAACAAGGCAGCTACGAAGAAGCGTCGATCCGCGTGCTGAAGGGGCTCGAGCCGGTCAAGCAGCGGCCGGGCATGTACACGCGCACCGACAGTCCGCTGCACATTGTGCAGGAGGTCATCGACAACGCCGCCGACGAGGCTTTGGCGGGACACGGCAAGCGCATCGCATTGACGCTGCACTCCGACGGCTCGGTCAGCGTCGAGGACGACGGCCGCGGCATTCCGTTCGGCCTGCACCCGGAGGAGCGCGTCCCGGTGCTGGAGATCGTATTTGCGCGGCTGCACGCCGGCGGCAAGTTCGACAAGGGCACCGGCGGCCCTTACAGCTTCTCCGGCGGCCTGCACGGCGTCGGCGTTTCGGTGACCAACGCGCTGTCCAGGCGACTCGCGGTGACGGTCTATCGGGAGGGGCAGGTGGCGACGCTCGCGTTCGCCGGCGGTGACGTGGCCGAGAAGCTCGCGCTGCGCAGGGCGGGCGCGGGCGGCCGCAAGCATGGCACCACGGTGCGCGTCTGGCCCGATCCGAAGTACTTCGACAGCGTCGAGCTGCCGCGCCACGAACTGCTGCACCTGCTGCGCAGCAAGGCGGTGCTGATGCCCGGCGTGAGCGTGACGCTGACGCACGAGAAGTCCGGCGAGACGCAGACCTGGCTCTACAAGGGCGGCCTGCGCGACTACCTGATGCAGTCACTGCTGGCCGACGCGCTGATCCCGCTGTTCGAGGGAGAGCACTACGCCGAGGAAGGCGAGACCGAGAACTTCGCCGAGGGCGAGGGCGTCGCGTGGTGCGTCGCGTTCACCGACGAGGGTGCCGTGCTGCGCGAGAGCTACGTCAACCTCATTCCGACGGTGGCCGGCGGCACCCACGAGGCCGGCCTCAAGGAGGGGCTGTTCGGCGCGGTGAAGGGGTTCATCGATCTGCACGCGCTGCTGCCCAAGGGCGTCAAGCTGATGCCGGAGGATGTCTTTTCACGCGCCAGTTTCGTGCTCTCCGCGCGCGTGCTCGATCCGCAGTTCCAGGGGCAGATCAAGGAGCGGCTGAACAGCCGCGACGCGCTGCGCCTGGTCTCGAACTACGTGCGGCCGGCGCTCGAGCTGTGGCTGAACCAGCATGTCGAGTATGGCCGCAAGCTCGCCGATCTCGTGATCCGCCAGGCGCAGTCGCGCCAGCGGGCGAGCCAGAAGGTCGAGAAGAAGAAGGGCTCGGGCGTGGCGGTGCTGCCGGGCAAGCTCACCGACTGCGAGAGCCGGGACATCACGATCAATGAAGTGTTCCTGGTCGAGGGCGACTCCGCCGGCGGCAGCGCGAAGATGGGGCGCGACAAGGAAACGCAGGCGATCCTGCCGCTGCGCGGCAAGGTGCTCAACGCATGGGAGGTCGAGCGTGACCGGCTGTTCGCGAACAACGAGATCCACGACATCGCGGTCGCGCTGGGCGTGGACCCGCACGGACCGACCGACGAACCGGACCTGTCGGCGCTGCGTTACGGCAAGGTCTGCATCCTCTCCGACGCCGACGTCGACGGCTCGCACATCCAGGTGCTGCTGCTGACACTGTTTTTCAGGCACTTTCCGAAGCTGATCGAGCGCGGGCATGTCCACGTCGCGCGTCCGCCGCTGTTTCGCGTCGATGCGCCAGCGCGCGGTAAGAAGCCTGCAGCCAAGATCTATGCCCTCGACGACGGCGAACTTGAGGCCACGCTCGACAAGCTCCGCAAGGAGGGCGCTCGCGACGGCTCCTGGACGATCAGCCGCTTCAAGGGGCTGGGCGAGATGAACGCCGAGCAGCTCTGGGAGACCACGCTGAACCCGGCGACGCGAAGATTGATGCAGGTTGGCTACGGGAACCTCGACTTTGCCGCCACCGCCGAGGCGTTCACGCGGCTGATGGGCAAGGGGGAGGCTGCCGCACGGCGCGAGCTGATGGAGCTGCACGGCGACGCGGTCGAGGTCGATGTCTGATGCCTCGACGCACGGCGTGCCGGCGCGTGTGCGGCCGCGGCGCGCTGCGTTAGCGGTAGCCGAGCAACCGGCCGACGACGATCACGGCGAGCCAGATCACGATCGACAGCGCGGCGGCCCAGCGCGCGGCGCGCGGTGCACGCCCTCCCGCGGCCGTTTCAAGCCAGCCGCGCGTCCACGGCGCTGCTCGCAGGGCCAGGGCGTTGGCGAGCGCCAGCGCGATGAGGCCGAGCTTCAGTCCGAACAAGGGCTCGCCGATGTAATCCAGCGGACGCGAGGCAAACATCAGCGCTCCGTTGGCAGCCGCCAGCAGCAGGCCGGCCGCCGCCGTCGGGATCAGCACCCTTGCCAACGGCGCGACCGCCAGCGCACGCCAGAGGCCCAGCAGTCGAAGGTCGAGCGGCACGATCGCGCCGAACAGCAGCCCTACGCCGATCACGTGTCCGGCGTTGACCATCGGATACAGCCAGAGCGAGGCACGCAGCGAGCGCGACAGGTCGCTCGCCTGCAGGCCCTGGGCCCACGCGTCCAGCACGTGGTCAACCGCGGTTAGTCGCGATCGGGATAGAGATCGAACTTGCGCTCGCCGATCAGTACGCGCTCGGCCTTGAACACACGCTTGGCCGGATCGACGTGTCGGTGCCCCGTCACGGTGAGCTTCGTGCCCTTGACCAGCATGTCGTCGGTGAGGCCGGCACGCTGGTTGCGCCACGGCTGGCCGACCTCGACGGTCCAGTTGACACCGTCGACAGCGAGGGTCAGTTCGCCATGCGGGTTGCCGAGCCTGGCCCGGACGATCACCCCGGTGAGTTCGGAGTTGCCGTCCTCGGCCCAGTTCCAGCCGTGGTGGGCGAGCGCAGGCAGCGGCAGCAGGGCGGCTGCAGCGACGGCGCAGACCAGGCGCACGCGCCAGCGGCGGCAGGACGTGACGGGCATGACTGACTCCTGTTCGTCGGGACCGATAGGCAGAGTAGCCCAGCCGGGAAACCCTGGTGGCCGGCTGGTCGCCGAGTCGGCCTCAGCGGCGCTGCACCTCCATCACACCGTGTGCGGTGGCCTCGGCGTAAGCCGCGCCGTCTCGGCTGGTCAGATGCAGGAGGATCTTCGGTGCCTGTGTTTTCACCACGCGCCGAAACACGATACCGAGAGCCACCATCACCGCACCGACCACCACATAACCGGCCAGCGCGAGCGCGATGCCGACGCCGAGGATCGCAATCGCCACCGGCAACACGTTGACCCGCTGGGCGACGAACCGCTGCGCCAGCGACGGATTGACGACCACGTGGAAGCGGCCTTGGGGAAGGCCATCGCGGAATTCCTCGAAGCCGATGTAAGGGGCGACGTTGTCGTCGCTGGCAGGGGCCGCGGGCGGTGGCATGGCAGGCGGGCGTGGCAGTCGAGGCGCAAGCGTACCCGCCGGCGAGCGGCCGGCGTTCTCCGCTCGGACTCAGGGCAAACCCGGGCAGAATGCGGGCCCCGGGGCCGGAATGCGCGTAACGGCGCCCCGCAACGAGCGGGCCAGAGCGACTGCGCGGCGCCGCCGCACGCCGGGCCCGCAGCGTGACCGGCGGCGAGCCGCCCACCCGGCGCCGTGCCTCGACCCGAAACACAGATGACGATGGAACAGACGACGATCGACTTCAGCGCCGATGAGGCCGACGATTCGCTGACGCTGGCGCGCTATGCCGAGCAGGCGTATCTCGAGTACGCGCTCAGCGTGGTCAAGGGACGCGCACTGCCCGACGTCTGCGACGGCCAGAAGCCGGTACAGCGCCGCATCCTCTACTCGATGCAGCGCATGGGCCTGGGCGTTGCCGGCGCGGGTGGGGCCAAGCCGGTGAAGAGCGCGCGCGTGGTCGGCGACGTGCTCGGCCGCTACCACCCGCACGGCGACACCGCTGCGTACGACGCGCTGGTGCGCATGGCGCAGGACTTCTCGCAGCGCTATCCGCTGATCGACGGGCAGGGCAATTTCGGTTCGCGCGACGGCGACGGCGCCGCGGCGATGCGCTACACCGAGGCGCGGTTGGCGCCGATCGCGCGGCTGCTGCTCGACGAGATCGACGAAGGCACGGTCGATTTCGTGCCCAACTACGACGGCTCGACGCAGGAGCCGCGTGTGTTGCCGGCACGCCTGCCATTCGTGCTGCTTAACGGCGCGAGCGGGATCGCCGTGGGCCTGGCCACCGAGGTGCCGAGCCACAACCTGCGCGAGGTTGCAGCCGCGGCGGTGGCGCTGCTGCGCAACGACAAGCTCGGCGACGAAGAGCTGTTCGACATGGTGCCGGGCCCCGACGTTCCGGGCGGCGGGCAGATCATCTCGGCCGCGGCCGAGATCCGCGACGCATACATGACCGGGCGGGGTTCGATCAAGGTTCGCGCGCGCTGGAAGATCGAGGACCTGGCGCGCGGCCAGTGGCAGCTCGTCGTTAACGAGTTGCCGCCGACGACCAGCTCGCAACGCGTGCTCGAGGAGATCGAGGAGCTGACCAACCCGAAGGTCAAGCCCGGCAAGAAGGCGCTCAGCGCCGAGCAGACGCAGCTCAAGGCCAGCGTTCTTGCCGTGCTCGACGCGGTGCGCGACGAGTCGAGCAGGGACGCGCCGGTGCGCCTCGTCTTCGAGCCGAGGAGCCGCACCATCGACCAGCAGGAGCTGATCAACACGCTGCTCGCGCAGACCAGCCTGGAGAGCTCGGTACCGGTCAACCTGACGATGGTCGGCGCCGACGGACGGCCGACGCAGAAGAACCTGCGCCAGGTGCTGGGCGAGTGGATCGCATTTCGGCAG
>CP070653.1:2444572-2447125 GCA_020354665.1 Burkholderiales bacterium
ACCTTGCTCAGGTACGGCCGCCCGGCAATGATCTTGTCGGCCTCGGCATCGCCGATCCCCGGTAGCGTCTTCAACTCTGCGCGGCTCGCGCTGTTGACGTCGATTAGCTTCTCCTTCGCGGCCGGCGCATTCTTCTTCTCCATCATCGGCGCGCTGCCGCCAGGCGCTGGCGCGCTCGCTGCCGCGCTCGGTCCCGCGGCGGCCGCAACGCCAGCACACGCGACAGCTCCGAGCGCGATCAGCGCGCCGCCGACGATCCGCAACCGTACTGCACCCACCCTCAGCTTCCCCAACATCGCCACCTCGTTGCTCGGCACCTTGTAGTTGAGTCGTTCGACGCTGTCAACGCTGCACAACCCCGAGACTCAGCGGAAAAAGAGAGAACCCGGAAGGCGGTGCCGCCTGCCGGGTTCCCTGCGGGTGACTGGAGCGCGGCGGGCCGCGCTCCAGATCCTCCTCGCCTACCCAACCTGGCTCACGTCACTTCGCGTGCATCGCCTTGATGTCGGCGATGCGTCCGCTGTCGTGGCAGACCAAGCAGGTCTCGGGCTTGGCCAACGCGCCAGTCGGCGGATTCGCCGTGCCGCGCGCAGCGTAGATCGAACCGCCGTTGCTTTCCATGTGCGCCCGGGCCTGGCTCGTGTCGTGGCATGCGAAGCACGCCGTCGCGATCGGCGAGTTGACCAGCGTCGTTGCTGCTGCTTCGCGCGTGCCACCGGCCGGCACGCCTCCGCTGGTGGTCAGTCCCGCGTTGAAACTGAAACCGAGGCCGTAATCAGTGGCGTTGTCCTTGATGACGTAAGGCGACAGCGAGTAGACGCCAAGTTCGGTCTGCACGCAGTTGTTCGTGGCCGAAATCGTGCAGCCCGCTGTCACAGTGCCCGCGGCGCCGTTGTAGATGCCCTGACCCACCGTCCGATACAGCCGGCTTGCGATCACGCTGTCCGCCAACGGCGTGCCCTGCGTGTTCGCGAAGTAGTAGCTACCGGGCAGGTGACAGGTCTCGCACTGCCTCAGCACACCCGGAAAACCGATGTCGGCAAACGATTCACCCACCGCCGTCGCGTGCCAGGTGAAAGGCTCCTTCCGCTTCGCACCGGCGTGGATCGCGTGGATGTAGCTGGTAGAGTCCGCCGACCAGCCGCTGCTCGTGCGGTTCGGGGTGTGGCACCACGCGCACGTCGTGCCGTCGTTGCGCTGCCCGCCGTGGAAGGCTTCCTCGGTGAAGGTGCCGAGCTCCTGGTGGCACTTGTTGCAGCGCGCGTCCTCGACGATCGCCCGGCGTCCGGTGTAGCCGGTTGCCACCTTCTGCGCGTTCGGCGCAATGACGATCAGCCCGCCGACCTCGTTGCCGCTGGCATGGCCGATCGGCGATGGCGACACCGGGTAGTCGGCAAGGTTGGTCTGCGTCAGCGGCAGCGTGCTGGTGATGTTGTACGAATAGCCGAGGCCACCCGTCAGCATTACCGCGTTGTCGGGAACTACATAGCCCGTCAGCGTGGCCGTGTAGTACCCGCCGCCGTCGGGCCCGGTCAGGGTCGCGGCGACCGCACTCGCAGCAGTGCCCGTCTTGCCGGCATTCCAGATCGATTTCAAATATCCCGACACCGACGCGTTGAAGTCGGCCGGCGCGGCAATGCCGTCCTGCGGCACCGAGAACACGAAGTACACGCTCGGCGCGCCCATGAAGTTGTCCCAGATCTCCTTGTCGCCGGTCGCCGGGTTCGGCGTCGTCGTCGCGAAGTCGGTGAGATTCGTGCTCGGGCACTTCGTGACATCGGTCTCGTCGCAGTTCTGCACCATCCGGAACACCATCACCGGCTGCTTGCTCGCATTACGCGAGACGCTCTTGATGTCGTACCGCACCTTGATCGCGCCTGCCGGCAGCCGATTGACGCTGCCACCCGAGGCGATCCACGCCGAGTTGGTGTTGGCGCTGCCACCGGCCACGTGCAATGCGCTCTTGAAGTTCGGCGGCGTCACCGGTATGTGGGCTACGTCGATATCCGCTCTGTCTGGCACGCCGCGGGCGTGGCACAGCGCGCAGAGCGAGTCGTCAGCCTGCGGACCGGCTGGGTGCGCGTTGAGACTGGCGGTCAGCCCCTTCGCTGCATCCGCCAGCGTCACGCCGGTGCCAGTCGCGAAGTTGATGCCGTCGTGGCATGAGCCGCAGGCAAGCCGGCTGGGAACAGACTTCCAGTTGTTGCCCTGCGCGGTCTTCGCCGTCGACGTGTCCGAACCGTCGTGGCACATCGTGCAGTTGCGAATGTCCTGCGGGAACGCGATGTGGTTGAACACCACCCCCGCGTAGTTGTAGTCCTGCTTGGCCAGCACGTGGCCCGCATGGAGCTTGTGGATGTAGTTAGGCAGGTTGCCGATCGCCCGGTCATCCACCCGCGTGGTGCTGGTCGTCCCGTTAGAGGCCGGGGTGAAAGTCAAGGTGGCCGCGTCGATCGCCGCTTCGGTGCGGCCGTACTTGCGCTGCTCGGTGTGGCACACGACGCAGTACTGCACGTTGTTGCGCAGGCCGCCGTGGAACAGGGCGGCCGAGCT
>CP070653.1:2447225-2456764 GCA_020354665.1 Burkholderiales bacterium
CGTTCGCGCGGTGGCCGGCACGTCGGCGTGCAGGCTCGCGCCGATCGGCTTGCCCATGTCCAGCGTCTCGAGCAGCGCGAGCTCGTCCCGCGCGCCGAGGATCTTCTCGGCAAACCGCAACAGCACCTTCTTGCGCGAAACCGGGGCCTGGCCGGCCCAGCGGCGGTCTTCGAACGCCCGCCGCGCGTTCGCCACCGCAGCATCGATGTCTTCGACGCGGCAGCGCGCGATCGGTGCGAGCGTGCGGCCGTCGATCGGCGAGAGGCAATCAAACGTCTCGCCGCTGGCCGCTGCGACGCGCTGGCCACCGACGACCGCGCGGCCGTCGGCGTGCAGCGAAGCCGCGGCGGCGCGCCAGTCGGTGACGGGCTGGTTCATCGCGAACTCTCAGAAGTGGAGCACCACTGAGGCGCCGAGCAGGTCGTTGTACTTCTTATAGGTGCCGGGGCCGGCGTGGAAGAACACCGGGATATTCGCCCCGTCGCGGCGGTACTCGAGCTTGAAGGTGGTGTTCAGGTTATAGAGGTACTTCAACCCGAACGACAGCGCGTAACGGTTGGCGCCTTTGTCGCAGCCCGCGATCGTCTGGTCCTCGCAGCCCAGCGTCGGGTCGGGGCCGATGCCGTTGCGGTAGTCGCCGTACGGGCCGTCGACCCCGAACGCGTCCCAGTAGCCGGTGTAGCCGAGCAGGCCGCCTCCATTCTTGCTGTTGCGGATGTAGTCGGCGCGCGCGAGCAGCTGCAGGCGCGGCGTCACGTTGTAGCCAACCAGGCCCGAGATGCCCGCCCACTCGGCGTCGGGAAAATCGCCGTTGGCGTCGGGCACGATCGCGGCCTGCTTCTGCGTGCCAAACGAGATCTGGCCCTGCGCCGTCAGGTCGCCCCGGATGAAGTAGCCGTCGACCTCGAACAGGTGAGTCATCGTCTTCTCGAACGACGTACAGCCGTCGTCGCGGCAGAGGTTGTAGTTGGTGGTCTTGCCATGCAGCCCCGCAAAGCCCCAGCCGTCGAACTCGCCCTTGGAATAGTCGACGCGGTAGACCAGCACCGGCTGCCGTTCACCCTGCTGGCCGATGTTCTCGTTGACGTTGGCGATCATCCCGCGCAGCCACCACTTGCCGCGCGTGTAGTCGATGCCGATGCCGGTGTAGGTGGTCGGCAGCGTCAGGTCGAACAGCAGGTTGTGCGTGATCAGCGGGTTGAGCGTCGGCTGCTGGTACTCGTAGCCGCTCCAGTCCGGGAGCTGACCGGCGATGAAGCGCGTCTGCAGGTCGGTGATCGGCACCGACACCGACGCCTCCTGGACGATGTTCGTGCCGTCGATCACCGCGCCGGCGCTGCGTTGCGGCGACAGCGTGAGCTTGAAGCGCGAGCCGCTTTCCGTTTCCTTCGTGAAATCGACCGATACCGAGCCCATGTACGACGTGTCGTAGAAGTAGCCGTCGCTCTGCGGGTTGAGGAACTGGAAGCCGGCGCGCTTCTGGCCGCGGTTGTAGATGAAGGTCGGGTCCATGTAGCCGCTGATCGTCAGCCCCTTGAACCCCCAGGCCTCGACGTTGTCCTCGAGCGCCTCGGTCTTCACCGCGATGCGGTTGAACTCGGCGGCCTGCTCGGGCGTCATGCCCCATTGGCCGGCCGCCGGCTTGGCCTGCGACTCCTGCAACTTCTTCTCGAGCTCGCCGACGCGCGCCTTCAGCGCCTCGAGCTCCTTGAGCAGGTCCGCGGTCGACTGTGCCCGCGCGACCGTGGGCACGGCCAGCGGGAAGGCCGCGGCCAACGCGACGGCCAGGGTCGTGAGCTTGCTGGTAGTCATCGGTCTCTCTCCTCTTTGGTGATTCGGTGGGTCGTTCGGGCAAGGGGCTCAAGCAGTGCCGCGCGCGGCGGCTGCCATGTCGAGCGCTCGCTGGCGCTCCTGGCGTGCGATCAGGTAGCTCGCGGCGACGACGCCGATGGCGACGACGACGATGATCACGGTCGCCACCGCGTTGACGCTGGGGTTCAGGCCGAGGCGGGCGCGCGAGAAGATCACCAGCGGCATCGTCGTCGAACCCGGCCCCGAGAGGAACGCCGACAGCACGACATCGTCGAGCGACAGCGTGAACGTCAACAGCCAGGCCGACATCAGCGCCTGCGAGATCATCGGTAGCGTGACGAGATAGAAGACCTG
The DNA here is from genome assembly GCA_020354665.1 of Burkholderiales bacterium. Taxonomy (GTDB): domain Bacteria; phylum Pseudomonadota; class Gammaproteobacteria; order Burkholderiales; family Burkholderiaceae_C. The sequence continues at coordinate 2,449,392 of CP070653.1, forward strand.
ATGCGGCTTGGCGCCCAGGTCCATCGCCGCCTCCTCGAGCTGCGGCGGCAAATCCTTCAGCCGCGCCTGCACGACGACGGTGGCGTACGCCAGCCCGACCAGCAGGTGGCCCATCCAGATCGTCAGCATGCCGCGCTCGGGAAACCCCAGCAAGCGTTGCACCGAGACCAGCATCAGCAGCAGCGACAGCCCGATGATCACCTCGGGCATGACCAGCGGCGCGCTGACCATGCCGGCGAACACCGTGCGGCCATGGAACCGCGTGTACTTGACGAGCGCGAACGCCGCCAGTGTGCCGATCACGACCGCCGCACAGGCCGTCAGGAAGGCGATGCGCAGCGACAGCCACAGGCCGTTGAGCATCTCGGTATCTTGCGCGAGCTTGCGGTACCAATCGAGCGTGAAACCGCCCCAGACGTTGGGCACCGGCGAGGCGTTGAACGAGTAGAGCACCAGCGCAACGATCGGCAGGTACAGGAACAGGTAGCCCAGCGCGAGCCAGCCCTGGCCGAAGCGGGCGTTGAACTTCGGCCCGAACAGCGGCGTCGGCCCTTTTCTCATGTCCCGCGCTCCGCGGCCTGCGCCTGGTAGCGGTTGAAGATCGCCACCGGCACGATGATCATCAGGATCATCACGACCGCCACCGCCGAGGCCATCGGCCAGTCGTTGTTCGCGAAGAACTCGTCCCACAGCACGCGGCCGATCATCAGCGTCTGCGGCCCGCCGAGCAGCTCCGGGATCACGAACTCGCCGACGCACGGGATGAACACGAGCATCGACCCGGCGATGATGCCGGCCTTCGACAGCGGCACGGTGACCAGCCAGAATGCCTTGAACGGCGTCGCGCCGAGGTCCGCGGCGGCCTCCAGAAGGCTCAGGTCCATCTTCGCGAGGTTCGCGTAAAGCGGCAGGATCATGAACGGCAGGTAGGTGTAGGTCATGCCGATCACCAGCGAGAACGGCGTGTTCATGAACTTGCCCTCGGCCGGAATCAGCGCGGCGAGGACGAGCAGCCGGTCCACGCCGATGCCGGTGAGCCAGTCGGCGACCCAGCCGCCCTCGCCGAGCAGGCCCTTCCAGGCGTAGACGCGCAGCAGGAACGACGTCCAGAACGGCAGCATCACGAGCATCAGCAGCGCCGGCTGCAGCGTCGGCTTGGCGCGCGCCATGAAGTAGGCGAAGGGATAGCCGATCGCCAGGCACAGCGCGGTCGTGATCGCCGCGTACTTCAGGCTCGACAGGTAGGTCGCAATGTAGAGCTCGTCCTGCAGGATGAACAGGTAGTTCGACACCTTGAGCGTGAGCTGCAGCACGCCGTCCTGGTAGTCGAGCAGGTCCTTGAACCGCACGTTCTCCATCTCGGAGAAGCTGATCCGCAGCACGACCAGGAACGGCAGCAGGAAGAACGCGAGCAGCCATCCGTACGGGACGCCGATCACCGCGGAGCGGCCGCGAAAGGCGCGTGCGATCGATTCGGACAGTCTGCTCATCGCGGGCTCACTGCGTCAGGACGACCTGCGACGTGCGCGACCAGTGGGCCCAGACTTCGTCGCCCCAGGTCACCGCGTCTTCGCGGTGGCGCTGCACGTTGGACTCGCTGACCTTGAGCCGCGCCCCGCTGGGCAGCTCGACGTGGTAGACGGTGAAGCTGCCGAAGTACGACATCTCGCGCACCGTGCCGTGCGCCGTGTTGTATTCTTCGGGCGGCTTGCGCCGCGAGACGTGGATCTTCTCGGGGCGCAACGCCACCGTCACCGGCATGCCCTCGTTGCCGGTGATGCCGTGGCCGACGTAGTGCTTGCAGTCGGCGCAGTCGATGATCACGTGGTCGGGCTCGTCGGTCAGCACGGTGCCGTCCATCAGGTTGACGTTGCCGATGAAGTCGGCGACGAAGCGGGTGGCGGGTGTTTCGTAGATTTCCGATGGCGCACCGATCTGCAGAATGCGTCCCTCGCTCATCACCGCGATGCGCGAGGCCATCGTCATAGCCTCCTCCTGGTCGTGGGTGACCATCACGCACGTCACGCCGACCTGCTCGATGATGTTGACGAGCTCGATCTGGGTCTCCTCGCGCAGCTTCTTGTCCAGCGCACCCAGCGGCTCGTCCAGCAGCAGCAATTGCGGGCGCTTGGCGAGGCTGCGCGCGAGCGCGACGCGTTGCTGCTGACCGCCCGACAGCTGGTGCGGCTTGCGCTTGGCGAACTTGCCAAGCTGCACCAGCTTGAGCATCGCCTCGACGCGCTCGACGATCTGGTCGCGGGGCATGCCGTCGCGCTTCAGTCCGAACGCGATGTTGTCCCAGACCGTCAGGTGCGGAAACAGCGCGTAGCTCTGGAACATCATGTTGATCGGACGCAGGTAGGGCGGCAATCCGGCGAGGTCCTGGCCGTCGAGCACGATGCGCCCGGCGGTCGGCGTCTCGAAGCCGGCAAGCATGCGCAGCAGCGTCGTCTTGCCGCACCCCGACGAGCCGAGCAGCGCGAAGATCTCGCCCTTGGCGATTTCGATCGAGACGTGGTTGACCGCGACGGCGCCGCCGCCGAAATCCTTCACCACGTCCTGGATCTCCAGGAACGCAGGAGCCGCCGGAGCGCCAGCCTTGGTCGCGTCCGTCACCCCGACTGCTCCCCCGAACCGGCTCGCAAAACCGCGCTCACAGCCCCGTCTTAAACGAGGTGTACGTGCGCGTCATCAAACGGCGGATGTCGTTGTTCATCGCCTCGGGCGGGATCATCTTCTTCATCTGGTCCGCCGGCAGGAACACGGTCGGATTACTCGCGACCTCGGGCCTGACGAACTGCTTGGCCGCCGGCACCGGGTTGGAGTAGAAGACCTTGTTGACCAGCCCGGCGTTGACCTCGGGTCGCAGCATGTAGTTGATGAACTTGTGCGCGTTGTCCGGGTGCTGCGCGTCGGCCGGGATCACCATCACGTCGAAGAACAGGATCGCGCCGCTCTTGGGCAGCAGCGCTTCGATCTTGTTGCCGGTCTTGCCGTCGAGCGCGCGCTGCCGCGCGATGTTGATGTCGCCGTTCCAGCCGATCGCCACGCAGATCGAGCCGTTGGCCATGTCGTTGATGTAGCCCGACGACGAAAACAGCGTCACGTAAGGCCGTACCGACTTCAGCAGGGTCAACGCCGGGCCGTAGTCCGACGCATTCTTGCTGTAGGGCGACTTGCCTAGGTAGTGCAGCGCAGCCGGCACGATCTCGGTGGCCGAGTCGAGGAACGACACGCCACAGCTCTTGACCTTGCTGAGGTATTCGGGCTTGAAGACGAGGTCCCACGCGTTCTCGGGCATCGGCGTGCTGCCCAGCGCCGCTTTCACCTTGTCGACGTTGATGCCCACCGTCGTGATGCCCCACATCCAGTTGACCATGTGGTTGTTGCCCGGGTCCATCGTCGCGAGCTGCGCCTGCACCGCCGGGTCGAGGTTCTTCAGGTTGGGGATCTTGTCCTTGTCGAGCTTGCGCAGCAGGCCGCCGTCGAGCTGCAGCTTGGCCCAGTTCGACGACGGCACGACGATGTCGTAGCCGGTCTTCCCGGCCACCAGCTTGGCGTGGACGATTTCGTTGTTGTCGAAGTTGTCGTAGCGGACCTTGATGCCGGTCTCCTTCTCGAAGTTCGCGAGCGTGTCGTCGGCGATGTAGTCGCTCCAGTTGTAGACATTGAGAACTTTCTCCTCCTCCTGCGCCAGCGCCGCAACGCTCGCGCCCAGCGTGGTGCTGACGAGGCCGGCGACAAAGGCCGTGTGGAACAGCGACGACATCTTCATGGTGGGAGTCTCCGTGGGTGGTTCGGGCAAAGGGAGTACGTCAGCGAAAGCGATTGGCCGGAAGTCTAGGACAGCCATGCGGGCCGGCCCGATCCCGTAAAACCCGAGGCGGGCGGGCGGGCGGCTGTCATGCCAGCCAGCCGTGCCGGCGCGCGTCGGCCAGCGTCAGGTCGAGGCAGCGCCGGATCAGTCCGCACATCTCGTCGATCTGCGCGCGCGTGATCACCAGCGGCGGCGCAACGATCATGCGGTCCCCTACCGCGCGCATGATCACCCCGTTGCCGAAGCAGTGGCCGCGGCAGGCCATGCCGACCTCGAGCTCGGCCGGGAACGCTTCGCCGCTGGCCTTGCTCCTGACCAGCTGCAGCGCGCCCATCAGGCCGCAGGTCTGCGCCTCGCCGACCAGCGGATGCTCGCCGAGCTCCGCGAAGCGCCCGGCCAGGTAGGGTCCGAGGTCCTCGCGGACCCGCTCGACGAGCTGCTGCTCGCGGATCAGGCGGATGTTGGCCAGCGCCACCGCGCAGGCCACCGGATGCCCCGAGTAGGTGTAACCATGCTGGAACTCGCCGCCTCTTCGGATCAGTGCGTCGGCCACGCGGTCGCCGACCAGCACGCCGCCGAGCGGGATGTAGCCGCTCGTCACGCCCTTGGCGAAGGTCATCAGGTCGGGGCGGGTGCCCATCGTCTCGCAACCGAACCAGCGCCCGGTGCGGCCGAACCCGGTGATGACCTCGTCGCTCGCCAGCAGCACGTCGTACTTGTCGCAGATGCGCTGCACCTCCGGCCAGTACGTCGCCGGCGGCACGATCACGCCGCCCGCACCCTGTACCGGCTCGCCGATGAAGGCCGCCACGTTGTCGGGTCCGACCTCGAGAATCTTGTCCTCCAGCCATCGCGCGGCGACGACGCCGAACTCGTCGCGGCTGAGACCCTGGGCGGCGCCATCGCGGTGCGCCCAGTAGTGCGGCTGCTCGATGTGCACGATCCCCGGGATCGGCAGGCCGCCCTGCGCATGCATGAAGCGCATGCCGCCGAGCGATGCGCCGGCCATCGTCGAGCCGTGGTAGGCGTTCCAGCGGCTGATGATCACCTGCCGCGCCGGCTGGCCCTGCAGCTCCCAGTACCGGCGAACCATGCGCACGACGGTGTCGTTGCCCTCGGAGCCCGATCCCGAGTAGAAGACATGGCCGAACTGCGGCGGCGAGACCTCGGCCAACAGCTCGGCCAGCTCGATCGCCGGCATCGTCGCGGTCTGGAAGAACGCGTTGTAGAAGGGCAGCGTCTGCAGCTGCCGCGTTGCCGCGTCGATCAGCGCACGCTGCCCATAGCCGACGTTCACGCACCACAGGCCGGACATGGCGTCGAGGATCTTTTCGCCGTCGCTGTCCCACAGGTAGATGTTGTCGGCGCGCGTGATGATGCGCGAGCCCTTTTTCGCCAGCGCGTCGAAATCGGTGAACGGGTGCAGGAAGTGCGCCGCATCGGCAGCTTGCCACTGCCTGGTGCTGCGCGCGGTGGGTGCGGTCACGGCGTTCATCGTTGCTCCTAGACGTGAAGCAGGAGGTGTTCCCGCTCCCACGGCGAGATGACCTTCATGAACTCGGCGTGTTCGAGTTCCTTGATCTCGGTGTAGACGGTGACGAACGATTCGCCGAGCACCGCGTGCAGGTCGTGCTCGGCACGCAGCGCGGCCAACGCCTCGATCAGGCTGCGCGGCAACGCGTACTCGCCGAGGTAGGCGTCGCCCTTGCACTCCGGTCCCGGTTCGACCTTGTTCTTGATGCCGAGGTAACCGCACGCCAGCGTCGCCGCCAGCGCGACGTAGGGATTCGCATCGGCGCCGATCACGCGGTTTTCGATGCGGCGTGCACTCGGCGCAGCCACCGGCGAGCGGATGCCCACCGTGCGGTTGTCGGTGCCCCACTGGATGTTGATCGGCGCGGCGGTGTAGCGCGCCAGCCGCCGGTAGCTGTTGACGTAGGGCGCGAACAGCGCCATGCACGCCGGCAGGTACTTCTGCAGCCCGCCGATGTACCAGTAGAAGTCCTTCGAAGGCGTGCCGTCGGCGTTGCTGAAGATGTTGCGGCCGCTGTCCTTTTCCATCACGCTCTGGTGCACGTGCATCGCGCTGCCCGGCTCGCCGGCGATCGGCTTGGCCATGAAGGTCGCGTACATGTCGTGGCGCAGCGCGACCTCGCGCACCGTGCGCTTGAAGAAGAACACCTCGTCGGCCAGCCCGAGCGGGTGGGCGTGAAAGAAGTTGATCTCCATCTGCCCGGCGCCGATCTCGTGGATCAGCGTGTCGACGTTCAGTTCCATCTTGTCGCAATAGTCGTAGACGTCCTCGAACAGCGGATCGAACTCGTTGACCGCGTCGATCGAGTACGCCTGGCGCGAGGTCTCGGCGCGGCCGCTGCGGCCGAACGGCGGTTTCAAGGGGATGTCGGGGTCGGTGTTGCGCGCGACCAGGTAGAACTCGATCTCCGGCGCGACGACTGGGTCCCAGCCTTCGGCCGTGTAGAGGTCGCAGACCCGCCGCAGCACCGAGCGCGGCGCGAACGGGATCATCCGGCCGTCGCGGTCGAAGCAGTCGTGAATGACCTGCGCGGTCGGGTCGGACGCCCACGGCACGATGCGCACGGTGGTCGGATCGGGACGCAGGTGCATGTCGCGGTCCATCGGGACGATCACGTCGAAGTACGGCCCTTCGGGCGGCGGCTCGCCGGTGACGCTCATCGCGACCACCGCCTCGGGTAGCCGCATGCCGCGGTCCTCGGTGAACTTCTCGCGCGGCAGGATCTTGCCGCGCGCCACGCCGGTGAGGTCGGGCACGAGGCACTCGATCTCGGTCACGCGCCGTTCGTTGAGCCACTGCTCGAGCTCGCTGAATGTGAATTGATCTCTGACTACCATCGGGATCACCTGTCGTCGTTCGTCTGTGTGTGGTTCTGGGGCATGCGGCGCGGCGTCTCGCTCAGCCGGGGCGCGGCGAAAAGCCGCGGTGCAGGTTGCGGAAAGCGCGGCACGCGTGGCCGAACGCCGCAAGCAGGTGCATCGAAACCGGGTTCTCGGCGGCGCGCCACTCCGGGTGCCACTGCACGCCGAGCGAGAACGCGTTCGCGCCCGGCCGTACCACCGAAAAGGCCTCGATCAGTCCGTCGGGCGCGAGCGCCTCGACGCGCAGCCCGTCAGCGAGCCGGTTGATCCCCTGGCCGTGCAGCGAGTTCACGCGGATCGTCACGGCGCCGAGCACCGGCTGGAGTACCCCGTCGGGCAGCACGTTGATGTCGTGCACCGGCGCGTACTGCGCTTCGATTTCGGTGTCGCTGTCCTCGCGATGGTCGGCAAGTCCCTCGACCTCGTGCACCGCCTGGTGCAGCGTGCCGCCGAGGGCGACGTTGGTCTCCTGCGCGCCGCGGCAGATCGCGAACAGTGGGACGCCGCGCGCAATGATGCGCGGCACCAGCGGCAGCGTCCACTCGTCGCGCAGCGGATCGGGCGGCAGCGAGGGGTCGCGCACGTCCTCGTCGAAGTGGCGCGGGTGCACGTTCGATGGCGAGCCGGTCAGCAGTACGCCGTCGGCCAGGTCGAGCAGCGC
>CP070653.1:2456864-2465292 GCA_020354665.1 Burkholderiales bacterium
GATCCTTCGGCCTTGCCGGCGCCAACCATCGTGTGCAGCTCGTCGATGAACAGGATGATGCGGCCCTCGTCGGCGGCAACCTCCTTGAGCACGGCCTTCAGCCGCTCCTCGAACTCGCCGCGGTACTTGGCACCCGCGAGGAGGCCAGCCATGTCGAGCACCAGCACGCGTTTGTCTTTCAGGCTGTCTGGCACCTCGCCATTGGCGATTCGCTGCGCAAGCCCCTCGACGATCGCGGTCTTGCCCACGCCGGGCTCACCGATCAGGACGGGGTTGTTCTTGGTGCGTCGCTGCAGTACCTGGATCGCGCGGCGGATCTCGTCGTCGCGGCCGATCACCGGGTCGAGTTTGCCCAGGCGAGCGCGCTCGGTCAGGTCCAGCGTGTACTTCTTGAGCGCTTCGCGCTGGCCTTCGGCCTCCGCATTGTCGACCGTCTGCCCGCCTCGCACCGCGTCGATTGCAGCCTCGAACGCCTTGCGCGTCAGGCCGTGGCCGCGCACGATGCCGCCCAGGTCGGTCTTCGAATCGGCCAGCGCAAGCAGGAACATTTCGCCGGCGATGAACTGGTCGCCCCGCTTGGTCGCTTCCTTTTCGGCTGCCTGAAGCAGACTCATCAGGTCGCGCCCGGGCTGCACCGGCTGGCCTCCGCCCTGCACCTGCGGCAAGCCGGCCATCGCGGTGTCGATCGCCGTCGCGAGCCCCTTGACGTTGGCTCCGGCGCGCTCGAGCAGCGCGCGCGGGCCGTCGTCTTGGGACAGCATCGCCGAGACGACGTGCACGGGCTCGATGGAGGGGTTATCGCGTTGCACGGCCAGGCTCTGGGCTTCGGCGAGAGCCTCCTGGAACCGCGTGGTCAGCTTGTCGATGCGCATCGGACAAATCCTTTCTTCGCGAAGGATTTTGGGGGTCCGGGCAGCTTTTCAAGGCGCAGTCACCGGTCGCCCCCACCGGCGACCGGGATCGGGTGAGCAACGGGCCGCGCGCGGCGACGCGCTGGGTCAGGCGTTGCGTGCGTCGATGCCCCAGCGGCCGAGCGCCTCGTCATCCGCGGCTCTCGCATCGACCCAGCGTGATCCTTGGGGGGTGGTTTCCTTCTTCCAGAACGGCGCCTGCGTCTTGAGGTAGTCCATCAGAAATTCGCAGGCGCGAAATGCGTCGGAGCGGTGCGCTGCAGTGGCGACGACAAGCACGATCTGGTCCATCGGCTGCAGCGGACCGACCCGGTGGATCACCCGTGCGGCGCGAATGCCGAAGCGCCGCATCGCCTCGTCAATCATCGCCTCGATGGCCCGCTCGGTCATTCCGGGGTAGTGCTCGAGCTCCATCCGGGTGATGGCGGTGCCGTCATTGCGGTCGCGGACCGTACCGACAAAGCTGGCGACCGCGCCGACGCCGGCGTCACCTGCGCGCAGCGCTGCGATTTCGCGCGAGACGTCGAAGTCACCTGTCTGGATCGTGACGCGCGGCATCAGGGTCACCCCCCCGTCACCGGCGGGAAGAACGCGACCTCGGCATTCTCGCGCAAGGGAGCCGATTCGTCGGCCATCACCCTGTCGACCGCGGCGCGCAACGCGCGCGAGCGTGCGAGTGCCTTGGCATGATCCGGGCTGCGCGCGATCAGGTGATCGCGCAGCGCGGCTACGGTACTGTCGGCGGGCACGTCGATCACCTCGCCCGGGCCGAGCGTCTCGCGAATCGACGCGAAGTAGCGTACCGAAACCCGCATCACGACAACAGTTCCGACAGCGGCAGGTAGGCCACCGTATCACCCCGCCGGATCGCGTGGCCGGGCGGATTATCGACCAGTCCGTCGGCCCAGGCCACCGACGTCAGCACGCCCGAACTCTGGTTGGGAAACAGGTCGAGCCCACCGTCAGGATTGCAGCGCACGCGCAGGAATTCGCGGCGCGGGTCGGGCCGTGGCCAATCGAAATCGGCGCGCGAGGTCAGCCGCTGCGGCGCCACGAGTGTCGCGCCCATCAACCGCAGCAGGACCGGACGCACGACGACCGTGAACGTGACGAAACTCGATACCGGGTTGCCTGGAAGACCCAAGAAGACGGCTTCCCCGCCGCGCGCTCGACGGACCGCGCCGAATGCCAGCGGCTTGCCCGGCTTGATCGCGATCTGCCACAGGTCCAGGCGACCTTCGGCCTGGAGCGCGGGCCGCAGATGGTCCTCCTCGCCCAGCGAAACCCCGCCGGAGGTCAGGATCAAGTCGTTGCCCTGCGCCGCATTCTTCAGCGCCTCGCGCGTCGCGTCGAGCCGGTCGGGGACGATGCCCAGGTCGCGCACTTCGCAGCCCAGCGACTCGAGCAGCCCCCGCAGCGTGAACCGGTTCGAGTTGTAGATCGCGCCCGGGCGCAGCTGTTCGGGCGCCACCTGGCCGGGCATCACGAGCTCGTCACCGGTGGAGAACAGCGCCACGCGCGGCCTGCGCATGACGACGAGCTCCCCCGACCCCACCGAGGCAGCAAGGCCGAGCGCCTGCGGCGTCAGGCGCGTTCCAGCCGCAAGGACAATGCTGCCGGCGCGGATGTCTTCACCGCGCCTTCGAACCCACTGTCCCTGCGTGGGCACCGCATCGAACCGCACGGCGCCGAGCCCGTCGCCAGCCTGCAGCGTGCATTGTTCCTGCATCACCACCGCGTCTGCTCCAGGTGGCAGTGGTGCGCCGGTGAAGATGCGCGCGGCCGTGCCCGGTCGGAGCGCCTCGCCGACCGCCCCGGCCGCAATGCGTTGCGACACCGGCAGCACCGCGCCGGCCGCGGCAACGTCGGCGCAGCACACGGCGTAGCCGTCCATCGACGTGTTGTCGGCTGGCGGCACGTCGATCATCGACCGCACCTCGCGCGCCAGCACGCGATCAAGCGCCTGCTCGGTCGCGATTCTTTCAGCCTCGGTCGTCGGCAGGGGCGCAACTGCTGCCAGCAGGCTCGCCAGTGCCTCGTCCAGGCTGCGCATCGGCGCTCGGATCGTCGTACGGGAATCGGTACTCATAGCGGCTCGCAGTGCGAAGCAGGAATTCCACCACCGCATCGGGATCATTGAGGTCCAGCAGCGGCAGTCCCGTCGGGTGTGGCAGCGCGTCCGGCGAGTCAGTGACGATCGCGCAGACGAACGGATCGTCAGGATATTGCACCGGTCGACCGGTGGCCGCGCGCCAGACTTCGAGCTTGAGCACATCGGCGGCCTTGAATCCTTCAACGAGTACCCAGTCAGCGTCGTAGAGCTCCGCAATCAGCTGGTGGGCGGTCGGCTCGGCCACCACCTCGTACTCGCGCAGCTTGGCCAGACGCCGGTTCGATGCGATCACCACCTCGAACGCACCCGCTTCTCGATGTCGCCACGAGTCCTTGCCGGGCTGGTCGATATCGAACGCATGGTGCGCGTGCTTGACCACCGAGACGCGCTGGCCGGCGTGCCGCAGCCGCATGATTAGCTGCTCGGCCAGCGTCGTCTTGCCCGAACCCGACCAGCCGCACAGTCCAATGACCTTCATGACGCGGAATTCTGCGCGATGTAGTCCTTGACGCGCTGCGCGTCGGCCGGCATGACCGTGAAGCGACGGGGGAGTTGCTCGAGCCCGGCGAGTCGGGCTGGTCGCTCGGGCTCCCGGCCGAGCGCCTCGTGGATCGTCGCGGCGAATTTCGCCGGCAGCGCCGTCTCGAGGACAAGCATCGGCACCCCTGGCGCGAGATATCTGCGCGCCACGTTCAGGCCGTCGGCGGTGTGCGGGTCAATCATCAACCCGAAACGCTGCCAGGTGTCGCGAATCGCAACAATGCGGTCTGCATGGGTGCTGCGTCCCGAAACGAAGCCGAAGTCGGGCAGGCGCTCACGTTCCCCGGATGCGAGGCTGAAGCCACCCTGGCGGGCCAGCGCGTCGGCAAACAGCGCCCGTGAGCGGGCGGCGTCACGGCCGACCAGATCGAACACGAAGCGCTCGAGGTTGCTCGCCTTGCTGATGTCCATCGAGGGGCTCGAGGTCTCGTAGGTCTGCGCACCGCCGCGCACCCGGTAGGTTCCGGTGCGGAAGAACTCGTCGAGAACGTCGTTCTCGTTGGTCGCAACCACCAGCCGATCGATCGGCAAGCCCATCATGCGCGCCACGTGCCCAGCACAGACGTTGCCGAAGTTGCCTGACGGCACGGCGAAACTCACGCGCTCATCGTCGCGCGCGGTCGCCTGGAAGTAGCCGGCGAAGTAGTAAACGACCTGCGCCAACAGACGAGCCCAGTTGATCGAGTTGACGGTGCCGATGCGCCAAGCCCGCTTGAAACCGAGATCACCGGACACCGCCTTGACGATGTCCTGACAGTCATCGAATACGCCCTCGATCGCGAGGTTGTGGATGTTCGGGTCCTGCAGGCTGAACATCTGCGCCTGCTGGAACGCGCTCATGCGTCCATGTGGGCTCAGCATGAACACGCGAATGCCTTTCCTGCCGCGCATCGCGTACTCGGCCGCGCTGCCGGTGTCACCCGACGTGGCACCGAGAATGTTGAGCGTCTCGCCGCGGCGCGAAAGCTCGTATTCGAACAGCGCGCCCAACAGCTGCAACGCGATGTCCTTGAACGCCAGCGTCGGTCCGTTGGACAGCGCCTCCAGCGCGACCCCGCTCTCCAGTGGCTTGAGCGGGACGATCGTCTCGCTACCGAACACGTCGCGCGTGTAGGTGCGTGCGAGTAGCCCTTTCAGATCCGCCGCCGGAATGTCGTCGATATACAGCGCCAGAATCTCGAACGCGAGGTCGGCGTAAGGCAGCCTGCGCCAGCGCGCGAGCGCTGTGCGATCGACGTGGGGGTACGTTTCCGGCAGGTACAGCCCCCCGTCCGGCGCCAGCCCTTCGAGCAGGATCTCCGAAAAGCTGCGCCGAGTGGCGTCGCCGCGGGTGCTGACGTACCTCAACTGAGGCTTTCCTTGCGGATCCTCACGATCGGCGCAAGCACGGTCGAAACCGCCTGCATCTTCGCGAGCGCGCCCGTCATGCGGCCCTCCACGGTCTCGTGGGTCAGGATGATGAGATCCGTCTGGTTCTCGCCTTCGGCCGACTCGCGCTGCAACACCGCGTCGATCGAGATTTCGTGCTCGGCCAGGATGCCGGTAATGCGCGCCAGCACGCCGGTTTGGTCGGCGACCACCAGGCGCAAGTAGAACGCGGTGATGACTTCGTCAATCGGCAGGATCGGCGTGTCGTGCAACGCGTCGGGCTGAAACGCCAGGTGGGGCACGCGGTGGTCGGGATCGGCGGTGTGCAGGCGGGTCACGTCGACCAGGTCGGCGACGACCGCTGAGCCGGTCGGCTCCGCGCCGGCCCCCTTGCCGTAGTACAGCGTAGTGCCGACCGCATCGCCTTGAACGACGACAGCGTTCATCGCACCTTCCACGTTCGCGATCAGCCGCGTCGCCGGCACCAGCGTTGGATGTACACGCAGCTCGATCCCGCCGCTGCCCGCCCCGGCGTCTTCACGACGCCTGGTGATGCCGAGCAGCTTGATGCGATAACCCAACTGCTCGGCATACCGGATGTCGGCAGCCTGCAGCTTGGCGATGCCCTCGATGTAAGCCTTGTCGAACTGAACCGGAACGCCGAACGCGATCGCACTCATGATCGTCGCCTTGTGCGCAGCGTCGGTGCCCTCGATGTCAAAGGTCGGGTCCGCCTCTGCGTATCCCAGGCGCTGCGCCTCGGCGAGGGCCTGGTCGAAGTCCAGCCCCTTGCTGCGCATCTCGGACAGGATGAAGTTGGTCGTCCCGTTGATGATGCCGGCGATCCACTCGATGCGGTTTGCGGTCAGTCCCTCGCGCAGCGCCTTGATGATCGGGATGCCGCCAGCGACAGCCCCTTCGAAAGCCACCATCACGCCCTTCTCGAGCGCCGCAGCGAAGATCTCGGTGCCGTGCACGGCAAGCAGCGCCTTGTTCGCCGTCACGACGTGCTTTCCTGCCGCAATCGCCTCCATCACCAGCGTACGGGCGACGCCGTAGCCACCAATCAGTTCGATGACGATATCGATCTCGGGATTGGCGATGACCTGGCGTGCATCGCTGACCACCTGCGCCGAGTCGCCGACCAGCGCCCTGGCGCGCGCGGTATCCAAGTCAGCGACCATCGTGATGCGGATCTCGCGCCCGGCGCGCCGCCGGATCTCCTGCTGGTTTCGCTGCAACACCCTGAAGGTGCCGCTTCCGACCGTGCCCGCGCCGAGCAGACCAACCTGTATCGGTTTCATGATTGTGGCTTGCTGATCAGTGGGAATGGCGCCTGCGGTAGTGCTCGAGAAAGCGGTCGATGCGGCCAATCGCTTCGGCGAGATCGTCGGCGTTCGGCAGGAAAACAAGCCGGAAGTGATCGGGCGCCGGCCAGTTGAATCCGGTGCCCTGCACGATCAGCACCTTCTCCTCGGCGAGCAGGTCGTAGGCGAATTGCTGGTCGTCCTCGATCGGGTACACCTTCGGATCGAGGCGCGGGAACATGTACAGCGCCGCCTTCGGCTTGACGACGCTCACGCCGGGGATGCGTGTGAGCAGTTCGTAGGCCAAATCGCGCTGCTTGCACAGCCGGCCGCCCGGCGCGACGAGGTCCTTGATGCTCTGGTAGCCGCCGAGCGCGGTCTGGATCGCGAGCTGCCCCGGCGTGTTGGCGCAGAGCCGCATCGACGCCAGCATGTTGAGGCCTTCGATGTAATCGCCGGCATCCCGCTTCTCCCCCGAGACGACCATCCACCCCGCACGGTAGCCACACGACCGGTAGTTCTTCGATAGCCCGTTGAAGGTGACGAACAGCACGTCGTCGGCCAGCGAGGCGATGCTCGTGTGGGTGTGTCCGTCGTAGAGCGTCTTGTCGTAGATCTCGTCGGCGAACACGATCAGCTGGTGCTGCCTGGCCGTTTCGACGACCTGTTCGAGCAGTTCGGTCGGGTACAGCGCGCCGGTCGGGTTGTTCGGGTTGATGACCACGATCGCCCGGGTGCGTGGCGTGATCTTGCGACGGATGTCGGCCAGGTCGGGGTACCACTCGCTTTGCTCGTCGCAGAGGTAGTGCACGGGCGTTCCGCCGGAAAGCGCGACCGACGCGGTCCACAGCGGATAGTCGGGTGCCGGGATCAGCACCTCGTCGCCGGTGTTGAGCAGCGCATTCAGGCTCATCGTGATCAGCTCGGACGCGCCATTGCCCAGGTACACGTCGTCGACGGTGACGCCGGCGACATGTTTCTCCTGTGTGTAATGGACCACCGCCTTGCGCGGTGCGAACAACCCCTTGCTGTCGGTATAGCCCGCGGCATGCGGCATGTTGCGGATCATGTCCTGCACGATCTCGTCGGGCGGCTCGAGCCCGAACACCGCCAAGTTGCCGATATTGAGCTTGATGATCTTCTGCCCCTCCTCCTCCATCTCGCGGGCCTTGTCGAGGACCGGCCCACGGATGTCGTAGCAGACATTGGCGAGCTTGCTCGACTTGGCGATCACTTTCACAGGAAGCTCCGAAGGGGCGCAGGACATGCCACCGCACTCGATGCCATGCTGCGGCGCGCAATCTAGAATTTAACCACAGGGCCCCCGATGGAGCGCACCGGCCTGCCGGTGCGGGCCCAGTATCGACCGCGACTGCCTGCGCATGAAATTCCAGCCCGACCAGCTTCCCGGAGTCAATGTGATCTCCCGACACGAGCCGGGTGTCGTGTGGGTCAACGCTCAGGTGCATTCGAGCAGCGTGCTCGTGCCGTGGCGAGGCAACGTGCTGCCGTGGACACTGACGCGCTTCGACGCTTTGGCAGGCGAGCACCTGGATCCCGTGCTCGACCTTGAACCCGAAGTTGTCTTGCTCGGCAGCGGGCTGCGCCTTCGCTTTGCACGGCCCGCCGTGCTGCGCTCGATGATCGAGCGCGGCGTTGGGTTCGAGGCCATGGACACAGCGGCCGCCTGCCGCACCTTCAACGTGCTCGCAACCGAAGGCCGGCGTGTCGTCGCTGCCTTGCTGCTGGAGCAGCCAGAGCCCTGAACAGGACAAGGTTGACAGTGGAGGGACGGGGCGGCAGGGCGCGAGCCGTTATAATTTTCTACTGCCCAAGGCGGCGGCGCCTTCCGAAAATAATCCAGTTAATCTCCGTGCCTTCATCATCCTGATAGGTCTGATAAAACGTGGCCTGATAGACAGCCCCCTCTCCAGACTCTTCGCCGGCAACAACTGAAGCCGCAGTGCCGGATGCCGTCCGCCGCAGGATGCTTTGAAAGGCGGCCATGAGCTGGTCAACGAGCTCATATCCGTTGTCGGCATTGTAGAATGTGTCAGGGTTGCAGTCTTCATCCGAATCCCATTCGTTGGTCGTGCAAGAGCCTCCGTCCAGGTGTGTCTGGTAGTAGGTGATAAAGTTGCTTGTCACGTTCTCCATGAAGTCGCCGATCCAGTAGTGAGGGGTCGTAA
>CP070653.1:2465392-2473231 GCA_020354665.1 Burkholderiales bacterium
GAAATCCGCCGCATCCGGTGTATTACGAATGTGAGGTTATTAGTGCGGGTGAGTACGCCCTATAGGCTATAGGAGTCCACGGGAGATACGCGTGGATGAGGAAAAGGCGGGCGGCCGCTTTTTCGCATGAAACTGCAGCCGCCGTGGCTCGCTTCTAGGCTCGCCCTCCTCAAGTCCCTCGTCTTCAACTCCGTTGCGATCACGGCGGCGACTATCGCCGCCGTGATCGCTTTGTTTGCGCTCGCGCTGTCGCCGCTCGAGGGCATCGAGCTGAACTGGCTCGACCTGCGCTTTCGCATCCGTGGGCCGCTCGCGCCGGGGCCACAGGTCGCCATCGCGGCGATCGACGAGAAGAGCCTCGCCGCCGAGGGCCGCTGGCCGTGGTCGCGCTCGCGCATTGCCGCGCTGGTCGATGCGCTGTCGCGCGACGGCGCCAAGGTGATCGGCTTCGACGTGATGTTCTCCGAGTCCGAGGAGGACGCGCGGCTCGCGCTGATCGATGAACTCGAGCGCGCGGTCGAGGCACAGAAAACCGACAACGCGCCGCTGAAGAACCTGCTGCGCGAGAACCGCACCGCCGCCGACCAGGACCGGATCCTCGCCAGCGCGATCGAGCGCTCGAAGACGCCGGTGGTGCTCGGCTATTTCTTCCACATGAGCGAGCGGGACGTCGGCTTCCGGCTCGACCCACCTGAAATCGAGCACCGGCTCGAGTCGATTGCCGGCTCGAAGTACCCGCTCGTCTTCCGCGATCCGCAGGCGCCGCCGCTGCCGGCAGCCAGGGCGTACGCGCCGCAGGTCAACCTCCCGAGCATCACGGCGGCGGCCGCGTCTTCGGGTTACTTCAGCGTCACCAGCGACTCCGACGGCGTGGTGCGCTGGATGCCGTTGATCATTCAGGCCGGCGAGGACTTCTTTCCACCGCTGTCGGTGCTCAGCGTCTGGCACTACCTCGACAAGCCGCAGCTCGCGGTGCGCTCGGGGCCCTACGGCATCGACGGCGTGCAGATCGGCGAGCATCTCGTTCCCACCGACGAGGCGGGCCGGCTGTTCCTCAACTACCGCGGCCCGGCGCGCACCTTTCCCACCTACTCGATCAGCGACATCATCGCCGGCACGCTGCCACCCGGCACGTTCAAGGACAAGATCGTGATCGTCGGCGCCACCGCGATCGGCATCGGCGACATCCGCACGACGCCGTTTGGCCCGGTGTTTCCCGGCCCCGAGATCCACGCCAACGCGATCGACAACATGCTCGCGGGCGATTTCATCGACAAGCCGCGCTGGTCGAAGGCGTTCGACGTGTTCGCGATCGTCGGGCTGGGCGTGCTGCTGGGGCTGGTGCTGCCGCGCGTCAGTGCGATGTTCGGTCTGCTGTTCGCCGGCTTGCTGTTCGCCGGTTACGTGTTCGGCGCCTACTGGCTGTTCGCGCAAGCGCGCATCGCGATGAACGTCGTGTACCCGGTGTTCGCGATCGGCGGCACGTACACGATGCTGACGCTGTATCGCTACCTGCTCGAGGAGCGCGAGCGCCGCCGCATCAAGGGAGCGTTCCAGAGCTACGTCGCGCCCGACGTTATCGAAATCATGCTGAAGGACCCCGCCGGCGTGCATCTCGGCGGCGAAGAGCGCGTGCTGACCGCGCTGCTCAGCGACATGGAAGGCTTCACGAGCTACTCGGAGAAGCACACGCCCCACCAGGTCATCGAAGTGCTGAGCGACTATTACGCGCAGAGGACCGACGAGGTCTTTGCGGTGCAGGGCACGCTCGTCGAATACGTCGGCGACGAGATGTTCGCGCTGTACGGGGCGCCGTTCAACTGCGACGACCACGCCCGGCGCGCGTGCGTGAGCGCGCTCGCGATGCGGGCGCGACGCCACGCGCTGAGCGAGGAATGGGTGAAGATCGGCCGCCCCCGCATGAAGGCGAGGACCGGCATCAACTCCGGCAACATGCTGGTCGGCAACGTCGGCTCGAAGTACCGCGTCCACTACGGCGCAATGGGCGACTCGGTGAACCTCGCGTCACGGCTCGAGCAGCTGAACAAGATCTACAAGACCGAGATCATCGTCAGCGGCACCACCGCCGACATGATCGGCAATGACTTCAAGCTGCGCGAGCTCGACATGGTGCGCGTCAAGGGGCGCGAACAGGCGCTGCACATCTACGAGCTGCTCGGCATGGCGGACATGACGCTGACCGACGAACAGAAGGAGCTGCTCGCGCTGTACGAAGCGGCGCTCGTCGACTACCGCGCGCAGCGCTGGGACAAGGCGACCGAGCTGTTCGCGCAGTGCCTGCGCATTCGCCCCGACGACGGGCCCTCGATTCTGTTGACGAAGCGCTGCGCCGACTATCGCTTGAAACCGCCCGGCGACAACTGGGACGGAACCTTCGCCGACCGGCGCGGCGGGCACGCGAAGTGAGGCCCGGCGAGCTCTAACGCGTCACAACCGCCAGGGCTCGAACCCGAGCTGCCGCACCGTGTGCGGTTCGAACAGCGACTTGACGTCGGCGAACACGCCGCCCTTCGTGAGCCCGCCGGTCAGCCGCTCGAGCCCCATCTCGAGGTAATCGCGGTGCGCCACCGCGAGCACCAGCGCGTGCGCCTGCGGCAGCTTCTCCCAGGGCGTCAGCGCGACGCCGTACTCATGCTCGCATTCGTCTGAGCTCGCGATCGGGTCGTGCACGTGCACGTTCGCGCCGAAGCTCTTCAGCTCCCGAACCACGTCGATCACCTTGCTGTTGCGCAAATCGGGGCAGTTCTCCTTGAACGTCATGCCCAGCACGACCACGTCGGCCCCCTTGACCGGCAGGTCGGAGGAGATCATCTGCTTGACCGTCTGCTCGGCCACGTACTTGCCCATGTGGTCGTTGATGCGCCGCCCGGCCAGGATCACCTGCGGGTGGTAGCCCAGCATGTCGGCCTTGTGCGTCAGGTAGTACGGATCCACGCCGATGCAGTGCCCGCCGACCAGCCCGGGGCGAAACGGCAGGAAGTTCCACTTCGTGCCGGCGGCCTTGAGCACCTCGAGCGTGTCGATGCCGAGGCGGTGAAAGATCAGCGACAGCTCGTTCATCAGCGCGATGTTGAGGTCGCGCTGGGTGTTCTCGATCACCTTGGCCGCCTCGGCCACCTTGATGCTGCTGGCCGGGTAGACCCCGGCGGTGATGATCGAGCCGTAGACAGCGGTCAGGCGCTCGAGCGTCTGCGGCGTGTCGCCGGCCACCACCTTGGTGATCTTCGTGACCGTGCGCTCCTTGTCGCCGGGGTTGATGCGCTCGGGGCTGTAGCCGACGAAGAAGTCCTCCTTCCACTTCATGCCCGAGGCGCGCTCGAGGATCGGGATGCACACCTCCTCGGTCGCGCCGGGGTAGACGGTCGATTCGTCGACCACGATAGCGCCGCGCTTCAAGTGCCGACCCACGCTCTCGGAGCTCTTCTGAAGCGGCGTGAAGTCGGGCTGGTGCGCCTCGTCGACCGGCGTGGGCACGGCCACGACGACGACGTCGGCCTCGCGGATCACCGCCGGGTCGGTCGAGCAGGTGAGGCCGGTGGCAGCCTTGAGGTCCTCGCTGGCCACTTCGCCGGTCGGGTCGACGAAGCGCCGGTAGTGCTCGACCTTGTGGGCTGAGAGGTCAAAGCCCAGCGTGCGGTACTTCTTGCCGAACTCCACCGCCAGCGGCAGCCCGACGTAGCCCAGTCCGACCACGGCAATCGTTGTCACTCTCTCATCCCTTCAGAACCCACCGAACAAAGCCAGGCGCCCAGGCCGCTTCAGACCCGGAAGTACTCGCGGTACCAGGCGATGAAGCGCCTGACGCCTTCGTCGACCGAGGTGCCGGGCCGAAAGCCGGTCCAGGCGGCAAGCTCCTCGACGTCGGCGCTGGTGGCGGGCACGTCACCGCTTTGCAGCGGCAGGTAGTTCTTCTTGGCCTCGCGGCCGAGCGCGGCCTCGATCGCGCCGATGAAGTCCATCAGCTGCACCGGCTCGTGGTTGCCGATGTTGAAGAGCCGAAACGGCACGTTGGAGCGCGCCGGGTCGCCCTGGTTCGGGTCGTAGGCCGGGTCCGGCGAGGCGACGCGGTCGAGCGTGCGCACGACGCCTTCGGCGATGTCGTCGATGAAGGTGAAGTCGCGCACCATCTTCCCGTGGTTGAAGACGTCGATCGGCCGGTCTTCGAGGATCGCCTTGGTGAACAGGAACAGCGCCATGTCGGGCCGCCCCCACGGGCCGTAGACGGTGAAGAAGCGCAGCCCGGTGGTCGGCACGCCGTAGAGGTGGCTGTAGGTGTGCGCCATCAGCTCGTTGGCCTTCTTGGTGGCCGCGTACAGGCTCACCGGGTGGTCGACCCCGTCGTGCTCGGAAAAGGGCATGCGGGTGTTGCCGCCGTAGACGCTGGAGCTCGACGCGTAGACGAGGTGCGCCACGCCGTGGTGCCGGCAGCCTTCGAGCACGTTGAGAAAGCCGGTGACGTTGCTGTCGACGTAGGCGTGGGGGTTGACGAGCGAGTAGCGCACGCCGGCCTGCGCGGCCAGGTGCACGACGCGGTCGAACCGCTCGCGGGCAAAGAGCTCGTCCATGCCGGTGCGGTTCTCGACGTCGAGCTTCACAAACGAGAAGCGCTCGTGGGCGAGCCGCGCCAGCCGGTCGCGCTTGAGCTGCGGGTCGTAGTAGTCGTTCAGGTTGTCCAGCCCGACCACCGCATCGCCGCGCGCCAGCAGCCGCTGCGACACGAGCATGCCGATGAAGCCGGCCGCGCCGGTGACGAGAACCTTCAAGGGGAGCCCCTAAATCAATCGAAACATGTCATTCTCGCCCAGCATGATTCCGGCGCACGCCCATACCTAAGGGAATTCTCCGCATGCGGCAGTCGCAGACGACCCTCGACGTCACTACCCCCGGACGCGGCCTGAAGGAAATCACGCGCCCGGTCGCACGGTGGGTGGCAGACACCGGCATCGCGACCGGGCTGCTGACGATCTTCATCCGCCACACCTCGGCCAGCCTGCTGATCCAGGAGAACGCGGACCCCGAGGTCCAGCGCGACCTCGAGCGCTTCTTCGCGCGTCTGGTGCCCGATGGCGATCCGCTGTTCGAGCACCGCAGCGAAGGCCCCGACGACATGCCGGCGCACGTGCGCTGCGCACTGACCGCGACGCAGATTTCGGTGCCGGTGGCCGACGGCCGGCTCGCGCTCGGCACCTGGCAAGGCATTTACGTCTACGAACACCGGCGCCGCCAGCACACGCGCCAGGTGGTGCTGCACCTGATCGGCGACTGACCGC
This sequence comes from Burkholderiales bacterium, assembly GCA_020354665.1. Lineage (GTDB taxonomy): Bacteria > Pseudomonadota > Gammaproteobacteria > Burkholderiales > Burkholderiaceae_C. The sequence goes on from CP070653.1 coordinate 2,470,684, forward strand.
CGGTGGGGGGCGCCGCGCGCCGAACGGCCGCAGCGCGCGCAGCGGTCAGGCGAGTGCGCCGGCGTTGGCGAGCTCGAACTTCACCGCGGTCAGCTCCGCCTCGAGCGCGGCGCGCTGCTCGGCGCTCAGTTCGACCAGCGGCGGGCGCACGGTGCGCCACGCGGCGTTGCCGGTCTTCCACGCGATCGCGGCCTTCATCGCGGCGATCATCGGGAACTTCGCAAACGCCGCGCGCGTCGCGTCGAGCGCGGCCTGCTGCGCCTCGGCATCCCGGTGACGCCATTCTTCGTACAGCCTGACGATCGGGCCCGGATTGACGTTGGCAGTGGCGCTGATGCAGCCCATCCCGCCGCCGCGCAGGTTGGCGAGCAGGAAGGTTTCGCTGCCGGCGAACACGTCGAATCCGCGCGACGCGAAGCGCTCGAGCATCGCGGCGGTGTTGTTCCAGTCGCCCGAGCTGTCCTTCACGCCGGCGATCGTGCCCGGGTAGCGGCCAAGCAGCCGGTCGATCAGGTCGAGGCTGATCGGCACGTTCGACACCTGCGGGATGTGGTACAGGTAGATGCGCAGCCGCTTGTCGGCGACCGCGTCGATCACGCCGGCGAACGCGCGGTACAGGCCCTCGTCGGTGACGCCCTTGTAGTAGAAGGGCGGCAGCATCAGCACGCCGCCGCAGCCGCTGCGCACCGCATGCCGCGTCAGCTCGATCGTGTCGGTCGGCGCGCAGGCGCCGGTGCCCGGCATCATCCGCTCGGCCGGCAGGCCGGATTCGATCAGCGTGTCGAGCAGGCGGCGCTTCTCGCTCACGCCGAGCGAATTCCCTTCCGAATTGGTGCCGAACACCGCCAGCCCCACGCGCTGGTCGACCAGCCATCGGCAGTGGCGCACGAGACGATCGGGCGCCGGCGAATGATCGGCATTGAAGGGCGTGAGCACGGGCGCGAAGACGCCCTGCAGGCGGGTAGGCTGGTTCATGGCGCGGGTCGGGTCGGGCGGTTCGGGTGGCGCGAATCGGCGATGTCGCGAAGGCTGCACCGGCAGCCGGCGACGTGAATGCGGGCGCGCCGCGCGATTCTAGGCGGCTCGGCGCGATGCTCGCGTTCCAGGACCTCAATCCATCGCAGTCCGGCGGTGGCAACCATGGTGTGCGGCCGCTGGCGCCGGTTCAGCCGGCCCAGGCACGCGGGTAGCGCGCCATCGTCAATCCGTCGAGGCTGATCTCGGGCTTGCGCCCCGAGATCAGGTCGGCGATCACGCGGGCGGTACCGGCCGCCATCGTCCAGCCGAGCGTGCCGTGGCCGGTGGCGGTGAGCAGATTCCGGATCGGCGTGGCCCCGACGATCGGCGTGCCGTCCGGCGTCATCGGTCGCAGGCCGCACCAGAAGCTGGCCTTGGCGACGTCGCCGCCGCGCGGGAACAGGTCGGTGACGACATGCTCGAGCGTCGCCCGGCGCGCTTCGCGCAGCTTGTTGTTGTAGCCGGCGAGCTCGGCCGTGCCGCCGACGCGGATGCAATCGCCCAGGCGCGTCACCGCGACCTTGTGCGTCTCGTCCATGATCGTCGACTCGGGTGCGTAGCGCGCCTCGGTGATCGGCACCGTGATCGAGTAGCCCTTAACCGGATAGACCGGAATGCGGATGCCCAGCGGCGCGAGCATCCGCGTGGAAAAGCTGCCGAGCGCAACGACGTACCGGTCTGCCGACAGCGTGCCGTCACTGGTACGCACGCCGCTGATCGTGTCGCCGCTGCGGTCGATGCCGTGGATCGTCGTGCCGAAGCGAAACGCCACGCCGAGCGACTTCGCCATCTCGGCCAGACGCTGCGTGAACACGAAGCAGTCGCCGGTCTCGTCGCCCGGCAGCCGCAGCGCGCCGACGAACTTGTCCTTGGTCAGCGCGAGGCCGGGCTCGACGCCGACGAAGCCGTCGCGGTCGAGCACCTCGTAGGGCACGCCGTATTGCTTCAGCACCTCGACGTCCTTGGCGATGCCGTCGAGTTGCTTCTGCGTGCGGAACAGCTGCAGCGTGCCGTGCGTGCGCTCGTCGTAGGCGATGCCGGTCTCGGCGCGCAGCGCCTTCAGGCAGTCGCGGCTGTACTCGGCGATCGGCACCATGCGGCTCTTGTTCAGCGCGTAGGCGCGCGCGGTGCAGTTGGCGAGCATCGCGAGGCCCCAGCGCCACATCGCGGGGTCGAGCAGCGGCCAGATCACGAGCGGACTGTGCGTCATCAGCATCCACTTGATCGCCTTGACCGGAATGCCCGGCCCGGCCCACGGCGCCGAATAGCCTGGCGAGACCTCGCCCGCGTTGGCGAAGCTGGTCTCGAGCCCGGCGCCGTCCTGGCGATCGACGACGGTGACTTCGTGCCCGGCCTTGGCCGCGTAGTACGCGATCGACGTGCCGATCACACCGCTGCCGAGCACGAGGACTTTCATGGCTGCTTCCTTTGCTGCGCGCGATTGTGGCGGCGGCGGCCGCGACGAGCCCCCGGGCTTCTGCCAATGGCGCGGCGACGGACGCACCGCTTCGCGCTGCGATTGCTCGTGGCC
>CP070653.1:2473331-2476117 GCA_020354665.1 Burkholderiales bacterium
CGCAGCTTTTCGAACCACCGCGTGCGCTGCGCCTCGCCGAGTTGCGCGACGCCGCCGATCAACGTCTCGTGAATCGGCGCGAAGCCGACGAACACCAGGAGGCTGCTCTCGAGCGCCTTCACGCTGTGCGCGCGGAAGTACCAGCGGTAGACCAGCGCCGGCATTCCCATCGTCACGATCACGCGCGCCGACCGGCCGGTGAGCGCCTTGGCCGCGAACGGATTGGCTTCGGCGGCCTTGAACGCGAAGCCCGGCCGCGCCACCTGCTCGAGAAATCCTTTCAGTCGTGCCGGCATGCCGCCGAGCCAGAGCGGAAAGAAGATCACCAGATGCTGGCACCACGCGATCGCCGTCTGCGCCGGCGCCAGTTCGGCGGGCAGCGCGCCGTGCAGCCATTCCGCCTCGCTGCACAGCAGTGGGAAATCGAGCTTCGCGACGTCGAGCGCGCGGATGTCGTGCCCGCGTTCGATCGCGCCGCGCTCGTAGGCGTCGGCGAGCGCGTGGCACAGGTGCGACCGGCTCGCGTCGGGGTGCCCTTGCAGGATCAGGATGCGCGTCACCGAGATTCCCTTGTCTGGCTGGGAAGGCGCGATGATGCGCAACCTTTGGCTGGCACATCTTGATGCGGCACAACTCCGCGCGCTGTTGCGCCGGGTGGCGCGGCAGCCGGGCGGCGTGCCCGGCGCCGGCGCTGGTTGCGATATCGTCGCCGGGTGAGTGCCCATCCCGCCGCCGCCACGCGCTTTGATCGCATCGACGCCCTGCGCGGCTTCGCCATCGTCTGGATGGCGCTGTTCCACTTCTCGTTCGACCTGAACTACTTCGGCCTGGTGCCGAAGCAGAACTTCTACCATGACCCGTTGTGGACCTGGCAGCGCGTCGCGATCGTCACGCTGTTCCTGCTGTGCGCCGGGCTCGGCCAGGCGGTGGCGCTCGAGAGCAACGCGCCGCGCTGGGGCCGGCGCTTCTGGAGGCGCTGGGGTCAGATCGCCGTCTGCGCGCTGCTCGTGTCGGCCGGCTCGTGGCTGATGTTTCCGCGCAGCTGGATCAGCTTCGGCATCCTGCACGGCATCGCACTGATGCTTATCGCGCTGCGCCTGCTCGCGCCGCTCGGGCGCGGCCTGTGGCTGGCCGGCGTGGTGGCGATCGCGTTGCCGTTTGTCGTGCAGCACCCGTTCTTCGACACCCCGCTGACCAATTGGGTCGGGCTCGTCACCCGCAAGCCGGTCACCGAGGACTACGTGCCGCTGCTGCCGTGGCTCGGCGTGATGTGCTTCGGGCTCGCCGCGGGGCGCTGGCTGCTGGAGCGGCGGCGGGGCTGGGTTGCCGCACCGGCCCCGTTCGGCGCGCTCGGCCGCGCGCTCGCGGTGCTCGGACGCTGGTCGCTGTCGTTCTACATGGTGCACCAGCCGGTGCTGATCGGGCTGGTGATGGCCTTCGTCGCGCTGCGCGGTGCGCACGCGTGAGTTGGGCGCGGCTACCATCGCCGCATGTCCGCCAAGGTCCTGTTCGGCTTTCACGCGGTCACCGTCCGGCTGAAGACGGTGCCGCAGTCGATCGTCGAGATCCACGTCGACGCGACGCGCCGCGACGCGCGCATGCGCCAGTTCGTCGAGCGTGCGCGGGCCGCCGGCGTTCGGCTGGTCGATAGCGACGACGAGCACCTGCAGCGGCTGTGCGGCACGCACCGCCACCAGGGCGTGGTCGCACGCGTCACGCCGCTCGCGCCGCGGCACTCGCTCGACGACTTGCTCGACGAGGTCAAGGGCCCGCCATTGCTGCTCGTGCTCGACGGCGTCACCGATCCGCACAACCTCGGCGCGTGCCTGCGCGTGGCCGATGGCGCCGGGGCGCATGCGGTGATTGCGCCGCGCGACCGCACGGTCGGCATCAACGCGACGGTGGCCAAAGTGGCGAGCGGCGCGGCCGAGACGGTGCCGTACCTGATGGTCACCAACCTCGCGCGCACGCTCGGCGAGTTGAAGGAGCGCGAGATCCGCATCGTCGGCACGAGCGACGACGCGCCAGCCTCGCTGTTCGAAGCGCGTCTGGCCGGCCCGCTGGCGATCGTGCTCGGCGCCGAAGGCACCGGGCTGCGCCAGCTCACCCGCCAGACCTGCGACGAGTTGGTGCACATCCCGATGAAAGGCGCGGTGGAAAGCCTGAACGTCTCGGTCGCGTCGGGCATCTGCCTGTATGAGGCGCTGCGCCAGCGCGGCGGGTGAGGGCAGTGCCGGCGATGGCCGATCTCGATACCGTGCGTGGCTGGCTGCGCGACGCGCAGCGCGTCGCGGTGCTCACCGGTGCCGGCATGAGCGCCGAAAGCGGCATCCCGACCTTCCGCGATGCTTTAACGGGTCTCTGGTCGCACTTCGACCCGGCGCAGCTTGCGAGCGAGGAGGGCTTTCGTGCCGATCCGCAGTTCGTCTGGGACTGGTACGCCGAGCGCCGCGCGGGCGTGCTCGCGGCCGAGCCCAACGCCGGCCATCGCGCGCTCGCCGCGTTCGCACGACGCCGGCCCGGCGTGCTGACGATCGTCACGCAGAACGTCGACGACCTGCATCAGCGCGCCGGCAACGTCGACGCGATCCGCCTGCATGGCGCGATCCTCGAAGACTGCTGGCTCGAGCCGTGCCGGCGCAACGCCCGCTGCGACGTGCGCTCGGCGGCGCCCGGCCGCCCGCCGCGCTGTGCCGAATGCGGCAACCTCGCGCGGCCGGCCGTCGTCTGGTTCGGCGAGCTGTTGCCGATGGGCGCGATCGAAGCCGCCGAACGCGCCGCGCGCG
>CP070653.1:2476217-2481496 GCA_020354665.1 Burkholderiales bacterium
CAGAAGGGAAAGATGAAAGATGATCGAGCCCACATGTCTCAATTTGAGGAGCGTCTTTTCGGCCTTGTAGATGGTCCTAAATCGCCTGACGTTCCCCATGACGAGATTCACAGCCAGGAGACCAAGGCAAATGAAGAACAACGGCGTGAAGTAGATGCGGTCCAGACCGAGTCTTTCGACGATCCGGTACGCGTCACCCAGAAACTGCCTCCAGTCGAGCATCTGATCGTCGGCGACGTCCCGCTGCGGGATCACGGCCGCCGGCAGCGGCAGCAGGGCAACCAGCATGCCGCGCAGCAGAAGCCCGATGTCGTGGGTGATGCTCCGTTGGGCCAGGTAGTGCAGGTCAGCCTGCGCCTCGGTGCCGAAATGCACCGCGGTGCGCTGGCGGATGAACCAGGGATTGACGATGCCAGGCCGCACCCGTGTCGACATCGGTGCCGCGGACTCATCGAGACCGCGCGGCCGCGGTCCGACCCAAGCCATCTCGCCGCGTGCCACGTGCAGAGCGACCGGCCAGTTCGCTGCGCCGAGCAACGCCAGCACTCGGCCCGGCAAACGGGCGGGTAGCTGCAGTCGCACGCGGTCAAAGACGACCCCATGGCGGCCTCGCACCGGCTGAGACACCGCGCGCCGGCGCAGAACCGCGAGCGGCAGCGCCAGCAGTACGAGCGCAGCCGCCGCCAGCAGCAGGTCGAACAGGCGCAGCGCGCGCTCGGTGCCGGTGCTGCAAGGCAGGATCGCGTCGTCGGCGATGTGGTCTTGAGATAGCCAGGCGCTCATATGTGTGCCTCTTGAAAGGCCGTGTTGCAGCTCGCTTCAGTACGCGCCGCGGCCGCGAATCACCGCCGGCAGCGTCTTCAGCAGCAAGCGGACGTCGGCCCAAAGTCCCGGCCGGCGGATGTAGTCCAGGTCCATCGCCACCTGCTGCGGAAACGGTACCTCGGAGCGCCCGTTCACCTGCCAAGTGCAGGTGAGCCCGGGCGTCACCGACAGGCGCTCGCGCTCCGCCAGCGTGTAGCGCGCGACCTCGCTGACCAGCGGTGGGCGCGGCCCGACAAGACTCATCTCGCCCCTGAGCACGCACCACAGCTGCGGCAGCTCGTCGATGCTCGTGCGGCGGATCCAGCAACCCACCGGCGTGATGCGCGGGTCGCGCCGCAGCTTGAAGGTCACGCCGTCGGCGCCGTGTTGGTTGCGCGCGAGTAGCTGCTCGCGCAGCGCGTCGGCATCGACTCGCATCGAACGGAACTTCGGAAAGTCGAACTCCCGTCCGTGCCGGCCGACGCGCCGCTGCCAGTACAGCACGGGTCCGCCGTCGTAGGCACGGATCGCGATCGCGACGAGCGCGAAAAGAGGCGCGAGCAGCAATAGCGCCGGCACAACGAGCACAAGGTCCAGCGCGCGCTTGCCCCAGTGGTAGCCACGGGCGTACCACCGCCAGGCCACTCGTATGCGACGGGCGCGCAAGCGGTTGCGCCAACGGTTCAATGGTGAGGTCGGTGCGGGCATGGTGGAATCGCTCGATTGCGACGGCGTGGATTGGAAAGCGGACGGCGACGCCAGTTGTGACAGCTTTGTCAATCCGCGAGAGGACCGGCTGGTGCCTGCATTGCGGCTACGATGGCGGCCTCGTCCTGTCCAGACCCGATGCCGCTGAAAGTCCTCGTCGTCGACGACATCGCCGCGTCGCGGGACGCGTTGTGCGCGCTCGTGCGCGAACTCGGGCACGACGTGCTCGCCGCCGCGAGCGGGTACGACGCACTGGCACAGGTCGAACGCGAGACCCCCGATGTCGTGCTGCTCGACCTGCTGATGCCGGACGTCGACGGCTTCGAAGTCAGCCGCCGCATGCGCTCGCTCACCAACGGGCGCTGGCTGCCGGTGATCGTGACTTCGGGGCTCGAGGGCGAGGAGCACTTCATCCACGCGCTCGAAAGCGGTGCCGACGACTACCTCTCGCGTCCTGTCAGCGCTGGCCTGCTGGCGGCCAAGCTGCGTCACTACGATCGCGTGCTCGCGTTGCAGAGTCGGCTAGGCGCGCTTGCGCGGCGCCAGCTTGACATCCTGGACAACATCCTTGATCCGGTAGTGACGCTCGATGGACGCGGGTTGGTGGTGGAACTCAATGTCGCGGCGCTGTCGCTGGCCGATGCCGACGGTCGTGCGCTGGCGCGTGGTGCACGCTGCACAGACGTCTTCGGCGAAGACCTGCCGGCGTTTCTGGGCCGGCGCGAATGCACCGTGAGACGTGCCGGCGGAGGCAGCTTCACGGCGCAGATCGGCCTGAGCGAGTGGCGCGAAGGCGATCGGCCGTACTACACGATCGTGCTGCGCGACGTTAGCGAGCAGCGGCAGATTGAACGCATGAAGGATGAATTCCTCGCCACCGTGAGCCACGAATTGCGCACACCGTTGACCTCGGTGCTCGGCGCGATCGGGTTACTCGCGGGCGGCGCGGCCGGTGCGCTGCCACCAAAGGCACTGCCGCTGGCAGAGATGGCGCGGCGCAACGGCGAGCGGCTGGGCCGTCTGATCGACGACATCCTCGACCTGACCAAGCTCGAGGGCGACCGCCTGGTGCTTCAGATGCGCCCGCTCGCGCTGCCGCCGTTGCTGGATGAGGCGCTGGCGGCCAACCAAGGCTATGCCCATCGCGCACGCGTTCGCCTGCTCCTGCAGCCGTGGTCAGACACGCCACTGCCGGCGGTGCGACTGGACGCCGACCGCTTCCTGCAGGTGATGGCCAACCTGCTGTCCAACGCGATCAAGCATTCGCCGGTCGAGGGCACGGTTCGCGTCAGCGTGCAGCCGCGCGGCGATGGCGTCAGCGTTACCGTGCGCGACCAGGGACCCGGCATCGACCCGCGCTTTCGCGCACGCCTGTTCGAGAAGTTCTCACAGGCCGACGGCAGCGACCGCCGCGCCGTGGGTGGCACCGGTCTCGGCTTGTACATCACGCGCATGCTGGTCGAGCGCATGGGAGGCCGTATCCGCGTCGACGAGGTCGCGGGCGAGGGCGCATCGTTCACGGTCGAGTTTCCGTCCGCGGCCGGCACCCCGGCAACGCCGATGCTGCTGCACATCGATGCCGACCTGCAAACGCGAGAGCGGGTGACCCGATGGCTGGCGCCGCTCGGCCGGGTCGAAGGGCTCGCGAAGCTGCCGCCCGCGGGTTCGGCACCCGCGACCGCCGCGATCGTTATTGGCAACCCGCAGGGGCAAGGCGATGCAGAAGCCTTTTGCGCCGGCCTGCGTCGCATCGCCGCGGGCCGGCCGGTGCTGCTGTACGGCGACTCGGTCGACGAGGTCTTCTGCGACCGCGTGGGCCTGCCGTGGCTGAGCCCGGCGCGCAGCGGGTCGGAAGAACTGCTGGGCTGGGCGCGGCGCGCGCTATCCGGCGCGACGGGACCGGGGCCCGCCATCGGGCCTGCACGGCGCGACGCGGATCTGTCGGGCAGCCCAGGGGGCCAGCGATGAGCGAGTTGCGCCGCGTCATGTGCGTCGAGGACGACGCCGACATCCGCACGATCCTGCAGTTCAGCCTCGGCGACGTCGGCGGGCTCGAGGTGTGCTGCTGCGACAGCGGCCACGCTGCCCTGGCCCGCGCCGCGTCTTTCCGGCCCGACTTGGTGCTGCTCGACGTCATGATGCCCGATATGAGCGGCACGGAGACGCTGACCGCGCTGCGCGCGCTGCCTGAGATGCAGGGCGTGCCGGTCGTCTTCCTGACCGCCAAGGCACTGCCGGACGAGCTGGAGCAGCTGCTGCAGCACGCCGCGACCGGCGTCATCGTGAAACCGTTCGATCCGATGACGCTCGCGACCGACATCCGCCCCTTCTGGGAATACGGCCGTGGCCGAAGCGAATGACCGGGCGGGCCCCACGGGGCCCTCTGCCGCACTTGAAGAGCTGCGCGAGCGCTTCGTCGCCGGACTGCCGCAGCGCTGGCACGAAATCGCCAACGACATTGACCTGTCCCGGCGCGGGCAGGCGCTGCACCGGCTCGCCGGGGCCGCCGGCAGCTATGGCTTCGATGCCGTCGGGACCGCGGCGCGCGCCGCCGAGCACGCGCTAGCGAGCGGCGATGCTGCCGCGTTCGACCGCGCGCTCGCACGGCTGCGCGACCGGCTTGTCGAGCAAGGCGTGACACTCCGATAACACTCGCCGCGCGCCGATGGCTTCCAATCGTGGCGCATAGCCACTTGACGCACCAATCAGAGATCCCATGGAATTGAGCGGAAGAATCGAGGGCACCGACGTCCTCGTGATCGAAATGCGCGAGGACAACCTCGACGCCAGTAATGTGCGCGCGTTTAGAGACGCGATGCAGTCACTCATGCATGAACGCACGCGCTTCGTGCTCGATATGGCCGGGGTGAAGTTCGTCGACAGCTCGGGCCTGGGCGCACTCCTGTCCTGCCTGCGGCAGGCCAACGCGAGCAAGGGCGACTTTCGGCTGTGCGAGATGTCGCGCACCGTCCGCGCGCTGTTCGAGTTGATGCGCATGCATCGCGTCTTCAGCATCCACGAGACGCGCGCCGAGGCCGTGGCCTCGTTCATGTGAACGCCGGCAACAATCGAAAACCATCCATCACCGCGTCGGCAGTTCGTCCGGCAATCTGTGACTGGCGGGATTTCACACTCCCGCCACACTCCGGGTTGTCGCGGCGCTACGCTGCAGCGGCCAGCGGGATAACGGCGGCGCCCGGCCTGCCGAGGCGACCCGCCAGGGCTGCCCGCACACCAGGAGCATGATGAAGACACTCTTCACCTCGCGCCGCGTCGTGCTGCGCGCCGCGGCGGCGGCGGTCGGCGCCGCGCTGGGCGTCGGCGCTGCGGCTCAGGAGCGGCCGACCTACCACTTCTCTCCGGTGAATCAGTACGGCATCGAGCTGACGGCGGCCTACTGGAACCCCATCCTGACCTATGTTTCCGACAAGAGCGGGGTGAAGCTGGCGCTCAAGATCGGCCGCACCTCGGCGGACACCACTGCCTACGTGCTGGCCAATTAGGTCGAGTTCGTTTTCTCCAACCACCTCTTCAGCCCGGAGCGCGAGAAGCTGGGCTGGCGCGTGGTCGCACGCCGCGACGCACCGTCCGTCCACGGGCAGATCGTGGTGCCCGAGGAGTCCGCCATCACCGATTTGGCCCAGCTGTCCGGCCAGGATGTCGTCTTTCCCGGTCCAGAGGCGACGATCTCGTACAAGTTCACCTACGCGCAGCTGCTGTCGAGAAAGATCCCGGTCAACGTCGTGTTCGCCGGCAACACCGACGCG
>CP070653.1:2481596-2485779 GCA_020354665.1 Burkholderiales bacterium
AGCGAGCGCTGCATCGAATGCAACGCCTGCGCCACAGCCTGCAAGAACGAACACGAGGTGCCCTGGGGCGTGAACCGGCGCCGCGTGGTCACCATCAACGACGGCATGGTCGGCGCGGAGAAGTCCATCTCCGTGGCGTGCATGCACTGCTCCGATGCGCCGTGCATGGCGGTCTGCCCGGTCGACTGCTTCTACCGCACCGACGACGGCGTCGTGCTGCACGACAAGGACGTCTGCATCGGCTGCGGCTATTGCAGCTACGCGTGCCCGTTCGGCGCACCGCAGTTCCCGACCAACGGCACGTTCGGGCTGCGCGGCAAGATGGACAAGTGCACGTTCTGCGCCGGCGGCCCCGAGGCGCACGGCAGCCAGGCCGAGTTCGAGAAGTACGGGCGCAACCGCCTGGCCGAAGGCAAGCTGCCGGCTTGCGCCGAGATGTGCTCGACCAAGGCGCTGCTCGGCGGCGACGGCGACGTGGTGGCCGACATCTTCCGCACCCGCGTGCTCGCGCGCGGCAAGGGCAGCGAAGTCTGGGGCTGGGGCACCGCGTACGGTCGGCCCACGCAAGGCGGCGGCGCAGCGCAGCCGCAACCGGAGACGAAGAAGTGAACAAGATCACCGCATCGGCCCTCGCGGCCGTCGCAACGATCGGCCTGCTCTCGGCGTGCGGCAAGGCGCCGGAAACGCCGGCCGGGACCACCGCCGGCAAGGCCGACAAGCCGGCTTACCAGGGTGCCGCCGACGCCTACATGGCGCAGGGCTGGAAGGCCGGCGACAAGGCGAGCTGGGAGCAGCACATGCGTGACCGCCTGCAGGGGCAGAACGAATACGCTCGCGCCGCCGTCAAGCAGTGAACTGCTGCGAGTCCGCGCGCATCGAGGAGTTGGCATGCAACGCCTGATCCGTTCCATCCTCCTGATCGCGGCGCTGGCCGTATCAGGTTCTGTGTGGGCACAGGCCACCCCGGCCGGCCAGGCCGACGAGGTCGCGCCAGCGGGAGGGGCGACCGCGCCGCCCTTGCCGAAGCCCGACGAAACCAACGCCCAGCGCAGCAAGAGCCAGCCGGGCAACAACGCCCCGTTCTGGCGCGGCGTGCGCAACTCGGGCAATCAGGCAGGTGTCGTGTCGCTGCCCGGCGCCGAAAACGGCGTTTTGATCCAGCAGTTCGTGCAGTACCCGGGCTCGCGCGTCTCCACCGCCGGCGAAGCCTGGCGCCAGGTGCGCAACGAGTTGATCCTCCCTTACGGCGGAGCGCTGATGTTGATCGCCGCGCTGGGCCTCGCGCTGCTGTACTGGGGCAAGGGGCCGCTGGGCGGACACGAGACGGAAACCGGCCGCAAGATCGAACGCTTCACCGCATTCGAGCGCGCCGCGCACTGGGCCAACGCGACCGCGTTCGTGATCCTCGCGGTCTCGGGCATCGTGATGGCGTTCGGCAAGTATTTCCTGTTGCCGGTGATCGGCAGCACGCTGTTCGGCTGGCTGACCTATGCGCTGAAGAACGCGCACAACTTCGCGGGGCCGGTGTTCGCCGTTTCGCTGATCGTGGTCTTCCTTACCTTCATCCGCGACAACTTCCCGCGCAGCGGCGATCTGGCGTGGCTGGTGGGCGGCGCCGGCGTTTTCGGCAAAGAGGTCCCTTCGCACCGCTTCAACGCTGGCGAGAAGGTCGTCTTCTGGGGAGGGGTGTTCCTGCTCGGTGGCCTTGCCGTCGGATCCGGGCTGTTCCTCGACAAGCTGATACCCGGCATGGAGTACCTGCGCGGCAGCATGCAGGTCGCGCACATGATCCACTCGGTCGCTGGGGTGCTGATGATGGCGATGTTCTCGCTACACATCTATCTGGGCACCATCGGCGTCAAGGGGGCCTACCAGGGCATGCGCACCGGCTACGTCGACGAGGCGTGGGGCAAGGAGAACCACCGCCTCTGGTACGACGACATCAAGGCCGGCAAGATTCCGGCACAGCGCAGCGCCGCGCCGCGAAGCGCACCGGCGGCCGCGGCACCAGCGAAGTAGACGTCATCTGGCAATTCGTCGGGGAGTACCTCCATGCGCCAACCGATCGTTCTGAGCCTTGCACTCGCGCTGTCTGCCGGGGTCGGTAGTGCGGCGGCCAAGCTGCCACCACCGAGCGATGAGGCGAAGGCGAAGTCTGCCGACGCCGCGGCGAAGGCGGCTTGGGGGGGCAAGGTCGCGAACTTCCAGTTGTGCAAGTCGATGGACCGGGTGGCGGCACGCTACATCGCTGAAGCGAAGAGCGCCGGCAAGACGGTGACACCCGTCGAGACACAGCCCTGCGTCGATCCGGGGCCGTACACCGAAGGGGGCGCGGCGCCCGCGGCTCCCGCCGCGCCGGCGCCGGCGAAGAAGTCCTGAATCGCAGCGATCGGTTGGTGATGCGCCGGCGCCTTTGTTGGCGCCGCGTTATCGTTACGGGCTTCGCACCTCGCTGCGCGCGCCGAACGAACGCATGTTGCCCCGACTGACCCAAGCCAGCGCGCCTCTGATGCACAGCGTCGACGTGCTCGACGAGTTCGGGCAGACGCGGCGCATCGCGATTCCCGCCGAGCGTTCGCTGACCGTCTTCGTCGACAAGCGCGAGCTCGTCACGCTGATGACGCTCGGCGCCGCGCCCGAGCTGCTCGTGCTCGGCTACCTGCGCAACCAGCGGCTGATCGATTCGCCCGCGCAGATCGAATCGATCACGGTCGACTGGGACGTCGAGGCGGCGGCGGTGCGCACGCGGCACGGCATCGAGGACTTCGAGCGTCGCACCGCGCGGCGTGTCGTCACGACCGGATGCGGGCAGGGCACGGTGTTCGGCGACCTGATGGCCGAGCTCGACACGTTCGAGCTGCCGCCGCCCGCCGATGCGCGCATCAGCCAGTCAGCCCTGTACCGCCTGCTCGACGCGATGCGCCGGCAGGAGAGCACCTACAAGTCGGCCGGGTCGGTGCACGGCTGCGCGCTGTTTCGCGGCGACGAGCTGCTGATGTTCGTCGAGGACGTCGGCCGCCACAACGCGATCGACACGATCGCCGGATGGATGTGGCTCAACGGCGTCGAAGGCGCGGACAAGACCTTCTACACCACCGGGCGGCTGACCAGCGAGATGGTCATCAAGTCGGCGCAGATCGGCGTGCCGATCGTCGTCTCGCGCAGTGGCATCACGCAGATGGGGCTGCAGCTCGCGCAGCGCCTGGGGCTCGCGCTGTTCGGACGCGCAACCAACCGTCACTTCATATGCTATTGCGGATTCGATCGCTTCGACGCAGAGCCCGAGCCAGTGCGCGAGGCCCCGCCGGTCGTCTCGATCGTTGGCCGGGGCCGCGGCGCAGTCACCTGAAGAATGGCGGCCGGGGCTCGAGCGCACGCCGTGCGCCGGCGCCCGGCCTTCAGAGCGCGGCTGGTGCTGTGTTTCTCAGGGAACCCAGCGAAAAATCTCAGGAGCGCATCGCCGCGAGATCGCGCGTGTGCGTCGGCCCGGCCCGTCGCTCGATCTCGGCGAGCATCGACTTGCGCCACCCGAGCGCGAACAGCGCTTCGGCAGTGACGAACATCGGCCCGACCAGCAAGCTGTACACGTCGTCGATCGTGGCCGACTTGCGGCCTTCGTAGCAGTGGCCGATGAACAGCACGAGCCAGCCCATCATCAGCGCGGCGGCACTCCATCCCAGCCATGCCAGCGTGGACCAGGCGGACAGCGGCTGTCCCAGCGAGAGCAGCACGGCGTTGGCCAGGCTGACGGCAACACCGAGCGCGACATCGCCGCGAGTGAGGTACCAGACGGTTGATGCCGCCCAGAGCAGCCAGGCGGGTGTCAGGACGAGCGAGCCGACCTCGATCGCCGGCCGCCCGAGCAGCATGCCGATGCCGAACACGACCAGCGGCATGCCGAGGAAATGCGTCGCGATATTGCGGCGGTCGCGGTGGGAGGCCGCATACTGGGTCAGGAGTTCCAGGGTGGAGCGCATCGAGGCCTCCGTCGTAGGGCACTGCCGCCATCCTACGCCGCCGGGGGCGCTTGTGCACGGCCCGGCGTGCGCGCCCCCCTAGAATCATTTTTTCGGTCTGCAGGATCTTCACCGGCCCGTCCCGGCCAGTGACAGGCCACGACCTCCGCAAGGGACCAAAACGAGACACAGGGTGCACGAATGACCATCAAGAGCGACCGCTGGAT
>CP070653.1:2485879-2568591 GCA_020354665.1 Burkholderiales bacterium
GGTGCGTCGGCACGAACGGGTCGCTCGACCACTGGTCGAGCGGTCCGGCCGGCACGACGTCGGTGTGGCCGGCAAACGCGAGCACCGGGCCGTCGCCGTGGCCGGCGCGGTGCGCCCACAGGTTGGTGACCCGAAAGTCCGCCGGGCCGCATTCGAACGTCTCGCAGTGGAAGCCCACCGCGCGCAGGCGCTCGGCGATCAGCGGCTGGCAGCCGGCGTCTTCAGGCGTCAGGGAGCGGCACGCGATCAGCGCCTCGACGAGGTGGAGCGTGCGCGACATCCGTCCCCGTCACCCCAGCGCGGCGAATCCGGTGCGCCGCGACTCCTCGAAGCGAACGTCGAGCGAGATTTCGCTGAACGTCGGCTCGTCGTCGGCCTCTTCCTGCACGGTCGGCACGGTCTTGCTCTGCGGCGTCATGTCGTTCTGCAGGCGCCACATCAGGTTGGTCGGAGAGTCCGCGAACGCGATGCCTTCGTCACGCGTGATCGTGCCGTCGTTGATCAGGCGCGCGAGATCCTCCTCGAACGTCTGCGAGCCCTCGGCCAGCGACTTCTCCATCGCCTCCTTGATCGAACTGAAGTCGCTGCGCTCGATCAGCTCGGCGATGTGCTTGGAGTTGAGCAGCACCTCCACCGCGGGAATGCGCCCGCCGGTCGATGCACGCAGCAGGCGCTGCGAGACGATCGCCTTCAGCCCCGCGGCGAGGTCGGACAGCAGCGCGGGACGAGACTCGGGCGAATAGAACGACAGCACGCGACCGAGCGCGTGGTAGCTGTTGTTGGCGTGCAGCGTCGCCAGCACGAGATGGCCCGACAGCGAGTAGGAAATCGCCGACGTCATCGTTTCGCGGTCGCGAATCTCGCCGATCAGGATCACGTCGGGCGCCTGACGCAGTGCGTTGCGCAGCGCGACCTGCAGGCTGTGCGTGTCGCGGCCGACCTCACGCTGGTTGACGACCGACTTCTTGTTCGAGAACAGAAACTCGATCGGGTCCTCGATCGTCAGGATGTGACCGGTCAGCTGCTGGTTGCGATGCTCGATCATCGAAGCCAGCGTGGTGCTCTTGCCGGTACCGGTGGTCCCCACCATCAGCACCAGTCCGCGCTTCTCGAGGACGAGCGTCTGGAGAACCGGCGGCAGGTGCAGGCTGTCGAGCGATGGCACGTTGACCGGGATGCAGCGGAACACCGCCGCGATCGAGCCGCGCTGCTTGAAGGCCGAGAGGCGGAAGCTGCCGACGCCGGTCAAGCCGATGCCGAGGTTGAGCTCGCCGGTGTCGTCGAGCTCCTCGAGCTGCGAGGGCGTCAGCATCTCGGCCAGCAGCTGGCGCGGCTGGGTGTGCGTGAGCGGCTTGTCCGACAGCTGCAGGATCTGTCCGTTGACCTTGATCAGGATCGGGGTGTTGGCCGACAGGTAGACATCGGACGCGGTCTTCTCCGCCATCAGGCGCAGCACGCGCTCCATGTTGCCGGTGCTCATCAGCTGGGACTCCAGGGCTGGCCGGTCGAGCCCGAATCAGCTGCGCAGCAATTCGTTGATGCTGGTCTTGGCGCGGGTCTGGGCATCGACCTTCTTCACGATCACCGCGCAATACAGACTGTACTTGCCGTCGGCGCTCGGGAGGTTGCCCGATACCACGACCGAACCGGCCGGAATGCGGCCATAAGTCACTTCTCCGGTGGCTCGATCGTAGATCTTGGTGCTCTGGCCGATATAGACGCCCATCGAGATGACCGAGTTCTCCTCGACGATGACGCCCTCGACGACCTCGCTGCGTGCGCCGATGAAGCAGTTGTCCTCGATGATCGTCGGGCCGGCCTGGACCGGCTCGAGCACGCCGCCGATGCCCACGCCGCCGGACAGGTGCACGTTCTTGCCAATCTGCGCGCACGAGCCAACCGTCGCCCAGGTGTCGACCATCGTGCCTTCGTCGACGTAGGCGCCGATGTTCACGTAGCTCGGCATCAGCACGACGTTCTTCGCGATGAAGCTGCCGCGCCGTGCGACTGCCGGCGGCACGACGCGCACGCCCGTCGCGCGCATCGCCGCCTCGTCCAGGTGGGAGAACTTGGTGGACACCTTGTCGTAGAAGCCGAGGTCGCCGGCGCGCATGACCCGGTTCTCGGTGAGACGAAAGCTCAGCAGCACCGCCTTCTTGACCCACTGATTGACCTTCCACTGGCCGACGCCCTGGCGTTCGGCCACGCGCAGCCGCCCCGCGTTGAGGTCGCCGATCACCTGTTCGACCGCTTCGCGCACCTCAGGGCTGTTGGTGGAGGTCAGCTGCGCGCGGGTCTCCCACGCCATGTCGATGGTGTTCTGCAGATCTTGGCTCATTTGTAGGTCCTGGTGTAGGCGACGATGCGCTGCGCGGCCTCGAGGCATTCCTCGACAGTGGCCACCAGCGCCATGCGGATCCGTCCGGTGCCGGGATTGACGCCGTGTGCCTGCCGCGCCAGCAGGCTGCCGGGCAGGACCGCGACATTGTATTGAGCGAGCAGTCCGCGGGCGTAGGCGACGTCGTCGCCTCCGGGAACGCCGGCCCAGAGGTAGAACGCGGCGTCGGGCAGCTTCACGTCGAGCACGCCGGTGAGCAGCGGGGTGACCTGCGCGAACTTGGTTCGATAGAGCTCGCGGTTGGCCACCACGTGCGCCTCGTCGTTCCAGGCGGCGATGCTCGCGGCCTGGACGGGCAGGCTCATCGCGCTGCCGTGATACGTGCGGTAGAGCAGGAAGCGCTCGATCACGCTGGCGTCGCCGGCGACGAACCCCGAGCGCATGCCGGGCACGTTGCTGCGCTTGGACAGGCTCGTCAGCACGATCAGGTTGCGAAAGTCGTCGCGGCCGAGCGCGCGCGCGGCCTGTAGCGCGCCGAGCGGTGGTTCGTCGCGGAAGTAGATCTCCGAATAGCACTCGTCGCTCGCGATCACGAAGCCGTGGCGGTCGCTGAGCTCGAACAGCTGCCGCCATTCGGCCAGCGGCATCACCGCGCCGGTCGGATTGCCCGGCGAGCAGGTGTAGAGCAACTGCGTGCGCGCCCAGGTGGCTGCGTCGATTGCCGACCAGTCGGCCGCGAAGTTGCGCGCCGGATCGCTGTTGGCAAACGCCGTCTGCGCGCCCGCGAGCAGCGCCGCGCCTTCGTAGATCTGATAGAACGGATTCGGGCACACCACCGTCGCGTCGGGTTGCGTCGCGTCGACCACCGTCTGCGCCAACGCGAACAGCGCCTCGCGCGAGCCGAGCACCGGCAGTACCTGGGTGGCCGGGTCGATGCGGGCTCCGTAGCGCCGGGCGACCCAGCCGGCGATCGCCTCGCGCAGCGCCGGCGTGCCGGCGGTCGCGGGGTAGCTCGACAGGCCCGACAGCGCGCCGGTCAGTGCCTGCTCGATCAGCGCCGGGGTCGCGTGGCGCGGTTCGCCCAGACCCAGGCTGATCGGTCGATGCGCGGGTGAGGGTGTGATGTCGCGCGTCAGCGCACGCAGCCGCTCGAACGGGTAGGGGTGAAGCTTGCCGAGCAGCGGGTTCATCGGCGCGCATTATCCGCAGTGACGGTTGCCGCGCCTTTCTTGCGGCACGGCTCAGTCGCGGGCGGGCCCCGGGTGCGCGATCGGCAGCTTCAGGCTACCGGCGATCGAAGCGAACTCGAGATCGAACGCGTCGTCGGGCGAGGCGGCGTGGCCGGGAGCGTAGCTCTTCTCGAACGCGCAGGCCACCTCCGCCCATTCGGCTTCGGTGAGCACCTCGAGCGCGAGCGGGATCAGCGTGTACTCCTCGAGCCGCATGTGATCCCACTCGTGCGCGGCAAGCGCGTCGAGTGCGGTCGCGAGGTCCGACCCGGAATCGACCCGCACGCCGGCTGGTGTTGCCGCAACGGCCCTTCGCAGCGATCCGACCAGGCCGTGCTCGTCGACGTGATGGGCCTCGAGTGCCTGGATCAGCTCGCGGTCCTGGTCGCCGCGCTCGCGCAGCAGTCGGTACAGGGTCCGCTCCTCGCTCGGGTAATGGTGCTTCTCGGGGAACTCGACGGCGTAGTGCAGCAGGCGCTCGAACGTGCTGCGATCGAAGCCGGCGCTCTCAGCGCCGCGGGCGTCTGCCACCAAATGCAGCATGCCCTGGATCACCGCCGAGAGCGAGCGGTGCTCGTCCTGGATCAGTGCGACGGCGCGGCTCGCCGCGGCGTGTCGATCGGTGGCCTGCACGCGGGTGACCAGCACCGGGAGCTTGGTCTCGCGCACCACGTTCAGCGTCTGTGACGGCCGGGTGAGCATGCGCAGGCCGCTCACGCCGTGCGACGCCATCACGATCAGGTCGCAACCGCATTGCTGCGCGGCGCGAACGATCGCTTCGGACGGGTGATCGTCGACAACGCACAGCGTGTCGTACGGGGCGCCGTGTGCCGCTGCCGCCGCGCAAGCCTTGGCGATCAACGCGCGGCTGGCGGCCTGGGTGCGCGCCTGGAAATCCGCAAGGCTGGGACGCGCAGTACCGGTCTTGCCACTCCCAGGTCGGCGCAATGCGGCCGGATGGGCCGTCACATCGGGCATCGCGTGGAAGAAGGTGATCCGCGCGCCAATCGCCCCGGCGAATTGCACCGCCGCCGAAACGTTGCTCATCGAGAGCTCGGTTCCGTCCAGGGGAACCAGAAGATGGCGGTACATGCGTCAGTCCCATTCGGCATCGTCGGCGCTGCTCGAGCGGCTCGCCGACCTCGAACACACCAATATGCCTCAGCCCGATTTTCGATCAGGACCAGGCGGACTGCGGGCCGCCTGTCAGGCCTGCACGGGCGCCTGGCGCGACAGCAGTCCGGTGGCCAGCGCGGTGCCGAGCAGGATGACGGCACAGGCCACGACCATCTTGGCGGTGACCTGTTCGCCGAGGAAGAACGCGCCCCATGCGACCGCGAAGACCGGGATCAGGTACGCCACCGTCATCGCGCGCGACGGACCGACGCTGCGGATCAGCCGGAAATAGAGCACGTAGGCCATGCCGGTACAGGGCAGCGCCAGCGCGGCAGCGGCGGCCCATGCGATCGGGGGCACCGCAACGGCCGGAAAGGCGGCGGCTGCCGGTGCGGCGAGTGCGATCGTCGACGCGACCTGGCTGCCGGCCGCGATCGCGAGCGGATGCACGCCGCCAAGATGGCGCTTGGTGAAATTCGCGGCGAGCCCGTAGCAGAACGTCGCCGCGAGGCACGCCAGCACCGCCCAGCCGGTGGCCATTCCGCCGGCATCCGGCCGAAAGCTGGCCTGGTCCCAGGCGAGCCAGACGACGCCGCCAAACCCGGTCGCCAGCCCGGCGATGCGCCAGGCGTCGGGCCGGTCGCGCAGCCAGACCCAGGCGATCAAGGCGCCCCACAGCGGCGTCGTGGCGTTGAAGATCGACGCGAGACCCGCCGTGATGGACAGCGCGGCATAGCTGTACAGCGCAAACGGCAGTGCCGAATTGATGCAGCCGACGATGAACACCGGCCGCCAGGCGAGCGCGAGGGCACTGCCCCCGCCGCGCAGCAGCAGCAACGGCGCGAGCAGCAACGCGGCGCCGCCGACCCGCACGGCCGCCAGCGGCAGCGCGCCGAACGCCGGCGCGGCGATGCGCATGAACAGGAACGAGGCGCCCCAGATCGCTGCCAGCAACAGCAGCTCGGCGCTGTCGCGCGGTCTCACGCGAGCAATACCCCTTCGTGCAGCAGCAGCGCGCGCTTGCGCTCGATGCCGCCGGCGTAGCCGGTCAGCGAGCCGTTGCTGCCGATCACGCGGTGGCACGGCACGATCACGCCGACCGGATTGCGTCCGATCGCGTGGCCCGTGGCGCGGGGCACCGCGCCGCCGCCGACCTGCTCGGCGACGTAGCCGTAGGTCACCGTACGGCCCAGCGGGATGCGCAGCAGCTCGCGCCAGACCCAGCGCTGAAACAGGGTGCCCTGCAGGTCGAGCGCAACGTCGATGCCGGCCGTGTCGCGGCCTGCCCAGTACGCGTCGAGCCACGCGCGCGCCGCGGCAATGTGCGGGTGATCGGGTTGCACCGGCACGTCGTCGTACTGCATCGCCGCCGGCTCGCTGTCGAACCAAAGGCCGGCAAGACCGCGTGCGCTGGCCCAAGCGATCATCGGGCCGAGCGGGGTGGCGATCTCGGCCCGCGCCTGCACGGGCGGGACGTCAGGGTTCTTCTTCATCGCGGTTTCTCCAGGCTTTGCCACAGTCGGGCCATCGCGTAAGCCCGCCACGGGCGCCACGCTTCAGCAAGCGCCTCGATCGCCGCGAGATCACGCGAGCCGAGCGCGCGCTGCACGCCGATGTCGGCCGCGCTGAACGCGTCGGGCCAGGCGAGCGCGCGCATCGCGATCAATTGCACGCTCCCTTCGTCCAGGCCCGGCAGCTCGCGCAGCGCCGCCATCGTCGGCGCCAACGGAGCACCGCGGTGCAGCGCGATCGAGCCGTCCGCCACTGCCCCGGCGAGCGCCTGCAGCGCGCGTGCGCGCTGGCGCACGATGCCCAACCGGCCGATGCGATCGGGGTCGGCGGCAGCGATCGCCTGCGCCGACGGAAACAGGCGGCGCAGTTCGGCATACGGCGTGGCGACCGGTTCGCCGAACGCGTCGACGAGACGCCGGGTCAGCGTGCGCCCCGCGGCCACGCTGGCCTGCTGGCCGAGCACGACGCGTGCGGCGGTCTCGAAGCCATCGACGCCGCCCGGCACGCGTACACCGGGGCGCAGCGGCACCGGCAACGCCCGCAGCGCCGGGTCGATGAGCGCCGGATCGGCGTCGAGGTCGAGCGCCTGGCGCATGCGCTGCACGATCGAACCGAGCAGCGGCGCAAGTGCCGGCGCGATGCGCACCTCGACCTCGTTGTGGTCGGCCACGAAGCGCGCCGCAAGCCAGCCCGCGATCGGTCGCCCCTGAAGCACGCAGGCCAGCGTGCGCCGCAGCTCGACGCCATGCACCGACTCGATGCCCTGCACCTGCCGATCACGAAGGAAGCGCAGCACGCCCTGCACGTCGTAGGGCGGCCGGTACGGCAGCCGCACGACGACCGCCTCCTGCACTTCGCGCGGCGGCTCATCCGGGCTGCGTTCAGCGCGCAGCCGGCTCGGGCTGAGCCGGTAGCGCTCGGCGAACGCGGCGTTGAAGCGGCGCAGGCTCGCGAAGCCCGCGGCATGCGCGACTTGTGTGACCGGCAGCGGCGTGTCGCTGAGCAGCTGCTTGGCCAGCTGCAGGCGGCGCGTGGTGAGGTAGCCGTGCGGCGAGACGCCGTGCGCCTGCTGGAACACGCGGCGCAGGTGACGGTCGGTGACACCCAGACGCGCCGCGACCTCGGGCAACAGCACGATGCGGCCCGCACCGACCGCCTCGTCGATCAGACGCGCCGCGTGCTGCGCGAGCGCCTGCGGTGAATCGACCAGCGACAAGCCCGGCGCCAGCTCCGGGCGGCAGCGCAGGCAAGGGCGAAAGCCTGCCGCCTCGGCCAGTGGCGCGCTGGCAAAGAAGCGGCAATTACGGCGCAGCGGCGTGCGCACACGGCACACCGGCCGGCAGTAGATGCCGGTGGAAGTCACGCCGACAAACAACCGACCGTCGAACCGCGCATCGCGGGACACCACCGCGCGATAGAGACGCTCCTGCGTCACCTCGTCGTCGGCTGCTGCGCCGCCACGCCGTGCGGCCCGGGGCTTCGTCGGATGGCGATCGGTGCGCAGCATGCGTGGATCATAGGCAGCGGCGCGGCGGTCGACTCGCCGTTTCCGGACCTGTCGTTCACGCGCTCCGCCGAGCGCTGCCTACAATCGATGTCTCAGGAGAACGACATGCAAGCCGCAGCATCGATTTTCAAAGCCTATGACATTCGCGGCATCGTCGGACAGACGATCGACGAGGCGTTTGCCGAGCACCTGGGCCGAGCCTTCGGCACCGAGGCGATCGCCCAAGGCGAGAAGGCGGTGGCGGTCGGACGCGACGGCCGCGTCTCAGGCGCGGGCCTGGTCGCGGCGCTCGGGCGAGGGCTCGCGTCCACAGGGCTCGACGTCGTCGACCTCGGGCCGGTGACCACGCCGATGCTCTATTACGTCGCGGCGACGCGCGGCCGGCAGGGTTGTCATTCGGGGATCCAGGTCACCGGCAGCCACAACCCGAAGGAGTACAACGGCTTCAAGATGGTGATGGGTGGCCGCGCGATCTTCGGCGACGACATCCAGCGCCTGCGCAAGCGCATCGAGGCCGAGGACTACGCGACCGGCAACGGCCGCAGCGGGCGCATGGACGTCCTGGCCGAGTACACGCACCGCATCGTCTCGGACTGCAAGCTCGCGCGGCCGATGAAGATCGTCGTCGATTCGGGCAACGGCATTTGCGGCGCGTCGGCGCCCGGCATCCTGCGCGCGCTCGGCTGCGACGTGATCGACCTGTACAGCCGTGTCGACGGCGAGTTTCCGAACCACCACCCCGACCCGAGCAAGCCCGAGAACCTGGCCGACCTGATCAAGGTCGTGAACGCGACCGAGGCCGAGCTCGGGCTCGCGTTTGACGGCGACGGTGACCGGCTGGGCGTGATCACGCGCCACGGCCAGAACATCTATCCGGACCGGCAACTGATGCTGTTCGCGCGCGACGTGCTGTCGCGCCATCCGGGCGCACCGGTGATCTTCGACGTCAAGTGCAGCCAGCGGCTGCCGGTGGCGATCCGCGAAGCGGGCGGCCAGCCGCTGATGTGGAAGACCGGCCATTCGCTGATCAAGGCCAAGCTGAAGGAAACAAGAGCACCGATCGCTGGCGAGATGAGCGGCCACATCTTCTTCGGCGAGCGCTGGTACGGCTTCGACGACGCGATGTACACCGCCGGCCGGCTGCTCGAGATCCTGTCGCGCCACGCCGATCCGAGCGCGGTGCTCGAGAGTCTGCCGACGAGCCACAGCACGCCCGAACTCAACGTCGCCTGTGCCGAAGGCGAATCGCACGCGCTGGTTGCGCAGTTGCAGGCGCAGGCGCAGTTCCCGGGTGCCGAGATCTCGACGATCGACGGCTTGCGCGCGGACTACCCCGACGGCTTCGGGTTGATCCGCGCGTCGAACACGACGCCGGTGCTCGTGCTGCGCTTCGAAGGCCAGACGCAGCAGGCGCTGCACCGCATCGAACGCGATTTCATGGCTGCGCTGCGGGCGGTCAAGCCCGATGCGAAGATCATGGCCTCGGCGCACTGAGCAGGCAAAGATGGGCGCCAGCGGTGACCGGCCGGCGGGACCCGAGCTGCGGGTGCTCATCTTCGCGATCGGATCGCTCGGCGAGATGGTCGATGAGATCGCGGTGCTCCACGATATCCGCTCGGCATTCCCGCAGGCCGTGGTCGATTGGGCGGTCGAGCCGGCGATGGCCACGCTGCTCAAGCGCGTCGACGGCTCGGGCGACATCCTCGAGTGCCCCCTCTCGGCATGGCGGCTCTGGGGCGCCAGTCGCGCGCAACGCGACATGAAGGCGTTCGTCGCGCGGATGCAGAAGCGCCGCTACGACGCCGTGATCGACTTGTACGGGGACGTGCGCTCGGCATGGTTCGCGTCGAAGGCGAAGGGCCGGCATTTCGGCCCTGTTGAGGGACCCGATGGCACAAGCCGGCCGCTGCTGGCGCGGTTGCTGGCCGACAAAACGATCGCGCTCGGTTCGGGAGGGCCGGCCGCCGACCGGCCGCGACAGCTGGTCGCACGCGCGCTGGGCTACGAAGTCGAAGGCCCTCCGCGGTACAGCTTGCGTCCGCGCGTTGTTCCGCTGGCCAAGCAGGCGGTCGCGTTTGTCCACGGCGCCGAGCACGAAATCGATCTGTGGCCCGAGACACGCTGGGTCACGCTGGGACGCCGGTTGGTCGAGCAGGGTTGGGACGTGATGCTGCTGCAGATGGACGAGGCCGAGTTCGTGCGCGCCGAGCGTCTGGCCGCGGCGATCGATTCGCAGATCACCGCGTTCCGGCACGAAGTGCTCAAGGGCGGGCCGGTGGTTCAGGTGTGGCCCGCGATGTCCACCGGCATGCTGGTCGACCGGATCGCCGCCTGCCACGCGGTGATCGGCATCGACAGCGGTCCGAGCCATCTTGCCGCTGCGCTCGACATTCCGCACGTGCGCATCCACAACCGCCCGGTCGGCGCGGCGCTGGCCGCGAGCCTGGCGCAGCACCATGCTGTCATTGGCGGCGACTCGCCGCCATCGGTCGATGCAGTGTGGGCATGCTGGCGGCAGATCGAGCGTTTCGCCCGTGCACGCGCCCTCGCCGCGCAAGCACATACGCGCGCCCGGGGCGCGTGACGTGCGCGGCGCGCTGGCAGGCCTTACCGCGCGGGCGGCGTATTCGCTCGGCTTGCGACTGCTGTTGCCCGCTTACCTGCTGCGGCTTTGGCTGCGCGGCAGGCGAGAGCCACTGTACCGGCAGGCGATCGCCGAGCGCCTCGGCCGCTACGGCGACGCGCCGACGCCTGAGCCCGGGGCGGTGTGGGTCCACGCCGTGTCGCTTGGTGAGACCCGGGCGGCCGCGTCGCTGGTCGACGCGCTGCGCTCCCAACGGCCCCAGCTGCGGCTGCTCCTCACCCATGGCACGGCCACCGGACGCGAGGCGGGCGCCGCGCTGCTCAAGCCCGGCGACGCGCAGGTTTGGTTGCCGTTCGACACGCCGGGAGCGGTGAGGCGCTTCCTGGCGCGGTTCCGGCCGCGCGTGGGCGTGCTGATGGAAACCGAGGTCTGGCCCAACCTGCTGCACGCCGCTCACGCGAGCGGGGTGCCGATGGTGCTCGCCAACGCGCGGCTGAGCGAGAAGAGCCTGCGCCAGTCGCTGCGCTTCGATGCGTTGCTGCGGCCGGCGGCTCAGTGCGTCACGCTGGCGCTGGCACAGACGCAGGGCGATGCGGCTCGGCTGCGCGAAGCCGGTGCGCCGCGCGTCCAGGTCGTCGGCAACCTCAAGTTCGACGTGGCGCCCAGTTCGGCGCTGATCGAGCGCGGCCGCGCGTGGCACGCTGCACTCGGCCGCCCGGTCGTGCTCGCCGCGAGCACGCGCGAGGGCGAGGAGACGCCGCTGCTCGATGCCTGGCTCGAACAGCCCGTGCCCCGGCCGCTGCTGTTGCTGGTGCCGCGCCACCCGCAGCGATTCGACGAGGTCGCCGCGATGGTTGACGCAAAGGGGCTGACCCTGGCTCGACGCAGCAGCTTTGTCGGCGCGCCCGGGGGTGCGGCGGCGCTCGTCGACGTGTGGCTCGGCGACACCATCGGCGAGATGCCGCTGTATTACGGCCTGGCAGACGTGGCCCTGCTAGGCGGCAGCTTTGCGCCGTTGGGCGGGCAGAACCTGATCGAAGCAGCGGCCTGCGGTTGCCCCCTGGTGATGGGGCCACACACCTTCAACTTCGCCGAAGCGGCCGCACTGTCGATCGCTGCCGGCGCAGCGGCGCGCGTAACGTCGATCGCCGAGGGCGTGCGGCAAGGTGTTGCGCTGCTCGGCACGCCCGCACGCGATGCCATGGCACAGGCCGCGCTGACGTTCGCTGCGCAGCACCGAGGAGCCGCCGAGCGCATGGCCGATCGCCTCGTCGATCTCGCAATCGGGCACGCCTGAGCGGCGACCGCCGTCGCAAACGCAATCAAGACGCGGGCCGGATCGCGGGGACGATCCGGCCTCTGATCGCGCGGTTCGACGTGAAGCTAGCGGACCGTGATGACGCTGCGCTGAGCGCCCGCATCGCCGCCCACCGTTGCAGCGACCGCCGCCTGCTTGCCGATGTTGGTGGCGGCCGGTGCGCTGACCGCCGTCGTGGCCGCATGCGAAGAGGCTGCGCTCGGTGCCATGCTGGCCGGCAGCAGGGGCACGATCAGCAGCGCGACGATGTTGATGATCTTGATCAGCGGGTTGACCGCGGGTCCGGCGGTGTCCTTGTACGGATCACCGACGGTGTCGCCCGTGACCGCTGCCTTGTGCGCTTCGCTGCCCTTGCCGCCGAGGTTGCCATCCTCGATGTACTTTTTGGCGTTGTCCCACGCGCCACCGCCGGTGCACATCGAGATCGCGACGAACAGGCCGGTGACGATCGTTCCCATCAGCAGGCCGCCAAGCGCCTCGGCGCCAAGCACGAGACCGACGACGATCGGCACGACCACCGGCAGCAGCGACGGAATCATCATCTCCTTGATCGCTGCGGCGGTCAGCATATCCACCGCGCGGCCGTACTCGGGCTTGGCGGTGCCCTCCATGATGCCCTTGATCTCGCGGAACTGACGGCGGACTTCCTCGACCACCGAGCCGGCCGCACGGCCGACCGCCTCCATTGCCATCGATCCGAACAAGTAGGGGATCAGGCCGCCGATGAACAGGCCGATGATGATGTTCGGATTGGACAGATCGAAGCTGGCGAGGATCCCGCGCGACTCGAGCGAATGCGTGTAGTCGGCGAACAGCACCAGCGCCGCCAGGCCGGCCGAGCCAATCGCATACCCCTTGGTGACTGCCTTGGTCGTGTTGCCCACTGCATCGAGCGGGTCGGTGATGTCGCGCACGCTGTCCGGCAACTCCGCCATTTCGGCGATGCCGCCGGCGTTGTCGGTGATGGGACCGTAGGCATCGAGCGCGACGATGATGCCGGCCATGCTGAGCATCGACGTGGCTGCCACCGCGATGCCGAACAGCCCGGCGAGCCAGTACGAGACCAGGATCGCGATGCACACGAAGAGCACCGGCCAGGCAGTGGACTTCATGCTGACGCCGATGCCGGCGATGATGTTGGTCGCGTGGCCGGTGGTCGAGGCCTGCGCGATATGCCGCACCGGGCTGAATTGGGTGCCGGTGTAGTACTCGGTGATCCACACCATGCCGGCGGTCAGCACCAGCCCGACGACGCAGGCGCCCCAAAGGCGCACGTGCGTGTTGGGGCCGAGCGCGTCGCTCGGCATGATCCACACGGTGACGAGATAGAACCCGATCGCCGAAAGCACCCCGGCAACGATCAGGCCCCGGTAGAGGGCGGGCATCACGTTCTTCATGCCGGGCGAGGCCTTCACCGCGCTGGCGCCGATGATCGACGCGAGGATCGAAAAGCCGCCGAGCGCGAGCGGATACAGCGCCGCGTTGAGCGGCGCGGCCGCGATCATCAGCGCGCCGAGCGTCATCGTCGCGATCAACGTGACGGCGTAGGTTTCGAACAGGTCGGCGGCCATGCCGGCACAGTCGCCGACGTTGTCGCCGACGTTGTCGGCGATCACCGCCGGGTTGCGCGGGTCGTCCTCGGGAATGCCGGCTTCGACCTTGCCCACCAGGTCGGCGCCGACATCGGCGCCTTTGGTGAAGATGCCGCCGCCCAGCCGCGCGAAGATCGAGATCAGCGACGAGCCGAATGCCAATCCCAGCAATGGCTTGAGCAGGTGTGCCAGGCTCTTGTCCGGCGTCATCTGGCCCAGTCCGGTGACGAACCAGAAGAACGCGGTCACGCCGAGCAGCCCGAGGCCGACCACCAGCATGCCGGTGATCGCGCCGCCCTTGAAGGCGACGTTGAGCGCCGGCACGATGCCCTGCGTCGCTGCCTGCGCGGTGCGCACGTTGGCGCGCACCGAGATGTTCATGCCGATGAAACCGCAGGCACCCGACAGTACCGCACCAAGCACGAAGCCCACCGCGGTGGTGCCGTCGAGGAACACCGCGATCAGGATCGTCAGGACGACACCGACCATCGCGATCGTCTTGTACTGGCGTGCCAGATAAGCTGCGGCGCCCTGCTGGATGGCGCCGGAGATCTCCTGCATGCGCGGGTTGCCGGCGTCCTGGCGCAGGATCCACGCCCGCTGCATGAAGCCATAGATGACCGCGGCCAGGCCGCAGGCCAGCGCAAATGAAAGCGCCATCGTGGTGGACATCGGACTCGCTCCTTCCTCGCTCGAAATCGTTTGGCTTTGTGGCACCGACCGGATGAACTCACCCCGGGCGCCAACGGTCGGCCGGGGCCGGGCGGACCGACGCGCATGCTACCAGCGTCAGGGCGGCGCAAGGCCGGTCAGTAGAATCCCGTGCATCCTTCATTCGAGCGGCTGCCCTGAGCCTGCACAACGTGACGCCCGGGTCGCGGGCCCCCTACGAGTTCAACGTCATCGTCGAAATTCCGATGAACTCGGACCCGATCAAATACGAGGTCGACGAGGAGTCCGGAGCACTGTTTGTCGATCGGTTCATGGCAACGTCGATGCACTACCCGTGCAATTACGGCTACATCCCGCAGACGCTGGCCGCAGACGGCGACCCGGTGGACGTGCTGGTGATCACACCCGTGCCGCTGATCTCGGGCGTGGTCGTGACGTGTCGCCCGCTCGGGTTGCTCAAGATGGATGACGAGGCGGGCGGCGACAACAAGCTGCTCGCGGTACCGATCGATCGGATCCTTTCGATCTACACGCAGTGGACGAAGCCCGAAGACCTCAACCCGATGCGTCTGAAGACGATCCAGCACTTCTTCGAACACTACAAGGACCTCGAAGAGGGCAAGTGGGTCCGGATTGTCGGATGGGACGGTCCCGAGGCGGCGCGGGCCGAGGTGGCCGGGGGCATCTCCAACTGGCGCCGGTCGCACGGGTTGGCGAGTTGATTCGCCGCCGGCTGCGCCGAATCGGGCTGCGCGGAGGCCCGTCGCGCGGAACCCGCGCTGCCTTGCGCGCATCTATCCCAGTTCGCTACTTGTGAGATGTTCGCGTATGTCTGTTGACCTTGCCCGCTTCGCCCGGCATCTGGTATTCGCGCTCGCAGCGACGCTGTTGCTGCCACTGGCTGCCGCGCGGTCCGGTGAGGCCAGTCCGGTGCCGTTGCCGGCGGGTGTGCAGGCCGTGCAGCAGGTCGAGGGCATCGCCGAGTACAGGTTGAAGAACGGCTTGCAGGTGTTGCTCGTGGCCGACGACGGCAAGCCGACGACGACGGTCAACCTGACGTACCGCGTCGGCTCGCGGCACGAGAACTACGGTGAGACGGGCATGGCGCACCTGCTCGAACACCTGATGTTCAAGGGGTCGAAGCGCTTTCCGAAGCCCTGGGCCGAATTCACCAAACGGGGGCTGGCCGCCAATGGCACGACGAGCTTCGATCGGACCAACTACTTCGCAAGCTTCTCGCGCAACGACGACAACCTGCGCTGGTACCTCGCGTGGCAGGCCGACGCGATGGTCAACAGCTACATCGCGAAGAAGGACCTCGACTCCGAAATGACGGTCGTGCGCAACGAGATGGAAAGCGGCGAGAACGACCCGAGTCGCGTCCTGCTGCAGCGCTCGCTCGCGCTGATGTTCGACTGGCACAACTACGGCAAGCCAACGATCGGGGCGCGCAGCGACGTCGAGAACGTCGACATTGCGCGGCTTCAGGCGTTCTACCGCCGCTACTACCAGCCTGACAACGCAACCTTGATCGTCTCCGGGCAATTCGACGCGGCGCTGACGTTGCAGTGGATCGCTCAATCGTTTGGCCCGATCCCCAAGCCGGTGCGGACGCTGCCGGCCCAATACACGCTGGAAACCGCACAGGACGGCGAGCGCAGCTTCACGCTGCAGCGCACCGGCGGCGCGCCGATGGTGCTCGCGGCCTATCACATGCCGCCTGCGGCCCACCCGCAGCATGCGGCCGCCGAGGCGCTCGCGTTGATCCTCGCCGACGAGCCATCGGGGCGGCTGCACCGTCGGCTCGTTCGGGAGCAGCTCGTCGCGGACGTCTGGGGATTCGCGTGGGATCTGGCCGAGCCCGGCGTGGCGATGTTCGGCGCGCAGCTCGCCCCTGGCCAGGACGGCGAGCGGGCGAGCCGCGAGCTGGTGGCCACGATCGAGTCGTTTGCTGCGGAACCGGTCACGGCCGAGGAACTCGCGCGCGCGAAGGCGAAGTGGCTGAAGGCGTGGAACCTGCAGTTCAGCGACGCGCAGCGCGTCGGCGTGGCGCTGTCCGACGCGGTCGCGCAGGGCGACTGGCGGCTTTTCTTCCTGCAGCGCGACCGTGTCAGGGCGCTGAGCGTCGACGACGTGCAGCGAATGGCAGAGCAGCGGCTGCTGCCGAGCAACCGGACACTCGGACGCTACCTACCGACCGATCATCCGGTGCGTGCACCTGCGCCTGAGCGTGTGGACGTGGCGCAGCAGATGTCGACGTTCCAGCCGCGCAAAGCGATGGCTGCCACCGAGGCCTTCGTTGCGACGCCGTCCAACATCGACGCGCGGACGCAGCGTTTTCGGATCAGTGACGGTGCGGGCGGTGGCCTGAGGGCGGCGTTGCTGCCCAAGCCCACGCGCGGCGGCACGGTACATGCCCGGCTCGAGCTGCGATTCGGTGACGAGAAGTCGCTTGCCGGTGAAGTGGCCACGGCCGACCTGATGGGTGCGTTGCTCGACAAGGGCAGTCGTCGCCTCAGTCGACAGCAGATCCAGGACCGCCTCGACGAGCTGCAGAGCGTGGTGTCGATCGGCGCCGGGACCGACCGCGTGTCGGTGGGCATCACGAGCGTTCGCGACTCGCTGCCGGCGGTCATCGAGCTGGTGGGCGAGCTGTTGCGCGAGCCGGCGTTCGCGGACGACGTGCTCGAGGAAGTGCGCCGGCAAGCGCTCGCCGGCGTCGAGTCGAACCGCCACGAGCCCGAGGCCGTCGCGGAGAATGCGCTGGCGAGGCAGGGCAATCCATACCCGCGCGGCGATCCGCGCCATGCGCGGCGCTTCGAGGAGATCGCCGCCGACCTGCAGGCGGTCACCGCCGAGCGCCTGCGCAATTTCCATCGCCGCTTCGTCGGCGCGTCGAATGCGCAGTTCGCGGCGGTGGGCGAAATGGACGAAGCCGCAGTGCGCGCAGCGCTTCAGAAGGCATTCGGGGGGTGGGCCAGCGGGTCTGCCTACACGCGGATTCCCGAGCCGCTGGTCCAGGTGAGCGGCGAGCGAATGATTCTGCAGACGCCCGACAAGGCCAACGCAGTGCTGGTGATGCGCCAGCCGGTCCCGCTCACCGACACGGATGCGGACTACCCGGCGTTCACGATGGCCAACTGGTTGCTCGGCGGCTCGGGCGGTGATTCGCGCCTGTGGAAGAGGATCCGCGAGCAGGAGGGCCTGTCCTACAGCATCCAGAGCTGGGTGGGGTGGAACAGCTTCGAGGCAAATTCGCCATGGAACGTGTGGGGCATCTTCGCGCCGCAGAATCGAGCCCGAATCGAAGCGGCCCTGGCCGGCGAGATCGAACGTGCGCTCAAGGAGGGGTTCACGCAGGACGAGCTCGCTGCCGGCATCAAGGGCCTGCTCGCCTTCCGTCGACTCTCGCGCGCCCAGGACGCACGCCTTGCCGCGGCGCTTGCGGCGAACCTCGAACTCGACCGCACGTTTGCGGTCGCGCAGCGGGTCGACGAGGCGATTGCGCGGCTCACGCTGGACGAAGTCAACGCCGCGCTGCGTCGCTACCTTCAGCCCGGCCGGTTCGTCAGCGTGCTTGCGGGCGACTTCCGCGACTGAGGAGGCGGCCCCGCCCCGCGGCGGGCCCTTCAAGCCCCGCGACGCGGCGGCAGCGCGTCGCGAAAGGGGTTTCGCTCGCGCAACTCGTCGACGTAGGCGTCGACTCCCGCACCCTCGCGCTGCAGGAAATCGGCCACCGCGCGCGAGAACTCGGGGTGCGCAAGCCAGTGCGCAGAATGCGTTGCCACCGGCAGCAGGCCACGGGCCATCTTGTGTTCGCCCTGGGCGCCCCCCTCGAAGCGGCTGAATCGCTGCTCGATGCACCACGCGAGCGGTGCGTAGTAGCAGGCTTCGAAGTGCAGACAGTCCACCGGCTCGACGCTGCCCCAGTAGCGCCCGAACGCGTGACCACGCGCCGGATCGATCGCGATCAGCGAGACGGCAATCGGCTTTGTGCCGCGCTGCGCGACGAACATCAGCCAGTTCTCGGGTAGGGTTCTCGACATCTGCTCGAAGAACTCGCGCGTCAGGTACGGCGTGGAACGGTGCGCACGGTAGGTCAGCGTGTAGCAGTGATAGAAGAAGTCCCAGTCGCGAGTCGAGATCTCGCGCCCTCGCACTGCGCGCAGCGCGACACCGGCCTCGGCGACGCGTCGGCGCTCCTGCGCAATCTTCTTGCGCTTGTCACGCCGCAGGCTGGCGAGGAATTCGTCGAAGTCGGCGTAGGCAGCGGGTGCACGGTTGTTCCAGTGGAACTGCACGCCGGTGCGCAGCAGCCAGCCTGCATCGATCGCCGCCTGCCGATCCGCGCCCTCAATGAACAGCAGGTGCGCGGACGACAGGCGCGCCTCGCGGGCGATCCGCTGAATCGCGCCGAGCAGCACGCGCCGCGAGCGGTCGTCGGTGGCGAGCAGCCGCGGCCCCGGCACCGGCGTGAACGGCACGGCGCCGAGCAGCTTGGGGTAGTAAGCGAGGCCGTGGCGCTCGTAGGCGTCGGCCCACGCCCAGTCGAACACGTATTCGCCATAAGAGTGGTCTTTCAGGTACAGCGGACAGGCTGCCACCAGCGCGCCGTGCCGATGCAGCGTGACGAACTGGGGGTACCAGCCGGTGGCTGGCGTCGCGCTGCCCGACGCGTGCAAGGCATCGAGATACTCGTGGCGAAGGAATGGCGTCGCGCCCGGCGCGGCATCGACCAGCGCGTTCCACGCGGCTGCGTCGACGCGCGCCGGATCCTCGCAAACCCCGATGACATAATCGTTGGCACCGCCGTTCTTGCTGCCCATGTCAAGCCCGTCCGACGCGCCTGCAGTCAAGGTCGCACTCCTGCAGATGAATCCGACCGTGGGCGATCTGGCGGGCAACGCCGCGAGCCTCGTCGAGGCGGCGCGGCGTGCCTACGCCGCGGGGGCCCGGCTGGTGATCGCGCCCGAACTGGCGCTCACCGGCTATCCGCCCGAGGACTTGCTGCTTCGGCCGGCGTTCATGCGGGCCTGCGCGAACGCGCTGGCCGACATCACGGCACAGCTGTCCGGGCTCGAGGGCTTGCACGTGGTGGTGGGACATCCGCATCAGTTTGGCGAGCGCGGTGATGTTAGGTCGAAGTCGCACGCCGTGCAGTTGCGCTTCAACGCGGCCTCGGTGATCGCAGGGGGCAGGGTCATCGCGACCTACTGCAAGCGCGAACTGCCCAATTACCAGGTGTTCGACGAGCGGCGCTACTTCGCGTCGGGACGCGACGCGGGGCAGGGTGCCGTGGTGTTCGAGGCCGGCGGCTGTCGCTTCGGCCTGCTGATCTGCGAGGACGCGTGGTTCAACGAGCCCGCACGTAGCGCGAAGGCGGCAGGCGCGCAGGCGCTCGTGGTCATCAACGCCTCGCCATTTCACCTCGGCAAGAACGAGGAGCGCGAGGCGCGCATGGCCGATCGGGCGCGCGACGTTGGACTGCCGCTGCTCTATACGCACCTCGTCGGTGGCCAGGACGAGGTGGTATTCGACGGTGGCTCCTTCGCGGTCGATGCACGCGGTACGCTCGCTGCCCGCGCGCCGCTGTTCACCGAGGCGCTGATGCTGGTCGACGTGCGTCCCGACGGCCGCGTGGCGGGCGAGGTCGTCGCGCTGCCCGCGCTGGAAGCGCAGGCCTGGAGCGCACTGGTGACCGGCGTGCGCGACTACGTTGGCAAGAACGGCTTTCCTGGCGTGATCATCGGGCTGTCGGGCGGCATCGATTCCGCGCTCGTGCTGGCCATCGCCGTCGACGCGCTCGGTGCCGATCGGGTCCGCGCCGTGATGATGCCTTCGCCGTATACCGCCGACATCTCGTGGATTGACGCCCGCGAAATGGCCGAATGTCTGGGCGTGCGCTATGACGAGATCTCGATCAGCCCGATGTTTGATGCGTTTCGGGCCGGGCTCGCGCCCCAGTTCGAGGGACTGGCCGAGGACACGACCGAAGAGAACATTCAGGCGCGCATTCGCGGCACGCTGCTGATGGCGCTATCCAACAAGTTCGGCTCGATCGTGCTGACCACCGGCAACAAGAGCGAAATGGCCACCGGTTACTGCACGCTGTACGGCGACATGGCGGGCGGCTTTGCGGTGATCAAGGACGTCGCCAAGACACTGGTGTTCCGGCTCGCGCGCTGGAAGAACGAGCAGCCCAACCGCCGTGCCGACGGCACGATCGGCCCGGTGATTCCGGCGCGGATCATCACGCGCCCGCCGTCGGCCGAGCTGCGGGCGAACCAGACGGACGAGGACAGCTTGCCGCCGTACCCATTGCTCGACGCCATCCTCGAGCGCTATATGGAAAACGACCAAAGCATCGACGAGGTCGTTGCTGCGGGATTCGACCGGGCGGTGGTGGAGCGCGTCGCCCGGCTGATTCGCATCAGCGAGTACAAGCGCCGTCAGGCGCCCGTGGGCATTCGGATCACGCACCGGTCGTTCGGCAAGGACTGGCGCTATCCAATCACCTCGAAGTTCCGTGCTTAAATTCGGGGTACTGGGGCCGGAGACGACCATGAAGCAGATCACCGCCATCATCAAACCGTTCAAGCTCGAAGAAGTCCGCGAGAGCCTCGCAGAAGTTGGCGTGTCGGGCCTGACCGTGACCGAAGTCAAGGGATTCGGGCGGCAGAAAGGTCACACCGAGCTGTACCGCGGCGCCGAGTACGTCGTCGATTTCCTGCCCAAAGTGAAGCTCGAGGTCGTGGTCAAGGACGCCGACGTCGATCACTGCATCGAGGCGATCGTCAAGGCGGCCAAGACCGGCAAGATCGGCGACGGCAAGATCTTCGTCACGCCGGTCGAGCAGGTGGTCCGGATCCGCACCGGCGAGACCGACGAAGCCGCGGTCTGAGCGGAGCCAGCAAGGCGGACCGTTCGCGCCGGGACGGCCTCAGATGCGTGCGAAGTCGTCGGCCGCCGGACCGGGCGAGGCTTGCAGGCGGTCAAGCAGCCGAACAACGTCGGCGTCGACGTAAAGGCGCGCGCGCTGCCTGGCGTCGAGGAACCCCTGCGCCACGCTTTCGTCGAGAAATCGCAGCAAGTTGCCGTAGTAGCCCGCCACGTCGAGCAAACCGATCGGCTGGTCGTGATAGCCGAGTTGGGCCCAGGTCCATGCCTCGAACAACTCCTCCAGCGTGCCGATGCCGCCCGGTAGCGCAACGAACGCGTTGGCGCGCTCGGCCATCATCTGCTTGCGCCGGTGCATCGTATCCACGACGTGCAGTTCGGTGAGCCCTCGGTGACCGACTTCGCGCTGCTGCAGCGACTCGGGAATCACGCCGACGACCGGCGCGCCCGCCTGCAGGGCCGCGTCCGCGACGACACCCATCAGTCCGACGCGGCCGCCGCCGTAGACCAGGCGCCAGCCGCGCTGGCCGATCGAGCGGCCCAGCGCGCGAGCGGCCGCCGCGTATTCCGGACGCGCACCGGTGCGCGAGCCGCAGTAGACACAGACGCTGAACGCGCCTTCAGCACTCACCGGTTCATCCCGCCAGGCGCTGCCAAAGGGCCGCCGCCCAGATGCCGCCGCACAGCACGAGCGACAACAGCACGGCCGCGCTGCCAAAGTCCTTGGCCTTCTTCGACAGCTCGTGCAGTTCCAGCGAAATGCGGTCCACCGCGGCCTCCATCGCCGAATTGAGCAATTCGACGATCAACACCAGCACGACCGAGCCAGCCAGCAGCGCGACCTCGACCCACCCCCGCCCAACCCAGAACGCCGCGGGGACCATCACTGCCGCCAGCACCGCCTCCTGCCGGAAGGCGCTCTCGCCGCGCAGCGCAGCGCCGATGCCGTCGGCCGAGTAAGCGGCGGCACGAACGATACGGTCGAGGCCGGTGCGGCCCTTGTGCGGATTGGCCATTGCCCCGATTGTGCCGCGCGGCTTGCACCCGCCTGGCTGCCAGTCCGCCGGTCAGCGCGTCGAACCAGCGGTCGGGCGCCAGCTGATGAGCCGCGTTCCGCACACGGAGTCATGCCAGAACTGGCGATCGGGGTGAAGCCAGGCCAGCATCGCGTAGCCGATCACGCCGGCGGCCATCGTTCCCAGGATCGACGCGAGGTCGTGC
Source organism: Burkholderiales bacterium (assembly GCA_020354665.1). Lineage (GTDB taxonomy): Bacteria > Pseudomonadota > Gammaproteobacteria > Burkholderiales > Burkholderiaceae_C. The sequence continues at coordinate 2,507,866 of CP070653.1, forward strand.
AGACCCGCCAGCCAGACCGCGCCCAGCGCCGGCAAGAACCACAGCCAAGCGAGCAGGTAGCGGACGAGGGCGCGCCACTGCGAGACCGGCTCACCCCGGCAATCGACGAGGCGGATATGCCACGTCTTCATCGCCACGGTCTGACCGCCGCGAGACCAGAACGAAACGAAGTAGATCGCCAGCGCCACGAACAAGAAGCCTTGCAGGCCATGACGGCCGGTCATCGCGTGCCGCTGCTGGGTCAGCGTCGAGTACAGCCAGCCGGCCACCATCACAACGCCGAACAGCAATACCCCCTCGTAGACGAAGCAGGCGAGGCGCCGCGCGATGCCCGGCGTCGGCGCACCGGCTGTCGCCGAAGCGCCGCTCACGGCTCGCGCTTCGGTGCGAGCGCAGCCGCTCCTTGTGGTCCGCGACGGGGCAACAGGGTGGCGTCGTCGACGAACCCCGGCGTCGCCGCGACTTTGGGCAACCCGGTCTGCTGGTGCGGCGGCGGCGATGGCGGCTGCGTTATGAGGTTCGTCGAGGCACCCGGCTTGGCTTGGATCACCGTGGGCGCGATCCGCTTGGGTTCCGCGACGAAGCGGGGATTCGAAACGATGTTCGACTTGCTGCGTTCGAGCCTCTCGGCGCGCGGCGCCTCACCGGCTCCTTTCGCACCACGCTTCTGACCGTCGCTCTGCTTGAGGCTGCCTGCCTGCGCAGCCAACTCCCTGCGCCGCTCGTCAGGGAGGGACCGGTAGGCTTCCCAGCGTGATTGCCGCTCCTCGAGGGGGAGCTGTCGCGCCTGCTGGTAGTTCAGGCGGGCCTGGCCGCGCTGCTCGGGCGACATCCGAGCCCACTCTGCCATGCGACGCTGTACGCGGGCCTGTTCGTCGCCCGACATCTGCGGGAATCGAGCTGCCAGTTCCAGCCATTTCTGCTTGCGCGGGGCGTCGATCATCGCCCAGTCCTGCTGCAGAGGCGCCAGCGCTGCCTGCTGGCCCGCATTCAGCTGGGACCAGGCAGGCCCCTGGGGTGTGGACGGCGCATCGACGGGTGCCCGCTTCGCCGATTGGGCTTGCGCCGGATTCGGCAACGCAGCGCCCACGCCTCCCACGACCAAGAGTGCAATCAGGACAGTGGCGGCACCCGTTCGCATCGGTCAGTCAGCTGTACCGATGGGCAACTTGAGGAATTCGCTGAATCCCGGATCGCTGTAAGCGGAAGGCGGCAGGTCATCGGCGAGCAGGGCTGCGTCGATTTCGGCGGCCGCTTCCACCTGTTCGCGCTGATACCGGTCCTGTATCAGTAGTAACCCTGCAAGTAGCAGGAGGATCGGTACCCACCCCGCGAATTTGAACCAAGCGCCTCCCTCGCCGGGGCCGCCGGCCAGTGCAAGCGAACCGCTTGCAACCACAACGACCGATGGCGCGGCTTCGCTTCGGGTGGCCTTGCGGGCCGAGCGAGTCCGCTCGATGGCCTGCTCGCGCGCGACGCGCAAGCGTTCCAAGACATCGTGCGGAAGGTTTTCGGTCTGCTCGGCCAGCCGCGCCGCGACGCGCAGGCCGTACCGCGCGACGCGGGCATCAAGCTCCGCGCCGCGATCAGGTCTGAAAGACGGACTCATGGCGATATTCCTTTGGCGCGAAGGGCCTTCGCCAGCGCGTGAACTGCACGCGAACAGTGCGTCTTGACACTGCCCTCGGAACAACCCATCACCGCGGCGGTCTCGGCCACGTCCAATTCCTCCCAGTAACGGAGCAGGAAAGCCTCGCGTTGACGGGCCGGCAGCTGCGCGACCTCGGCGTCGATCAGCTGCAACATCTGTGCCCTCGAAACCGAGTCGGCGGCGCTCTCGGTCCCGCGCGCGTCATCGAGCAGTTCGAGCGTCTCCAGCACGTCGAAGTCCCCGTCACCGTCGGGCACCTCGAAATCCGAGAAATTGTGCAGCACGGCATGGCGCACCTTCTGACGTCGGAACCAGTCCATCGTCGCGTTGGACAGGATGCGCTGGAACAGCAGTGGCAACTCCGCCGCCGGCCGGTCAATGTACTTTTCGGCGAGCCGAATCATCGCGTCCTGCACGATGTCCAGCGCGGCGTCGTCGTCGCGAACGGCGTAGGCCGTGCGCTTGAACGCGCGCTTTTCGACGGACTTCAGAAAGTCCGAGAGCTCTTTGTCGGAGGCCAAGGGAGTCGGGAATGCGACGGAGAAGGCTCGACGCGGCGGACGATTATGTCATCGCACCATCGCGGGCCAGCCCCAGACGCACACTGCAACGATGCATGGCAGACGGGTAGGGGCGCTCGTGCCCAGTGTAATAATGCGGCTGCGCACAAAGCGTGAATTGGGTCTCAGGCCGGCGACCGACCGCAGGGCGCCGGCGCCGACCGCGCAGGTACCGAAGCCGCCTCACGAGGGCGCGCCGCAGGTGCACCGATGGTTTTTCGTCAGAGAAATTCGCTGAGGTTCGAAATGGACATGTCTGCCGCGGAAGTCAAGCGAGCCGCTTCGGCTGAGCCGCCATCCTCTCCCGCCGAGCTCAACGGCTCTGAAATCCTCGTCCGCTGCCTGCAGGCCGAAGGCGTCAAGTACCTCTGGGGCTATCCCGGCGGGGCGGTCCTGTACATCTACGACGCGCTGTACAAGCAGGACACGATCGCGCACGTGCTCGTTCGTCATGAACAGGCTGCCGTGCACGCTGCCGATGGCTATTCGCGTGCCACCGGCGAGGTCGGCGTAGCGCTGGTGACCTCGGGCCCGGGCGTGACGAATGCGGTCACTGGCATTGCGACCGCGTACATGGATTCGATCCCGATGGTGATCATCACCGGCCAGGTACCGACCCCGGCGATCGGCCTGGACGCGTTCCAGGAGTGCGACACGGTGGGCATCACCCGACCGATCGTGAAGCACAACTTCCTCGTCAAGGACGTTCGGGACCTGGCGCTGACGGTGAAGAAGGCGTTTCACATCGCCCGCACGGGCCGTCCGGGTCCGGTCGTCGTGGACGTGCCGAAGGACGTGTCGCTCAAGACCGCGCCGTTCTCGTATCCCGACAGCGTCGAGATGCGTTCGTACAACCCGGTACGCAAGGGCCACGGCGGCCAGATCCGCAAGGCGGTGCAATTGCTGCTCGCCGCGCAGCGGCCCTACATCTACTCGGGCGGCGGCGTCATCTTGGCAAACGCCTCGGCGGAACTGCGCGAGTTGTCCGACCTGCTGGGCTTTCCGTGCACCAACACGTTGATGGGCCTGGGTGCCATAGCGGCGTCGGATCCGAAATTCCTCGGCATGCTGGGCATGCACGGTACCTATGAGGCGAACATGACGATGCAGCACTGCGATGTGCTGCTGGCCGTGGGCGCCCGCTTCGACGACCGCGTGATCGGCAACCCGAGGCATTTCGCGACCGTCGAACGCAAGATCATCCATGTCGACATCGACCCATCGTCGATCAGCAAGCGGGTCAAGGTGGACATCCCGATCGTCGGCGACGTCAAGGACGTCCTGCAGGAGCTGATTGCGCAAATCCGCGAGACCGGTGTTCGTCCCGACGCGACATCGCTGGCCCAGTGGTGGGCGCAGATCAACGAGTGGCGCAAGCGCGACTGCCTGGCCTACAAGCGCAGCGACGAGGTCATCAAGCCGCAGCTGGTGATACAGAAGCTGCGCGAGCTGACGCGCGGCCGCGACACGTACATCACCTCCGACGTGGGCCAGCATCAGATGTGGGCCGCGCAGTTCTATGGCTTCGACGAGCCACGGCGCTGGATCAACTCGGGCGGCTTGGGGACGATGGGTGTTGGACTTCCCTATGCGATGGGCATCAAGCTGGCCCGGCCGGAGAGCGATGTGTTCTGCATCACCGGCGAAGGGTCGATCCAGATGTGCATCCAGGAGCTCTCGACGTGCGCGCAGTACCGCACTCCGGTGAAGATCATCAGCTTGAACAATCGCTACCTCGGCATGGTGCGCCAGTGGCAGCAGCTTGACTACGGCGGGCGCTATTCGCACAGCTACATGGACGCGCTGCCGGACTTCGTGAAGCTCGCCGAGTCGTACGGACACGTGGGCATGAAGATCGAGAAGCCCTCGGAAGTCGAGCCGGCGTTGAAGGAACTGATCCGCCTGAAGGACCGCACGGTGTTCCTCGACGTGCGGACCGATCCGACGGAAAACGTTTGGCCGATGGTCCAGGCAGGCAAAGGGATCACGGAAATGCTGCTGGGTTCGGAGGAACTGTGATGCCCTGAGGGCGCGAGAGACAGCCGCGGCGTTACCGCGCTGCGCGAGACTCGAGCCGGATCGGCTGAACACCCCGAACGTTGGGTTCTGATTCGAAGAGCGTGGCCAAGGCGCGACGGCCCACAGGCTGTCCCGCTGAAGAGCGCGAAGGACGATTCCCATGAAACACATCATTGCGCTGCTGCTCGAGAACGAGCCTGGCGCGCTCTCGCGCGTCGTGGCGTTGTTTTCGGCACGCGGCTACAACATCGAAAGCCTCACTGTGGCACCGACCGAGGACGCCTCGTTGTCGCGCATGACCATCGTGACCTCCGGCAGTGACGAAGTGATCGAGCAGATCACGAAGCACCTGAATCGACTGATCGAGGTGGTCAAGGTGGTCGACCTGACCGAGGGCCATTACACCCAGCGCGAGCTCATGCTGATCAAGGTCCGCGCGGTCGGCAAGGAGCGCGAGGAGATGAAGCGCATGGCCGACATCTTCCGCGGGCGCATCATCGATGTCACGGAAAAGAGCTACACCATCGAGCTGACCGGCGACAGCACCAAGCTTGACGCATTCATCGAGGGCGTGGACCGGACGGCCATTCTGGAAACGGTGCGCACCGGCGCAAGCGGCATCGGCCGCGGCGAGCGCATCCTGCGGGTTTGAACGCCGCGCCCCCGCCCCACCGAATTCGACAGGAGGAATCATGAAGGTCTACTACGACAAGGACGCCGACCTCTCCCTGATCAAGGGCAAGACCGTCGCCATCATCGGCTATGGGTCACAGGGCCACGCCCACGCGCAGAATCTCAACGACAGCGGCGTGAAGGTCACCGTCGGTTTGCGCAAGGGCGGTGCGAGCTGGGCCAAGGCGGCGAAGGCGGGGCTGAAGGTGGCGGAGATCGCTGACGCGGTGCGCGCCGCCGACGTTGTGATGATCCTCCTGCCCGACGAGCAGATTGCCAGCGTGTACAGCACGGACATCGTGGCGAACATGAAGCCGGGCGCTTCGCTCGCCTTCGCGCACGGCTTCAATGTGCACTACGGGCAGGTCGTTCCGCGCGATGACCTTGACGTCTGGATGGTCGCGCCGAAGGCGCCCGGCCACACCGTGCGCAGTACCTATTCGCAGGGTGGCGGTGTGCCGCACCTGATCGCGGTACACCAGGACAAGAGCGGGAAGGCGCGCGACCTGGCCCTGTCCTATGCGGCGGCGAATGGCGGCGGCAAGGCCGGCATCATCGAGACAAGTTTTCGCGAAGAGACCGAGACCGACCTGTTCGGGGAGCAGGCCGTGCTGTGCGGGGGCACCGTGGAACTCATCAAGGCGGGATTCGACACGCTCGTCGAGGCAGGCTACGCCCCAGAGATGGCATATTTTGAGTGCCTGCACGAACTGAAGCTCATCGTTGACCTGATCTACGAGGGCGGCATCGCCAACATGAACTACTCGATCTCGAACAACGCCGAATTCGGCGAGTACGTGACCGGCCCGAAGATCGTGAGCGAGGAAACGAGAAACGTGATGCGCCGCGCGCTCAAGGACATCCAGACCGGCGAGTACGCGAAGACCTTCATCCTGGAAAACCGGGCCGGGGCACCGACGCTGCTTTCGCGGCGTCGCCTGACCGCCGAACACCCGATCGAGATCGTTGGCGAAAAGCTGCGCGCGATGATGCCCTGGATCAAGGCCAACAGGCTCGTCGACAAGAATCGCAATTGATCGGCCTGTGGCGGCAGCGGCGTGCGGGCTCCGGGGGCAGCCGCGCTCGTTAGGCTATCCTCGTTCGCGATGAATCCGACGATTCAAACCCGTGGCTCGGTGCACCGCGCAGAACAGCGGGAGCAATGAACGACGCAACCGAAAGAGGCGCCGGCGGCCACTCTCTGCCGCTGGAGGCGCCGCGGCCGCGCCGCAAGGGCATCTACATCCTGCCCAACTTGTTCACGCTGGCGGCGCTGTTCGGTGGCTTCTATGCGATCGTAATGGCCATGAACGGGCGATTCGACCAGGCCGCAGTCGGGGTGTTCGCCGCCATGGTTCTCGACAGCCTCGACGGTCGTGTCGCACGGCTCACCCGCACGCAAAGCGCATTCGGCGAGCAGATGGACAGCCTCGCCGACATGGTCAGCTTCGGCGCAGCGCCGGCGCTGATCGTCTACGAGTGGGCGCTCAAGGGGCTCGGCAAGCTGGGCTGGATCGCGGCATTCGTCTATTGCTCGTGTGCGGCGCTGAGGCTGGCGCGTTTCAATACGAACATCGGCGTGGTCGACAGGCGCTTCTTCCAGGGATTGCCCAGTCCCGCCGCGGCGGCCCTCGTCACTGGCTTCATCTGGGTGGTCGATGACGCTGGCGTGCAGGGCGCGGGCCGGTTCGAGGTGCTCGTCTGGGGCGCGTTCGCGATGACGTTGTACGCCGGCCTGACAATGGTCACCAACGTTCCTTTCTACAGCTTCAAGGACGTCAACTTCCGCCGCACGGTGCCGTTCATCGTCACGGTGGCGATCGCGCTGGGAATCGCGCTGATCACCCTGCACCCGCCGATCGTGCTGTTCGGTCTGTTCTGCGCCTATGGTTTGTCGGGATACGTCGTCTACGGGTACCGAAAATCGAAGGGCAAACCGGTCAGCGTGATTGCCACGTCGACCGACGAGCCCGACGAAGCGGGCCTGCACCACTAGCCCCCGTCGCTCATCCCGCGGCCGCGCCCCGAGGGGCTCGGCACCGAGACGTTTCAGGCGCGCATCTCGCGGCACAGCCGACGGCGCGGCGGCCAAGCCGACGCGGGGACACGGCCCTGCGGCATCGTCGGGGCAGGCGGCAGTTCACCAGGATCTGGGCCAGTTGCCGCCTGGCACCTGCCTGCGTGTGCAAGCGCCAACCGTTCATTCGGAAACCCCGGAGGAATCGGTTCCAGGCGCTGCCGCTGCGCGAATCGCATGGCCATGCTACATTGCGCCCCATGTCGTCGCGACCTGCCTGCCTGCTTTCCCTATTCCTAGGAGTGCCTCGGGCTCGCTGATCGCACACGTCTGTTCAACCGAATCTGCATCAACGGCCCGCGAGCAACCTGCCAGCGGGCCGTTTCGCTTATGCGCTTCAACCGGAGCTGACCCATGAACGACAAGCTCATCATCTTCGACACCACCTTGCGCGACGGTGAGCAGTCCCCCGGCGCGTCGATGACGAGGGACGAGAAACTTCGCATCGCGCGGCAGCTCGAGCGACTGCGAGTCGACGTGATCGAGGCAGGTTTCGCCGCGGCGAGCAACGGTGATTTCGAGGCAGTGCGTGCCATTGCCGACCACGTGAAGGAGTCGACGGTGTGCTCGCTGGCACGGGCGAACGACCGCGATATCTCGCGCGCAGCAGAGGCGCTGAAGGGAGCAGCGCGCTCGCGAATCCACACGTTCATCGCGACCAGCCCCCTGCACATGGAGAAGAAGTTGCGCATGACGCCCGATCAGGTATTCGAGCAGGCGCGGCTTGCGGTGCGATTCGCGCGCAATCTTTCCCCAGACGTCGAGTTCTCGCCCGAGGACGGCTACCGCTCGGAGGTGGATTTCCTGTGCCGTGTCCTCGAAGCGGTAATCGCCGAGGGTGCGACCACGATCAATATCCCCGACACCGTGGGCTACGCGGTCCCCGAGCTTTTCGGCAAGTTCATCCGCACGCTGCGCGAACGGATCCCCAACTCGGACAAGGCTGTGTGGTCAGTCCACTGTCACAACGACCTCGGCATGGCGGTGGCCAACTCGCTGGCCGGTGTCAAGATCGGCGGGGCGAGACAGGTGGAGTGCACGATCAACGGGCTGGGTGAGCGCGCCGGGAACTGCTCGCTCGAAGAGGTGGTGATGGCCGTCAAGACCCGGCGCGACTACTACGGGCTTGACGTCGGGATCGATACCACCCAGATCGTGCCGGCTTCGCGGATGGTGAGCCAGACCACGGGTTTCGTCGTCCAGCCAAACAAGGCCGTGGTGGGCGCGAACGCCTTCGCGCATGCCAGCGGTATCCATCAGGATGGTGTCCTCAAGGCGCGCGACACTTACGAGATCATGCGAGCCGAAGACGTGGGCTGGTCGGCTAACAAGATCGTTCTGGGCAAGCTCTCGGGCCGCAATGCGTTCAAACAGCGTCTGCAAGACTTGGGCATCGAGCTCGAGTCCGAAGCCGACGTCAACGCCGCGTTTGCGCGCTTCAAGGATCTTGCAGACCGCAAGAGCGAAATCTTCGACGAGGACATCATCGCGCTGATGACCGACGAGAGCGTGACCCACGAGAACGAGTATTACCGGTTGCTGTCGCTCGCACAGCATTCAGAAACCGGCGAGCGACCGCACGCGCGCGTGGCGCTGATGATCGGCGAGACCGAGCACGTCGCCGAGGCGGACGGCAACGGCCCGGTGGACGCTAGCCTGAAAGCCATCGAGAGTCGGATCCGATCCGGGGCGGAGATGCTGTTGTATTCCGTCAACGCCATTACCAGTGGAAGTACCGAGTCGCAGGGCGAAGTGACGATTCGTTTGCAGCTCGGCGGGCGCGTCGTGAACGGCGTGGGTGCCGATCCGGACATCGTCGTCGCCTCGGCGAAGGCCTATCTTTCCGCTCTCAACAAGCTCCGCAGCCGAGCCGAGCGGGTCGCCGCCCAGGGCTAGTTCCGACTGGTGACCTATTCCACGCCGCCCCTCTATTTGCGGGGGACTTGAGCTCTCCAGCGTAAGTTTTTGATATTGCAAGCCTTTTCGTCGCCCCGTAAACTCCCGTCCAAAGTCGTTGGGAAGCGGTGTGCGCAGCGTGATTAAGGCTGTCGGTGGGAAAGTTTTTTGGTGGGTGCTCGCCTTAGTGTTGGCGGTCGGCTTGCCATTGGGAAGCCGCGCGTTGGCTGCGTCCGACGCAGCCGCGGCGAAGAAGCGGACGACCGCTGTTGCCAAGACGGGCGGAAGAAAAGTAACTGTCAGCTCATCGCGCAGAGTCGCGGCATCCAAGCGCGCAGCGCGGCGCAGCGCAGCGCGCGCCGAACGGCCGGAACCGGTGCGACCGTCCGTCGGGCAGGTGCTGGGACTGCATGGAACCGAAGACCCGCTCGACCTCAAGTCCAGCGTCGCTCTGGTGCTCGACCAAGATACTGACGAAGTGCTGTTCAGCAAGAACCCGAACGCAGTACTGCCGATTGCTTCGATCACCAAGCTGATGACGGCGGTCGTCATCGTCGAAGCCGAGCTGCCGTTGGACGAGAAGCTCGCGATCGCGATCGAAGACATCGATACCGAGAAGGGCAGCCGCTCGCGCTTGGCCGTCGGTACTACTTTGTCGCGCGAGGAATTGCTGCACCTGGCTCTGATGGCGTCGGAGAACCGTGCTGCGCATGCCCTGGGTCGCACCTATCCCGGTGGCATGTCGGCGTTCGTTACGGCGATGAATCAAAAGGCCCTCGAGCTGGGCATGCTTGACACGCACTACGAAGAGCCGACGGGCCTGTCCAGTCGCAACCAATCGAGTGCGCACGACCTCGCCGTCCTCGTCAAGGCGGCCTACGGCATGCCACTGATCCGCGACATGTCGATATCCTCGGAGTACCAAGTGTCTGCCGGAAGACGGCAGCTGCAGTTCCGCAACACCAACCGTCTCGTCAGCAACCCGTCGTGGGAGATCGGGCTGCAGAAGACCGGCTACATCGCTGAGGCCGGTCGCTGTCTGGTGATGCAGGCCCAGCTGGCCGGCCGCCAGCTGATCATGGTCTTCCTTGATTCGGCCGGCAAGTACTCGCGCTTGGCCGATGCTGAACGCGTCCGCCGGTGGCTGATCGAGGCGGCGCCTCACGTTCGCACGACGGCAGGACCCGTCGCGAGCGAGTCCTGACCGGAGCGCGGCGTCGCGCGGCCTGCGCGGGCGCGGCGCTCAGCCCGCGTATCCGAGTGCTCTCGAGATTTGTGCGGCCGTGTTGCGAACGCGGTCGAGCCAGTCCTCTTCGAGGCGATCGGCCGGCGCTGAAACCGACAGGCCCGCGACCAGTTTGCCCTGATCGTCGTAGATGCCTGCGGCCATGCACCGCACGCCGAGCTCAAGCTCCTCGTTGTCTCGCGCTACGCCGCTCTGTCTGACCGCCGATAGCTCGCGCTCGAGCGCCGGCAATGTCGTGATGCTGTTGCGCGTGTGCCCTGCAAGCCCTGTACGGGCAGCATAGGCCCTCACGCGCTGCGGATCGTCCTGCGCAAGGAACAGCTTGCCTACCGATGTGAGGTGCAGTGGTGCGCGGCCACCGATCGCGCGCACGACCTGCATTCCGGAGCGCTCGCTGTATGTGCGTTCGACGTAGACGATCTCATCACCCTGCCGGACCGACAGATTCACCGGCTGGTGGGTCATCTTGTGTAGCTCACGCATCGGGGCGAGCGCGGCTTCGCGAACGTCAAGCCGTCCCTTCACGAGGTTCCCGAGCTCGAGCAGGCGCATGCCAAGCCGGTAGCTGCCTGCTTCCGGGCGGTCGACGAAGCGCCCGATGGTGAGGTCGTTGAGGATGCGGTGGGCCGTGGATGGATGAAGGCCTGTGCGCTCGCTGAGGGCCTTGAGCGGGACGGGGTCTGGCTCCGAGGCCAACACGTCGAGCAGTGCGAAGGCTCTTTCGAGGACCTGAATGGTCGGACCGGAGGGATCCTTCATGTCGGCTGCTGATCTCTCGCTGTGCTGCAGGGCAGCGCCTATTCTGCATTACGAAAATGCGCAGCGCTGTGGGAACCCCTGTCTGCGCGGCGCCATTCACCCGGCCAGCGCCGCAGCGTTGCCAGCCGCCACACCCGAACGCACCGCACCCTCCAGCGTTGCGGGGTAGGGGCCCGAAATGAAGTCGCCGGCTGCCCAAAGGTGGGCAGCCACCTGTGCAGCTGGCCGGTGGAGGCCGGGTGTGCAGAGAAAGGTGGCTCTCTTCTCGACCAGCGTCCGCAGCGGGCGCAGCTCACAGCGCGCGGGCGCCCCCAATGCATGAGCCGCCTGCTCAATGGCGGCTTCCTGCAAAGCAGGCACGCCGCGCGCAACCCACCGCGAGGCGCCGCTTGCCACCAGCGCGAGACGGCCATACGCCCCGTGCGTCTGCCCATGATCGAACATGAACTGGGCAGGTGCATGGCCTTCGTCGGCATGCAGCAAGGTCATCGGGCCTTGCAGCCTCGCCCCCGTGGCCTCGACATAAACAGTGGCTATCGGCTCGAACCGCAGTGCGCGTGCCGCGTTCGCCCATGCCGGGTTGATCGACTCGACGAGCCGTGCCGCCTCGTTGGCGCTGCACGCGAGGACCACCGCGTCGTAGTCGTCAACCCCTGCCGCGATGATTCGCCAGCCACCGTCGATCGGCTCGATCGCCTGCACCCGCTGCCCAGACAGGACGTCTGCACCGTGCGCTTCCAGCCACTGCCGGGCCGGCTCCGGAACGAGGTCACTCAACGGCACGCGCGGCAACAGCAAGTCAGCCGACCCCGGCGCGCTGAACAGCGCGTCGCGGAGCACGCGCAGGAACACCGCGGCACTGGCCTGCGCCACCGGCGTGTTGAGCGCAGCCACGCACAAGGGCTCAATCAGCTGGGTGCGCACGTCATGTCCGAGATGACCGGCAAGCTCGGACACGGTCGCTGCTGCATCGCAGTGGAAGCTGCGCAGCGTCCACGAGCCGGCCGCTCGCAGCAGACGCAGCCGTTGAATCAGCGGCCAGTCCGGATGGCGCAGTACAGCGCGGGCGAACGCGAGCCAGGGCGGGTTGCCCTTCAGCGCAAGCCCTCGGCCTTGAGCGTCGACGAGTTGAAGCGGCAATCGCAGCAGCACGCGGTGGGGGTCGACCCCTACTCGCCGCATCAAGGCGAGCGTCTGGGCATAGGCACCGATAAGGATGTGTTGGCCGTTGTCCAGCAGCGCGGTGCCGGCTTGCACGGTGCGAGCCCGCCCGCCGAGCCGGTCGGCCATCTCGAACAGTGTGACGGCGCAGCGTCGGCCGACGCACTCGACCGCGGCGGCCAGTCCAGCCCAGCCACCACCGATCACTGCTACGCGCCGCGGGCCTGCTGCGCTCAAGCGAGCGTCCTTCGCGCGAGCGTCATCGGCCACGCCAGCGCGTGCGCGTGGCGATCCAGAGTTTGGTCAGCGGGGTCAGGGATATGCGCTGGTGCAGGACCTGAAACCCGCCAGCCTCGATCTCCTGCAGCAAACGACGGTAGATATTGGCCATCATCACACCGGGCAGCTGCGATGCGCGATCAGCTTCGGGCAGGAGCGCAAGCGCCTCGTCGTAGATCCGATGTGCGCGGTCGGCCTGGAATTTCATCAGCGCGGTGAAGCGGTCGCTATAGCCCCAGGGCGGGCTGCGTTGCAGGAGTTCCTGGCTATCGATGCCGAACTGCCGAAGCTCGGCCAGCGGCAGGTAGATACGACCGCGTCGCGAATCGTCGCCGACGTCGCGAATGATGTTCGTCAGCTGAAGGGCGAGGCCCAGGCGGTGCGCATAGGCCGTGGTTGCCTCCGAAGACCGTCCGAAGATCGATGCTGCGACTTCGCCGACGATACCCGCAACGAGGTGGCAATAGTGCTGCAGGGATGGCCAGTCGAGGAAACGGCTCTGTCGCAGGTCAATCTCGCAGCCGTCGATCACGGAGTCGAGGTGCTCTGCGGTGATGCCGAACGCCTTCGCGTGCGGCATCAACGCCTGCATCACCGGATGGTGCGGCGTGCCCGAGAAGCTCTCCACGACCTCGCCACGCCACCAAGCGAGCTTCGCTGCGGCGACGCCGGGGTCACGGGCCTCGTCAACGACGTCGTCGACCTCGCGGCAGAAGGCGTAGAAGGCAGTGATTGCCGCTCGCCGCTCAGGCGACAGGAACAGGAAGGCGTAGTAGAAGGACGAGCCGCTGCCGGCGGCCTTGTCCTGCACGTACTGCTCAGGCGTCATCGTCGTATGCTCAGCGGGCCGTGCATTCTCGCAGGGAACTCAACACCGGACTTCGCGTCGGCGTGGCGCGCTGCTGACATAGCGATGGCGCGCGGTGCGCGTGGCTCGCTACATGAGCGCTGCGCGCCAGAGCAACGGCAGCGCGTCGCCGACTCGCAAGCGGGGGCGGTGCACCATCGTGGCGTGGTCGAGGCGCGAGATCTTTTCCAGAATTCGAAGTCCCCCCTGTATCACGACGCGCAATTCCCAGCCAAGGCGACCACGCAGCGTCCCCGAGAGCGGTGCGCCATGCATCATCGTTTCCCTCGCCCAGCAGCACGCATCGGCCACGAGCGCACGCGTGGCCGATGAGTCGCGGCGGGCCAACAACGCGGCGGGATCGACGTCGAAGCGTCGGCAGTCAGCCAACGGCAGATAGATGCGTCCGCGTCGCAGGTCAACACTCAGGTCCTGCCAGAAATTGATGAGTTGCAGGGCAGTGCAGATCGCGTCCGAGCGCTCGAGCGCGTGTTCGTCGGCGACGCCGTACAGGTGCAACAGCAACCGTCCCACGGGGTTGGCCGAACGCGCGCAGTAGTCGAGCAGATCGCGGCGCGTTGCGTAGCGCGTGGTCGTGACGTCCTGTTCGAACGCACTGAGCAACGCCTCGAACAGCGATGTCGGCAGCGAGTGCCGATGCATTACGGCGGCCAACGGCCCGAAGACGCCGCGCCACCTCGATGAAGGCTGCTGACCACCCGCCACGGCAGATAGGTCGCGGCGATAGGCCCCGAGGTCGGTCAACCGCTGCGACGCCGATGCGTCGCCTTCGTCAGCCAGATCGTCGGCCGTTCGCGCGAAGCGATAGATCGCGATGACGGCCGGCCGCAGGCGCCTCGGGGTGAGGATCGACGCGACCGGGAAGTTCTCGTAGTGATTGACTCCGTGGACAGGGTTCATCGGAAGACGATGGCTCGATGTGGAGGCGGCGCTCGGCAGGTGCCGACCGTCGATTGTCCGCAACCCGACGCTCGGGTTTCGGCGGCGTGGGGTGAGAGCGTTGGTTGACTCGACAGTACTGACTGAAGAATCGGTCATTATTCGACGCGGCGGTGCAGTGTCGCGGGCGCGGCCGTCTCGCACTCAGAACGCGGAGCGCCCTTGAGATGCGCCTCGACACCGTTGCGCTGTTTTCAGATCCGAAGTGTCCCGCTCCGGTTGGCGCGCAGATCGCAGTCGAGCTCGCGCAACAGGAGGGGCATCCGGCAAAACCGGAGTGCAACGATCGATTTGCCGCGGCACAACTCTCTTCACCGGGGCTCGTGATTCATCAGGTCGAAGGCGCCGCATGCTGGTGGGCCAGATCGAGCACGATCGTATGCACTTGTGCTGGTCAGGCGAGCGGTTATCGAAGCGTCTGTGGCGTGCGACACTCCATCGCTGTGACGTCGAACGCCGCCCCACATCGCGATGCGTCGCGATGTGCATGGCGTGTTCCCGGGTCCACTGACGGTCGGCATCACGGAAGCCTGATCGACGTTACCGCGTCCAGGTTGACAGCGCTGCGGGCGCTGGACGCAGCGTGGCTGCGCATGCGGTGCGCGATTGGGCGCCGCGGGCGCAGGATAAAATTGTTCATTCGTCAACCGGCGCCGGCATCGCGGACTGACTCGAATGCGCCGATTCCGGCATCGGTGCCGCCTGCGCGGGTGGCGAAATTGGTAGACGCACCAGGTTTAGGTCCTGACGCCAGCAATGGTGTGCGGGTTCGAGTCCCGCCCCGCGCACCAGAAACCCTTCTCGAGGAGAGAGCAAATCATCATGCCGGTTAATGTGGAGACCCTCGGCGCGCTCGAACGCCGCATCACACTGACCCTGCCGGCCGAGACGATCAACGCCGAGGTGCAGTCGAGACTGAAGCGACTGGCCCGTACGGTCCGGGCGGACGGATTTCGCCCCGGCAAGGTGCCGATGAGCGTCGTCGCGCAGCGCTACGGCTATTCGGTCCAGTACGAGGTGATGAACGACAAGGTCGGCGAGGCGTTCGGCTCTGCGGCCGCGGAGGCCAAGCTGCGCGTCGCCGGAGCGCCCCGCATCACGCAGAAGGAGGACGCACCGGAGGGCCAGGTCGCGTTCGACGCGACGTTCGAGGTGTACCCGGACGTGAAGATCGGCGACTTGTCGGCCGTGCAGGTCGATCGTGTGTCCGCCGATGTCGACGACGCGGCGATCGACCGGACGATCGGGATTCTCCGCAAGCAACGAAGGAGCTTCCAGCAGCGGCCATCCTCGGAGGGTGCCGCCGAGGGCGACCGCGTCACGATCGACTTCGAGGGCAAGATCGACGGTGAACCGTTTGCCGGCGGCAAGGGCGAAGCGTTTCAGTTCGTGATCGGCGAAGGCCAGATGCTCGAGCAGTTCGATGGTGCCGTGCGCGGCATGAAATCGGGCGAGAGCAAGACGTTCGCGGTGGCATTTCCGGCCGACTACCACGGCAAGGACGTCGCGGGGAAGGAGGCGGACTTCCTGGTGACGGTCACAAAGGTGGAAGCGCAGCACCTGCCTGAGGTCAACGAGGCGTTCGTCAAGTCGCTCGGCATTGCCGATGGCAGCGTCGACGCACTGCGTGCGGACGTGCGCAAGAACCTGGAGCGCGAGGTGAAGTTCCGCGTCCAGACGCGCAACAAGGCGGCCGTGATGGATGCGCTGCTCAAGGCGGCCGAGCTCGACTTGCCGAGGATCTTGATCGACGGCGAACTCGAACGTATGGTCGCTGCTGCGCGTGACGACCTGAAGCGGCGCGGCGTCAAGGATGCGGACAAGGCGCCGATTCCGAAGGAGCTGTTTCAGGCCCAGGCCGAGCGTCGGGTTCGGCTCGGGTTGGTGGTGGCGGAACTGGTCCGCGCGAACAGCCTGCAGGCAAAGCCGGAGCAGTTGCAGAAGCACATTGCCGAGATGTCGCAGAGCTACGAGAAACCCGCCGAGGTGATGCGGTGGTACCTCAGCGACCGTCAACGCATGGCCGAGGTGGAGGCGGTGGTTATCGAGAACAATGTCACCGAGTTCGTTTTGGGACAGGCGAAGGTGACCGACAGGGCGCTCCCGTTCGACGAACTGATGGCTGCGGGTAGCTGATGGCAAGCGTCGAGAGGCGCGTGTCTGAAAGAGGACTCCGCCCGCGCCGTATGGGACGCATGCAGGGGTCCAGACTTGCTCTCATAATCAGCCTCGTTCTTCCCTGATCAAGCTAGGTTTCTCATGAGCGCCCACGACACCCAGAGCCTGGGAATGGTACCCATCGTCATCGAGCAGTCCGGCCGCGGCGAGCGTGCCTACGACATTTACAGCCGTCTGCTGCGCGAGCGGGTGGTCTTTCTCGTCGGGCCGGTCAACGACCAGACCGCGAACCTGGTGGTCGCCCAATTGCTGTTCCTCGAGAGCGAGAACCCGGACAAGGACGTTTCTCTGTATATCAACTCGCCAGGCGGCAGCGTGAGTGCGGGGCTGTCGATTTACGACACGATGCAGTTCATCAAGCCCGACGTGTCTACGCTATGCATGGGAATGGCCGCCAGCATGGCGGCCTTCCTGCTGGCTGCCGGTGCGAAGGGCAAGCGGTTTGCGCTGCCCAACTCGAAAATCATGATTCATCAGCCGATGGGTGGAGCACAGGGCCAGGCGACTGACATCGAGATACACGCGCGCGAGATTCTCAAGACGCGGGAACAGCTGAACCGGATTCTTGCTGAGCGCAGTGGCCAGCCAATCGAAAAGGTGCAGGCCGACACCGAGCGCGACTACTTCATGTCCGCCGGAGAGGCTGCCGAGTACGGGCTGATCGACCAGGTCATCGCTCAGCGCGGATAAGAGGGGCCCGCACACCGAACAGGGCTGGCTACACCAGGCAATTTCTCCCGGTGCGAGGTTGTCCGATTCCACTATCATTGGGTGGTTTAGGCGACCTCGATTAGTATCTGTTCGGTATGGCCGACAAGAAGGGTTCTGTCAGCGAAAAGGTCCTTTATTGCTCCTTTTGCGGCAAGAGCCAGCACGAGGTTAAGAAGCTCATTGCAGGACCGTCGGTCTTCATCTGCGATGAATGCATCGAGCTGTGCAACGACATCATCCGCGACGAACTTCCGGCCGAGGGCGCGGCGGCGCGCGCCGCGCGCTCCGACCTGCCGTCTCCCGCCGAAATCAAGGCCAGCCTGGACCAGTACGTGATTGGGCAAGAGACCGCCAAGCGCGTTCTGTCGGTGGCGGTCTACAACCACTACAAGCGGCTCAAGCACGCGGGGGCGGCCAAGGACGACGTAGAGTTGTCCAAGAGCAACATTCTGCTGATCGGACCCACCGGGTCGGGCAAGACCTTGCTGGCGCAGACGCTGGCCAAACTGCTCAACGTGCCGTTCGTGATCGCCGATGCAACCACGCTGACCGAAGCCGGTTATGTCGGCGAGGACGTCGAGAACATCATCCAGAAGCTGCTGCAGAACTGCAACTACGACGTCGAGCGGGCCCAGCGAGGGATCGTGTACATCGACGAGATCGACAAGATCTCGCGCAAGGCCGATAACCCGAGCATCACGCGCGACGTCTCAGGGGAGGGTGTGCAGCAGGCGTTGCTGAAGCTTGTCGAGGGCACGATGGCCAGCGTTCCGCCCCAGGGAGGGCGCAAGCATCCGAACCAGGATTTCCTTCAAATCGACACAACCAACATCCTGTTCATCTGTGGCGGTGCCTTCGACGGGTTGGAGAAAGTGATCCAGAACCGTACCGAGAAATCGGGTATTGGCTTCGGTGCGACGGTGCACAGCAAGAGCGAGAAGCGCATTTCGGAGGTATTTCGCGACGCGGAGCCCGAAGACCTTATCAAGTTCGGGCTCATTCCCGAACTGGTTGGCCGACTGCCGGTCGTGGCCACCCTCGGGGAACTGACAGAGGAGGCGCTGGTTCAGATCCTGACCGAACCGAAGAACGCCTTGGTCAAGCAATACCAGAAACTCTTCGACATGGACGGGGTCCAACTGGAGATCCGTCCGTCCGCCTTGGCCGCGATTGCGCGGAAGGCCCTGGCGCGAAAGACAGGCGCCCGGGGGCTGCGTTCGATCATGGAGCAGGCGTTGATCGACACCATGTTCGACCTGCCCAACCTCGATGGGGTTGCCAAGGTGGTGGTGGACGAGCACAACATCGAAGAAGGCAGCAAACCGCTGCTGGTGTATCGCGAGCAGGCGAAGGCCAGTGCCTGAGCCGTCCGGACCGGCTGTGCCGGCCGTGTCAGTATCGCGAGCCTCTTGCAATGTCGACCTCGGGCCCCACATCGGCCTGAGAAAGTGAGGAATCCCATGTCAGGCCATCCCGTTCTACCTTCTGAGCCGATCACCCTGCCGCTGCTACCGCTGCGCGACGTGGTCGTGTTCCCGCACATGGTGATCCCGCTGTTCGTCGGGCGCCCGAAGTCGATCAAGGCCCTGGAGGCCGCGATGGAGGGCGGGCGGCAGATCATGCTCGTCGCCCAGCGGGCGGCCGGCAAGGACGAACCCAAGCCCGACGATCTGTTCCAGATCGGCTGCGTGTCCAGCATCCTGCAGATGCTGAAGCTGCCGGATGGGACCGTGAAAGTGCTGGTCGAAGGGCTTCAGCGTGCCCGCACCGGCGACATTGTGGATGGCGACGACTACTTCTCTGGGAAGGTCACGCCGGTCCCACCGACCTCCGACGAGAGGCCCGAAGTGGAAGCGCTGCGCCGGGCGGTTACTCAGCAGTTTGACCAGTACGTCAAGCTCAACAAGAAGATTCCGCCAGAAATCCTTACATCGATTGCCGGGATCGATGACGCGGGCCGGTTAGCCGACACGATCGCCGCGCACCTGCCGCTCAAACTGGAAGCCAAGCAATCGGTGCTCGATCTGTTCGAGGTCGGCAAACGCCTGGAGAAGCTGCTCGAATTGCTTGAGCACGAAGTCGACATCCTGCAGGTCGAAAAGCGCATCCGCGGGCGCGTCAAGCGCCAGATGGAGAAGAGCCAGCGCGAGTACTATCTGAACGAGCAGGTCAAGGCGATCCAGAAAGAACTGGGCGACGGCGAAGAAGGCGCCGACCTCGAGGAGCTGGAGAAGAAGATCAAGGCCGCTCGCATGCCCAAGGAGGCGCGCAAGAAGGCCGAGGGCGAGCTCAAGAAACTCAAGCTGATGTCGCCGATGTCGGCCGAGGCAACCGTCGTACGCAATTACATCGACACGCTGGTCAACCTGCCCTGGAGCAAGAAGACCAAGATCAAGCACGACCTGCCGCATGCGGAGGCGGTGCTCAACGAGGACCACGCGGGGCTGGAAAAGGTCAAGGAGCGCATCCTCGAGTATCTCGCTGTGCAGCAGCGAGTCGACAAGGTCAAGGCGCCGATCCTTTGCCTGGTCGGCCCACCCGGCGTGGGCAAGACCTCGCTGGGACAGAGCGTGGCTCGGGCCACCGGCCGCAAGTTCGTGCGGATGGCCTTGGGCGGTGTTCGCGACGAGGCTGAGATCCGCGGCCACCGGCGCACCTACATCGGCTCGATGCCGGGCAAGGTGCTGCAAAGCCTGACCAAGGTGGGCGTTCGCAACCCGCTGTTCCTGCTCGACGAGATCGACAAGCTCGGCATGGACTTCCGCGGTGATCCGAGCTCGGCATTGCTCGAGGTGCTTGACCCTGAGCAGAACCACACGTTCAGCGACCACTACGTCGAGGTCGACTTCGACCTATCCGACGTGATGTTCGTCGCCACCGCCAACACACTCAACATTCCGCCGGCGCTGATGGACCGGATGGAGACCATCAAGCTCTCGGGCTACACCGAGGATGAGAAGGTCGACATTGCCAAGCGCTACTTGCTGCCCAAGCAGATGAGGAACAACGGTGTGAAGGCCGACGAGCTCGAAGTGACCGAGAGCGCCATCCGCGGCATCATCCGCTACTACACGCGCGAAGCGGGGGTGCGATCTCTTGAGCGCGAGATCTCCAAGATCTGTCGCAAGACCGTCAAGGGGCTCCAGCTCGGGGCTTCGGAGAGCAAGGTCGTCGTTACCGAGGAGAGCCTCAACGACTTCCTCGGCGTGCGCAAGTTCGACTTCGGACGCGCTGAGAAGACCAACCAGGTGGGTCAGGTCGTGGGGCTGGCCTGGACGGAGGTCGGTGGCGACTTGCTGACGATCGAAGCCGCTGTGATGCCCGGCAAGGGCAACATCATCCGCACCGGACAGCTCGGCGACGTCATGAAGGAGTCGGTCGAGGCAGCTCGATCCGTGGTGCGCTCGCGTGCGCGTCGCCTGGGAATCAAGGACGAGCTCTTCGAAAAGCGCGATATCCACATCCACGTTCCGGATGCCGCGACGCCGAAGGACGGGCCGAGCGCAGGCATCGCGATGACCACGGCTTTCGTCTCGGCGCTGACGGGGATTCCGGTGCGGGCCGACGTGGCGATGACGGGCGAGATCACGTTGCGTGGGGAGGTCACGGCGATCGGCGGGCTCAAAGAGAAGCTGCTCGCGGCGCACCGAGGCGGGATCAAGACGGTGATCATTCCCGAGGAGAACGTGAAGGACCTTCAGGAGATCCCCGAGAACGTGAAGAACCGGCTTGAAATCGTGCCGGTGCGGTGGATCGATCGGGTGTTCGAGGTCGCGCTCCAGTCAGCACCGGTGCCGGTGCCCGAACCCGAAGAGGAAGTGGCCGCCAAGGAGGCCCCGGCCGGCGAGGCGCCCGTCACCGCAGAGGCGATCAAACACTGATCGCGCGTGTCTCGGCCGCCGCCAGGCGTCACGGCGGCCGCTCGGACTTCACCTATAATTCGCGCGCAAAGCCAGTCGAGCGGCGCGATGCGGGAATAGCTCAGTTGGTAGAGCGCAACCTTGCCAAGGTTGAGGTCGCGAGTTCGAGACTCGTTTCCCGCTCCAACACTGCACGCACGATGGGGAACCTGCCAGGGTTCTCCATTTTTGTTTGGTGACGTCTCGTTTACAGTTCCAATTAGCGGCGCGGTAGCAAAGCGGTTATGCACCGGATTGCAAATCCGAGTAGGTCGGTTCGACTCCGGCCCGCGCCTCCAGAAACCTGCAAGGCCGCACGAGCGGCCTTGTTTGCTTCCGGCCGGCCTCGTCTGTGCGCACGCTGATAATGCCGCTGAGCGGCCCGGGTGGCGAAACAGGCAGACGCAGCGGACTTAAAATCCGCCGCCCTTGAAAGGGGGCATACCGGTTCGATCCCGGTCCCGGGCACCAAGCCGGTGGTCGTTGCTTCGAGTGACGACGTTTGTTCTGAGGGCGGCTCCAGTGCGTGGCCGGCGCCTCAGACGCAGCGGTATCGCTGCCGCACTGTCAGCAAGCGTGTTGGCCTCCTCGATCAACCGAGTGGGCCGGTCGTGCCAATGACCGGCTGCCGCAGGGCGGCCGTAGAATGAATTCGAGCTGAAATTCGATTGCACCGGCAGGAGAGGTGTCGCATGAAAGTCCTCGTCCCCGTTAAGCGCGTGGTCGACTACAACGTCAAGGTGCGGGTGAAGTCCGACGGCAGCGGCGTGGACGTCGCTGGCGTCAAGATGAGCATGAACCCGTTCGATGAGATTGCCGTGGAAGAGGCGGTGCGGCTGAAGGAAAAGGGCGCAGCCACCGAAATCGTCGCCGTCTCGTGCGGCGTGACGCAATGCCAGGAGACGCTGCGCACCGCGATGGCGATCGGTGCCGACCGCGCGATCCTGGTGGAGACCGCCGAGGAACTGCAGCCGCTGGCGGTGGCCAAGATCCTGAAGGCGCTGGCCGACAAGGAGCAACCCGGCCTGGTGATCCTGGGCAAGCAGGCCATCGACGACGACTGCAACCAGACCGGGCAGATGCTCGCGGCGCTGGCCGGCTGGCCGCAAGGCACCTTCGCGAGCAAGCTCGAGGTCGCCGACGGCCACATTGCGGTCACGCGCGAAGTCGATGGCGGGCTGGAGACCGTCAAGCTCAAGCTGCCGGCGGTCATCACCACCGACCTGCGCCTGAACGAACCGCGCTACGTCACGCTGCCCAACATCATGAAGGCCAAGAAGAAACAGCTCGACGTCGTCAAGCCGGCCGATCTCGGCGTGGACGTCACGCCGCGGCTGAAGACGCTCAAGGTCAGTGAGCCGCCGAAGCGCGGCGCTGGTGTCAAGGTGCCCGACGTGGCCACGCTGGTCGACAAGCTCAAGAACGAAGCCAAGGTGATCTGAAATGAATTACCCCCACGCTCACTATCGTTCGCTGTCCCCCGAAGGGGCGCCAGTCTCCGTTGAGTCGGCTCAGCGGGAGGCTTGAGATGTCCGTCCTCGTCGTTGCCGAACACGACCATGGCACCTTGAAGGGTGCGACCCTGAATACCGTCAGCGCGGCGGCCCAAAGCGGATCGGATGTGCACGTGCTGGTGGCTGGGCAGAACGCCGAGAGGGCAGCCCAGGCCGCCGCGCAGATTGGCGGCGTGACCAAGGTGCTGCACGCCGACGCAGAAAGCCTGAAGGAGCAGCTTGGCGAGAATGTCGCGGCGCAGGTGCTGCAGATCGCCAAGGGCTACAGCCACATCCTGTTTCCTGCTACCGCGCACGGCAAGAACGTTGCGCCGCGGGTGGCCGCGCTGCTCGATGTCGCGCAGGTCAGCGACGTCAGCAAGGTGATCGACCCCGACACATTCGAGCGCCCGATCTACGCCGGCAACGCCATTGCCACCGTGAAGAGCGCCGACGCGGTCAAGGTGATGACCGTGCGCACCACGGCTTTCGATGCCGCGGCGCAAAGTGGCGGCAGTGCCGGCATCGAAAACGTCAACGCCGTCGCGGACGGCGGCTTGAGTGCCTTCGTCGGCGCCGAGAACGTCAAACTCGACCGGCCCGAACTCACCGCTGCCAAGGTCCTCGTCTCGGGTCGCCGGGCGATGGGCTCGGCCGAGAAGTTCAACGAGGTGTTGACCCCGCTGGCCGACAAGCTCGGCGCGGCGCTGGGCGCCAGCCGCGCGGCAGTCGACGCTGGCTACGCGCCCAACGCCTGGCAAGTCGGCCAGACCGGCAAGATCGTCGCCCCGCAGCTCTACATCGCCTGCGGGATCTCGGGAGCGATCCAGCACTTGGCGGGCATGAAGGACAGCAAGGTGATCGTGGCGATCAATAAGGACGCCGAGGCGCCGATCTTCAGCGTGGCTGATTACGGACTCGAGGCCGATTTGTTCAAGGCGGTGCCAGAGCTCGTCAGCATGCTTTGACCGCGGCGCCAATGCTGCGAACAAGGCAGAGGGCGCCCAACTTGGTAGCGGCGCCCTCGTTTTCGATGGAGACACGACCATGACCTACCGCGCCCCCGTCAAGGACCTGCTGTTCTGCATCGAGCATCTGGCAGGACTCGAAAGCATCGCAAAGCTGCCCGGCTTCGAGGAAGCGGGCCTGGAGACGGCGCAGGCCGTCATCGAGGAGTGCGCCAGGCTCAATGAAGAAGTCATCGCACCCATGAACTGGGAGGGCGATTGCCATCCTTCGTCGTTGCACGATGGCGAAGTCACGACGACACCGGGCTTCAAGCAGGCATTCCGGCAGTTCGTCGAAGGGGGATGGCAGGGATTGCAGCATCCGGCCGAATTCGGTGGTCAAGGCCTGCCGAAGACCATCGGTGCGGCCTGCACCGAGATCCTCAACAGCGCGAATCTGAGCTTCGCGCTTTGTCCGCTGCTCACCGACGGCGCGATCGAGGCGCTGCTCACCGCGGGCTCGGCCGAGCAGCAGGCGACGTACTTGCCGAAGATGATCTCGGGGCAATGGACCGGAACGATGAATCTGACCGAGTCGCAGGCCGGCAGCGACCTCTCGCTGGTGCGCACCCGCGCCGAGCCGCAACCTGACGGCAGCTACAGGATCTTCGGGACGAAGATCTTCATCACCTACGGCGAGCACGATATGGCCGAGAACATCGTGCATCTGGTGCTGGCGCGAGTAACGGGGGCGCCCGAAGGCGTCAAGGGGATCAGCCTGTTCCTCGTGCCCAAGTTCGCCGTCAACGGCGACGGCTCGCTCGGTGCGCGAAACGACGTCCGTTGCGTGAGCATCGAACACAAGCTCGGCATCAAGGCCAGTCCAACCGCGGTGCTGCAGTACGGCGACCACGAGGGCGCCGTCGGCTACCTGGTTGGCCAGGAGAACCGCGGGCTCGAATACATGTTCGTGATGATGAACGCCGCGCGCTACGCGGTCGGCGTGCAAGGGATCTCGGTGGCTGAGCGCGCCTACCAGAAGGCAGCCCAGTACGCACGCGAGCGCATCCAGTCGCGCCCGGTCGACGGCTCGATGTCGTCGGCTGCGCCGATCATTCACCATCCGGACGTCAGGCGCATGCTGATGACGATGCGCGGAGTGACCGAAGGTTGTCGCGCGCTCGCGCTGGCGACGGCGGCCGCGTACGACACCGCGCACGCCCATCCCGATGCCCAGACGCGCCAGGAAGCGAAGGCCTTCTACGAATTCATGATCCCGCTGGTGAAGGGCTACACGACCGAGATGAGCCTCGAAGTGGCGAGTCTTGGCATCCAGGTGCACGGCGGCATGGGCTTCATCGAGGAGACTGGCGCGGCGCAGTACTACCGGGACGCGCGCATCCTGACCATCTACGA
Source organism: Burkholderiales bacterium (assembly GCA_020354665.1). Taxonomy (GTDB): domain Bacteria; phylum Pseudomonadota; class Gammaproteobacteria; order Burkholderiales; family Burkholderiaceae_C. The sequence continues at coordinate 2,532,637 of CP070653.1, forward strand.
GGGCACAACCGCGATCCAGGGGAACGACCTGGTCGGCCGCAAGGTCTCGCGAGACGGTGGCGCCGTCGCACGGTCGATCGCGGCGCAGGTTGCCGCAACCGAGGCGGACCTCGCGCGGCGCGGCAGCGAAGCCGCGCGCGCGACCGTCAAGCGCCTGGAGGCGGCGCGCGAGGCGTTCGAGGAGGTCGTCTCATTCATCATCGAGCGCGGCGGGCGCGACCCGAACGCGGTGTTTGCCGGCGCGGTGCCGTATCTCATGCTGGCGGGCAACCTCATGGCGGGCTGGCAGATGGCCCGAGCGCTGGCCGTGGCCGAGGACCGACTGCGGGCGGGCGAGGACGTCGACTTCATGCGTGCCAAGATCGCGACGGCGCGTTTCTATGCCGAGCACATCCTCGCTCGCGCGCCGGCGCAGCGCGATGCCATCGTCAATGGGTATGCGAGTGTCATGGCGCTGGCCGCCGACGCGTTCTGATGCCGCTGCCGCCGGTCCTGTCGCGTCTGGAGTTGCCGGTCATCGGCGCGCCGCTGTTCATCATCAGCAATCCCCGCCTGGTGATCGAGCAATGCAGGGCGGGCATCGTCGGCGCAATGCCTGCACTCAATGCGCGACCGGCCGCGCAGCTCGACGAGTGGCTGGCCGAGATCACCGAGACTTTGGCCGCGTGGGACCGTGACCACCCGGAGCAGCCTGCGGCGCCGTTTGCGGTCAACCAGATCGTTCACCGGACGAACGACCGGCTTGAGCATGACGTCGCGGTGTGCGCCAAGTACCGCGTGCCGATCGTGATCACGTCGCTCGGTGCACGCCCCGAAATCAATGCGGCGGTCCATGCATGGGGTGGCGTCGTGCTGCATGACGTCATCAACGTGGCGTTTGCGCGCAAGGCGATCGAGAAGGGCGCCGACGGGCTCGTTGCCGTGGCGGCCGGCGCCGGCGGGCATGCCGGCACCACGAGTCCGTTTGCCCTCGTCGAGGAGATCCGGCAGTGGTTCGATGGACCGCTGGCGCTCGCCGGGGCGATTGCAACCGGTCGAGGGGTGCTCGCCGCGCAGGCGATGGGGGCGGACCTCGCCTACATCGGATCGGCGTTCATCGCGACCGACGAGGCGCGCGCAGCCGAAGCCTACAAGCGCGCCGTCGTGGAGGGCGCGGCGGACGACATCGTCTATTCGAACCTGTTCACTGGCGTGCACGGCAATTACCTGAAGTGCTCGATCCGCAACGCCGGACTCGACCCCGACCGCCTGGCGCCGAGCGACCCGAGCAAGATGGACTTCGGCGGCGAGGGAGCCAAGAAGGCCTGGAAGGACATCTGGGGGTCCGGTCAGGGCATTGGAGCGGTCAAGGCTATCGTGCCGGCGGCGCAACTCGTCGCACGGCTGAAGCAGGAATACCGCGAAGCCCGCCAGAGGCTCGGCCCGTGCTGAGGTGTGCGCTGTCTTGCGCGCGTTCCATGCCCTGATGCCGGCACGCGCGGGATCAGCGGGCGATCCTTGCAGCGGGGCGGGAAGGTGTGGCGGCGCGTCGCCGTTGTCAGGAAACCAACAGGCTCGATGGGCTCTAATGGCCTCCGACACGAACGCGGACGCCCGCGGTGATACAGTCGCGGCTCGGACGCCGTAGTCGCGTCCGTTGCTGGGCGAGCCAGGCAGCAGTCGGGTCGCAATCCGCCAACCGGTCGAGCCGGGCCGCGGAAGGTTGAAAACCCATCGGAGCTCCGGAAACCGGAGTGAAAGGTGAGCGCGAGATGATGCAGCAGTACAGGTCGAACTCGTACCTGTTCGGGGGCAATGCTCCCTACGTCGAGGAACTCTACGAGGCCTACCTCGACAACCCCGGATCGGTGCCGGAGAACTGGCGGGCCTACTTCGACGCACTGCAGAACGTGCCCGCCGTCGATGGCTCGGAGCGCCGTGACGTGGCTCACGCGCCGGTCGTCGAATCGTTCGCCCAGCGTGCCAAGGCCAACGCCTTCGCCGTCAGGACCACCGCCTCGGAGCTGGCGGTCGCGCGCAAACAGGTGCACGTGCAGTCCCTGATCGCGGCATACCGGTTCCTGGGATCACGCTGGGCCGACCTCGATCCGCTGAAGCGCCAGGAGCGACCGCGGATCCCGGAACTCGAGCCGGCGTTCTACGACCTGACCGAGTCCGACATGGACTTGACGTTCAGCGCGACGAACACCTATTTCACGACGGCCGAGGAGATGACCCTGCGGCAGATCCTGCAGGCGTTGCGCGACACCTACTGCGGCACCATCGGCGCGGAGTACATGCACATCACGGACCCGGCCGAGAAGCGCTGGTGGCAAGAACGCCTCGAGAGCGTGCGCAGCAAGCCGAGTTACTCGGTCGAAAAGAAGACTCACATCCTCGAGCGGATCACCGCGGCCGAGGGGCTCGAGCGCTATTTGCACACCAAGTACGTGGGCCAGAAGCGCTTCTCGCTGGAAGGCGGAGAAAGCTTCATCGCTGCGATGGACGAGTTGATCCAGCGCAGCGGCGAGAAAGGTGTGCAGGAGATCGTCATCGGCATGGCGCACCGCGGCCGGTTGAACGTGCTGGTCAACACGCTCGGCAAGATGCCCAAGGACCTGTTCGCCGAGTTCGACCATACCGCCCCCGAGCGGTTGCCATCGGGGGACGTGAAGTACCACCAGGGGTTCTCGAGCGACGTCCCGACGCCGTCGGGCCCTGTGCACCTGAGCCTGGCGTTCAACCCTTCGCACCTGGAGATCGTGAACCCGGTGGTCGAAGGGTCCGTCAAGGCCCGTCTCGACCGTCGTGGCGACAAGGCAGGCGACACGGTGCTGCCGGTGCTGGTACACGGTGACGCGGCATTTGCCGGGCAGGGTGTCGTGATGGAGACGCTCGCGCTGGCGCAGACGCGCGGCTACTACACGGGGGGGACGGTCCACCTCGTCATCAACAATCAGATCGGATTCACGACCAGCGATCCCCGCGACAGCCGCTCGACGCTGTACTGCTCGGACGTGGTCAAGATGATCGAGGCGCCCGTGCTGCACGTGAATGGCGACGACCCGGAGGCCGTCGCGTTCACCGCACAGCTGGCGCTCGACTACCGGCAGCAGTTCAAGAAGGACGTCGTGGTCGACATCATCTGCTTCCGCAAGCTGGGACACAACGAACAGGACACGCCCAGCCTGACCCAGCCGCTGATGTACAAGAAGATCGCGCAGCACCCCGGCACCCGCAAGCTCTACGGCGACCGCCTCGTTGCGCAGGGGGTTCTGTCTGCCGAGGCACCCGATGAGATCGTCAAGGCGTTTCGCGCCGCGATGGACGCCGGCAGGCACTCGGTCGATCCGGTGCTGACGAACTACAAGAGCAAGTACGCGGTCGACTGGGCGCCGTTTCTTGGCAAGAAGTGGACCGACGCCGCGGACACCGCGCTGCCGCTGGCCGAGATCAGGCGCCTATCGGAGCGCATCACGACAATTCCGGGCAATTTCAAGCTGCACCCGCTGGTCGAGAAAGTCATCGCCGATCGCGCGGCGATGGGCCGTGGCGAGATCAACGTGGACTGGGGCATGGGCGAACACCTGGCGTTCGCATCGCTGGTGTCGAGCGGTTTCGGCGTGCGTCTGTCCGGAGAGGATTGCGGTCGCGGAACGTTCACGCACCGTCATGCCGTGCTGCACGACCAGAACCGCGAGAAATGGGATACCGGCAGCTACATTCCGCTGCAGAACGTCGCCGAAAACCAGGCGCCATTCGTCGTCATCGACTCCATCCTGTCCGAAGAGGCGGTACTGGGATTCGAATACGGGTACGCCAGCGCCGAACCGAACACGCTGACGGTCTGGGAGGCGCAGTTCGGCGACTTCGCCAACTGCGCACAGGTCGTGATCGACCAGTTCCTCGCTTCCGGTGAAGTGAAATGGGGACGCGTCAACGGCCTGACGCTGATGCTTCCACACGGGTACGAAGGCCAGGGTCCAGAACACAGCTCGGCGCGACTCGAGCGCTTCATGCAGCTGGCCGCGGACAACAACATGCAGATCGTGCAGCCGACCTCGGCCAGCCAGATCTTCCATCTGCTGCGCCGCCAGATGGTGCGTCAGTTCCGCAAGCCGCTGGTCATCATGACACCGAAGTCGCTGTTGCGCGCCAAGGATGCCTCGTCGCCGCTCTCGGAGTTCACGCGAGGCGAGTTACACACCGTGATCGGCCCGAGCCGCAAGGAGGTCGACAGCGACACGGTCAAGCGCGTCATCTGCTGCTCGGGCAAGGTCGCTTACGACCTCATCAGGCGGCGCGACGAGAAGAAGGCATGGGACGTAGCGATCCTGCGCGTCGAACAGCTCTATCCGTTCCCGCACAAGGCGTTCGCTGCCGAGATGAAGCGCTTTCCGAACGCCACCGAAGTGGTGTGGTGCCAGGACGAACCGCAGAATCAGGGGGCCTGGTTTTTCGTGCAGCACTACATCCACGAGAACATGCTCGACGAGCAGCGGCTCGGCTACGCGGGGCGCCCCGCTGCGGCGTCACCAGCGGTTGGCTATGCGCACCTGCACCTCGAGCAGCAGAAGGCGCTGCTCGACCAGGCGTTCGGCAAGATCAAGGGATTCGTGCTGACCAAGTGAGGCTGCCGCGGCGTTCGTCGGCGCTGCACGCCACGAACGCGGCACGGCCCGGTCGCCTGTGCGCGGCCGGTGCGACAAACAGAAAGACTGCAAATGGCCATCGTTGAAGTCAAGGTTCCGCAACTCTCGGAATCGGTCGCGGAAGCGACGTTACTGCAGTGGAAGAAGAAGCCCGGCGATGCCGTGGCCGTCGACGAGATCCTGGTCGAGATCGAGACCGACAAGGTGGTGCTCGAGGTTCCCGCGCCGAGCGCGGGGGTGTTCGCCGAGGCGGTCAAGGCCGACGGCAGCAGTGTGGTCGGTGACGAGGTGATTGCGCGCATCGACACAGCGGCATCGGCTAAGTCAGCAGCGCCAGCGACCGCAGAGCCGCCGAAGGCAGCGGCCGCTGAGGCGCCGGCACCGGCACAGGCACCTGTGCCTGCGCCTGTGCCCGGCGGTGGCGCGAAGGCTGGCCTGGCAATGCCCGCCGCAGCCAAGCTGCTCGCCGAGCAGGGCCTCAAGCCCGCTGACGTGGCGGGGACCGGTCGGGACGGCCGCGTCACCAAGGGCGACGTCATCGCCGCGGTCGCCGCCGGCGCGAAACCAGTGCCCGCGCCTGCGCCAGCCGCCGCGCCGCCAGCGGTGAGCGCGCCGCTCGTGGCCACGCCATTGCCGCCGGTGCGCGCGCCCATCGCGGCCGATCTGGGCGACCGGCCCGAGCAGCGCGTGCCCATGTCGCGCCTGAGGGCACGCGTGGCCGAGCGGCTGCTGCAGTCACAGGCGACCAATGCCATCCTGACCACGTTCAACGAGGTGAACATGGCGCCGGTGATGGAGATGCGCAAGAAGTTCCAGGAGAAGTTCGAAAAGGAGCACGGCGTCAAGCTGGGCTTCATGAGCTTCTTCGTGAAGGCCGCGGTGGCGGCGCTGAAGAGGTTCCAGGTGATCAACGCCAGCGTTGACGGCAACGACATCGTCTACCACGGCTACTTCGACATCGGTATCGCGGTGGGCTCGCCGCGCGGGCTGGTGGTGCCGATCCTGCGCAATGCCGACCAGATGAGCTTCGCCGACATCGAGAAGAAGATCGCGGACTTCGGCGTCAAGGCCAGGGACGGCAAGTTGTCGATCGAAGAACTCACCGGCGGCACGTTCTCGATCAGCAATGGCGGCGTGTTCGGCTCCATGCTGTCCACGCCAATCATCAATCCGCCGCAGAGCGCAATCCTGGGTGTCCACGCAACGAAGGACCGCGCGGTGGTCGAGAACGGCCAGATCGTGATTCGACCGATGAATTACCTCGCGCTGAGCTATGACCACCGCATCATCGACGGGCGCGAGGCGGTGCTCGGGCTGGTGGCGATGAAGGAGGCGCTGGACGACCCGGCGCGCCTGCTGTTCGACATTTGAACGACTGGAGGCCGCGATGGCGCTGGCTGACGAACTGATCCGCCTGGAGCAACTGCATGCACGCGGTGCCCTCACGAGCGAAGAATTCGCGCGCGCCAAGGCACGCGTGCTGGAGAGCGGTCTTGCGGGTGGCGGCGGGGCCGGGCAGAGTCCGGCGGTGCAGGCCATCAACCGGTTGCGCCGCAGCCGAACCGACCGCTGGCTCGGCGGCGTGTGCGGCGGCATGGCGGCCGGCACCGGCATCGATTCCTGGGCATGGCGGCTGATCATGGTGGTGCTGGCCCTGTTCGGCGGCGCCGGCGTGCTGCTCTACATACTGCTCTGGATCTTCGTGCCCAGCGAGTGAAAACCGAGACTCTCAGAACTCCATGTCCAAGAACTTCGACGTCATCGTGATCGGCGGCGGGCCGGGCGGGTATATCGCCGCGATCCGCGCAGGGCAGCTCGGTTTCAGCACGGCGTGCATCGACGAGTGGAAGGACAGCAAGGGCGGTCCCGCGCCGGGTGGCACGTGCACCAACGTTGGCTGCATTCCAAGCAAAGCGCTGCTGCAGTCGAGCGAGCACTTCGATCACGCGCGGCACCAGTTCGCCGCGCACGGCATCCAGGCGCAGGGGCTCGGCATCGATGTCGCGAAGATGCTCGACCGCAAAGACAGGATCGTCAGACAAAACAACGAGGGCATTCTGTACCTGTTCAAGAAGAACAAAGTGACGTTCTTCCACGGCCGCGGCTCGTTCGCGAAGGCGATTGACGGGGGCTACGAGATCAGGGTGGCGGGCGCGAGCGAGCAGACGATCACCGGCACGAACGTCATCGTTGCTACCGGCTCCACTGCGCGCGCACTGCCGGGCGTCGACTTCGACGAAAAGCTCGTGTTGAGCAACGACGGTGCGTTGCGCATGCCTACCGTACCGGACAAGCTCGGGGTGATCGGTTCGGGGGTGATCGGGCTCGAGATGGGCTCGGTCTGGCGCCGACTGGGATCCGACGTGACGGTGCTCGAGGCGCTACCCGCTTTCCTCGGTGCGGCCGACGAGCAGATCGCCAAGGAAGCCCTCAAGGCGTTTACGAAGCAGGGCCTGAAGATCGAGTTCGGCATCACGGTCGGTGCGGTCCAGGCGAGCCCTGAGGGGGTGCAGGTCGACTACACCGATGCCAAGGGTGGCGCGCGGACGCTCGCATTCGACAGGCTCATCGTCTCGATCGGGCGCGTGCCCAACACGACCGGACTGAATGCCGAGGCGGTGGGTCTGAGGCTCGACGAGCGCGGGGCGATCGCGGTCGATGATGAGTGCCGCACCAATCTGCCCGGCGTGTGGGCTGTCGGTGATGTGGTGCGCGGGCCGATGCTGGCGCACAAGGCCGAGGAGGAGGGCGTCGCGGTGGCCGAGCGCATTGCCGGCCAGCATCCCCACGTGGATTTCAACACCGTGCCGTGGGTGATCTACACGTCACCCGAGATCGCCTGGGTGGGCCAGACGGAGCAGCAGTTGAAGGCGGCCGGCCGGTCCTACCGCAGTGGCACGTTCCCGTTCCTGGCCAACGGTCGCGCACGGGCGCTCGGCGATACGACCGGGCTGGCCAAGGTGATCGCGGATGCGCAGACCGACGAGATTCTCGGCGTGCACATCGTGGGACCCTTTGCGAGCGAACTGATCGCCGAGGCGGTCGTCGCGATGGAGTTCAAGGCGTCGGCCGAGGACATCGCGCGCATCTGTCACGCGCATCCCTCGTTGTCCGAGGCCACCAAGGAAGCCGCGCTGGCGGTCGACAAGCGTTCGCTTAATTTCTGAGCAGACGCCGATGGGCGTTCGTCGGCTTTACGAGGCGACGCTCGCCGAGCGCGGCTATTCGATCGATGATGCGCAGTTGCGCGCCATCGGCTCGCTCGAGCGCTGCGAGAACGAATGGGTGGACTACAAGTCGCGCCGGCGCAATGCGGTGACCAAGCTGATCGTGCGACCGCCGATCCCGCGCGGGGTCTACATGCACGGCGGCGTCGGCCGGGGCAAGAGCTTCCTGATGGACTGTTTCTTCCAGTCCGTACCGCTGGTACGCAAGACGCGCCTGCACTTTCACGAGTTCATGCGCGAGGTTCACCGCGAACTGCAGGACCTCAAAGGAACGGTCGACCCGCTGCAGGAACTCGGCGCGCGGATTGCGCGGCGGCACCGGCTGATCTGTTTCGACGAGTTTCATGTCGCCGATGTCACTGACGCGATGATCCTGCACCGGCTGCTCGATGCGCTGTTCAACCGTCGCGTGAGCATCGTCACGACGTCGAACTTCCATCCCGACGCGCTCTACCCGAATGGCCTGCATCGCGAACGCATCCTGCCAGCGATCGACCTGCTGAAGGACCGGCTCGAGGTCATCAGCGCCGACGGTGGCGTCGACTACCGGCAGCGCACGATGAAACGACTGGCCCTTTATCACTGCCCGCTCGGACCGCAGGCCGATGCCTCGATGGCCGAGGCCTTCTGCCAGATCGCCGAGATGCGCGACGAGCCGCCGCTGCTGCAGATCGAGCATCGCGAGTTGCGGGCGCGTCGCAAGGCGGGCGGCGTCGTGTGGTTCGACTTCCGCGCGCTGTGCGGCGGACCGCGCTCGCATAACGACTACCTGGAACTGGCGGCTCGCTTTCACACGCTGCTGCTGTCAGACGTGCCGCGGATGACGCCGCGCACGGCCAGCGAAGCGCGCCGCTTCACTTGGCTCGTCGACGTGCTCTACGACCGCCGGGTCAAGCTGATCCTGTCAGCGGCGGTGCCCCCCGAGCAGCTGTACCTCGAAGGGCCGCTCGAGCACGAGTTTCCGCGCACGGCGTCGCGGCTGCACGAGATGCAGACGGCTGACTATCTGGCACTCGAGCGGCGCGAGGTCGATACGGGCTTGACATGATCGCGCCGCCGCACGCGCCGCGCACCGGGCTGGCTGGCGTTCAATGGCCGATCGGATCGACCCGTATCAGCGCGAGCGACAGGTTGTCGCCCCCGCCGCGCGCGCGCTGGCGCGCCTTGGTGACCAGCATCTCGCTGGCTTCGCGCGGCGCCAGCGCCTGCACGATCGCGCCGAGTTCCTTGTTGGAGAAGTAGTGCCACAGACCGTCACTGCAAGCCAGCACGCTGTCGCCGACCTCTAGCCGGTCGGTGTGGTGCAGCGTCAGTGGCGGATCCTGGTGAGTCCCGAGGCATCCTGTCAGCAGGTTCGACTGCGGGTGGCTGTGTGCCTCTTCCTCGGTGAGCTCGCCGTCTTCGACCAGGCGTTGAACGTACGAGTGATCGGTCGTGCGGCTCACCAGATCGCTGCCGCGGAAATGGTAGACGCGCGAGTCGCCCGCATGAATGATGTCGCACTCCCGGGTCGGGCTCAAGAGAAACGCGGCCACGGTGCTGTGGGGCTCTTCCTCGGCCGTGATCGCGGTCAGCTTGATCATGAGATGCGAATCGAGCACGAGCTGCTTGAGCAGCTGCGCGGGATCCTCGCGGTTCGGCACGAAGCGCTCGAAAAGTTGACGCGCGGTGAGAATCACCTGGTCGGCTGCCTTGCGGCCGCCGCTCTTGCCCCCCATGCCGTCGGCGACCACAGCCAGCGCACAGCCCGCGACACGCGGATGCGCGATGACTTCGACTTGATCCTGCTGGTATTGCCGATCACCCCGATGCTGGCCCGTCGCGGCCATGAGGCGATAGCTCTGCTGGGACGCGCTCATGGGCGAAAACTATAATGTGAAATGTTGGCAGGTCATTGCCGCACCTGTGTCTTGCAGCACGAAAAGCGCCTCGATGGATGAGAACCTTCACTCGCCGCAACGACGGTTGATCGAGTTGCGCATCGAGCATGCCGACTTGGACAGCCTGATCGACCGTGCGGTGCTCGAGCCGCAGACTGACGAGCTCGTGCTGCGCCGGCTCAAGAAGCGCCGACTGATGCTGCGTGACCAAATCGCAAGTCTGGAAGCGCAACTCGAACCCCCCGAGCCGGCGTGACGCAGGCGCTCGCCAGCGCCGGGCAGCTGGAGTCGGCGGTCGCGCGAGCCTTTGCACCGGGGGGGGCGCTGGCGCGCGGCGACGCGCGCTACATGACACGCGAGGCGCAGCTCGCCATGGCCGTGGCGGTGGCGCGCAGCATCGCCGCGGCCGCGCCGCTGGTGGTCGAGGCCGGGACCGGGGTGGGCAAGACTTTCGCCTACCTGGTGCCCACACTGCTCTCCGGCCAGCGTGCGCTCGTCAGCACAGCGACGAAGAGCCTGCAGGACCAGTTGTTTCTCCGTGACCTGCCGCGCCTGCGCGATGCGCTCCAGGTGCCGGCTTCGATCGCCTTGCTCAAGGGACGCGCCAGCTACCTGTGCCTGCACCGACTCGAGCAGGCGAGGCAGTCCCCCGCACCGCACGACCGCTGGGCGCTGCGCGCGCTGGCGCGCCTCGAGCGCTGGGCGACCGCGACGACGACCGGTGACCTGGCCGAGGTGGATGGCCTTGACGACCGCTCCCCGGTCATACCGCTCGTGACTTCGACGCGCGAGAACTGCCTCGGTACCGAATGCGCCGAGCATCGCAACTGCCATGTCATGAAGGCACGCCGCGATGCGATGGCCGCCGACGTGGTCGTGATCAACCACCACCTGTTCTTCGCCGACATGGCGTTGCGCGACACGGGCGTCGCCGAGCTGTTGCCGAGCGCGGCGATCGCGGTGTTCGATGAAGCGCAGCAGTTGACCGAAGCGGGAATGCAGTTTCTGGCGACGACGTTGTCGACCGGACAGTTGACCGAGCTGGCGCGCGACGTCCTGGCGCTGGGCCTGCAGCGCGCGCGCGGCCTAGCTGCCTGGGACGGGCTCGCCGCGGGCATCGAGCGCGCAGCGCGCGAGTTGCGTCTGCTGGTCGCGGGCACGGGCGACCGCCCGGGCGCGCCGCCGGGATCGCTGAAGCTGCGCTGGGACGAACGCGCAGGGCGTGCGTCATTCGCTGCCGGGCTCTCGGCTGTCGAAGCGGCCAGCGGTGCGGCCGCGCAGGCCCTCAAGAAGGTGCATGAGCTGGGGCCGGATTTCGACAAGCTCGCCGAACGCGCGCTGGCCACCGCGGCCCTCGCGGCATTGTTCGCCGATGACTCGCCGGCAGCCACGGTGCGCTGGATCGACGTCGGCGCGCATCAAGTGCGACTCGTGCAATCGCCGCTGGACATTCGCGACGCGCTGTGCGAGCAGATGCACACGGCGCCCAAGGCCTGGATCTTCACGTCGGCAACGCTCGGCGACGACGAGCGGCTCAGCTGGTTCACCGGGGCGACGGGGCTGGAAGACGCAACGATCGTGCGTGTCGGAAGCCCCTTCGATTACCCGCGCCATGCACGACTGTACGTGCCGCGCGACTTTCCGAAGCCGGTGCAGCCAGAGCACTCGCGCGCGGTCGCCGAATTGGCGGCGCGTTGCGCCAGCCGGCTCGGCGGACGCACGTTCGTGCTGACGACCACGTTGCGCGCCCTGCCGCTGATCGGCGAAGTGCTGCGCGAGCGACTCGCGGCCGACGATATCGAGGTGCTGCTGCAGGGCCTGGCGCCCAAGCGCGCGCTGATGCAGCGATTTATCGCTGCGCCGCGCAAGGTGCTGGTCGGCTCGCAGAGCTTCTGGGAAGGCATCGACGTGGCGGGCGACGCCCTGCAGTGCGTGGTGATCGACAAGCTGCCGTTTCCGCCCCCGAACGATCCGCTGGTCGAGGCCCGCGTCAAGCTGCTGCAGTCACAGGGGCGCCTCCCCTTTGCCGATTACTTTGTTGCCGAGGCGGCGGTGGCGCTCAAGCAGGGCGCCGGCCGGCTGATTCGCAGCGAGAGCGATCGCGGCCTACTGGTCGTCTGCGATCCGCGCCTGCGCACGATGCCCTACGGTCGCCGGCTCCAGGCTGCGCTGCCGCCGATGACGCCGGTGGAGCGCGAGGAAGAGGCGTTGGACTGGTTGGCCGAACTGGCCGCCGATCACTGACAGGCCCTTGAAAACGAGGATCGGCGTGCGCGCTACCAGACGCGCCACCAGGGACGACTGGCAGCGCGATAACCGTCGGTCAGGAAGGCGCTGTCGGGGTAGTTCTGGCGCAGTACGCGCTCGGCGTCGCCCCGCAGCGGCTCCAGTCCGAGGCGTTCGTAGCTGATCATCATGATGAACAGCGCCTCCTCGTTGGACGGTGTCTGCGGAAACTCGGCTACCGCCTGCTGGGCCCGGTTCGCCGCCGCCACGTAGGCGCCGCGCCGATAGTAATAGCGCGCAACGTGCACCTCGTGCGCGGCCAGCGAATTGACGATGTAGTCCATGCGCAGCCGCGCGTCCGCCGTGTACTTCGAGGCCGGAAACTGCTCGACCAGCTGACGAAACGCCTGGTAGGCGTCGCGCGAGGCCTGCTGATCGCGCTCGGACAGGTCCTGGCCCGCCAGGCTGCCGAATACACCGAGGTTGTCGTTGAAATTGATCACGCCGCGCAGGTACATCGCGTAGTCGAGCGCGGGGCTGGACGGATGCAATTTGATGAAGCGATCGATCGTGGCGAGCGCCTGGGCGCGCTCACCGGTCCTCCAGTAAAGGTACGCGAGGTCGAGCTGGGCCTGTTGGGCGAGCAGCGTTCCTGCGCCGCGCCCCTCGACACGCTCGAGCTGCTTGATCGCCCGCTCGTAGCCCCCCGAGCTCATGTCCTCTTTCGCGTCTGCATACAATTTCTCGACGGGCGTATTGGCGAACTCGTCCTTCGGGGTCGAACTGCACGCCGCCAAGGCCAGCAGAAGGGGCAGCACAGCGGCGGGCATGCGCGCGCAGCGGCGCCGGACGCGCTTGAGAACCATGGAATTAGGGCGCCGCGCAGGCGCGCAGCGTGATGTCGCAGACACGATCGAATTATAGGGAGCCACCCCGTGTCGGCACAGCGCCCGTCGCCCCGCCCGATGCCGACGAGGCGAACGAAGCCGAAGGCGGCGAATCCGAAGGCGAGCTTCGCTGCGCCGTGGTGAGCGATGCGCAAGCCTCCTGGCGACTCGATCGCTTCCTCGTTTCGATCGCCAGCGAGTTCTCCCGCAGCCATCTGCAGGGACTGATCGAGCGGAGGCACGTCCGTGTCGATGGCCTGGTGCAGCAGCAGGCCGCGCGGCGCGTGCGTCCCGGTCAACGCATCGAGATCGAGCTCGTGCCCACCGCGCAGAGCGTGGCGTATCGCGCCGAGCCGATCGCGCTGGCCGTCGTCTACGAGGACGAGCATCTGCTCGTGCTCGACAAGCCCGCCGGGATGGTCGTGCATCCCGCGGCCGGCAATTGGTCCGGAACCTTGCTCAACGCGCTGCTTGCCCACCACGCGGGCGCAGCCATGCTGCCCCGCGCGGGCATCGTTCATCGCCTGGACAAGGACACGTCGGGACTGATCGTCGTGGCCAAGACGCCCGAGGCGGCGATGTCGCTTGCGCGCGCGATCGCCGCGCGCGAGGTCGGGCGCGAGTACCTTGCGCTGGCCCACGGCGTGCCTGCGCAGGCCTCGTTCGCGATCGATGCACCGATCGGGCGCGATCCGGTCCGGCGCGTGCGCATGGCCGTCGTGGCGGGTGGACGTCCGGCGCGAACCGACGTTGAGCTCGTGGCGGCCTCCGACGGTTTCAGCGCGCTGCGATGCCGGCTGCACACCGGTCGCACCCACCAGATCCGTGTGCATCTGGCATCGCGCGGGCTACCGCTGGTGGGCGATACGCTCTACGGGGGGGTGCCCGCGCTGGGGATGGTGCGGCAGGCATTGCACGCGGCGCGCCTGCTGCTGAGCCACCCAGTCAGCAACGAGGCGATGCATTTCGAGGCCCCGCTGCCCGCCGACATGGCTGCCGCATGGCGCGCGGTGTGTGGCTGAGGCGCGCGGCATTGACGACGCGAGGGCGGTACAATACGGCCTGGTCGAACTGGCGCCGGCGCGCCGGGGCGACGTGACAGTGACCTCCGCGCTGCGGAGTGATTCAGGGCAGCCCGACTGGACGACTATTGCGGGCTGTGGATTCCGGACCCCGGCGTGCGATGCGAACCGCGTGGCGCTTCAGCGCTGCGCTGGAGATGGGGCCGACGAACCCGAACGTCCATGCACCGCCGACCGCAATCGGCGACGAATGTGAACCCGATCGGATGAATACCCAGGATGCCAAGCGCGTCCTCGAGACCGCGCTCATCTGCGCTGCGCAGCCGCTCTCGCTGCGCGAACTGAGAACCTTGTTCGAAGATCGCATCGGCGCGGACACGCTGCGTGCGTTACTCGACGAGCTGGCAGTCGACTGGCGGCATCGCGGCGTCGAACTCGTCGCGCTTGCTGGCGGATGGCGCTTTCAGAGCCGCCCCGAGATGCGCGAATACCTCGACCGCCTGAATCCCGAGAAGCCGCCGAAGTACTCGCGCGCGGTCCTCGAGACGCTGGCGATCATCGCCTACCGACAACCGGTGACGCGTGGCGACATTGAGGACATTCGCGGCGTCGCGGTGGGCACCCCGATCATCAAGCAGCTCGAGGACCGTGGCTGGGTCGAGGTGGTCGGGTATCGCGAGGCGCCGGGGCGTCCCGCGCTGTACGCAACGACGCGTCACTTCCTCGATGATCTCGGCCTCGCGAGCCTGGAGGATTTGCCGCCGCTCGACGGCATACCCGCTTCGCAGGCCTTGATGGATGTGCTGCCCGAGCAGGGCTCGTTGCTGGAGAGGGCGGCCACGCCAGCGAGCGGCGACCCGAGCGGCAGGTCGGTTGTCGAAGCTGATCTGGATGGCGCAGGGTCGCCAGAGGACGTACCGACTGATTTGGCGCAGCCGACGGCGGGTGACGATGTGCAGGCCAGTCAAGGGCGTTCCACGCTGTCGCCGCCCAGCGAGGTGTCTGACCGATCCGCCACCGGCACGGCCCTCATGGCCGCATCCATCCCAGATTCCCAGCCCTGAGCGTCAGCGAGGCAAGCATGAAACCCGAAGAGATTTCCGTCATGGCCCCTGCAGACGACGAGGCGGGCCCAAGCGAAAAGCCGCGCGCGCGCAGAGCACGGGCGACCCAGCCAGTCGGTGATGTGCCCTCCGCAGGTGCAGACCCGGCCGACGCAGGGCGCGAGCAGGTGCACGAGGCCGGTGGCGCGGCGCCTCACGGTACGGGGGACCAGGCGCCGGCGCCTGATGGGAGTGGCTCCGCGGAGGCTGTGGCCGCATCGGATACCGGCGCTGACGCTTTGTCGGCGCCATCTGCAGAGGGCGGCGGGCGCCGCCGCAAGCGCCGGCGCCGCGGCAAGGACCGCGGACGCGATGGCGCATCGGCCCGACCGGACCAGGCTGGCGATGTCGGACGATCTCCGCCTCAGGGACGCGAACCCGTCTTGCAGGCCGATGCCCGGCGCACTGCCGAGGCCGAAGCTATGTTCGCCGAGGTGGCGAGTGGGGCGTTCGACGCTGGCGCGACCGAGGAGGGTGACGGTGAAGACGAAGCGTTGCCGGCCAAGCGCGTGCTGGCGCCGGAACCCGACGCGCCCAAGCTGCACAAGGTGCTGGCGCAGGCGGGCATCGGCTCGCGGCGCGACATGGAGCAGCTCATTCTCGAAGGTCGCATCTCAGTCAACGGCGAGCCGGCGCACATTGGCCAGCGCATTTCGTGGGGTGACCAGGTCAAGGTCGCGGGCAAGCTGATCAAGGTCCGCATCGCGCCGCCGCCGGCGCGTGTGATCGCGTATCACAAGCCAGTGGGCGAAGTCGTGACACGCGATGATCCGCAACAGCGCCCGACCGCATTTCGCCGCTTGCCGCGCCTGACGCAGGGCAAGTGGCAATCGGTGGGGCGTCTGGACATCAACACCGAGGGTCTGCTGCTGTTCACCAATTCCGGTGAGCTGGCGCACCAGTTGATGCACCCGCGCTTCGGCGTGGAGCGGGAGTACGCCGTGCGCGTGCTCGGCATCCTTGACGATGAGGCGCGTGCGCGGCTGCTCGAAGGAGTCGACGTCGACGGCCAGCGCGCCGCGTTTCAAGCGATCACCGATGGCGGTGGCGAAGGAGCCAATCACTGGTACCGCGTCGTCATTAGCGAGGGACGCAATCGCGAAGTGCGCAGGCTGTTCGATGCAGTCGGTTTGACGGTGAGCCGGCTGATCCGTATCCGTTATGGCAACGTCGTGTTGCCGCGCGGGCTGAGGCGAGGCGAATGGGTCGACTTGGGCGAGGACGACGTCCGTCTGATACGTCGGCTCGTTGGCGCAGGCGCAGGCGCAGGCGCGGGCGCGGCCGGTCGCGAGTCCGGCCGCGACGACAAGGCCGGCCGAGGCGGCCGCCGGGGCAAGCGAGGCCGGGGGAGCAGTCCGGCGGCGTCACGCCCGGCGCCCACCGCCGAGCCCGGAACGGTCGCGCTGCGCGCGCCGGCTGATCACGCGACTGACGTGTTCGACAGTCACGAGGACGATCTCGAACACCACGGCCCGATCCCCAATCCGTTGCAGCAGACATTCGATCGCCGCTTCGTACAGGGTGGCCGCACGCCAGGTTTTACCGGTTTCGGCCGACCCGGTGCGGGCAACGCTCAGCGCAAGAAGGCCCCCTCGGAGGGGCCTGGCCAACGACAGCCAGACCCGATGCAGACGTCGGTGGGCTACATCGGCGCCGATGCCGTGTACCGCAAGGCAGGCGGCGGTCGCCGTGGTCGTGGAGGCGGTCGCGGCGGTCGTTGACGAGCGGCCGGCCGGCGAGGCGGATCGCGATCGGACCCCAACCCTACAATTCCACGCTTTTGGCAGAACCCCGATTCAGGAGAGACTTTCATGGTGCTCGAACGCACGCTGTCGATCATCAAGCCCGATGCGGTAGCGAAGAACGTGATCGGACAGATCTACGCTCGCTTCGAGCGTGCCGGCCTGAAAGTCGTAGCGGCCAAGATGGTCCATCTGTCCCGTCTCGAAGCGCAGGCTTTCTACGCAGTGCACAAGGATCGCCCATTCTTCAACGACCTGGTCGAGTTCATGATCTCGGGTCCAGTGATGGTCCAGGTGCTCGAGGGCGAGGATGCGATCGCGAAGAATCGCGAGTTGATGGGCGCGACCGATCCGAAGAAGGCCGCCAAGGGGACAATTCGGGCGGACTTCGCCGAAAGCATCGACGCCAACGCGGTGCACGGCTCGGATGCGGCCGACACCGCGGCGGCGGAGGTGGCCTTCTTCTTTGCGCGTATGAACATCTACAGCCGCTGAGGCCAGGGCTCGGCCGGCGCGGTTTCTCGTGGTTAACCTGCTCGACTTCGACTCCGATCAACTGATCGCCTACTGCCAAGGGCTGGGCGAGAAGCGGTTTCGTGCAATCCAGCTGCTGCGTTGGATGCACCAGAAGGGTGAGGCGGATTTCGATCGGATGTCGGACCTCGCGCGGCCGTTTCGCGGCACGCTGTCCGCGGCTGCCGAGGTCAACGCGCTGCCCGTGGCGCGCGAACACGCTTCGCGGGACGGCACGGTAAAGTGGCTGTTCGACGTGGGTGCGGGCGAGGCGGTCGAGACCGTCTTCATTCCCGAGGACGACCGCGGCACGCTGTGCGTGTCTTCGCAAGTCGGCTGCGCAGTGGGGTGCCGTTTCTGCTCGACCGGGCACCAGGGGTTCAGCCGCAATCTGTCCGCCGGCCAGATCATTGGCCAGTTGTGGCACGCCGAGCACGAGCTTCGTCGCCGGCTTGCGTTGCCGCCTCATCAGCGCGCTGTGACGAACGTGGTGATGATGGGGATGGGCGAGCCGCTGCAGAACTATTCCGCCTTGCTGCCGGCCCTGCGCCTCATGCTCGACGACAACGCATACGGCCTATCTCGGCGCCGCGTGACGGTGAGCACATCGGGAGTCGTACCGATGATCGACCGGCTGCGCGCGGACTGCCCGGTGGCACTGGCGGTCTCGCTGCACGCCCCCAACGACGCGTTGCGCGACCAGCTGGTGCCGCTGAACCGCAAGTACCCGCTCGTCGAGCTGATGGCGGCGTGCCGCCGCTACATTGAGGCTGCGCCACGCGATTTCATCACCTTCGAGTACTGCATGATCGACGGAGTGAACGACACGTTGACGCACGCCCGCGAGCTCCTCGCGCTCGTACGCGGTGCTGCCGTCGCGTGCAAGTTCAACCTGATCCCGTTCAATCCGTTCGCGCAGTCGGGCTTGCGTCGTTCACGGCCCGAGGTGGTTTCGGCGTTCGCGGCCGCCCTCGATGAGGGTGGGTTCGTCACCACGGTGCGCAAGACACGCGGCGACGACATCGATGCCGCGTGCGGCCAGCTTGCCGGCGAGGTGCGGGACCGTACCGACGCGCCGTCGCGCATGACTCGCGCGCCGGTCCGGTTCATGCCCGCGCGGCGGACGACGGCTCGGGTGGAGCGCGCGAGATGACCGGCTCGCGCTGTCCGCAAGCTTTCGCCTGCCGAGACGGCGGTGTCGTCGCCAGCGGCTTGCGTTGGGCGTGCGCCGGGCTGATCGTTACGATGGTCATTTCGGTTTTCGGCGGTTGCGCGTCGACGGGCCCGGCCGACCCCGGCGGCCGCGACATCGTGACAGCATCGGATGAGACCGACATTGACCGGCGCGCGCGCACCCGTTTCCAGCTGGCTGTCGCGTACTACTCGCAAGGTCAGTTGGAGACTGCGCTCGACGAGGTCAAGCAGGCCATCGCGGTCAAGCCAGACTTCGCCGCAGCGTTCAACCTGCGGGGCCTGATCTACAGCAACATGGGCCGGGATCAGTTAGCCGACGAGAGTTTCAGCCACGCGCTGCAGCTTGACCCGCGCGATGCCGACGCCATGCACAACTACGGCTGGTTCCACTGTCAGGCCGGGCGCTACGACGTGGCCGAGCAGCTGTTCGAGCGGGCGCTCAAGGTTCCCGGGTACCGCACCCCTGCGCGAACGCTGCTCGCACAGGGCGTATGCCAGGTCAAGGCGAACCGGCTCGCGGATGGCGAGCGTACGCTGATGCGGTCGTTCGAACTCGATCCGTCTAATAGCGCGACGTCGGCGCATCTCGCGGAGCTTTTCTATCGCCGAGGTGAATTCGAGCGCGCGCGCTTCTACGTGCGACGCGCACTGGCCAATAGCCCGCCAGGCGATGCGTCGACACTGTGGTTGGCAGCGCGCATCGAGCGCAAGCTCGGCAATCGGCGCGGCGCGGACCAGTACGGGAGCACCCTGCGCCAGCGCTATCCGCAGTCGCGCGAAGCGATCGCCTATGAGCAGGGACGATTCGATGAGTGAGCCGGCGGCACCGCCGGTGGCGCAGACGGTAACCTCCGGCACGCTGCTTCGCCAGGCACGCACCGCGCACGGCCTGCACATCGCCGCGCTCGCTGCCACGGTCAAGGTGCCGCAACGCAAGCTCGAGGCGCTCGAGTCCGATAGGCTCGACGAGCTGCCCGATGCGGCGTTCGCACGCGCGTTGGCCAAGAAGGTGTGCCATGTGCTCAAGATCGACGCCGAGCCGATCCTGGCACTGATGCCGCAGCCGCCGGCGCCGCGCCTGGAGCATGCGTCGCGCGGATTGGACCAACCGTTCCGACCTGACGGCCTCGCCGAGCCGCCGACCGACGTCGTGTCATGGCTGCAGCAGCCGGTCGTGTGGGGGCCGGCACTGATCCTTCTGGCGGCGCTGGGCCTGCTCCTTGTGCCGCCGGGCTTCTGGCGGGGCGCGTCCTCGCTGGTGCCGCAGGAGACCGTGCTTGCGCCGCCCGCGATCGTGCCGGCACCTGCGGCAGACCAGCCGCCTGCGTCCGCACCGGCCGTGGCCGCCGTAGAGGCGGCCGCCAGCGCGCAGAGCGAATCCAATTCGACGCCGCCAGCCGTGCAGACGGTTCACTCAGTGCCCGCGGAGGGAATCGCCGCCGCCGAGGCTGTGACGGGCCTGCTGGTCGTGCGGACGAGTGCCGAATCGTGGATCGAAGTCCTGGATGCCAGCGACCAGGCGCTGTTGTCGCGCACCGTGCAGCCGGGCGAGACGGTCGGGCTCGACGGAAAGCCGCCGTTCCGCGTGCGTGTGGGCAACGTGGCTGGCACGCAGCTGGTATTCCGCGGCGAGCCGGTCGATCTCGGCGCGGCGGCACGCAGCAATGTCGCGCGCCTCGAACTGAAGTGACGCGCATGCCGACCAGCGAGGCCTCTTTCGTGCCGGCGCATGCCGAGGACCTTCCGACCCCGATTGCGCCGGCGACGCCAGCATCGCGCCGCAGGCGCCAGGCCAAGGTGAGCTGGGGCTCGCGCGACGTGACGATCGGCGGTGACGCGCCGGTGCGCGTGCAGTCGATGACCAACACCGACACCGTCGACGTGATCGGCACGGCGATCCAGGTCAAGGAGCTCGCGCAGGCCGGCTCTGAGCTGGTACGCATCACCGTGAATACACCGGAGGCGGCGCAGGCCGTGCCGGCGATCCGCGACCAGCTCGACCGCATGGGCATCGATGTGCCGCTGGTCGGCGACTTCCACTACAACGGCCATCGCCTGCTCACCGAGTACCCCGCGATGGCACAGGCGCTTTCCAAGTACCGCATCAACCCGGGCAACGTGGGCAAGGGCGATAAGCGCGACCGGCAGTTCACGATGATGATCGAGGCGGCGCTGCGCCACGACAAGCCGGTGCGCATCGGCGTGAACTGGGGAAGTCTTGACCAGGAACTGCTCGCGCAGCTGATGGACGACAATGCCCAGCGCGCCGCACCGTGGGATGCGCAGCAGGTGATGTACGAAGCGCTGGTCTCGTCGGCGCTGCGTTCGGCCGCGGCTGCATGCGAGCTCGGGATGGACCCCGGCCAAATCGTGATCAGCTGCAAGGTCAGCGGGGTGCGCGACCTCGTCGCGGTGTACCGCGCGCTTGCGGCGCGCTGCGACCATCCGTTGCACCTTGGCCTGACCGAGGCGGGGATGGGCACCAAGGGCACGGTAGCGTCGACCGCGGCGTTGGCTGTGCTGTTGCAGGAAGGTATCGGCGACACCATTCGCGTCAGTCTCACGCCACACCCGGGCGAGCCGCGCACGCAGGAGGTGGTGGTCGCGCTGGAGATCCTGCAGGCGCTCGGGCTGCGCGCCTTCAATCCGAGCGTTACCGCTTGCCCCGGTTGCGGCCGCACGACGAGCACGACGTTCCAGCAGCTGGCCAAGCAGATCGACGACTTCCTGCGCGCGCAGATGCCGACGTGGAAGTCGCGCTATCCCGGCGTCGAGAACCTGAAGGTCGCGGTGATGGGGTGCATCGTCAACGGACCCGGCGAAAGCAAGCACGCCGACATCGGGATCAGCCTACCTGGCACGGGCGAGGCGCCGGCGGCCCCGGTGTTCATCGATGGCCAGAAGGCGACGACGTTGCGCGGCGAGCGCATCGCGCAGGAATTCCGGAGCATCGTCGAGGACTACATCGAACGTCGATTCGCGCGCCCGCGCTGAGCGATCGGCAGACAGCACGCGCGTGGCAGCGCGGCTCGCAATGGCACACACCCATGGCTGAAGCATTGAAAGCCGTCAAAGGCATGAACGACATCCTGCCGGGCGAGTCGGGCCACTGGGAGTGGTTCGAGGACAAGGTGCGCGACCTCATGGCGCGCTACGGCTACACCAATATGCGTACGCCGATCGTCGAGCCCACCGCGTTGTTCGTGCGTGGCCTCGGCGAGGTGACCGACATCGTCGAGAAGGAGATGTACTCCTTCACCGACGCGATGAACGGTGACCAGCTGACGCTGCGGCCGGAGGCCACGGCGGGGCTGGTGCGTGCGGCGATCGAACACAACACGCTGCACCACGGGCCGATGCGGGTGTGGAGCCAGGTGGCGCTGTTCCGCCACGAGCGACCACAAAAGGGGCGCTACCGGCAGTTCCACCAGATCGATGTCGAGGCGTTCGGATTGGCCGGTCCGGATGTCGATGCCGAGCAGATCATGATGTGCCGCACGCTGTGCCGCGAACTGGGGTTTGTCGAGGGCCGTGACGTGCGGCTCGAGATCAACACCCTCGGGCAGCCGGCCGAGCGGGCCGCGCACCGCGCCGCGCTGGTGGCTTACCTGGAGCAGCACGCCGGGAACCTCGACGAGGATTCGAAGCGCCGGCTCTACACGAATCCGCTGCGCATTCTGGACAGCAAGAACCCCTCGATGCAGCCGCTGGTCGAGGCGGCACCGAAACTGATGGACCATCTCGACGAGGCCTCGCTCGCGCACTTCGACGGGCTGCGCCGCCTGCTCGACGCGGCGGGCCTCGCCTACCGGGTCAATCCCCGCCTCGTGCGCGGGCTCGACTACTACAACCTCACCGTGTTCGAATGGGTGACCGACCTGCTCGGCTCGCAGGGGACCGTGTGCGGTGGCGGTCGCTACGACGGCCTGTTCGAGCAACTCGGCGGCAAGCCCACGCCGGCAGTCGGTTGGGGGATGGGCATCGAGCGGATGCTGCTGCTGTTAGAGGCCCTGCAGACGCGCGTTCCAGCTCGCAGGCCGACCGTCTACGCGGTGGTGCCCTCTATCGCCGCGCTGGAGCGTGCGTTGCCGACGATCGAAACGCTGCGTGCGGCGGGCATCTCGGTGCAGATGCACGCGGGTGGCGGCAGCATGAAGTCGCAATTCAGGCGCGCAGATGCATCCGGTGCGCGCTACGCGCTGATCTTCGGCGACGACGAGCTTTCGCGCGGCGAGGTCGGGTGGAAGGACCTGCGCGACGCGTCGGCCGTGCAGCTCACCCAGCCGCTCGCGGGCATGGCTGACTGGGCTGCCGCGCTGCTGCGGCGATAATTCGCGTTTTCATCCGGCTGTCGCTGCGCCAACCGCCTTTCATGGCTACTCATCTCGACCTCGAAGAGCAGGAACAGCTCGATCAGCTCAAGTCGTTCTGGAGCCAGTACGGCAACCTGATCACCTGGGCGCTGATACTGGCCTTGGGCGCCTATGCGGCCTGGAACGGCTGGAATTGGTGGCAGCGTGAGCAGGCGGCCAAGGCCGCGGCATTGTTCGATGAGCTCGACCGCGCCGCGCAGGCGGGCGATGCCGACAAGGCGGGGCGCGCCTTCAACGATCTGAAGGACCGCTACGCAGGCACAGCCTTTGCCGAGCAAGGCGGGTTGCTCGCGGCGAAGGTGCAGGCCGAAAAGGGCAATAACGACGCTGCTCGCGCATCGCTGGGCTGGGTCGCCGATCACGCCGTCGAAACGGAGTACCGCACGGTCGCGCGGCTACGCCTGTCCGGCATGCTGATGGATGCGAAGCAGTACGAAGCTGCGCTCAAGACCCTCGATGCCGCCGCGTCGCCGGCTTTCGAGGCGCTCGTGGCCGACCGGCGTGGCGACGCCCTGCTCGCAATGGGCCGCAAGGACGAGGCGAGGGCGGCCTACGAGAAGGCCTGGAAAACAATGGACAGCAGTGTCGAGTACCGTCGCCTGATCGAGGCCAAGCTCGCGGCGCTCGGGGCGGCGGCGACGACGGCCGCAACTCCTGCGTCCAGCGCCTCGGGGGCCAAACCGTGACGGCTGTCGGGCCACGGGTGCTGCTGCTCGCAGCGGCAGCGGTGATCGCGGCCTGTGCCAGCAGCGAGAAGCCCAAGCCCGCACCGCTTGAGCCGCTCACCGCGCAGATTGCCGGCCGCCAGGTCTGGAGCGCGCGCGTCGACCGGATCGACTTCCCGCTCACCATTGCGGTGAACAACGACGTGTTCATGGTGGCGGGCCGTGACGGCACGGTGCGTGCACTACGCGCCACCGACGGCACTGAGGTCTGGCGCGGCTCGGCCGGCGCGCTGCTGACCGCAGGCGTCGGCAGCGACGGGCGCTTTGCCGCGGTGGTGACGCGCGACAACGAACTTGTGGTGCTTGAGGGCGGGTCCGTCAAGTGGCGCGCACGGCTCGCGTCGCGGGTCACGACAGCGCCGCTGGTTGCGGGCGAGCGCGTGTTCGTGATGGGCGTGGACCGCGCGGTCCAAGCCTTTGACGCGCTGGACGGCCGTCGCCTGTGGACGCTGCAAAGGCCCGGCGATCCGTTGACGCTGCTGCAGCGCGGCGTGCTCGCACCGTTCGGGGACACCTTGCTGGCGGGACAGGGATCACGGCTGGCCGGGGTCGACCCCTTGCGGGGGACGGTGCGGTGGGAGGTGGCGGTGGCGACGCCGCGCGGTACCAACGAGGTTGAACGGCTCGCCGACCTGGTCGGACCGGCGGTGCGGCAGGGCGATCGGGTGTGCGCGCGAGCCTTCCAGTCAGCGGTCGGCTGCGTCGATGCGCTGCGCGGCGTGCTGCTCTGGAACCGAAACACCGGAGGTACCGAGGCGGTGGGGGGCAATGCGCAGATCATTGTCGGCGCCGACGCGAGCTGCCGTGTCACGGCCTGGAAAGCTGACAGCGGAGAGGTCGCTTGGACGCACGAGCGGCTGCTCCATCGCGAACTGAGCGCTCCGCTGGTCGTTGGACCGACGGCTGTGTTTGGCGATGTGGAGGGTTATGTGCATTTCCTCTCCACAGTCGACGGCCAGACGCTGCTGCGGCTGGGTACCGACGGATCAGCGGTCGTTGCGCCGCCGGTGCTCGCCGGAACGACGATCCTGGTGGCAACGCGCGCCGGCGGGCTGTTCGCATTTCGTCCGCAGTAGCGCGAACAGGTCCTCGCTGGAGTCGGCGCATGAAGCCGGTCATCGCCTTGGTCGGC
This sequence comes from Burkholderiales bacterium, assembly GCA_020354665.1. Lineage (GTDB taxonomy): Bacteria > Pseudomonadota > Gammaproteobacteria > Burkholderiales > Burkholderiaceae_C. The sequence goes on from CP070653.1 coordinate 2,557,292, forward strand.
CGGCCCAATGTGGGCAAGTCCACGCTGTTCAACCGGCTCACCAGGAGCCGCGATGCGATCGTCGCCGACTACGCGGGCTTGACGCGCGACCGCCACTACGGTGACGCGCACGCAGGTGGGCGTTCATTCATTGTCATTGACACGGGCGGCTTCGAGCCCGACGCAGAAGCCGGCATCTTCCATGAAATGGGCAAGCAGACCCGCCAGGCGGTCGCTGAAGCGGACGTGATCGTGTTTGTCGTCGATGTTCGTGCCGGGCTGTCTGAAGCGGACCGCGAGATCGCTCGCTATCTGCGCGGTACCTGCAAGCGGATCGTGCTGGCCGCGAACAAGGCTGAAGGCATGGCGGACGGCGTGCGCCTGGCTGAGTTTCACGAGCTTGGCATCGGCGAGCCGCTGCCAGTGTCGGCGGCGCATGGCCAGGGTATCCGTAGCCTCGTCGATGCGGCGTTGGACGGGCTCGGGACGGCCGACGAGGCGTCGGTGGAGTCGCCGCAGCCTGGCGCGCCGATCCGCTTGGCGGTGGCCGGCCGTCCGAACGTCGGCAAGAGCACCCTCGTCAACGCTTGGCTGGGCGAGGAACGGCTGGTGGTTTTCGATCAGGCGGGCACGACGCGCGACGCCATCCACGTGCCGTTCGAGCGCGGGGGGCGCAAATTCGAGCTGATCGACACCGCCGGGCTGCGCCGCAAGGGCCGGGTGTTCGAGTCGATCGAGAAGTTCTCCGTCGTCAAGACGCTGCAGGCGATCGCCGATGCGAACGTGGTCGTCCTGCTGCTCGACGCGACGCAGGGGGTGGCCGACCAGGACGCACACATCGCCGGCTACGTCGTCGAAGCTGGGCGCGCGGTCGTGGTGGCCATCAACAAGTGGGATGCTGTCGACAGCTATCAGCGTCAGCTGGTGGAGCGGTCGATCGCGCAGCGACTTGCATTTCTGCGCTTTGCCCCCATCCTGCACATATCGGCGGCCAAGCGGCAGGGGCTGGGCCCGCTATGGAAAGCAATCAACGAGGCCTGGGCATCGGCCACGCGCAAGTTGCCCACGCCGATATTGACGCGCGTCCTGCACGAGGCGGTCGCCCACCAGGCCCCGCGACGGTCCGGGATGTTCCGTCCCAAGCTGCGTTATGCGCACCAGGGCGGGCAGAACCCGCCGATCATCGTGGTGCATGGCAACTCGCTGGAGCAGGTAACCGATGCGTACAAGCGCTACCTGGAGGGCCGGTTCTGCGCGCACTTCAAGCTGACCGGCACGCCGCTGCGTATCGAGATGCGATCGTCGCGGAACCCATTTCGCGAAAAGGATTCCTAACAGAATGTCCTCGCAGGCAGAGGGCTGTGTTAACGTAAAAGCCTACTTTCCCAAAACACGGAGCATATCGTGAGCAACAAAGGGCAACTCCTACAAGACCCGTTTTTGAACCTGCTGCGCAAGGAACACGTGCCGGTGTCGATCTACCTCGTCAACGGCATCAAGTTGCAGGGCCACATCGAATCGTTTGACCAGTATGTGGTGCTCCTGCGCAATACAGTCACGCAGATGGTCTACAAGCACGCCATCTCGACCGTGGTGCCGGGCCGGGCCGTGAACTTCCACGCCGGCGAATCAAACGAAGGCTCGTGAGGCCGCGCCGCGGTGCTGACGACCCTACTGGCTTGACGATCGACCAGAGCCAGGCGCTGGCGCCGGCGGGGGCTGCGCGAGCCGTGCTGGTCGGCGTGGACTTGCCCGGCGCGGTGTCGCCCTTCGACGATACCCTCGACGAACTGGCGCTGCTCGCGCAGAGCGCGGGCGACGAGCCGGTGGCGCGCATCGTGACGCGGCGCAAGTCGCCGGACGCGGCGCTGTTCGTTGGTGCCGGCAAGGCGGGCGAGATCAAGGCGCTGGTCGACCTGCATCAGGCGCAGGGCGTCATCTTTGACCAGCCGCTCTCTCCGGTGCAGCAGCGCAACCTCGAGCGCGTGCTTGGCGTGCCCGTGGCCGATCGAACCGCGCTCATTCTGGATATCTTCGCCGACCGCGCCCAGAGCCACGAGGGCAAGCTGCAAGTGGAGCTCGCGCGCTTGCAGTACCTTTCGACGCGGCTGGTGCGTCGCTGGAGCCACCTCGAGCGCCAGCGCGGCGGCATCGGTGCGCGTGGCGGCCCCGGCGAGCGCCAGATCGAGCTGGACAGACGCATGATCGGCGAGCGCATCAAGACGCTGAAGACACGGCTGGAGAAGGTCAAGCGTCAGCACCAGACGCAGCGCCGCTCGCGTGAACGCAGCGGTACGTTTCGGATCTCGCTGGTCGGCTACACCAATGCCGGCAAGTCGACGCTGTTCAATGGCCTTGTCAAGGCGCGTGCCTACGCTGCCGACCAGCTGTTCGCGACGCTGGACACGACGACGCGCGCCCTGTGGTTGCAGGACATCGAGCGCACGGTGTCGCTTTCCGACACCGTCGGCTTCATCCGGGACCTCCCGCACAAGCTGGTGCAAGCCTTCCAGGCGACGCTGACGGAGGCCGCCGATGCGGATCTGTTGCTGCACGTCGTCGATGCGTCGAGTCCACTGGCGGCCGAGCAGATGGCCGACGTGGAACGCGTGCTGAGTGAGATCGGCGCCGGGCACATCATGCAGATCCTGGTATTCAACAAGATCGACCTGCTTGCGCCATCCCAGCGTCCGCGCGTCGCGGTTGATGCGATCGAGCGTCCCGGTGGCGAGCGGGCGGCGCGGGTATTCGTCAGCGCGGCCAGCGGCGAGGGGCTCGATGTGTTGCGGCGTTGCATTGCCGATGCGGTGCGCTCGACCAATCACGCCACGGCCGCTGGCGAGGAGGCCACCGGAGCCGCGGAGGTTACGATGCATGCTGAACTGGACGGTCAAGCGTGGCCGCCGACCGGAACGTGAAGCGCAGGAAACTGACGATGACCACCGACGATCCGCCTACAAGCAGCGCTGGTACCCCTGGCCGCTGGAAATCCGCGGGGGCGGCAATGGCCGCACTGATCGCCGGCGCGGTCTCGCGCGGGCGGCCGGGCCGGCCCTGGATGGCCAGCAACGGCAACCGCAACGAAGGGCCGCCCGACCTCGACGAGCTGTGGCGTGACTTCAATCGCAAACTCTCCGGTTTGCTCGGCGGTCGCGGCGGCGGCCGGCGCCCCACGGACGGCGGCGGTGGCGGGCCGAACTTCCAGCCGGGCATGAAGAGCGCGGGCGTCGGTACGGGGCTGATTGCCGGCGTCGTCGCGCTGGTCTGGCTCGGCAGCGGTTTCTTCATCGTCCAGGAGGGCCATCAGGCGGTGGTCACGTCGTTCGGGCGCTTCTCTCACACGGTGGACGCGGGCTTCCAGTACCGCTGGCCCTACCCGTTCCAGGCGCATGAAACGGTGGCCGTCACGCAGCTGCGGTCGGTCGACGTCGGCCGCAACGCGGTGGTGCAGGGCACGGGCCTGCGCGACTCATCGATGCTTACCGAGGATGAGAACATCGTCGATATCCGCTTCACGGTGCAGTACCGGCTGAAGAACGCGCGTGAGTACCTGTTCGAGAACCGCAACCCTGATGAGGCCGTCCTGCAGGCCGCCGAGTCGGCGGTGCGCGAGATTGTCGGGCGCAGCAAGGTCGATTCGGTGCTCTACGAGCAGCGCGACGCGATCGCCGCCGACCTGGTCAAGTCGATCCAGTCGCAGCTCGACCGGCTCAATGCTGGCATCGTGATCGGCAACGTGAACGTGCAGAACGTGCAGGTCCCCGAGCAGGTGCAGGCCGCGTTCAATGATGCGGTCAAGGCCGGGGCCGACCGCGATCGCTTGAAGAACGAAGGCGACGCCTATGCCAGCGACGTGATTCCGAAGGCCCAGGGCGCGGCCGCGCGGCTGCGTGAGGAGGCCGACGGCTACCGCGCGCGCGTGATCGCCACCGCCGAAGGCGATGCACAGCGCTTCAAGCAGGTGCTGGCGGAGTACGAGAAGGCGCCGGCGGTCACGCGCGAACGGCTTTATCTCGATGCGATGGCCCAGATCTACAGCAACGTCAGCAAGGTGATGGTCGAATCGCGCAATGGATCGAACCTGCTGTACCTGCCGCTGGACAAGCTGATGCAGCAGGCAACGACGTCGGGCGAGGGCCCGCCGGCACAGACCGCGCCGAGGCCGGATCCGGGCGGCAGCAGCGCCGTCGACGCACGTACGCGGGACAACCAGCGCAGCCGCGAGCGCGAGAGCCGCTGAAGCCAGGAGGAGGGTGAGTCGATGAATCGAATCGCGGTCACGATTGCCGGCCTGCTGGTCGTTCTGTTTGCGGTGTCGTCGACGCTGTTCATTGTCGACCAGCGGCAGGTCGGCGTGGTGTTCGCGCTCGGCGAGATCAAGGAGGTGATCACCGAGCCGGGACTGAAGTGGAAATTGCCGCCGCCGTTCCAGAACGTCGTGTTCCTCGACCGGCGCATCCAGACGCTCGACAGCCCCGAGACGCGCCCGATCTTCACTGCCGAGAAGAAGACCCTCCTGATCGACTGGCTGGTCAAGTGGCGCATTGCCGAGCCGCGGCAGTTCATCCGCAACAACGGGGTGGACTTCCGCAACCTCGAGAACAGGCTGGCGCCGGTGGTGCAGGCGGCCTTCAACGAGGTGGTCACGCGGCGCACCGTGCGCGGCATGCTGGCGACCGAACGCGAACAAGTGATGAACAACGTGCGCGAACGGCTGTCGGATGAAGCCCAGCAGTTCGGCATCGAGGTGCTGGACGTGCGCGTCAAGCGTGTGGACTTTGTCGCCGACATCACCGATTCCGTCTACCGTCGCATGGAGTCCGAGCGCAAGCGTGTGGCCAATGAGCTGCGCTCGCAGGGTGCGGCCGAGGGCGAAAAGATCCGGGCGGATGCCGACAGGCAGCGCGAGGTCATCGTTGCCGAGGCCTATCGCGACGCGCAGAAGCTCAAGGGTGAGGGCGACGCGAAGGCATCGGCGCTGTATGCCGAAGCGTTCGGGCGCGATCCGCAGTTCGCGAGCTTCTACCGCAGCCTGGATGCGTACCGAGCGAGTTTTCGCAGCAAGTCAGACCTGCTGGTACTCGACCCGTCGAGCGATTTCTTCCGGGCGATGCGTGGTGCCGCATCGTCGTCGCGCTCCAGCTCCTCGAAGGCGGGCGACGGCGCGTCGCGGTGACCTTCGGCGGCGGCGAACATCATGGGTGAGCTCTGGATCAGTGCGTTTGCGCTGATGCTGGTGATCGAGGGTCTGCTGCCCTTTTTCAGTCCGCAGACCTGGCGCAATGTGTTCGTTCGCGCGCTGCGCATGTCCGATGGCCAGATCCGGTTCCTTGGCCTGACGAGCATGCTCGTCGGCGTGGTGCTGCTGCTGCTGTTCGGGTCCTGAGCCAAGCCGCCGGACCCGGCGCAGCGGCGAGCGCCGCTCGGAGCGACCCGTACAATGTTTGCTTTGCACATCGGTGGCTTTGATGTCATCTGCTTGGCTGCTGCCCGAGCACATCGCCGACCTCCTGCCGGCGCAGGCGCGCCGCGTCGAGGAACTGCGCCGCAAGGTGCTGGACGTGGCCGGCAGATACGGCTACGAGCTGGTCATTCCACCGCTGCTTGAGCACCTCGAATCGCTGCTGTCCGGCACCGGCGAGACGCTCGATCTCAAGACGTTCAAACTGGTCGACCAGCTGTCGGGGCGGACGCTCGGCGTACGCGCCGACACGACCCCGCAGGTCGCGCGAATCGACGCGCATCTGCTCAATCGCCAGGGCGTGGCGCGCCTGTGCTATTGCGGGCCGGTGCTCCACACGCGGCCATCCGGGCTGCTCGCCACGCGCGAGCCGTTGCAGTTCGGTGCAGAGATCTACGGGCACGCCGGGCTCGAGGCCGATCTCGAAATCGTCGAGCTGGCGATCGACTGTCTGCGGCAGGCCGGCGTCGGCGAACTGACGCTGGATCTCGGGGACGCCCGTGTCGTGCGCGGCGCGCTGGCGGGCATTGCCACTGACGGCGAACACATGGCGCTGGTGATCCGGGCGCTCGCTGCGAAGGACGGACCAGCGCTCGATGCCCTGACGCATTCGTTCCCGTCGGAAAGCCGCACGGCCCTGCGCCTGCTGCTGTCGCTCTACGGCGGAGCCGACGTGCTCGACAAGGCGCGCCGGGAGCTGCCTGCACGCGGCCTGGTTCGCGAGGCGCTTGACGATCTGGCGTGGCTCGCCTCGCACGTGTCATACGCGCATCCCGAGGTGGCGCTGGGATTCGATCTCGCCGACCTCAGCGGCTACGCCTACTACAGCGGGCCGCGCTTCGCCCTTTATGCGGCAACGGCGAACGACGCAATGGCTCGCGGCGGCCGTTACGACGAAGTCGGGGCGGTGTTTGGCCGCAATCGGCCGGCGGTCGGATTCAGCATGGACCTCAAGGGGCTGCTACCGATCCTGCAGTCGACCGGCGGCGCGGCCGCCATACGCGCGGCGATCCGCGCACCCTGGGGCGACGACGCCAAGCTGCGCGGCGCGATCCGGCGTCTGCGCGACCAGGGCGAGATTGTGGTCTGCGTGCTTCCCGGCCACGAGCACGAGGGCGATGAATTCGAATGCGACCGCGAACTGACCGCGGCGGGTGATCAATGGGTGGTGCGGGCGCTGTGATGCGCAAGGCGCAGCCCGCGTGCGGAGTCGAGGACAAATGGGTAAGGTGAGCAAGGCCGGGCGCAACGTCGTTGTCGTCGGCACGCAGTGGGGAGACGAGGGCAAGGGCAAGGTTGTCGACTGGCTGACCGAGCATGCGCAAGGTGTCGTTCGTTTCCAGGGCGGTCACAACGCCGGTCACACGCTGGTCATCAAGGGTGTCAAGACCGCGCTGCAGCTGATTCCCAGCGGGGTCATGCGCGAGGGCGTGGCCTGCTACATCGGCAATGGCGTCGTGGTCGATCCGGCCCACTTGCTGGGCGAGATCGAGAAGCTCGAGAAGATCGGCATCGACGTCCGCTCGCGGCTGTTCGTGAGTGAATCGTGCGCGCTGATCCTGCCATTTCACGTCGAGCTGGATCGCGCGCGCGAGGCGCGGCGCGAGGCGAGCGGCGCCGGAAAGATCGGCACCACCGGCAAGGGCATCGGGCCGGCGTACGAGGACAAGGTGGCGCGGCGCGCGCTGCGCGTGCAGGACCTCAAGCATCCGCGGCGTTTCGAGATCAAGCTTCGCGAATTGCTGGAGCTGCACAACTTCGCGTTGGCCGGTTACCTCAAGGGCCAGCCGTTGGAGTTCAGGCCGATCTTCGACCAGGCCATGCAGGCGGCCGAACAGATCACGCCGATGATGGCTGACGTGGGATACCGCTTGCACCAGGCGCATCGGGCTGGGGCGAACCTGCTGTTCGAGGGTGCGCAAGGCGCGCTGCTCGACATCGACCACGGCACTTATCCGTTCGTCACGTCGAGCAATTGCGTGGCTGGCAATGCGGCGGCGGGCTCGGGGGTCGGGCCCGATCAACTGCATTACATGCTCGGCATCACGAAGGCCTATGCGACACGTGTGGGAGGCGGCCCGTTCCCTACCGAGCTGCCCATCGATGTGCCCGGCACGGTGGGGTACCAGCTCTCCACGGTCGGTCAGGAGCGCGGCACCGTAACAGGGCGGCCGCGTCGCTGTGGCTGGCTGGACGCGGCCGCGCTGAAGCGCTCGATCATCATCAACGGCATCTCGGGGCTGTGCATCACCAAGCTCGATGTGCTCGATGGTCTGGACGAGGTACTGATGTGCACCGGCTACGAGCTGAACGGCCGCCGTGTTGAGATCCTGCCGCTCGATCCCGACGATATCGCCGCGTGCAAACCGGTGTACGAGCGCGTTGGCGGCTGGCGCGAGTCGACCGCTGGCCTGACGCAATGGGATGCGCTGCCGGCCAACGCCCGACGCTACCTGGAGCGCGTGCAGGAATTCATCGGCGCACCGATCGACATGGTGTCCACCGGGCCCGACCGCGAGCACACGATCGTGCTGCGCCATCCCTACGTGGCCTGATCGCGCCAGCCCATCGACCCGAGGAGACCGCATGCTCACCGACGACGGCAAACACCTCTACGTCTCGTGGGACGAATACCACATGTTGATCGAGCGGCTGGCGCTCAAGGTGGCGGCGTCGCAGTGGAAGTTCGACCAGATCCTGTGCCTGGCGCGTGGCGGCATGCGGCCGGGCGACGTGCTGTCGCGTGTCTTCGACAAGCCGTTGGCGATCATGTCGACCAGCTCCTACCGGTCTGACGGCGGCACGATCCAGGGACGCCTCGAAATGGCCAAGTACATCACCATGCCCAAGGGCGATCTGGCCGGACGGATCTTGCTGGTGGACGACCTGGCCGATTCGGGCATGACGTTGAAGGCGGTCGTCGAGCGGCTGCGCGGCATGCCGGCGATCGCGGAATTGCGCTCGGCCGTGATCTGGACCAAGGGCGTCTCGACCTACACGCCCGATTACTTCGTCGAGCACCTGTCGACAAGCCCCTGGATCCACCAGCCTTTCGAGGAGTACGACACGCTGCGCCCCGAGGGGCTGGCCAAGAAGTTCGCCGTCTGACGTGAATCCCCCGAATCACCTTCGCGCGACCGGGCGTCGCCGAGACAACGAGCGGGTCGCCTGCGCGGCGGTCCTGCGGCTGGATTTGCTTGAGTCGCCACGGCTCGTGCAAGAAAAAGTCGAACCGCTGAAATGCAAAAGGCCCGCGCCGAACGCAGGCCTCAAATCAACCGCTGGTGCCCAGGAGAGGACTCGAACCTCCACGCCTCGCAGCGCTAGTACCTGAAACTAGTGCGTCTACCAATTCCGCCACCTGGGCCGGCAACGAAGCGAGAAATATATCATCAAGGCATCTACTCTCTCTGCTCCTGCCGTGACGGCAGGAGCGGCGCTGCTCAGTGAAGTCGAAGGCAGCGTGATCGGCCATCGCGACGGTCACGGGTTCGTACGCACCGGCGATCCCGGCAGCGTCGACATCTACCTCTCGCCACAGGAGATGCGCGCCGTCCTGCACCGCGACCGCGTGCGCGTGCGCGTCGTCCGCTTCGACCGCAAGGGTCGACCCGAGGGGCGCGTGCTCGAAATCCTGGAGCGCAAGCGTGCGCCGATCATCGGCCGGCTGCTGCACGAAGCCGGTAGCTGGCTCGTCGCGCCCGAGGACAAGCGCTACGGACAGGACATCCTGGTGCCCAAGAACGCGACCGCCAACGCGGCGGTTGGCCAGGTCGTCGCCGTCGAACTGACCGAGCCGCCGTCGATGTACTCGCAGCCGGTCGGTCGTGTCACCGAGGTGCTCGGCGAGATAGACGATCCGGGCATGGAGATCGAGATCGCGGTGCGCAAGTACGAAGTGCCGCATCGCTTCTCGCCGGAAGCGCTCGGCCAGGCGGCCAAGCTGCCCGACGCGTTCCGCCCGGCCGACCGACGTCATCGCGTGGACCTGACGGACGTTTCGCTGGTGACGATCGACGGCGAGGACGCGCGCGACTTCGACGATGCGGTCTACTGCGAGCCGCACAAGACCGGGCGCGGCAAGGGCGCGGCCGGCGGCTGGCGGCTGATTGTCGCGATCGCCGACGTGAGCCATTACGTCAGGCCTGGCGAGGCGATCGACATCGACGCCTACGAGCGGGCCACGTCCGTGTACTTCCCGCGGCGCGTGATCCCGATGCTGCCGGAAAAGCTTTCCAACGGCCTGTGCTCGCTCAACCCCGAGCAGAACCGGCTGGCGATGGTCTGCGACATGCTGGTCGCGGAGAACGGCGAGATCGACGCCTACCAGTTCTTCCCCGCCGTGATCTGCTCGCACGCGCGGCTGACCTACACCGAAGTCGCCGCGCTGCTTGCGAACACGCGTGGCGCGGAAGCACAGCGCCGGCAGGATCTGCTGCCGCACCTGCTGAATCTCCACGACGTCTACCGCGCGTTGCTCAAGCACCGGGGTGTGCGCGGTGCCGTCGATTTCGAGACGGTCGAGACGCAGATCGTCTGCGACGAGTCCGGACGGATCGAGAAGATCGTGCCGCGCGTGCGCAGCGAGGCGCATCGTCTGATCGAGGAGGCAATGCTCGCAGCGAACGTCTGCGCTGCGGATTTCATCGGACGCGCCAAGCATCCGTCGCTGTACCGGGTGCACGAGGGGCCCACGCCCGAGAAACGCGCCGCTTTGCAGGAGTATCTGAAAGCGCTCGGGTCGGGCTACCTGATCAGCGACGAGCCCAAGCCCGCGGAGCTGCAGGCGATCGCCGAGGCTACGCGGGACCGGCCCGACGCCACGCAGATCCACTCGATGTTGCTGCGCTCGATGCAGCAGGCGATCTACACGCCGACCAACGTCGGTCACTTCGGCCTCGCCTACGACGCCTACACGCACTTCACGAGCCCGATCCGTCGTTATCCCGACCTGCTGGTGCATCGGGTGATCAAGGCGCTGCTCGGCGGCAAGCGCTACCACCTGCTATCGGGCAAGGTCGAACACATGCCCACGCCGCGACGCAGTGCGAAGGCCGGACGCGCCCATCATGAGGAGGCCGAGCGCTGGGAGATGGCCGGTGCGCATTGCAGCGCCAACGAACGCCGCGCCGACGAGGCCTCGCGCGATGTCGAGGCGTGGCTGAAGTGCCGCTACATGCGCGAGCACCTGGGCGAGGAATTCGGTGGCACGGTCAACGCGGTGACCAGCTTCGGACTGTTCGTGCTGCTCGACGAGTTGTACGTCGAAGGGCTCGTCCACATCAGTGAGCTGGGCGGTGAGTACTACCGCTTCGATGAGGTGCGTCAGGAGCTGCGTGGTGAGCGCACGGGCATCCGCTACGCGATCGGCACGCGCGTGCGCGTGCAGGTCAGCCGTGTGGACCTCGACGCCCGCAAGATCGACTTTCGCCTCGTCCGAGAGGAAGGCGGGTCGCGCCTGCCGTCGGGCACGCGAGCGACCCGGCGCGTCGCAAGGGGTCAACCAGAAGATGCCGAGGCGCAGCTCGATCGCGTCCGACATGCCGACCGCGCGCTGAAGCCGCGTGCTGCGCCCCGCGGTAAGGCCCCAGGTCGGGACCGGCGAAAGGGCGCTGCGTCGGCGGCGTCGCAGGACGCGGTGCAAGCCACGCCCCGCAAGCGGCGCTGAAACCGGACCTGTCTGACGGCGATCGCCGTCAGCAGCGCCCTTGCGCCTCGCCACGGCGGCAGGGCAGAACGCTGCGGTCGCCGGCGCCGCGCCTGGCGCGTCCGGGGTTTCAGCGCCGCTTGCGCGGCGTGGCTTGCACCGCGTCCTGCGACGCCGCCGACGCAGCGCCCTTTCGACGGTCCCGACCTGGGG
>CP070653.1:2568691-2604994 GCA_020354665.1 Burkholderiales bacterium
GGCGATGGAAATCCTGAACAAGTACGATATCCCGTGCGGGCCGATCCTCTCGATGAAGGAACTGGCATATGAACCTGCGCTGCGCGCCAGCGGCACGGTGGTCGAGGTTGACCACCCGAGCCGCGGCAAGTACCTCACGGTAGGTAACCCGATCAAGCTTTCCGACAGCCCCACCGAGGTCACGCGCTCGCCACTGCTTGGCGAGCACACCGACGAGGTGCTCACCCAGCTCGGCTTCAGTGCGCAGGCCATCGCGTCGCTGCGTGCGCAGGGCGCGGTGTGACCGCAGTGCGGCGCTCCACTCTGAGAGACCGATGAAAGCCAGAACCATCCCGATCATCACACCGCCCGCGCTGCGGCAGCGCAAACGTGAAGCGCCCAAGGGGCGCCGGGTCGATCCGGACGCGTTGGCCGAAGTGCGACGACTGCTCGGTGGCGCGTCACGCCAGCGCGACCTGCTGATCGAGCACCTGCACAAGCTGCAGGACCGGTTCGGCCACCTGAGCGCGCGACATCTCGCGGCGCTGGCCAGCGAGATGAACCTGGCACAGACGGAGGTCTACGAGGTCGCGACGTTCTATCACCACTTCGACGTCGTGAAGGGGGGTGATGCGGTGCCGCCAATGCTCACGGTGCGCGTCTGCGATGGACTGTCGTGCGAGTTGGCCGGTGCGCAAGACCTGCTGGCCCGGCTGCCCGCCATGCTGGGCAAGGACGTCCGGGTGATGGCAGCGCCGTGCATCGGCCGCTGCGAGCAGGCGCCGGCGGTGGCTGTCGCGCAGCATCCGGTCGCGCGTGCCAGCTGCGAATCGGTCGATGCCGCGGTCAAGGCAGGGCAAGTCCGGCACGAACCGGCCGGCTTCATCGACCTGCAGTCCTACAAGGACGAAGGCGGTTATGCGCTGATCAAGACCTGCGTGGCCGGCGAGCTCGAGGTCGAGGACGTCATCAAGGCGCTTGAAGACTCCGGGCTGCGCGGCCTGGGCGGCGCGGGCTTCCCGGCCGGGCGCAAGTGGCGCATCGTGCGCGGCGAGCCCGCGCCGCGGCTGATGGCCGTAAATATCGACGAGGGCGAGCCCGGTACGTTCAAGGACCGCGTCTACCTCGAGCGCGACCCGCATCGCTTTCTCGAAGGCATGCTGATCGCGGCGTGGGCAGTGGGCATCGCGAAGATCTACATCTACCTGCGTGACGAGTACCACGGCTGCCGCGCGATGCTGCAGGCGGAGCTCGACAGGCTGCGCGCCAACCCGCCGTATCCGGGCATGCCCGAGATCCATCTGCGGCGCGGCGCGGGCGCCTATATCTGCGGCGAAGAGTCCGCGATGATCGAGTCGATCGAAGGCAAGCGCGGCATGCCCAGGCTGCGACCGCCCTACGTTGCGCAGGTCGGCCTGTTCGGCCGGCCAACGCTCGAGCACAACTTCGAGACCCTGTACTGGGTGCGCGACATTCTCGAGAAGGGCGCGGACTGGTTCGCCTCGCACGGGCGCCACGGCCGCAAGGGCCTGCGCTCGTTCTCGGTGTCGGGGCGCGTAAGGCAGCCGGGCATGAAGCTCGCGCCCGCGGGTATCACGATCCGCGAACTGATCGACGAATACTGCGGCGGCATGCAGGACGGTCACGCGTTCTACGCTTACCTGCCGGGCGGCGCGTCGGGCGGGATCCTGCCGGCGACGCTGGGCGACATACCGCTCGACTTCGACACGTTGCAGCCCTACGGATGTTTCATCGGATCGGCCGCCATCATCGTGCTTTCGGACAAGGACAGCGCGGTGGGCGCCGCGCGCAACATGATGCGTTTCTTCATGCACGAGTCCTGCGGCCAGTGCACGCCGTGCCGCAACGGCACCGCGAAAGCGGCGGCGCTGATCGAGCAGCCGAGGTGGGACGTCGAGCTGCTCGCCGATCTGTCGACGGTGATGCGCGACGCGTCGATCTGCGGTCTCGGCCAGGCCGCGCCAAATCCGGTGGACTGCGTGATCAAGTACTTTCCCGGGGAGCTGGCATGAACGCGATGACCCGCAACGAAGGCGCGGCGGTCGACGCCCCCAGCGTCGAGTTCGAGCTCAACGGCCGCAGCGTGCGCGGCCGCGCCGGCGAGCCGATCATCGAGGTCGCCCGGCGCGAGGGCGTCGAGATCCCCCACCTGTGCTACCAGCGCGGCCTCGAGGCGGTCGGCAACTGCCGTGCCTGCATGGTCGAGATCGCCGGCGAGCGCACGCTCGCGCCCTCGTGCTGCCGCGCACCGAGCGCAGGCATGAAGGTCACGACCGACAGCGAGCGCGCGCTGAAGTCGCAGAAGCTCGTGCTCGAACTGCTGCAATCGGACATGCCCGAGGCCGACTACACGCGCCACAACGAGGTCGACCACTGGTCGGCCCGGCTCGGGATCGGCAAGCCGCGATTTGCTGCACGCGCACAGCCCGCGAGCGACCTTTCGCACCCGGCGATCGCAGTCAACCTGGACGCCTGCATCCAGTGCACGCGCTGTCTGCGCGCCTGCCGCGACGAGCAGGTCAACGATGTGATCGGGCTGGCGTTCCGCGGCGAGCACGCGAAGATCGTGTTCGACATGGACGACCCGATGGGTGCATCGACATGTGTAGCTTGCGGCGAGTGCGTGCAGGCGTGCCCGACCGGCGCGCTGATGCCCGCGCGCGAGGCTGCGCTCGCGGTCCCCGACAAGCAGGTGCCCTCGGTCTGCCCCTATTGCGGCGTCGGCTGCCAGCTGACCTACCACGTCAAGGACAACCGGATCCTGTTCGTCGAGGGCCGCGACGGCCCGGCGAACCACGGCCGCCTGTGCATCAAGGGGCGCTACGGCTTCGACTACGCGCACCACCCGCAGCGACTGACCAGGCCGCTGATCCGGCGCAAGGACGCACCGCCGAAGTCCGGTGAGTTTGCGATGGACCCGGACCGGATCATGGACGTGTTCCGTGAAGCGACGTGGGACGAGGCGCTCGAGTTCGCCGGCGGCGGGCTCAAGGCGATCCGCGACAGGGACGGCCCGAAGGCGCTCGCCGGCTTTGGCTCGGCGAAGGGCAGTAACGAGGAGGCGTACCTGTTCCAGAAGCTCGTGCGCACCGGCTTTCGCAGCAACAACGTCGATCACTGCACGCGGCTGTGCCACGCCTCGTCGGTGGTCGCGCTGCTCGAGGGGATCGGGTCGGGCGCGGTGAGCAACCCGGTGAGGGACGTCGCCAAGGCCGAGGTCGTGATCCTGATCGGCGCGAATCCGACCGTGAATCACCCGGTGGCCGCGACGTTCATCAAGAATGCGGCAAAGAGCGGCACCAAGCTGATCGTCTGCGACCCGCGTCGCTCCGACCTCGCGCGCGTGGCACACCGCTTTCTGCAGTTCAAGCCATCGACCGATGTGGCGATGCTCAACGCGATGATGCACGTCATCGTCACGGAGGGGCTGGTCGACGAGAAGTTCATCGCCAGCCGCACGATCGGCTACGAGGATCTGCGCAGGAACGTCGAGGGTTACTCGCCCGAAGCCATGGCGCCGATCTGCGGCATCGACGCTGACACGCTGCGCTACGTGGCGCGGCTGTACGCGCGATCGAGTGCGTCGATGATCCTGTGGGGCATGGGAATCAGCCAGCACGTGCACGGCACCGACAACGCGCGCTGCCTGATCGCGCTCGCGCTGATGACCGGCCAGATCGGCCGCCCGGGTACCGGGCTGCACCCGCTGCGCGGGCAGAACAACGTGCAGGGCGCTTCCGACGCGGGCTTGATCCCGATGATGCTGCCCGACTACCAGCATGTCACGAAGCCCGACGCGCGCGCGCGCTTCGAGCGGCACTGGAACCTCGCGCCGGGGACCTTGGACGACAAGGTCGGCCTGACCGTCGTCGAAGTCATGCAGGCGATCAAGAGGGGCGAGATCCGCGGCATGTATGTGCAGGGCGAGAACCCGGCGATGTCGGATCCGGACGCGAACCACGCACGTGAGTCGCTGGCCGCGCTCGAGCACCTCGTGGTGCAGGACATCTTCCTGACCGAGACCGCGTACCTCGCCGACGTGATCCTGCCGGCGGGCGCATTCCCGGAGAAGACCGGCACCTTCACCAACACCGACCGCCTCGTGCAACTGGGCCGCCAGGCGATCGACCCGCCGGGCGACGCGCGCCAGGACCTGTGGATCATTCAGGAGATCGGCAAGCGTCTCGGACTGCCCTGGAACTACGGGCACGTCAGCGAAGTATTCGACGAGATGCGCCATGCGATGCCGAGCATTGCGGGCATCACCTGGGACCGGCTTGAGCGCGAGCACGCGGTGACCTACCCCTGCGCACATGAGGGCGACCCCGGACAGCCCGTCGTATTCATCGATGATTTTCCGCGCGAGGGGGGTAAAGCGCGCTTCGTGCCCGCGGACATCATTCCCTCCAACGAACGTCCCGATGCCGACTACCCGATGGTGCTGATCACCGGCCGCCAGCTCGAGCACTGGCACACCGGCAGCATGACGCGCCGCGCGAGCGTGCTCGATGCGATCGAGCCCGATCCAACCGCGCTCGTCCATCCGCTGGACCTCGCTGCGCTGGGCGCCAAGCCGGGAGACGTCGTGACGATCGAGTCGCGCCGCGGTGCGGTGTCGCTCTACGCGCGCGCCGAGGAAGGAACGCCGCGCGGCGCAGTCTTCGTGCCGTTCTGCTACTACGAAGCGGCGATCAACAAGCTCACCAACCCCGCGCTCGACCCGTTCGCGAAGATCCCGGAGTTCAAGTACTGCGCGGTGCGCGTGCGCAGCGGCGGGATGCCTCCGCAGCAGGGCAGCTACGGCGGCGGGCAGCTGTTGGCGCCAACCACGACGGCTTGATGGTGGCGATCGCCGCTCGCACATGAGCCGCCCGCTTGTGCAACGGCAATCTGCCGCGCAATAACTCCGGGAGCGCCGCGTCGGCCGCGGCACGACATCACGATGGAAATGCTCGCCAGCACTGAGTTCTGGATTGCCGTCGGTCAGATCATCATGATCGACATCCTGCTCGGCGGCGACAACGCGGTGGTCATCGCACTGGCCTGCCGGAAGCTGCCGGCCCATCAGCGCAGGCAGGGCATTCTGTGGGGCACGGCCGGTGCGATCGTGCTGCGGATCGTCCTGATCTTCTTCGCGCTCAAGCTGCTGGCGATCCCCTTCCTGAAGATCGTCGGCGCGCTGCTGCTGATCTGGATCGGCGTCAAGCTGCTCGTTCCCGAGCACGAGGACGGCCACGCCAGCATCGAGGGCAGCGACCGGCTGTGGGGTGCCGTCAAGACCGTCATCCTCGCCGACTTCGTGATGAGCGTGGACAACGTGATCGCGATTGCCGGCGCGGCCGAAACCTCAGGCTCCGTCCACAGCATGGCGCTCGTCATCTTCGGCGTCCTGGTCAGCATCCCGATCATCGTCTGGGGCAGCCAGATGGTGATCAAGCTGATGGACCGCTTTCCGATCATCATCACGCTGGGAGGCATGCTGCTGGGATGGATCGCCGGAACGATGATCGTCACCGATCCCGCGCTCGTGAACCCGGACATCATGCCCGGCATGCCCAAGATCGCGGCAACCGACGCGGTGCGCTATGGCGCTGGGGTCGTCGGCGCCTTGCTCGTGCTGGCGATCGGCAAGCTGATGATCGCGCGCGAGGTGGTGCCGGTACCGGTCGCCGCCGCACCCAGAGCCGCCGGGCGACTGCGGCGCATCCTGCTCGCGGTGGACGGCTCGCCCCCGTCGGCACGGGCAACGCAGCACGTCATCGAGATGCGCAGGGACCTCGCCGATGCCACCGCGCTCGACCTGCACCTCCTGCATGTGCAGCGGCCGGTTTCGGGCGACGTTTCAAGCTTCGTCGCCAGCAGGTCCCTCGAGGAGTACTACAAGGAGCAGAACGAACAGGCGCTGGCGCCGGCGCGCAAGTTGCTCGACGAGGCCCGAGTACCCTATGAGGCGCACGAGCGCGTCGGCAGCCCCGCTGAAAGCATCGCGAAAGAGGCTCGAGCCCTGGCTTGCGATCTCATCATCATGGGAACCCGCGGCCATGGCCCTCCGGTCTCGGCGCTGCTGGGTTCCGTAGCGCAAGGCACGATCGAGCACGCGCAGGTGCCCGTGATGCTGGTGAAGTAGCCGCTGCGCGCGGGCCGGGGGGCCGCAAGCGCGAGGCGAGCACCGGGACCTTGGCGTGGGGACCAGGACTTTCTGCGTCCAGCTGCCCAGCAGCACGCGTTTCAAGCCGCGTCAGCCGTGCGAGGCCATCGCGATCGGGTCGCGCCGGGGAGCGCGCAGAGCCCCGACGTCGATGCCGAGCCGGCTCCGGTGCTGGGGCCGCTGCGCAACTGACTGGGCGCGTGCTGCGGCCGCGGATCAGGCCCGCGCGGTGGCGAGCCCTGCCTGCATGCGGCTGCGCAGCCACTTCTTCACTAACTCGATCGACACCAGGATGCCGAATCCGATCGCGAGCACGAACCCGACTCCCGACCAGGTCGGCAGGTTGATGCCAAACGCCTCGCGCACCGGCGCGAACTGAATCAGCACCACGAACAGCGCCAGCTCCCACACGATCGCGATGATCAGCCACTTGTGCGGCGGTGCCTCCAGGATGCTGTAACGCAGCGAGCGGAAGTTCAGCGCCAGCATCAGCTCGATGATGACGAACATGAGGAAGATCTCGGTGCGCGCCACCTCGATGTTCTGCAGGTCGTGGAAGAAGACGTACAGGAAGATCGGGCACTCGATCACCGCGCCGAGCAGGATGAATGTACGCACATCGAACGAGAACACGCTCTCGTTAGGATCGCGCGGTGGCCGCTTCATGATGTCGGGATCGGCCGGCGCGATGCCGAGCGCGAGCGCCGGCAGACCATCGCTCGCCAGGTTGATGTAGAGGATGGCCGCGGGCAGCAGGGGCAGGAACTCGGGCCCCATGACCATCACCACCCCGCCGAGCACCACCACCTCGGTGATGTTGGCGCGCAGCAGGTAGGTCAGGTACTTCTTGATGTTGTCGTAGATCCAGCGGCCGCGCTCGATCGCCTTGACGATGGTGGCGAAGTTGTCGTCGGCGAGCACGATGTCGGCCGCTTCCTTGGCCACGTCCGTTCCGGCGATGCCCATGGCCGCGCCGATGTCGGCGTGCTTGAGGGCCGGCGCGTCGTTGACGCCGTCGCCGGTCATGGCGACCACGTGCCCTTTCGCCTTCCAGGCACGCACGATCTTTAGCTTGTCCATCGGCGAGACGCGCGCATAGACGGTGACGTTCTCGACCACCGCGGCCAGCGCCGCCTCGTCCATCTTCGCGAGCTCATCGCCGGTCAGCACCTGGTCGCCGTCGCGCAAGATGCCGACCTCGCGCGCCACGGCGACGGCGGTCAACCGGTGGTCGCCGGTGACCATGACCGGCTTGATCTGCACTTCCCGGCAGACGGCAACCGCCTGCTTCGCCTCTTCGCGCGGCGGGTCCATCAGGCCGACGAAGCCGAGAAAGACCAGGTCCTGCTCGACGGCCTCGTCGACATAGCGATCCTGCTTCGGCAATTCGCGGTAGGCGATGCCGAGCACGCGCAGCGCCTCGTTGGCCATGCTCTCGTTCACGGCGAGCAGTCGCGCGCGGCCCACCGCATCGAGCGGCTGCACGTCCGCGCCGAGCTGGATGCAGGCGCAACGCTCCAGCAGCACCTCCGGCGCGCCCTTCATGAACGCCAGCGTGCGGCCGTCGGGCATCTCGTGCAGCGTGGTCATGCGCTTGCGCTCGGAGCTGAACGGGAACTCCTCGATGCGCGGCGCTAAGCGGCGAGTGTCGTCCTGCTTCAGGCCGGCCTTGGCGGCGGCGACGATGAGCGCGCCTTCGGTCGGGTCGCCCTTCACGAACCAGCGTGCCCCGTCCTGGACGAGTACGGCGTCGCTTGCCAGCACGCCGGCCTGCAGCAGCAGCCTGAGCCCCGGGTCGTCCGCGGATCCTTCGACCTTGCCCTCGGGGGCGTAGCCGGCGCCGCTGATCTCGATCGACCTACCGCCCGCATGCAGCTTGCGCGCCGTCATCTCGCCCTTGGTCAAGGTGCCGGTCTTGTCCGAACAGATGACGCTTGTGCAGCCGAGCGTCTCGACCGCGGGCATCTTGCGCACCAGCGCGTTGCGCTTGGCCATCTCGTGCATCGCGATCGCGAGCGCCCCGGTCACGATCGCCGCCAGCGCCTCCGGCACCGCAGCCACCGCCAGCGCGATCGCGAACAGCAGGATCGGCAGCACGTCCTTGATCGTGAAGGTGTCGGTGAGGATGTCGCGACCGATGCTCACGCCGACCACCAGCAGGCAGATGCCGAGCGTGATGATGCCGAGCCACCTGCCGATCTCCTCGGTGCGCCGCTCGAGCGGCGTCTTCTCCTGCGCGACGGCGGCGACCTCCTGCGCGATCTTGCCGAACTCGGTGCGCATCCCGGTCGCGCACACAACGGCCTTGCCGCGGCCGTAGGTGACGGTCGTGCCGGTGAACATCATGCAGCGGCGGTCGCCCACCGGCGCATCGGCGGCCGTCGGCGCGAGTTCCTTCACCACCGGCAAGGACTCGCCGGTGAGCGGCGCCTCGTCACACTGCAGCGAGCGGTTCTCGACGATGCGCGCGTCGGCCGGGATCTTGTCGCCCGCCTCGAGCACCAGCGTGTCGCCCGGCACGAGCTCGCGTGAGGCGATCTCCATTTCCTGGCCGCCGCGCAACACCGTGATCATCGGTGTCAGCATGCCCTTGAGCGCCTCGAGCGCGCGCTCGGCGCGGTACTCCTGGACGAAGCCGAGCACGGCGCAGAAAACGATGATGACCAGGATGATCACCGCGTCGATGTACTCGCCGACGAACGCCGACAGGACGGTCGCGACGATCAGGATGACGATGAGGATGTTCTTGAACTGGTTGAAGAACAGCTCCCACGCAGAGGCCTTCTCCTCGTTCGTCAGCTCGTTGGGCCCGTGCTGGACGAGGCGGCTCTGCGCGTCCGCCGGCGTGATGCCTCGTTGCACGTCGGCGTTGAGCTCAGCGACGACCGCGGTCGCTTCCATCGCGTGCCAGCTTCTGGAACTCATCGATTCCTCCTCGCTCGAGTCCTGTCTTCGGCACGGCGGGCTGGTGCACACGGCCGGCCATCGTCGCGACTGCTTCCCGCGCAGCGCGGAGTTTAGGGTCAGCGGGGAGGTCCGGACCCCAACTTCATTCCGATCGACGAAGGCCTGTCGGCGGCCGACAAGGGTCTGCGGTAGAGTGCCCGGCAGCGGTCATGGCCGAGCTCGTGCGCGGCTCGCCCAACGACGGACGCCCCCCTTGGATCGGGATCTCGACGGGCGTCGCGGTCCTGCTCTTCGACTCATTCCTGACCGGCCCCTACCCCGTGTCGCCGCGCACACCTGGTCGAACCGCACCGCCGAGCAGCCGCTCGCGGTTCGCCCGCTCTTCGCCGACGGTTACGTGCTTCGGCGAGCACGCCGTCGAAGCCCGGCTTCTTCACGCGCTCGCCCAACGCTTCGAGCACCAGGACGAGCGTGATCGCGAAGGTCACGTTGAGGATGGGGAAGGACGCCGGCCGGCCCCGGTGCCGGAAGAAGTCCATGAACTCGACGCCGGTCACGCTGTGCGGCGTCTGCGGCGGCCGGTCGCCCAGCAGCATTGGCGAGCCCATGAAGTCGGCCGAGAAGCCGATCATCAGCACCAGCGGCGTGATCGGCAGCTTCAGCGCCCGCGCCAGCGGCAGCGCCACCGGCGCCATCATCAGGATCACGACGACGTTGGCGACGAACATGGAGACCGCGCCGGCCAGCAGCGACAGCGTGATCTCCAGCAGCCCGGGCCGGCCGCCCGACAGGCGCAGCGCCTGCACCGACAGCCAGCTCGGCACGCCGGTCTTGCCGAACTAAGCAGCGATCGTCCACACGCTGACCAGGATCGCCATCACGTTCCAGTCGACCCGGCCGAACGCATCGACGTCGGTCATCACGCCGATCCAGATCATTACGCTCACGCCGATTAGCGCTGCCACCGTGCTGTCGACGACGTTCCAGATCACGACGACGATCGTCACGGCGAAGATCGCGACGGCCAGCCAAGCCATGATGTCCCTCAGTCCCCGCCCTCGGTCATCGTGGCCGAACCGAATCAACGCGCGCCGCGCCCGCGCGACGCCGGGCGGGAAGGGCAAGGGGACCGGCTCGAACCGCAACCGGATTGAGTCAAGACCTCGCGTCATCGGACGACCAAAGCCAACGCGGGTTCGCGAGCCGGCCGGCTGTTGAATGCATGCGGTGCCGCCGACCGGCGCCCGCGACACTGGCGGTCGTCGGATTGCCAGACCGCCCGTGTAGCGCCGCAGTGCGACCGTGCGCCACGGCGCGTGACCTCAGGCGCGCCGGCCTGTCTTGAGCAGCGCGTGCACCGCACGCCATTCCTGCGCGCTGACCGGCGTGATCGACAGCCGGTTACCGGGCTTGAGCACGATCATCGTCGCGAGCGCAGGGTGCGCGCGCATCTCGGCCAGCGGCAGCAGCCGTGTCTTGCGCACGAACTTCACGTCGACACTGACCCATCGCGGCCCCTGCTGGGTCGACTTCGGGTCGAAGTACGGGCTCGCCGGCTCGAACTGCGTGGCGTCGGGGTACGGCGCACTCGCCACCTCGGCGAGGCCGGCGATGCCGGGCTCGGCGCACGACGAGTGGTAGTAGAGAACGCCATCGCCGACACGCATCGCGTCGCGCATGAAGTTGCGTGCCTGATAGTTGCGCACGCCAGTCCACGGCACGCGATGCCCGGGAGCGCGCGCCAGATCGTCGATCGAACACTCGTCGGGTTCGACCTTCATCAGCCAGTAAGCCACACCGCGCCCCGATCAGGCCAAGTGGTTCGAGAGGTGTCCGCTGCGAGCCGTGAGCCGCATTCCTGAACCCTTGGTGAAGTTCAGGTGGGCGAGGTCAGCGGGGCTTCGGGTTCATCTGACGCGAGACGATCACACCAGCCGGGCAATCTTCCTCTCCCTTGCTCATTGAGCATCGGTTCAAGGAACTATAGGACCCACGCGAACGCAGCGGACGCAGCCATTCTAGACCCCTCGCGGTGCTGGGGGATCGATCGGCCGTGAGATTTACAGCAGCTGTCCGTCGTCGCCAAGCGCCGCATCGACGCGCGCGATCAGTGCGTCGACATGGGCGGCCTGCGCGTCGTCGAGCGCCTTTTCCTGGACCGCATCTGCGGGCGGGCGGTCGGCCAGCGCGTAGGCCAGGTTCAGCGCGGCCAGCACGGCAATGCGCTCGCGCGCCTTGATCTTGCCGGCGTCGCGAATTGCGCTCATCTCGCGATCGACGCTGGCCACCGCCTCGAGCAGCGATCGCTCGCCGCCGTCCGGGCAGCCGAGGATGTAGTTCTGCCCCATGATCGTGACCTCGATCTGCTTCACGGCGTGTCCTTCTCGCTGGTGGCCGGCAGGCGCTCGAGCAGTGCATCGATGCGCGCGCGCGCGGCGGCGAGCCGTGACTTGAGGTTGTCGCGCTCCGCGTTCACCACCGCGAGTTGCTGCTCGAGCAGGCCGTTGGTGCGCTTGAGCTCCGCGTGACGGAGCACCAGGCGCTCCACGCGCTCGGCGAGTTCGTCGATCTTGGCCATGGGCGCTCGCAGTGTCGCAGGCGAAAGGCAGATAACCAATTGTAGGCGGGACGGCGCGGCGGCCGGCGTCTCAGCGACGTGCGCCCGAACGCGACTCGCCCGCCTGTTGCCGCAACAAGATCAGCGCGGCAGCCGCCAGCAAGACGAACACCGCCAGGCTCCAGAACTCGTAGGGCACGCCGAGCATCGTGACCGCCGCTTCGAAGCACGTGGCACGGACCTCGAACACGTCGGGCAGCAGACGATCGAGACCCGAGCCCGAGATGATGCGGTCCGCCAGCGTCAGTGCGCACGACTTGGATTTCGCGGCGACGAAATGCTGCCACAGCACGGCAGCGATGCCTGCCGTTGCGAGCGCATCGACCGCCACCGCGGCGGCCAGCTGCACGCCGCGGCGCGGCCAGGCGAGCGTGAGCAGGGCCAGCGCAGCGATCGCGAGGAAGATCATGCGCTGCAGGATGCACCACGGGCAGGGCTGCAGCCCGAAGCCATGCTGCGACACCAGACCGCTGGCGACCGCCCCCACGCCGGCGACGGCGATCCCGACCAGCAGCGTGCGCGGCGAGAGCCTGCCGCTCATCGAACCTGCGCCACCAGCTCGATCTCGACGCAGGCGCCCATCGGTATCTGCGCAACGCCGAAGGCGCTGCGCGCGTGCGCGCCGCGCTCGGCGCCGAACACCTCGACCAGCAACTGGGAGCAACCGTTGGTCACCAGGTGATGATCGGTGAACGACGGTGTGCTGTTGACCAGGCTCATCACCTTGACGATGCGAACGACACGCTCGAGATCGCTGTCGAGTGCCGCAGCCAACGTGCCCATCAGGTCGATCGCGACGGCGCGGGCTGCCTGCGCGCCGGTGGCTGTGTCGACGTCGCGCCCGAGCTGACCGACCCAGGGCTTGCCGTCCTTCCTCGCGATGTGGCCCGACAGGAAAACGAGGTCGCCGGTGCGCACGAAGGGCACGTAGGCGGCGGCGGGGACCGCCACGGGCGGCAGCGTGATGCTAAGCGCCTGCAGGCGCGCAGCGATCGTCGTATCGGCGGGCATGTCGGGGACTCCTCGATGGGTTGGCTGGCGCGTCAAGCAAGAGACACAGACCGTGCCTTGCCGACATGTCAAGCCGCCCCGAGGGGGGAAGCGAGCGCGCCAAGGCGATCCTACACTGCCCGCGTGCGTGCCAGGCACGGCAGCGCGCACACAAGATGGCCCGAGGGGAGGGCGTGGCGGCGAACCCAGTACAGCCTGCCGAAGACGCGGTGCCGAACCGCAAACACGAGGCGGCGCAGCGGCCGAGCGGCGCGTGGCTGCTGATGGGGTCGGCCGCGGGGTGGCTTGCGGGCATCGCGCTGCAGATTCGACAGGCTGAACTGGTCTGGCCCAGCGCGACGGACGGGTCACTGGTCGCCGCCACGCTGCTGGCAGGGCTCGCGTGGTTCGTGGTCGCATGGTGCGCGCGATCGATCGGTCGGCGGTCGATGCTGCTGTTGTTTGTGGCGTCTGCCGCAGCCGCTGCGGCCACCGGCTTCTGCGTCACCGAGTGGCGTGCCGCGATCCGGCTCTCCGATACATTGCCGGCCGAGCTGGAGGGAGCCGACCTCGAGCTGACAGGCATCGTGGCCTCGCTGCCCCAGCGCAGCGCGAGTGGCGCGCGCTGGCGCTTCGCCGTCGAGGCGGCGTGCCGGCCCTCCGGCGAGCCCGTCAGCGTGCCCGCACTGGTGAGCTTGAGCTGGTTCGTGCACGCCGGCGACGCGAGCCTGTCGCAGGTTGTGCTACCGCGCGCCGGCGAACGCTGGCGCCTGACTGTGCGCCTGCGGCCGCCGCATGGCTTCGCGAATCCGCACGGTTTTGACTTCGAGCTGTGGCTGTTCGAGCAGGGTGTCCGTGCGACAGGATACGTGCGCTCGAGTCGTGGCGCGGTCACCGAGCGGCTGGCAGTCGCGGCGGCCCATCCCGTCGAGCAGCTCCGGCAGCGGCTGCGCGACGCGATCGAGACCGAAGTCAGCGACGTGCGCGCGGCAGGGATCGTTGCGGCGCTGGCGATCGGCGACCAGGCGGCGATCGTGCGCGGCGATTGGGACATCTTTCGCGCCACCGGCGGCGCGCACCTGATGAGCATCAGTGGTCTGCACGTGACGATGCTGGCGTGGCTGACCGGCGGACTGGTCGGCCGCGCATGGCGGCGCTCGCCGCGCGCGATGCTGCTCTGGCCGGCGGCGTCGGCCGCGCGCTGGCTGGGTCTCGCGGCTGCCGCTGGCTACGCGCTTCTCGCTGGCTGGGGCGTGCCAGCGCAGCGCACGGTGTGGATGCTTGCCGCCGTGACGCTGCTGCGCACCGCGGGCGTGCGCTGGCCCGGGCCGGCGATCCTCGTTGTCGCGGCCGTGGCCGTCTGCACCGTCGATCCTTGGGCGATGCTGCAGCCTGGCTTCTGGCTGTCGTTCACCGCGGTCGGCCTGCTGCTTGCCTCGGAGCCAGCGGTGCCGGCGCGCAGCGAAGCCCATGCGCCGCAGCATGCGGGGCTGGTTGGTGCGTGCCGGCGGCTCGTCGGCCACCTGCGCGCCGGGCTGCGCACGCAGGTGGTGGCCACCCTCGGCCTGGCGCCGTTGACCCTGGTGCTGTTCCAGCAGGTTTCGCTGGTTGGCTTCGTCGCCAATCTGATCGCGATCCCGCTCGTCACGCTGGCGATCACGCCGATCGCGCTGCTCGGGGCGCTCGCTGCGCCGTTTTGGTCGATTGCTGGCTGGCTCGTGCAGCAACTCGCCGCCTGGTTGAGCTGGCTGGCAGCGGCGCCGCTGGCCGTGTTCACGGTCGCGGTGGCCCCGCTGTGGGCGCAAGCTGGCGGCTTGCTGGCGGGAGCGTTGCTGATCGCGCCGTTGCCATGGCGGATTCGCCTGCTGGCCGCACCGCTGGCCCTGCCGCTGCTTGCTCCGGCGCCGCAGCGCCCGCCGCCTGGCCAGTTCGAGGTCGTCGCGGCCGATGTCGGCCAGGGCAGCGCTGTGCTCGTGCGCACGCATGCACACGCCTTGCTGTATGACGCCGGGCCGCGCTACTCGGTCGAGAGCGACGCCGGACAGCGCGTGCTGCTGCCACTGCTGCGCGCGCTCGGTGATCGCCGACTCGATCGACTCGTGTTGAGCCACCGCGATAGCGATCACATCGGCGGCGCCGGATCGTTGCTGGCTGGCGTGCGCGTCGACGCAGTCAGCAGCTCACTCGATGCCGACCAGGCCCTGCGCGAATCGCCAGCCGTGGCAAGCTGGACGCGCTGCGAGTCCGGCCAGACCTGGCAATGGGACGGCGTGCGGTTCGACATGCTGCATCCGGCCGCGTCGGCTTACGCAATGAGACTGCCGACCAACGCGATGTCGTGCGTTCTTGCGGTCACTGATGCGGCGGGCGCGCGGATGCTGCTGACCGGCGACATCCCGGCGGCGCAAGAGCAGGCGACGATCAATCGGCATGGCGAGGCGCTGCGCGCCGTCGTTCTGTTCGCGCCGCACCACGGCAGCCGCACGTCGTCGAGCGAGCCGCTGCTCGACGCGGTGCAGCCTCGGCTGGCCGTCGTGCAGGCCGGCTGGCGCAATCGCTTTGGGCATCCTGCACCCGAGGTGCTCGCACGCTACGCGCAGCACGGCGTGCGGATCGTGCGCACCGACCACTGCGGCGCGTGGCGCTGGCGCAGTGACGACAGCCACGGTCGCTGCGAAAGGGAGGCTTCGCGCCGGTACTGGCATCATCGACCTGGCAGGCCGGGCGGAGGCGCCGCGGCGTCCGATGAACCCGCCGCCGAGTGATGGCGGCGGCCGCGACGAACGGCGCCCGCCGTGCCTGCAGCCACCGCCTGCGCTCATGTCATCATCGACGCACACCGGAGGCCGTGACGATGTCCTCGCAACCCACGCCCACGCCGATCGACGCTCCGCCGGGCTGGCTACGCGAATCGACAACGGCCGATGCCGGCAGCTTCGACGAGCTGCGCGAACCCGATGGTGCCCTGCGCGCGCCGTGGCAGCGCTTCTTCGGCTGCTACGAAGGCGACGCGGCCGAACTCGACCAGCGCGCGGCACTGGTCGCGCAGCAGATCCGCGACGACGGCATCACGCACAACGTCTACAGCGAGCAAGGCACGGCGGCGCGGCCATGGTCGCTGGAACTGCTGCCGTTCCTCATCGACGCACAGGCGTGGCATCGCATTGAGCGGGGCGTGGCGCAGCGCGCCCGCCTGTTCGATGCGATGCTGCGCGATGCCTACGGGGCGCAGCGGCTGCTGCGCGACGGACTGCTGCCCCCGGCGTTGGTGTTTGGCAACCCCGGCTTCCTGCGGCCGCTGATGGGTGTTGTGCCGCGGCAAGGTCTGCATCTGCATATCGTCGCGTTCGACTTGGCGCGCGGTCCTGACGGGCACTGGTGGGTGGTTTCGCAGCGCACGCAGAACCCGTCGGGGCTGGGCTATGTGATGCAGAACCGGTTGATCGTCTCGCGGCTGTTTCCCGATGCCTTTCGCGCGCTCGGCGTGCAGCACCTTGCGGCCACTTATCGCCGCTTGCTCGACACCGTCGAGTCGCTCGCGGCGCAGCTGGCCGGTTCGGCGGCCCCGCGCATCGCGCTGCTGACGCCCGGCCCTTACAACGAGACCTACGTCGAGCACGCCTACCTGGCGCAGTACCTCGGGGTGCCGCTGGTCGAAGGCGGCGACCTGACGGTGCGCGACGACCGCGTGTTCCTCAAGACGGTGCTCGGGCTGGAGCCGGTGCACGCGCTGCTGCGCCGGCTCGACGACGACTTCTGTGATCCGCTCGAACTGCGCAGCGATTCGGCGCTCGGCGTGCCGGGCCTCGTGCAGGCGGTTCGCGCCGGACAGGTCGTGATGGCCAATGCGCTGGGCAGCGCGTTCCTCGAGTCGCCAGCGGTGCAGGGCTTCCTGCCGGCAATCGGGCGCGCGCTGCTCGGCGAGGAGCTCGAAATGCCGTCGCTGCCAACCTGGTGGTGCGGCGAGAAGGCCGCATGGCTCGGCGTGCGCGATGCGCTCGCTGACAAAGTGGTGCGTCCCACCCACCTGCGCGGTGGCGGACAGGTCACGTGGCTGGATGCGCCAGACGAGCGCGCAAAGTGGACGGCGCGCATCGACGCCGACCCGGACGCTTACACGCTGCAGGGGCGGTTGCGGCTGTCGCAGACGCCGACGTGGCGGGCGGGGCGGCTCGCGCCGAGGCCGGCGGTGCTGCGTGTCTACGCGATCGCCGGTACCGACGGCTGCTGGCACGTGCTTCCCGGCGGCATGACACGGGTGGCCGGGTCGGAGACAGCGAGCGTGTCGATGCAGCGCGGCGGCAGCAGCCTCGACACCTGGGTGATGAGCGACGCACCGGTCGACTCGTTCTCGATGCTGCCGCAGCGCCTGCGGGTCGACGACATCGTCGCCCGCCGTCGTCCGGTGGCCAGCCGCGCTGGCGAGAACCTGTTCTGGCTCGGTCGCTACACCGAGCGTGCCGAGCAGCTGGTGCGACTGGCGCGTGCGACGCTTGGACTGATCGATGATGATGTCGATGCGCCGCAGTCGGTGTTGGGCGCGGTGTCGGAGCTGGCGCAGCTGCACGGGCTTGCACCGTGGGGGGTGCCGACGTTGCTGCAGGCACCGCACCTGTTCGAGCGCGCAGTGCTCGGCGGTCTCGATGCCGACGAAGGAACCACCAGCGTCGGGTTCAATCTGCGCGCGCTGGCGCGCGCCGCCGAAAGCCTTCGCGACCGGCTCTCACCCGAGCACTGGCGCCTCGTGCGCGCGATGACCGATGACTTCACGCAGCGCGTCAGGCCGGTCGGGGCGGGTGCATTGCCGAGCCTGACACAGGCGCTTGCCGCGCTGGATCACCTGGCGGTGCAACTCGCGGCGGTGACCGGCGCGCAGACCGACCGCATGACGCGCGACCACGGCTGGCGACTGCTGACCACCGGCCGGCTCATCGAGCGTTTGCTCGGCCTGGCACAGCAGTGGCGTGAACTCGTGGCTGCGCCGCAGGACGCTCGGGCCGGCGATCCTGCCGTAGCGACCGCCGCCGGCGTCGACCTGCTGCTCGAACTCGCCGACAGCGCGATCACCTACCGTGCGCGCTATCAGCGACGCGCCGATCTGCTGGCGCTCGTCGATCTGCTGGTGATCGACGACACCAACCCGCGCGCCTGGGCCGGTGTGCTGCGCAGGCTGCGTACCGAGTTGCGCAAGCTGCCCGGTGACGATCCCTACATCGAGGCGCTGCTCGCGCGTCTGCCCGCGCAGGGCGCAGGCATCGCGCTGGAGGAATTGCGGGGTGCAAGCGATGCCGAAATCACGGGGCGCCTGAGTGTGCTGGCCGATCGGCTGATCGACGGCGGTTGGCAGCTCGCCGGGGACATCGGGCTGCACTACTTCGCCCACGCGGCGGTCGGCGACACGCTGCTGTCGGTTTGAAATGCCGATGGTCGCGTCGTTGCCCGTCTGTGCGCACCGGTCTGCCGCCGGGCGGGCGGCACGGCGTTGGTCCGCCGTCCGCCCGCCATTGCATCGAGAAAGCTCTTCGCCGTGGACGATTGGCTGAGGCTCGCGGTCGAACACGAGACGGTCTACCGGTATGGCGCGGCGGTCGAGTTCGCGCATCACCTCGCTTTCCTGCGGCCCCTGCGGGACGCGAACCAGCAGCTCGAGGCGTTCGAGCTCACCGTGCAGCCACCGCCTTCGCACCGCAGTTCGGGATTCGACGCCTGGGGCAACGCGCGAACTTTCTTCAGCGTGACCGGTCCGCACGACACGTTGCAGGTGCTCAGCATGAGCCAGGTCAGGACGTCGCCGCGCTTTGCCGGACTCGACGCCGCCGCTTCACCAAGCTGGCAAGCCGTGCGCGAGCGCCTGCGCTATGCGGCCGGCGCACCGTACGATGCCGCTGCGGAGTTCGTCGCTGCGTCCCCCTATGTTCCTCTCGATCCGGTGCTGCTGGACTATGCGCGGTCCTCGTTCGCGACCGGCAGGCCGCTGGCGCAGGCGGCGATCGAACTGATGCATCGGGTGCACGGCGAATTTCGCTACGAGGCAGCGAGCACCGAGGTGCACACGCCGGTCATGCAGGCTTTCGCGCAGCGGCGGGGTGTCTGCCAGGACTTCAGCCATGTGATGATCGGCGCGCTGCGCGGGCTCGGCCTGGCCGTGCGCTATGTCAGCGGATACCTGCTGACCCGTGGCGACAGCGTCGACGGCGCAGCGGGGCCGACGATGGTCGGCGCGGACGCTTCGCATGCCTGGGTCTCCGTGTACTGTCCGCAGACTCCCGGTGTGCCGGGCGGGTGGCTCGATCTGGATCCGACCAACGACTGCGTGCCTGCTGCCGGACACGTTCGCTTGGCCGTCGGCCGCGACTACGGTGACGTGGCGCCGCTGCGCGGCGTGATCCGCGGTGGCGGGCGCCACACGCTGACGGTGCGCGTCAGCACACGCCTCGGGCCGCCGACCGCCCAGGTCGGGGCTGGCGTGCAACTTGCTTGACTACAGTCCAGGAGACGGGGCGATGATGCCGACCTTCGACGAGATGCACGGCACAGACAGCGCGGTGCGGGACCATTACCGGACCTATGTCCAGTGGCTGGGCCGGCAGCCGCACGACGCGATGCGGTCACGCCGAGACGAGGCCGAGATGATCTTCCGCCGCGTCGGCATCACCTTTGCCGTCTATGGCGCGAAGGACGAGGATGGAGCCGGCACCGAGCGGCTGATTCCGTTCGATCTGCTGCCGCGCATCATTCCGGCGCATGAGTGGCGCGAAATGGCGCGCGGGCTGCGCCAGCGCGTCAGCGCGCTCAATCGCTTCATCCACGACGTCTACCACGACCAGGAGATCCTCAGGGCCGGCGTCGTGCCCGCCGAGCAGGTGCTCAACAACGCACAGTTCCGCCGCGAGATGATGGGTGTCACCGCGCCCGGCGACATCTACTCGCATATCGCCGGCATCGACATCGTGCGCGCCGCGCAGCCCGATGGCAGCGGCACCTACTACGTCCTCGAGGACAACCTTCGCGTGCCCAGCGGCGTCAGCTACATGCTCGAGAACCGCAAGATGATGATGCGGCTGTTTCCCGAGCTGTTCAGCGAGTATCGAGTTGCGCCGGTAGCGCACTACCCCGACCTGCTGCTGGAGACGCTGCGCGGCGTCGCGCCGGCGGGCGTCAACGAGCCCACCGTCGTGGTGCTCACCCCCGGCAGGTACAACAGCGCGTATTTCGAGCACGCGTTCCTCGCCCAGCAGATGGGGGTGGAGCTCGTCGAGGGGCCCGACCTGTTCGTGCGCGACGGCTTCGTCTACATGCGCACGACGCAAGGGCCCAAGCGGGTCGATGTGATCTACCGGCGCGTCGACGACGACTTTCTCGACCCGAAGGCGTTTCGTGCCGATTCGACGCTCGGCTGCGCCGGCCTGCTCGATGTCTACCGGGCCGGCAACATCACGCTGGCCAATGCGATCGGCACTGGCGTGGCCGACGACAAGTCGATCTATCCGTACGTGCCGACGATGATCGAGTTCTACCTTGGCGAGAAGCCGATCCTGCAGAACGTGCCGACCTACCTGTGCCGCGAGCCGGGCGATCTGAAGTACGTCCTCGACCACCTCGGCGAACTTGTCGTCAAGGAGGTGCACGGCGCCGGTGGCTACGGCATGCTCGTCGGCCCGGCGGCGACGCGCCAGGAGATCGAGGATTTCCGACGCGCGCTGCAGGCCAAGCCGTCGAACTACATCGCGCAGCCCACGCTCAGCCTGTCGACGTGCCCGACCTTCGTCGAGGAGGGCATCGCACCGCGTCACGTCGACCTGCGGCCGTTCGTGCTGTCAGGCAAGAGCGTGCAGATGGTGCCGGGCGGCTTGACGCGGGTCGCGCTGAAGGCCGGCTCGCTGGTGGTCAACTCGTCGCAGGGTGGCGGAACCAAGGACACCTGGGTGCTGGAGGTCTGAAACCGATGCTTTCTAGAACCGCCGACTGCCTGTACTGGATGGCCCGCTACATGGAGCGGGCCGAGAACACCGCGCGCATGCTGGGTGTCAACTACGAAATGTCACTGCTGCCGCAGTCGCGCGATGCCGCCGAACAGGGCTGGCGCGGGCTGCTGTCGATCAGCGAGCTGACTGGCGGCTTCGTGCAGCGGTTCGGCGAAGTCAACGCGCGCAACGTCTTGGACTTCATGATTCGCGACGAAACCAATCCGTCGTCGATCCTGTCGTGCGTGCGGGCCGCGCGCGAGAACGCACGCGCGGTGCGCGGCGCGCTCACGACCGAGGTGTGGGAGACGCAGAACCAGACCTGGCTCGAATTCAACCGGCTGCTGCGCGCCGAGACGACGCTGCGCGACCCGGGGCCGGTCCTCGAGCGCGTGAAGACCCGTTCGCATCTCTCGCGAGGCGTTACGGTCGGCACGATGCTGCAGGACGAGGCGCTGCACTTCCTGCGCATCGGGACCTTCCTCGAGCGCGCTGACAACACGGCGCGGCTGCTCGACGTCAAGTTCCAGGCGGCACAAAGCGACTTCTTCGGCGTGGCCAGCGGCAGCGACGAGCTCGAGTACGACTTCTACCACTGGTCGGCAATCCTGCGGTCGGTCTCGGCCTTCGAGGTCTATCGCAAGGTCTACCGTAACGTGATCCTGCCGGAGAAGGTGGCCGAGCTCTTGATCCTGCGATCCGACATGCCACGTTCGCTGGCCAACTGCGTCAACGAGGTCGTGAGCAACCTGCACCTGGTTGCCAACGAGCAGAGCCACGAGACGCTGCGGCGTGCCGGGCGGCTGCAGGCCGACCTGCAGTTCGCGCATATCGACGAGATCCTCGCCACTGGGCTGCATGCGTACCTGACGCAGTTTCTCGACCGCATTGGCGACATCGGCGTGGGCATCAGCCGCGACTTCCTCGTTCCGATGGTGGCGTGAGTTCTCCCCGCGTATGAGGGGCCCGGCGCACGGACGCGTCGCCCAGGGGATTAGGCGACTTGCTGGACGGGGCTGCTGACAAGGAACAAAATCACGAATGGAATGCCGGCATAGGTGCCGGTGTCCGGTTAGCGGTGGTCGTCATGATTTCCTTTTCGAGCAAACCTCGGCAGAACCGTCAGCGCACCCCCGTGCGGAATTCGCTGTCGTCCGATGCCATGCGGCGCCCGGCAGCGCCGAATGGGCCGGGCGGTCGGTCGCCTTCATCTACGGAGCCGGACCGCGACGATGAGTTGGTCGATCTGGAGCATCTGGCGGAGGCGTTCGCGTTCAGGGGCGGCTGGCACGACTCGTCGATGGACCTCAGGCGCGGACTGGAGACGCGGGAAGTTCCGCTCGACACCCTGCCCGACGAACTGCGCGACAGTCTATTCGGCGACTTGCGCTGAGCCGCTACTCGGCCGCGTCTCCGGGGTGCTGATCCGGCGATTCCGGCTCGGACGGGGTGGGGCGAAGCCGGGCCACAGCAGCGCCCAGCTCGATCACCGCCAGCGCGTAGTAAGCCGACCGGTTGTAGCGGGTGACGGCGTAGAAGTTGGCGGTGCCGGCCACGTAGCTCGGCGGCTGGTCGCCATTGTTCAGCCGTACCAGCGCCAGCAGGCCTGCGTGGCGTTGGCCGGCATCGTCGAGAACGGCGCCGTGGTCGGCGAAGTCGGCCGCGGTGAAGCTGGGCACGATGTCGGCCGCGAGCAGCACGGCGCGGTCGACCGAATCGGTCGGAGCCATCACCTCGTAGTACGCAGGCATGCCGGCCTGCCAGCCAAAGGTCGCCAGGTAGTTGGCGACGCTGCCGATCACGTCGGCCACGCTGTGCTGCAGGTCGGTTCGGCCATCGCCGTCAAAGTCCACCGCGTAGTGATTCCACGAACTTGGCATGAACTGAGGCAGGCCGATTGCGCCTGCGTAGGAGCCGCGAAGGTCCAGCGGATCGATGCCTTGCGCGCCGCCCAGCACGAACAGCGCTTCGAGTTCGTCGCGGAAGAACCCGCTGCGGTCGCGTGGACCGGGCGGAAAGTCGAACGCTAGCGTCGCCAGCGCATCGATGACGCGGAAGGTGCCAGTCTGTCGGCCAAAGAAAGTCTCCACGCCGATGATGCCGACGACGATCTGCGGCGGCACGCCGTAGAAGGCCTGCGCTCGCACCAGCCAGCGCTCGTGGTCGCGCCAGAATGCAAGGCCGGCAGCGATACGCCGCGGTTCGACGAAGCGCGCGCGGTAGGCAGCCCAGTCTTTGGCGGTCTCGGTGGGCGGCGGCAGAATGAGCCGTGCCACCGCAGGAACGAAACGCGCCTGCGCCAGCCGCTCGCGAACCCACTGCCCATCGAGGCCATGCCGCTGCGAGACCTCGTCGGCAAAGTGCGATGCGTCTTCGCGCAAGGCATAGGTCGCCGGCGCACCGGCACCGCTGTTCGCTTTCGCAGGCTGCTGTCCCCGGCGCGCGGCGGGCGATCCGGTCGATGCGAGCGCCAGCAGCATCGCAACCGCGAGGGCGGCCGCACGCAGGCCGGTTGGCCTGCGGGAGGATGAGGTGCGGCATGACATCGGCCGATTATCGGCGCGTAGCGCCCGCTTGATCGGGAATGCTGATCGACGCCAGCGCGCGCGCGCGCTCGCTGAACTCGCGCCACCACGTCGGCGAGGGTCGTCGCAGCGGCGAGCGGCCATAGCGCTGGTTTTCCAGCGCGAGCAATGACTCGGCCAGCGGCTGCGCCGATGCCCCGTAGCGCGCACGCACGTGCTTGACCAGTGTGCGGATGCCGGCGTGCGCTGGCGCGTCCACCTGCAGGCCGCGCAGCTTCAGGCGCACGCGCTGGTGCATTCGCGTCCACGGGTCCTGGTGACGGCGGTCCCACACCGTCCACAGTGCGCCGCCAAACGCGAGCGCGCTCGCGCAGACCAGGAGGGCGACCAGCAGGTCCATCCAGTTCGGTGAGCGCATGCCCAGCGCCTTCATCAACTCGAACTGCTGGCCGCGCGAGTAGTTGAGTACCCACTGGCTCCAGCGATTGTTGACCGCTTCCCACGCGTTGCGGAGCTGCACGAGCAGATTCGGGCTCATCGCCTCGATCGCTCCGGCGACGAGTCCGCGCGCGGGGACGAGATTGCGGCTGCGTTCGATGCGGTCCGGAGCCACCGCGGCGGTCGGGTCGGCGCGCACCCAGCCGGTGCCCGGTAGCCAGTACTCGGCCCACGCGTGCGCATGGCTCTGGCGGACGATCTCGTAGCCGTCGACCGGAAAGGGGTCGGTGCCTTGGTAGCCGGTCACGACGCGCGCCGGTACGTCCATCGCGCGCATGACGACGACAAAGGCCGCGGCGAAATGCTCGCAAAACCCGGCCTTGCGATCGAGCCAGAACTCGTCGACCGTCGCGCGGGGGTCGTTTTCACCATAAGGGCCCGGGGCAAGCGTGTAGCTGAAGCCAGCGCTGCGGATGTGCTGGAGCACGGCCTGCGCAAGCGCGCGCGCATCGGCCTGCGCGTAACGAGGATCACGGCGCAGCGCGAACGCCCATTGCAGCGTGCGTGGGTTGTAACCGGCCGGCAGCGCGACGAGGTCGCGCAGATCCCGTGGTCCCTGCACCGGCGCAGCCCGTTGCGCAAGGCGCGCCACCGCGTTGACGCGCACGCGTTCGATCAACGGTCGCTGCGCGACCCACACGCTGTCGAAGCGGCGCGTCAACCGCAGGTTGGCCTCGTCGTTGTCGATCTGCGGCGGATCCACCGTCATTTCGAGCACCGGCAGCACCGGCAGGCGCAGCGGTTCGATCGTCAGCTCGTACGCGACCGTGGGACCGGCGACGCCCTCTTCGCCGAGACTTTGCGTCGGTGGATTGCTGGGCAAGCTGCTGCGCCACTCGCGTCCGTCGAACACGTCGAGCACCGGCCCGCGGAAATACAGTGCCTGTGGCGGCGGCCGCCCGCCGCCGATGAAACGCACGCGCATCGCCACGCTCTCGTCCTGCGCGACTTCGGCCATCCCGCCCATCGTCATCGTTCCCGACAGTCCGGTCTTCGCGGTCATCTCCTGCGGCACCCCCCACAACGGTCCGATGCGCGGGAACAGGACGAACAACAGGGCCATCACCGGCGCGCCCAGCGCCGCCGCGCGCGCCGCCTCCGCGAGCGCGAGCCGCAGCGGCGGTCGCCCCGCGGGCATGTGGGCGAGCACGAGCGTGGCCAGCAGCCCCCACACGGCGCCGACCATCGCGATCGCGGTGAGGATCGACTGGCTGTAGAAGAAATGGGTGAGGACGAGGAAGAAGCCGAGGAAGAACACGACGAAAGCATCGCGCCGGGCGCGCAATTCCAGCGTTTTCAGCGCCATCAGCACCACCGCCATCGTCACGCCCGCCTCCTTGCCCAGCAGCGTGCCGTGGCTCCACGCCGTCAACGCGACGGCGATGCCGAGCGCGGCAACCAGCCACCAGCGCGAGGGCAGCGGCGCGTTGGCGATCGCGAGCCGCCCGCGCCACAAGAGCACCGCCGCCGCGAAGGCTATGCACCAGGCCGGCAGGTTGGGCAAGTGCGGCAACACCGTCCAGCCGATGACCGCCAGCAGGAACAGCGTGTCGCGCGCGTCACGCGGCAGGGAGCGCCAGCCACGCAGGGCAGGTGGGGCCAGGCCACTCATGTGCACCGCTTCAGCTCCACAACGCCAGCGCCTCGAGCACCTGCCGGTGGTGCGACGCGCCGTGCGCTGGCGGCCACTCGCGGCCGCCGAGTCGCAGCCCGTAGTCGGCGCCGGCGCGCTCGGCTGCGATCGCCCAGGCAGCAAGCCGCGACAGACGCTGCTCGATGCCGGACAAGCCGGCCTGCTGGTCGTCGAGCCACAGCTCGCGATGCGCGGCCACGCTCGTGTCGCGGCTGACAAGGTCACCCCCCGTCTCGAGCGCACGAACCGATTTCTTCCAGACGATCTGGTTCAGCGGGTCGCCGCGCTGCCAGTTGCGCACGCCTTCGGTTTCGTCGCCGCCGACACGGCGCGTTCCGGTTGGATCGCCGCGGGCACTGCGCGAGACCGGCAGCGGCGCGCAAGGTGTCTCCGGCCGCGGATACGCGAGCACCTTCGCCGCCGGCCGCCACACCGTCCAGGCGCGGAACAGCCCGAGCGGGAACGGCGTCTGCAGCCGCAACGTCGGTACGGGATGCAGGCCGCGCCCGATTGGCACGAAACTGACGGTGGCGGTTGCCTGAGCGCCGGCCGGGACGTCGACCCACGCCCATCCGGCGTCGCTGTCATCGACGCTCAGCCCGATGCCCCAGCGCGCGCGACCGGGGCGGCCAGCGAGGCCGCGCGCCGGCGCGGTCAGCACCGCTTCGAGCACCGCCGGCTCGCCGGCAAACACCGACGCGGGCGCCCGCAGGTGCAGCGTCAGTCCGCGCAGCGTGCCATGCGTGATCAGCATCGACATGAAGCCGGCGCCGGCGAGCAGGAAGGTCAGCAGGTAGCCCAGCCCGAGCTGGTAGTTGATCGATGCCACCAGCAGCAACGCGACGGTCAGCAGGAACATCAGGCCGGCGCGCGTCGGCACGATGTAGATGTTGCCTTGGTTCAGCGTCAGGGTGTCGGTGAGCGGAATCCGGCTCTGCCACCACGCGCTGATGCGGTGCCGCCAGGCTGCGGGTAGGTAGGCGGGGATAGGGGTCATGTGGCTGGGTGCGGCCCAGGGACGCGTTCGACGCTGGTGGGTTCGCGGGCCCAGCGCACCGGACTGGCGACTTCCAGCGGCGTGCCCCGCGGCCGACGTGCCGGGCCAAGCGGCAGTCTATCGGCCGGCAACGACCCATCGCCGCGGCATCGCAACGGCTGGCCATGGCAGATTGCACGGGATCGCCGCCCAGGGGCACCTCGGTCAAGCCAGCCCGAAGGGGCGACAGACTTCAGCACGCGGGCACCGCTCTCACCGCCGGGTCTGCTGCGGCCTACCGCCGTGTCAGCACGCAGGGCGTGGCCGATCCGCTGGCGCGACCCGTGAGCCTGTTCGAGCAGCCTGTCAGGGAACGGCAATCGCTTCGACCATCGCGCGCACCTGTTCGCGCGAGCCGCGACCAGCCCCCGCGACCGGTCGCAGGCGATGTGCAATCGTCTGCGGGAGGATCGCCTGCACGTCATCGGGCGCGACGTAGTCGCGCTGGTCGAGCAGCGCACGCGCGCGCGCGGCCCGTAGTACGGCGATGCCTGCGCGCGGCGACAGGCCCTCGGCGAACCAGCGGCCCGACCGCGTCTCGGCGATCAGCGTCTGGAGATAGTCGAGCAGTGCCTCGGAAGCGTGCACCTGGCGAACGGCGTGCTGTGCCACGAGCAACTCCTCGGCCGTCATCACGGCAGGCAGACGCTCGATCGCTTGGCGGCGATCCTCGCCGGTCAGCAGCGCGCGTTCGCTGGCACGGTCCGGATAGCCAAGCGTGATGCACATCAGGAAGCGGTCGAGCTGGCTCTCGGGCAGCGGATAGGTACCGAGCTGGTCGGTCGGGTTCTGCGTTGCGATGACGAAGAACGGCCGTGGCAGTGCGCGGGTCTGGCCCTCGACCGTGACCTGCTGCTCTTCCATCGCCTCGAGCAACGCGCTCTGCGTCTTCGGCCCGGCGCGGTTGATCTCGTCGGCCAGCAGCACCTGGGCGAACACCGGCCCGGGATGGAACACGAATGCTTCCTTCGAGCGCTCCCAGACGCTGACGCCGACCAGGTCCGATGGCAACAGGTCCGCGGTGAACTGCACGCGCGCGAAGCGCGATCCGATCGACACCGCAAGCGCGTGCGCCAGCGTTGTCTTGCCCACGCCCGGCACGTCCTCGATCAACAGGTGCCCACCGGCGAGCAGGCACGCCACGCAGTCCTCGATCGGTGCGGTCTTGCCGACAATGATCGTGTTAATCTGATCGAGGAGACGACGCAAGCGCCGGGGCAGGGGTTCGCTCATGTGCGGCATCTTGCCTGAATTCGGCCGCGCTCCCGGCTGGAACAATGTCATGTCCACCGGCTTTTTCACCCACCCCGATTGCCGCAGTCACGACATGGGGCGCGGGCACCCCGAGTGCCCCGAGCGGCTCGACGCGATCAGCGATCGCCTGCTGGTGAGCGGTCTGGACGCGGCGCTCGACCATCGCGACGCACCGCCGGTGGATCTGCGCGACGTCGAGCTCGCTCACACCCACAGCTACGTGGTGCATCTGAAGGATCGGCTCGAGCAGATCGCCGCCAGCGGCGAGCCGCGTGCAATCGATCCGGACACGATTGCCTGTGCGCACACCTGGCGCGCCGTGCTGCGCGCGGCCGGCGCGGCGGTGGCGGCGACCGATGCGGTGATCGATGGCCAGATCGCCAACGCCTTCTGCGCGGTGCGACCGCCCGGGCATCACGCAACGCGCGACGAGGCGATGGGTTTCTGCTTCTTCAACAACGTGGCGATCGCCGCGCGCCACGCGCTGGACGCGTGCGGCCTCGAGCGCGTGGCGATCATCGACTTCGACGTGCACCACGGCAACGGCACCGAGGACATCATCGCCGGCGACCAGCGCGTGCTGATGGCGAGCTTCTTCCAGCATCCTCTGTATCCGTACAGCGGGGCGGTGCCCAAGGGCACGAACATGGTCAACGTGCCGGTCCCACCGTATACGCGCGGTAGCGAGATCCGCCCGATCCTCGAGCAGATGTGGATGCCGCGACTCGACGAGTTCAGGCCGCAGATGATCTTCATCTCCGCCGGGTTCGATGCCCATCGCGAGGACGACCTCGGCCAGCTCGGGCTGGTCGAAGCCGACTACGAATGGATCACGCGGCGCCTGAAGGATCTCGCTGACCGCCATGCCGGCGGGCGCATCGTGTCGTGCCTGGAAGGGGGCTACAACCTCTCGGCGCTCGGCCGCAGCGTCGCCGCGCACCTGCGCGTGCTGGCGGGAGTGTGATTGCATGGCGAGCATGCAACCGGCCGAAAGCGTTTCCGCTCTCGTCGAGTCACTGCTCAAGCCTTCGGCGCTGATCGAGGCGGCGGCCTTGCTCGGCTGTGTGGCCGCAGCGTGGGCGATCGTTCGCGTGCTTGCCGGGCGCGAGAGCCACAAGGGATCGGTCTGGCTCGGCCGGCGCGTGATCGACGGTGCACTGTTCCCGGTGCTCGCGCTCGCGTTCGCGTACGTCGCACGGCGTGCGCTCGAGAACACAGTACCGATCGCCGTGTTCAGGATCGTGGTGCCGATCCTGCTGTCGCTGGTGATCATCCGTGTCACTGCCAGGGTCCTGCGGGTGGCCTTTCCGCACAGCCAGTGGATGCGCTTCACCGAGCGCACGGTCTCGTGGCTTGCCTGGATCGGCGTCGTGCTGTGGATCAGCGGCTTGTTGCCGGTGGCCCTCGAGGAACTCGATGGCATCCACTGGCAGCTCGGTGCGACGCAGGTCTCGCTGCGCCGCCTGATCGAGGGCGCGATCTCGGCGGTGGTCGTCCTCGTCGTCGCGCTGTGGATCTCGTCGGCGATCGAGGCGCGGCTGCTGAAGAACGCCGGCGCCGACCTGAGCCTGCGCAAGATCGCCGCCAACGGCACGCGCGCGGTGTTGCTGTTCATCGGCCTGCTGCTCGCGCTGTCGGCGGCCGGCATCGACCTGACCGCGCTGTCGGTGCTCGGCGGTGCCGTGGGCGTGGGCATCGGCTTCGGCCTGCAGAAGCTCGCGGCCAACTACATCAGCGGGTTCGTGATCCTTGCCGAGCGGGCGCTGCGCATCGGCGACCTCGTCAGTGTCGACGGATTCGAAGGCCGCATCACCGACATCGCGACGCGCTACACGGTGGTGCGGGCGCTCAGCGGCCGCGAATCGATCGTACCCAACGAGATGCTGCTGACGCAGCGTATCGAGAACGCCTCGTTCTCCGACCGCAACGTGCTGCTCACGTCGACCGTGCAGGTCGCCTACGGCACCGATCTGCCCGCGCTGCTGCCCGAGTTGCGCGCGGCGGTTACTGCCGTACCGCGTGTGCTCGCCGAGCCGGGCCCTTCGGTGCAGTTGGCCAACTTTGCTGCCGACGGCCTGGAACTGAAGGTCCTGTTCTGGATCGGCGACCCCGAAAACGGGCAGGGCAACGTACGCTCCGACGTCAACCTGGCCGTGCTCGGTTGTCTGAACCGGCTCGGCATCCAGATTCCGTTCCCGCAGCGTGTCGTGCACGCGGTGGCGGTGCCCGCCGACGGTGCACGTTCGTCAGCGCCGCCGAACCGAGACGCTTCGAGCCCCGAAGGCGGTCCGCAATGAAGCCCACGATGGTCCGACTCGTCGCCGTCGGCCGGGTGGCTAGCGTGTAGGGCACCGTCATCGCCACGCCGGATTCGCGTGGCAGACCTGCATCGGCGGCCAGCGGGCGCGCCGGACCGATGCGTCAACGGCCGCGCAGGAACAAGCCGTCCAGTTCCTTCATGCTGACCTGGCGCCAGGTCGGGCGCCCATGGTTGCACTGGTCGGCACGTTCGCAGCGCTCCATGTCGCGCAGCAGCGCGTTCATCTCAGCCAACGAGAGCGCTCGGTTGGCGCGCACCGCACCGTGGCACGCCATCGTCGCCAGCAGTTCGTCCTGCGCGCGCTGCAGCACGGCGCTGCCCTCGTACTGCGCCAGCTCGGCGAGCACGCTGCGGGCCAGCGCGACCACGTCGGTGCCGGCCAGCGCCGCTGGACAGCTGCGCACGGCCAGTGTCGTCGCGGACAGTGGCGAGAGCTCGAGACCGATGCGCGCCAGCGTCTGAGCATGGGCCTGCGCCGTCGCTAATTCCTGCGCCGTCGCAGTGAAAGTGGCCGGAATCAGCAGCGGCTGCGCTTCGACAAGGGACGACGCACCGAGCGAGGCCTTGAGGCGTTCGTAGACGATGCGCTCGTGCGCCGCATGCATGTCGACGATCACCAGTCCCTGGCGATTCTCTGCCAGCACGTACGCGCCACCGAGCTGGGCGAGCGCGCGGCCGAGCGGCCAGTCGTCGTCGGCGACGGCGTGCAACGGTTGCGCGCTTGCGTGGCCGGCCTGTGCATGTGCCCCAGTCGCATCGACGAGCGCAGCACGCCACGCCGCCGGCGGCTCGCGAACCGAAAGCACCGCGCGCTCCCCGAGTCCGAGCTGTTGCTGCCCGTAGGCACGCGCCAGCAGCGGATCCGGAGGCATCCCCGCGCGGGCGGGATCAACCTTCTGCGCGTCGGACGTGCCAGCCGCCGTGGGCGAGGCCACCGCCGCCGCGCGAGGGCTGGCGAGCGCATTTTCAATCGCGCGACGGACCGCCTGGTGCAGCTCGCGCCCGTCGCGAAACCGCACCTCGATCTTGGTGGGGTGCACGTTGATGTCGACGCGCCGCGGGTCGACGTCGATGAACAGCGCG
Source organism: Burkholderiales bacterium (assembly GCA_020354665.1). GTDB lineage: Bacteria > Pseudomonadota > Gammaproteobacteria > Burkholderiales > Burkholderiaceae_C. The sequence continues at coordinate 2,599,667 of CP070653.1, forward strand.
TAGGCAGGCTGACGGCTGCCGTGAAGGACGTCTTCGTAGGCGCTGCGCACGGCGTGCGCGATCAGACGGTCGCGCACGAATCGCCCGTTGACATAGACGTACTGGGCATCGGCACGCGCGCGCGCGGCGTGGGGTGTGCACGCCAGGCCGCGCAGCGCGAGCCCTGCGCCGTGGCCGGCAAGCCGCAGCGCGTGGTCAATGAACTCGTCGCCCAGTACGTCGCGCCAGCGCACCTCGGCAGTTGCGGCGCGCCACTGTGCGACCAAGCGGCCGTCGTGCCAGACCGCAAAGCTGACGTCGGGCCGTGCCAGCGCATGGCGGCGTACCGCCTCCAGCGCGTGCGCGAACTCGGTGGCGTCGGTCTTGAGAAACTTGCGCCGCCCGGGCGTGTTGAAGAACAGCTCGCGCACCTCCACCGTGGTGCCCACCGGGCGGGCTGCAGGCTGCAGCTCGCCCGAACGCGCGTCGATCGTGAACGCATGGGCGGCGTCGCCGCTGCGACTGGTGAGGCTGAGCGTGGCCACCGAACCGATCGCCGCGAGCGCCTCGCCGCGAAACCCCATCGTCCTGACGGCCTCGAGATCGTCGAGTGATGCGATCTTGCTCGTCGCGTGGCGCTTCAGCGCAAGCGGCAGTTCCGCCGCAACGATGCCGCAGCCGTCGTCCTCGACGACGATCTGGCGCACGCCGCCGGCGAGCAACCGAACGACGATCTGCGTGCCGCCGGCGTCGAGCGCATTGTCGACCAGCTCGCGCACGACCGAGGCGGGCCGCTCGACCACCTCGCCGGCCGCGATCTGGCTCACCAGTTCGTCGGACAGCTCCTGGATCGGGCGGCGCGCGCTCTGTGCGGCGAGGGCATTCATCACGACATTGTAGGGAGACGACGCCGTGGCACCGGGATAATGCGCCGCATGGACGTCGCAACCTTCCTGCTCGATTTTGTGCTGCACATCGATCGGCACCTGCACACCTTCGTCTCGAACTACGGGCCCTGGGTCTACCTGTTGCTGTTCGCGATCATCTTCGCCGAGACCGGGCTGGTGGTGACGCCGCTGCTGCCTGGCGATTCGTTGCTGTTCGTCGTCGGTGCGCTGTGCGGCATCCAAGCGATGGACTACCCCCTGTCGGTGGGACTGCTGTGGCTCGCGGCTGTCGCCGGCAACCAGACCAACTACACGATCGGCCGTCATATCGGGCCGCGGGTGTTTCACTGGGAGCGCTCACGCTGGTTCAACAAGCAGGCGTTCGAGCGTACGCACGCGTTCTACGAGCGCTATGGCGGCATCACGCTGGTGGCGGCGCGCTTCATGCCCTTCGTGCGGACCTTCGCGCCTTTCGTGGCTGGTGTCGCGCAGATGACGCGACGCAAATTCACTTTCTTCGACGTGACCGGCGGTGGCCTGTGGGTCGGCAGCATCGTGACCGCCGGCTACCTGTTCGGCAACCTGCCGTGGGTGCAGGAAAACTTCAGCCTCATCGTGTGGCTGATGATCCTCGTGCCGGGCACGCTGGCGCTGCTCGGCGCCTGGCGCACGAAGCACAAGGCCGTCGCCGGCTGAAAGGCCCCGCACTGCGCGATCGGACGTTCGCGGCGCGCAGCGATGTCTGCCGTCGCACGCAGCGCACCGTCGATGCACGCCTGCCGCTGTGACAGGTGATCGACTGGCCGGCGGGTGGCCCGAGCGCGGCTGCTACAGCTGCCGCGTTCGAGCCACCGGCGGGTTCTTCTCGAAGTAGCGTCGGACGCCGGCGGCGAGCGCGCTGGCCAGGCGCTCGTGATGCGCGGGGTCGCGCAACCGGGCCTCCTCCTTCGGGTTGGAGATGAATGCGGTCTCGACCAGGATGCTCGGGATGTCCGGCGCCTTGAGCACCGCAAAAGAGGCCTGTTCGACGCGCGGCTTGTGCAAGGTGCCGACGCGACCGATCTGTCCCAGCACCTCGCGACCGATCTTCAGGCTATCGCGGATTTGCGCGGTCGTACTCATATCCAGAAGCGCGCGCATCAGCGTCGCATCGCGTGTCGCCTTGACATTGACGCCGCCGACCCGATCGGCCGCATTCTCCCGCTTGGCCATCCAGCGCGCCATCGTGCTGGTGGCGCCGTTGGCGCTCAATGCGAACACCGAGGCGCCGCGTGCCTGGGGCTCGATGAACGCATCGGCATGTACCGAGATCATCAGGTCGGCTTGAACGCGTCTGGCCTTGCGCACGCGGTCCGCCAGCGGCACGAAGAAGTCGGCGTCGCGCGTGAGCATGGCCCGCATGCCCGGCTGCGCGTTGATCTGCTCACGCAGCTTCAGCGCCACCGAGAGCACGACGTCCTTCTCCTTCAGCCCGGTCGGTCCGATTGCACCGGGATCCTCACCGCCGTGCCCCGGATCGATTGCGACGATGATCAGGCGGTCGATGCGGCTCTGCGCCGTGGCCGGCGCCTTCGCAGCTGGCGCAGGAGACTTCGATGGGGTGGGCCTGCTGCCGGCGCGGGCGGGCTTGTCGATACCGCCGATGAACTGACCGAGCGCGTCCTGTATCGAGCTCGCGGCCTGCTGCTCGGCCGTCTCCTTCTCGCGGATCAGCGCCAGCAACGGGTCGCGCTCCTCGGTTGGATAGAGGTCGAAGACGAGCCGGTGCTGGTACGCTGCCACCGGCTCGAGCGTGAACAGCTGCGGTGCGATGGACTGCTTCAGGTCGATCACCAGCCGCACGACGCGCGGCCGGTTCTGGCCGACGCGCAAGCCGGCGATGAAGGGGTCATCGGGCCTCACCTGGCCGACCATCTCGCGCAGCGCCGGATTGAGCTCGAGCTCGTCGATGTCGATGACCAGCCGCGGCGGGTCATCGACGATCAGGTGCCGGGCGCTCAGCGGCGCATCGGACTCCAGCGTCACACGCGTGTAGTCGGCCGCGGGCCACATCCGCACGGCAACAATCGACGCACCCAGCGAGATCTCCGACGTGCCGAGCAGCAGCGCGACGGCGCCAACCTGGCGCATCACGGCGCGGCGCGTATGCAGACGATTCGACCTCATGGCAGCAACTCCTGTCCTATGGGGCTTAGCGCGGTGACGGTCACCCGGCGTTGGTTCCCGTTTAGCGGTTCGAGTTCGATGCGCAGGTCGGGCCGGGGCAGCGCCGCGCCCGCGCGGCCCGGCCATTCGGCGAGCTTCAGGCCCGGTCGCTCGAACACTTCACGCAGACCCGCGTCGATGAACTCGTGCTCCTCGTCGAAGCGGTAGAAGTCCAGATGCGCGATGGCGAGGCCGGGCAGCTCGTACGGTTCCATCACCGCATAGGTCGGGCTCTTGATGTGGCCTTGCACGCCAAGCGCGCGCAGCAAATGGCGCACGAACGTGGTCTTGCCCGACCCGAGCGGCCCGTCGAGCGCGATGAAGGCATTGCGGATCGCCGGCTTGCTTGCGAGCTGCGCTGCCATCGCAGCACATTCGGCTTCGCTGCGCCAACGCAGCGTGCGAGACTCGGGGCGGGTTCCTAGAATCGTTTGATGATCAACGGTCACGAGCTGGATGGCAACGCACTGGTCGTGCAAATCCGCGCCTGGGGACACGAGCTGGGATTCTCCCAGATCGGCGTAGCCTCTGTCGACCTCGCCGATGCCGAGGCCGGCCTGCAGGCGTGGCTCGACGCCGGCTTTCACGGCGAGATGGCCTACATGGCACGACACGGTCTGCGCCGCGCCCGGCCCGCGCAGCTGGTGCCGGGCACGCTCAGCGTCATCACCGCACGCATCGATTATCTCCCACGGCAGAGCGTTGACGGCTGGCAGGCGGTCGAGTGGCAGCGTCTTGCGCAACCGGAGGCGGCGGCTGTTTCGATCTACGCGCGCGGTCGCGACTATCACCGTGTGGTGCGCGCGCGACTGCAGCGGCTCGCCGAGCGTATCGAGTCGGTGGTTGGCCCGTTCGGCTACCGTGTCTTCAGCGACTCTGCGCCGCTGCTCGAGGCGCAATTGGCCACGCGCAGCGGGCTCGGCTGGCGGGGCAAGCACACGTTGGTGCTCGATCGGGATGCAGGGTCGACCTTCTTTCTCGGCGAAATCTGTGTCGATCTCGCGCTGCCGCCCACTGAGCCGGTCGCCGCCCACTGCGGCCAATGCACGGCCTGCCTGGACGTCTGCCCGACCCGCGCGATCGTTGCGCCGTACCGGCTGGACGCGCGGCGCTGCATTTCGTACCTGACGATCGAACACGCCGGACCGATTCCGGTGCAGTGGCGCGCCGCAATGGGCAACCGGATCTACGGCTGCGATGACTGCCAGCTCGTCTGCCCCTGGAACAAGTACGCGCGGCGCGCCACCATCGCTGACTTCGACGCGCGCAAGGTGTTCACCTCGGCGCGCCTGCTCGATCTGTGGGTCTGGAGCGAAGCGGAATTCCTGCATCACACCACGGGAACGGCGATCCGCCGCATCGGCTACGAGCGCTGGCAGCGCAACCTGGCGGTGGCTCTGGGCAACGCGCTGCGCGGGACACGCGATGCGGCCGTCACGCAGGCGTTGCGCGAGCGGCGCGAGGGGGCCTCGGCCCTCGTGCGCGAACACATCGACTGGGCAGTGGCCCAGGGCGGGTCAACCTGAAAGCAGTGCCAGCCAGAGCGGCAGCGTCACCATGCCGAGCAGCGTCGACAGCGAGACCAAGCCGGCGACGAAAGCGCCATGCCCACCCATGCGCGCTGCCAGCACATAGGCACTCGATGCGGTGGGCATCGCCGCGAATGCGACCGCGATGCGCCGCTGCTCCTCGGGCAGCGCGAGCCACGTCACGACGGGTAGCGATACCAGCGGCAGGACCAGATGCCGGATGGAGAGCAAGGCGGTGGCCAGTGCCGGTGACGTCCGCAGTGCGCCGAAGCGCAGGCCGGCGCCAACTGCCATCAACCCGATGGGCAGCGCGGCAACGCCGATGCGTTGCAGCGTCGCCTCCACAGGCTGGGCGAAGCGCAGCCCGAGCAGATTGGCGAGCAGTCCGCCGAGCGTAGCGATGATCAGCGGATTGCGCGCGAGCTCGCGCAGATAGCCCTGCTCGCGATGGCGCGCCATCGGCCAGACCGCCGCGACGTTCGCGAACGGGACGCAAACGGACATCAGCACGGCGACCCAGGCTACGCCCTGGCTGCCGCCGAGGCGCTCGGCGAGCGCGAGCGCCACATAGGAGTTGAAGCGAAACGCGGTCTGTGCGCCCGAGGCGTGCAGGTTCCGATCCACGCCCGGCCAGTAGCCGATCGCGTAGGCGAGGACGATCCCCACCGCCGTCACCGACAGGCCGCTGGCGGCCAGCGGGACGCTGCTCGCGACCTGCAGGGGATTCC
>CP070653.1:2605094-2638083 GCA_020354665.1 Burkholderiales bacterium
AACCACGCCGCGAGCGTGGCCAGCAGAATGAACGGCACCCAGATGAAGCCGGCGTTCTGCAGCCAGACCTGGCTCACCGCAGGGTCGTTGTAGCTTTGCGGCCCGCCGCCCATCACAGCGAGCGCGCCGCCGTAGATGCTGATTGGAACCACCGCCTGCATCACGCCGACGCCGAGGTTGCCGGCGCCCGCGTTCCAGCCGAGCGCAGTGCCCTGCATCCGCTTCGGGAAGAAGAAGCTGATATTGGCCATGCTGGCGGAGAAATTGCCGCCGCCGAGCCCGCACAGCAGCGCGATCACGACGAACACCGCGTAGTTCGTGTTCGGGTCCTGCACGGCCAGCGCCATCCACAGCGCGGGTAGCAGCAGCGAAGCGGTGCTGAACACCGTGAAGTTACGGCCGCCGAAGATCGGCACCACGAACGAATACGCCAACCGCAGCGCCGCTCCCGAAAGCCCCGGCAGCGCGGCGAGCCAGAACAGTTCGCTGGTCGAGAACTTGAAGCCGATCTTCGGCAGTTCGATCACGACCACGCTCCAGACCATCCACACGGCGAACGCGAGGAATAGCGCCGGCATCGAGAACACCAGGTTGCGCAGCGCAATGCGCCGGCCGACCGCCTGCCAGAACTGCTCGTCGTCGGGGCGCCAGTCGAGCAGCCAGCGTCCGCGCACGGCTTGCGGCTCGAGCAAATGCCCGGCGACCAACTGATCGCGCAGCGCGGTGTCCTGCTCGAGGATCGCCTGCCGCTCGCTGCGCGCCGCGGCCCAGGTCCAGATCATCACGCCGGCGAGCACCGCGTACATCAGCATGAAGGTACTGCTGCGCACGTTGGTGGCGTCGGCGGCGATGCCGAACATGATCGGCAGCGAGAAGCCGCCGAGGCCGCCAATCACGCCGACCAGGCCGCCGACCGAGCCCATGTTGTCCGGGTAGTAGTCGGCGAGGCTGCGATAGACGCTCGCCTTGCCGATGCCCTGGGCGACCCCGACGATGAATACCAGCACGGTGAACAGCACGACACCGACAGCGAGCTTGACGCTGACGTCGCCCTTGATGCCGTGGATGGTCAGCGTCGTTGACGGATAGGCGAGAAAGAACAGGCAGACGATGCACACCCAGAACACCCACCAGGTCACGGTGTCGCCGCCCCACTTGTCGGAGACGAAACCGCCCAGCGCGCGGATCAGACCCGAGGGCAGCGTGAAGAACATCGTGATGAAGGCGGCCGTCTTCAGATCGAGGCCGTACTCGCCGATGTAGTACTTCGGCAGCCACAACGCGAGCGCGACGAATCCGCCGAAGACGAAGTAATAAGCCAGCCCGAAGCGCCAGACGCGGGCTTCGGTCAACGGCGCCAATTGCTGGGCGAGCGTCGGATACTGCTTCTTCTGCTTGCGTTCCTCGTGCTTCGGGTCGGGGTAAGTGAAGAACCAGAAGATGATCGCCATCACCAGCATCGCGATCGAGTAGACCTGAGGCACCATGCGCCAGCCGAAGGCCACCACGATCAGGGGTGCGACGAGGTTGGTCACTGCCGCGCCGGCGTTGCCGGCGCCGAAGATACCCATCGCCGTGCCCTGCTTCTCCTTGGGGAACCAGGCCGACGTGTAGGCGATGCCGACCGCAAACGAGCCACCGGCCAAACCGACGAACAGGCCGATCACGAGGTACTGCCAGTACTGGGTGGCAAACGCCAGGCCGTAGGTCGGGATTGCCACCAGCAGCATCTGGATGAAGTAGACGATGCGCCCGCCGTAGCGATCGGTCAGCACGCCCAGCGGCAGCCGGACCAGCGAGCCGGTGAGAATCGGCGTTGCCACCAGCAGGCCGAACTCGGTTTCGTTCAGGCCGAGCTGGGCCTTGATCCGGATGCCGATGATCGAGAACATGGTCCAGATCGCGAAGTTGACCGTGAAGGCCAACGTGTTCATCGTCAGCACCGAGTAGCGTTTACCGTTCTCTGTCATCGCCATGATCGGAACTCCGGGTTGTTCATCTGGTGGGCATCGGTCGTGCCACGGTGGCTGGCGGACGGTGCGGCTCGGTCCGCCTTGGCGCAGTCTGCGGCCGGGTGCAGCCCGTTGCAGGTCGTCGCCATGTCTTGGTTCTTCTCCTGCCACCTCCGGCGGTCATGCGGCCACCTATCCTCCCGATGCGATCCATCGGGGGATACGCGATGCGTCGCAGTGTCGATGCACTCCGGCCCAGCCGGCTTGAGCAAGCGCAAAGTTCGGTACCCGACCTGCCAGATTGACGCCAATGCCAAGGGCGGCCGCGGTCGAACCGCGTGACGGCGCGATCCGGGGCGATCGGCCGACGTTGCTACGATGAGGTACCGCCAGCAATCGCCGCGACGCATCGCATGATCCGCCCGACCAACCGTCACCGCAGCCCGGCAACTTCGCCTGGCCGGATCGGCGGGCAGGACGAGTCCTGCGCGAACCGCGGTTCGTGTGCCCTGCAGGTCGGGCGCGAGGACCGCCACTCCGTGCGGACGCGGGCGTGGACCGCGCAACGGATGCGATGACATGGCCGCCAGCGAGCAGCGACGCGCCTGGGTGCGCGAGGCGATCCGGCGCATTGAAGCGGACTTTCAGCGCTCGAGCGACACGCACCTGATTCCGTTGGTGCTGCCGGGTTTTCCCGGCATCGATCTGTATGTGAAGGACGAATCGAGTCACCCGACCGGCAGCTTGAAGCACCGGCTGGCGCGCAGCCTGTTCCTGTATGCCTTGTGCAACGGCTGGTTGGATGAAGGCTCGACCGTCGTCGAGGCGTCGAGTGGTTCGACCGCGATCAGCGAGGCGTACTTTGCACGTCTGCTCGGCCTGCCGTTCGTCGCCGTGATGCCGCGCACGACGAGTCGGCAGAAGATCGCAGCGATCGAGTTTCAGGGCGGCCGCTGTCACCTGGTCGATGACGCACGGGCCGTTTATGCGCAGAGCGAACGCATCGCGGCCGGGCTCGGTGGACACTACCTCGACCAGTTCACGTACGCCGAACGCGCCACCGACTGGCGCGCCAATAACAACATCGCGGAGAGCATCTACACACAGATGCAGCGCGAGTCCCATCCCTGCCCGACGTGGATCGCCTGCAGCGCTGGTACGGGCGGCACGCTGGCGACGATCGGCCGCTACGTCAACCACCGCCGACACGACACGCGCGTCTGCGGCGCAGACCCCGAGTTCTCCGTCTTCTTCGACCACTACGCGACCGGCGAGCGTGCGATCGAGCTGCAGGCGGGGTCACGCATCGAGGGCATCGGTCGACCCCGCGTCGAGCCTTCGTTCGTTCCGGGCGTGCTCGACGCGATGGTCCAGGTGCCGGACGTCTGGAGTCTGGGCGCGATGCACGCGCTGAGCGAGCGGCTGGGGCGGCGCGTCGGTGCGTCGACCGGCACCAACCTGCTCGCCGCGCTCGCGTGCGCGCGTGCGATGCGCAGCCGCGGTGCCCATGGATCGATCGTCACGCTGTTGTGCGACGACGGGGAACGCTATCGCGACACCTACTTCGACGACGCATGGCTGTCGCAACAGGGGCTCGCGTGTGCCGGGCAGGCTGCTGCGGTGCATCGGCTGATCGAGCGCGGTGCGTGGCCCGACGAGTTGCTGCAGACCTGGCGACTGGCGGGAGAGGTCGCTTAGGCTGCCGCAGCGTCACGGCCGCTCGATCCACTGCAGCGCAGCGCGACGAGCGTGCGACGCGCGAGGGACTGGCCGGCAAGGGTGAGCCGTTGGGGCATGGCGGCACTCGCATCGGTTGATATTCCAGTGGCATCCAGCAGCGTCGCCCCGAGTAACCTGCGCATGCCACGCCCGCGCCGGTTTGTCGCGATCCTCGCCAACCCTGTATCCGCCATGTATCGGCGCCGTATCAGGCCGGCAATCACGCAGCGAAGCACTGAATGTCCGAATAGACTCGTCGCATGCACGCGAAGATTGGCGGGGCACCGACCCTTGAGCAGCAACTGGCTTCGCTGCGTCGGCTGGCACTGGCCGTCGCTCACCCGGGCGGCCCGGCGCTGCATGCGGACCTGGTGAGGGAACTCGCCGCGGCACTCGACGTTGCGGTCGTGTTCGTCGCGGTCTACGCCGACGACGAGCGGACAACTCTGCGCACGCTGGCCGCTCAGCTCGACGGCCGCTTGCTGAAGAACTTCTCGTACCTGCTGCGCGATTCACCGTGTGTACGTGCAGTCACCCCCGGTTTTCATTACGTACCCGCAGGCGTCGCGGCCGAGTTCCGGCCCGACACGATCTTCGCGGCCAAGGGCATGGACGCGTATGCCGCCTATCCGCTCGCGGGCAGCACCGGCGAGCCGCTCGGTTTGCTGGTGGCGATGGACCGTCAACCGATCGTCGGCGGCGACGCCGAGTACGCCGAGGCGATGCTGAAGATCGTGGCCGGCCGGCTGGCGGCCGAGATCGAACGCAGCCGGACCGACGAGGTGCTGCGCACGACGGCATTGGCCGTCTCCGGTGCGCGCAGCGGCACCGTGTTCGACGAACTGGTGCGGCTGCTCGCGGCGACGCTGCATGTCGAGCAGGCCTTCATCGCACGCCACGAGCCGACCGACCCAGCGCACCTGTCGATGCTCGCGCGCTACGAGGATGGCCAGGTCATGCACGACTTCCGCTATCCGGTGGCTGGCACGCCGTGCGAGACGGTGCTCGGGCAGCGCTTCCGCGCGTTTCCCGAAGGCTTGCAGCAGCACTTCCCGGACGACGCGGACGTGCGCGCGCAAGGGGTCGAGAGCTACGCCGGCTTCCCGCTGATGGCGTCGGACGGCCGGCCGCTCGGCATTCTTGCGGTGACCTCGCGTCGCCCGCTCAAGCAAGTCGAGCGGGCCGAGGCGATGCTCAAGATCGTCGCGGTGCGCGCCGCGGCCGAGATCGAGCGGCTGGCGGCGAACGAAGCGCTCGCGCGCTCCGAGGCGAGCTACCGCACGATCTTCGATAACGCCGAGGATGCGATCTTCATCCACGACTGGGAGACCGGCCGCATCCTCGACGCCAACCGACGCGCCTGCGAGTCCTTCGGCTGGACGCGCGAGGAATTCGCGAAACTGTCGGTGGCCGAGATCTGTGCCGGGATGCCGCCCTATACGGTCGACGATGCGCTGCGCTGGATCCGGCTCGCCAAGCTCGATCGGTGCCCGCCGTTCGAATGGCGGCGGCGCAACAAGGACGGCAGCCTGCGTTGGGACGAAGTGCGTCTCAAGCCAACCACCATCGATGGGCGGCCGCACGTGCTCGCCTTCGCGCGCGACATCACCGAGCGCAAGACCGCGCTGTCCACACTGCAGGCGCAGGAGCAGAAGTACCGCTCGATCTTTGATAGCACCGCCGATTCGATGGTGCTGTGGAACGACGAGCTGCGCGTGGTCGATGTCAATGCAGCGTTTGTCGACATGACGGGCCTGACGCGCGAGGAGATCGTGGGCCGGCACTGGACTGAGCGGCCCGACCGCGACGACATCGAGCGTCTGCTGCCACGCATCGAAGGGGCGCTGGCTGGCCGCGAAGAAAGCGCGATCGAGCGTGTGTCGCGCGCCGACGGTACGGCGTTCGACATCGAGCTGCGCTACCTGCCCGTTCGCTTTGGCGACGCAAGGTATGCGCTGGGTGTAGGCCGCGACGTCAGTGCGCGGCTCGAGCACGAGCGCGAACTCGCGCGCAGCACCGCACGCCTGCGCGCCACCGTCGAGGCGGCATTCGACGGCGTGATTGGCATGGATGGGCAAGGGCGAATCGTCGAGTTCAACGCCGCGGCTGAACGCATCTTCGGCCATCGCAGGCAGGACGTGCTCGGCCGATTGCTGGCCGACGTGCTGCTGCCGCAGCGCCATCGCGAGGCGCATACCCGCGGGCTGGCGCGCTTCCACGGTGCGGGGCAGGGATCGATGATCGGTCGCCTGGTCGAGACGACGGCGCTGCACGCCGCAGGGCACGAGATCCCGGTGGAGCTCGCGATCAGCGTGGCGGCCGTTCCCGAAGGCAGCATCTTCGTCGGCCACGTGCGCGACATCACCGAGCGGCGGCGCGCCGATCAGGCGCTGCGCGACAGCGAAGCGCAGTACCGCGCGATCTTCAATGCGTCGGCCGATCCGCTGGTGCTGCGCGACGCCGACTTCCGCATCGTCGACGTCAACCTGGCCTACGAGGCGATGAGCGGTTACACGCGTGACGAAGTGATCGGTGCGGACCATCTGACGGTCAATCCCGCGGAGATGACCGACGTGATCCGGACGCTGCATGCGCGTGCCCTCGTCGGCGAGGCCATCGCGGTCGACACCCATTTCGTGCGGCGCGATGGCAAGCGCTACGACCTCGAACTGCGCGGCGTGCCGATCCAGCACCAGGGCCGACCGCACGTGCTGTACGTTGGCCGCGACATCACCGAGCGCAAGCGTGCCGAGGAAGCACTGCGCGACAGTGAGGCGCAGTACCGGGCGATCTTCAATGCTTCGGTCGACGCGCTGGTCCTCTGGGACAGCCAGTACCGCCGTGTTGACGTGAACCAGGCCTACGAGCGGATCTTTGGCTGGAAGCGCCATGAGGTGATCGGCCGCGGCTACGAACATCCGATCTTCTCGTCGGAGTACGTCCTGCAGCGACGGGAACTGATACGCCGTGCGTTGGCCGGCGAAGTCTGCAGCGCCGAACTCGAGGGGGTACACAAGAACGGACAGCGCATCCAGATCGAGGTCCACGTGATTCCGTTCCTGCAGCGCGGCGAGCGGCACGTGCTGGCGATCTCACGCAACATCACCGAGCGCAAGCGCGCCGAGGACGCGTTGCGCGACAGTGAGGCGCAGTACCGTGCGATCTTCAATGCTTCGGCCGACGCATTGCTGCTGCGCGATGCCGAGTTCCGCATCGTCGAGGTCAACCCCGCGTACACGACGCTGAGCGGATATTCGCGCGACGAGCTGCTCGCGTCACCGCGGGTGATGTGGCAGGAGGATGAGCGGATGCAGCAGCTGCACCGCGCCGACCACGACCGCGTGCTCGCCGGCGAAGTGCTGCGCCTCGAGCACACTGCGCGACGAAAGGACGGGCGCACGCTGCAGATCGAGGTGCGCGGCACGCCGGTGTCCTACCGCGGTCGCCCTCACGTGCTCTATGCAGTGCGTGACATGACCGAGCGTCACGCGGCTGAACAGCGCCGTGTCGAGCTGGAGCGGCAGCTGCGCCAGGCGCAGAAGATGGAGGCGATTGGCCAGCTCACCGGCGGCATCGCGCACGACTTCAACAACATCCTGGCCAGCGTGATCGGCTACCTGGTGCTGGCGCAGGAGCGAGCCGAGGCAATGGCCGATGCGACGCTGGTACGCCAGCTCGGCCAGGCGCATCTGGCCGCCGACCGCGCACGCGGGCTGATCGCGCAGATGCTCGCCTTTGCGCGGCGGCAGCGCGGCGATCGGCGTGTGCTCCAGATCGCCCCACTGGTGCAGGAGACGCTGTCGCTGCTGCGCGCCACGCTGCCATCGACGGTGACGCTCGAAGCCGAGGCGTCCTCATCGGACGCGGAACTGCCGTCGGTCGAAGCTGACCCGGTGCAGCTCGAGCAGGTGCTGTTCAACCTGTGCATCAACGCGCGCGATGCGACCGGCGGGCAGGGCCGCATCGGCGTGCGCCTGCAATGCGTCGACACTGCGCCCGCCTGGCATTGCGCGTCGTGCCGCGCCGCCGTTGCCGGCGGGCCGTGGGTGGTGCTGTCGGTTGAGGATGACGGCCCGGGCATCGACCCCGAGCACGTCGAGCGTATCTTCGACCCGTTCTTTTCAACCAAGGCGCCGGGGAAGGGATCGGGCATGGGGCTGGCGATGGTGCACGGCATCGTGCACGACCACGGCGGACACTTGCAGCTCGACTCAGCGCCCGGTCGCGGTGCACGCTTCGCGATCTGGCTGCCCCGGGCCACGTCGTTGGAGGCAGAAGCGGTCGGCGCACCTGCCGTGCCGCCTGCGCTTGTGCCTTTGCAGGGGCGCGTCCTGCTGGTCGAGGATGACACGATGCTCGGCGACTTCTTGTGCGAGCGGCTGTCGGGTTGGGGCCTCGATGTCGAATTGAAGCGGGAGTCGCCCGCCGCCGACGCCTGGCTCTCCGACCCCGCGCATACGGTCGATCTGCTGATCACCGACCAGACGATGCCGAGCCTCACCGGGCTGCAGCTGGCTGCGCGCACGCATGCGCGACGGCCCACGCTGCCGATCGTGCTGATCAGCGGCAACGCCGACGCCTTTGAGCACGAGGAACTCACACGCTGTGGCGTGTCGGCCGCTCTGCCCAAGCCGCTCGACGGTGAACAGCTGCGCGCCGTGCTGCGCCGCTTGCTCGCCGATACAGCGGCGATACAAGTCGGGCGCTGACCGACCTCACCCAGACATCGCGCTGATACAACGTCCGTCCATCGTCGGAATCCGGGCGTCCCAAGCATGGGCGACGCCATCACCGGAGACGAACGATGAGACACACCCCCTTGCGCCGGCACGCCGGCGCTTCTGCCGAGCGCCGGTCCGAGCGTCGGCTGCGGCGGGCGCGGTGCGTGGCGCCAGCGGTCGTGCCACAAGCGCACCGGTCATACCAAGCGTCAAGGGAGTCCACCCTGCGCGGCAATTTGCTGCACGACCATGTGCTGCAGACGATCGGTCGCACTCCGGTGGTGCGACTGGCCCGGCTGGAGCCGCCGCACGTCGAGGTGTACGCCAAGCTCGAGGCGTTCAACCCGCTGGGCTCGGTGAAGGACCGGATGGCCCTCGGGGTCATCGAGGACGCTGAACGAAGCGGCCAGCTACGTCCCGGCCAGACCGTCGTCGAGGCCACCAGCGGCAACAGCGGCATCGGGCTCGCGATGGTCTGCGCGCGCAAGGGCTACCCGCTCGTGATCGTGATGGCGGAGAACTTCAGCGTCGAAAGGCGGCGCCTGATGCGCTTTCTCGGCGCCAAGGTCGTACTTACGCCGGCCGCGCTGAAGGGTAGCGGCATGCTCGCAAAAGCGCGCGAGCTGGCGGCAGTGCACGGCTGGTTCTGGCCGCGCCAGTTCGACAACGAGGCTAACGCCCGCGTCCACGAGACGGGTACCGCGCGTGAGATTCTCGACGCGTTCGCGCATGCGCCACTGACGCACTGGGTCAGCGGCAGTGGCACCGGCGGCACGCTACTGGGGGTCGCGCGCACGCTGCGCCGTGAATCGCCGGACACCCGCATCGTCGTCTGCGAACCCGACAATTCGCCGGTGCTGGCCGGGGGTCTGGACCCGCAGGATGGATCATCTGCTGACGATGCTCGCAGCCACCCGCGGGCCCGCCCGCACCCGGTGCAGGGCTGGTCGCCCGATTTCGTACCCGGGCTCGTGCGCCGGGCGTTCGAGGAAGGGTTGGTCGACCTCGTGCAACCGGTATCGGGCGATGCTGCTCTGCAAACGGCGCGCGAGCTGGCGCGGCGCGAAGGCATCTTGGCCGGCATCTCCGGAGGTGCGACGGTGGCCGGAGCGCTCGCGCTGGCAGCCACGTTGCCCGCGGGAAGCCGGGTGCTGGCGATGGTGCCTGACACCGGCGAGCGCTACCTCAGTACGCCGCTATTCGCTGACATCGGGGAAGCGATGGATGAAGACGAGCTCGCCATCTCGCGCAGCTCACCGCTGGCCCGCTTCGATACGGTGCCGGCGGCGCCGACCGCTCCACCCGTTGCGGCAGCGCCGGTGCCGGCGGCTCCTGCCGATGCGCTTGCGTTCGTGGACGCGGCGATTCGCGGGCCCGGGCAGCCGCTGCTGATGTTCGGCCTGCAGTGGTGCGAGTTCTCCTGGACGGTCAGGCGCTTCTTCCAGGCCATTGGTGCCACGATGACGAGCGTCGACCTCGATGCGCCGCGCTTCCAGGCGGACGAGTTCGGCGTGCGTTGCCGCACGGCGCTGGCCGAGCGCACCGGCTCAAGCACACTGCCGCAGGTCTTCATCGGTGGACAGTGGATCGGCGGCTGCACGGAGACACTCCAGGCCTGGGATGACGGACGGCTGCAAGCGCTGCTCGGCGCCGCGGGCATTGCCTTTGATGCGAGCGCGCGCATCGACACGCGCAGTCTGCTGCCGGCCTGGCAGCAGCCGCGCTGAAGCGGCACGCGAATGTCCATCGGCTGGACGGGCGTGACCTGCCGCTGCCTGTCTACGACGGAGACCTCGAAGCGGCGAGCGGGGTACACGCCGGCGCTCTGCGGTTGCGCGATGCGCTCCGGGCCGCCGATGCGCTGCTGCTCGTCACGCCTGAATACAACGGCTTTCCGACGCCATTGATGGTCAATGCCATTGACTGGCTGTCGCGCTTGCGCAGGCACGATGAGCACGCGGCCGCGTCGGGAGGCAACGATGCTCGCATCGCCGGGTGCTCTGGCGTGCGCGTTGCGCGCAGCACGATCGCCTTACTGAAGCCGCGCCGACTGCGGCCGGCTCAGCGGCTGATCGGTGACGTGCAAGGCAATGGGATTGACACCCCGGACAGGCCTGCGGCCAGCACATTCTTCGCCCCCGTGTCGTGCGGGGCGGAGGGGAGCGGCCGGTGCGCGCGGCGCCGCCAGACGAGGCCTGCCGCGAAGATCGCCAGCGCAATGTCGACCATCCATAACAGGTGGTCGCTGCCGGTCGCTTCGGCAGCCCAGCCGCCGAACCAAACGCCCGCGAAGCTGCCGACCTGGTGTACCAGCATCACGATGCCCATCAGCGTGCCCATGCGAGCGACGCCGTGCTGTTCAGCGATGAGCTGCGAGGTGGGCGGCAGCGTCGCCATGTGCGTCGCTCCCATCGCGGCAGCAAATCCGAGCATGTTCGCCGCGCTGGTGGGCAGCATCAGCAGCATGGCGATGCCGATCGCGCGCAACAGGTACACGACAGCCAGCACGTGGCCCGCATTCATGTGGCGCAAGGCAACGCCGACGGCCAGGCTGCCCGCGACATTGGCGCCACCCGCCAGACCGATCCATGAACCCGCGAGCGACGGCGGCAGGCCGCAGCGCTCGATCACGCCGGGCATATGGACTGCGAGGAACGCGATGTGGAAGCCGCAGACACCGAAGCTCAGCGCAACGCGCCAGAATCGCCATTCGCGCAGCACTTCGCGCACCGGCTGCGCCGCGGGGGGCGGCGGTGCGCCGGCGGGACGTCGGAATGCCGCGGCCAGCGGCCAGGCCAGCGCGCTCAGCGCAGCGGTGGCTGCCAGTGCCCACGCCCAGCCGTGCCTGTCGATCGCCCATTGAGTGGCCGGGCCGATCAGCAGCAACCCCGCCGAGGTGCCAGCGCCGACCAGCCCGACCGCGAAGCCCGAGCGCGCCGGGGGTACCGCGCGCGTCACTTCGCCGATCAGAAGGCCGTTGCTGGCGACGGCACTGCCGGCTACCGTGCTGAGCGCTGCCGACGCGCCAACCACCGCGGGCAGCGTCGACCAGACTGGCAGCGCAGTCGTCAGGGCGAGCAGCAGCGCGCCGATCACGATCACGCGAGCGGCGCCCACGCGGTCGGCCATCGCGCCGACCCACGGCTGCGCGACACCGATGCCGAATTGCCCGACGGCAAGCGACAGGCTCAGTGTCGCCAGCCCGATTCCAGAGGCGCTGTTCAGCGGCGAGACGAACAGTCCGAAGCCCGAGCGTCCGCCGACGACCAGCGCCATCAGCGCTGCCGCAGCGAGAGTGACCGACCAGGCCCGGGCGTTCATGATCAGCTCCCGGCGGTCGCGCGCACCAGGGCGCGTACACGGGTCGGCTCGATGGCGCCATGAACCTCGGCGGCCAGCGACGAAATCTCGGAGCGCGAGACGCCGAGGTCGTGAAGTGCGCGGTCGTCCAGCACGCGCAGCGATCTGCGCGTCGCCGCTTCGCTGCGGCGCCGGCGCAGCCACGCCATAGCGCGGCGCAGCCATCCGGCGATGGCGTCGAGAGAGTTGGCGAGCCGCGTGTCAGCGGCGAGACGGGTACTGGCAATGGTGTTCACGGGGTACTCCTCGATGGGTGAAAAGGCGGCCGGCGCACCGGCCGCCACTGCGGTCATGCGGCCATCGGCAACGGGGCCGGTTGATGGGGTACGGCGTAGGTCAGCGGCTCCAAGGCTTCCTGGATCCGTGCCGCCTGCCTGTCGTCGATCAGCGAGAACAGCACCTTGTGGAAGCGCGGCTCGATGACGCCCGACACGATGTACTGCCAGCGGTAGGCCTTCAGGACACCGGCATGGACCTGCTCGACCTCGGCCTCGCTGAAGCTGCGCCCGGCGATCGAGATGAAGTAGTCCGCGTCGGCCTTCGCCTGAGACTGCAGGATCCCGTCGACCGCGCCGACCAGTGCGATCAGGCCGTCGACGGCGGCGTCGCGCTCTGCGGGGGTGAGCTTGGCGTTCTCCGTGACGAGTTCGATCTCGTCCAGGATGGCGTGCTGCGACTCCTCCTTCCAGTGGAACAGGAAGACGTCCTTCCACAGCGGGCAGATGTGCGCGTGAGGCTGGATGCTGGCCCGGTAGTGAGCCTGCGTGAACAACTCGATGTCCAGCGTCAGCGCCAGCACCGACCATGTCGGCGCGGCCAACACGGCGCGCGCCACCGCGTTGGGCTCGGCGGTTTGCACGTAGCCCGCGGGCATGTCGGCGGCCATCGTCTGCTCGAGGCGACGGAACATCTCCTGGTGCTTGATCTCTTCTTCGGTCATGCGCACCAGTGCTTCGAGTGCGACCTGGTCGCCGAACTGGTGCTCGCGGCCAAGCTCCATCTCCTTGGCAGCGATGAAGCGCTCGACCAGGCCGAAGATGTAGGCATAGGTGCGGCCTTGGATCTGGCTGAGCAGGCGCTGGTCCGGCGCGCTCAGGAACTGCAGCTCGCTCACCAGCGACAGGCCGTCGGGCAGGAAAGTCCTCGTGTAGTCGAAGTGGCGGCCGCGGATCACGTCGCGTTCGATCTCCCAGCGCACGCGCTTGGAGACATCGATCACCTTGGCGTAGCTGGCGTGGGGGGCGGAAATGGTGTTCATGGCAGCGAAGTCCTTCAAGGGTGGGGCCCCGCGGCACCGCGCCGCTGGGCATGGGAAGAACTCTGGGCGGCTGCAGTAACCGGCGTACGGCAGCGTTGTCTGCCTTCGTCACCGATTGGTTTCGGCGCGACTGGTATGTATCGCGCTGCCCTACAGAAGGAGGCGACTTGTAGCCGCTTTGTATTCGGGCCTTCCCACTGGGCAACGGTCCGCCCACAATCCGGCCCATGAACCAAACGGCCAACCTTCTAGTCGTCGACGACGATGCGTCGGTGCGCGCGATGCTGCTCGAATACCTCGGCGGACACGGTTATGCCGTGCGCGCTGCCGCCGACGGTGCGGCGATGCGAGCCGAACTCGAGCGCGAATTGCCCGACCTCGTGCTGCTGGACCTGCGCCTGCCGGGGGAGGACGGTCTAACGCTGGCGCGGTTCCTGAGGGAGCACTACGACGTCGGTATCGTGATGGTCACCGGGTCGAGCGACGTGATCGACCGCGTGGTGGGGCTGGAGCTCGGCGCCGATGACTACATCGGCAAGCCGTTCGACCCGCGAGAACTGCTCGCGCGCGTCAAGAGCGTGCTGCGCCGCATACAGGCGCGGCCGACGGCAGAACCGGGGAGTGCATCGCCCGAGGTTTCGTCGGGCGCACGGCAGCAATTCGGCCGCTGCGAAATCGATCTCGAAGCGCGACGCCTCTTCGACGGTGCCGCCGATGGCGCCGAAGTGCCGCTGACCGCGATGGAATACGACCTGATCCGGGTATTCCTTGCCAACCCCAATCGCGTGCTGTCGCGCGACCAGTTGCTGATGCATACGCGCAACCGGGAGTGGGAACCCTTCGACCGCTCGATCGACATTCGCATCGGTCGCCTGCGGCGCAAGGTCGAGCCCGACTCCTCCGGCGAGCCGCGCGTGATCCGCACTGTTCGCAACGCTGGCTACATGTACGTGCCGCTCGCCGCGTAAGCGGCAACCGACCAGCGCCGACCCACAGGGCCGCCGAGCAGCGCCAAAAGAAGGGGCCTGCGCGTTGTGGCAGGCCCTCGATTGGTGGAGACGAAGGGGATCGAACCCTCGACCTTCGCATTGCGAACGCGACGCTCTCCCAGCTGAGCTACGTCCCCAAACAGCGCAAAATTCTAGCAGCGCAGGCAAGCGCACATCCGCAGAGGGACGCGGCGCCGTGTGACGCCGGAGAATGTCCATTCCAAACGCAGGAGGCCCCATGGCGCCACACCCGGATCCGGCTTGGCTCGATCTGCAATACAACAACCGGGCACGCATTCCCGAGCATCCACAGATCTTCGAGCGTTGGGCACGCGACTCCGCGGCGGCGCGCCGGTCACTTGCGCCGGAACTCGATGTGCGCTACGGCGAAGGCCCGAATGAAATCCTCGATGTCTTCGCGCCGACCCGCGGCGGGGCGCCGGTGATGGTCTACGTACACGGTGGCTGGTGGCGCTCGCTGGACAAATCCGACCACTCGTTTGTCGCGCCGCCGTTCGTTGCTGCGGGCGCGATGGTGGTTGTTCCGAACTATGCGCTGTGCCCCACCGTGACGATCGAGCAGATCACTCTGCAGATGGTGAAAGCGCTGGCCTGGACCTACCGCAATGCGCCCCGCTTCGGCGGCGATCCCCGGCGCATCGCGGCGGTCGGCCACTCGGCGGGCGGCCACCTCGTCGCGATGCTGCTGTGCTGCCGCTGGCGAGAGGTGGCAGCGGATCTGCCGCCTGTGCTGCTGCGGCGCGCGCTCGCGATTTCCGGGTTGTTCGATCTCGAGCCGGTTCGCCGCACACCGTTCCTGAAGAGCGACCTGCGGCTCTCCATTGCTTCGGCGCGCAGGCTGAGCCCGGCAAAGCTGCCTGCGCCCAGCGAGGGCCAGCTGATGGCTGTCGCCGGCGCGCAGGAGAGCGAGGAGTTCCTGCGCCAGAACACGCTGATCCAGCAGGCATGGGGACCGCGCGCGGTGCCGGTGTGCGAGTCGGTAGAGGGGGTGCACCACCTTGACATCCTGTACGCGCTCGTCGACAGCTCGACGCGCCTGCACCGGCTCTCGCTGCAGCAGCTCGGCCTGGCTTGACGCGATCAAGGGCGAGAAGGCCAGGGTCTGGTAAGGGTCATTACGCGTGGATCTGACCTCTATCAACTGCGTTAATGCGATAGGCCGGCCTAATCAGCCAGATTGACCAATTGAATTGGCGGGCGGCTCGCCGGTGCGCTAGGGTATGCCGATGTTGCCGCTGGCCTGTGCCTCGGCAGCAACTCGCGGATCACTCAACGACAGGAGAGCGACATGGCAACTCTGAAAGGATCGAAGACCGAGCAGAACCTGAAAGACGCCTTTGCGGGCGAATCGCAGGCGAACCGCCGGTATCTGTATTTCGCAAACAAGGCTGACGTGGAAGGTCAGAACGACGTCGCGGCGCTGTTCCGCTCGACCGCCGAGGGTGAAACCGGTCACGCGCATGGCCACCTCGAATTCCTCGAGCAGGTCGGCGACCCTGCCACCGGCCTGCCGATCGGCGCCACGCGCGACAACCTGAAGGCTGCCGTCGCCGGTGAGACGCATGAATACACCGACATGTACCCCGGCATGGCCAAGGCCGCGCGTCAGGAAGGCTTCGACGAGATCGCGGACTGGTTCGAGACGCTGGCCAAAGCCGAGCGCTCGCACGCCAACCGCTACCAGAAGGCGCTGGACCAATTCGTGGACTGACCTGCGCGCGGAGCGCCGATAGCAATAGGGGGCTTTGGGGCCCCCTGTTGTTTCGTGCCGTGCGCTGCTGCATCGGCGCCGGACCCGCGCCGATGCATCAACGCACGGAACCACCAAGGAACCAACATGACAACTCGCGAGGGGAATCTGGAGGCGCCCACCCGGCATGCACTGGACTGGAAGAACCCGCGCTTCTACGACGAAGCCGATGCGTTCAAGGAGATGGAGCGTGTGTTCGACATCTGCCACGGCTGCCGCCGCTGCGTCAGCCTGTGCCAGAGCTTCCCGAACCTGTTCGACCTGGTCGATGCCACCGAGGATGGTGAACTGCACGGCGTCAAGAAGGAGGACTACTGGAAGGTCGTCGACCAGTGCTATCTGTGCGACCTCTGCTACATGACCAAGTGCCCGTACGTGCCGCCGCACGAGTGGAATCTCGACTTCCCCCACCTGATGCTGCGTGCCAAGGCGATCAAGTTCAAGAAGGGCGGGGTGAAGGCGGGCGAGAAGTTCCTCGCGAGCACCGACGTGCACGGCCAGTTCGCCGGCATCCCGCTCGTGGTGCAGGTGGCCAACGCGGTGAACAAGACCAAGTTCGCGCGCAAGCAGATGGACAGGATGCTGGGTGTGCATCCCGACGCCTGGATGCCCGAGCTGGCTTCCAGCCGATTCCGCTGGAGCGCGGCCAAGCAAGGCAGGGCCACGGCGGTGACGAACGGCGAGCGCACGCCGGGCAAGGTGGCGATCTTCTCGACCTGCTACGTCAACTACAACGAGCCAGGGATCGGCCACGACCTGCTGAAGGTGCTCGAGCACAACGAGGTTCCCTATGTGATCGTCGAGAAGGAGAAGTGCTGCGGCATGCCCAAGCTCGAACTGGGCGACCTCGATACCGTCGAGAAGCACAAGGACGCGAACATCCCCGTCCTTGCCAGGTACGCGAGGGATGGCTACGCGATCCTCTCGGCGGTGCCGAGCTGCACGCTGATGTTCAAGCAGGAGCTGCCGCTGATGTTTCCCGATGAGGCCGACGTGCAGCTTGTCAAGGATGCGATGTGGGATCCATTCGAGTACCTCGTTGCGCGCCACAAGGATGGACTGCTGAAGACAGACTTCAAGGCGCCGCTCGGCAAGGTGAGCTACCACATCCCGTGCCACGGACGCGTACAGAACATCGGCCGGAAGACCGAGGAAATGTTCAAGGTGATTGCGAGCAAGGTCGACCTGAAACTCAACACGGTCGAACGTTGCTCCGGGCATGCTGGCACCTACGGCGTGAAGACACCGACGCACCCGATCGCGATGAAGATCGGCCGGCCAGTCTTTAAGGCAATGGCGAAGGACGAGCCGGACTACATCGGCAGCGACTGCCCGATGGCCGGCCACCACATCGCGCAAGGCATGGACCAAGCCGGCACGCCGGCCAAGGCCGTGCAACATCCATTGACCCTCGTGCGCATCGCGTACGGGCTCTGAGAACTCCACCCCGAGGAGATCATTGACATGACCATCACACGCGACAGCCTTCTGACGCTGGAGGCCTATGCCAAGATCCGCAAGTCCAGTCGGCCCGAGGCGATCGCCCACCGGCGTCTGCGCAGCGTGATGCTCGGCGAGCACGTCACGGTGCAGTTCGAGGACGAGCAGACGATCCGCCGGCAGATCCAGGAGATGCTGCACATCGAAAAGATCTTCGATGAGGAGGGCATCAACAGCGAGATCGAGGCCTATGCGCCGCTGGTTCCCGGCGGCAGCAACTGGAAGGCCACGATGATGATCGAATACCCCGATCCGCACGAGCGCCGGCGCGAACTGGCCCGACTGATTGGCATCGAGGACCGGATGTTCGTCGAAGTCGAGGGCCACGATCGCGTTTATGCGATCGCCGACGAGGATCTGGATCGGGAGAACGAGCAGAAGACTTCGTCGGTGCACTTCCTGCGCTTCGAGTTCAATGCCAAGCAGCGCGATGCGATCCGCGCCGGTGCGGTTGTCAAGCTCGGTTGCGATCACACCAACTATCCGGCGCATGTGACGATCCCGCCCGACACGCTGGCCAGCCTCGCTGGCGACCTGCGCTGATCGCCGAGGAACTCGCGCCGCCGATCAGCCGGCTTCGTGTCGATGACGATGACGATGCCGAGGGGGACATGCGGCGGACGAACGACCGCGCCGCCGGTTTGGGAGATGTCCGTCCATTGTCGTAACGGCCTGACGGACTCTGCTTCGACATCCTTCGAACTCGGGGGATGCACAGACTAGGGACTGACAGGCCCTTGTGGCCGCCCCAGAATTCGCGAGACAGCGTGACGGCAGGGCGCCGTCACGAGACAGAGTCAGTCCGCTGGGCAGCGGACAGGAGCGATCCCCGTGCCGCAGACCTATACCGTCGGTGCTCGTTCGATATTCGTGACTGTCACGGCATGGGTATTCATCGTGCTGAGCCTGTCCGCTACTGTCCTCGCAGCGATCCAGAACGCAGCCGTCGCTTCGCTGTTGCCCGGCAGCATGGTGGAATCGCTGCGGACGCATCCGCTGCCCTTGCTGACCCGGCTGCTGGTGGCCTACATGCCGTGGGTGGTTGGCGCCGGCCTTGCCCTCTCGCTGGCGACGCTCGCCTCGGCAGTCGGACTCCTGCTGCGGTTCGAATGGGCGCGCCGGGCGTTCATCGGCGTCCTTGGGCTCGCGATCATTGCCAACCTGCTGGGACTGTGGCTGCAGCACGAGCTGGTGCAGTCGCTGATCGATGCGACGTTGCACGGCACCGCGCTGCCTGCGCAGGCCGCCGGTGTGTTCGGCGGCTTCGTTACCGCTGCAAGGATGATGGCACTGGTGATGACGCTGACGGCCTGCGGCCTGCTTGGCTGGATCATTCGCCGCCTGACGTCGCCGACGGTTCGGCAGGAATTCGCTTGAGCCACCCGCCGCGCTTCGTGCGGTCGCCGGCGACGTGATTCGGGCGCGGCTTGCCGCGGAGTGACCGAACCGGGGGCGGAGGATTGGCGCCGAGCGGGCGGCACGCGAGCGGCATCGGGCCAGCGGCCCTGAGAATGAGTCCGACGGTGGTTTCTGCCGCCCGCCCAGTTCGCGACGTGCCAACGGCCGCCACGGCCGCGATGGCTCGGCCAATGGTCGATCGAGCATCCGAAACCTACGGAGCTTCCGACGCAACCCGTTACGCGCTCGAGGGCGGCGACTGCCAACCTGATGATCAGGGCACTGGCTGCAGAATCGAGTCATGACGAAGACACCGCAGCAGATCACCCCGGAACTGCGCGACTGGATCGTCCAGCAAGCGCAAGCCGGTCAGCCGCCGGAGGCCGTGCTGGACGCCATGCGGGCCAGCGGATGGGACGAGGACGTCGCGCTTGATGCGCTGGAGCAGACCTTGCGCGAGTTCCTGGCCAGCCGGGCCACTGCGCAAGCACTGCCGCCACCGATGGCGGTTCCTGAGCCGGACCTGGACGGTTCCCCGAGCACGCTCGACGCCGGCGACCGTCAGGTCAGTGTGCTAGCGGCAATGCGCAGCCCGCGCGTCGTCGTGTTCGGCGGGCTGCTTTCGGACGAGGAGTGCGATGAAATGGTTGCGCTTGCCCAGCAAAGGCTGACGCGCTCCGAGACGCTGGACAACGCCACGGGTGGAACCGAGGTCCATGCAGCGCGTACGAGCGACGGGATGTTCTTCAACCGCGGCGAGTTCGAGCTATGCCTGCGCATCGAGAGGCGCATCGCTCGGCTGGTGCGCTGGCCGTTCGAAAACGGCGAAGGCCTGCAGGTGTTGCGGTACCGGCCGGGCGCCGAATACAGGCCGCATCACGATTACTTCGATCCGGTCCACCCCGGCTCCCAGGCGGTACTCAAGCGTGGGGGCCAGCGGGTCGGCACCGTGGTGATGTATCTGAATATGCCGGCCAAGGGCGGTGCGACGACATTTCCCGATGCCGCGCTCGAAATCGCGCCGATCAAAGGCAACGCGGTGTTTTTCAGCTACGAGCGGCCGCACCCGAGCACGCGCACGCTGCATGGCGGTGCGCCGGTGATCGAAGGCGAGAAATGGGTCGCGACGAAATGGCTGCGCGAGTCGCGCTTCGAATGACCGCTCAGTGACCTGCGTGCGCCGTGCTCATGGCCGCGGCCATGTTGGCGCGCGAGAACGGCCGGGCGCGTTCGATGCGCATCTGCTTGCGTTCTTCCCAGGTCTGCGGGCCAGCCAGCGGCCAGCTGTCGAGAGCCGCGGTCGCCTCGGCCGCCGCGACGCGCGCGATCGGGACGCCGCTGCTAAGCAGGCCGCCACGGCATCGGCGCAATGCCCGCGGCAGCGCCACGCTGCGCGAACTGACCCAGTAGATGCAGGCGCGCTCGTTCCAGAAGGCCTGGCGCTCGAACAGGATGCGCCCGGCGATGCCGGTGTCGGCCGACAGCGCAACAAGTTCGTTGGACAACTGGATCAGCGCGACTTCGAGGTCGCCCGGCGTGTTGCCGTCACTGCGATGGACGAGCACGACGCGCTCGATCTCGGCCGCACTGATGCGGTCTGTCTCGACGCCGCCGACGTAGACGACGATGTCCTGGCCTTTCCACGCGGTGCGCGCGCCGGTGTGATGACGAAAAAACGGGATCATCATGGCTGCCTTTCTAGCGCCCTAAAGCTACGCCGGGGAGCCCCCAGATGGGTGTCGATGGCGTGTCTGCTGCGACAAGATGCAAGCGGGCGCACACGAACGCCCCCTCGGCGTGCATCACTTCACGGGTGGGCGGCTACCGCGGCAGCGGTGACCCCGCATGCCCTCAACGCAGGCGCAACAGCGCGCGCACGAAGCCATGGTCCGAGCGCGTACGGTCACGGCCGTCGTTGAGATGGTCATTGAAGTACTCGACCCGCGCGACATCGCCAATCGCGAATCTCGATGCAGCGACGAACTCCTCGGAGACCCAGATCTGGTCGGGCGTGTCGGGTATACCCTGATAGATGTGGGAGTAGCCGACGTCGCGGCGGATCGCCGAAGCGACCTGCACGTCGTAGGCATGAAAGAGCGCCGCATCCAGCGCCGCACGGTTCCAGGCCACGTTATGCGGCGCGGTGATCATTTGCGTCGTCGCGGCCAGCGGCCCGTCATTCAGGTCGCCCATCAGGACCATCGGCTCGCGTGTGCCGGCCAGCTGCTGCACGACGAGATGGCGCAGCGCGGCCGCCTCGGCGCAACGCATCACATGCGCCCGCAGCGCGGCACGGGTCTGCACGCGCGGATCGTCCGGATCCTCCAGAGGTTCGCCGTTGGGATCGCGCAGCAGCTTGGGCCGCTTGGACTTCAGGTGCGCCACCAGCACGTGAAGTCGCAACCCGTTGCGTAGCAGGACCTTCGCGTGCAACACCGGCCGTTCGAACGCGCCGTGCTCGCCAATCTCTGGCACCGCAACGGCGTGTCCCGGCGGAAAATCAGCGATCGATTCGAGGTCCTCGACATCGAGCCGCGTCATCAGCCCAACGCGCGGGGTGCCCTCGGCGCCCCCGGACCCATCGGCGCCCGGCGCGAGCACGTGGGCGTAACGCAGGCGCGACGCAGCCACCGCGTCCTTCAGCGCGGAGAGGTCCCACACTTCCTGGACGGCGACGACGTCGGCGTTCAGGCGTCGCAGCTGCAGGCCGATCCAGATCGTCTTGCGCCGGTAATCACCATCCTCGTACGGTTCCTCGTTCGGGTAGAAGATGCGTCCAGGGCGGGCGAGGTTCAGCAGATTCATCGTGGCGAGCATCAACGTGCCGCCTTCACCGTCCGGGGCAGGAGAGACTTCGGTTGGAGCCGTCATCGCAGCGCCATCATGCCGAGCCACGCGGCGCCCGTCGACAGCACCAGCGAAGTTGTGACTCGGGTTCCGAAGCGCCTGCCTCCCGCGGCGAATGCGACGAGTGAGCGCACCACGCTGTTGCTCGTGATGCCGACCAGCACGCCGAGCGCGGCCATGTCGATGCCGATCATTCCGGTGCGAGCCAGCGCGCCGAGGGTCGCGATGCCCGACTGCGCGTCGGCGAGCCCGGCCAGCGCCGTGCCGAGCAGGAGTCCGCGGTCGCCGAACTCGCGCTGGGCCCAGCTGACGCCGAGGGTGACCAGCGTCAGCAGCAGCGCGACCGCGGCAGCCTCGCGCACCCGCAAGACGCGCGCGGCCGGATCGTGTTGTGCCACCGCGCCAGGCGCGCTGGTTCGCCAATCGCGCAGCAAGGCGAGCACGACCGCCACCGAGATGCCTGCAGCGGCGGCAGGCAGCAGCGCACGCACCGTCTGCGGGGCCAAGGGCAGCAGCATGACGAGCGCCTGCATCCACGTCGCTGCGGTGGAAAGGATTGCGCCGGCGGCGCAATCTGTACCCAGAGCCGGCTCGGCACGACGGCGCGCACCCATCGAGGCGATCGTCGCGGTGCTCGAGACGAAACCAGAGAAGAAGCCCGAGATCAACAATCCCGACCGCGAGCCGAGCGCGCGCAGCGCGATGTGCCCAATCGCCTGCACCAGCAGGATCAGCAGCGCGATCAGCGCCAGCGAGCGCGGCTGCAGGCCGCCGAGCCATTCCAGCGGCTGCTGAGGGATCAGTGGCACCACCACCAGCGCGAGGGCAGCCAGCAGCAAAGCGTCGTGCAGTTCGGCCTCGCTGATGATCTGGGTCGCGAAGCGGTGCAACCCCCCGCGCGCCGCGAGCAGCGCGGCCACCAGCGCCGCCGTACCGGCCCCCAGCGCCGGCGCGGCCATCGACAGCACGCCGATCAGGTAAGTGACGAACAGCGCGAGCTCGGTGGTCAATCCCGGATCTCTCGAGTGACTCTTGAAGTACGCTGCTGCGCTGAGCAGCACGATCACGAGGGCACCGAGCGCGATCAGCGCCGGTTGGCCGAGACCCTGCGCAACGGCCCCGGCCAGCGAGGCAAGCGCAAAGGTGCGGATGCCGGCCGGCCGCCGGTCTGGACCTTCGCCCTTGCGGCGCTCCCGGTCGAGACCGATCAGCAATCCGCCGCCGAGCGCGACGGCACTGCCGATCACGAGTTGCTGCGTCGAAGTGTCCAACGCGTTTCGGTCCGGATAGAGGTCTGGTGAAATACAGCCAGGGAGTCGCGAATCCTACGGGTCGGGTTTGGCCGGCGATCGGCGATGGTGAAGTTGGCCCGGGGATATTTCTACGCCCTTGCAAGGGCGCCCCGACTTCGCGGCGGGCTGTGACTGTGCGGTGTGCCAGCGAGCCGCCGCGGCAGCTCGCTGAGGATATTTCAACAGCAGGTCAAATCTTGACCGGGCGATGCGATCCAGCGACCGTTTCGGCGGCGGCGAATGCCCTCGTTCATATGGTCAGCGGCCGAGCGCCCAGAGGCCCGCAGATTCGATGACCCGCACGCCGGGCTTTGTGTGGCGCACGGCGCGAATCATCGCCCGCGCGACGGTCGCTGCCGGGATCGGCCGCACCGCGGCCGGCAGGACAGGTGCGAGCGGCTCGAGCACGCGTTGCGCGAGCCACTCGCCGGGCCGAGTGGGCTGACCGAGCCCCGAGCGGTCGCCGATCAACAGCGACGGCCGCAGGATCACGAGGCAGTCGAAACCGATGCGCGCGACCGCGGCTTCCATCTCGCCCTTGACACGGTTGTAAAAGACGGCCGATTGGGCGTTGGCGCCGAGCGCGGAAACGACCGCAAAGCATTTGGCTCCTGCCGCATGAGCGGCTTTCGCGACGGAGACCACATGGTCGAAGTCGACCTCGCGAAACGCGTCCTTCGATCCGGCGATCTTGATCGTCGTGCCCAGCCCGCAGAACGCGGCATCGACCGGCGGCAGCGCGGGCAATGCATGGAAGTCGACCAGATGCAGGTGCAACTTCGGATGGTGTGGCACATCGACCGCAGCGCGCCGCAACAACGCATGCACCAGCCCGACTGCGGGGTCAGTCTCGAGCAGCGATATCAGCGCCCGGCCAACCAGCCCGGTCGTTCCGGCCACCAGCACTGAAGCGATCGACCGTTCCGAGCCCGCGGTCATGCGCGTCACTTTAGCGGCAAGGGGCGGCGCGCTTCCCGCGGCTCGTCATGTGCCGGCTCTTGCGACGTCCCCTGCACGGGGCTCGTGTTCAGCGCTTGGGCTGGGTCAGTCGCGGCCCGTGGCTGGAGCTCACGGCGCTGCGGTGACTGCGCGGCTGCGGCGCATCACGCCGGCCGTGCGGCTGGCCATGGGGTGCCGGCTGGTTGGCATGCCCGGCGCCGACCTTGTCGTGTCGCTGCGGCCGATCGCGCGGAGCCGTGACCTCGCGTCGCGGCTCGGGCGCGCGATGCGGCGCGGGGCCGTGGCCGGCGTGGCGTGGCGCATCGCCGCGCGGCCCAGCCGATCGCTTGCCGCCTGCACTGCGCCGCGTGCCGCCCACGCCGATCGTCATGCGGCCGAGCACGATTGGTTCGGCCTTTTCGCCGGCCGGCGGCTCGAACCCCGGCACGACCTCGCGCGCGATGCTGCGCTTGATGAGTTTCTCGATGTCCCTGAGGAAGATCTCCTCGTCAACGCAGACCAGTGAAATCGCCTCGCCGGTCGCGCCGGCGCGACCCGTGCGGCCGATGCGGTGCACGTAGTCCTCGGGCACATTGGGCAGTTCGAAGTTGACGACGTGGGGCAGTTGGTCGATGTCGATTCCGCGAGCGGCGATGTCGGTGGCGACCAGCACCGGCAACTCCCCGGTCTTGAAGTCGGCCAGCGCCTTGGTGCGCGCGGTCTGGCTCTTGTTGCCGTGGATCGCCATCGTGCCGATTCCCTCCTTGTTGAGGTACTCGGCCAGGCGATTGGCGCCGTGCTTCATGCGCGTGAAGACCAGCACCTGATGCCAGTCTCCCCGGCGGATCAGATGCGCGAGGAGCTCCTTCTTGCGTTCGCGGCCCACCGGGTGGACCTTCTGCGCGATCAGGTCGGCCGTGGCGTTGCGGCGTGCTACCTCGATCAGCGCCGGTGCATTGAGCAGCCGATCGGCGAGCGCCTTGATCTCGTCGCTGAACGTGGCCGAGAAGAGCAGGCTCTGCTTCTTATGCGGCAGAACGGCCAGCACCTTCTTGATGTCGTGGATGAAGCCCATGTCGAGCATGCGGTCGGCTTCGTCGAGCACGAAAATCTCGACGTGGCTCAGGTCGAGGATGCGCTGGCCATGGTGGTCGAGCAGCCGGCCCGGCGTGGCGACGAGGATGTCTACGCCCTTGCGAAGTCGGTCGATCTGCGGCTGCATGCCCACACCGCCGAACATCACCATGCTCGTCAGCGGTACGTGCTTGCCGGAGGTGCGCACGCTTTCCTCGACCTGTGCGGCGAGCTCGCGGGTGGGCGTGAGGATCAGTGCGCGGATCGCGACGCGGCCGCGCGCATCGCGCTTCGAGGTCTGTGCCATCAGGCGCTGCAACATCGGCAGCACGAAACCGGCGGTCTTGCCGGTGCCGGTCTGCGCGCCGGCCAACAGGTCGCCGCCTTTCAGCACGGCGGGAATCGCCTGCATCTGAATCGGCGTGGGGGTTTCGTAGCCCTGTTCGCGAACGGCGCGCAGGAGCGGCTCGGCCAAGCCGAGATCGGTGAATTTCATCGGGGAGAAAGCCCGCTGTACGGGCCGTTGTCGCAACCTGCTGCGAGCCGGGATGGGCCGCCCCAGTCGGAAGGCGCGTGAGGAAGGAGGCGTCGGAACTGACGATGCCGCGGCGACTGGTCACGCGACAGCAGGCATTGTACCTGCCACCGTCGCGGCTCGCTTCAGGCCATCGGCATCGGATGGTGGTCCTTCAGATTCAGCCAGCCGCGCGCGATGCGATAGATCGCCCACAGCCCGAGCAGGAACAGGCCGAGTGCCCAGATCCCGAAGCCGATCACCACGATCGTGAATGGCAGGCCCACGAGGGCGATGATGATGGCCCACAGCAGCGCGTACCAGAAGGTGCGGATCTGCCAGCTGAAGTGCGACTCGAGCCACGTGCCGCGGACGTCGCTGCGCTTCACGTAGTTGATGATCACCGCGATGATCGACGGCCATCCGAACAGGAACGACCCGATGACGCTGGCGGCGCCGAACGCGCCGATCACGAGGCCGAGCGTGTGCAGCCCGTAGAGAAAATGCGTCAGGCGAATTAACGAGGGATCGGCTTCGACCGTGGTGACAGCAGTCGTGTTCATGGCTGGACACTCCTCGATGCAGGCGAAGGCATCATCGCACGGCCATTAAGTTGGGGCGAACCTGTAGGAATCAACCGTGGGTGCGACCGGCGTGACCGCGAAGGCCGCACGATCAGCTCGCGAACCTCAAGCAGCGACAATACGCGTTGACCAGGGCGTGCATCCGGCGCCCCATTCGATTGAGACCGCCCAGAATGGCCCAGTACGTTTACACGATGAACCGCGTCGGCAAGATCGTTCCGCCGAAGCGGCAGATCCTCAAGGACATCTCGCTCAGTTTCTTCCCGGGCGCCAAGATCGGCGTGCTCGGCCTCAACGGTGCTGGCAAGAGCACGCTGCTGAAGATCATGGCCGGCCTGGACAAGGACATCGAGGGCGAAGCGCTGCCGATGCCGGGGCTCAAGATCGGCTACCTGCCGCAGGAGCCGCAGCTCGACCCCGGACAGACCGTGCGCGCCGCGGTCGAGGAAGGCATCGGTGGCGTGCTCGCGGCCAAGCAGCGGCTCGACGAGGTCTACGCCGCCTACGCCGAGCCCGACGCTGACTTCGACCAGCTGGCCGTCGAGCAGGCCGAGCTCGAAGCGCTCATCACCGCCGCGAACAGCGAGAACACGGACGTGCAGCTCGAGATCGCCGCTGACGCGCTGCGCCTGCCACCGTGGGACGCCGTGGTGAAGAGCCTTTCCGGCGGCGAGAAGCGCCGCGTCGCGCTGTGCCGGCTGTTGCTGTCCAGGCCGGACATGCTGCTGCTCGACGAGCCGACCAACCACCTGGATGCCGAGAGCGTGGAGTGGCTCGAGATCTTTCTCAAGCGCTTCCCCGGCACGGTGGTCGCGATCACCCACGACCGTTATTTCCTCGACAACGCCGCCGAGTGGATTCTCGAGCTCGACCGTGGCCGCGGCCACCCATACAAGGGCAACTACTCCGACTGGCTCGACCAGAAGGAGCGACGCCTCGAGATCGAGCAGAAGAAGGAGGATGCCCGCATCAAGGCGATGAAAGAGGAGTTGAAGTGGGTGCGCTCCAACGCCAAGGCACGCCAGGCCAAGAGCAAGGCGCGGCTGGCGCGCTTCCAAGAGCTCTCCGATGTCGACTACCAGCGCCGCAACGAGACCAACGAGATCTTCATTCCGGTGGCCGAGCGGTTGGGCAACGACGTGATCGAGTTCAAGGGCGTCAGCAAGAGCTTCGGCGACCGCCTGCTGATCGACAACCTGAGCTTCGCGGTGCCGCCCGGCGCGATCGTCGGCATCATCGGTCCGAACGGTGCGGGCAAGTCGACGATCTTTCGCATGATCCAGGGTGTCGAGAAGCCCGACAGCGGCGCGGTCCACCTCGGCCAGACCGCCAAGCTCGCGTTCGTCGACCAGACCCGCGAGAGCCTGGCCAATGACAAGACGGTGTGGGAGGACGTCTCCGGCGGGCTGGACAACATCACCGTTGGTCCTTTCGTGATGCCCAGCCGCGCCTACCTCGGCCGCTTCAACTTCAAGGGCAACGACCAGCAGAAGCTGGTCGGCAACCTCTCCGGCGGCGAGCGCGGCCGGCTGCACCTCGCGAAGATGCTGGCCAAGGGCGGCAACGTGCTGCTGCTCGACGAGCCGAGCAACGACCTCGACGTCGAGACGCTGCGTGCGCTCGAGGAAGCGTTGCTGGAGTTTGCAGGCAGTGTCATGGTGATCAGTCACGACCGCTGGTTCCTCGACCGCATCTGCACCCACATCCTCGCCGCGGAGGGCGATTCGCAATGGGTCTTCTTCTCCGGCAACTTCCACGAATACGAGGCCGACAAGGTCAAGCGCCTGGGCGAGGAGGGCGCCAGGCCGCATCGCCTGCGCTTCAAGGCGCTGACGTGATCGGCTGAGGCGATCCGGCCGCGACGACGCAAGGGCGAGCGATGCAGGTTGACACCGCAGCGCCCGTCGTCCACGACAGCCGCGCTGGCGCGACGGCTCCGGCCGACGGCATGGCGAATCGCCCGGTGGCTACCGGTCTGCACGTGTTCGCACCATTCACGCGCGCGGAGCGCTTGCTGGTACGCGCCTGGACGCGCGGCGAGATCGCGCGTATCGGCCTGCAACACCCGCCACAGGCCAGTGCGGCGTTCGTCGTGCGTTCATCGCTGCTCGCCTACCTTGCCTGCGGCCGGGCTGCCGGTGCCGGGGTGCGTAGCCATCCCGTGCAGGTCGTCGGCGCGTGGGTCACCGGCCGATTCGATCTCACCGACCTCCAGCTGCCGGCTTCGCTGTGGCTTTATCGGTGCGTCTTTGACGCCGGGCTCGAGCTCGACGGCGCGCGCATCGCCGGCAGCCTCAGCCTGCGAGACTGCCGCCTCCCGGGCCTATACGCCGATCGCTGTGATCTGCGCGGCGATCTCGTTGTGGATGCCGGCACGACAGTCGCCGGCGAGGTCCGCCTACGCGGCGCGCGCATCGGTGGCGACATCAATGCGGCCGGTGCCCGGATCGGGCGCGGCGAGCCTGCGACGGCATCGGCGCAGCGGCCATGGGTTGCCGACGGGGCCCAGATCGGCGGCGATGTGCGTCTGCATCGCGGCTTCGAGTCGATCGGCGAGGTGCGCGGGGTGGGTGCGCACATCGGTGGCGACTTCGATGCAAGCCGGGCGCGGCTGAGCGGGCACGTCGATCGCCAGGGGCTTCGCCACGAGGCGCTCAACTTGGACGGCATCCGCGTTGGCGGCGACCTCGTGCTCGACAGCGGCTTTGCCGCAGCGGGGACTGTCAGTGCGGTGCGCGCACGAATCGGCGGCGACCTGCTTGGCAGCGGCGCGACCTTTGATCTGACCGGTGATTCGACATGGGGCGAAGACGGCGCATCGCTGCGCCTGGATCGCGCGCAGATCGACGGCGCCTTGGTGCTGCGCAAGCTGCCAGCACCGATTCCGGCAGCGTCGCTCGTTGATGCGCGCGTGAGCACGCTCGACGACGACGATTCGACCTGGGACGAGGAGCTCGTGCTCGACGGTTTCGAGTACCAGCGCTTTGCAGCGACGTCACCCAGCGATGCCGAGTTTCGGCTCGGCTGGCTGGGGCGCCAGCGCGCGCGACATCTCGGTGCCGACTTGCGGCCACAGCCGTGGCGGCAATTGATCGGCGTGCTGCGCGACATGGGACGCGATGACGACGCGCGACGGGTGGTGATCGGTCGTGAGCGTCACCTGCGCCGTTCGGGTCGCGTTGGCGCTGCGCTGCCACGTGGACTGCGCCTCTTCGCGTCCGCAGCCCATGCGCTTTTCGGACTCGTCGTCGGCTACGGCCAGCGACCGCTGCGCCTCCTGGGATGGCTGATCGCGGTGGGCGTGCTCAGCGGTGCGGGTTACCACGCCGGCCATCTCTCGGGCGGCTTCGTCCCAGTGAGCGCGGCCCCGGCACCGGCGCCGTTCAACCCGTGGGTCTATTCGCTCGAGCGGCTCGTGCCGATGCTTGACCTGCAACAGGCCAAGTACTGGACGCCAACGTCGCAGCTTTCGAATGACGTGCCGTCCGTCGGCGATGCGATGCGCTGGCTCGGCTGGGCTGAAGCGGCGCTTGGCTGGTCTGGCGTGCTGCTGCTGGTCGCGTCGGTGGCTGGCTGGCCCGAACGCGACCGCAGGCGCTGAGGCGCGAAGGGCGCCGCCTCAGGGCTTGATGTAGGAGTAACCCTCGTGCTGCAGCTTGGAAAGCCGCGCCACGCCGGATGGCGTGAAGTCAGCTTCCTGGATGAACTGCTCCTTCTTCAGATTCCTGCGCTTCAGCGTGATCTCGCAGACCTCGAACTTGACGCCCTGCGATCTGAGTCCGGATACCAGGCTCGCATACTCTGTCCCGTTGGGAGCCTTGGCCCCCACCATCAGGAAATCGACACCCTGTGAATGTGAGACGACCGTGATCTGCGCCTTGGGGTCCACGCTCAGATGGTTGCCGACGTTGCGCAGGCCGGCGAGCGCCTGTTCCTTGGAGTCGTTGATGTGGTAGACAGCCTTGTCCTGCGCGAACGAGCCGGTTGCCGCGATGGCCAGCGAGGCAGCGAGAATCCAGTGTTTCATGCAAATCTCCTGACAATTGAGCCTGTGAAGTGACCAGATGGCGGATTCTCGGCAAGCAGCGAGGCTCGGCCAACCCGGCTTACCCCAATGCGCACCGTGACGATGCCGCGTTCAGCCGTCCGAGACTCGGGTTTACCCGTTCAGCAATGATTAATGGATAAGTCGTTGATCCGTCTGCGTTGTGTTGGCATCGCGGCGGCGATGCTTGTCGGAGTTGCCGGGCTGCAAGGCTGTGCAGCTCTTGGCGCCGCGCCGTCGGTTGCTGCGTCGTCGACCTCTTCGCGTGAAGCATCCATGCAGGCGGTCGCGTCGCCGGCCGCCCCGGCTTCGGCGGCTTCCGCACCAGCCGCCCGGCCCGCCGCGCAGGCCGGCAAGCCGCCGGCCTTCGCCGAGGTGACGAAGGACGCGCAGCGCATCGACGGCGCGCTGCCGATGTGGCGCAAGGACGAGAAGCTCTGGATCGAGCTCGCGCCCGCAGCGTTCGACCAACCGATGCTGATGTCCCCCAAGCTGAAGTCGGGTATCGGCGAGGCCTCGGTGTTCGGTGGGCTGATGGCCAGTCCGGTGGGCGGCGCCGGCGGCCCGCAGGTGATCGCGTTCAAGCGCGTGCACAACCAGGTGCAGATGCTCGCGCTCAATCTCGACGTCACCGCCGCCGCAGGCACGCCGCAGGCGCGCGCGGTCGAAGCGGCATTCTCACCGAGCCTGCTCGGCAGCGCCGCGGTCGCGAGTCAGCCCGATCCGCAAAGCCAGGCCGTGCTGGTCGAGGCCAACGGCCTGTTTCTTTCGGACCTGCTCGGGCTGGGCATGCGGCTGCAGCGCTCGTTTCGCCAGGGCTACTCGCTCGACGCGCGCAACTCGGCGATCGTGTCGGTGCGCGCCACGCCGCAGGCGATGGTGATCGAGACGCGCAACCACTTCTACACCGCCAGCCTGGCCACGCCGCCCCACGGTACGAGTGGCAGCGGCTCGAGCAGCGCGCCGGCGCCTTCAGTGCCGAACTGGCTGCCCGACGCGCGCAGCCTGTTCATCGAGGTGCACTATTCGCTTGCGCCGCTGCCGGCGCAGCCGATGGCTGCACGCCGCCTCGATCCGCGCGTGGGCCTGTTCGCGAGCACGCGGCTCGACTTCAGCAACGACCTCGCCCGCACGCCGCGCCAACGCATCGTCAACCGCTGGCGGCTGGAAAAGAAGAATCCGGATGCCGAGATGTCCGAGCCGGTGCGGCCGATCACGTTCTGGATCGATCGCACCGTGCCGGTCGAATACCGCGGCGCGGTGACCGAGGGCATTCTCGAATGGAACAGGGCGTTCGAGCGCATCGGCTTGCATGGCGCGATCGCGGTGCGCCAGCAACCCGACGACGCCGACTTCGACACGCTCGACTTCGGTGTCGCGTCGGTGCGCTGGATGGCCAACATCCAGACGAGCTTCGCCGCGATCGGGCCGCGTCACGTCGATCCGCGTACCGGCGAGATCCTCGACGCCGACATCGCGATGGAGAGCATCGCCATCCGCATGATGCGCGCGCTGCGCGCGCAGGTGCTCGCGCGCGACGAGTCCGCTGCACAGACAGCCGACACGGCCGAATTCGAGACGTGCCAGCACGGCGACTTCGCGGCCGAGCAGCTCGGCTATGCGCTCGACGTGCTGGCCGCGCGCGGCGAGCTCGACGCCGACGGCGCGCAGGCCAATGCGTTCGTGCACGACTACATCAAGGCGACCGTCATGCACGAAGTTGGCCACGCACTGGGGCTGCGCCACAACTTCCGTGCCTCGCGCGCGTACAAGCTCGAGCAGCTCGCCGACCCCGAGTTCACGCGCGAGCACGGTACGACGGGATCGGTGATGGAGTACCAGGGCGTCAACCTCGGGCGCGCCGGCGAGCGAAACGGTACGCCGTTTCAGATCGCGCTCGGGCCGTACGACTACTGGGCGATCGAGTACGCATACAAGGTCGTCCCTGCCGAGCAGGAGGCGGCCGAGCTCGAGCGCATCGCTGCGCGCAGCAACGATCCGCTGCTCGCCTTTGGCACCGACGAGGACGCCGCGCTCGGCATCGACCCCGAGGTGATGCAGTTCGACCTCGGCGACGACCCGCTGGCGTTCGCCGAGCGGCGCCTGGCCATCGCGCGCGAGATGTTCGGGCGGCAGGAAACCCGCCGGCTCGATCCGGGGCAGGACTGGTCGGTGCTGCGGCGCTCGCTCACCTACGCGATCTCCGACGCCGGCCGCGCGGTCAACGTGCTCGCGCGGCAGATTGGCGGCGTGCGCACGCTGCGCGATTACGCCGGCAGCCAGCGCGATCCGCTGGTGCCGGTGCCGGCAGACACGCAGCGCCGCGCGCTCGAGCAGATCGCGCGCACGGTGTTCGCGCCCGACGCGCTCGCCGTTTCGCCCAAGCTGCAGCGTCGGCTCGCGCCGGATTACCTCGACCGCAGCGAAATCCCGGGCGTGACGACAGACTATCCGGTGACTCAGCGGTTGCTCGACCTGCAGCGCGCGGCGCTCAACCGTTTGATGAGCGACGCCCTGGCCGCGCGCGTGCTCGACAACGTCAGCATGGTGGATCGGGGCACGGATGTGTTCACGTTGGCCGAGCTGTACGAGCGACTGGTGCGCGACGTGTGGGCCGAGCTCGATCGCCCTGGCCGTGACATCGGCGCCGCGCGTCGCGCCTTGCAGCGCGAGCATCTCAATCGACTCGCCAACGCGGTGCTGCGACCGACGCCGCAGACGCGGTCCGACGCACGCAGCCTGCTGCGCAGCCAGGCGCGCGCGTTGCTCGCGCGCATCGAGGGGGCGTTGCGGCGGCCGCGCGGCTTGTCCGCGACGAGCGTGGCCCATCTGCGCGACAGCGCCGACACGCTGCGCGAAGTGTTGCGCGCCTCGCTGCAGCGAGGCGGCGTGTAGGCGTTCGGCGCGCCGAGACGGCGAATCGCCCCCAAGCGCTGTGCGGTATTGGCGACGAGCGCAGCACCCGCCTATAGTGAATGAGTCGGCGCCTGCATCGCGGCCGATCGTGGCCGTGACGCGAAGGCGCT
>CP070653.1:2638183-2641666 GCA_020354665.1 Burkholderiales bacterium
TCTTCCTCGTCGGCCTCGCAGTTGGGGTCGCACGCGTGATTGATCCAGCGCGCCGCGTTCCCGCCGACGTTGGCATCGATCACGTGCTTGTCGTCCATGTGGAAGAAGAAGGTATGGTCCGGGTCGCTCGGATCATGCGGGTGGCGGCGCTGCGCCTGCGGCCAGGTGATGACTTCGCCGGTGTACTCGATGATCGTCTCGCCCTTGGCGATCGGTCTGAGCGCGAACACACCCTTGCCGTGCACGCCCGAGCGCCGCACCTGGATGCGTCGTCCCGTCCCTGCACGCTGGGCTGCCGCGACACGGCGGCCGTTGAGAGGTTTGCTCGGAGGCGTGGTTCGTGGTTGCGGCATCGGCGTCTTTGGGTACATTGAATTCATGGGCG
The DNA here is from genome assembly GCA_020354665.1 of Burkholderiales bacterium. GTDB lineage: Bacteria > Pseudomonadota > Gammaproteobacteria > Burkholderiales > Burkholderiaceae_C. The sequence goes on from CP070653.1 coordinate 2,638,569, forward strand.
CGCGCGTACACGTGCGCACGCGCGCGAGAGCGGATTGTAGGCAGTCGAAGGCGGCGGCCATAAAGAGTGAAAGGCCAATGGCAGATCGAATTTCAAGCTGTTCAGCGCCGGCCGGGGGCAAGGGGACCGCCCCGCCGGCACACATTGCCGTCGCGGTGGCGACCCCGGGCACGGCGCCCGGCGATCGCGCGAACCCGCGAGCGAAGGAGCGGCGGCGATGAGCAAGGCGTTGATCATCGCGGAGAAGCCTTCGGTCGCGCAGGACATCGTGCGCGCGCTCACACCGGTGGCCGGCAAGTTCGAGAAGCACGCCGATCACTTCGAGAACGAGCGCTATGTCGTGACCTCGGCGGTCGGGCATCTGGTGGAGATCACGGCACCGGACGAATACGAGGTCAAGCGGGGCAAGTGGAGCTTTGCGCACCTGCCGGTGATTCCGCCGCGCTTCGACCTGGCGCCGATCGACAAGGCCAAGACCCGGCTGAACGCGGTGGTGCGGCTCGTCAAGCGCAAGGACGTGGGCGAGCTGATCAACGCCTGTGATGCCGGGCGCGAAGGCGAGCTGATCTTTCGCCTGATCGTGCAGTACGCGGCCGGCGCGAAGGCGGAGCCCGGCAAGCCGATCAAGCGTCTGTGGCTGCAGAGCATGACACCACAGGCCATCCGCGAAGGCTTCGAGGCGCTTCGCAGCGACGCGCAGTTGCACGGCTTGGCCGATGCCGCGCGCAGCCGCAGCGAGGCCGACTGGCTGGTCGGCATCAACGGCACGCGCGCGATGACGGCGTTCAACTCGCGCGATGGCGGCTTCTTCCTGACCACGGTCGGCCGCGTGCAGACCCCCACGCTGTCGATCGTCGTCGAGCGCGAGGAGAAGATCCGCAAGCACGTGTCGCGCGACTACTGGGAGGTCAAGGCGACGTTCGCTGCGGCCGCCGGCAGCTACGACGGCAAATGGTTCGATCCCCGGTTCAAGAAGGACGAGGGCGACGCGGAATTGCGTGCCGACCGGCTGTGGTCGGTCAAGGAGGCCGAGGCCATTGCCGCAGCGGTGCGCGGCCAGACCGGAATCGTCACCGAGGAGAGCAAGCCGAGTTCGCAGAGCTGCCCGTTGCTGTACGACCTGACGGCACTGCAACGCGAGGCCAACGGCCGCTACGGCTTCTCGGCCAAGACGACGCTTGCACTCGCGCAGGCGCTGTACGAGAAGCACAAGGCGCTGACCTACCCGCGCACCGACTCGCGCCACCTGCCGGAGGACTATCTCGGCGTCGTGAAGAAGACGTTCGCGGTGCTCGCGGCGGGGGACCTGCCGGGTCCGCTGAAGACGCTGGCGCCGCACGCGCGCAAGGGGCTCGACGAAGGCTACGTCAAGCCGGGCAAGCGGATCTTCGACAACGCGAAGGTGTCGGACCACTTCGCGATCATCCCGACGCTGCAGTCGCCGAAGCACCTGAGCGACGCCGAGGCCAAACTCTACGAGCTGGTGGTCAAGCGATTCATCGCGGTGTTCTACCCGCCGGCCGAGTACCTCGTGACGACGCGCATCACCGAGGTCCGCGAGCATCGCTTCCAGACCAACGGCAAGGTGCTGGTCAGCGCGGGCTGGCTCGCGGTCTATGGCAAGGAGGCGCAGGACGAAGACGCGAGCCTCGTCGCGGTGCAACCGAAAGAGCGCGTAACCAACCAGGGTGTCGACGTCGTCGCGCTGCGCACCAGGCCGCCGGCGCGCTACACCGAAGCGACGCTGCTCGCGGCGATGGAAGGTGCGGGCAAGCTGATCGAAGACGACGAGTTGCGCGAGGCGATGGCCGAGAAGGGGCTGGGTACGCCAGCCACGCGTGCGGCGATCATCGAAGGGCTATTGAACGAGAGGTACATGGTGCGCGACGGCCGCGAGCTGGTGCCGACCGCGAAGGCCTTCCAGCTGATGACGCTGTTGCGTGGCCTCGACGTCGAGGACCTGACCAAACCGGAGCTCACCGGCAACTGGGAGTACCAGCTCGCGCAGATGGAGCATGGCAGGCTCAAGCGCAGCGCGTTCATGGCCGAGATCGCCAAGATGGCCGAACGCATCGTGCGCAAGGCCAAGGAATACGACCGCGACACGATCCCCGGCGACTATGCGACGCTGGCCACGCCCTGCCCCAGGTGTGGCGGCGTGGTCAAGGAAAACTACCGCCGCTACGCCTGCACCGGTAGACCCGACGGCCCCTCGGCCGCGGGCGGCGACGGCGACGGCTGCGGCTTTTCGATCAGCAAGATCCCCGGCGGGCGCGCCTTCGAGACCGCCGAGGCCGAGGCGTTCCTGCGCGATCGCCGGATCGGGCCACTCGACGGCTTTCGGTCGAAGGCCGGCTGGCCGTTCACCGCCGAGCTCAAGCTCGTGTTCGACGATGAGATCGACAACTGGAAGCTCGAGTTCGACTTCGGCGAAGAGGCGAAGAAGGAGGCCGAATCCGGCGAGCCCGTCGATTTCTCGGGCCAGCAGAGCCTCGGCGCATGTCCGAAGTGCAAGGGCCATGTCTACGAGCACGGCACCTCGTACGTCTGCGAGCACGCGGTAGGTGCCCACGTCACCTGCGACTTCAAGAGCGGCAAGATCATCCTGCAGCAACCGGTGGCGCGCGAGCAGATGCACAAACTGCTCGCGTCCGGCAAGACCGACCTGCTCGAGAACTTCGTCTCCAACAAGACGCGGCGCAGGTTCAAGGCCCGCCTCGCCTACGACGCGAAGGAAGGCAAGGTCGGTTTTGAGTTCGAGCCGCGGCCGGCGCGCGCCGCCGCAAAGACCGCGAGCCAGGCGACAACCGAAACGGCAGCCCAGAGCGCAACCAGGGCGCCGACCAAGAGCCCGGCGAAGAATGCACCGAGGCGCAAGTCCGCGGGCTGAGGCGGTCAAGTCAGGGCATGATCGAGGCCCGACTTCCCGAAGAGGAGGCTTTCATGCGCAAAGTCGTTACGACCCTGGCCGTTGCCGCGATCGCGTGCGGCGCATCGGTCGCGCACGCGGCAGGGTTCACATTGGTGAGTCCCACCATCAAGCCGGGCGCGATGCTCACCGATGCGCAGGTCTTCAACGGCTTCGGCTGCGAAGGCAA
>CP070653.1:2641766-2650869 GCA_020354665.1 Burkholderiales bacterium
GACGTCGACCACGGCACGGCATTGATGGCACGCGATCGACTGCGTGGCCTGCAACCGAATCTCGAGCGCCGCGCCGCAGTTCGGACACTGCACGCTGCGCGCGCCGAGCGTGGCAGCGCTTGCCTGCACGAGCCCGATCAGGGACAGGTCTGCGAGCTCGACCGCGCGCCCGACCGACCAGACAACGCGCGCCGGATCGGCATAGTCGAGCGTGCCCACCTCGCCGGCCGCATTGCGCAGGTCGACAATGAAGAATTCGTCGCGCGGGTTCGGCGTTGCCGGTAGTTCGCCCTGCGCCGCCTGCACGCGCGCGAGCACGGCCCACGCAACCTCCCACGGCCGGCTGTCGATCAGGCAGCGACCCCCTGGCTGCAGCGCGCGCGGTTCGGGCACGTCGGCACCGGCGAGCGGCACGTCGAACGCGATCACGTAGCGGCCGTTGTCCTCCGACAGCCAGCCGCTACGGCCGGAATCGAACAGCGCGTGCCACTCGTTCCACACGCCCTGCGCGTAGCGCAGTTGCAGCCGCCCAACCACTGTGAAAGCCGCGCCCTGGTAGCGCCCCGCCGCCCCAAGCTGCAGCGGCGAATGGTCGTCGAACAGCTCGGCGCTCTCGCCGATGCGGCGCAGCGTTTCGCCATCGCGAGCGAGCGTGCTGCGACAGAAGCTGCAGACCGCCGCCGGTGCAGCGGCCGAGCGGAACTCAACCGGCGCGCCGCAGTGGGGACACGCCGCCCGCCAGCGGCGCTGCGCAGAGGGCTCCTCGGTGGCCACGCTGGCGCCGCGCCTCAGCGCAGTCGCGAGCCGCGCGCTTCAGGCCCGCTCACGCGAGCTTCTTCAGCAACTCCGCCTTCTTGGCGCTGAACTCCTCGTCGGTGAGGATGCCCTTGGCCTTCAACTCGGCGAGCTTCTCGATCGTCGTCATCACCTCGTCGGGGCGGATACCCGCACCCGGGGTCGGCGCCGCCGCGGCGCCGGCGCCCTGCAGGCCCTGCTGCAGGTTCTGCGCGAGGACCTGCCCCAATGCGACGCCGGCCCCCAGCCCCATCGCGTCGCCGGCAATCGAACCCCCGCCGCCGGCCGCCGCCGCGCCTTCGGCCATCTTCGGAATCGCCTGGCCGGTCTGGTACTGGATGAACTGGCCCATCTGGCCGCCGACCATGCCCATGCCGATCTTCTGGTCGAGCACCTTCTGCAGGTCCTCGGGCAGCGAGACGTTCTGCATCGTCACCGTTTCGAGCGCGAGGCCGACCTTCTCGAATTCGGGCGCCGTGGCCTGCTTGAGCTGCCCGGCGAACTCGACGAGGTTGGCCGCAAGGTCGAGGAACGGCACGCCGCTGGAGGCCACTGCATCGGAGATGTGCTGCAACATGAAGCCGCGCAGCTGGCCGTCGAGATCAGCCACCAGGTAACGGTCGCGCGTGCCGGAGATCTGCGTGAAGAAGCGTTTCGGATCAGCGATGCGATACGCGTAGTTGCCGAACGCGCGAAGACGCACTGCGCCGAAGTCCTTGTCACGGATCGTCACCGGCTGCGTCGTGCCCCAGCGCTGGTCGATCTGCTGGCGCGTGCTGAAGAAGTAGACGTCGCTCTTGAACGGGCTCTGGAACAGCTTGTCCCAGTTCTTCAAGTTGGTGAGCAGCGGCAGCGTCTGCGTCGTCAACTGGTGGCGGCCGGGGCCAAAGACGTCGGCGACCTTGCCCTCGTCGACAAACACCGCCATCTGGCTCTCGCGCACCGTCAACTGCGCACCGTACTGGATCTCGTTGTCGGCCATCGGAAAGCGCCACGCGAGCGTGCCGTCTGCGCTCTCCTGCCACTCGAGGACGTCGATGAACTGCTTCTTGATGAAATCCATCAGCGCCATGTCGGCTTCCTCCTGCGTTGCGGGCGGCAGCAACCTATCTCAGAATCTGCGCTGGTCGCGCATTTCGGGATGACTCGGCTGGTTGCAGCGAATAATAAGGCGCTGTGCCGGTCGGGCGCGGACAAAATCGAGAACGGATGAACGATTCGAAGGCACTGCGCATGGCCGTCATCGGCGCCGGCCCGGTCGGCTTGGCACTGGCGCTGCACGCGGCACGATCGCTGCCCAGCGCGCAGATCACGGTGTTCGATGCGCGTGCCGTCGACGAGGACGTCTCCGCCGACCCGCGCACGTTGGCGCTTTCGCTGGGCAGCGTGCAGCTGCTGCAGCGCCTCGGCGCCTGGGCCGCCGAGGCCGCCCAGCCGATCCTCGAGGTGCATGTCTCGCAGCAGCCCAGCGACGTGCTGCCCGGTCTGCTGTCGCTGGGCGGGCCTTTTGCGGATCGTCTGGCGGCACCCGAGGTGCGAATCCGTGCCGTCGACGAAGCCGTGCCGATGCTCGGTGCGGTGCTCGACTACGGGCAGGTGCTCGCGCCACTGCGGCAGGCGTGGCTGGATGCGGCAGCGGCAGAGCCCGCACGACTGTCGGGGCGGTTCGGCACGCCGGTGGCCGCGGTGAAGGACATCGAGAGGCACGCGGTCGAAGTCGATGCCGGCATCGCCGAGACGTTCGATCTGGCGGTCATCGCCGAAGGCGGCGTGTTCGTCGAACAAGCGCAGAAGGCGATCTCGCGCAGCTACGGGCAGACCGCGTGGATCGGCCGCGTCATACTCGATCCGACTTCGCCGCCCGGCGTGGCCTACGAGCGCTTCACGCGACACGGCCCGGCGGCGCTGCTGCCCCTGCGCAGCGCGCCGGGCGCACCGAGACAGGCGGCGCTGGTGTGGTGCGTGCCGACCGACGACGACCCGGTGCGCGAGCTCGACGACATGCAGCGCGTGGCGGTGCTCAACACGCTGTTTCCCGCGTCGGTGGGTCGCCTACAAGGCATCGGGCCGCTCAAGTCGTTCGAGCTGGGGCTCAACGCCGAGCGCACGCTCGCGCGCGGCCGGCGCGTGATGATCGGCAACGCGGCACAGACACTGCATCCCGTGGCCGGGCAGGGTCTGAACCTGGGCTTGCGCGACGCGTTCGAGGTCGTGCAGACGCTGCGCCATCCTGGCGAGGATCTTTCTGCCGCGCTGAGACGAGTGGATTGGTCGCGCGCCTTCGATCGGTGGTCGATCATCGCCACCACCGACTTCCTGGCACGCAGCTTCACCTGGTCGCTGCCCGGGCTCGGCGCGGCGCGCGGCCTGGGCTTGGCGGCGCTGCAAACAATGGCCCCGCTGCGGTCGGCGCTGGCGCGTCGGATGATGTTCGGTTCGCGCTGAGGCGAACGGAAGCCGATCGCGGCGGCGCATCGACCCGGCGCCGACACCGCCGCCGGCGCGCAGTCCCCGCATGGAGAACAGCATGTTCGTCGTCTGTGGCGAAGCGTTGATGGATGTCTTTCCCGCAGGCGACACGGCCACGGGCGTGGCGCTCGATGCGCGCATCGGCGGCTCGCCGTTCAACGTCGCGGTCGGACTCGCACGGCTCGGCCAACCGGTGGCCTTTCTCGGCAGCATCTCGAGTGGCACGCTCGGCGAGCGCCTCGCGCGCGCGCTGCGCGAGGAAGGCGTGGATCTGTCCTGTATCGAGCGCGTCGATGCACCGACAACGCTGAGCCTGGTCGGCGTCGATGCCCATGGCGTTCCCGACTACGCGTTCTACGGCACCGGCAGTGCCGACCGCCAGCTCTCGCTGGCGGCTCTCGATTCGCTTCCCGCGGCGCGGCGCGTGATTCAGCTCGGTTCGTATGCGATGGTCGTCGAGCCGATTGCGACCACGCTGTGCCAACTCGTCGAGCGCGAGCGGGCACGCGCCGGCGCCGGCTGCCTGATCACCTATGACCCCAACATCCGTCTGAACGTCGAACCCGACCTCGATCGCTGGCGGTCGCGGCTCGCGTGGATGCTGGCGCGCACGCACCTGCTGAAGATCAGCGACGAGGACCTCGGGCTGCTCTTTCCCGGCCGGCCAGCGGCCGATTTCGCGGCGCAGGCGCTGGCCCGCGGCGTGGCTCTGGTGGTTGTCACTCGGGGCGGCGAAGGAGCGGTCGGCTTTGCTGGCTCACAGCGGGTCGAGTCGCCGCCGGTGCGGGTCGACGTGATCGACACCGTCGGAGCAGGCGACACCTTCCAGGCCGCGCTGCTCACGTGGTTGGCCGAGCACGACTGTCTCGACGGTGCAGCGATCAGGGCGCTGCCGCGGGAGCAGATTGCCGGCCTGCTGCGTTTTGCGACGCAGGCCGCAGCGATCACCTGCTCGCGCCGCGGCGCCGACCTGCCGCGCCGCAGCGAGCTGATCGACTGAGTGCGTGCCGGCGGCTCGCGCTGCGGCAGGTCCTAGATCACGCGATGCTCGAGCGCCGGCAGCTGCTGCCGCACCTGCGCGATGCGCGCGGTGTCGAGTTCGGCGAGCACGACCGCCTCGCCGGGCTCTTCGCGGCAGCCGAGCACCGTGCCCCAGGGATCGACGATCAGGCTGTGTCCCCACGTGCGCCGCCCGTTTTCGTGGGTGCCACCCTGCGCGGGCGCAATGACGTAGCACTGGTTCTCGACCGCCCGTGCGCGCAGCAGCAATTCCCAGTGCGCCTGCCCGGTGGTGAACGTAAAGGCCGAGGGCACCGCGATCAGGTCGCACGGCGGCCTCATCAGCGCACGATACAGCTCAGGAAAGCGCAGGTCGTAGCAGACCGACACACCGACGCGCAGGCCCTCGGCATCGAAGGCGACGGGCGCGTCGCCGGGTGCGAGCACGCGCGCTTCATCGAAACGCTCGCGCCCGTTGTCGAAGCGGAACAGGTGGATCTTGCGGTAGCGCGCAGCCAGCCGGCCGTCGGGGGAGTAGACACAACAGGCGTTCCAGGCGCGCTCGCCGCCGTCCGCGCGCAGCGGCAGCGTGCCGCCGATCAGCCACAGCCCGTGGCTGCGCGCGGTCTGCGCGAGCCAACGCTGGATCGGCCCGTCGTCGGGCGCTTCGGCAATCGAGAGCTTGTCTTCGTCGCGGTGCCCAAGAAAGCAGAAGTGTTCGGGCAGCGCGGCGAGGCGTGCGCCCGCCCGCGCGGCCCGCGCGACGAGCCGGCCGGCGGCGTCGAGGTTGCGCGCCACGTCGGGCGCGGACACCATTTGCAGGGCTGCGATCTTCATCGGATTGGCGGGATTTTCACCGTTCGCTGAACGGCGGTACAGGCGTCTCGGCCGCCGTGCCCGATGCGTCGGCCGGTTCGATCCCGGGGATCGGCGCGCCCACCATGCGCTCGACGCGCTCCACCTTCGGATCGGCCCAGGGGCCGCTGACGTGGAACTCGCGCGTGCTGGCCTGCATGAACGGGCGGAGGAGGAACGCCTGGGCCAGAAACGTAGCGATCCCCACCGCCGGGTTGATCACGGCGTACGCAAGCGCGGCGGTGCCCGCATTGATCTCGGGCACCACGAACACACGCAGATCCTGCGTCTCGTTGGCGAGGTCGGCGCGACCGTCCATCAGCACCACGGCCTGCACGCCGCGCATGCGCAGGTTGTTGGTGTGTGCGACTCCGGATTCGATACGGACATCGCCAGTGATGTTGTCGAACGCGAAGCCCTTGGCGAATACATCACGGAAGTCGAGCGACAGCCGGCGTGGCAGTGCCTGCAGGCTGAGCACGCCGAGCAGCCGTCCGGCCCCCGCATCACCCTTCAGAAACTGGCCGGCATCAACTGTGACGCTGACATTGCCCGACAGGCTCGCGATGTCGAGCGACAGCGGCGAGCCCAGCCATGCGACCTGGCCGGCCAGCCGGCCCTTGCCGCCACGCACTGCGTCGGCCGTGCCGAGTCGCTCAAGGAACGCCCCGCTGTCGCTTAGATCGAGCTGGAAGTCGATCACCGATTGGCGCGGTCCACGCGCCGCACCCGGCACCCACTGCCCGTTGGCGACGAAACGAGCTTCCGGCGTGGTCATCGCCAGCCGCTTCAGCCGCCAGTCGGTCGCGACATCCTGGCCATCGCTCGGCCGGCTCTCCGCCTCGATCTCGACGTGGCCCAGCCGCTTGCCGCGCAGTTCGAAGTCTTCGACAACGACGTCGAGCGTCGGCATGTCGCGACCGAGGTTATCGAGCAGATTCTCAACCTGCTGCACGTCTGCCGGCGGCAGGGCCAGCCGCGACAAGCGCGCAAAGAGCAGCGCCGGCGCGTGTGCGGCGGCTCGCCACTCGAGATAGCCCGCGAGCTGATCGGCCTCGAGGTTGGCGCGCCAAGCATCTTGCATGTGCGAGATCCCGGCAACGACCCGGGTCAACCGGCGCGCACCGGCGCGCAATTCGCCGGCGCGCAACGCGATGGCAGTCGGCAGATAACCCCCCTCGACCGCTCCGCCGGCAAAGCCCGCCGCTGGGGTGGCGGCAAGCGACTTCATCACCTTCTGCCAGGCATCGGCATCCAGCCCTTCGATCACCGCGGCGGCATGGACACCCGAAGGGGGATCGGGGGGCGGCGCGAACACGCCGATACCGCCACGCAGCACGCGTGGCTCGCCTTGCGAGAGGTCGCGCACGTAACGAGCCTGCACGATGTCGCCGAGGTCGAACCGTAGCTCGTCGCGCGTCGGTACCCCCGCGCCCGCTGCAGCATGGCCCTGCAGGCGCGTGGCGAAGCGCATCGCCAGCGGCACTTGCGCCGCCTTGGCCAACGGTGCAGGCAGGTTGCTCGTCATGCCGACGAGCGAACTCGTCACCTCGATCTCGGGCACACCATGAACAAAGCCGAGCGCGACGCGGTAGTTGGTCTTGCCGCCGAGCGCGCTGGCAAGCCGCGACAGCGAGCCCAGTTCGCTGGTCTGGCGCAACGCTTCGGCCGTCGCGATGCCCTGCCCGGCGAAGCGCAGTGCGCCATCGCTCTGGCTGCCGCCCTCGAAGGTCGCCTCACCGCCGAGCAGGCGGGCCGCGCCGCCGACAACTGAAAAAGCACGCTCGGTGAAGTCCACGCGACCGCGCGTGGCCGACAGCAGCAACGTGCCCGGCCGCAATCTGACATCGCCCCCGCCCAGCGTGACGGTGCCACGCACCGTGCTGTGTTTGAGATCGTCCAGCGGCAACGTCAAGGCCAGCCGCAGCTCGCCCGTGCCGGTCGCGGTCGCTTGTGACAGCGCACCGCCGATCCACGCGCCCACCGGCGTCACGCTCAGATAGCGCAGCGCGTCGCTGAGCAGTCCGCGGCCGGCGCCATCGATCGACAGCGCGGGCCGCTGCGCAAGATCCTCGATCCGGCCCTGTATGCCGGACAGCTCGAAATCGAACACACGCCCACGGGCATTGCGAATCGCCATCGACGCGCGGTCGAAGACCAGCTCGCCTGCCACCTGCGTGAACGCCGGCCACGCCGGCGTTCGCGGTGCGTCGTCGGTGCCTGCGGCCACGTCCGGCGCCGGCTCGAAGGTGACGTCCTGCACGTGGGCGGCAATGCGGAATTCGCCCTGCCGGGCGTGGGTAAACGGAAACTCCCGCAGGTCGCCGTTGAACTTGAATGTCGCCGATGCGACCGATCCGCCGCGCACCGCGCGCTCGACGTAACCACGTGCGGTCTCGGGCAGCTGCAGCGGCAGGTAGCGTGCGGCGCGCGCCGCCGCGCCGCGGTCGAGACGGCCGCTCATCTCCAGGACGCCGGGAAAGCGAGCACCCCCCGCGCTGCCTGCCTCGTTCCCGGTCCTCCAGGTCGCCTCAAGCGCGCCGCTGGCGTCGGCGTTGGCGAAGCGCAGGTCTTGCACCCTGACCTCGATGCGCGGCGGGGCGGCGGGTTCACGCGCCGCATCGATGCGCCACGTCAGCTGAGAACTCAGCGTGTCGAATGGCACCACCGCGTCAGCGAACACCCCCGGGAATTCGGTGGCGCCGCCCGTCATCATGAGCTTTGCGCTGCCACCGCGGTCGCTCGCGTCGAATTCGATTTGCGCATTGCGCAGCCCGGGCCGACCGATCCCGCCGGCCACTGGCGACGGCTCGGCGGCAAGCGTCAGATCGTTCACCTTGCTCCGCACCTCGTAGTGCATCGGCTGGTCGATCGGCCCTTCCCAACGCGCGGTCAGACCGATCGCCACTCCCTGCGGCGCGAGCTTCGCGAGCACCACCCGTATGCGCTCGCCCAGCGGCAGGCGCTCCGCGATTCCGGCAAGCAGCGCCAGGTCGAGTCGGTCGGCCTCGACCCGGCCGCCGATCACCGACTGGCCTGTCGTCCCGCCGGCCGTCTCGCGCTGACGCAGTGACAGCTCCAGATTGCTTGCCGGCCACGACAGGCCGTCGCTGGTGCTGAACGTGAGCCGCTGCGCCGCGATCTTCACGCCCTGCTCATCGCGCTGCGCAGCCAGTCGGCCGGCCAATTCGCCGAACGCCAGCGGCTGCAGGTCGGCAGCCAAGCGAACCGTGACGTCTCTCATCGCAAGATCGAGCGTGGCCCTGCGCGGCCGGCCCTGGTCGACGTCGACCCAGGCGCGCACGGCACCGCGGCCATCGTGCAACTCGAACGGCAGGTCGACATGCGAGCGCAACCCGCGCGCGTCCACATGCGGCAGGTTCGCATGCAGCGTGCCACTCCAGCGCCGCCAGTCACCGCGGCGGGCCAGCAGCGATTGGGTGAAGCGTCCGGCCACGGACACCCGCGCGCCCCAACCCGCGGGTGGCGTCGCATCGATGCGCAGGTCGTGGCGACGCAGCCCGTTGCGAAGCACGAGCTGCAAGTCGGTCAGTGCCAGCGGTTCGGCCTGTCGGCGTTCGTCGATCCAGACCACCGTGCCGCCGCGGATCGCGAATTCATGCTGCGCGAGCAGCCAGTCCACGGCTTCACTGCCACCATCACTGCCGCTGAACTCGAGGCCGGCGACGAAAATCCGGCCGTCTGCATCACGACGAATCTGCAGTGCTGGCGCTTCGAGCAGCAGCTGTTCGAAGTGCAACTCGAACGCGATCAGTGAACGCGCCGAAACCGCTGCGACGACGCGCGGCAGGCGCAGCGCCGGGCGCCCCTGCGCATCGAGCAGCGTCACGTCGCGCAAATCGACGGTCGGCACAAAACCGTGAGAGCGCACCGCAATCTCGCCGATGCGCACCGGTACTCCCACTGCCCCGGACAGGCGCTCCTCGATCGCTCCACGCCACTGCTGGATGTGCGGCAGAATCCC
>CP070653.1:2650969-2664796 GCA_020354665.1 Burkholderiales bacterium
AGGCCCCCGCGCACGATCTCCGCCATGTACGCGGCCGCGAACAACGTGATCCCGACGAGCACGCGCAGCAGTACGTCGATCGAGGTGCCCGGCGGCATGAACAGCGGGAACATGAAACTTGCCATGAAGAGCACGCTGATCAGTGGCACACCGCGGATCAGCTCGATGTAGAGCACGCACACGGTCTTGATCGCCGGCATGATGCTGCGCCGGCCGAGCGCCACCGCGATCGACAGCGGAAACGCGAGCACGATCGACAGCGTGGCCAGCAGCACCGTCAGCGGCAGCCCACCCCAGCGATCGGTATCGACGTACTCCATGCCGGCAAAGCCGCCGAACATCAGTGCAAAGAACAGCGCCAGCACTGCAAGCCACAACAGCACGAGCCACGGCTTCCAGAACAAGCGCACGCAACTTGCCACCAGCAAGGCGACCATCGCCGCCGTGGCGACCAGCGGCCGCCACTGCTCGTCGAATGGATAGCGGCCCAAAATGATCAGCCGGTACTTCTCGGCGACCACGCCCCAGCACGCGCCAACGCCGCGGGCCTCCTGACACTGCTGAAAGCTCGTCGCGAACACCGCCTTCGCCAGCGCCCAGTTCAGCAAGCCCGGCAGCAGCCATAACGCCACCGCGAGGAACACCACGGTGGCCACCGAGCTCGGCAGGTTGCCGAACAGGTTGCGGCGCACCCACGGCACGAAGCCCTCGGTCTTGACCGGGGCCGGACGCGCGGCGATCGGCTGGAACATGACTTCGGCCACCTCACCGCTCCTTGATGGCCGCGCGCTTGTTGTACCAGTTCATCAGCGCCGACGTGCCGAGCGAGGTGGTCAGGTAGACGGCCATGATCACCGCGATGCATTCGACCGCGCGCCCGGTCTGGTTGATCGCGGTGTTGGCGATCGAAACGACGTCGGGGTAGCCGATCGCCACCGCCAGCGACGAGTTCTTCGTCAGGTTCAAGTACTGGTTGGTCATCGGGGGGATGATCACGCGCAGCGCCTGGGGCAGCGTCACCAGCCGCATCTGCTGGCCCTTGGATAGTCCCAGCGCGCCCGCCGCTTCGCCTTGGCCGTGCGGCACCGACGCGATGCCGGCTCGGACCACTTCGGCCACGAACGAGGAGGTGTACAGCGTCAACCCAAGCAGCACGGCCAGAAACTCGGGCGTCAGTGCACTGCCGCCTTCGATCGAAAAGCCCCCCGGCTGCGGAACGTTCCAGTCGGTTGGAGCACCGCCAACCAGCCAACCGAGCAGCGCCCCGGCGACCAGCAGGCCCACCGCCGGCAGCAGCACCGGCCGCGGCTGGCCGGTCTGTTCAAATAACCGGCGCGCCCGTCTGGCCCACAGCCAGCCGAGCAGCAGCCCAAGGAGTGCGCCGGCCCCGGCCAGCGCCTGGCCGAGGCCCCAGACCGGAACGGGATACGAAATCCCGCCGTTGCTCAAATAAAAGAGCTTGAACAACGAGATCGGCTCAGCTGGCAGCGGCAGCGCCTCGACCAGCAGCAGGTACCACATCAACAACTGCAGCAGCACCGGTACATTGCGGAACACCTCGACGTAGGCGTAGCACAAGCCACGCACCAGCGCGTTGCGCGAGAAGCGACCGATGCCGAGCAGCGTGCCGAGAATCGTGGTGAGCACGATGCCGACGATCGCGACGCGCAGCGTGTTGAGTACCCCGATCAGGAACGCTCGCCAGTAGGCATCCAGCGCCTCGTACGGAACCGGGCGCTCGCCGATGTCGAAGCCGGCCGGCTGCGTGAGGAAGTCGAAGCCGCTCTGGATGCCGCGCACCCGCATGTTCTCGAGCGTGTTGTGCGCGAGGAACCACACCGCCAGGGCGATCAGGCCGAGCGCGAGCAGCTGATACAGCACGGCGCGCACCGCGCGGCTGCGCAGCGACCAGTCGCGTCGTTTCGGTGGCACGGCTTTCGCCGTCATTGAAGACCCCTCATTCGGGTTCGGGAACAACCGGCGTCGTGACGATTCAGTTTGCGGGCAGTTCCGCACGCGGCGCGGGGCACGAGGCCCCGCGCTTGCCTGCGACTGCGCCGCCCGCGCTCTAGCGTACCGGCGGCGCGTACATGATGCCGCCCTTGCTCCACAGGTTGTTCAGCCCGCGCGGTAAGGCCAGAGCGCTCTTAGGGCCGACGTTGCGCTCGAAGATCTCGCCGTAGTTGCCCACCGCCTTGATCGCCTTGGCCGCCCAGTCTTTTTCGATGCCGAGCAGCTTGCCTGTGTCCTCGGTGGTACCCAGGATGCGGCCAACCACCGGGTCGGTGCTCGACTTCATCTGGTCGACGTTGGCCTGGGTGATCCCGTACTCCTCGGCCTCGATCAGCGCATACACCACCCACTTGGCAATGGCGAAGAACTCGTCGTCACCGCGACGCACGGCGGGTCCGAGCGGCTCTTTCGAGATCAGCTCGGGCAGGATGACGTGCTCGGCCGGGTCCTTGGCCTCCTTGTTGCGCGTCGAAGCCAGGCCCGAAGCGTCGGTGGTGTAAGCGATGCAGCGCCCTGCGAAATACGCGCCGGTGGCCGCCTCAAGCTTCTCGAACACTACCGGCTTCAGGTTCAGGTTGTTGGCGCGCGAGTAGTCGGTCAGGTTCTTTTCGGTTGTGGTACCGGACTGCACGCAAACCGTGGCGCCCTTGAGCTGCGCGGCGCTCTTGACGTTGCTCTTGACCGGCACCATGAAGCCCTGGCCGTCGTAGTAGGTGGTATTGGTGAAGTTCAGACCCAGCGACGCGTCGCGCGTCAGCGTCCACGTCGTATTGCGCGAGAGGATGTCAACCTCGCCCGACTGCAGCGCGGTGAATCGCTGTTGCGCATTGAGCGGCACCCACTTGACCTTGTTGCCATCGCCCAGGATCGCGGCGGCAATCGCCCGGCAGACGTCGACGTCCAGGCCGGACCAGTTACCTTGGCTATCGGCGGCCGAGAAACCCGCCAGGCCGGTGTTGACGCCGCAGGTCAGCTGCCCGCGCGACTTGATCGCGTCGAGCGTCTTACCCGCGTGCGCGGGCATCGCGGCTAGGGCGCCCGCAACGGCGGCCAGGGCGACGATCAGCTTGCGTGTCGCAGTGCTCTTCATGTCGATCCTTCCTTTCAAAGTTTGATGGGATACAGGTCGGCGCTGCGGGCCAATTCCCGACAGCAGGCCGGATGGCACGTTTCGCCGCGCGCGACGGCGCTGCGCGGCGTTTACCGGTGCCCTAGGCTAACGACTCCGCGCCGCCGGTTTCAGCGGGGTTTCCCGCAATCGCCCGGACCGGCGCGGATCGCTGCACCAGATCGGGCGGTTTCACCGCTGCTGCAGGAAATTCCAGACGGCTTCGGTAGTGGCCTTCGCGTGTCTGGCGTGTTCCGGACGCTCGCGGTAGATGCGCACTTCCATCGTGAGCTCGTAGCGGCCGGCCGGCGCCGCCGGCACGAGGCGGCGTGCACGCAGTTCCTGGCTGACCGAACTGGACGGCAGAAACGCCAGGCCATGGCCCTCCAGCGCCATCGCCTTCAGGCCCTCGGCCATGTCGGTCTCGTAGATCGCATCGAGTTCGACAGGCTGGTCTCCATGCTTGAGGATCTGCTCGACCAGCCGCGCCAGGTAGGCGCCCGACGCGTAGCTCAGGAACGGCACCCGCACGCGTTTCGAGGTGGGCAGCCGAAACAGCGGCTGGCCGTCGGGGCCGGGCATCGCGTAGGGCGCGAGCGTCTCGCTGCCCAGGCTCATCATCTCGTAGCGCTCGGGCGCCAGCGGCAACGGCTGGCTCGCGTGGTGGTAGGCGATCAGCAGGTCGCAGCTGCCCTCGGTGAGGTGCATCACCGCATCGTGCACGTTCAGCGCGATCAGCCGGCACTTGACCGTGCCGAAGCGCTGCTTGAGCTCCATCAACCAGTGCGGAAAAAACGAGAACGCGAGCGTATGCGGCACCGCGAATTCGATCGTGTCGTGCCCGGCCTGCTGGTGCGCGCGCATCATGTTGCGCGCCGCCTGCAGGCTGTCGAGCACCTCGAGCGCCTGCGCGTGAAACGTCTCGCCGGCCGGCGTGAGCCGTGTCGGATACGCGCTGCGGTCCACCAGGTCGACGCCGACCCAGGCCTCCAGCGCCTGGATGCGGCGCGAAAACGCCGGCTGGGTCACGTGGCGCAACTGCGCCGAGCGCGAGAAGCTGCGCGTCTCGGCCAGGCTGACGAAGTCTTCGAGCCACTTGGTTTCCACGCGCGGCAGTGTAGCCAGACGCAATCTCGCAGCCGGTTGCACCCACGCCATCGCACGGCATCGGCGTCCACGCCTGAGCGTGGCCTGCCGGGTCGTCGATCCGACACGCCTGAGGATCCCGCCGCCGGCGCCGGTCAGCCCGCGTCGGCCGGACTCAGGTCTGCGCTGCCTCTTCCCGGGCTGCGGCCTGCTGCAAGGCCCACATCCGCGCGTACTCGCCGCCTCGGGCCAGCAACTCGGCGTGCGAGCCGCACTCGACGATGCGGCCCTCGCGCATCACCAGAATTTGATGTGCATCGACGACCGTCGACAGCCGATGCGCGATGACGAGCGCCGTCTTGCCCTGCGCGGCGCTCTTGAGTTCAGCCTGGATCGCGCGCTCGTTGGCCGAGTCGAGCGCCGAGGTGGCCTCGTCGAAGATCAGGATCGGCGGGTCCTTCAGCAGCGTTCGCGCGATCGCGACCCGTTGCTTCTCGCCGCCCGAGAGCTTCAGGCCGCGTTCGCCGACCATCGTGTCGTAGCCCTTGGGCGTGCTCGCGATGAAGTCGTGGATATGCGCGGCCTTGGCGGCGGCGACCACTTCGTCGCGGCTGGCTCCGGGGCGCCCGTAGGCGATGTTGTATTCGACGGTGTCGTTGAACAGCACCGTGTCCTGCGGCACGATGCCGATCGCGCGGCGCACACTCCCCTGAGTGACACGGCGGATGTCCTGCCCGTCGATCGTGATGCGCCCGTCGGTGACATCGTAGAAGCGGTACAGCAGCCTCGCCAGCGTGCTCTTGCCAGCCCCCGACGGGCCGACCACCGCCACTGTTCTACCCGCCGGGATCTCGAAACTCACGTCGCGCAGGATCGGGCGTGCCGGCTCGTACGCGAACGACACCTGCTCGAACCGCACCGTGCCCGCGAGCACGGACAGCGCCGGCGCATCCGGGTCGTCGGCCACCTCGCGCTCGCGCCGCAGCAGCGTGAACATCCGGTCCAGGTCGGTGAGGCTCTGCTTGACCTCGCGGTAGAGCACGCCAAGGAAGTTCAGCGGGATGTAGAGCTGGATCAGGAACGCATTGATCATCACCAGGTCGCCCAGCGTCAGCTGGCCCGCCACCACGCCGGTGGTGGCGCGCCAGAGCATGGCCACCAGGCTCACCGCGATGACGAGCTGCTGCCCGGTGTTGAGCAGCGACAGCGTACCCTGCGACTTGACCTGTGCGCGGCGGTACTCCTCGAGACCGCCGTCGTAGCGATGCGCCTCGAAATCCTCGTTGTTGAAGTACTTGACGGTCTCGTAGTTGAGCAGCGTGTCGATTGCCCGCGAGTGCGCCTTGCTTTCGAGTTCGTTCATCTTGCGGCGAAACGTCGTGCGCCATTCGGTGACAGTCACCGTGAAGCCGATGTAGACCGCCAGCGCGGCGAGCGTGATCCAGACATAGCCGGCGTCGAACTGCCAGCCGAGGAACGCGAGCACGAGCGAGACCTCGACCAGCGTGGGCAGGATCGTGTAGAGCGAGTACGACACCAGGGACTGCAGCGCCCGCGTGCCGCGCTCGATATCACGCGACAGCCCGCCGGTCTGACGCTCGAGGTGAAAGCGCAGACTCAACGCATGCAGGTGGCGAAACACCTCGAGCGCGATCTGCTTGCCCGCACCGAACGACACCTTGGCGAAGATCAGCTCGCGCAACTCGGTGAACAGCGACGTCGACAGCCGCAGTCCCGCGTATGCCAGCAGCAGCCCGACCGGCACCACCAGCATCGCGCGCGGGTCGCCCGGCTTGAGGTCGAGCGCGTCGACCAGGTGCTTCAGCAGCACCGGCACGCCGACGTTGGCGAGCTTGGCGCCCACCAGGAAGCACAGCGCGACCGCGACCCGGCCCCGGTAGGGCCACAGGTACGGCAACAGCCGCCGTAGCGTGGCCCAGTCCGACCCGGGCGGGCGCGGCTGCCCGGTGTCGGCCGGCAGGGGCAAGGCGGTGGAGCTGCGACGCATGGAAGAATGGCTATCGGATCAGCGGGGTGGGGGACAAGCGATGTCAAACCGTCAATCGACGCTGCCGGCCGGCAGCGAGAGTTTGCCTGCAGACCGCGAACTCGTGCTGCGCGTGATCGCAATGCCTGCCGACACCAACGCCTCGGGCGATATTTTCGGCGGGTGGATCCTGGCGCAGGTCGACCTGGCCGGCGCGGTGCTGCCGCTGCGTCTGGCGCGCGGCCGCATCGCGACGGTCGCGGTCAACCAGGTCGTTTTCAAGCAACCGGTCTCGGTCGGTGACCTGCTGAGCTTCTACGCCAAGGTCGAGCGCATCGGCCGCACCTCGATCACCGTCAGCGTCGAGGTGTTCGCCGAGCGCAATCCCGCCGACCCACGCATCGTCAAGGTCACGGAAGCCAACCTCACCTATGTGGCGATCGACCGCGACGGCCAGCCGCGACCGGTCCCGCCGCCGTGATGCACTCGCGCGCGAGCGTGAAGTCCTCGCCGCAAGGCGCGATCGCCACCGGCTCGGGCGGTACCGGGGCGGGCCCGCTTCGGGCAGAGTGCGATCAGTTGCCTCCTGATCGAAGCCCATGAACATTCTCGTCACCGGCGGTGCCGGCTACATCGGCAGCATCACGACCGTGCAATTGCTCGCCGCGGGCCTGAACGCCGTGATCCTCGACAACTTCGCGAACAGCAAGCCCGCCGTGCTCGCGCGCATCGAGCGTGTCGCCGGACGGGCGCCGGTCTTCGTGCAAGGCGACGTGCGCGACCGCGTGCTGCTCGAGCGCGTGCTGGGCGAGCGGCAGATCGACGCGGTGATCCACTTCGCCGGTCTGAAGGCAGTGGGCGAGTCGGTGTCGATGCCGCTCGCCTACTACGACAACAACGTCCACGGCACGGTTCAGCTGCTCGAGGCGATGCACGCCGCCAACGTGCGCACGATGGTGTTCAGCTCGTCCGCGACCGTCTACGGGGAAGCGGCCAAGATGCCGCTGCACGAGGAGCTGCCGACCTCGGCGACCAACCCCTACGGTCGCACCAAGCTGATGATCGAACAGATCCTGGCCGACGTTGCCGCGTCCGATCCGAGCTGGTCGATGACCGCATTGCGCTACTTCAATCCGGTCGGAGCGCACGAAAGCGGCCTGATCGGCGAGGATCCGCAGGGTGTTCCGAACAACCTGATGCCCTACATCGCGCAGGTCGCCGTCGGGCGGCTGCCGCGACTGCGCGTGTTCGGCGACGACTACCCGACGCCCGACGGCACGGGGGTGCGCGACTACATTCACGTCGTCGACCTCGCCGACGGTCACCTCGCTGCGCTGCGTTACGCGCACGGCCGGCCGGGCATGCACGTGTTCAACCTCGGCACCGGCCGCGGCAACAGCGTGCTCGAGATGCTCGCCGCGTTCGGCCGCGCGTGTGGACGCGAGCTGCCCTACGAAGTCGTGCCGCGGCGGCCCGGTGACGTCGCCGCCTGCTGGGCGGATCCGACACGCGCCGAACAGACGCTCGGCTGGCGCGCTGCGCGCACGCTCGAGCAGATGTGCGCCGACACGTGGCGCTGGCAGTCGATGAACCCCGGCGGCTACGCCGACTGAACCACCGGTTGCTGCGCGCGCAGCGCACCGGGTGCCACTCGCGCCGCGCCAATCCGCTCATGCCATGATTCCAGGCGGGCCGATCTCGGCCACGGAGGATTGGGAATGATCAGAGCACTGCGCATGCCCGAACGGCTGTTCGCGATCGTGATGTGGCTCGTCTCGTTGGCGTTTGCTGCGTTCCTGATCGGCTTGGGCGGCAAGGTCATCGCCGACCTGCCGCGGTTGGAGAGCAGGCTCGAGGTCGAGCAGTTCGTCCCTGACCGCGCCGAGCTCGATCGGCTGCGCGCACAGGTGCGCCAGCTCGAACTCGATCAGCGCGCGCTCAACGACCGGCGGGCGCAGGCGCAGCTCGCATTGACGACCGCGGCCAACGCCTACCGATCCGCGCAGGCGCAGTACCAGAACTGGGTGGCCACGCGCACCGCCACCACCGATCCGCGACAGGATCCCGAGGTGCTGCGCCGCACGCAGGAGCTCGACGGCCTCAAGCAGGCCGAACGGGCGGCGCAGATGCAGGTCGAGGAGCTCGACCGGTCGCTGCTCACCGCGTCGCAGGCCGTGACGCGCAACCGGCGCGCCGAGGCCGACCTGATGCGCGACGCGCAGAGCGCCTACCAGCGCGCGCTGTTCCTGCAGGAATTGCGTGTCTTCGGCGCCCGCCTCGCGCTGACGCTGCCGCTGCTGGCCATTGCGGCCTGGCTGATCGCGCGCAAGCGTTCGAGCGAGTACTGGCCACTGGCGCGTGGCGTCGTGCTGTTCGCCGCCTTCACGTTCTTCTTCGAGCTCGTGCCCTACCTCCCGAGCTACGGCGGCTACGTGCGCTACGGGGTTGGCGTCGTGCTGACCGCGATCGCCGGCCATTACATCATCAAGGCGATGAAGCGCTACCTCGCGAAGCGCCAGGTCGCGGCACAGCAGAGCGAAGCCGAGCGGCGCCGTTCGCTGCGCCACGACGAGGCGCTCAAGAAGATGGCCGCCAACGTATGCCCCGGCTGCGAGCGCCCGATCGCGACGACCGGGCCGGCACCCGCAAACTTCTGCGTGCACTGCGGCCTGCGGCTCTACGACAACTGCGTGCGCTGCGAGACGCGCAAGAACATGTTCTTCCACTACTGCCCGAGCTGCGGCATGTCGGCCGCGCCGCACGCGGCCGGTGCGTGACCAGCCGGCAGTTCGCATTTCGGCGGGCACGATCACCGTGCCCGCAATCCGGACTGGGGCCGTTTGCCAGTTCCACGACCCCTCGCGTCGAGTTCGACTGCCTGCTCTCGGCGCTCGACCCGGGCGGCTGACGTCGACCCCTTGCAGCCGTACGCGATCTTCCGGTCGATTGACGGGTTCAAATAGCACACCAGTCGTTCGCCGGCAGCAATGCTATTCGCTGCTACCCCGTGCGCAGTTCAGTGCAGACGCTATTGGGGGCTAACACAACTGAAACTTGCTGCATCTCGACTGTTACCTCTGCCGTCATACTTTGCGACCTTTGGATAGGCACAAACCGGCCTTGAGCCAGTGGGTTGCATCTTCTCATTAACCCAATAGGCAGTGATTTGTTCAGGCGCTTTGCCTGATTCGACCCACTTGTCGATTTCAGTCAGCCAATTTACCAAAGATGGTCCCGCGCCCCCGAAACAGTGCTCGACGCCCGGCATCAGGAACAGCCGGACATCGTTTGCCGCAATCTCGTCGTGCGCGAGGACCTGTTCGTAGTAATCCGCGAAGGCAAGCGACGTTTGTGCGTTGTCCGACCAGCCGTTGTAGATCAGGAGTTTGCCACCACGCGCACGAAACGCCGATAAATCCGGATCGATGGCATTGAGAGTTTCTGCAACCCTCGCCGAGTCTCTCTTGTAGTTGTCGTAGTTGAAACCGGCATAACTCCACTCGGGATCGTTATATATAAAATACCTCATGATCCCGTTTCCGAAGCCAAAATACGCGTTGGGTTCAACGGGCGCATCGAATTCTCCGGCGTCCACACCACCCTGGAATTCGTTCAGATTGGCAATGTATTTAAGGCCGCCGGTCAACCAGCGGGACCAGCCCCCGGCCGCGGTTTCACCGCCGAACGGGAATCCGAAATACAAGGGCCGTCCCTGTGAATCCTTGGGGCCATCGTAAACAACCCTGACGGCCGCAAGTTGCTCCTCGCTCAGGCAGCTGTCATTTTTCTCTCCCTTACAAAGCAAGGTGCCGACATCGAAGGTGCACTGTCGTGGATCGTTGAGGATGCCATCTTGGATGCCATCCAGGGCATCGCACATCTTCAGATAGGAAGATTCGATCAGACGCTGCTGCGCCGGTCCGATAACGGCTTTCTGCAGATTGGATGGGTCTGGATACATGGCCTCATTAATTTGTGATGCTAGCGCGGCGACGCCAGTCCAATTGTAGGCGGGCGACCCAGCAACAATGCCATCGAAATCTTCCGGATACCGTTGCGCCTCCATGAATCCGTGGCCGCCACCTCGCGAGCACCCGGTAAAGTAACTGCGGCTGATCTTTCTGTCGTAGTAATCTCTAATCAGTGCTTTCGCGGTTACCGCGGTGCGATGTACAGCCTGGTGGCCAAAGCTGACCAGGCGTTCCAGGTTGTTGTAGGCCCAGCTGGCGTCCAGGGGGTGCCCTTGATGGCCGGTATCGGTGCCGACTGTTGCGTAGCCGGCTTGCAAGGATCCAAACATCAGTGATGTATTCATTACCGAGCCAACGAATCCACCACCACCGCCCATTACGAACTTGCCGTTCCAGTTGTCGGGCAGGAGTAATTCAAAGTTAGTCTCGGTGCCGATCACACCCGCCACTTTGCAGTGCGGCACGGGTTCGGTTTGATTAGTGACAGAGGCTATCCGGACGTCCGGCAGCTTCGGAAGCGATTCGACAGTACAGGCTGAACCCGCCTGGGCTGTTGGAGCCGACCTTGCGGTTGAGCTGTCCTGGACGCTGGCGCAGGCGGCGAGGATTACACCAGAAGCTGCCAAAGTTAAGTATGAGATGTTCTTACTGAGTTTCATATTTGCTTTGAACTCCGCTAGGTCGATACACACGCAGGGTTGCTGACACTCATAAGAAACCCAGTCGAGCCATATCTTCGGCCGTCCGCGCGATGCGACGTGCTCTCGAGCATCCGGCTGTTGGAATGTTAGCAATGCGGAGAGTTCGACTCGATCGGTTTTGACCGACGAACGATTTCGGCTCCACGTTGCCCCCGGTCATTCGGAGTGGCGCGTCATGGGCCAGCGAGGGACCGGAAATGGCCGATAGGGCAAAGTCCATCAAGGCCGAACCGGACCTTCGCGCGGCGCTATGGCGCGTGCACGAGAGCCCTGACCATCCGGCCGAACTCGATGATCACCGCCAATCGTGTGGCCTGATCACGAACGGCCACACCCTGCGATCACAGCGCTGACAGCGGGATCGCGCGTGCCGCGAGTACGCCATCGATCGCGGCGAGACGCCGCACGACCTCGGGCGCGATCGGGCTGTCGACGTCGACGAGCGTGTAGGCCATCTCGCCGCGCGACTTGTTGACCATGTTGTGGATGTTCAGCCCGGCGACGGCCATCGTGGTCGAGATCTGGCCGAGCATGTTGGGCACGTTGGCGTTGGCGATCGCGATCCGGTGCGCCGACTCGCGCGCCATCTCGACATTCGGAAAGTTCACCGCATTGGCGATCGTGCCGTGATCGAGGAACTCGCGCAGCTGGTCAGCGACCATCACCGCGCAGTTCTCCTCGGCCTCGGCGGTCGAGGCGCCCAGGTGCGGCAGCGCGACCACCCCCGGCTCCGCGAGCAGGGCAGGCGACGGAAAGTCGCACAGGTAGGTCTTGACCTTGCCCGAGCGCAGCGCGGCGACAACGGCGGCTTCGTCGACGATCGCGTCGCGCGCAAAGTTCAGCAGCACAGCGCCGGGCTTGGCACCGGCCAGCGCCTTCTCGCCGACCAGCCCACGCGTGGCGGCAACCAGTGGCACGTGCAGCGTGACGAACTCGGCCTGCCTGAACACCTCGTCGATGCTGCCCGCCCGGCGCACGCTCGACGGCAGCCGCCACGCGGCGTCGACCGTGATCTCGGGGTCGAAGCCGATTACTTTCATGCCGAGCTTGAGGGCTGCTTCGGCGACCAGCGAGCCGATTGCGCCAAGGCCGATCACGCCGAGCGTGCGGTTCGGCAGCTCGATGCCGGCGAACTGCTTCTTGCCGTCCTCGACGCGCGCGGCGAAATTGGCATCACCCGGCGACAGCTCCTGCACGAAACGCAGCGCCGGCACGACGTTGCGTGCGCCCAGCAGGATCGCCGCGAGCACGAGCTCCTTCACGGCATTGGCGTTGGCGCCCGGTGCGTTGAAGACCGGGATGCCGCGCCGGGACATCTCGGCCACCGGGATGTTGTTGGTGCCAGCGCCGGCGCGGCCGATCGCCTTCACCGTCGCGGCGATCGGCGCGCCGTGCAGGTCGTGCGAGCGCAGCAGAATCGCGTCGGGCTGCTCGACCGCGGGCCCGACATCGAAGCGCTCGTTCGGCAACCGCGCCAGACCGAGGGACGAGATGTTGTTGAAGGTGAGGATCCGGTACATCGGCGTGGCTCCGCGGTCAGCCGTTCTTGCGTTCGAAGTCCTGCATGTAGTCGACCAGCGCCTGCACACCCTCAATCGGCATCGCGTTGTAGATCGACGCGCGCATGCCGCCCACCGAGCGGTGGCCCTTGAGCTGCACCATCCCGCGCTCCTCGGCACCCTAGAGGAACGCGGCGTCGAGCCGGTCGTCCTTCATCTTGAACGGCACATTCATGCGCGAGCGGTCGGCCTTGCGAACCGGGTTGACGTAGAAGTCGGTGCGGTCGAGATAGTCATACAGCAGCCTGGCCTTGGCGATGTTCTTCTGCTCGATCGCGACGAGCCCGCCTTGCGCGAGCAGCCATTCGAACACCAGCCCGGCGATGTAGATCGCGTACGTCGGCGGCGTGTTGAGCATCGAATCGTTCGCGGCCTGCTCCTTCCAGTGAAACGCTGACGGCGTGATCGGCAAGGCGCGATCGAGCAGGTCCTTGCGCACGATCACGACCGTCACGCCGGCCGGCCCCATGTTCTTCTGCGCGCCGGCATAGATCACGCCGTACTTGCGCACGTCGACCGGCCGCGACAGGATCTGCGAAGACATGTCGGCCACCAGCGGCGCGTCCAGGCCTTCGGGCGTCCAGTGGTATTCGACGCCGCCGATCGTCTCGTTGGTGCACACGTGCACGTACGCAGCGCCGCGCGTCGGCTTCCAGCTCGACTGCGCCGGCACGTAGGTGAAGCTCTCGTCTTCGGCCGAGGCGATCACGTTGGCCTGCGCGTATTTCCCCGCTTCCTTGATCGACTTCTTCGACCACTCGCCGGTGTTGACGAAGTCGATCGACTTGGCGTTGCCGAGCAGGTTCATCGGCACGAACGCGTTCTCGCCGATCGCGCCGCCCTGCAGGAACAGCACTTCGTAGTCTTCGGGGATCGCCATCAGCCGCCGCAGGCCGGCGACCGCCTTGGCCGCGATCGAGATGAACTCCGGGCCCCGGTGGCTCATCTCCATCACCGACATCCCGCTGCCGTGCCAGTCGAGCATTTCCTCGGCGGCCTGGCGCAGCACGGGTTCGGGGAGCACGGCCGGGCCGGCGCTGAAATTGAAGGTACGCATGGTGTTAAGGAGGGGCAGTCGCTGCAGACGCAAACGCGAAATCTACCCGATTCGCGGCGGACGGCCCGGGAGCGGTCAGTCGACGAAGAAGTCGGGAATGAAGTCCTTCGTACCGGGCACCACGCTGTAGCGCTCGAGGTCGACCACGCCGTGCTGCGCGAGCAGCGTGTCGTCGATGAAGAAATTGCCGCTCGTCGTCTTCGCGTCGCTGGTGAGGATCAGGTACGCCGCGTCGGCCAGGATTTCGGGCTTGCGGCACTTGTTGCTGTCCACGCCGGGAATCATCTGCAACGCGGCGGTCGCGATCGCGGTGCGGGGGCACACGCTGTTGACGCCGATGCCGTA
>CP070653.1:2664896-2672567 GCA_020354665.1 Burkholderiales bacterium
AGACGGGCGGCCCGTCTCGATCACGAAGTGTGCAGTGCGCCGGTACAACGGATCACGTTCGCGGAAAAGCTCGCGCAGCCGCGCCAGCGGGTCGCGCACCTGCAGCAACGGCCGTTGCGTGTCGTGTCGCAGGCGGCGAAACAGCTCCTCGGGTGTCGAGCGCAGGTAGACCGTGGTCGAGAACTGGCGCAGGAGCTGCCGGTTGGCTTCGCGCAGCACGGCGCCACCGCCGGTGGCAACGACTACCGCGTCATGCGTTCCCAGGAGGTCTTTGAGCGTCTCGTGCTCGATGTCGCGGAAGCGCGCTTCGCCCTCGCGCTCGAAGAAGCTGCGGATCGACGTGCCGATGCGCTTCTCGATCTCCGCGTCGGCATCGACGAATGACGTGTGCAGGGCGCGAGCGAGGTGGCGCCCGACGGTGGACTTCCCGCCGCCGGGCATGCCGATCAGGCAGATGGTCGGCGGCGGTCGGGTCCCGTCGGGCGACGGGCTGCTTGCCTCAGCCACCGCACGGCTGCGGCATCAACGCACCGCGCTGCGATCCGTCACCACCTTCGGCGTCAGGAAGATGAGCAGCTCGGTGCGCTGAGCTTCGCGTGTGTTCGTCTTGAACAGATTGCCGAGCACCGGCACGTCCCCGAGGAACGGAACCTTCGAGGTGCTTTCGTTCTCGACCTGCTCGAAGATGCCGCCAATCACCACGGTGCCGCCGTTCTCGACCAACACCTGCGTCTTGATTTCCTTGACGTTGATCTCGCGCCCCAGCGCGGTGAGTGTGCCCAGGCTGTCCTTGTTGATCTGGACGTCGAGGATCACGTTGCCCTCCGGCGTGATCTGGGGTGTCACCTCGAGCTTGAGCGTGGCCTCAAGGAACTCCACCGACGTTGCGCCGGAAGACGTTGCCTTCTGGAACGGCACCTTGGTTCCTTGCTTGATCGACGCCTTGACCTGGTCGGCGGTGATGATGCGCGGGCTCGAAATCACCTTGCCCTTGCCGTCGGCCTCGAGCGCCGAGATTTCGAGGTTGATGAAGCGTGTCAGGCCGGAGTTGAACAGCGAAACCGCGAACGTCGCCGGGTCGTTTCCTCCCTGACCCAGTGCGGGCAGGTTCACGAGGTTCGTGTTGGCGATACCGCCGGCGGAGTTCGGCGACGACAGGCTGCCCCCCGCGACGATGTTGTTTTCGGTCCCGTTGCCCGAGCGAAAGCCGAGCCGCGCGCCCAGCGACCTGCCGAACGTGTCGCTTGCTTCGACAATGCGCGCCTCGATCAGCACCTGGCGCACCGGGATGTCGATCTTGGCGATCAGCTGACTGACTTCCTCGAGCTTGGAGGGAATGTCAGTCACGAAGATCTGGTTGGTACGGATCTCGTACATCACACTGCCGCGTGGCGACAGCACGCGTGAGGTCTGGCCTCCCGAGCTGCCGGCGCCCGTTTGCGACTGGCCGGTCAGGCCGTTCGCGACCTCCTGCGCCTTGCTGTAGTTCAGCTGGAACGACTGCGTGCGCAGTGGCTCGAGCGAAGCGATCTGCGCCTTCGATTCGAACTCGAGCTTTTCGCGTGCTGCGATTTCATCCTTGGGCGCAATCCAGATGACATTGCCGGTCTTGCGTTGGCCAAGCCCCTTGGCCTGCAGGATGATGTCGAGGGCCTGGTCCCACGGCACGTCCTTCAGCCGCAGCGTCACGGTACCGGTCACCGAGTCGCTCGTGACGACGTTGAAGTTGGTGAAATCGGCGATCACCTGCAGCAGCGCACGCACCTCGATGTTCTGGAAGTTCAGCGACAGCTTCTCGCCGGCGTAGCCTGGACCTTGCGTCAGCTTGTTCGGGTCGATCTTTTGCGGCCGCACCTCCAGAACGAACTGGTTGTCGCTCTGGTAGGCACTGTGCTCCCAGGCACCGGTCGGCTCGACGACCATGCGCACGCTGTCACCGCTCTGCGCGGTCGACACCGTCTGCACCGGCGTGCCGAAATCGGTCACGTCGAGTTTGCGCCGCAGGTTGTCCGGTAGCGTCGAGCGGAGGAACTCGACGACGAGGCCCTTGCCTTGCTGGCGGATGTCGACGCCAACCTGGTTGTTCGGCAAATCAACGATGACTCGCCCGGCGCCGTCAGGACCACGGCGGAAGTCGATGTCCTTGATCGCCAGCGGCTCACGGTTGAGGCTCTGTGCGAACTGCGTGGTCGGTTGCGCCGCCACGCCACCCGCGGCGAGTGCCGCTCCGCCGTCGAGCGCCACCAGCAGAGCGTTGCCTTGGATTTGCGCCGTGTAATTGGACGGCTGCTTGAGGTTGAGGACGATGCGTGTCCGGTCACCTGCCTGCGCAATGCTGACCGACCTCAGGTTACCTAGATTGACCTCGATGCTGTTGCGTCCCAGCGCGTTGGTGACCCCCGGCAGGTCGATCGCGATGCGTGGCGGCGTCTGAATCGCAAAGCCCGCCGGCACGGCGGTCAGCGGCTGGGCGAGCTCGATTCGCACCACCTCCGTGCCTGCCTGCTGCGAGCCATCGATGGACCGGATCGCGTTCTGGGCCCAGCCGATGCAGGGAGCCACAAGGGCAATGGCCAGCGCCAGTGCCCTGGCACACCACTTGGTCATGATCGGGTACTCCTGAATGTTCTTCATCGACCCCGCTCCTGCAGCATCAGGTTGCTGGTGCGTTCTATCCACTCACCGGCTGCGTCCTGCACGATCTCGCGCAGCACGACCTCGGTCTCGCTGATCTTGGTGATCTTTCCGTAGTTCTGCCCGAGGTATTGGCCGGCGCTGACCTGGTACAGGAGGTTGTCGACCTTCAGCAGCGCGTGAGGGCGTCCCTCTTTGGTGACGCTGCCGACCATGGCCATGCTGTCCAGCGGATAAGCCTCCAGCGGCTCCTTCCGGCGGTTCAGTTCGGCAGCGAGCAGAGCGCTCTGCTGCCGCACTTCCTGGCGGATCGCCACGCTGAGCTTTTGCGCGCTGAACGGATCCACCGATTCGGCCAGCGCGTACGGTTCGGGGTCGAACTTCTTCGGCGGCGCGATCGGCTCGACGTTCGGCTTCACCTCGCGTCGTTGCTGGTCCATCCACGCCTGCAGCTCCTCGAGGTCGGCACCGCAACCGGCCAGCAGCCCCGCCGCGAGCAGCCCCGCCGCTGCTGTGATCCACGATCGCGGCCGCATCACTTCTTGGCTCCTGCAGCGGGTTTGCTCTTCTGCTGCGCGGCGACTTCTGCCGGATCGAGGTATCGGTAGGTGCGTGCAGTGGCTTCCATGGACAGCAGGTTTTCCTTGCCGCCGGTGATGGCGAGGTTGTGCAGCGTCACGATCCGCGAGAGGTTGGCAACGTCCGCCGCGAAGGCGCCGATGTCGTGGTATCGGCCGCTGACCCGGATCGCGATCGGCAGCTCGGCGTAGTAGTCCCTCACCGCCACCTGGCCGGGCCTGAAGAGCTCGAATTGAAGACCACGTCCGATGCCGGCCTGGTTGATATCGGACAGCAGCGCGTCCATTTCTGCCTTGCCCGGCAGCTGTTTCTCGAGCTGCGTGACGTACTCCTCGACCTGCAGCTTCTGCTTGCGCAGCTCGGGCAGGTTGACCGCTTGAGCCAGCTTGGACCGATACTCCTGCCGCAGGCCGGGCTCCCGATTGCGCTCGGCCTCGAGCCGGTCTGTCGTTTCGGACAGCAGCAGGAACCAGCCGAGCACGACGACCGCGATCGCCGCCAAAAGGAAGACCCCCAGCCTGGGCAGCGGCGGCCATTGACCGGGCTCGTTGGCATTGAGGCCACGAAACTGAGCGGCTGCGTCCTCGAAGACGGTACTGAGGTCGAAGCTACCGGCCCTTGTCTTGACGTTGGTGGCCATCAACCCTCCCTCACGCCTTCTTCGCACCGGCAGCCGCAGCGTCACTCGGCGCCTCGCCGGACGGCCGCTTGATCGTGACGCGCATCACGAACTTGAACATCCGACGTCCCTGCGCATTGGTCGCCGATATCTCGACCAGCTCTGGCCGTTCCAACCACTCCGCGCTCTTCGACGTGTTGCGCAGGAGCTCCGAGACGCGCTCTTGGGTCTGGGCAATGCCGTCTATAGAGACTATGCGATCGGTCTGGCGAATCGTTGTGAGATAGACACCTTCGGGCGTCTGGCGCACGAGGTCGCTGAGCAGATAGACGGGCACGTTACGGTTCGTCTGCAGGTCCTCGACCGCCTTCTGCCGTGCCCGGAGCGACTCAATCTCGCTGCGCAGCGACGCGATGTCCTTGATCTGCGCGTCGAGCTTGGTGATCTCGGCACGAACGTACTGATTGCGTTGCTCCTGGGCCGAAATCATCTGCTCGACAACGAGATACCAGACCCCCGCGATCGCCAGACCCGCGACCGCGGAGACGCCCAGGCCCATGAAGAAGGCCGTCTTGCGCCGCTTGCGCTTATCCTCCCGATGCGGGAGCAGGTTGATCAGGATCACTGCAGGAACCTCCGCATCGCGAGTCCGCAGGCCGTCAGGTACGACGCCGCCTCGCGCCGCAACTTGCCCTCACGGATGGCCGAGCCGAGCCGCATGTTGTCAAACGGGTTCACCACCATCGAGGCAAATCCGGTGAGTTCGGTCACCCGCTCTTTCAACCCCGGCAACGTGGCGGTGCCGCCGGAGAGCATCACGTAGTGCACTTTGTGGTGCGGGGTGCTGGTGAAGAAGTACTGCAGCGCCCGCCCAACCTCCTGCGACAGGCTGTCGACGAACGGCGCGAGGATCGACGACTCATAGTCTTCGGGCAGATCGCCAGCCAGCTTCTTCTGCTCGGCCTCCTCGAACGAGAAGCCGTACTGACGAGAGATCAGCTGCGTGAGTTGCGAGCCGCCGAACGCCTGGTCACGGTCGTACAGCATCTCCTCGTTGCGAAGCACTTTCAGGCTCGTCGTGTCGGCGCCGATCTCGAACAGGGCCACCAGCGCGTCGCGCCCTTCGTTCGGCAGGCTGCGCGTCAGCCGGTTCATGGCCAGGCGCGATGCATGCGATTCGATATCGAGCACCACCGGCTTCAAGCCGGCCGCCTCGGCCAGACCCTGGCGGTCCTGGACACGGTCCTTGCGCGAGGCCGCGATCAACACCTCAACGTCGCCTACAGAAGTAGGGCTCGGCCCGATTACGCAAAAATCGAGACTCACCTCATCCAGCGAAAACGGGATGTACTGGTTGGCCTCCGCCTCGACCTGAAGCTCCATTTCCTCTTCGCGCAGGCCTGCGGGCAGCATGATCTTCTTGGTAATGACCGCCGACTGCGGCATCGCCATGATCACGTGCTTGGCCTTGCTGCCGCTCTTGGCGACGACGCGCCGCACGGCGTCGGCCACCTCATCGAACTTCTCGATCTGGCCGTCGGTGATCCACCCCTTTTCGAAAGGCTCCGAGGCGAACCGCTCGAGCACGTACTCGCCCGAGCTCGTCTGGCCGAGCTCGACGAGCTTGGCGCTCGATGAGCTGATGTCCAGCCCAAAGGCGGCCGGATGCTTGCGGCCCAGGATTGCATCAACGATGCTCACGACGCCCTCTCCGTCACGCTCGTAGCGCGAACCGGTTGTTGATAAGTTGCTTGAATGCTAGCAGCAAAGGCATTGGCGGCCCAAGGAAGTCGCCGCGCGTCGGGCTCGTTGTCGTTGCGAAACTCACACGAGAGCCGGTCCCAAAAACAACAGCCCGCGCTACCGGCGGCTACGGGACAACCCTGATCGATCGGGACATGCGCTCTCGCGCAGTGGCCGTTCGACGGCAGTGGGACCTCGCTGCCTATCGGCCATTCCTATAATGAAGTTGAACCATCGCGCTAGCCCATGAGTGATTCCAAGCGGGCGCCGCAGGGCGGCGCGACACCGAGTGCGCCTGCAATTCCCGCTTGGCTGGGCCTTGTTGTTCGGCTCGTGCTCGGCGCGAT
Source organism: Burkholderiales bacterium (assembly GCA_020354665.1). Taxonomy (GTDB): domain Bacteria; phylum Pseudomonadota; class Gammaproteobacteria; order Burkholderiales; family Burkholderiaceae_C. The sequence continues at coordinate 2,670,819 of CP070653.1, forward strand.
CGGGCTGGCGCTCGCTGCCGTCGCCTCGGCCGTTTGCCTTGTATCGCTCGCGCTGGCGGTCGCCTACCCCAGGCTGCCCGAGATCAGCGGGCTCACCGAGTACCAACCAAAACTGCCGATGCGCGTGTACTCGGCCGACGGCGTGCTGCTGGGCGAGTTCGGGGAGGAGCGACGCAATTACGTCCCGATCAGCGAGATTCCGGACGTCATGAAGAACGCCGTCCTCGCGATCGAGGATGCGCGGTTCTATCAGCACAGCGGAGTCGACTACCTCGGCGTACTGCGCGCAGGGCTGGCCAACGTCGGTGAATCACGCAGCCAGGGCGCATCGACCATCACGATGCAGGTAGCGCGCAACTTTTACCTTTCGACGGAAAAAACGTTCACACGCAAGATTTACGAAATCCTGCTCGCGCTGAAGATCGAAAGCACGCTCACGAAGGACCGCATCCTCGAGCTCTACATGAACCAGATCTATCTCGGGCAGCGCGCCTACGGGTTCGCCGCCGCGAGCGAGATCTACTTTGGAAAGCCGCTCAAGGCACTGTCGACCGCCGAGGCAGCCATGCTCGCCGGCCTGCCGAAGGCACCCTCGGCCTACAACCCGATCACCAACCCGAAGCGAGCGGCCGTGCGCCAGCTCTACATCATCGACCGCATGCTCGAAAACGGCTTCATCACGAAGGAGCAGCACGACCAGGCTCGCACCGAACGGCTCCAGTACCGTTCGCCGAGCCCCGTCTCGCTGCACGCGGAATTCGTCGCCGAGACGGCTCGGCAGCTGGTGTTCAACCACTACGGCGAAGATGCCTACACGCGCGGGCTCAACGTCTACCTGACGATCAACTCAAAGGACCAGGCCGTCGCCTACCACGCGCTGCGCCGCGGGATCCTCGACTACGAGCGCCGACAGGTCTATCGAGGCCCCGAGGCCTACGGCGACCTGCCCGCCGACGCGGCGGCGCTCGATGCGCGCATCGCCGAGTTGCTGGCGGAGCACCCAGACAACGACGAGCTGCGCGCGGCGGTCGTGCTGTCTGCCGACCCGCGCAAGGTCGTCGCGTCGCTCGGCGAGGGAGAATTGATAACGATCACCGGCGCGGGCCTGCGGCCGGCCACGTCGGGGCTGGCGGTCGGTGGCAATCCGAAAACGCAGATCCGCCGTGGCGCGGTAATCCGCATCGTCGACGGTGGCAAGAGCGGGTGGACGATTACGCAACTGCCGGAAGTCGAGGGCGGCTTCGTCGCGATCGACCCGTCCAGCGGCACGATCCGCGCGCTCGTCGGTGGGTTCGACTTTGCGAAGAACAAGTTCAACCACGTCACGCAGGCGTGGCGGCAACCGGGCTCGAGCTTCAAGCCGTTCATTTATTCGGCCGCGCTGGAGAAAGGGTTCACGCCGGCCACCGTCGTCAACGATGCGCCGCTGTTCTTCGATGCGGGCACCACCGGCAGCCAGCCCTGGGAGCCGAAGAACTACGACGGCGCGTTCGACGGGCCAATGTCGCTGCGCCGCGCGTTGGCGAAATCGAAGAACATGGTGTCGATCCGCATCCTCGAGGCAATTGGCCCCGATTACGCGCAGGCCTGGGTTTCGCGCTTCGGCTTCGACGCCGACAAGCACCCGCCGTTCCTGACGATGGCGTTGGGCGCGGGAGCCGTGACGCCGTTGCAGATGGCGACCGCCTATTCCGTCTTTGCCAACGGCGGATATCGCGTTGACCCCGTGCTCATCAGCCGCGTCACCGA
>CP070653.1:2672667-2676039 GCA_020354665.1 Burkholderiales bacterium
CTGCCGGAACTGCCGGTCTCGATCATCGGACCCGAGCAGTGGGGTGCGGTGACGAACAACCACTTGACGGCGTGGGTCGGTCCCTGGGGCGTCAGCTTCGCCGCGAACCTCACGCCCGACGCTTCCGGGCTCGGTGGCTGGACCGAGGACAACTTCATCCAGGCGATGCGCACCGGCAAGCACGCCGGCAGCGGGCGGCCCATCCTGCCGCCGATGCCGTGGATGAACTTCGCCCGCATGACCGACGACGACCTGCGCGCGGTGTTTGCATACCTGAAGTCGCTGCCGCCGGTGTCCAACGCCGTCCCTGCGCCGATCCCGCCGGGCGCGGCGCCCCCGGCAAAGTAGCCGAAGCGGTCGTCAGCCGACCGCGCGTCTTCGCCCGGGTCCCGCCGCCGCGGCCCTTTCCATTCCCTGGATGACCAGGCCGCGCGGCGTGCGCTGGATCGGCATCGCGAAGTCGAAGCGATCGACTGCGGCGCAGCAGTCGAGGTCGGCCTCTGGCAGGTTGGGGTCGGTGCCGGCGCTGAAGCGGCGTCCAAAGTCGGAGTCGCGAACGCGCGCGGCATAGGGTGCGCGGGGCGGGTCATCCCCGCGCAGCAGGGCCTCGATCAAGTCAGCGCAGGCGTGGTCCTCGTCGCCGTCGCGGTCCGACCAGGTTCCGGTCACGACCAGCGTCACCGACGGCGGGGCCAGTTTGCGAAGCAGGGCTGCGGTCGCGCCGGCACAGACCAGGCTGGCGGCCAGCAGGATGCCCGCGTGGTCGCATGCGACGAGCCCACGCGTGCCACCGGCGGTGTACTGGATCACGCGGCGGCCCGTGAGATCGAGCGCGGCGACCTGCGACGGCGAGTTGCCCATGTCGAGCCCCGGCGCCGGCGCGCCGCCACCGACGGCGCCGATGGCCAGCGCGTTGGCGTCGAGCGCCCGCAGTGCGCGCGCAGCTTCCACCGAATCGACGGCGACCACCTCGGCGGCGCCGCGCGCGAGCGCGTAGGCCGCCGTGGTGAACGAGCGGAGCACGTCGATCACGACCACCGCGCCATCCAGCTCGGGGCAGTGCGGCAGGTCCGAGCGCAGGATTCTCATCGGGGGGGTCGGTCGGGCACTTCGGCCAGCTGACGCGACGCGCCGGCCGCATGGCTCGGATTATCGGCGTCGCACCACCACGGCTGCGATCGCCGCCAGGGCGCCATCATCGAACGCGCACCTGCCCACGCAGCCGGCACTGCCTGGCGGCATGGCGCGGGATCGCCGCCCGCCGGACGCCGGTGCGGTCAGCACGGAGCGGATGCTGCGCACGACCCGAGATCAGGGTTTTCACTGACTGCCGGCCGTCCTCGTCCCGCATTGTCCTGATTTGCGTACATTTCGAGCCGCGCGCCGGCTTGCGGCGTGATCGAGCGGAGGGGAGCTTTCGTGATGAATGCGTTGCTGGAGCTCTCCAGGGCCATCGATCGCCTGAACGAATGGATCGGCCGCCATCTGGCGTGGCTCGTGCTGGCCGCGGTGCTGATCAGTGCCGCCAATGCCGTCGTCCGCAAGGTCTTCAACTACAGCTCGAACGCGTATCTCGAGGTGCAGTGGTACCTGTTCGCGGCGATCTTTCTCGTCGCCGCGGGCTACACGATGCTGCGTCAGGAGCACGTCAAGATCGACATCATCCTCGGGCGCTTCTCGAAGCGCACGCAGATCAAGGTCGAGATCTTCGGCATCGTGGCGTTCCTGATGCCTTTTGTCGTGACGGTGATCGTGATGGTCTGGCCGCTCGTCGTGAAGGCCTACGTCACCGGTGAGATGTCGTCCAACGCCGGCGGTCTGATCCGCTGGCCGGTGTTCGCGCTGGTGCCGATCGGCTTCACCTTGCTCGGCCTGCAGGGCCTCTCCGAGCTGATCAAGCGGGTGGCGTTCCTGCAGGGCCGGATCGACGATCCGACGCGCAAGAAGCAGGAAAAGACCGCCGAGGAGGAACTGGCCGAGGACATCCGCGCGCGCGCAGAAGGGGACACGAAGTGATCGACCTGCTGCGTGCCGACATGGCGCCGGTGATGTTCGCCGGCCTGATCGTCTTCCTGCTGATGGGCTATTCGGTGGCGTTCTCGCTCGGCGCCTGCGGCCTGCTGTTCGGCTACCTGGGTGTCGAGCTTGGCCTGCTGCCGGCCGCGCTGATGGACGCGCTGCCGCTGCGCATCTTCAACATCATGGCCAACGACACACTGCTGGCGATCCCGTTCTTCACCTTCATGGGGCTGATCCTCGAGCGCTCGGGCATGGCCGAGGACCTGCTCGACACGATCGGCCAGCTGTTCGGGCCGATTCGCGGCGGCCTGGCCTATGCGGTGATCGTGGTCGGCGCGATGCTCGCCGCGACCACCGGCGTCGTCGCCGCTTCGGTGATTTCGATGGGCCTGATCTCGCTGCCGATCATGCTGCGCTACGGCTACGACCGGCGGATCGCCTCGGGCACGATCGCCGCCTCGGGCACGCTCGCGCAGATCATCCCACCGTCGCTGGTGCTGATCATTCTTGCCGACCAGCTCGGCCGCAGCGTCGGCGACCTGTACAAGGGCGCGTTCATCCCGGGTTTTACGCTGACGGCTCTTTACCTCGGTTTTGTCGCGCTCGTCACGCTGTTCCGTCCGAGCTGGGCGCCCGCGTTGCCGCATGAAGCGCGGTCGATCCGCGAGCCCGACGGCAGCGCGGGGCTGCGCTCGCTCGCCGTGCTGTTCGCCGTGTCGGCGGCCGCAGCGCTCCTCTACGCGGAGACGCGCCCGGCCACGATGCCCACCGACGAGTTGATCGTGCTTTCGATGTGCGTGGGCGTCGGCGTGGCGTTCACGCTGGCGGTGGTCAACAAGGTGGCGCGGCTTGGCCTGCTGTCGCAGATGGCCGAGCGCGTCACCTTCGTGCTGATCCCGCCACTGGCGCTGATCTTCCTCGTGCTCGGCACGATCTTCCTCGGTGTGGCCACGCCGACCGAGGGCGGTGCGATGGGGGCAACCGGTGCGCTGGCGATGGCGATGGCACGGCGGCGCCTGAACGTGAAGCTGCTCAGACAGGCGATGGACGCGACGATGAAGCTGTCGTCGTTTGTCATCTTCATCCTGATCGGCTCGACGGTGTTCAGCCTGGCATTCCAGGGCGTGGACGGCACGAAGTGGGTCGAGCACCTGCTGACCGGCCTGCCGGGGGGGCAGACCGGTTTTCTCATCGTCGTCAACGTGCTGGTGTTCCTGCTCGCGTTCTTCCTCGACTTCTTCGAGCTGTCGTTCATCGTGATCCCGATGCTCGCGCCGGTGGCCGAGAAGCTGGGCATCGACCTCGTCTGGTTTGGCGTGCTGCTGGCGGTGAACATGCAGACCTCGTTCATGC
>CP070653.1:2676139-2681009 GCA_020354665.1 Burkholderiales bacterium
TCGTGCGCCGCCTCGGAGCGCTACGCCTGACGGGCTCCGCCACCAGCGTAGCGTGTCTGTTCGGCATTGCGCAGTTGTTCGTGCTGCGACCGGCGTCGGCAGCGGTCGTGCCGGAACCGGTGATCTGGCTGTCGCTGACCAACGCGGTGTTCACCACCTTCGCGCCGGTGGTGATGGTGATGATGGCGGTCGAAAGGGTCGGTGCGACGCTGGCGGCGCAGTGCGGGATGGTGGGGCCGATGAGCACGATCCTGCTCGCCGTGGTGCTGCTCGGCGAGCCGTTCACAGGGTGGGTCGTCGCGGGCACCGCGCTGGTGCTCGCGGGTGTGTGGTGGCTGGCTAAAGGGAGAACGTGAACGATGGATCTGGGCATCGCAGGGAAATGGGCGCTGGTCTGCGCGGCGAGCAAGGGGCTCGGCAAGGGTTGCGCGCAGGCTCTGGTGCGCGAGGGCGTACACGTCGTGATCACCGCGCGCGGCGATGACGCACTGCAGACAACGGCCGCCGAACTGCGGACGCTGAATCCGGACGTGCAGGTACGTGCGGTGGCCGGTGACATTACGACGCCGCAAGGCCGTGCCGCGGCACTGGCCGCTGCGCCGCAGGTCGACATCCTCGTCAACAACGCGGGTGGCCCGCCGCCGGGCGATTTTCGCGACTGGGACCGCGATGCCTGGATTCGTGCCATCGACGCAAACATGCTCACTCCCATCGAGCTGATCAAGGCGACGGTCGATGCGATGGCCAATCATGGCTTCGGACGCATCGTCAACATCACGTCGGCCGCGGTGAAGGCGCCGATCGACGTGCTCGGGCTGTCCAACGGTGCGCGCAGCGGCTTGACCGGCTTCATCGCCGGGCTGGCGCGGCAGAGCCGGCTCGCCGGCCGCAACGTCACGATCAACAACCTGCTGCCCGGCGCGTTCGACACCGAGCGCCTGCGCGTGACCATGCAAGGCGCCGCCGCCAAGAGCGGGATGTCGATCGAGGCGATCGCAGAGCGCCGCCGCCAGGCGGTACCGACGCAGCGCTTCGGGACGGTCGAGGAGTTCGGCGCGATCTGTGCTTTCGTCTGCAGCGTGCACACCGGCTACCTGACCGGCCAGAACCTGCTCGTCGACGGCGGCGCGTACCCCGGGACGTTCTGACGGTCTTCAGTCCGGTGGCACAGAGCCGGACAAGCAGCGGTGTGCCTCGCACGACGGCCGATCAGGCCATTGCGCGACGCCCCGAAGACACTGCAATCCCGCCGACGATGAGCGCGAACGCGATGGCATGATGCAGGCGCGGCACCTCGCCCAGCAACGCTGCCGACATCAGCGCGGCGAACAGCGGCGTCAGGTTGGCAAAGAATGCTGCCACCGCCGGACCCGCGGCGGCCACGCCGAGGCCCCAGCAGCGGTAGGCGATCACCGACGGACCGATCGCAAGGTAGGCGAGCGCGACCAGCAGCCCTGGCGACCACGCGACGGTTTCGTGCGGCGTGAGCGCCGCCTCGACGCCAGCAAATGTGCCTGCCCAGAACAGGCCGAAGATCGCTTGCACCAGCAGGAACTCGGCCCAGTTCCAGGCGGGGCGTAGCGGCGGTGCGAGCCGCGCCGGTGGGCGCGCGAGCATCCAGCTGTACAACGCCCACGTCGCCGCGGCCAGCAACATCAGCAGGTCACCTGGTACGAAGCGCACGGCAGCGACCTGTACGACGTTGCCGTGCGTCAGCACGACGACCACTCCAGCAAGCGACAGCAGCGCGCCCCACAGCTCACGCGGCCCCGGCCGGACGCGGTAGAAGAGCGCGCCGACGGCCAGCATCCACAGCGGCGAACTGGCCGCGATCAGTGTCACGTTGATCGGTGTCGAGGTGTGCAGCGCCAGATACTGCAGCGCGTTGTAGGTGCCCACCCCGAGCAGGCCGAGCAGCGTCAGCTCGCGCCAGCGGGCGGCCAGCTCGCGGCGTGCGGCGGGCGTAGTCAACGCACGCCGCCCGAGCACCAGCAGGATGGCCAGCGCGAGCATCCAGCGCAGCGCATTGAGCAGCAGCGGCGGGACGTGTCCGACCGCGAGCCGGCCGACCACCGCATTGCCCGCCCACAGCAGCGGCGGCAGAGTCATCAGGACGACGAGCCGTGGCGTCAGCGTCATCGGCAGATCTTCGATTGAGGCGCGCGCGATTCTTGCCGCTGCGGCCGGCGGTGATCGCCGGCCGCAGCAGTGATCTCAGTAGGTGATCTCGAAGCGCTGCTCCTTGTAGCGCAGGATCGCCGAGCGCAGTCGGATGCTTTCCAGCACAACGTCAGGCGCTACCTTCTCGCCCTCGCGCACGAGTTGGCCGTTCAGGATCAACATGCGTTTGGCGGCCTCCGGTGAATACATCGAGCCGCCCACCGCGAGCGGCGGCAGGTTGCGCTTGACGTCCTCAGGCAATTGGTCGCGTCGCACGACGGCCGCGGCCTCGGCACCCTTGCCCGATGCGACATTGCCGGACGGCGCAACGGGCGCAGCGCTTGGTGTGTCGGCGCGCTCGCGCCCTTGCTCGGCTCGTGCCTGGGCGGGCGCTGCGGGTGTCGCATCGGTCGCCGGAACCGGGGAAACGGGCGGCGGCGCGGGGCGAGGCGTCGGCGTGGCCGTGCTGCGCGACGACGGCGGCTGCCTCGCCACGGCGATCGGTGCGGGCTGGGGCAGCGATGCGGCCGCCGCCGGTACGGGCGTCTGTGCTTCGGTGCGGGACGTTGCCGGGGGCGCAGCGCGCGATGGTGGCGACGCCGGTTGCGGCTCGGGATCGGTCGCAAGCGAGCGCCACAGCAGCAGCCCCGCGATGCCGATGACCGCGCCGATGGCGATCGACAACCAAGGTATCCGTCGGGGGGCTGCATCCGGCTCGTCACCGAGCGGTACCGTGTGCGAATGCAGTCCGGGAACTGCGCCGCGTTCGCGCTCCGCATCAGCCCTTCGCAACGCGTCGAGGATGTAGGACATCGTGCTACCTCCGGGCCGTGGTCGGTGCCGAAGGCAATTCAGCGAGCCGCGGCTCTTCGACGCCGATCACGCGGTTGAGCACCATCAGCGTCGCCGGGCCGGCAAAGCCATCGGCCTGCAGGCCGTGAATACGCTGGAACGCGGCGACGCGCTCTTTCAGGCCAGCCTGCGACGTCGCGCCGCCGGCAGCCGCGGACCCGAAGTCGGCACCCGACCCCTCGACCCGCTCGAGCTGCTCGGCCAGCCAGCCCGCAGTGGCGCCGTAGTTGGCCTGCATCTGCTGTGCAGCCCATCCCGGCGGCGTGCGCCACAGGGTTGCGAAGTCACCCCGCCAGATCCGGCCGAGCGAAGCGACCGTCACCGTCTTCGATTCGCCTGCCATGCGCAGCGTCGCATGGCGCACGCCGAGGCCGACTAGCAGCGCATAGACCGGGCGCTGGTCGGCGCCCTGCAGCGTCACGAAGCCCGGTCGATCGAGCAGCCGAACCATCCCCAGCCCGCCGTCAAGGCTGCGGTAGCACTGGATGCCGCGGCTTGCGGCAGCTTGGCATGGCACGGTACCCGATGGCACCTCGATGCGCCACTCGGCGGCCAGCGCAGCCCAGGCGGCGCGCTCGTCGCGCACCGGTGTTGCGAACTGCGAATCGATGTTTGCACTCGTCAATTCAATCGGGGCGAACTCGACCGCCGTGGCGCTGGCCGGCTCGCTCGCAGCGTGGGTTTCAGCCACCGCACCAGCCGGCGCCGCCGACGCAGCCGCCGACGGTGCAGAAGCGGCGGCGGCTGCGGACGCAGCGCCCGCGGCCGTGGCGATCGTCTTGGTCTGGGTGGCTGCGCCACGCTGCCAGACCCACGCGGCCGCGACGACTGCGACCGCCACCATCGCCGCGGCGCCGATCAAAGCCGCGCGGCGCGAGCGTGGCGCAAGCTCCGACGCGGTACGCTCCTCTTCGAACACCTCGCGCGCGGCCTGGTCGACGATCTCGCGGTTGACGCGCGCCATGTTGCGTGAGTAAGCACCGAGCAGCGCGCGATCGGCCAGCAAATTGATGCGGCGGGGCACGCCGCGCGTGAGCTCGAACATCCGCTGCCGCGCGTCGCGGTCAAACGGCACGACCCCGGTCATGCCGGCCACCGACAAGCGGTGCCGCAGGTAGTGCGAAGTCTCGCGCTGCGACAGCGGCCCGAGGTGATAGCGCGCGATCACGCGCTGCGCGAGCTGCTCGAGGTCGGGTCGAGCGAGCATCGTGCGCAACTCGGGCTGCCCGATCAGGATGATCTGCAGCAGCTTGCGCTCGTTGGTTTCCAGGTTGGTCAGCAGGCGCAGCTGCTCGAGCACGTCGACCGAGAGGTTCTGCGCCTCGTCGATCACGAGTACGTTGTTCTGGCCAATCGCGTGGGTGCGCAACAGGAACTCATTGAGCGCGTCGACGTAATCCTTCACCGTCGGCGTGCCCGGGCCGGCGTGCGCGTACGGGATGCGGAACTCGTCGCAGATCGACCTGAGCAGTTCCTCCACCGTCAGTTTGGGGTTGAAGATGTAGGCGACGTTGCAGCGCTCGGGGATCTGCTCGAGAAAGCAGCGTGCGACCGTCGTCTTGCCGGCGCCGATCTCGCCGGTGAGCAGCACGAAGCCGCCGCCGCCCTTGACCCCATAGAGCAGGTGCGCGAGCGCCTCGCGGTGCCGCTCGCTCATGAAGAGGTAGCGGGGGTCGGGGGCGAGCGAGAAGGGTTCCTGGCTCAGGCCGAAGTGGCGCGCGTACATGGGTTCGGGTCGGCGAAGGCCTCAAGGATACTGTGCAGAGCCGGAGCGCCTGCGTCCGCACGCCGAGTTGGCGGCGGGCTCAGTATTTCAGCCGCGCCACCTCGCGCAGCACCTCCGGCGTCGTCGTTGGCA
>CP070653.1:2681109-2688425 GCA_020354665.1 Burkholderiales bacterium
AGCGACTCGCCTTTCTCGAGCAGCTGGCCGAGTTCGGATACGTCGACGGCAAGACGGTGCAGATCATCAACCGCTCCGGCGAAATGGACGCGGACCCGCGGACCCCCGTGCGGGTCGAACTGGTGCACGGGCTCCGCGCGCTGCGGCGCGAGATCAGGGCCGATCCTGCCCGACCGCCAGCGCGTGCAGCACGGGGTTGTCGATCGCCTGCGCGAGCACCCGCGCGGCCGCCGCGTGCTCGGCGTTGCCCAACGATGCGCGATACGCGCAGGCTCGCACGACAAACTCCCGCATGCCGCTGCGGGTGGCCATTTCCATCAAATCCTCGATCCACTGCGCGGCCGGTGCAAGGCGCCGCGACACAGCGAGCTGGCACAGCGTTTCCAGCACATAGGCCCGTCCCCAGAGGTAAGCGTCGGGCAAACGCCCACTGCGACTTAGCGTGTCCTGAAGAATCTCGACGGCGCGCTGCACGTCGCCATGGCACATCGCAACGCGCCCCCGGCCCCGCCCGGCGATGCCCTCCCAGCACGGGTCGCCCAGCTCGCAGCCCAGCGCGAACGCGTGTTCAAAGCGCTCGCTGGCGACGTCGACGTGTCCCCGGGCCAGGTCGATCTCGGCGCGGAACGACAGCGGCCATGGCAGGAAGGCCGTCCACAGGCGGCGCGACTCGTCGATGGCGTGGTCGAGCAACGGCGTCGCCGTCTCGAACTCGCCGCAGAGCACCAACGCGCGTCCGAGCATCGATTCGGCATAGATCGCCTGCTTGCGGTCGCCCGCGTCGCGGGCCTGATCGGCGGCCAGCTGCAGCCGCTGCAGGGCCAACGGGTAGTGCGCGGTATCGCTGAAGATCGAACCCTGGACGGTGGCGATGCGGGCCAGCTCCGCGGGGTCTTCGGCCGCCAGCGGCTCGGCCTGCGCGAGCCACGAGAGCGCGCGCTCGTAGCGCCCACCGAGAAACTCGACGTATCCCAGTTCGCGGCACGCCGCGGCGGCCAGCGCGGGGGCGGCATCGCGGCCGATCGCCAGGGCCTCGTGCAACGCCGCCGCACCCTCCTAGTCGCGCCCCCGGGCCGAGTGCACCAGCGCGCAGCCGAGCGCGACGCGGGCACGCACGCGCAGCGCCGGATCGCCGACGGTGTCCGCGTCGGCTATCGCGCGGCGCAGGCATAGCAGGCCTGCATCGAGCACGCCGGCGCCGATCGCCGCTTCGCCGGCCTCGAGCTGCGCGAGCACGCCGGCGCGGCCGGCCGCCGGTCGCGCGGTGCTCGACGATGTCACCGTGTGCAGCGCGTCGGTCAATGCCGGACTCGGTTCGGTGCCAAGCTCACGCGCGAACAAAGCACGGCAGGCCGCCGCCTGGCGCGCCGCACCGACCCCGTCGCCCGCAGCAGCCAGGCAGCGAACCAGCAGCACCTGGAAGTTTTCGTCCAGTGGATCCAGACTCACCAGACGGCTGGCGATCGACGCCGCCTCGGCGGGCGCATCGGCGGCCAGGCGCGCCAGCGCCGCTTCGCGGAGCACCGCCTGGGTCGTGCCCTGCACGTGCCGGCGCTCCGCGTGCAGCCAAACGGAAAACGACGCGCTGGACTCGAAGTGCAGGCCGTCGAGCAGGTCCCGCCCCAGCCCCGGCAGCAGGAGCGCTTCTGACCAGTGGCCGCGCGACAGCACGGTGACATCGACGCGCGCGGTCACCTCGCGCGGAAGCATGATCACGTCGCCGCGCAAGGTTGTCTCGCCGAGAACGCGGCGCAGTTCACTGAGATTCCAGCGCAGCGCCGCCAGGGGATCTTCGGCCTCCTCGAACAGCAGGGCCGCCAGCTGATGTCGACTGACGCCCTGCGGATTCAGCACGAGGTAGGCCAGCAGCCCCCACGCCTTGTGGCCGCGCAACGGCGCGGCCACATCACCGTCGCGCAGCACCCGTGGCGGACCGAGCAGATGGATGGTGGGGCCCATCCCGAGAGTGTCTCAGGACCGGGTGCCCCGACGATCCGCGGTCAAACCTCGGCCGTGACGGGGTCGATGGTCGTGACGACGCGGGCGACGCTGTCGGCGGGGAACCCGCCTCGCCGGGCGTGCTCGCGGACCAGCGCCTCGCTCGCCGCGTTGTAGACGCAGTAGATCTTGTCGCCGGTCACGTAGCTGTGGACCCATTGAACGTCGGACCCCAGGTCGCGCAGCACGCCGCACGACTTCTGCGAAATCGCCTGCAGCTCGGCGGCACTGACGCCGCCGATGTTGGGGATGGAACGCTCGATGACGAACTTGGGCATGTCGATCTCCTTGACCAGGGTTGAACGGGACTCCAGAGTAGGCAGGCAGCGTTTGAGCGAGCGTTTGACGGCGCAGTCGTGTTGTCCGGCGCTGAAAGTCGGCTTCAGGCCGTGCACCGAGACCACGGGCAGGCCGCTGTCGTGAGGGCGTCGCCGGGCATCGGGGTGCCTTGCATTTGCTGCCAGGTGGAGTAACATGATGACGTTTCGACATTTCTCGAACTATGCAACAGAAGGACGTGCTGAAGGAGAACCATCGTGAGCGAAGTCGACATCAAGGACATCGTCAAGGAGAAGTACGGTCAAGCCGCACGCAAGGTGGTCGCGATCAACGCAAACGCCTCGTGCTGCGGTGGGGCGCCGGCGTGCACCGACCCGATCACTTCGAACCTCTACGATTCGGCGCAGACCGGCGAGCTGCCGGAGGCCGCGGTGCTTGCGTCGCTGGGCTGCGGCAATCCGACCGCGCTCGCCGAACTGAGGCCCGGCGAGATCGTGCTCGACCTGGGCTCGGGCGGCGGCATCGACGTGCTGCTGTCCGCAAAGCGGGTCGGCCCCGCCGGCAGAGCCTACGGCCTGGACATGACCGACGAGATGCTCGCGCTCGCCAACGAGAACAAGCGCAAGGCAGGGACGACGAACGTCGAGTTCCTCAAGGGCGAGATCGAGCACATTCCGCTGCCCGATGCGTCAGTGGACGTGATCATCTCGAACTGCGTGATCAACCTGTCGGCCGACAAGGACCAGGTGCTGCGCGAGGCGTTCCGGGTGCTCAAGCCGGGCGGCCGCTTCGCGGTCTCCGACGTGGTCACCCGCGGCGAGATCCGGCCCGAGATCCGGCAAAGCGTGCTGGCGTGGGTCGGGTGCATCGCGGGCGCACTGGACGAACAGGTGTACCGGCAGAAGCTGAGCGCGGCCGGGTTCGAGAAGATCGACGTCGAGCCAACCCGAATCTACAAAGCCGAGGATGCAGCGGCATTCCTGGCGGCGAGCAAGCTCGACGTGAAGGCCGTCGAGGCGGAGATGGACGGCAAGTTCTTCAGCGCGTTCATCCGGGCGACGAAGCCGGTTCGCTGAAAGCCGCCGGGGCTCGACCGGGCCGTCGGAGAAGCATGCGCAGGCGGCGCGGCGGCGCCGCGCGCGGGGTCACGCCGACGGCACGAAATCCGCGGGCCCGTCGAAGTAGACCAGGGCGAGCAGCGGCCGATCGCCGGCGCTGACCTCAGCGTGTGTCTGACCACCCGGCTGCACCAGGTAAGTGCCCGGTCCGTGCACCTCTGCAAAGTCCGTCGCGGCGTCCTTGCCGCGAGACTGGACCTGGCCTTCGATCAAGACCGCCCGGTAGGTCGCGGTGTGGCTGTGCCAGGGCTCTCGGTACCCGGCCGGCATGCGAATAAGAAAAGCGACGGGGCCCTTTGCCGGGTCTCCCCACAACAGCGCCGCCTCGACCGGATTGCCCTCGCTCAACGGAGCAAACTGCAGATCCTTGTAAGGGGTGATCGACTTCTCAAGCATGCGGCACCTCTCTCACGCTGCCTCGAAGGAACAGAGCCTAGCCCATCTTCGTTGCCGCTGCTAGCGCCGGGCGGCGCGCAAAGTCAGAGCGATGTCGATCGGCCGTGCACTTCAGTCGGCCGTTGCCGGGCGTCGCCGACGCGATGCTGATCAGTCGATGAGACCGCTACCGACGCCTGCCACGCTTTGAAAGCGATCAGGTTCTGGCGGCCGCTTCGTACCAGCCCTTGCTCTGGTTGACGATGCGCACGACGAGCAGCATCACCGGCACCTCGATCAGCACGCCGACGACAGTGGCCAGCGCCGCACCCGACTCGAAGCCGAACAGGCTGATCGCCGCCGCGACCGCAAGTTCGAAGAAGTTGCTGGCGCCGATCAACGCCGACGGGCACGCCACGTTGTGCGACTCGCCGAGCTTGCGGTTGAGCCCGTAGGCCAGCGCCGAGTTGAAGAACACCTGCAGCAGGATCGGCACCGCGAGCATCGCGATCACCAGCGGCTGCTTCAGGATCGCCTCGCCCTGGAAGGCAAACAGCAGCACCAGCGTGGCCAGCAGCGCCGTGACGGACCACGGGCCGATGCGGGCCAGCGCCGCGTCGAAGGCGGCTTGGCCACGTTTGAGCAGCGCCTTGCGCCAGGCCTGGGCGATCAGTACCGGGATCACGATGTAGAGCACGACCGAGGTCAGCAGCGTGCCCCACGGCACCGTGATCGACGACAGCCCGAGCAGCAAGGCCACGATCGGCGCGAACGCGAACACCATGATGGTGTCGTTGAGCGCCACCTGGCTGAGCGTGAAAAGCGGGTCCCCGTTGCTGAGACGGCTCCAGACGAACACCATCGCCGTGCATGGCGCGGCAGCCAGCAGGATCAGCCCCGCGACGTAGCTGTCGAGCTGATTCGCCGGCAGGTACGGGGCGAACACGTGCCGGATGAAGATCCACCCGAGCAAGGCCATCGAGAACGGCTTGACAGCCCAGTTGACGAACAGCGTCACGCCGATGCCGCGCCAGTGCTGCCTGACCTGATGCAGCGCGCCGAAGTCGACCCTCAGCAGCATCGGGATGATCATCACCCAGATCAGCAAGCCGACCGGGATGTTGACCCGGGCGACCTCCATGCGGCCGATGGCCTGGAACGGCGCCGGCAACAGCTGACCGAGCGCGACGCCGGCGACGATGCACAGGAAGACCCAGACCGTGAGGTAGCGTTCGAAGACGCTCATCGGCGCGGGAGCGGATCCATGTGCAGCCAGCGTGGTGGTACTCATCGTCTTATCGCGTTCAGCTCTTGCCAATCTCGACCAGGGTAGCCCGCAGATCGTTGCGGTCGATCGTCTCGAGCGGCAGCGCGAGCAGCTGCAGCATGCGGTAGCCAATCGCCTGGCGCGTCAGCTCGAACGCACGGCGCCTGCCCTCCTCGCCCCCCTCGGCATTCGACGGATCCGGGTAGCCCCAGTGCACTTTCACCGGTGGCTCGCCTTGGCCACCATGAAACACGGGACACGGTTCGGCCGCCGCGCTGTCGCAGACGGTGATGACGATCGCCAGCGGCGGCGCGTCGTCCCGGCTGAACTCGTCCCAGCTCTTGCTGCGACAGCCGGTGGTGTCGATCCCGGCGTTGTCGAGAACCTCGATCGCGAACGGATTGACGCGTCCGCTCGGCGCGCTTCCTGCGCTGTGCGCCTTGACATCCTTGCCGAGCTTCGTCGCGAGGTGATTGAGCATCGCTTCGCTGAGCACGCTGCGCGCGGAGTTGTGGGTGCACAGGATCAGCACGTGCGTGGTCATGGTTCTGCGACTCCCGTTGCAGGTGGACGTGGAATCGCTGCGTGAGTCAGGCTTTTCGGGTCAGCAGGCGGCGCGGCGCCGGCCGGCGCTCGGCGCGCACGCACGTCCCTGGCAGCAATGGTCGGTGAGATAGCCCAGCAAGGCGTCCATCCGCTGGATCGACGGCCGGTAGATCAGGCTGCGGCCGTCGCGCTCGACGGTCACCAGATCGGCGTGGATCAATTCCTTCAGATGAAAGGAGAGCGTCGAGGACGGGATGTCGAGCATCGCCGAGATCGCCGACGGCGTGAGGCCATCCGGCGCGGCGCCAACCAGCGCGCGGAAGATTCTCAGCCGCGCCTCCTGGGCCAGCGCGGCCAGCGCGGTGACGGCCTTCTTCTCGTTCATATTTTTAAGTTTATAGAATTGTAGAATCCCGCGTCAAGCTTTGGGCCGACCAGCGATTCGACTGGAGCCGCTGCCGACGCGACAGGCGCGTCAACGGCTCGGCTGCTGCGGCGCCGAGCCGCGGCTGCTGCAGGCAGGCGTACGCGGCACCCGTAAACTCTCGGCCCACCGCGGAACGCGCCGCAGCCGGTGAAGGAGAGGCGATTGACGAGCGAGAAGATGGGCAGCCGCGAACTGGGGCTCGTGCTGGCGCAGCAGCTGCTGGGCGTCGAGGACCTGCATTACGGGCTGTGGGATAACGACCTCGAGCCGAGCCTCGGCAACCTCGTGCAGGCGCAACAACGCTACAGCGAGATGCTGATCGGCACGTTGCCTGCCCCGACGGCCTCCGCGGCATCGGGTGCGGCGCCGGTGCGCGTGCTCGACATCGGTTGCGGCACGGGTCATCTGCTGGGCATGCTGCTGGACCGCGGCTACGAGGCCGACGGCGTGATCCCGGCGCCGTACCTGGCCAAACTGGTGCGCGAGCAGCAGGCTCGGCGAGCGGATCGGCCGTCACGTCTGTTCGAGTGCAATTTCGAGGACTTCCCGGCCGACGCGCACCGGCAGCACTACGACGTGGCGCTGTTCAGCGAGAGTTTCCAGTACATCGACATGAATACCGCGCTGCGTCTGGTGCAGCAGATCGTCCGGCCCGGCGGGTTGATGGTGATCTGCGACTTCTTCAAGACCGAGCACCATGGTGACGGCGGCCCGGGCGACCGCAGCTTCGGCGGCGGCCACCCGCTCGCGGAGTTCTATCGCCGCGTGCAGGCAACGCCGCTCGAATGCGTACGCGACGACGACATCACGGCCAAGGTGAGCCCGAACATCGAGCTCGTCAATGAGCTGCTGCTGAACAAGGTCAAACCAGCCGGGCTCACGCTCGACCGCTACCTCGGCGGCCGCTACCCATGGCTGTGGTGGTTGGTGCGGCGGCTACTGCGCAAGAAGCTCGATCGCGCGAACTACAAGTACTTCTCCGGCCACCGCAGCCGGGCGACCTTCGAGCGCTACAAGAGCTACCACCTCATGGTCTACCGCGTGCCGACGCGTTGAGCAAAACGCGGATCGAGCTGGCGGCTTCCGGGGTGAAGTCGATGGGCGAGACGGTGAGGTCCAGTTGCTGGCCGGGCTCGTGACGTCGGCAGCCCCGGCGCCTCGTCATGTCGGTCGGCGAGCTCGCGACGCTGCCCCGTGCGGCGCGAACCCGATGCAACGATGCGATGAGGTTTGCACGCGGCCGGGGCGCAACGGCTGCTGATGCGGCTACGCGTCTTTGCTCGACAAGGCCTCGCGCACGGCGGGC
>CP070653.1:2688525-2692544 GCA_020354665.1 Burkholderiales bacterium
GCCTCGATCACCTTCAGGTCGGCGAGAAATTCGTCGGCCGACGCATACGCGTTCTGCGGCGCCACCGCGTGACGCAGCGCCTCGGTGCCGGTCAGCTCGTGCAGCGAGGCGGCCAGCCGCGCGTAGATGCCGGTCAACGCGCGGCGGTACGGCTCGTCCTCGCGGTGCGGGTTGCGGTCGGGCGAGCGCTCGGCCAGCGCGAGCATCCCGGTCGTCACCGGCGCGAGCATCTGCGACGTCGACAGCTCCTTGCCGAGCCAGTGCACCTCGGTCAGGTAGAAGCGCAGCACCACCTCGCACTGGCGCGCCAGCGCGGCGCGCAGCGAATCGGCGGTGACGTTCGGGTTGCCGTCGCGGTCGCCGCCGATCCAGTGGCTCATGCGGAAGAACGGCGCGATCTCGTGCCCCGGCAGCGCCTGCTCGAGCTCGCGGTACAGCCGCGGGATCTGGCGCAGGAACGTCGCGTGGTAGTACGAGAGCACGTTCTCGATCTCGTCGGCCACCATCAGCTTGGTCGTGCGCAGCATGCGCGTCTGCCACAGCTGCGTCACGCGTGCGCGGATCAGCAGCTCGTTCTCGCCACGCTCGCGCCCGGTGGCGAGCCCGTCGCGCGCGCCCAGCAGCTCGGCGATCGCACGCTCGGCGTCGAGGATGCTTTTGCGCTGCACCTCGGTGGGGTGCGCGGTGAGCACCGGCGAGATGTGCGCGTGCTCGAGCATCGCGATGACTTCGTTGGCACGCACGCCGGCCTTGGCCAGCCGCTCGAAGCTCATCGCGAGCGAGCCCTCGTGCACATGGCCGGCGCGCTCGTGATGGCCGCGGCGGCGCACGTGATGCCGGTCTTCGGCGATGTTGGCGAGATGGCTGAAGTAGCTGAACGCGCGAATCACGCTCACCGTCTGGTCGGTCGACAGGTTCTTCAGCAGCCGGTCGAGCGTCTTGCCCGCGGTGGCGTCGCGCTTGATCCGGCGCGCCACCGACAGCTTGCGGATGCGCTCGATCAGCTCGAACGCGTCGCGCCCCTCCTGCTCGCGGATCACGTCGCCGAGGATGCGCCCCAGCAGGCGGATGTCCTCGACCAGCGGGCGGTTCTTCGCCGCGGCGTCGCTCTCGGCGCTGCGGCGGCGCGGCACGGGTGCCTCGGCGGTGCCGGCCACGGTGGCGAGGGCGGTGCGGGTCATCGGTGCGGCGGCTTTCGGTGCGATGCGGGGCGGCGCGTCATGCTAGCAGCGAGCTCGGGTGCCCTGCGGCTGTGCATGCCGCGCGGCCGGCCCTGCGTCGAAGCAAACATCGCGCCGGAGATAATCGCCGCGATGTCGCAACCCCTCATCATCGCCACCCGCGAGAGCCGCCTCGCGCTGTGGCAGGCCGAACACGTGCGCGCGCTGCTCAACCAACGCTTCGGCGACACGGTCGAGCTGCTCGGCATGACCACGCGCGGCGACCAGATCCTCGACCGCGCGCTGTCGAAGGTCGGCGGCAAGGGCCTGTTCGTCAAGGAGCTCGAGACCGCGCTCGAACAGGGCCGCGCGCACCTCGCGGTGCATTCGCTCAAGGACGTGCCGATGGAGCTGCCGGCCGGCTTCACGCTCGCCGCGGTGCTCGAGCGCGAAGACCCGCGCGACGCCTTCGTCAGCCCGGGCTACGCCACGATCGACGCGCTGCCGCAAGGCGCACGCGTCGGCACGTCGAGCCTGCGCCGCGTCGTGCAGCTGCACGCGCTGCGGCCCGACCTGCAGATCGAGCCGCTGCGCGGCAACCTCGACACCCGGCTGCGCAAGCTCGACGAAGGCCAGTACGACGCGATCGTGCTCGCCGCCGCGGGCCTGAAGCGCCTCGGCCTGGCCGCACGCATCCGCAGCGTGTTCGAGCCCGATCGCATGCTGCCCGCGGCGGGGCAGGGCGCGCTCGGCATCGAGTCGCGCAGCGACGCGCACGCGCTCATCGACAAGCTCAACAAGCTCGCGCACGCGCCGACGCTGCTCGCAGTCGAGGCCGAGCGGGCTGTCTCGCGCGCGCTCGGCGGCAGCTGCACCGTGCCGCTGGCCGCGCACGCGACCTGGCAGGCCGGGGCGCTCACGCTGCACGCCGCGCTCGGCCACGCCAACGAGAGCCGCCGCCCGCTGCTGCACGCGCAGGCGTCGGGCCGCCCGGGCGATGTGCCGGCCGCGCGCCAGCTCGGCATCGACGCGGCGCACAAGCTGCGCGAGCAGGGCGCCGACGCGTATCTCGCGGCGAGTTAGCCGAGCGCGATGCGCGCGATCGTGACAAGGCCGCACGCCCAGGCGCAAAGCTGGGTCGCACAGCTCAAGGCGCAAGGCATCGACGCCGCGGCGCTGCCGCTGATCCGCATCGATCCGGCGCCCGACCCGGCCGCGGTGCAACACGCCTGGCACGAAATAGAAAGCTACGCGCTGCTCGTGTTCGTGAGCCCGAATGCGGTCGACGCATTCTTCAGCCTGCGCCCGCCGGCAAAGCACTGGCCGCCGGCGGTGCTCGCCGGCTCGACCGGCCCGGGCACCAGCGCCGCGTTGCGCGAACACGGCGTACCCGACGCCTCGCTCGTCGAGCCGGCCGCCGATGCCAGGCAGTTCGACTCCGAGGCGCTGTGGGCGCAGCTTGCATCGCGCCCATGGCAAGGCCGCGCGGTGCTGCTCGTGCGCGGCGAGGGCGGGCGCGACTGGCTGGGCCAGACGCTCGCGCAGGCCGGCGCCACCGTGCGCGCGCTGGCCGCCTATCGGCGCGCCGAGCCGGTGCTCGACGACACCACCCGCGCGCTGCTCGAGGCGGCGCAGCGCGAACCGGCCGTGCACGCGTGGCTGTTCAGCAGCTCCGAGGCGATCGACAACCTGAAGCGCCTCGCGCCGCAAGCGCAATGGCGCGCGTCGATCGCGCTCACCACGCATCCGCGCATCGGCGAGTCCGCGCGCACGGCCGGCTTCGGCACCGTGATCGAGATCCGCACCGGCGTCGAAGCGGCCGTCGCGGCGCTGCGCGAGCTGCAAAGCAAGGCCCGCTAGGCGCACTGCCTACAATCGTCTCCATCGTGAGTGAAGTTCCCCGTCCAGAGACGGCCGCAGCACCCGAGCCGCCGGCGCCGGCGGCCGGTGCGCCGATGGCCGCGCCTTCCGCCGAGCCGTTGATCGTCACGCGCGCGCAGCACCCGCGGCTGATCGCCCTGCTCGTCGTTGCGCTCGTTGCCGCCGCCGCCGCGCTGTGGGTCGCGCTGCAGGAGCGCCAGCGCGTGCGCGCGCTCGAGGCTACGCTCGTCCAGCGCGAGCAAACCATGCAAAGCAAGGCCGCCGAGGCGGCGCTGCTCGCCAAGCAGTCGCAGGAGATCGCGCGCGACGCGGTGGCCAAGGCGGCGCTGCTCGAGGCCCGCGTGGCCGAAGTCGCGATGCAGCGCAGCCAGCTCGAGGAGCTGATCCAGTCGTTCTCGCGCTCGCGCGACGAGAACGTGCTCGGCGACATCGACGCCGCATTGCGCGTCGCGCAGCGCCAGTCGCTGATCACCGGCAGCAGCGAGCCGCTGGTGACCGCCCTCAAGCAGGCCGACGAGCGCATCGCGCGTGCCGCGCAGCCGCGGCTCGAAGGCGTGCGCCGCGCGATCGCGCGCGACCTCGAGCGCGTGCGCTCGGCCGGCGTGCCCGACATCGCCGCGCTCGCGATCCGGCTCGACGAAGTGGTGCGCGTGGCCGACGAGCTGCCGCTCGTCGCGCTGGCCGAGGTGCCGCGCGCCAAGGCGCCGCAAGCCGCGCCCGCACCACCCAAGGCCAAGCCGCGCAACGCCGAGGCGGCATCCGCACCGGCCTCCGCGCCCGCCGCGAGTGGCGTCGGCGCGTGGCTGCAGCACTGGGGCGAGGCGTGGGCCCGCTTCGGCGAGCGCGTGTGGAGCGAGACGAAGAGCCTGGTGCGCATCACGCCGATCGAGCAGCCCGAGGCGGCGCTGCTCGTGCCCGAGCAGTCGTACTTCCTGCGCGCCAACTTCAAGCTGCGGCTGCTCAACGCGCGGCTGGCGC
>CP070653.1:2692644-2695749 GCA_020354665.1 Burkholderiales bacterium
GCCGAATGAGGTCACCCACTTCGTCAAGGTGTCGGCGACGCCGGTGAGGCTGATCGTCAGGTTCAACACGAAGGCCATCGTGATGATCAAGAGGATCATGCCGCTGATGCGGGCGGTGGAGATGAAGCAGGTGCGCAGGACGTCCCACTTGAGCCTGCGCGACTGCCAGACAAAGAACAGCGCCACGATCACGCCCAGCGCCGCGCTTTCGGTGGCCGTGGCGATGCCGAAGTACAGGCTGCCCATGACGATGCTGAACACCACCAGCGGTGGCACCAGGAACTTCAGCGACGCCAGCCGCTGCTCCATCGGCACCGCCGCTTCGCGGATCGCGCGGCCGCTGACCGCGCTGGTGACCAGGATGTAGAGCATGAAGCAGGCCGTCAGCACGAGGCCGGGGATGATGCCGGCGACGAACAGCTTGCCGATCGAGGTGTTGGTCAGCGACCCGTAGACGATCAGGTTGACGCTGGGCGGGATCAGGATACCGAGCGTGCCGCCCGCGGCCAGGGTACCGAGCGACGCGCGCATCGGATAGCCGCGCTTGTACAGCGACGGCAGGGCAACGGTACCGATGGTCGCGGCGGTTGCCACCGACGAACCGGAAGTCGCAGCGAACAATGCGCAGCTGCCGATGTTCGTGTGCAGCAGTCCGCCGGGCAGGCGGCCGAGCCAGGCCGACAGCGCGATGAACATGCGGTCGGCAATACCCGAGCGCAGCAACAATTCGCCGAGCAGCACGAACAGCGGAATCGAGGTCAGCAGGTTCTCGTTCTGCACGCCCCAGACCACCGGTGCGATCGAGTCCATGAACGGCGGGCCGTAGGCGGCGATGCCGCCGGCGATGCCCACCAGCGCCATTGATACTGCGATCGGGATGCCGATCAGCATCAGGCCGATCATCACCAGGAACGCCGCGACGATGATGCCGACCGTCATTTCTCTGCTCCTGCATGACTGCCCTGGCGCTGCGCCAAGTCTTCCAGTTCTTCCTTGAGTTCCTCCTTGGGACTCTTCGGATGAAAGTCGACGTTCAGTGCGTCGATGTGGCCGCTGATCAGCAAGATCGTGGCACGTACTGCGTAGCCGGTGGCTACCAGCGCAAACGCTACCAGCCCCGCATACCAGACGCTCTGCGGAATGATGAGCGGCGTCGCCCAGGGAGTTTGCGCCGTGCTGTGGTACAGGCGCGTGTCGGCGATGACCTTCCACGCGATCCAGGCGATGAAGATTCCGAGCACCGCCAGCGCGACGATCGACAGCCAGTTGAGCAATGCCTGCAGCGCGCGCGGGAATTTCTCGTGGAACACGTCGACGCGGATGTGGTTGCGTCCCATCAGCGCCAAGCTGAAGGCGATCGTCGAGCCCACCGCCAGGGCATAGCCACCGAGCTCGTCTGCGCCCTGCAGCGAGATGTTGAAAAGCTTGCGGCTCAGGGTCTCGACGCCGACGACCACCGACAGCACCAAGAAGATGACACCGAAGACGGTCGCCAACAGCGATTCAATGCGATCTTTCATGGGGCCATGCTCCAGGAAGGCCCGCCGCGACCCGCGCGGCAGGCCTGACAAGGATCAGCTCACTTCAAGCCGAGCACCGGCGCGACCGTCGCCTTCCAGTTCTTCGAGCAGTCGGGGTTGGACTTGTCGCAGACCTCGGCCCACACGGGCAGGCTGACCTTGCTCACCGCGTTGCGCACGAGTTCGACGTCGGCCTCGGAGACCGGCACGTTGACCAGCTTGTACTTCTTGTTCTCCTTGCATGGGTCCTTGCCGGTGTTGCAGTTCAGGGCGTCGACGAACAGCTCTTCGGAATACTTCCAAATTTCCTCGGTCAGACCATCGAAGGCGGCCTGGAGCTTGGTCTGCTGATCGGGCTTGAGTTGATTCCAGGCCTTGAGCGTCATCGCGTAGCCGTTGAGCGCCATCTGGAACCCGAGCGGCAATTGGTGCGTGGTGACTTCGGGCCAGCCGGCCGAGTTGGCCGAGCTCGGGCCGGTGATCGCGCAATCGACGACACCGAGCGACAGAGACTGATGGGTGTCCGCGAACGAGATCGGCACCGGTGTGCCACCCACCAGCTCGACGAACTTGGCGAGGTTCTGGTCGTACACGCGCACCTTCAGGCCCTTGATGTCGGCCAGTTTGGTGATCGGTGGCTTGCAGAACAGAATCTGCGGGCCGAACGGCCAGACGCTCAGCAGCTTGACGCCGAATTGCTGTTGCAGCCGTTTGTCAACGACATCGAAGTACGCCTTGGTGACCTTGCGGCCGGTCGCATAGTCCGGGCTGCCGCCCACCAGGTCCAGCCCGAGCAATGTCGGTTCGTCACGGGAATTCTGCGAAACGCGCAGCGAAACGATGTCGAAAAGCCCCGCCTTCATCACGCGCAGCTGCTCGGTGTCCTTGATGCCCAGTGTGTCGATCGGCTTGTAGTCAGCGTCGATAGGCAACCCCGTCCTGGCAGCAAAGTTCTCGAAGAAGGGCTGCTCCCTGTTCTTCTGGATCAGGCCGGTAGCCAAGGGCTGCCCGATGACCTTGAACTTGATGCGGTCCTGGGCCTGCGCGAGCGGCAGGGCCAACGACGTGGCGGCGGCCAGTAGGGCGATGCGAGCGAGGTGCTTCATGGTGATCTCCGGTTAGGTAGTGGAGAAGGAACCGTCAGTAGCCTAGCGCCCGAGGCAGCGTGGTCACGACGGAGGGAAACAGCATGCAGATGACGAGGTCGGCGTACAACGCGGCGGCAGCGATCGGCGGCGAAGCGGCGACGCGGAACAGGCGGTGGCAGGTTCTCATCTCGGGATCTTTCGGGATCGATGGGCTCAGGTAGTGCGGGTGCGGTCGAGCAGCCGCACGAGGGCGGGGGCGAGGCCCCGGTTCGGCTTGGCGGGCGGCGGTGCGAAGCTGCCCCGGGTGGCGCGGCCGGGCGCGAGCGCGACCAGCGACTCGGCGTGGCGCACCGCACTCGACACGCCGTCGACCGAGGGCACCGGCAGCCGGCCGTCCAGCGAGCGCGCGAGTCCGGCCAGCGGTGCTCCGGCGAGCACGATGACATCGGCACCATCGTCGTCGACGCAGCGCTCGGCCAGCGCGACGATGCGCTCGC
>CP070653.1:2695849-2698430 GCA_020354665.1 Burkholderiales bacterium
CGCCATCGATGTGCTTGATGCCGTCGAGGTGCTTGATGCCGAATGCCCCGGCGCCGGCCAGCGCGACCTTGATTGTCTTGGCCATGTCAGCAATTCTCCAGAATGAGGTGACCGACGGCAGTGTTCGACGCCGGCACGTGATAGAAGCGGTGCGCAACCGTCGGCGGCCTGCCGCCGGCGACGTCGGCCATCGCGCCGCGCGCGATCAGCCACATCACGAGCTCGATGCCTTCGCTGCCCGCCTCGCGGACGTACTCGATGTGCGGCACCTGCGCCAGCCCGGTCGGGTCCTCGATCAGCCGGTCGAGGAAGCGCTTGTCCCACTCCTTGTTGATCAGGCCGGCGCGCGGACCCTGCAGCTGGTGGCTCATGCCGCCGGTACCCCAGATCTGCACCGTCAGCGGCTCGTCGTACGACTCGACCGCGCGCCGGATGGCCTGCCCGAGCTGGAAGCAGCGCCGGCCCGACGGCACCGGGTACTGCACGACGTTGACGGCGAACGGGATCACCGGGCACGGCCAGGCCTGCACCGGGCCGCACATCAGGCTCAACGGCACCGTCAACCCGTGATCGACGTCCATCTTGTTGACGATCGTCAGGTCGAAGTCGTCCTGGATCACGCTCTGCGCGATGTGCGACGCGAGCACGGGATGACCGATCACCTTGGGGACGGGGCGCGGGCCCCAGCCCTCGTCGGCGACTGCGAATTCAGCCGCGGTGCCGATCGCGAAGGTCGGGATGATCTCGAGCGAGAACGCGGTGGCGTGATCGTTGTAGACAAGGAAGATCACGTCCGGCCGGTGATCCTTTAGCCACTGCTTGCTGAACTCGTAGCCGGCGAACACCTTCTGCCAGTAGGGCTCGTGGCTCTTGCCGAGGTCGAGCGCGGCGCCGATCGCCGGCACGTGGCTGGTGTAGACGGAAGCGGTGATCTTGGCCATGTCAGAAGGTGGTCGATGGGCTGCTGCCCTGCGGCTGGCGATCGGCCTGAGCGTCGCCATCCTCGCCGATGTGTCGGTTGCCCTCGACCGAGCGCCCGCCGCGGATCATCAAATCGCGGTATTCGTCTTCCGTCATGCCGGTCATCGAGCCCGCCATCTGCTGGAAGCTCTTGCCGTGCGTGGCGCCGAGCTTGGCCAGGAAGTAGATGTTGCCGCCCTCGGCGATGCAGCGGTTGAGGTCGCGTGCGAGCACCGCCTGCTTCTGCGCTTCGGTCATCGGCCACTCGTCGAGGTACGCGCGCGTGTCAGCGAGGAAGCGACGGCGGTTCTCGGCCTTCATCAGCGACATGCAGAACTGGTTCAGCCAGTACCCCTTGCGCGACTGCTCGGTGTCGAAGATCGTCGTGCCAGGAATGTCTTGGTAGGGTTTGTCGAGCGCCATCGTCAGCCGCCTTTGCACTCTTCGGGCCAATACAGCCGCATCGGGTTGTCGACCAGCAGTTTTCTTTGCAGTTCCGGCGTGGTCGCAATGTGCGGGATGAAATCGACCAGCAGGCCGTCGTCGGGCATGTGGTCCTTCAGGTTCGGATGCGGCCAGTCGGTACCCCACAGCACGCGGTCGGGAAACGTTTCGACGATTCGCCTGGCGAACGGCACGACGTCGCGATACGGCGCCCGCTCACCGTCGAGCGCCTTCGGCCCGGCGACCGACAGCCGCTCCGGGCAGCTTACCTTGCTCCAGACGTTCGCGTGCTCGCGCAACAGCTTGACGAACAGCTCGAACTCCGGGCCATCGACCGGCTTGCTGACGTCGGGCCGTCCGATGTGGTCGACCACCACGGTGGTCGGCAGCGTGGTGAAGAAGTCCCACAGTTCGGGCAGGTCGGCCGCTTCGAAGTAGACCACCACATGCCAGCCCAGCGGCGCGATGCGGTGCGCGATGTCCATCAGCTCGTCCTTCGGCGTGAAGTCGACCAGCCTGCGGACGAAGTTGAAGCGCACGCCGCGCACGCCGGCGGCGTTGAGCTGCCGCAGGTCATCGTCGGTGACGGTGCGGCGCAACGTCGCCACGCCGCGCGCCCGGCCGGCGGAGGTGCGGCAGGCGTCGATCATCGCCCGGTTGTCCGAGCCGTGACAGGTGGCCTGCACGATCACGTTGCGCGCAAACCCGAGGTGATCGCGCAGCGCGAACAGCTGCGCCTTGCTCGCATCGCACGGCGTGTACTTGCGCTCGGGCGCGTACGGGAACTCGGCTCCGGGTCCAAAGACGTGGCAGTGCGCATCGACGCTGCCGGGCGGCAGCTCGAAGCGCGGCTTCGAAGGGCCGTCGTACCAGTCGAGCCAGCCCGCAGTCTTCGTGAAGTTGCCGGGGGTCGGTTGGCTCATCGATCAGCCCTTGCCGCGGACATGCCCGAGGATGCGGTCGGCTTCGCTGCGCCAGTCGGCGCTGCGCGCGAATTCCTTCGTCCCCTTCGCGCCGAACACGCCGGTGTCGGCGAGATCGGCAACCCACGCCTGCCGCTCGGCCGTACCGCTGGCCGACCACGGCGTGAGGCCGGCCTCGCGCACCGTCTGCGCGACCTCGCGCACCTCTTCGGCCCGGCGACGGCCGTGCTCGATGACGCGCTGGAAGAAGTAGC
>CP070653.1:2698530-2704536 GCA_020354665.1 Burkholderiales bacterium
AGGAAGTAGAGGAAGAAGACGAAGAGCCCGGTCTGGATGATCCCGAAGGGCAGGGCGACGACGTGGATGCCGATGATGTAGCGCCGGGTTGCGGGCGGCGTGTTCGGTGGTACAGGGTTGGGCCTACGCGCTGGCGCGGCCGGTGCTGCCAGTCGACAGTCTGAAGCTGGTGGCCGAAGACGCGCGCCGCCAACTCGGCGGCGAAGAAACGGCGATCGAGCTTTGGGTTGCGATGGACGCGCGGATGGACGAGGCGTACGCCGGGTCGTATCGATGGACGGGTGCCGACTGGCAGACGCTGGTGCCGCCGGCGCTTTATGCGCTCGATTCACTGGCCGCGCGCTGGCGCACCGAGCCCCCCGCGATCGTCGCGGGCACCGCGATCGACGTCTTCGGCGAGCGCCTGCCGATGCGCGGCGCGCGCACGATCGAGCGCGAGCAGTCGCGTGCCGCCGCATTGGCCGCGCTGGCCGTCGAGGCCTGGCGGCACGGCGAAGGTGTGGCGGCGGCCGAAGCGCACCCGCTGTACCTGCGCGACAAGGTGGCGTTCACCGTCGCCGAACGCGACGCGATGCGCGCGCAGCGGCAGACGACGCGATGAACGCGCAACGCCTGCCATTGCGGCGCGTCGAGCGCCCTGGGGAGCGTCCGTGAACGCGATTGCCCGGCCGGATCCGCTGCGCCTCGTGCCGATGACGCTCAGCGACCTCGACGCGGTGATGGCGGTCGAGCAGGCCGCTTACGAGTTCCCGTGGACGCGCGGCAACATGGTCGACTCGCTGCTGACGGGCCACCTCGCCTCGGTGCTGCTCGCGCCGAACGGATCGGTCGTCGGCTATTTCGTTGCGATGGTCGGCGTCGAGGAAATGCACCTGCTCAACCTGACGGTGGCGCCCGCGTTTCAGCGGCAGGGCCATGCGCGCGAGCTGCTCGACGTGCTGGTGTCGCACGGTCGCGAACACGGCGCGCGCCGCCTGTGGCTCGAAGTCCGGCCGAGCAATGCGCGGGCGCGCCGGATCTACGAGCGCTACGGCTTCCGTCTGGTGGGCATGCGGCGCGGCTACTACCCCGCCGGGCCAGGTCGGCGCGAGGACGCGCAGGTGATGAGCCTGGACATCGACGACGGTCTCGAGGCTGCCCATGGGCTGGACTGAGCGGCAGCTTGCGATGCTGCGCGAGATCGGGATCCGTTTATGGGTCCCGCCCGCTGATGCGCAGCCGGCGGCGTTGGACGCAGCAACAGCGACCGGCGGGCAGGCGCTACCCAAGAATCGAGCACGGCCCGATCCGGCCCGCGCCGGCGCCACGACGCGGCGCGCCCGTGAAACCACCGCGGCGCCGGCAACGCCGACCGCGGTGGTGGCGACCCATCAGCGCGTGGCGGGTGTGGAGTCGATGGACTGGCCGGTGCTGCGCGAAGCGGTCGAAAACTGCACCGCCTGCCGGCTGTGCGAAGGCCGTCGCAACACCGTGTTCGGCGTCGGCAACGAACATGCGCACTGGATGATCGTCGGCGAAGCGCCCGGCGAACAGGAAGACCTGCAGGGCGAGCCGTTTGTCGGCAAGGCCGGCCAGCTGCTCGACAACATGCTGCGCGCGATCGGACTGACGCGCGAGAACGCGCCGCCCGAGCGGCAGGTGTTCATCGCCAACACGCTCAAGTGCCGGCCGCCCGGCAACCGCAATCCGCAGCCCGACGAGCTCGCGCAATGCGAGCCGTTCCTGATCCGGCAGGTGGCGCTCGTGCAGCCGCGCATCATCGTCGCGATGGGGCGCTTCGCGGTGCAGTCGCTGCTGCGCAGCAGCGACCCGATCGGGCGCCTGCGCGGCCGCGTCCACCGCTATCACGGCGTGCCGTTGATCGTGACGTACCACCCGGCGTATCTGCTGCGCAATCCGGTCGACAAGGCGCGCGCCTGGGAAGACCTCTGCCTCGCGCTCGACGTCCTGGCCGGCACCGCCGGTGGCGGTGAACCGTCTACTTCTGCTTGACCTTGACCGGTCGCTTCCACTTCGCGATCGAAACCTGTTTCGCGCGTGCCAGCGTGAGCTGCCCGGCCGGCGCTTCCCGGGTGATCGTCGAACCGCCGCCGATCGTGGCGCCTTCGCCAATCGTCACCGGCGCGACCAGCACGCAGTTGCTGCCGATGTGGGCGTCGGCGCCGATCACGGTGGGATGCTTGTTGGCGCCATCGTAGTTGGCGGTGATGCTGCCCGCGCCGTAGTTGACGCGCTCGCCCAGCGTGGCGTCACCCAGGTACGCGAGGTGGTTGGCCTTGGCGCCGCGGCCGAGTGTCGAGTTCTTGACCTCGACGAAGTTGCCGATGTGCACCTCGGGGCCGAGACGCGCGCCGGGGCGCAGCCGCGCGAACGGTCCGACCTCGGCGCCCGCACCAATGCGGATGCCGACGTCGCCGCCGTCCATGTGGGTGAACGGTCGGATCAGCGCGCCGGCTTCGATGACCGCGTTGCGGATCACGCAGTTGGCACTGATGCGCGCGCCGTCGCCGAGCTCGACGCGGCCCTCGAACACGCAGTTGACGTCGATCTCGACGTCGCTGCCGCACATCAGCTCGCCGCGCACGTCCAGTCGCGCGGGGTCCGCCAGGCGCACACCGGCCTCCATCAGGCTGTCAGCGCGTGCGCGCTGGTAGCGGCGTTCCAACTCGGCGAGCTGCAGCGGACTGTTGACGCCGAGCACCTCGGTTTCGCTCGCCGCCTGCGCGGCGACGACCGGTACGCGGTCGGCCGCCGCATGGGCCACGACGTCGGTCAGGTAGTACTCGCGCTGTGCATTGGCATTGGTGAGCTGGCCCAGCCAGCGGCGCAGCGCGGCGGTCGGGGCCGCCATCATGCCGGTGTAGACCTCGCGGATTGCTCGCTGCGCGGCGGTCGCGTCCTTTTCCTCGACGATGGCCAGCACGTTGTCGCCGTCGCGAACGACACGCCCGTAGCCCGTCGGATCGGGTAGATCCACGGTCAGCAGCGCGAGCCGATCGCCACCGCTCGCGTCGATCAATCGGCGTGCGGTATCGGCCCGGATCAGGGGCACGTCGCCGTTGAGGATGAGCGTCGTGCCACCGTCGAGCAGCCGCGGCGCGGCGACCCGCACCGCATGCCCGGTGCCGAGCTGGGGCATCTGGCGCACGAACTCCAGGTGCGGCGCGGCCACCGCGGACTCGACGGCTTCGGCACTATGGCCGGTGACGACGATGATGCGATCGGCCCCGAGCGCCGCTGCGGTATCCAGGACATGCTGCAATAGGCTGCGGCCGGCCAGGCGGTGCAGCGCCTTGGGCAGTTCCGACTTCATGCGGGTGCCCTTGCCGGCAGCCATGATCACGATGTTGAGCACGATGCGCGTCACGAGAGCAATACGTTGGCCGATTATCGGCGTGTTGCTGCTGGCCGCCGCGCTGCTGGGCGGCTGCAGCGTGTTGCGCGTCACGTACGAGCAGGCGGACCACCTGCTGTTGTGGCGGCTCGATGGCTACGTCGACTTCGACGAGCGCCAGACCCCGCGCGCGCGCGAAGCGATCGACGGCTGGCTGCGCTGGCACCGCGCCACCCAGCTGCCCGATTACGCGGCGCTGCTGGCGCGCGCGCGTCGCGACGTAGAGCGGCCTGCGACGCCGGAAGCGATGTGCACCTGGTTCGACGAGGGACGGCGCCGGCTGCGCCTGGCCGTCGAGCAGGCGCTTCCGGCGATCGCCGACCACGTCATGACGATGACCCCGGCGCAGTTCCGTCACATGGAACAACGCTTCGCGAAGGGTAACGACGAGGTGCGTGCGGACTACCTGCAGGCCGACTTGGCCGAGCGGCAGCGCATGGCAGCGAAGCGCACGGCCGAGCGCTTCGAGATGCTCTATGGCACGCTCGACGACGCCCAGCGCGAGCAGGTGGCGCGTGCGGTGGCCGCCTCGCCGTTCGACCCGCAGCGCTGGCTCGACGAGCGCATCGCCCGCCAGCGCGAGGTATTGGCTACGCTGCCGCCCCTCGTCGCTGAAGGTGCCACACGTGATGCGGTGCTCGCCGCGCTGCGCCTGCTGGTCGCGCATGTCGAACGCTCACCGCGCGACGCGTATCGCGCTTACCAGCAGCGGTTGATCGACTACAACTGCGCGTTCGCTGCGCGGCTGCACAACGCGACGAGCGCCGCGCAACGCCAGGCGGCGGCCGAGCGACTCAAGGGCTGGGAGGACGATCTGCGCGCCCTCACGACGCCCGCCGGTTCCTGAGGAGGGCGGCCGGGCGCCGGCGCACGATCAGCGCGGCAGCGTCACGGTCACGCGCCGCGGGTTGACCGCCGGTTGCGGGAAGTCCTTCAGCGCTGCCTCGTACAGCGCTGCGAGCAGCTCGCTGGTGGTGCGGCCCGTCGCGTCGGCGCGCGCGCGGGTCTCGTACAGCGGTTGACCCGTCGCGTTGTCGCGGATCATCACCGCGACCTCGGTGCTATAGCGGTACGACGGACCGTACCGCCACGCCGCACCGAAACCCCAATACGCCGAGTGGTGGTGCGGCCAGCCGTAGCTGAGCCCCCAACCCCAGGCGGGGTCGTCCCAATACGCGACGGCTTGCTCGGTCGACACGGCGCCGAGCTGCACGCGCACGTCCGCCCGTGCCGGTTCGGCGGCCCGCGTCAACCCGGCTTCGGCGAGCGCGGGGCCAGCGGCCGCCTCGAGTTCCTCCTGCTGCTGCAACTGCGCCTGCTGTGAGGGCAGGCGCTCGAAGACATAGCCGCCTGGTGCGCGGCCGGCCGGCCACTGGCTGAAACTCGAAACCTGGACGTCGATTGTTCCCAGCCCGGCGCAGGCACCGAGCATCAGGCCGCCCATCAGCGCAGTGATGCGACGGGAAGTGCGATTCATGGCGGTTCTCCTCGGAACGGGGCACGCCGCCTCAGTTGTCACTCTGAACCTTCTGATCGGGCGGCGGCGCGCTCACGTCGTCAACGTCGAAGGCGCGGTCGCCGCCGACATCGGGCTGGCCGTTGGCCTTCAGCGTGCTGAAGGGGTAAAGGCGGCGATCCATCAGATGCGACGCGACGATGTTGCCCATCGCATGGAGCATGTTGTCGATGCGGCCCGGATACAAGCGCTCCCACTCGTGGATCATCTGCTTGATCTGCTCGCGCTGCAGGTTGTCCTGGTTGCCGCACAGGCTGCACGGGATGATCGGGAAGCGGCGGTGCGCGGCCCAGCGTGCCAGGTCGAGCTCGGCGACGTACGCCAACGGCCGGATCACGACGTGCCGCCCGTCGTCGCTGACCAGCTTGGGCGGCATCCCCTTCATGCGGCTGCCGAAGAACATGTTCATCAGCAGCGTGACCACGATGTCGTCGCGATGGTGGCCCAGCGCGATCTTGGTGGCGCCGAGCTCGCTCGCGACGCGATACAGGATGCCGCGCCGCAACCTCGAGCACAGGCTGCACATCGTCTGCCCTTGCGGAATCAGGCGCCTGACGACCGAGTAGGTGTCCTGCTGCTCGATGTGAAACGCCACGCCGCGCGAGCGCAGGTAGTCGGGCAGCACGTCGGCCGGAAACCCCGGCTGTTTCTGGTCGAGGTTGACGGCGACGATCTCGAATGCGGCCGGCGCACGCCGCTGCAGTCCGAGCAGGATGTCGAGCAGTGCGTAGCTGTCCTTGCCCCCCGACACGCACACCATCACCTTGTCGCCGGCTTCGATCATGTTGAAGTCGGCGATCGCCTGGCCGACCTGACGGTGCAGGCGTTTCGAAAGTTTGTTGGCCTCGTGCGCGGTCTTGCGCGACTTCGCGCCGTCGACGGCCACCGGCAGCTCGACCGGTGTGGACATCACTTGGCCGCCTCCGCGCGGGCGTTGGCGATCGAGCGACCGTGGGGTCTGCGGCTGGCGCCATTCGCGCTGCGTCGATCCCCCGGCTTGGCCTGTGGCCCCTCGCCGAGTGCGCTCATGGCTCCGCATCCGAGCGGGCGTTGGCGATCGAGCGACCGTGGGGTCTGCGGCTGGCGCCATTCGCGC
>CP070653.1:2704636-2709050 GCA_020354665.1 Burkholderiales bacterium
ATGGCCAGCACCTTCTGGCCGCTCTGTACGCTCTGAAGCAGCACCGCAGAAAAGCCGCTGGGGTCGCCTTCGGCAGATTGAGCAACTACGGCCCAATGGGAATCGAAGGACGCGGCTTGCGATTCGGACATGCCTGCGGAAGTGAGTTCCGCCTTGTTTACGCCAGTGCCGAGGGACATGATCTCTGCATAACTTGCAAGCGCCGTTTCGGCATACGTTTGGTACTGAATGAGTGCATTCATGGTTAGTCTCTCCCTTTCTGAAATGTTTCAGACAAGACTGTTCGCGCTCCACCGAGGCGAGGCGGACAGGTTTTGGAAGAGAAGTGGTCGATCACGATAAGGTCGCCGCCTGAACGGCCGTACACGACAGCCTCGGCCAACACCCGGCGATCACTGGTCCGAATGACTTGCCATGAGATTCGGCGTAACCGACCCTCGCCCTGCAGTGGATCACCGCCTTTCAGCAGGGTGACTTCTTCGACGATTCGATACTCGTCGTTTCCGATGCGCTGGAACAAGCTCTTGCGGCCCGGCTCATTAGAGTCGTTTGGCATCGCGGGCCCCAGCTTGATTCGACCGGCACTGTCGAAGTACGACGCCGATAACGTCACCGTCTCGTAGACCTTGACCCCGCCATCCTTCTTGCACAGCTCCTCCATCTGCCGGTCCAGCGTCCAGCGTTCGCAGCCGGCAAGACCAAGCAGGGCCATGCAAGCGGCGGCTGCCGTGATCGGGCCGCGCATCGGCGCGAACAGTCGTGCACGAATCGTCGTCTCGTCGGTCCAGTCGGCCATCTCAACGCTCCCTCAAGCTTTCATTCACCCTTCGCTGCAATGGACTGAGCAGGTATTCGATCGCGCGGCGCTCGCCGGTCTTGATCTCGGCGGTCAGGTTCATCCCCGGCGCGAGTCTGATGCGCTTGCCGTCGACATCGAGACTGTGCTGCGCAAGCTCGAGCGTGACCGGGAACACCGCGCCCTTCTTCTCGTCGTTGACCGCATCGGCGCTCACGCTTTTCACCGTGGCCGGCACGGTGCCGTAGCGCGTGTAGGTGAACGTCTCGAGCTTGATCTCGGCTGGCTGCCCCGCGCGCACGAAGCCGACGTCCTTGTTGTCGAGCGCCACTTCGGCAGTGATGCTCGCGTCGTCGGGCACCACCACCATCAGCGCCTGCGCCGGGGTGACGACGCCGCCGGCGGTGTGAATCGCGAGTTGCTGCACCGTGCCGGCCACCGGCGCGGTGAGTCGCGCAAGGCGCTCGCGCTGTGCGGTCTTGGCGCCTTCGCTTTGCAGCTGGGTCGTCTTGAGGTTGGCCTGCGCAAGCCGGTCGTTGAGGCTTCTTCGCGTCTCGGCCAGGTAGGCTGCTTTGGCGTGCTGGCTCTCGGCGAGGGCGGCGTGCGCTTCGCGGATGCGCGCGCCTTGCGTGGCCAGGTCGCGCTCGAGCTCGATGCGTTCGCGCGTGCGGTCCTGCCCGGCGTGGCCGGCAATGAATCCCTGCACGGCCAAGCCCTGGATGTCGGATTCGCGCTGGCGCGCCAGCGGCAGCGTGTCTTCGAGCTTGGCGAGCGCGGCCCGCAGCGTCGCGGCTTCGGCCTGGCGCCTGGCAATCTCGGCATCCAGCCGAGCGATGCGCGCGCCGATGTCGGCCCATTCGGCTTCAATCAATGCACGGGTTTGTGCCGGCGTGGCCTGCTCGATGCGCGGCGCGCGCTGGCCATCGAGCGCGGCGAGCAGCAGACGGGCGCGCTGGCTCTCGGCCTGCGCGGTGGCGAGCTGCTCGGCAACGTTCTCGCGGTCGGCGCTGGCGGCGGTGGCATCGAGTTCGACGAGCACCTGGCCGGGCTGCACGTGGTCGCCGTCGCTGACCCTGATTGCGCGCACCACGGACGTCTCCAGCGGCTGGATGACCTTGGTGCGTTCGCTCACGACAATGCGCCCGGGCGCCACCGCGACGACGTTGACGCGCCCGATGACCGCCCACGCGAGCGCGATCACGAACAGCACGCAGATCGCGATCGCCGCGCGACGTGGCGCCGGGTGCGGTGGCGTGACCTCGAGCGCCAGGGCGGCAGGCAAGAAGGCGCGCTCGTCGGCAAGCCGCTTCGGGCCGGCGAGCTCGTGGCGCATGGTCCAGGCAGCTTTGAGCACCTCGGCATACCGGGCGAGCAGGTCGAGCCAGGGGCGGGACAGCGCGGCGGTAGACGACGAGCTTGTGTTGGTCATGCCGGCGTGCCCCCTTGTATCGCCCACTGCCGCGCATAGAGGCCCTGTTGCGCGAGCAGCGCCTCGTGCGGACCCTGCTCGACGATGCGGCCGCGCTCCATCACCACGATGCGCTGCGCGGCGCGCACGGTCGACAGCCGGTGCGCGATCACGATCACCGTGCGGCCCTTGCCGATCTGGGCCATATGGCGCTGGATCACCGCCTCGCTCTCGTAGTCGAGCGCGCTGGTAGCCTCGTCGAGGATCAGGATGCGCGGGTTCGTGAACAGCGCGCGCGCAATCGCAATGCGCTGGCGCTGGCCGCCCGACAGGCTCGCGCCCTGCTCACCGACGATCGTGTCGTAGCCCTCGGGCAATTCACTGACGAACTCGTGCGCACCGGACAGTTGCGCAGCGTGCATCACCGCTTCCAGCGGCGCGGCGGGATCGGCGATCGCGATGTTCTCGCGCACGCTGCGGTTGAACAGCATGTTGTCCTGCAGCACGACGCCGATCTGGCGCCGCAGCTGGGCCGCGTCGACCCGTGCGATGTCGATGCCGTCGACGCGCACGCGGCCGTGCTCGGGAACGTAGAGCCGCTGCACGAGCTTGGCGAGCGTGCTTTTTCCCGACCCCGAGCGCCCGACGATGCCGATCACCTCGCCGGGGCGGATCTCGAGCGAGAGCTGATTGAGTGCCGGCGCGGCCTCGGGTCGATAACGGAACGTGACGTCGTCGAACGCGATGTGGCCCTGGAGCGGCGGCAGCTGCGTCGCGCTCGTGGGCGGCACCTCGGTGCGGGTGTTCAGGATGTCGGCGAGTCGCCGCATCGAAACGCCGGTTTGCTGGAAGTCGGTCCACATCTGCGCGATGCGCATGATCGGCTGCGCGACGCGCTGCGCGAACATGTTGAAGGCGACGAACATGCCCACCGTGAGCGCGCCTTCGATCACCAGGTGCGCGCCGTACCACAGCGTCGCAGCGCCGACCAGCTTGCCGATCAGCCCGACACCCTCGTGCGCGAAGCCGGCGAGCGTGGTGGTGCGAAATCCGGCCGAGACGTAAGCTGCGAGCTGGTTGTCCCAGCGGCGCGCGAGCTGCGGCTCGAGTGCACCGGCCTTGACGGTCTGCACGCCGGTGACCGCCTCGACCAGCAGGGCCTGGTTCTCGGCGCCGCGCGCGAACTTCTCGTCGAGCCGCCGGCGCAGCACCGGGACGACCACCAGGCTCAAGGCCATGTACAGCGGCACGCTCGCGAGCACGATCAGCGTCAGCGGCACGCTGTAGGCGAACATCACCGCGATGAAGACGATTGAGAACGCGACGTCGAGCACGAGCGTCAGCGCGTTGCCGGTGAGGAAGCTGCGAATGTTCTCCAGCTCGCGCACGCGCGCCACCGAGTCGCCGACGCGGCGCGCCTGAAAGTAAGCGAGCGGCAGCTCGAGCAGGTGGCGGAATAGCCGCGCGCCGAGCTCGACGTCGATGCGGCTCGTCGTATGGCTGAATACGTACGTGCGCAGTGCGCTGAGCACGCTCTCGAACACGATCACCACGACTAGCCCGACCACGAGCACGTCGAGCGTCGACAGGCCCTTGTGGACGAGTACCTTGTCGACGACGACCTGGAAGAACAGCGGCGAGACGAGCGCGAACAGCTGCAGGAACAGCGACACCAGCAGCACCTCGCCGAGCAGCCGGCGGTGCTTGACGAGCGCCGGGACGAACCAGCTGAAGTCGAACCGCGCCAGCTCGCCGGTCAGACTCGCCCGGCTCGCGAACAGCAGCAACTCGCCGCTCCAGCGGCGCCCGAACGCGTCGAGCGGCTCGATCGTCGGCCGGCCGTGCACCGGCAGATGCAGCACGCGCTGCCCGTCGCACTGCGCGAGCACGACGTGTTCGCCGCTCGCAAGCCGCGCCAGCGCCGGAAGCGGGACGTGCTGCAGACGATCTGCAGTCGAGCGAACACGCTTTGTTTTCAGGCCGAGTTCGCGCGCGGCGAGCAGCAGGTCTTGCGGTTCGATCGCCTCGCTCGGCGCCTTGCCGAGGCGATGGCGCAGAGACGCCGGCGCGGCGGCAATGTGGTGCAGCCGCGCGACGATGCACAGCGCAGCAAGCGGGTCGTGTGGCGGGGGCTCGTCGTCGTCGCCAGACCGCGGCTGGCTCGCGGTGCTGGCAGCGTCGCCCGCGTGGCCCCACCCCCCCCGCCCCCC
>CP070653.1:2709150-2717752 GCA_020354665.1 Burkholderiales bacterium
AGTAGACAACAACCGGGTACGGGCCTTCAGCGGCTGGACGAGCGATGTCGAGCTGCAGCGCCGAGTGCGCGCGGCGAACGTATTCGACGTCCTTGATCAACTCGCAGCGCGCCATCCGCTGCCGCATCTGCGGCAGCCAGTCGGCCGTCGCGGCCAGCGCATGCAGGCCGACGTCCAGCACGACTCTGCGGATCGGATGGCGTGCCGCGATCATCTCGGCCCAACGCTGCATCGGATACGCACACTATATCGGCCCATGCGTCGACCGACAGACGCCGAATTCAGTTCGTGCTCGACGTTCAACGATCGAGGTGCCATACGGCATCGCGCGCGTACGGCGCGCAAGAGCTCTGAACTCGTGGCCCGACGCGCCCGGCGCCGGAGACGCGACCGGCGCCGTTGCGGGCACCAGCGGGTTTCCCTCATTGCCGCCACGGTGCGGAATGGGGCAACGTCCACCTGCGTTCGATCTGAACACTTGCTGCCAAGGAGAACCCCATGACGCATCCTGTGACGAGCCGCTCGATGTGGCGGCGTGGCTTCCTGACCCTCGCGCTGTGGCTGCTGGCCGGCGGCGCGGCGCTGGCGCAGAACTACCCGGACCGTCCGATCACGCTGATCGTGCCCTGGGGCGCGGGCGGCGGCACCGACGCGGTGGCGCGCATGATCGCGAGCCTGATGGAGAAGGACCTCGGCCAGCCGGTGAGCGTGGTCAACCGCACCGGAGGCTCCGGCGTGGTCGGCCATTCGGCGATCGCCAGCGCGGCTCCCGATGGCTACACGATCGGGATGATCACGGTGGAGATCACGATGATGCACCACCAGAAGCTCACCGAGCTCGACGGCACGAGCTACACGCCCATTGCGCTCGTGAACCTCGACCCGGCCGGCTTCCAGGTGCGCGCCGATGCGCCCTACAAGAACATGAACGACGTGCTCGCGGCGATCAAGGCCAACCCGGGCAAGTTCAAGGCATCGGGCACCGGCCAGGGCGGGATCTGGCACCTCGCGCTGGCCGGCTGGCTGCGCGACGCGAAAGTCGACCCGGCGGCGGCGCCGTGGGTGCCGAGCAATGGTGCGGCGCCGGGCCTGCAGGATCTGGTCGCCGGCGGCGTCGAGTTCGTTCCGTGCTCGCTGCCCGAGGCGCGCTCGCT
Organism: Burkholderiales bacterium; assembly: GCA_020354665.1. Lineage (GTDB taxonomy): Bacteria > Pseudomonadota > Gammaproteobacteria > Burkholderiales > Burkholderiaceae_C. The sequence goes on from CP070653.1 coordinate 2,710,305, forward strand.
GATCGAGGCGGGCAAGGTGCGCTCGCTCGCCGTGATGGCCACGCAGCGCGCGGCGCTGTTCCCTGACGTGCCGACGCTGAAGGAGGCGACCGGATCCGGGTGGGTCACCGGCGCCTGGCGCGGCATCGCTGCGCCGAAGGGACTGCCGGCCAACATTGCAGCGCGCCTCGAAGCCTCGGTGAAGAAGGCCTTCGACAGCAAGGACTACAAGGACTTCATGGCCCAGCGCGGCTTCGGCACGATCTGGGGCGACTCGAAGGAATTCGCCGCCTTCATGGCCAAGGGCGACGCCGATATGAAAGCCGTGATGACGGCCGTCGGCCTGGCCAAGTAGCGCGGGCGCCGCGCGCGGCCGTCCTCTCGTGCAGCGCATCGACCGCGCGCTCGGCATCGTGCTGGCGCTGTTGGCCACGGCCGTGCTGTGGACGGCGCGCAGCTTCCCGGTGGTGCCGGGGCAGAAGGTCGGCGCCGGCTTCTTGCCGACGCTCGTCGGTGTCGGGCTGCTGGTCGGCGGCCTTCTGCTCGTGCGGCGCAGCTTCGATGCGGCGCGCTACGGCGCCGGCGGCGGCGCCCCGCGGCGCGCACCCGAACGGTGGTGGCTCGCCAGCGTCGTGCCGGCGGCGGTGCTCGGCTATATCGCGCTCGCAGACCGGATCGGTTTCCTGATCGTCGCCCCGCTGATGCTGATCGCCACGCTGCGCGCATTCGGCGTCGGCTGGCGTGCCGCGCTCGGCTGGTCTGTGGCAGGCACGCTCGTCGTGCACATCGCGTTCTACAAGCTGCTGCGCGTGCCGCTGCCGTGGGGCGTGCTGCGACCGTGGTACTGAGGACGAGCGCGCGAGCCGCGCACGGAGCAAGCGACCCGCCCAGATGGACGCTCTGCTGACCGCCGCCGAGCTGGTGTTCCAGCCCTACGTGCTGCTGGTGATCGGCCTGTCGGCGCTGTACGGGCTGTTCGTCGGCGCGATTCCGGGGCTGACCGCGACGATGGCCACCGCGCTGCTCGTGCCGGTGACTTTCTTCATGGCGCCGATCCCGGCGGTGGCGGCGATCGTCACCGCGACCGCGATGGCGATCTTCAGCGGCGACATCCCGAGCGCGCTGCTGCGAATGCCCGGCACGCCGGCGAGCGCAGCCTATACCGACGAGGCCTACCAGCTCACCCGCAGCGGCCAGGCTGAGCTTGCGCTCGGATCGGGCCTCGTGTTCTCGGCACTCGGCGGCATCTTCGGCGTCGTGGTGCTGAGCGTTGCTGCGCCTGCGCTCGCCGAGGTGGCGCTGCAGTTCAGCTCGTTCGAGTACTTCTGGCTCGTGATGCTCGGCTTCACCTGCGCGGTCTTCATCGCCAGCAGCGATCCGCTCAAGGGCGTGCTGTCGCTGCTGCTCGGACTGTTCGTCGGCTGCGTGGGCCTCGACAACCCGGCGGCCGCGCCGCGCTACACCTTCGGCAACGCAGAGCTCACGGGCGGCATCTCGCTGATTCCGCTGATGATCGGCATGTTCGCGATCTCGGAGGTGCTGCGCTTCGCGATCTCGACCGAGAAGCCCGAGCTCGCGGTGGACCGCCCGTTCGGCAACGTGTTCGCGGGCATGTGGGGCGTGCTGAAGAAGTACCCGCTGCCGCTGCTGCGGGGTTCGGCGCTCGGCACCGCGGTGGGCGCGCTGCCCGGTGCCGGCGCAGACATCGCAGCCTGGATGTCGTATGCGATGTCCAAGCGCCTGTCGAAGGAGCCGGAGAAGTTCGGTACCGGCCACGTCGAGGGCATCGTCGAGGCCGGCGCGGCCAACAACTCGGCGCTCGGCGGCGCGTGGATTCCGGCGCTCGTGTTCGGGATACCAGGTGACAGCATCACGGCGATCGCGATCGGCGTGCTCTACCTGAAGAACCTCAATCCCGGACCGACGCTGTTCGTCCACAACCCGCAGAACATCTATGCGGTGTTCATCATCTTCATGCTCGCGCAGATACTGATGCTGCCGTTCGGCTGGCTCGCGATCAAGGTGGCCAAGCAGCTCCTGCGCATCCCCGCGGCCAAGCTGATGCCGCTGATCCTGCTGTTCTGCGTCGTCGGCAGCTTCGCGATCAACAACACGGTGTTCGGCGTCGTGATCATGCTCGTCGCCGGCGTCGTCGCATTCTTCATGGAGCGCTGGGGCTTCCCCGTGGCGCCCACGATCCTCGGCGTGGTGCTCGGCAACATGCTCGAGGAGCAGTTCTTCTCGAGCCTGGTCAAGGCCGACGGGCGGGTGTTCGCGTTCTTCGAGCGTCCGATCGCGGCGGCGCTGGGGGTGCTCACGCTGCTGATCTGGACCACGCCCCTGTGGCGCGGGTGGTTGCGCCGCCAGCCCGGACTCGCCCGCTGATCGAGGCCGCGCCCGATGATCTGCACCGTTCGGTGCAGCCGTTCACACGTCGTAGACAGCGTCCGTCGCGATCCAGCCCGCGTCCACGCCCCCCGGCAGCATCTGGCCGACATCCTCGCCCACTTCCCGGTCGATCAGGGCGTTCAACTTCGCGTTCATCGCCTCGACAAGCTCGCCGTGCGTGGCCACATCCACCGCCAGGTTGTCGCGTTCGAGCGGATCGCGTTCCACGTCGTAGAGTTCTACGTCGTTCAGTTTGAACAAGGCTTCGACTGACGTGGGACGGTTGTGCTGCTTGGGCGAGAAATAGCGAGCGAAGCGGTAGCGCCCATCGAAGACGCCTCGGATGGCGCCGCGCTTGGACAGGTCCGGCCGCATCGTCCCGGCTTGTGCGGCTTGCTTCAGCTTCGCCTTGCCTTCGGGCTGCTGCATCATGGCGACGGCCTTCTCCACGAACTCGCCATCGATGTACGCGAACATGTTGTAGCAAAACAGCGCGCCGTCCCGGATCGTCGTGTGCGAGGCCTTGTCCGGTGCCACGAGGAGCGGCGAGAGATCCTTGCCGGGCAGGTCCTTCGCGATCGCCGCCTTCTTTTCCGCGCTGGCGTTGGTGAGGCTCAGGAGCGTCGGCGCGATGTCGAGGTGAGAGGTCACCGCCTTGCACCGATTGCCACCGGGATGCGCGGGGTGCACGACGATCAGTGGAACGTTGTTCTGTTCGCGATAGGCTGTCGCCCCTTTCGAATGCAGCCGATGGGCGCCATCGAGATCGCCGTGGTCCGAAGTCAGCACGATGATGGTGTTGGAAGCGAGTCCGAGCGCTTCGAGTTCGTCGAGCAGCGGAACGATGTTGCGGTCGACATCGCGCAAGCAGTTGAGGTAGGCGTTGTGGCGGTAGTGCCAGCGCCAATCCTCGTTGGCGACATTTCCGACCAGCGCGTCGTGGGATCTGAGGTACTGCGCATGGGCTGCAGGACGACCGGGCGCATCGAGCCGTTGCGGGTAGCTCGGCGGAAGCTCGAAAGTCCATTGCTTCGCATACAGCGGATCGGCGGGCACGGGCTCGATGTGTCCGAGAATGTTGCGCGCCTGCACCTTTTCGCCGGGCCGGTCGGTGTTGACGAACATGATGTCGTGCGGGTTCACGAGGTTCACGGCGAGGAACCACGGTTTGCCCTGGGCGGCCAACTCTTTGCCGTGGCCGCGCAGCCAGTTCACGCCCATCGCTGAGATGATGCCGTCGTGCAGGTAGCCCCCGCGCGTGTGCGCGATGATGTCGCCCACGCCGAAGTAGTCGCTGAAGCCGTAGGCTTCCATCTCCTTGGTGAAGATCTTTTCCGGCGTGCCCAGCGAGTTGACGGTCTCGAACTCCTTGGTGAGGTGCCACTTGCCCTTGTAGGCCGTGTAATAGCCCGCGTCGCGCAGCATGTGGCCGACAGTGGGGATGTCCGTGGCCATGCTGCTGATCCACGGGAAATTCGTGTTGTCGAACATCTTGGTGTGCTGGATGTGGCGCCCCGTGTAGAGCACCGAGCGCGACGGCGTGCACACGCAGGAATTGATCTGATGGTTTTCGAATACCACGCCCTTTCTCGCAAGGCGCTCGTGCGCTGGCAGCCGGTAGCCCTTCGGCAATTCACCCCGACGAAAGAAGCGCTCCTGATCCGTGAGAATGAAAAGAATGTTGTACGCGCCGCTCGCCGCCTTTCGCGACTCGCGACTCGATGCTGCGCTGGTATTGACGGGCGAAGCGGCTGCACTTGTCATCGCTGATCTCCACCGGTGTGACGAGTTGCCCCCGGACGCTCTCCGAGGGCGCGGCAGGATAGCACCGCGCGCTGACGAGGGGCCGTGACAGGTGCAATGCCAGCGGCGCGATGAGGGGAAGGCCGACCTCGACGCCGCGCAACCCACGACGGGACCGCCTACGCTGATTCGACGAGTAGCGTGCGAACGCGCAAACAGCCTGAAGGCCGCGAGCGTCTGCTCGTGGCGACCCGGCGCGTCCGTGATGGGCACGTTCTGCAGACGGATCCGGGCAACACGCCGCATTCGACAGCTGGCCAACGCGGGTAGCGGCAGGTCAGCCAGAATGGCCGCTTCTTCCCAACCGTCACGGGCAAAGACTCGGTGGACGAAGCCAACACAAGCGTTCGGGTCGGCGTCCGGTTCAGCCGTGAACACCAGTTCACGCCCCAAGAAGTGGTGAGCTTCTCGCTCGCTGCCGGCGACGACAACCCGCTGCACGTCGACCCCGCCCACGCCGCGGCCAGCCCGTACGGTGCCCTGATCGTCAGCGGTACCCACTCGAGTGCGCTGCTGCTCGGGCTGACCGCCTCACACTTCTCGAAGGCCACGTCCGTGGTCGGCCGCCGCTTCACCGTCAAGTTCAAGCGGGCCGTGCGCGCTGACGCGAAAGTGACGATCGAATGGCGCGTTGTCGGCCTGGTCGCTCGCGCAAGCGGACCGGGAACCGTGGTGCAGCTCGAAGGCGACATGCGCGATGCGGCCAGCGGCGAGGTCTACGTCGGCGCAACCGGGGAAGTCGTGATCGGCATCTGAGGGAGGTCCGCAGCCGGGCTCGCCGACGCGCCGTACTCGCAGGAAGCCTCGCTATTGAATGAGGCGAGCGGCGGCAACGATTCGCATTGACGGCCTGAGCGTTCCGGCGTCGGGCAGTTCGTCCTGAACGACCCGTCCGGGGCTGGCTGGCCTGCACCATTACCGATGGAACTCGCCCGGCGTGCCCGCGCAGGGAACGGTCACGAGGCGGTTGCGGCCATGACCCGCCGTAGACGGCCGCGCATCGAACGCTCGCTTGATACAGTTCGCCGACATTGGTCATCCCGATGTCGAGCTGCACGAGTTCGGCCACCGTACCCATTCAGCGCGAAGGCAAGCAGACTGTCGAACGGGTTCCTCCCGCCAAGCCCCGGAGCAACAGCCCGACCTGCTCAACGATGCGCTCGATGACCGGCGCCGCCAGAATCGCAGCGCACGATCTTTTCCAATGGTTCACGCATGCTTGACCTTCCAGCCAGCGACGACACGCCGGCTTTCAAGATCGCCCGGGCGCTGCTGGACGGCTTCGAGCGGCATTACCGGCTGTTCAGCGAAACCAACCAGGCGGCCAAGCAGCGCTTCGAGCGGGCCGACTGGCACGGCCAGCAGCAGGCGATGCGAGAGCGGATCGAGTTCTACGACCGGCGCGTGCACGAAACCAAGACCCGGCTGCTGACCGAGTTCGCTGCCGACACGCTGCCGATGGCGGTCTGGCAGCAGGTCAAGCTGCTCTACATCGGGCTGCTGCTCGATCACCGGCAGCCGGAACTGGCCGAGACCTTCTTCAACTCGGTCACTTGCCGGATCCTGCACCGCAGCTACTTCCACAACAACTTCATCTTCGTTCGGCCGGCGCTCTCCACCTCTTACATCGAGCTCGACGAGGCCGTGGGGCCGACCACCTACCGCGTCTACTACCCCACGCTCGAGCACTGGCGCGACACCTGGGTGCAACTGGTCCGCGACTTCGATCTGCAGGTGCCTTTCGAGGATCTGGAGCGCGACGCCGGCGACGTGGTGGCTGAACTGCAGCGCCGCCTGGGAACGTTCCGGCCCCGCGCCAATTTCCAGATCCAGGTGCTGTCGAACCTGTTCTTCCGCAACAAGGGCGCCTACGTCGTCGGCAAGATCATCAATGGCGGCCTGCAGACACCCATCGCCCTGCCGCTGCTGCACACCGCCGATGGCAAGCTGATGATCGACACCGTGCTGTACACCGAGGACGACATGGAGCTGCTGTTCAGCTATGCCCGTGCGTACTTCCTGGTCGACATGCCGGTGCCCAGCGCCTACGTGCTGTTCCTGCGCACACTGATGCCCCGCAAGCCGCGCGCCGAGATCTACAGCGCGGTCGGACTGCACAAGCAGGGCAAGAACAGCTTCTACCGCGACCTGCTGGTGCACCTGCGCCACAGCAGCGACCGCTTCCGCATCGCCCCGGGGGTCAAGGGCATGGTGATGCTGGTGTTCGACCTGCCATCGTTCCCGTACGTCTTCAAGGTGATCAAGGACTTCTTTCCGCCGCAGAAGCGCACCACGCGCGAGCAAATCAAGGGCAAGTACCTGCTGGTGAAGCGGCACGACCGCGTCGGCCGCATGGCCGACACGCTGGAGTACAGCAAGGTGGCGCTGCCGCTGGCGCGCTTCGAGCCCGAGCTGGTCGACGAGATGCACAAGTTCTGCTCCAGCATGCTGGAGTTCACCGGTGACCGTGGCGAGCAGGAAATCATCATCGACCACGTCTACATCGAGCGGCGGATGATCCCGCTGAACCTGTTCCTGAAGGACGCAACGGCCGCCGGGGACGCCAACGCGATCGAGCGCGTCACGATCGATTACGGCAACGCCATCAAGGACCTGGTGGCGGCCAACATCTTCCCGGGCGACATGATGTGGAAGAACTTCGGCCTGACGCGCCAGGGCAAGGTGGTGTTCTACGACTACGACGAGATCGAGTACCTCACCGACTGCAATTTCCGGCGTGTGCCGCCGCGGCAGGACGACGACGAGCGGGGACCGGACGAGGTCTGGTTCGATGTCGGACCGAAGGACGTCTTCCCCGAGACCTTCGGCCCTTTCCTGCTGGGCAACGCCCGCGTGCGCGAGGCCTTCCTGAAGCACCACGCCGACCTGCTGAACCCCGACTACTGGAACCTGCACAAGCAGCGCATCCTCGCGGGTGCCATGCTCGACGTGTTCCCGTACGAGCCGCAGCGCCGCTTCGTGAACCAGCGCCGCGGGGGCGAGCCGGAGCCGGCGATGGCGAAGCCTTGACCGAGTTGCCTGCGAGCGCTTCCGGTGGGCGCTCTGCGAGCTCGAACGTCAGGTGTCGGGGCGGTAACCTGAGCCATTGCTGCCCGGCCGCGGGGTCCCTGCCATAGCCGATGATCGAACGCCTGCAGGCGGTGCACGGTGAACGGCCACGTCGCTGGATCGAACGCGGGCTGCGGCCTAGACTCTGCGCATGAGCGTTGCCGCCATCGCTGAGTACGCGCACCACGACGGCCTCGGGCTGGCCGCCC
>CP070653.1:2717852-2723975 GCA_020354665.1 Burkholderiales bacterium
GGGGCCTTGTTGCGCGACTTCTTCGTGCAACGGCGCGCCGCGCGGCGTGCCGAGCGCGACGGTGCTTCGGCCGGCAGCGTTGACGAAGCCAGTGCCGACGACAGCGAGCCAATGCCGCTGCCGCAGGTGATCCACCTCGACGCCGAACCGCCGTGACCACGCTGACGCTGTTTTCGGCCTCCGGCGTGGTCACCCGCGCCGCCGCGGTGCGGCGAGCGGCCGGGCGACTGCAGGCGATGGGCTTCGACGTGCAGGTCGACGAGACCGCGCTGGCGCGCCATCAGCGCTTCGCCGGCGACGACGCCACCCGGCTGAAAGCGCTGCACCGGGTGGCCGGTGCCGCGCCGTCGATCGCGATGGGCACGCGAGGCGGTTACGGGCTTACGCGGCTGCTCGACGCAATCGACTGGAAGCTTCTGGCGCGCAGCGTCGAGCGCGGCACGCGCTGGGTCGGCCACAGCGACTGCACCGTGCTGCAACTTGGCCTGCTCGCGCACGCGCGCGCCGAGACCTGGGCCGGTCCGATGGCGTGCTACGACTTCGGCCGCGCCGCCGATGAGCAGCGAGAGAAGGGCCAACCGGCTGTCGACGACGTCACCGCCGCCTGCTTCCGCGAGGCGGTGTCGGGCGAGCTCAAGGGGGTGGGTTTTCGCACCGGCGCGGGATTCGACGGGCTCGACGTGCGCGGCACGCTGTGGGGCGGCAACCTGGCGATGGTCGTGTCGCTGCTCGGCACCCGGCACTGGCCGCGCGTCAGGGGCGGCGTGCTGTTCGTCGAGGACGTCAACGAGCATCCCTACCGGATCGAGCGCATGCTGCTGCAGCTGCACCAGGCCGGCGTGCTTAGCGCGCAGAAGGCGGTGCTGCTCGGGCACTTCACCGCGTGGGCACGCTCGCCGTTCGACCGCGGCTACGGCATGAAGCCGATGCTCGAGCACCTGTGCAGCGCCTGCCGCGTGCCGATTCTCAGCGGGCTGCCGTTCGGCCACGTGCCGACCAAGGTCAGCCTGCCGGTGGGCCGCCGCGTGCGGCTGCTGGTGGCCGGGCGCGACGCACTGATCGGCTGGTAGCCGGCCACTCGGTGTCGCCCGGCAGCGTGGCGCCCGGTTGAAACCCTGTGCGCCGCCCCTGCGGCTCCACCTATGATCCGTGCGTTTGTCTTGCCCGCCAGCCGGCGATTGCTTGCCAGGGTCACCTCATCGTTCGAATTTCGTCACGGCGTAGTGGGGCGTTGGAGATGCTTGGTTGGCTGGGGCTGTGAGGTCTGAATGATCTACCGGGTCAGGGTCGGTATTGGCGGCGTCGCGGCGGTGCTCGGCTGCGCCGCATGGCTCGCCGGCTGCAACAACAACCCGTGGCCCGAGCGTTCGGCGTCGACCAACACCCTCTATTCGGGAATGATCCAGACCACGCCGCGCCACCTCGACCCGGTGTCGTCGTACTGGTCCAACGACACGCCTTACACGTACCAGATCTACGAGCCGCCGTACGGTTACCACTACCTGAAGCGGCCGATCCAACTGGCGCCGAAGTCGGCGGCCGTGGTGGCCAAGCCGCGCTTCATCGACAAGGACGGCCATGCGCTGCCCGACGATGCGCCGCCCGAGCAGATCGCCGAGAGCATCTACGACGTGCCGATCAAGAAGGGCATCCTCTACCAGCCGCATCCGGCGTTCGCGAAGGACGCGCAAGGCAAGTACCTCTTCCACACCGACCACCCGCAGCAACAGGGCTGGCTCGGCAACCGTGCGACACCGGTCGATTTCGAACAAACCGGCACGCGCGAACTCGTCGCCGAGGACTTCGTCTACACGCTCAAGCGGCACGTGCATCCACGCCTGCACGCGCCGGTGGCCAGCGTCTTCGCCGACCTGGTGATCGGGCTGAAGGAACTCGGCGTCATCGCCAAAGCCGAGGACCAGAAGCTGCTCGCGGGTCACGATCCGGCCAGCCTGGACAAGCCGTTCCTCGACCTGCGCCGGTGGCCGCTGGCTGGCGCCTCAGCGCCCGAGAAGCACCTGCTGCGCATCCGCATCAAGGGCAAGTACCCGCAGTGGAGCTACTGGATGCAGATGACGTTCATGGCGCCGGTGCCATGGGAAGCCGATGCGTTCTACGCGCAGCCGGGCATGGCGCAGCGCGGCATGACGCTCGATCGGTGGCCCGTCGGCACCGGCCCGTACATGATGAGCGAGTACATCCAGGACCGCCGCATCACGATGGTGCGCAACCCGAACTACCGCGGCGAACCTTATCCCTGCGAGGGCGCGCCCGGCGACAAGGAGGCCGGCTTGCTCGACGACTGCGGCAAGCCCACCCCGTTCATCGACAAGATGGTGCTCACCGTCGACCGCGAAGGCACGTCGTTGAAGAACAAGTTCCGCCAGGGCTACTACGACATCGAGGTCTACGAGCGCTCGGATACCGGCAAGGATTACCTGATCGACATGATGGATTCCGAGCGGGTGAATGCCGAGTACGCCGAGAAGGGCTTCCAGCTCAAGCCGTTCTCGGACGTCAACGTCTACTACATCGCGTTCAACCTCCTCGACCCGACGCTCGGCTATGGCCAGACGCCCGAGCAGGACGAGCGAAACCGCAAGCTGCGCCACGCGATCTCGATCGCGATCGACTGGGAGGTATACTCCAAGACGTTTCCACGCCGCAGCGGCGACGCGGCGATGGGCCCGGTGGCGCCAGGTGTCTTCGGCTCGCGCGAAGGGCAGCCCGGCTTCTTCAACCCGGTCACGCACCGGCTCGTCAACGGCAAGGTCGAGCGCCGCCCAATCGACGACGCGAAGCGGCTGCTGGCCGAGGCCGGCTATCCGAGCGGCCGCGACGCGAAGACCGGCAAGCCGCTGGTCATGAACTACGACTACTACTCGGCGCCGAATCCGGGCAACAAGCCCGAGATCGACTGGGTGGTGCGCCAGTTTGACAAGATCGACATCCAGCTCGAGGTGCGCGCGACCGACAACCCGCAGTTCCAGGACAAGGCCAAGAAGGGGAGCTACCAGGTGTTCTGGCTCGGCTGGAACGCCGACTACCCCGACGCCGAGAACTTCCTGTTCCTGCTCTACGGGCCCAACGGCAAGACCAAGTATCAGGGCGAGAACTACTCCAACTATGCGAGCCCGGCCTACGACAAGCTGTTCGAACGCATCAAGTCGCTCGACGACGGCGACGAGAAGCAGCGGCTGATCGACGAGGCGGTGAAGGTCGCCCAACAGGACGCGCCGTGGACGATGGGCTTCTTCCCCCACGCGTCGGCAGCGTCTCAGCGCTGGGTGAAGAACCTGAAGTACGCGCTGCTGATTCGCGATACCGGCCGCTACCTGCGGCTGGACACCGCGGATCGCGCGGCCGCGATCCAGGCCTGGAACCGGCCAGTGTGGTGGCCGCTGTGGCTGCTCGTCGTTGCGTTGATCGGCGTGGCGTGGTTCGCGTGGCACAACCTGCGCCGGCGCGACCGCATGAACGGCCGCGGCCAGACCTTGCCGGATCGCGAGCCGCCGGCGCTGGCGGCATCGGGGCGCGGCTGAGCACGCGATGGGCTCCTACGTCGTCCGCCGCATCGCCTACGGCGCGCTCGTGCTGCTCGGCGTCAACCTGATCACGTTCTTCCTGTTCTTCACGGTCTACACGCCCGACGACATGGCGCGGCTGAACCTCGGCGGCAAGCGCGTCACGCCGGAAGCGATCGAGAAGTGGAAGGCCGAACGCGGCTACGACAAGCCGCTGTACTGGAACGACGCACGGGACGGCTCGGCGCGGTTGTCCGACACCGTGTTCTGGGACCGCTCGGTGTCGCTGTTCGCGCTGCGCTTCGGCCGCGCCGACGGCGAGGCGGCCGGCGACATCGGCGACGAGGTCGCGGCGCGCATGAAGGTCAGCCTGCAGCTCGCGCTGCCGCTGTTCATCCTGCAGGTGATCGCGAGCGTCGCGTTCGCGCTGCTGCTGGTGATGCTGCGCGGCACCAAGCTCGACGTCTGGGGCGTCGTGCTGTGCGTCGTGATGCTGTCGATCTCGAGCCTGTTCTACATCATGGTCGGGCAGTTCTTCTTCTCGCGCCTGATGAAGATTGCGCCCGCCTCGGGCTACGCCGCAGGTTTCGATGCGGTGAAGTTCCTCGCGTTGCCGATCTTGCTCAGCCTGATCGCGCGCATCGGCGGCGAGGGGCGGTTGTACCGCGCGATGCTGCTCGAAGAGCTCGGCAAGGACTACGTGCGCACCGCGCGGGCGAAGGGCCTGGCCGAGCCGCGCGTGATGATTGTGCATGTGCTGCGCAACGCGCTGATCCCGGTCATCACCAGCGCCGGTGCGTACCTGCCGTACGTGTTCATGGGCAGCCTGGTGTTCGAGAGCTTCTTCGGCCTGCCCGGACTGGGCGCCTACGTGATCGAGGCGATCGGCAAGCAGGACTTCGCGATCGTCCGCACGATGGTCTTTCTCGGCTCTCTGCTCTACATCGCGACCTACATCGTGATCGACATCGCCTACACCTGGGCCGACCCGCGGGTGCGCCTCGCCTGACGATGACGCGCGCCCTGTCCACTCCGTCCGAAGCGGCCGGCCCGCGCGCCAGGCGCGCTGCGCTCGACTGAAGCCGATGCCCAAGTTCGTCCTGCTCTGGACCGACGTCGCGATGTGGCTGCTCGTCGCCGCGATCGCGGCATACGGCGTCTATGTCTCTCGCAACCCGAACCTGCGCGCGAACTGGATCAAGGTGTTCCGCGACCCCGCCGCGCTGGCCTCGAGCGTCGTGCTCGTGGTCTGCCTCGCGGTGACGCTGATGGACAGCGTCCACTACCGCGCGCTGCTGCCACCGGCCACCGGCGCGGCACCCGGCGCCGCGCCGGCCTACGAGGCGCGCGTGCGGTCGGTGCTCGACGCGTGGCTCGCGGATCTCGTCGAGTCGCGCGAGCGCAGTTATTCCAGCCCGCTGGCGATCGTCAACTGGACCAAGGAATCGGTCGAGGTCGACGGCGGGCTGCAGCGCGTCGCGTTGCGGCTGAAGTATGGTGGCGCGCACCTCAAAGACCCGGCGGACCACGGGCCCGACGTGGCGAAGAGTGCCTTGCTCGGTCTGGCGCTTGGCGCACTGGCGGCGGCCGTCGGCAGCGCTTTGCTGATCGGCGTGATCGCGAGGAAGCGCGCGACAAGCTGGAGCGACGCCGCGCGCAGCATTTGGCGGAAGGAAGGCCCGATGCCGTGGCATGCCGCGCTGTACATGCTGTGGGCGCTCGCGCTGATCGGCGGTATCGGCACCGTGCTGTCGGGGCCGTATCACCTGCTCGGCACCGACGCAACCGGGCAGGACGTCCTGTACCAGGCGTTCAAGAGCATCCGCACCGCGTTCGTGATGGGCACGATCGCGACGCTGGCGACGCTGCCGCTCGCCGTCGTGCTCGGCATTGCCGCGGGCTATTTCAAGGGCTGGGTCGACGAAGTCGTGCAATACCTCTACACCGTGCTGTCGTCGGTGCCCAACGTGCTGCTGATCGCCGCCGTGGTGCTGATGATCCAGACCTACCTCGACAAGAACCCGGAGCTGCTCGAGACCGGCGCCGAGCGCAGCGACCTGAAGCTGTTCCTGTTGTGCGTCGTGCTGGGGGTGACCGGCTGGCCAGGGCTGGCGCGCCTGCTGCGCGGCGACACGCTCAAGCTGCGCGAGCTCGAATACGTGCAGGCGGCGCAGGCGTTCGGCGTCGGGGCGTGGCGGATCATGGCGCGGCACATCTTTCCCAACGTCGCGCACCTGATGCTGATCGTCACGGTGCTCGAGTTCTCGGCGATCATCCTCTACGAAGCCGTGCTCACCTACGTCGGCGTCGGCATCGACCCGACGATGAACAGCTTCGGCGGCATGATCAACCTCGCGCGCAGCGAGATGGCGCGCGACCCGGTGGTGTGGTGGTCGTTCGGTGCGGCATTCGCGTTCATGGTCACGCTGGTGCTCGCGGCCAACCTGTTTGCCGATGGCGTGCGCGACGCGTTCGACCCGCGCTCGCGCAGCTTCTTCCGGCCGCGGCGGTTCGCGACGCTCGCACAGAAGGCCGCCCCATCCGGCGAAGGACGGCAGCCGTGATCGAGCTCGACGACATCCACGTCGGCATCGCCACC
>CP070653.1:2724075-2726879 GCA_020354665.1 Burkholderiales bacterium
AGCCCAGCGAGTACCTTCAGCCCAAGCGCGCCGAACTCCGGCCCGCGGTGGTCGATCGTGGGCAGGCTCATCGCGCGCAGGATCCGGTCGGGCACCGGACTGGGCCCCGGAATCTGCAGGAAGTGCCGGCCGCTGGGGTGACTGTCAAGCATCAGCATGGAAGGTCCTTCAACCGTCTGAGGCGGGGTCCCGCTAGAGCTGCACCGATGCAGCGCCGATCCCCGGGAACTCGGCGTCGACCCTGTCGCCTCGCATTGCGTCGACGATCCCGACCCATGAGCCGGTGGTCACCACGCAGCCGGCCGGCAACGCCTGGCCGCTGTGGGTGGCGTGCCGCATCCAGTCGACGAGCAGCTGCGTGGGATCGCCCAGCGCATGACTGCCGCGGCGCTCGACGGGCGGCCGCGGCCCGACCGCCACGCGACAGGCCTGCGTCGTCCAGTCGCGCGGCGCGAACGGCACCCAGTCGCCCAACACCAGCGCGCCGTGCGACTGCAGGTCGGCGAGCACGTTCAAGGCTGGCGCTTTCAAGCCTTCCGTCCAACGTGAATCGGCGATCTCGATCGACACGCACATTGCGTCGATGAACGCCGCCGCATCCCGCACTTCGAGAGCCATTGCCTCTCGCGGCGTGATCTCTCGCCCAAGCCGGAACGCAATCTCTGCCTCGATTCCGCGCAGGTTGAATGGCCAGTCGGCGGCGTGCGCCGGGCTGCGCCAGACACCCGCTGGCGGCAGCCGCGCATGGGTCCGTCGCAACGCGCCGCTGGCCACGCCGATCTTCCAGGTGCCGGGTTCGCCGGCGACCAACCAGCGCAGCGTGTGCGCCACCTGTTCCTGTACCGCATAGGCCGCCTCGGCATCGGGCAGCGGCACCTCGGCCGCCGGCGTGCATCGATGGGACTGTCGGGCCCGCACCAAAGCGTTCACTGCTGCCGACACCGCATCGGATGCCGGCCTCGCGTCGGTCAGCAGGGCGGCCATCGTTCGCTCCACGGTTCGACTGCCTCGTAATCGGCTCCCAGTTCGAGCAGGAGGTCGTCATGCCCATACGGGCCGATCAGCTGGATTCCGATCGGCAGGCCTTCGTCGGACGGCGCGCAGGGCAGCGCCAAGCCAGGTAGCCCGGCGGCGTTGACCCAGCCCGTGTAGATAGCGTGGCCGCGGGGTCCGACCTCCTTGCCATCGATGCGTGTGGGATACGGTTCGCCCGCCGGCCACGGTAGCGCCGCGGCCGCCGGCATGACGATGACGTCCACGTTCTCGAACAGCGCCGCGCAGTCGCGACGCAGTTGGCGCACGCGCTCGGTGATCTGCCAGATGCGCCAGGCCGGCACGCGTCGGCCTGCCTCGGCAGCCTCGCGGTAGCGCGTGCTGGCCTGCACCTCCCATTCTGGGTGCTGCTCGAACATCGCGGCCAACCCCACCTGCCCGATCTGCGACCAGGATTCGAGTACGAAGCGGACATCCAGTGACAACGCTCCGTGCTCGACTCGATGTCCCAAGTCAGCTAGCTTGCGCACGGCGCGCCGGCAGCGGTCGGCAATCTGCGGGTCCAGCGGGTTGCTGTCCATGTGTTCGACATAGCGCACACGCAGTGGCACCTGCGGTCGCGCCGGGGCCGCCGCGTAAGCGGCGGCCAGCGACGACCGGTCCATGGGCGAGGGACCGCGTAACGCTTCGAACAGGAGCCGAACATCGGCCACCGTGCGCGCGACCGGCCCGATGCAATCGAAATCCAGCAACAACCCCGGCAACACGCGGTCGCGTGGCCAGGCACTGAGCGAGGGCTTCAGTCCGACGAGCCCCGTGTGCGAAGCGGGGCGCCGGATCGAACCGCCACCGTCCTGCGCGATCGCCAGGGGGGCGATGCCGGCAGCCACCGCAGCCACCGCCCCGCCGCTGGAGCCGCCCGGAGTCAGGTCCGGTGCCCAGGGGTTGCCGGTGACGCCGAACAGTGGGTTTGCGGTGTAGCCGTCGTTGGCGAATTCAGGCACGTTGGTCTTGCCAACGATCAACGCGCCTCCCGCCCGCGCGCGCTCGACGACGAGTTCGTCGTAGCCCGGTTGGTAATGCCGCAGTGCAGCCGTTCCGCAGGTGGTCGGCATGTCCACGGTGAACAGGCTTTCCTTCACCGTCAGCGGGATACCGTCGAGCTCCGACAGCGGCCGCCCTTGCTCGAAGCGCTTGCCGGCAGCCTCGGCCTCGGCAAGCACAGCTGCATCCCGACGCGCCACGACCGCGTTCACCCGCGGATTCACCGCGTCCAAGCGGGACAGGACGTCGCGCACGAGCGCGGGCGGCGTCAGGCTGCGCTCACGATAGCGACGCCGCAGTTCGGCAGCACCGAGGCGCCACAGGGGTTCACTCATCGTGCAGCCCAGGTCACATCTTGGCGGGCAGCCAGGTCGCCATCCACGGTGCGGCCAGCAGCAGCAGGGTGAACGCGAGCATGATCAGCACGAAGGGCAATGCCCCCCACATCGCGTCCTCGATGCCGCCCTTGTCGGGGCGAATGCCGTGCACGACGAACAGGTTCATCCCTACCGGCGGCGTGATCATCCCCAGCTCGCACATCAGCACGATGAAGATGCCGTACCAGATCGGGTCGACGCCGAGCGCAGTGACGATCGGGTAGGTGATCGGAATCGTCGCCACCTGCATCGACAGCACGTCCATGAACATGCCGAGGATCAGGTAGAACACGATCAGCACCAGGATCATCGTCGTTCCCGACAAGCCGAATGAGGTCACCCACTTCGTCAAGGTGTCGGCGACGCCGGTGAGGCTGATCGTCAGGTTCA
>CP070653.1:2726979-2731842 GCA_020354665.1 Burkholderiales bacterium
CCGGGGAGTTCCTCGCGGTCGGTGGCGCGTACAGGCAGGTCTCGGCGGACGGCCTGAACTGGACAGTGTCTTCGCACCCGGCGGGCTGCGGCAACGGCGTCCTGTGGGACGGCAGGCGCTACCTTGCGGTGGGGAGCACGTCGATCTGCAGATGGCCGTGACGTATCGGCCGCTCATTTGAAGAGATGCACCGGCCCGCTCGCCATGGCAGGTCGGTGCTCGTTCGACCGGCGGCACGTTCGCTGTCTCGGGGTCACGCGCCGCCTCGGGTCGAACTCGCCCGACACCGCGTCCGGGTTCGACTGACGCGACCTCAGTCGCGGATTGGCGCGAACAGTTCCTGCGCCGAGGCCACGCCGCGCAGGTCATGCCGGCCGGCGCTGCGCATCGGATGTCGGATCAGCGAAGCAAACTCGGCCGAAAGCAGCAGCGGCTCGCCCAGCTCCTTCGTCATCGACTGGATGCGCGCGGTCATATTGACCGCCGGTCCAACGACGTTGAAAGCCAGACGGTTTGGCGCGCCGACATTCGCATGTGTCACCGTGCCCACGTGCAACCCGAGCCCGAAGCGAATCTCAGGCCGGCCGGCCCGTTTGCGCCGGTGGTTGACCACCGCGATCGAATCGAACGCGTCGATGGCCGCGTCGAGTGCCGCCTCGCACACCTGCGAACGCGTGCCCGCCGCGCCGATCTCGAACACGATCAGGACTGCGTCGCCGATGAACTGCAGGATCTCGCCGCCGCGCGCCGCCGCAGCCGCGGCGCAGCATTCGAAGTAGTTGTTGAGCAGGTGCAGGAGCTCGTCGGTCGGCAGCTTCTGGCTCAGTTGAGTGAAGCCGCGCAGGTCGGAGTACCAGAACGCGGCGTCGATGCGGTCTCCGTCGCCACGCTTGACCTGGCCTTGAATGATGCGTTCGCTGATGCGCGGCCCGACGAACGTGTCGAGCAAGCCGCGGGCCGCACGGCGCACGGCGATGATCTCGACGAACGGCGACACCAGGTTGGCCAGGATCGCCAGGCGTTCGATGTCGTGGTCGGTGAAGCCCGCCGGGTCGGCCGTCGCCGCGGTGAGCACGTTGGAAAACTCACTTCCGAAAGGCATCGGCAGTGCCGCGTAGTCGGTCATGCCGTCGCGGCGCAGGTCGGCAATCACCGAGTGTTCGCCGTCTTCTGCCTGTGGCGTCACGCGTCGGCGCAAAGGTTGATGATGTTCCTGGACGAACTGCACCGGACTGCCGATATAGGCATCGGTGGTGCGCCCTGCGTGCTCGAAATGCTCGCGCCAGGCCCCTCTTGAGCGCGTCCAGTACACGCTCCATGCGGTCAGCTGCGGATGCAGCGTGTGGCTCATGAAGGCCAGCCGGTCGACGCGGGCGCCGGCGCGGTCGAGCTGTTGCGCGAGGCCTTCGACGAGCTCCACCGGATCACTGATGCGCCTGCCGCCGCGGAACAGCCAGCGGGCCACCGGCACGAGCGACCAGCCTTCGGTCGATCCGAGCAGCGGAGCCTCGATGTCCATCAGGTCGGCACGGCGGAGCGCGGATGAGCCGGCATGCACCGTGGCGCCGCCGTTCCTCGCATCGTCACCGGATGCGCCCGAAATCGCCGTGGCGGCCGAGCCCGTCCTTGAACCGGCTTGCGCCTGCAACGCCGTCCTTGATCAGTGCCTCGCGGCCGTTGTACCACTCCTGCACCAGCGCGTCGCGCACGGAAAGGCCGCGGCTCTTGATCGCCGAGCGCCGGTCGGCACGCACGCACACCTGCGGGAAACGCGCGATCTCGCGCGCCAGCGCTTCGGCCTTCTCGCGCGCGCCGCCGTTGGGCGTGAGGTACTCGCACAGGCCGATCTGCAGGCACTCGTCGGCCGGCACCTTGCGGCCGGTGAGGATGATCTCGAGCGCGCGGCCCTGGCCGACGATGCGCGGCAATCGAACCGTTCCGCCGTCGATCAGCGGCACGCCCCAGCGGCGACAGTAAACGCCGAAGTACGCGTCCTCGGCCATCACGCGGAAGTCGCACCACAGCGCGAGCTCCATGCCGCCAGCGACCGCCGGTCCTTCGACCGCGGCGATCACCGGCTTGTCGAGCTCGAGCCGAGACGGCCCGAGCGGCCCGCGGGGGATTTCGCCGCCGTTACCGCGCGGCCCGGCCGGCGGGATGTCGAGCTCGCCGAGCGGGTAGTCGGCATTGAGCGTGCTCACGTACTTGAGGTCCCAGCCGGCGCAGAACGCACCGCCCGCGCCATAGAACACCGCGACCGACGCGTCCTTGTCGGCATCGAAGTCCAAGAACGCCCGGGTCAGCGCATCGGCGCTCGCCGGGTCCATCGCATTGCGCGCCTCGGGCCGATCGTGGATCACCGTCCACACCGCCCCGTCCTTCTCGATCCTCACTGCCATACGCGGTACCTCCATGCATCGGTGGCTTGAACAAAAGCAGCGGCGCCATCAAACGCTGTTGCTAGCTTATCGCTGGTGACTGGGTGCCACACAAGGGTGAACCAGCATCGCCGCGCCGGGCAGGCCCAACACCGCGATCGGGCGGCTCAAGGCGCAGCTCAGCGGCGTCTGTGCGAAGGTCGATGCGGCCGACGGGCAGCGCGCCACCTGCGAGGGTCTGCTCAGGAACGCAGGGCCCAACGCCCGGAAGTCAGCTTGAGTGCCCGGCGGGCTGGCGCGCGCTGCGCGCCGCCGCCGGCCGTTCGGCCATGGCGCGGATGCCCCGGCCGCGCCACCGCGTCGCAGCCGACGCCGTGTTTGCGATACGCTGCTGCACGCGGAGGTCCTCGATGCCACGTCAAATTCTCGATGAAGCGAAGATCCACCCCGCCATTCGCGAGCGGGTCGCCAAGCACCACGAGTCGATCGTGAAGGAGGTTCAGGAGGCGCTCGCCGCGCACCCGGTCGTGGTGGTGGGCATGCGCCAGAACCCGCACGTGCGCAAGGCGCGACAGGTCTTGGCCGCGGCGGGCGTGTCGTTTCACTACATCGAGCACGGCAGCTACCTATCGGACTGGCGGCGCCGCAATGCGTTGAAGATGTGGACCGGTTGGCCGACGTTTCCGATGGTGTTCGTCAAGGGCATGCTGGTCGGCGGCTGCGACGATCTGGCCAAATTGATCGCCAGTGGCGAACTCAAAGCGATGCTCGGTTGAGGGCGGCAATGACAGTGCAGATGCGCGCAATGCGACGGCTTGGCTGATGAGACCGGAGCAGCCACGCGCATTGGCATAGCCGCAAACGGGGTCAGACCCAACGCAATCGGACATCAGGAGGCACTCTCATGCGCGAGTTGAAACTGAGCAAGGCCTTTACGCTGCTGGAGCCGGGGCCCGTCGTCCTCGTGACGACCCATGACGGGAAGAAGAGCAACGTGATGACCATCTCGTGGACGATGGTGGTGGACTTCACCCCCGTCTTCGCGATCACGACGGGGGCGTGGAACCACTCCTTCGCAGCCTTGCGAAAGACCCGCGAGTGCGTGATCGCCATTCCCACCGTTGACATGCTGGATCAGGTCGTCGGCATCGGGACATGCTCGGGCGCCGATACCGACAAGTTCGCCAAGTTCAAGCTCACGCCGGTGCAGGGCCAGATCGTCAAGGCGCCGTTGATCAAGGAGTGCCTGGCCAACATCGAGTGCAAGGTCGTCGATAGGGTCCGCAAGCACAACATCGTCGTGCTGGAGGGCGTTGCGGCCTACGTCGATCCGGCACGCAAGGAGAAGCGCACGATCCACGCCGTTGGCGACGGCACCTTCGTTGTCGATGGGCGCAAGCTGGACCGCCGGAAGATGATGGCTTCGAAGATCCCGGCGGGCGTTTAGCGCTCATCGTGCAGCGACGAAGAAGTTGTGGTGGGACAGCGTCCATGACTGAGCAAGACGCCCGGCATCTCGAAGAATTCGGCTACCTGATCCTGCGTGGCGTGATCGACGCCGACTGGCTCGAAGAGCTGCGGCGCGAATCCGACCGCCTGTTGCGCGAGGAAGGCGAGCGTGCCGGCTCGGAATTTCGCCCCGAGCCCGGTTCCGATCGGTTGGCCAACCTGATCGACAAAGGCGAGTGCTTTGAGCGGGTGGTCTCGCACCCGGCCGTTCTCGAGGCCGTCGAAATCGTGCTCGGACCCGACTGGAAGCTGTCGAGCCTGAACTACCGCGCTGCGCTGCCCGGACAGCAGGGCCTGCAGCCGCTGCACTGCGACATGGGCCTGGTGCCCGATGAGCGCGGTTACGCGGTCTTCAACTCGATCTGGATGCTCGACGATTTCACACCGGACAACGGTCCGACGCGTTTCGTGCCCGGATCGCACCGCTCAGGCCAGATTCCGCAGCAGGTGCTGCAAGACCCGAATGCGCCGCATCCGCAGGAAATGGTGGCCCTGGGCAAGGCGGGCGACGTGATCCTCACCAATGCCCACATGTGGCACGGCGGCACCGCCAACCGCACCACGGTGCCGCGGCGCTCGCTGCACGGCTTCTACGTCAGGGGCGACAAGCCGCAGCAGCAATACCAGAAGCGACTGCTGCGCCCGCAGACCCAGGCGCGTCTGTCGGCGCAGATGCGGCGCATTCTGGCGCTCGACGATCCGCGCAACGACGCGCTTTCGGAGTTCGGCAGCGGCCGCAGCGGCTTCCTGAAGTAAGGCGTTGTGCCGGGGCGTGGGCTTTGGGTCCCAGGTGATGGAGCCGCCCACGGCGCCAGACGCGCCGGGCCGGCGGGTCTGGCGCCGTGGGCGGCTCCATCACCGGGGACCCAAGGCCCACGCCCCGGCACAACGCCTTATTTCAGGAAGCCGCTGCGGCCGCTGCCGAACTCCGAAAGCGCGTCGTTGCGCGGATCGTCGAGCGCCAGAATGCGCCGCA
>CP070653.1:2731942-2745354 GCA_020354665.1 Burkholderiales bacterium
GGCGGTGTGGTCGTGGAACGCCGCGCTGGCGCTCGTGTGCGGCGACGCGGTGGTGTGGAAACCGTCGGAAAAGACGCCGCTCACGGCGCTCGCGGTGCAGGCGCTGTTCGAGCGCGCCTGCGCGAGCTTCGGTGACGCGGGGCGAACCGCGCTCTCGCAGCTCGTGATCGGCGGCGCCGCCGTCGGCGAGGCGCTGGTCGACGATCCGCGCGTCGCACTCGTCTCGGCCACCGGCAGCACGCGCATGGGCCGCGCGGTCGGCCCGCGCGTGGCGGCACGCTTCGGTCGCTGCCTGCTCGAGCTCGGCGGCAACAACGCGATCATCGTCGCGCCGTCGGCCGACCTCGACCTCGCGGTGCGCGCGATCGTGTTCGGTGCGGTCGGCACCGCCGGCCAGCGCTGCACGACGACGCGGCGCCTGATCGTCCACGAGCGCATTCGCGGCGAGCTGGTACAGCAGCTGAAGCGCGCGTATGCCAGTCTTCGCATCGGTGATCCGCTCGAGGACGGCACGCTGCTCGGCCCGCTGATCGACGGCGCCGCCTACGACGCGATGCAGCGCGCGCTGCAACGCGCGCGTGCCGAAGGCGGCAGCGTCGATGGCGGCGAGCGGGTGCTCGCCGAGCGCTGGCCGGATGCCTTCTACGTGAAGCCGGCGCTGGTCGAAATGCCAGCGCAGACCGACATCGTCTGCCACGAGACATTCGCGCCGATCCTCTACGTGATGGGCTACAGCGAATTCGATCAGGCGCTGGCGATGCACAACGCGGTGCCGCAGGGCCTGTCGTCGGCGATCTTCACGACCGACCTGCGTGAATCCGAGGCGTTCCTTTCCGCAGCCGGCAGTGACTGCGGGATTGCCAACGTCAACATCGGCACCTCGGGTGCCGAGATCGGTGGCGCGTTCGGCGGCGAGAAGGAGACCGGCGGCGGCCGCGAATCAGGCTCCGACGCCTGGAAGGCCTACATGCGCCGCGCCACCAACACGATCAACTACTCGCGCGACCTGCCGCTCGCCCAGGGGATCCGGTTCGACGTCTGAGAACGCGGATCCCGGCAGTCCGACCGGCCGACCTGCGCGTGGCCTTCGGCGCAAGCACGACGAGCTTGCGCTGAATGGGCCGCGATCTGCCGCGCGTCCGGCTGCGCCCGGCGCTTCAGCCGGATCGCAACATCCGACGGGGGTCGACCCAGGCGTCGAACTCTTCGGCCGTGATGCCGCCGACCGCCAGCGCCGCTTCGCGTAGGCCGAGCCCGTTGGCGTGGGCGTGCCTGGCGATCCGGGCGGCGCGGTCGTAGCCGACATGGGGCGCGAGCGCGGTGGCGAGCATCAGCGATCGCTCGACCAGTTCGTGCATGCGCTGCACGTTGGCCTCGATCCCATCGACGCAATGCACGGCGAAGCTCGAGATGGCGTCGGCGAGCAGTTGCAGGCTATCGAGCACGTCGCAGGCGATCAGCGGCTTGTAGACATTGAGCTCCAGGTGTCCCTGGCTCGCGGCAAAACCGATCGCGACGTCGTGCCCCATTACCTGCGCGCAGACCATCGTCAGCGCCTCGACCTGCGTCGGGTTGACCTTGCCCGGCATGATCGAGCTGCCGGGCTCGTTGGCCGGCAGCTGTAGCTCGCCCAGGCCGGCGCGCGGACCACTGGCCAGCAACCGGATGTCGTTGCCGATCTTGGTCAGCGCCACCGCGAGGGTGCGCAGCGCTGCATGCAGGCCGACCAGCGGCTCGTGACCGGCCATCGCGGCAAACGGGTTGTCGGCGACGACGAACGGCGCGCCCAGTCGCTCCGAAAGCGTCGCCGCGACGCGGCGCGCAAACTCTGGGTGCGTGTTGAGCCCCGTTCCAACGGCGGTTCCACCGATCGCCAGCGCGTGCACGGCCGGCAGGGCGCGTCGCAGCTCGGCTTCTGCGATCGCGAGCTGGGCGTCGTGAGCGCCGAACTCGTCGCCCAACGTGACCGGCGTGGCGTCCTGCAGGTGCGTGCGGCCGATCTTGATCGTTTCGGCGAACTGCGCCGCCTTGGCCTGCAGTGAACCGCGCAGCCGCGCGAGCGCACCCAGCAGCGGCCGTGCCTGCAGCACCACCGCAACGTGCATTGCAGTCGGGAACACGTCGTTGGACGACTGGCCGAGGTTCACGTCGTCGTTCGGGTGCACGCATCGTGCCTCGCCGAGGTCGCCGCCCAACGAAAGCGATGCCAGGTTGGCGACCACCTCGTTGACGTTCATGTTGCTCTGCGTGCCCGAACCGGTCTGCCACACCGACAGCGGAAACTGCGCATCGAACTCGCCGGCGGCGACGCGCACGGCAGCCGCGGCGATCGCCCGCGCCTTGTCCGGATCGAGGAGGCCCAGATCGCGGTTCACCTCGGCCGCAGCACGCTTGATCTGTGCCAGCGCGTGCACGATCGGCAGCGGCATGCGCTGCGCGCCGATCGCGAAGAAGCGGCGGCTGCGCTCGGTCTGCCCACCCCACAGCGCATCCGCCGGGACATCGATCGTTCCGAAGTGGTCGGTCTCCCGGCGAGTCGAGGACATGGGCGTCTCCTTACGGACTGCGCCGGCGCCGCGGCGTGCCGATCTGACCACGAATGAGATCACGAATGTCGGCTGCATGCCATCGCTGCCGGCAGCGGTTTGAAAGACCGCGTGCACCGCGCATGATTGGCGGGCCCTATAGGCAATCGGCGCGCCGCGTTCCAGAATGTCCGGCAACAGGACGTGCGGTACGCGGGTCGACATGGCGCGACCCGACGAGCGGCGGCACCGCTCGACGGTACCGTCAGGTGCAAGGAGGTCGCTATGCGTCGGCGCCTGTACTGGATGTTGCCCGACCTGATAAGCACCAGGCGGGTGGTCGACGACATGCTGCTCGCCCGCATCGAGGAGCGGCACCTGCATTTCGTCGCGCTCGAAGGAACCGACATGTCGGGCCTGCATCCGGCCAACGTGTTCCAGACCTCCGATCTGGTCCGCGCCGCCGAGTCCGGCCTGATCATTGGCGGTGCCACTGGCGCCGCCTGCGGTGCACTGCTGGCGATCGTTTTCCCTGGCGATTTCGGCGCCCCGCAGTGGGGCTTGATGGGCGTGCTGGCGATCGCGGGCGGACTGTTCGGCGCGTGGGTGTCGAGCATGATCGGCGCCTCGGCGCCGATCCAGTGGCTGAAGCGCTTTCAGCCGCGCATCGAGCAGGGCCAGGTTCTGCTCATCGTCGACGTGCCACGGCGCCGGGTCCCGGAAATCGAGGCCCTGCTACATAGTAAGCACCCGGAGGCCACCACCGAGGGCATGGAGCCGAACATCCCGGCGTTCCCGTGATGCGCCCCGCATGGGTCGCCGCTTTCGATACTGGAGGACGCGATGCCGATTCCGATACGTCTTCAAACGTTCCTGCTCGAGCACGGTGCGCAGGCCGAGGTCTGCGCCCACCGACACAGCCGAACGAGTTCGGAAACAGCGCGCGCCGCACACGTGCCACCGCACCTGGTCGCCAAGGCGGTCGTGCTCGAGGACGACAGCGGTTGCCTGGTCGCCGTGGTGCCGGCTGACCGGTTCGTTCGGCTGGGGCTGCTGGCGCGACAGCTCGAGCGACCGCAGTTGCGTCTGGCCGATGAGAGCCGCATCGCCGAGCTGTTCCCCGACTGCGAGCGCGGCGCCGTACCGGCGCTCGGCATGGCGTGGGGCCTGGAGACGGTCGTCGACGAGGAGCTCGAATCCGCCGACACCGTCTATTTCGAATGCGGCGACCATGAACAACTGGTGAAGTTGTCGCGCGCGCAGTTTCACGAGTTGATGCAGGCGGCACCGCACGGCCGCTTCAGCTCGACGCGGCTGCATTGACGCACGACGGCGTTGCGCGGCTCGCGCGGCGCCCTGCCGCCGAGCCGACAACCTGCCGAACCGCGCAGCGACCGCTCCGCTGCCCGCCGGGCTGGCGTCAGTCCTCTTCGCGCACGAAATCGACGAAGCTGTAGACCATCGCAGCCACGCCGATCAGCACGACGACGACCAGCGCCCCTTCCTTGAGCTTGACGATCGGCACGGCATAGAACGCCAGCGCCATCACCGACGCGATCAGCGCCATCACGACCTTCATCAGTCTTCCTCGCACGATCGCCTCCTTCATCAGCTTGCATCAAGTTTCGCCGCCCACCCAGCCAGCCAGCGTGCGGTGCGCAGCAGCCGCGCATCGTCGCCGCGGCGGCCGACAAGCTGGATGCCCATCGGCATGCCGTTCTCGGCGCGCAACAGCGGCAACGTGACCGCCGGCATCCCGGCAAACGTCCACAGCGTACAGAAAGCCGGGCTGCCCGTCGATTCGAGCCCGCGCGGCGCCGGCCCGGCGGTGGCGGCGGTGAGCAGCACGTCGCACCGGTCGAAGACCTCGTCGAATGCCTCACTGGTCGCCTTGATCCGATCGACCGCATCGTTGTAATCGACCGCGGTCACCTGGCGCCCGCGCTCGATCTGGCCACGCAGCGACTCGCTGAGCCGGTCGCGGCCGCGCTCGTAGAACTCACGGTAGTTGCGCGCGAGGTCGGCTTCCATGATCGTGCGGAGCCACTCCCAGGCGTCGCGGAACAGCGATGGCACGTTGAACGGTCGCGACTGCTCGCCGAGCGCCTGCGCGACCTCGTCGAACGCGAGCCGCGTCTGCTCCTCGGCGTCGTCCCAGTTCGGCGTCTTCGTGAAAGCGAACACCGGCGGCAGCGGCGGCTCCTGCATCGCCACCTCGCGCAGGTTGGGCCGCGCGATCGGCCGCGTGTCCGGGTCGCGCTCGTCGTAGCCGATCAGCGGCTCGGCGATGATCGCCAAGTCCTCGACGCTGCGCGCGAAGAAGCCCACGTGGTCGAGCGGGCGCGACTGCTTCAGGATGCCGTCTCGCGGCACCAGCCCGAAGGTCGGCTTGTAGCCGTAGACGCCGCAATAGGCCGCCGGGCGGATCACGCTGCCGTTGGTCTGCGTGCCGATCGCCGCCGGGACCATCTGCGCCGCCACGGCCGCCGCTGACCCGCTCGACGAGCCGCCTGGCGTGTGCTCCGGGTTGTGCGGATTGCGCGTCTTGCCCGGGGCATAGGTCGCGAGCTCGGTGGCGACGGTCTTGCCGAGGATGATCGCGCCGGCCGAGCGCAACCGCTCGACGACGGTCGCGTCGTATTCCGGCCGGCGCCCGGCGTTGAGGACCGTGCCGTCCTCGGTGGGCATGTCGGCGGTGTCGATGATGTCCTTGACACCCACCGGCAGACCGTGCAACGGGCCCATCGCGTGACCTTCGCGGCGCACGCGATCGACGTTGCGCGCCTGGTCGAGCGCGCGCTGCTCGTCGACGAACGCCCAGGCCTGCACGCGCGGCTCGTCGGCATCGATGCGCGCCAGGCAACCGCGCACGAGGTCTTCTGCGCTGATGCGTCCCTCGCGGATCGCGGCCAGCGCCTGCGCGGCGCTCAGCGTCGTGATGTCGATCGTGTCGCTCATCCGTATCGCAATCCGTTTGTCAGTTGCCGTAGAACAGGTTCGGCAGCCAGAACACGAGATCGGGGAACGTGTGGACGAGGGCCATCGTCACGAACACCATGCTGAGGAACGGGAAGCAGCCCTTAAAGATCGTCCACAGCAGCACGTGTTTCGGCGCAATGCCCTTGAGGTAATAGGCCGACATCGCCATCGGCGGCGTCAGGAACGAAGTCTGCAGGTTCAGTGCGACGAGCACGCCGAAGAACATCGGGTCGATCTCGAAGTGCGGCAGCAGCGGCAGGAAGATCGGCACGAAGATGATGATGATCTCGCTCCACTCCAGCGGCCAGCCGAGCAGGAAGATGATCAGCTGCGACAGCAGCAAGAAGGTGAGCGGGTCGAGGTCCAGCCCGAGCACGAAGTCCTTGATCAAGCCCTCGCCGCCGAGGTAGGAGAAGATCGACGAGAACGTCCACGAGCCGACGAACAGCCAGCACACCATCGCCGAGGTGCGCGCCGTCAGGAACACCGCCTCCTTCAGCCGCCCCCAGGTGAAGGCGCCGTACGCGATCGCGAGCACCATCGCGCCGAGCGCGCCGATCGCGGCGGCCTCGCTCGGTGTGGCCAGACCGAACAGGATCGCGCCGAGCACCGACATGATCAGCACCGCGAGCGGAACGAATGCCTGCAGCAGAAGAACGATCACCCTGAGCCACGGCACGTCGGTCTGCTCACGCGGCAGCTTCGGTGCGAGCGATGGCGTGACTGACACGCGCGCAATCACGTACACGACATACAGGCCCGCAAGCACGAAGCCGGGAACCAGCGCCGCGGCATAGAGCTTGACGACCGACACCGCCGAGGTCGCGCCGTAGACGATCAGCATGATCGACGGCGGGATCAGGATGCCGAGCGTGCCGCCGGCGCAGATCACGCCCGCCGACAACTTCTGGTCGTACCCGGCCTTGAGCATCGCCGGGAACGCGAGCAGGCCCATCAGCGTCACGACGGCGCCGACGATGCCGGTGGCGGTCGCGAACAGCGCGCAGGTGACGAGCGCGGCCACGGCCATCGCACCCGGGATCGCGCGGAGCGCCACCTGCAGGCTGTGGAACAGCCGGTCGAGGATGTTCGACCGTTCGATCATGTAGCCCATGAACAGGAACAACGGCACCGCGGTCAGCACGTCGTTGTTCATGATGCTGAAGGTGTTCTGCGACAACAGGTAGAACACCCGGCTGTCGAAGAAATCCTGCCCCGGCACGTAGTAGGCGTAGTAGCCGAACATCACCCCCATCGCCATCAGCGTGAAGGCGATCGGGAAGCCGAGCAGGATGATGAAGATGAACGCGCCGAGCATCAGCAGCGCGAGTTCCGGATTGCTCATTGCGCGCTCTCCCCGGCGACTTCCCTCTGGTGCTCGGCCTGCAGCACCTGGTCCATCTCCTCGACGTCATGCAGCTGCGCCGGCCAGAAGCCGTCGCGCAAACACAGGATGCAGCGGATGACCTGGGCAATCCCCTGGATGAACAACATGACGCCGGCCAGCGGGATCAGCGCCTTGAGCTGCCAGATCGGCACGCCGACCGGGCTGTTGACGCTGACCTCCTTGTAGCCGAACGAGTCGACCGCATAGCCGTAGCCGGCGATGATCAGCGCCGTCACGCCGGGGTAGAAGAAGATGAAATACAGCACCAGCTCGATGCCGGCCTGCGCGCGCGGCGGCAACAGCCTGAACAGGATGTCGCCGCGCACGTGTGCGTTGCGCGACAGCGCATACGCGCCCGACATGATGAACAGCCCGCCGTAAAGGAGGTAGCTCATGTCGAACGCCCAGCTCGTCGGGTCGTTCAGCACGTAGCGCATGAAGACCTCGTACGAGGTGCCGAGTGTCAGGATCAGGATGCACCAAGCGAAGGCGTGCCCGACCGCCATGCTGAAGCGGTCGATCGCGAGCAGGAAGTTCTGCAGCATGGCGGGAGGTCCTCCTCAGACCGCGGCCGCGGCATCGCACGGCGCGCGAAAAAAGGGGCGGCGCCGATGCGCCGCCCCAAAAACGTTGTGGCTGCGCCGTGCGGCCGGCGCAGGAGCCCGTGTCAGAACCCGAGCTTGCCGAAGATGTGCTCGTAGCCGCGCTTGTAGTCGGCGTCATTCAGGAAGTGGTAGTACGCCACCCGCTTCGCCCACGCCTTCTGCGAGTCGACGACCTTCTTGAAGAACGGGTCGGCGTCGGCGAGCCGCTTGCCGACCACGTCCCACGCCTTGATCTGGGCATCGAACACGTCCTGCGGCGTGCGCATGACCTTGACCTTGTCCTTGCTGATGAGTTCCTGCAGGTCGGTCGAGTACTGGTCCATCGCCAGCGCGAAGTTGGCGGTCGACGCCGCCTCTGCAGCGTATTTGAGGATCGCCTGCAGGTCCTTCGGCAGCGAGTCGTACTTCTTCTTGTTGAAGACGATCTCGAAGAACTCCATCGCCTGGTGGTAGCTGCCCATGTAGTAGTTCTTTGCGACGTCCTGGGCGCCGAAGCGGCGGTCCGACGTCGGGTTGTTGAACTCGAAGGCGTCGATCACGCCGCGCTCCATCGCCGGCACGATTTCACCGCCGGGCAACTGCGTGACCTTCATGCCCAACTCCTGCATCAGGTCGGCGGCCAGGCCCACGGTGCGGTACTTGAAGCCCTTCAGGTCGGCGGCGCCGCTGATCGGCTTCTTGAACCAGCCCAGCGGCTGGGTCGGCATCGGCATCGCGAAGAACCCGACGACGTCGAGCCCCAGCTGTCCGAGCAGTTCGTTGTAGTACTTGGTGCCCTCGCGGTTGATCCACGCCAGCGTCTGGTGGGCATCGCAGCCGTTGATCGGACCCGAGCCGAACAGCGACGCGACCTTGCTCTTGCCGTACCAGTAAACGGGCACCGAGTGGGCGCCGTCGATCACGCCCTTGGCGGTGGCGTCCATCACCTCGAACGGCTTCACCACCGAGCCCGCGACGAGGTAATCGATCTTCAGGCGGCCGCCGGCCATTTCGTTGACACGGGCGACGTACTGCTCGGCCATCTCGTTGAAGACGTCCTTCGCGCCCCATGCGCCCTGCATCTTCAGCAGCGTCGGCGATTGCGCGACCGAGATCATCGGTGCGGTCATCGCCGCAGCGCCCGCTGTGCCTGCAACCGCCGCCCCCAGGAAGCGCCGGCGGGCGGGCTTGACCTGGTCAGGGGCGCTGGCGGTGACTTGCTTGGTCTCTGTCATGTCTCACTCTCCTTCACGGTTGATCTTAGACAACGCGTTGCCTGGCTCCACGCGCTTCCACGGATTGACTATGCCGCCGTCAACCGGCGCCGGCAACCGGGTACTTCCCCTGTCGCCCGATACCGCGGCGACCGCGGCCAGCGAGGCCCGACCGGGTGCCTCGCGCCAGAAATTGACCACACGACGGTGGCGGATACGAGGCGTGCGTTCGATGGTTCTGGCCCCTGTCTCAGCCAGCGCCGGCGACGCCGGGCGCGCCACTGGCGGCGTGTCTTTTGGTGCACTGCAGCGTCAGCCTCAAGGCACGAGCACCGCGGCGCCGCGCACATGCCCCGCGCGCAAATCGTCGAGCGCCTGGTTGGCATCGGCGAGCGCATAGCGCTGCGTGTGCACCACCAGCGGCGCCTCGGCGGCCACGCGCATGAACGTGTCGCCGTCGGCGCGCGTCAGGTTGGCCACCGACATCAGCTTGCGCTCGCCCCAGAGCAATGCGTACGGGAACGACGGGATGTCGCTCATGTGGATGCCTGCGCACACGACGGTGCCCCCGGGACGCACCGCTGACAACGCAGTGGGCACCAGTTCGCCCACCGGCGCAAAGATCAGCGCGGCGTCGAGCACGGCGGGCGGCGCATGGTCGGAGCTGCCCGCCCAAAGCGCGCCGAGTTCGCGTGCCAGTGTTTGCGCCGGCTCGTCGCCAATGCGCGTGAACGCGTACACCTCTCGTCCCTGGAATCGCGCCACCTGCGCGATCAAGTGCGCGGCGGCGCCAAATCCGTACAGCCCGAGCCGCCGCGCACGGCCGGTCAGGTTGTAGGCTCGCCAGCCGATCAATCCCGCGCACAGCAGCGGCGCGGCCTCTTCGTCGCTGTATCGATCGGGGATGCGAAAGACATAACGGGCATCGGCAACGGCGTATTCGGCGTAACCGCCGTCGACCTGCCAGCCAGTGAACCGCGCATGCGGGCATAAGTTTTCGCGGCCACCACGGCATTGGGCGCAGCGGCCGCAACTCCACGCGAGCCACGGCACACCGACGCGGTCGCCGACCACGAAGTCAGTCACTCCCTCGCCCATCGCGCTGACGCGTCCGACGATTTCGTGGCCGGGCACGACCGGGTGGTTGGGCAACGGCAGTTCGCCGTCGACAAGGTGCAGGTCGGTGCGGCAGACGCCGCACGCGCCGACCTTGATGCACAGCTGTCCCTCCGCAGGCACCGGCAGCCGGTCTCGCAGCACCCGCTGCAACGGACGGCCGGCGCCCTCGATCTGCATTGCCCGCCAGCGCTGGGTACTCGCGGCTTCGGCAGCCACCTGCGGCACCGCGCGCGACTTCGCCAGCTTCGCGCTGCTGGAGCTACCTGCGCCGCGGGTGGTGGCGATCGGTGAGGAGGGACACATGCGCGTCTCCGGATGAGGGGGCCACCGGGTCAGTGCAGCACCAGCAGCGGAAGCTCGCTGCGCGCCAACACGTCCCTCGTGCGCGAGCCGAACAGCAACTCGCCGAACACGCTGCGCCCGTGCGTGGCCATCACGATCAGGTCGCAGCCCCGACACCGAGCGGCTTCGACGATGGCAGCGTCCACTTCGGGCGAGCGCGTGTAGACACCTTCGAAAGGCACGCCGGCGGCTTCGGCACGGCTGCGGAATTCGCCGATCACGGCCTGCGCGTGTTCGGCCGCCTCGACGCCGTGCTCCTCCATCGTTCGCATGTAATTGATCGCGCCGTAGCCCGTCACGGCAGCCGGCGAGGGCGGCTCGGCCACGAAGGCAGTGATGCGCGCCCCGAGCTGCCGGGCCAGCGCGACACTTTCGCTCACCGCATGCTCGGCAAGTTCGCTGCCGTCCACGGGAACGAGGAGGTGTTTGAACATGCGCATACCCCCCGAATGGCTCGATCGGCGCCCGTGTCAGGCGCCGCCGCGTACTACGGACCGAGGCACTCTAGAGCGCGAGAACCTGCCTGCTTTGTCGCGGATCAAGAACAACGCACTCGCGCCGGGGCATCGGGTGAAGCGTTGATCTGATTGGAAAGCGCATCAGCCACGGCTGAGGGTTCTCCCGGCCTCGCGAGCGCTACTGCGGCCCGCTATGGCGCGCCCCGCATCGCCGCGCTCAGCGGCTTGTGCCCGTGCGATTTGGCCCGGCACCGCTGCGCCTCGGTACCGGGCATCAGGTCATCAGCCTTGCCGACAGAATCCCCCGGCTTGGTGCGCACGCCGAGGTTCCTGCTGCCATGCGCGGTGACACCGGAGTTCGTCTGCGCGATGCCGAACGCCGGATGATCAGCGTCTGGACGAGGCGAAACTGCGCATGCAATCCTTCATGCCGTCCCCGTGAGCGACGCAGCGCAAGGCATCGTCAGGGCGCTGCGGCCGGCGCGGCGGGCAGGGCGAACGACGCCCCAGCGCGCATATTGGGTTGCGCAACCAGGATCCATCAGCCCGGCGCTTGACATGGCTCAACGCGGCTGCGGCGGCTGCCGCGGCGAGCCATGCGAGCATTGCGGGGCGGCCCGCGCGGCAAACAGAAGAACCTCGCCCAGCGCCGCAGATCCGATGGTCGAACGCACCGAAACGCATCCGCCCTCCGTCCCGCCCGCCGTGCCGGCGTCTACCGCGCAGGCACTGGGCGGCACGGACCCGCACTTGCCATTGATCACGACCCCGCTGCGCGCGCTGCTGAAGCGGCCACCGGTGACGCTGCCGCCAACAGCGTCGATCCGCGAGGCGGCCGCGTTGATGCTCGAGGAAGGCGTTTCATCGGTGCTGATCGTCGAGCAAGGGCACCTGTTCGGCATCGTCACCGATCGCGACCTGCGCAACCGTGTCGTCGCGGTCGGGCTCGAGACCGACCGTCCGGTGGTCGAGATCACGACGATCGCGCCGCTGACCGTCGATCTGCGCAACAACGCCTTCGAAGCGCTGCTGCTGATGACGCGTCAGAACGTCCACCACGTCCCGGTGATGGATGGCCCGCGCGTGGTCGGAATGATCACCGCCACCGAGCTGACCGAGCAATACAGCACCTCGGCCGTGTTCCTGGCCGGCGAGATCTACAAGCAGGGCACGGTCGATGGCCTGCAGCATGTCAGCGGCCGGATCCGGCAGCTGCAGCGCAACCTCGCCGCTGCCGATGCGACCGCCTACACGACCGGGCACGTCATCACCGCGATCACCGACGCGCTGACGATCCGCCTGCTGCAACTCGCCGAGGCGCGGTTCGGCGTGCCGCCGGTGGACTACGCCTGGGTGGCCGCCGGCTCGCAGGCACGCAACGAGCAGACCGCCAAGAGCGACCAGGACAACTGCCTGATCCTCGACGACGCGTACGACGAGACCGCGCACGGCGAATACTTCAAGGCGCTGTCGCGGTTCGTCTGCGACGGCCTCAACGCCTGCGGCTATGTCTATTGCCCGGGCGAGATGATGGCGATGACCGACACGTGGCGCCAGCCGATGCGCCGCTGGCGGCACTACTTCCACGGCTGGGTCGACGAACCCGAACCGAAGGCGCTGATGCTCACTTGCGTGTTCTTCGATCTGCGCGCCGTCCATGGCCGTGCGTCGCTGCTCGACGAACTGCGCCGCGACGTGCTCGCGCACACCCGCGGCAACGGCATCTTCCTCGCGTACATGGTGGGCAATGCGCTGTCACGACAACCGCCGCTGGGCCTGTTTGGCCGGCTGCTGCCGGCACGCAGCGGCGAGCATCGCGGCACGATCGACCTGAAGCACCTGGGCATCGTGCCGGTGGTCGACCTCGCACGCATCTACGCGCTGGCGGGTGGCCACGAGGCGGTCAACACGCACGAACGACTCGAGATCGCGGCGCAGAGTGGCGAGATCAGCGAGCGCAGTGCGCACGACCTGCGCGACGCGCTGGAATTCCTTGCGGCCACGCGCATTCGCCACCAGGCGCGGCAACTCGAGGCCGGTCAGCCGGCCGACAACTTCCTACGGCTCGGCGAGTTGTCCAACTTCGAGCGCACGCAGCTCAAGGACGCATTCGCGGTGGTGCAGACGCTGCAGTCGGTGCTCGGGCAGCGCTACAACATGTGAGCCGCGGACGGACTCGCTTGCGCAGCTGCATGCGGGCCGTCGGAGGCAATCGGTCGACTCTCCGACATCCCGGCGCGGCAGCCCGCCCGGCCTCGTTGTCGATCCGGGGGTCGGTGTGCCCAAGCCCACGGCGCGTGACGGCCCAAATCAGTACTTGATGCGGGCGTAGTAGGTCCGCCGCTCCGCTTCGCGCGCTTGTCCGAGCGTATGGATCCCCATGTTTGCCAACAGCGGGATGAACCGCAGGAACACCTCGGCCGTGACGATCGCATCGCCGAGTGCGGTGTGGCGGCCGATCACCGGGATGGCGAGCCGCTCGGCGATGGCCTCGAGCTTGTGCGACTCCTGATTTGGATGGACCACCGCCGACAGCAGCAGCGTGTCGAGCACCGGCTGGTCGAAGCGGACACCGGTCATGTCTTCCTTGAGCTGCAGGAACCGCATGTCGAATGCAGCGTTGTGCGCGACGAGCACGGTCTCATGCGCGTAGGCGTGAAACGCCGGGAGCACCTCCTCGATCGTTGGCTGGCCCGCCACCATGTCCGGCTGGATGCCGTGGATCGGTATGCCCGCCGGCGGAATCGGCCGTCGCGGGTCGACGAGCTGCTCGAACGACTCCGAGCGCAACAGCTTTGCGTTGA
>CP070653.1:2745454-2750852 GCA_020354665.1 Burkholderiales bacterium
ACGGTCGCTACGTGATCGCGTTCGACGTGCCGCACGCCGGTGCCGACGTGCCCCAACCGCGCGCGCTGCAGCCAGGGGGTCGCTGCCTGAAAGACAGCCGGCCGTGGGAGGTTGCGTGGGCCGTGCCCGCGCGCGTGCAGGCGGCGCAGGGCGAACTGCCGGCAACGCCGAACCTGCGCGACGAATTCTTCATCGTCGACCTGCGCAATGCGGCCGGCGAGGTGGGCACGCTCGACTACGCCGATCCGGCGCGCGTTGTCTGGTCGGTCGGGCGCGCGGTCGAGCTCGCAGACCTGTCCCTGATCGGGCTCGTGCAGGAAAGCGCTGCCACGCTCGGCGCGCGCAGCGTGCAGTGTCCGAACTGCGGCGCGGCGCTCGAGATTCGGTTGCAGGCCACGCAGTCGATCGCGTGCCATCAATGCCGTGCCGTGGTCGACGTCTCGCAAGGTGTCGGCGCTGACCTCGCTCACTACGTGCAGGACAACCCGCGGCTGGACGGCGGCGAGCCGCAGATTCCGCTCGGCACGCTCGGCACGCTCGCGCTGGGCGAGAAGGCGCCGACGTTGCCGTGGCAGGTGGTCGGCTACGCCGAGCGCTGCGAGATCCCGAGCGACGCCGATGACGAGCAGGTGTTCTGGCGCGAGTACCTGCTCTACAACCGCACCGCCGGCTTCGCGTTCCTCGTCGATGCGGAAGACGGCTGGAGCTGGACCGCACCGATCACCGGCGCTCCGCAGGGCCGCGGAGCCGCCGTCGTATGGCGGGGCCGCTCGTATCGCAGGCTGTACGAATACACCGGCCAGACCACCTACGTGGCCGGCGAGTTCTATTGGAAGCTCTCGCGCGGCGAACGCACCCGGAACACCGATTACGCAAGCGGCCGGTTTCGCCTCAATCGCGAAGAGACGCCCGGCGAAGTGACCTGGTCGGCTGGCGAGACGCTCGAGGCCGACGCGGTGGCCGACACGTTCCGCGTGCCCGCGGCCAAGCGCGCCGCGCTGCGCCGCGACGTGGGGCCCCTGGCCGGCGGCGGCATCGCGCGCGCCGGCACGATCCCGGTGCTGTGGATCTTCGTTGCGATCGTGGTCATGATGGTGCTGATGGAGCAGTGCTCGAACGACGGCTGCGAGGACCTGCGCCGCACCTTCGGCGAGGCCAGCAACGAATACCAGCAATGCAAGCGCAGCGGTGCCGGCAGCACCGGCTTTCGCACCCGGGGCGGCTCGTTCGGCGGCTTCGGCACCGGAGGCGGACACAAATGACTTTCACACCCCAGACCCAAGGAGTGCATTGATGAGCGGAATCGAATGGCTGAAGCCGGCGGTCGTCCTCGGCTCGATCCTCTACGCGCTGGTCGGCGTGGTCGTGTTCTGGGTGAGCTTCGTCGTCGTCGACAAGCTCACGCCGTACAACCTGTGGAAGGAGATCGTCGAAGAAAAGAACGTTGCGCTCGCGCTGGTTGTCGGGGCCCTGGCGATCGCGATCGGCATCATCGTCGCCGCCGCGATCCACTGACGCGCCGATCAACGCATGAGTGCCGTGCCGCACGACGCCACCGGCCCGGCGCGCGTGTCGGCCGCCGATGTCGCACTGCTCGCCTCGGTGTTCGTCGTCGCAGCCTGCGGGCTGCTCTACGAACTCGCCGCCGGCGCGCTCGCGAGCTACCTGCTCGGCGATTCGGTGCTGCAGTTCAGCACCATCATCGGCAGCTATCTGTTCGCGATGGGCGTGGGCTCATGGCTGAGCCGCTTTGTCGAACGCCAGCTCATTGCGCAGTTCGTGCGCATCGAGCTGCTCGTCGGGCTGATCGGCGGGCTGATGCCGGCGCTGCTGTTCGTCGCGCACAACCTGCTGCACGGCGCGCTCGCCTTTCGGGGCCTGCTCTACGCGCTGGTGCTCGCTATCGGCGTGCTGGTTGGCCTCGAGATTCCGCTGGTGATGCGCATCCTCAAGCGTCACTTCAGCGAGCGCTACGCGCTGAAAGACCTCGTGTCGCAGGTGCTGACCTTCGACTACCTCGGCGCGCTCGCGGTTGCGCTCGCGTTCCCGCTGCTGCTCGTGCCGCAGCTCGGACTGATCCGCACCGGCGTCGTGTTCGGCCTGCTCAACGCGGCCGTGGCCGGCTGGGCGCTGTGGCTGTTTCGCCCCGAGCTGAGGCGCTGGGGGGCGCATGCAATCGCTTGCGTGGCAGTCATTGCCACGCTCGGTGTCGCGGCAGCTGGTGCCGATCGTCTGACCACATGGGCGGAGGTCCGCTTCTATGGGGATCGCATCGCCTACGCGGTGACGAGCCCCTACCAGCGCATCGTCGTCACCGACAGCGGCGACGGCCTGCGGTTGTTCCTCAACGGCAATCTGCAGTTCCACTCGCACGACGAGTACCGCTATCACGAGGCGCTGGTGCATCCGGCGATGGCGGCGCATGGCGCCGCTCGCCGCGTGCTCGTGCTCGGCGGCGGCGACGGCATGGCGGTGCGCGAGGTGCTGAAATACCCCGGCGTCGAGCAGGTCACGCTGGTCGAGATCGACGCACGGATGACGACGCTGTTCTCGCGCGAGCCGCGGCTGCGCGAGCTCAACGGTGACGCGCTGGCGTCGCCAAAGCTGCGCATCGTCAACGCCGACGCGTTCACGTGGCTCGAAACCCACGACGAGATGTTCGACGTGATCATCGTCGACTTCCCCGACCCGACCAACTTCTCGCTCGGCAAGCTCTACACGACCACGTTCTATCGCTTGGTCGACCATCACCTGGCGGCGAGCGGCTTCGCCGTCGTGCAGACGACCTCGCCGCTGCTCGCGCGCCGCAGCTTCTGGACCGTGGTCGCAACGATCGAAGCGGTCGGCCTGGGTGCGACGCCGTACCACGCGCACGTGCCGAGCTTCGGCGAATGGGGTTTTGTGATTGCGAGTCACCGTCCGTGGCGCACGCCGCCGAACTTGCCCGGCGGCCTGCGCTTCCTCACGCTCGAGGGCCTCGCGCCGCTGCTGCAGTTTCCGCCCGACATGGCGCGCGTGCCGATGCAGCCGAATCGCCTGTCCGATCAGATCCTCGTGCGCACGTTCGAAGAGGAATGGGGACGCGTCGCGCGCTGAACGTGCGCCGGCGCACGCTGCTCGGTGCTGCGGCCGCGCTCGCAGTGGGCGCGTGTGCGCGGCGTGAAACCGAGCCGGCCTTCGACGGCGGCTGGGTCGGCGCGGCGCACGAGCGCGGCCATCGACTGCGCGGGACGAAGTCCGGTGCCTGGCCGGCGCCGTCGGTGTCGCGGCGTTGCTCGGTGGCGATCGTCGGCGGCGGCATCGCCGGCCTGGCGGCCGCGCGGGCCCTGCTGCGGGCAGGGGTCGACGACGTCGTGCTGTTCGAGCTCGAGGATGCCGCCGGCGGCAATAGCCGGGGCCATCGGATGGCCGACGTTGAATGCCCGCTCGGCGCACACTACCTGCCACTGCCCGGTCCGCACGCGCATGAGGTTGCGCAGTGGCTCGATGAACTGGGGCTGCGCCGGGTCGAACACGGCCGCGTGGTCTACGACGAGCGCCACCTGTGCCACAGCCCGCAGGAGCGGCTGTGGATCGACGGCCAGTGGATCGACGGCCTGCTGCCACCGGCGCCGACCGGATCGGCCACGCACGAGCAGTACCGCGGCTTTGCGCGGCAAGTCGACACGGCGCAGCGCGAGCTGGGATTCGCGCTGCCGACGATGCGAGCACCGTGGACGCTCGCGCACTCGGCGCTGGATGCGCAGACCTTTGCGCAGTGGCTGGACGCGCAACGGTTCGACGACCCGCGGCTGCGCTGGTATCTCGACTACTGTTGCCGCGACGACTATGGCGCCGGGATCTCGACAGTGTCGGCGTGGGCGGGACTGCACTACTTCGCCAGCCGGCACGGTTTTCGCGTGTCGGGCAGCGACCCAGACGGCGAAAACGACGCGGTGCTGACCTGGCCCGAGGGCAACGCCTGGCTCGTGCGGCGCCTGGCGGCGCCGCTCGGCGAACGCCTGCGCGCCGGCCATCTCGTGCTGCGTGTCGACGAGGGCCGCCACGGGGTGGGTCTCGACGTCTGGAACGAAAGCGAGCAGCACGTCGAGCACTGGACCGCGCGGCATCTGGTTTCGGCGGTGCCGTTGTTCGTCGCGGCGCGGCTGCTGCAGGCGCCGCCGCCGGCGCTGCACGAAACGGCGGCGGCGATCACCCATGCGCCATGGCTCGTCGCCAACCTGCAGCTCGCGACGCCGCTGACCGACAAGCCCGGCGCCGCGCCGTCGTGGGACAACGTGCTGTACGACGACGCAGCGCTCGGCCAGCCGCCGCTCGGCTATGTCGATGCGGCGCACCAGAGCCTGCGGCCCCAGCAGGGAGCGACCGTGCTCACCGCGTATTGGGCGCTCGGTGGCGCATCGCCGGCCGAGTTGATCGCCAACCGCCGCCGTCTGCTCGACGACCCGTGGCGCGTCTGGGCCGGCCGCGTCATCGACGACCTGGCGCGCGCGCATCCGGACCTTCCGCGCAGGCTGAAGCGCGTCGACCTGATGCGGTATGGCCATGCGATGGCCATTCCGCGGCCCGGCGTTCGGGCGAGCCCCGCGCTCGCCATGCTGCGGCAAGCCTCGGCGGGGCGCGTTCGCTTCGCCCACGCCGACCTCGCCGGCTACTCGGTGCTCGAGGAGGCCTTCACGCTGGGCGATGCGGCAGGGCGCGCGGTGGCGGCCGCGTTCACGAACGCATCAGTGCCTCGATCTCATCGGCCTGCACCGGCACGTCGCGGCTGATCAGCTCGCAACCGTCGGCCGTGACGATCGCATCGTCTTCGATCCGGATGCCGATGTTCCACCAGCGCTGCGGAATGTCCGCGCTCGGCCGCACATAGAGTCCCGGCTCGACCGTGACCACCATGCCCGGCACGAGCCGGCGCGACGGCCTGCGCACGACACGGCCGCCCTGCCCGTCGGGCTGCTCGACGGGTGCCTCGTCGAGCGACAGGTATTCACCCGCGTCGTGCACGTCCAGCCCGAGCCAGTGCCCGGTGCCGTGCATGAAGAAGCGCCGGTAGGCGGCCTTTTCGACGACGTCGTCGAGCCCGCCGTCGCGGTCCGCGTCGAGCAGCCCGAGGTCGAGCAGCCCCTGCGACAGGACACGCACCGCCGCCCAGTGGGCGTCCTGCTTGCGTGCGCCAGGGCGCACCTGTTCGATGGCCGCACGCTGCGCGGCGAGCACCAGGTCGTAGAGCTCGCGCTGTGCGGCCGTGAAGTGCCCATCCACCGGAAAAGTGCGCGTGATGTCGCTCGCATAGCCGTCGACTTCGCATCCGGCATCGACGAGGCACAGCTCGCCGGCGCGGAGCTCGGCGTCGCCGGCAGGGTGGTGCAGCACGCAGGCGTTGGCACCCGCAGCAACG
>CP070653.1:2750952-2756229 GCA_020354665.1 Burkholderiales bacterium
GCAGGCGAGGCCGTTGGGCTGCACGAAGTCTTCGGAGACGATCGCCAGGCGGCCGGTCACCGGGTCGAGCCGGTAGACATTGCGCGCACCGATCTCGCTCGCCATGGCGTCACCCTCGTCGTCGGAATCGATGCCGTAGCTCGGGTCGGTGAACCAGATGCTGCCGTCGCTCTTGACGACCACGTCATTGGGCGAGTTCAAGCGCTTGCCGTCGTAGCGGTCGACAAGCACCTCGCGCCGGCCGTCGAAGCCGGCGCGCGACAGGCCGTCCTCTCGTCCGATCATCATACGATTGAACAGACCGGCGCATCAGGTAAACCGAGCATGTCGGCGAGCCCGCACTCGCAGCGGGGGCGCAAGGACCCACCTTTCGCGCATGGCGTGGCTGACTTGACCTGCGGCAAAGCACACCTCACATGACGGCGCCCAGTTGCCACGGCACGAATTCGTTCTGGCCGTACCCATGCCGTTCGCTCTTCGTCCGTCGCCCCGAGGCGGTCTGCAGCATC
Source organism: Burkholderiales bacterium (assembly GCA_020354665.1). Taxonomy (GTDB): domain Bacteria; phylum Pseudomonadota; class Gammaproteobacteria; order Burkholderiales; family Burkholderiaceae_C. Next base: position 2,751,462 of record CP070653.1, read on the forward strand.
AGGCCGAAGATCCGCTCGCCGATCTCGTCGACCGTCGCCAACCCGTCGACGATCAGCCCGCAATCGAGGTCGATGTCGTCTTCCTGACGCTGCCACAGCGCGGTGTTGGTGCTGAATTTCAGCGACGGGCTCGGCGCGCAGCCGTAGGCCGACCCACGGCCGGTGGTGAAGCAGATCAGGTTGGCGCCGCCGGCGACCTGGCCGGTGGCCGACACCGGGTCGTAGCCGGGCGTGTCCATGTAGATCAGGCCGCGCGCGGCGGCCGGTTCGGCGAACTCGATCACGTCGACGAGGTTCGTCGTACCGCTCTTGGCGATCGCGCCCAGGCTCTTCTCGAGGATCGTGGTCAGCCCCCCGGCCTTGTTGCCGGCCGACGGGTTGTTGTCCATCTTCATGCCGTTGCGGGCGGTGTAGCGCTCCCACCAGGCGATGCGGGCGAGCAGCTTGTCGGCGACCTGCTTCGAGACGGCACGCCGCGTCAGCAGGTGCTCGCCGCCGTAGATCTCGGGCGTCTCGGAGAGGATCGCGGTGCCGCCGTGGCGCACGAGCCGATCCACCGCGGCACCGAGTGCCGGGTTGGCGCTGATTCCCGAGTACCCGTCGCTGCCGCCACATTGCAGACCGACGACGAGGTGTGAAGCCAGCACGGGTTCGCGTTTGACGCGATCGGCCTCGGGCAGCAGCGACTCGACGATCTCGACGCCGCGCGCGACGGTCTTCGTAGTGCCTCCGGTGTCCTGGATGTTGAAGCTGACGAGCCGCGTGCCTTCGGCGAGCCCCTCCTGCGCGATCAACCCCTGGATCTGGTTCGTCTCGCAGCCCAGCCCCACCACCAGCACCGCGGCAAAGTTCGCGTGCCGCGCATAACCGCCGAGCGTGCGCCGCAGCACGCGCAGTTCCTCGCCGTCGCTCGCCGTCGCACAGCCCATGCCGTGCGTGAGCGCGACCACGCCGTCGACGTTGGGGTAGGGCGCGAGCGCCTCGGGGTGGATGTCACGCCGGAAGTGATCGGCGATTGCGCGCGCGACGGTGGCCGAGCAGTTCACGCTCGTGAGCACACCGATGTAGTTGCGCGTGGCGATGCGGCCGTCGGCACGGACGATCCCGTCGAACGTCGCGGGCTGTGCGACGTAGTCGGTCGGCCGTGCACCGGCGCCGGGCTCGTGCGCGCGGGCGAAATCGCTGAACGCCAGGTTGTGCGTGTGGACGTGCTGGCCCGGGGCGATCGGCTGCGTTGCGGTACCGATGACCTGGTTGTAGCGCCGCACCGGCTCGCCCTGGCCAATCGCGCGCGTGGCGACCTTGTGACCGGGTGCAACGAGGCCAGCGACGGTGATGCCCTCGCTCGGCAACGGCTCGCCGCCGACGAGCTGGCGGCGCGCGATCACGACATTGTCGTCGGGGTGAATGCGGATGACGGGGTTCATGGTGGTGGTTGCGGTTCGAAGCCTGCCTACGATTGTTCCTGGCTGTGGGCGCGATGCGGTGGCAGGGGGTATCGCCCGCGCCGTAGTCGTTCAGTGGTTCTCGCGCGCACAGATCAGACGGTAGAGCCCCCCGCGGTCGGCATCCGCGCCGAAGCCCGATGCTTGCGCCATTGCGCGCAGACGTGCGAGATCGGCGGCTTCGGCCTGTGTCCATTCGATCACAACGACCACGGCCGTGGGATCGACGTTGTGGGTGACGACGAGGAATCCGCGCATCGCAGCGGTCGTCGCATCATGCATCGAGCAACGCGAACGGATCCACGGGTTGCTCGCGCGCTGCCGACTGTGCGATGGCCAGCGTGGCCGCCAGCGTCCGCGCGCCGTCCTCGACCGAGACGACCGGGGCTTCGCCGAGGCGCACGAGGCGCTGGAAATGACGCAGCTGCTCGATGAACGGATCGTGCTCCGGGCAGGCGAGGTAGTCGCCGACGATCGGCCGGTCCCATGCGGCCTCGCCCGCTATGCGCGGTGTCCACAGCCGCAGCACGGGCAGTTCGAGGCTGCCCTGCGCGCCGACGAGGCGGTACGAGCTCTGGTGGGTGAACGCGAAGGCGGGGTTCTCGGCCGTGCCCTGCTCGATCGTCCAGGGCGACAGGCCGGCGTCGGTCAGGGTCAGCGTGCCGACGCAGCCGCCCGCAAAGCGCAGCAGCGCAGCGGCGGTGTCCTCGACCTCGAATCCGCGCATCGCGCGGCTCGTCGTGCCGACCACCGCGGTGATCTCGCCGCACAGATGGCGCAGCAGGTCGATCTCGTGGATCGCATTGATCAGGATCGGCCCGCCGCCGGGCTGACGGCGCCAGGCGGCATCGTAGTAGCGGTCGGGCTTGCGCGTCGCCCACAGCACCGAGGCTGCGACGAGCGGGCCGATGCGGCCATCGGCGATCAGGCGGCGCGCGGTCTGTACGCTCGCGAGGTAGCGCCGGTGGTGGCCGACCAAGGTCCGCACGCCGCTGGTGCGCACCGCGCGCACCAGCGCGGCCGCCTCGTCGAGGGTGGCGGTGACCGGCTTCTCGACGAGGAAATGGATGCCGCGCTGGCAGCAGGCCAAGCCCTGCGCGGCGTGCACCTGGTTCGGCGTCGCGATGACCACCGCGTCGGGCCGCACCGCGTCGAGCAGTTCCTCGTGCGTGCGGAAGAACGGCGCGGCGATGCCGGCAAACGCGTCAGCCCCGACCGCCGGGTCAGCGACACCGACAAGGCGCGCGGCGTCGGGACAGGCGACGATCGTCGCGATGTGCCGGCGGCCGATCAGCCCGGCGCCCAGCACGCCGATGCGCAGCGGTTCCATCGGACGACGGTCCTAGTCGTCGATCAGCGCCGGATCCCACGCGTGCACGGTCTGCTGCTGTTCGCCGAGCTTCTCGATCCACAGCCGCATCGTGTCGCCAGGCTTGAGGTACACGGGGGTCGGCTTGATGCCCAGACCCACGCCGGGCGGTGTCCCCGTGGTAATCAGGTCGCCGGGCTCGAGTGTCATGAACTGGCTCAGGTGCGACACCAGCCGCGCACAGGTGAAGATCATCGTCTTCGTGCTGCCCTTCTGGTAGCGGTGGCCGTTGACCTCGAGCCACATCGACAGGTTCTGCGGATCGCCGACCTCGTCGGCCGTCACCAGCCAGGGCCCGATCGGGCCGAAGGTGTCACAGCCCTTGCCCTTGTCCCATTGGGTGCCGCGCTCGAGCTGGAACTCGCGCTCCGAAACGTCGTTGACGACGCAATAGCCGGCCACGTGCTTCAGCGCATCGGCTTCCAAGACGTAGCGGGCGCGCGAGCCGATCACGACGCCGAGCTCGACCTCCCAGTCGGTCTTGACCGAGCCCCTGGGCAGCACGACCGGGTGATTGGCCCCGACCGCGCAGCTGATCGCTTTCGTGAACACCACCGGTTCCTTCGGGATTGGCATACCGGACTCGGCGGCGTGGTCGGCATAGTTCAGGCCGATCGCGATGAACTTGCTCATGCCGACCCAGGGCACGCCCAGTCGACCCTGTGGCACGACGGGCAGCTTGTTGACGTCGATCGCGCGCAGCGCCGTGAGACCCTCGGGCGTCAGGTGGCGCGGTGCGAGGTCGCCGATCAGCCCGCTCAGGTCGCGCACCTGGCCCTGCGGATCGAGCATCGCCGGCTTCTCTTGGCCCTTGGGACCGTGGCGGAGCAGTTTCATCGCGGAGTTCCTTTCGCAAAGGAGAAGATTCAATTCGTCAATCCGCCGTCGACGATCTGCACGGTGCCGGTGGTGAAGACCGATTCGTCGCTGGCCAGGTAGACGGCAACCGCGGCGATCTCTTCGGCGCGCCCGAGGCGCCCCATCGGTTGGCGCGCGATGTAGGCGGCCTCGACCTGCTGCAGCGTCTGTCCGCTCGCGCGGGCGCCGGCCGCGATGCGCTCGCGCAGCGACGGCGAGTCCACCGTGCCCGGGCAGATCGCGTTGCAGCGGATGCCGCGCGTCACGTAATCAGCCGCCACCGCCTTGGTCAGCCCGATCACCGCGGCCTTGGTGGTGCCGTAGGCGAAGCGCCGCGGGATGCCCTTGATGCTGCCGGCGACCGAGGCCATGTTGATGATCGACCCGCGCCCGCGATTGAGCATGCCGGGCAGGAAGGCCTTGATCGTGCGGTAGTGCGAGCGCACGTTGAGCGTGAAGGCGAAGTCCCATTCGTCCTCGGTGCAGTCGAGCACGGTGCCTTCATGCACGAAGCCCGTGCCGTTGAACAGCACGTCCACACCGGGGTGGCGCGCGGCAGCGGCCTGGATCGCCGCGGCGTCGGTGGCGTCGAGCACCTCGGTCGTGCAGCCGCAATCGTCGGCGAGCGATTTCAGCAGCCCCGGGTTCAGGTCGGTAGCGATCACGCGCGCACCCTCGCGCGCGAAGGCGAGCGCGGTGGCACGGCCGATGCCCTGGCCGGCGGCGGTGAGGAAGGCGGTCTTGCCTGCGAGTCGGTTTGTCACGTTGTTCGTCTCGTGGGTCATGTGATCGTGTCGGCCGCTCGGGCGCGGCGCCGGATCTCGTCCCAGCGCCATTGGATGCCCAGGCCGGCGGTGTCGGGCGCGACGGCGTGGCCGTCGTCGATCGCCATCCGGCTGTCGGCGACCGCGTCGAGCTGCGGGATGTACTCGACCCACGCCGCACTCGGCACCGCCGCGCACAGCGAGACATGCAGTTCCATCAGGAAATGCGGGCACACCGCGAGGTTGAAGGTCTCGGCCATGTGCGCGACCTTCAACCACGGCGTGATGCCACCGACGCGTGCGACGTCGACCTGCAGAATCGACGCCGCGCC
>CP070653.1:2756329-2759648 GCA_020354665.1 Burkholderiales bacterium
GGCGGGCGCCGCCAACGCCGCGCTGTTCGTGGTCGCGATGCTGGCCACGCGCGATGCGGTGCTGCGCGACAAGCTCACCGCCTTCCGCGCGCGGCAGACCGAGGCGGCGCGCGCGATGACGTCCGAGCTGCGATGACTCACCGCGCGAATCGTCGTTTGCACTCGTTTCCGGAGCCAGGCGCTCCGGTCGCGCAACCGCGGACCCTGCGATGAAGGCCGCGCTGCTCCCGGGAGCCACCGGCAGCGACGGCCGGCCGGTCACGCTCGGCGTGATGGGTGGCGGCCAACTCGGCCGGATGTTCGTGCAGGCAGCCCAGGAGATGGGTTACTTCACCGCTGTGCTCGACCCCGACCCGACCAGCCCGGCGGGGCTGGTCGCGCACTACCACATCCACACCGACTACCTCGACGAACAGGGCCTCGCGCAGTTGATGCAGCGCTCGGCGGCGATCACCACCGAGTTCGAGAACGTGCCGGCCGCCGCGCTGGTCACGCTCGGCGCCCATCGGGTCGTCGCGCCGGGCGCGCGCGCTGTCGCGGTCTGCCAGGACCGCGCAAGCGAGAAGGCGCAGCTCGCTCGCTGCGGCGTGCCGTGCGCACCGTACGCCGTCATCGAGTCGGCCGAGCAATGCGCGGCGGTTGATCCGGCGCTGCTGCCCGGCATCCTGAAGACATCGCGGCTCGGCTACGACAGCAAGGGGCAGGTGTCGGTCGAGGGTGCCGGCGACCTGCGGCGCGCGTGGGAGTCGCTGGGGCAGGTGTCCTGCGTGCTCGAGAAGCGCCTGGCACTGGCTTTCGAGATCAGTGTGATCGTCGCGCGCAGCGCGCTCGGTGAATGCGTGCACTTTCCCGTGCAACGCAACCTGCACCGCGAAGGCATCCTCGCGGTGACCGAGGCGCCGGCCCCCGGCGTGTCGGACGCGCTGGCCGCGCAGGCGGTCGAGGCGGCCCGGCGGCTCGCCGACGACATGCAATACATCGGCGTGCTGTGCGTCGAGTTCTTCGTCGTCGATGGCGGCACGCTGATTGCCAACGAAATGGCGCCGCGTCCGCATAACAGCGGCCACTACACGATCGACGCGTGCGATGTCTCGCAGTTCGAATTGCAGGTGCGCACGCTCGCCGGTCTGCCGCTGGTCAGTCCCCGGCTGCATTCGGCGGCGGTGATGCTCAACCTGCTCGGCGACCTGTGGTTCGTCGACGGTGAGCGCGAGCTGACCCCGCCCTGGGCGTCGGTGCTTGCCTTGCCGGGAGTACGGCTGCATCTTTACGGCAAGGCCCATCCGCGGCGCCGGCGCAAGATGGGCCACTTGACGGTCACGGCGGCCGATCTCGAATCCGCGCGCGCGATCGCTCGTGAAGCCGCGGCACGGCTGGGTCTGGCGCCGTTCTGACGCCGCATGCCGCTGCTCGACGGCCAGGACCCCCGGCAGGTCGCGGCGGCGGCTGCCGCGCTGGCGGCCGGCGAACTCGTCGCATTCCCGACCGAGACGGTCTACGGGCTCGGTGCCCGGGCCGACGACGACACGGCGGTGGCCAAGATCTTCGAAGCCAAAGGCCGGCCCGCCGATCATCCGCTGATCGTGCATGTGAACGACGCGCCGAGCGCGCAGCGTTTCGCCGCCGATTGGCCTGCGCTGGCGCAGCGCCTGGCCGATGCGTTCTGGCCGGGGCCGCTCACGCTGATCGTGCGGCGACGGCCGGAGGTGGCCGGCGCGGCCGCGGCCGGCCAGGACACGATCGGCCTGCGTTGCCCGTCGCATCCGGTGGCGCAGGCGCTGCTCGCCGAGGCGCACCGGCTTGGCGTGCCGGGTGTGGCCGCACCCAGCGCCAACCGGTTCGGTCGCCTCAGCCCGACACGCGCCAGCCACGTGCAGGCCGAGTTCGCGCACAACCTGCCCGAGCTGCGCGTGCTCGACGGCGGCGAATGCGAGGTGGGGATCGAGTCGACCATCATCGACTTGTCGCGCGGGCATCCGGTGCTGCTGCGTCCTGGCCAGCTCAGCCGAGAGCAGGTCGAGACCGCGACGGGTGAGCGCTTGAGTGACGGCGACGCCGGCGCGCCGCGCGCCTCCGGCACGCTCGAGGCGCATTACGCGCCCACGGCGACGCTGCGCCTGATGAGCGCGGCGCAGTTGCGCGCTGCACTCGGAGTGCTCGGTGACGCGACCTCGCGGCTGGTGCCGGGGCTGGCGGTATATTCGCGCACGGTCAAGCCCGGGCGTAACGTGCGCCATCGTCCGATGGCCGCCGAGGCGGCCGGCGCAGCCCACGAGCTCTACGGCGTGCTGCGGGAGATCGACGATGGTGACGTACGGCTGATCTGGGTCGAGGAGCCCCCCGACACGCCCGAATGGGAGGGTGTTCGCGACCGGCTGAGGCGTGCGGCGGCGGCGGCTTGACAATGCCTCGCGACACCCTTGCGTCCAACGACGAATGACCTTGGAGAGTTCATGAAGTTACCTGCGAGCGTGCCGCGCGCCTTCCTGACGACCCGCAGACTCGCGGCGGCGGCCACGGCTGCGCTGCTGCTCGCCGCCTGTGCCGGAGGTGACCGTGTCGAGCCGTTCAAGCCGACGCGCATCATCGCCTTTGGCGACGAGTGGAGCGTGATCGAGTCCGACGGGCGCCAATACACCGTCAACGGGATCGATACGACGACTGGCGCGATCACGTGCAAGACGCAACCGAACTGGCTGCAGTACCTTGCGGTGCAGTTTCGCATGGTGTTCCCGCAGTGCAACCCCGACGGGGTGGCCGATCCGCAAGGCATCCTCTACGCCGTCGCCGGCGCCAAGGTCGTCGACGTGATGGCCCAGGTGGATGCCCATCTGGCGAATGGCGGCACGTTCGGTCCGAAGGACCTGGTCACGCTGTTCGCGGGCGCCAATGACGTGACGGAGCAGTACGCGCTGTTCTCGGGCACCTACGACTACCGCAACCCGTCGGACGAGGCGAAGGCGTTGCTGGTGGAGATGTACGCGCGCGGCAAGACAGTAGCCGGGAAGGTCAACCAGGTTGCGGCGCTCGACGGCCGCATCCTCATCCTCACTGCGCCCGACCTCGCAAGGTCGCCGTTCGGCCTCGCCGAGGAAGCCGCCAGTCCCGGGCGCTCGCGCCTGCTGGCCGACCTTGCCTACGAATTCAACCGGGGGTTGCGCGTCTACCTGCTCAACGACGGCCGCAAGATCGGGCTGGTGCAGGCCGACGAGCTGATGCAGGTGCTGACCCTCCCGGACAACAACGGGAGTGCTCCCAAGTCCTACGGATTCAACAACTGGACCAGCGTGGCCTGCACGGTCGCCTTGCCCGACTGCAC
>CP070653.1:2759748-2763647 GCA_020354665.1 Burkholderiales bacterium
ATCGCCACCGACCGGCTTCTTGCTGTCGATGGCCTTCCTGCCGAAACCAGGCTTCGCCTTGAAGTCGCGCTTGCCGGCCGGCTTGTGACCAAAGGGCTTGGTGTGAGACTGCGGCTCGGGCCGCTTGGGCTCGAGGCCCGCGACCACGACCGCAGGGATGCGTTGCGTCGTGAAGCGCTGGATGTGGTGGATCATGCCCGCGTCGCGTCGTTCGGCCAGCGTCACCGCCAGGCCCGCGCGCCCTGCGCGACCGGTGCGGCCGATGCGGTGCACGTAATCCTCGGCCTTCATCGGCAGGCCGTAGTTGATGACGTGGCTGATGGTCGGCACGTCGAGGCCGCGCGCGGCCACATCCGTGGCCACCAACACGCGCAGGGCGCGCGTGCGCAGGCCGTGCAGCACGCGGTTGCGCCGGCGCTGCGGCATGCCACCGTGCAGCGAAGCCACGCGGTGTCCCAACTCGGCCAGCCGGTCTGCAAGCCGGTCGGCGTCGCGTTGCGTACTCGTGAAGACCAGCGCCTGGTCGACGTCGCGGTGGGTCAGCAGGTGGTCCAGCAGCGCATTCTTGTGCGGCAGGTCGTCGGCCCAGTGCAGTCGCTGCTCGATGTCGGCGTGCACGTCGGTGTGCGAGGCAACGTCCACGCGCAGCGGGTCGCGCAACAGAGATTGCGCCAGGCGCCCCACTGGGCCGCCGAAGGTAGCGCTGGTCATCATGGTCTGGCGCTGCGGCGGCAGGGCCTTGCCGATGAACTGGATGTCGTCGATGAAGCCCATGTCGAGCATGCGATCGGCCTCGTCGAGGACCAGCATCTCGACGTTCGACAGCGTGGCCTTGCCGGAGCGCATGTGGTCCATCAGCCGCCCGGGCGTGGCGATCAGGATGTCCAGCGGGCCACTCAGCTGGCGCAGCTGCGCTTCGTAGGGTACGCCGCCGACGACGGTCGCCACGCGCAGGCAGCGAACGTGGCGGCCGTAGCTCGTCGCGGCTTTCGATACCTGGATCGCAAGCTCGCGCGTCGGCACGAGCACCAGCACGCGCGGGCCTTGCCCCCGGCCCTTCAAGGGTCGTTGCGCGGGGTCGCTGCGTGCCGCGACGAGCACGCGGGTCAGGGCCGGCAGGACAAAGCTGGCGGTCTTGCCGCTGCCGGTGCTCGACGAAACCAGCAGGTCGCGGCCATCGAGCGCAGGTGGGATTGCTCGTTGCTGCACTTCGGTGGCCTGGCTGTAGCCGGCGTCTCGAACAGCATCGAGCAAGGCGCTGTGCAGGTTCAGGGATTGGAAGCTCATGGGACTCTTTCGCAAACAGGTGCGCGCAACCGCGCACCGAGCGTCCTGCAAGCGGGACGCTCGAGACGAGTCACCGGAAGATCAGCTCGCGTCGTACACCGGGCAGATCGCCGGTGCAGCACCACGGGAGCAGTCAAGGCGACGGCATCGCCGCCGACCGCACCGCGTGCGGTACCATGGGCCCGGAATGACGCATCAGGGCCGGATGGCGGAAGTCAGAGGGGATGAACGAAACGGCTGGACTCACGTCCCGCCGCGCCTGAATTATACCGGTCGCACGTTGCGCGCCAGGACCAGAGGGCAAGCGAGCAGTCAACTTAGCCAGCGCCTCAACAGGCCGAACACCTCGCCACTCGACAACAAGTCGAGGTGCCTCGTCTGGTGCACTGCCGCCTCATCGGCAAAGGCTGGGAGCCGATCCGGCGCGACGTGACGCACGTCTTGCCCCCGCATAGTTCTTTCGGAGGATGCGGCGGCACCTCGCCATCGTTCCTTCGGACAGCACGGTGCGTTCGCCCGGCGGATAGCCAGCGCCCACCGGCCGGGCCACAGTGTCACGCATCGACACAAAGGGTCCCGCCATGAGTTCCGTTCCCGCATCACCCGCGCACCGCGCCAGCAAGTCCGAACTGACTGACTGGCGTCCGGAGGACAACCAGTTCTGGGAGAGCACCGGCAAACACATCGCCAGCCGCAATCTCTGGATCTCCATCCCGAGCCTGCTGTGCGGCTTCGCCGTCTGGGTGGTCTGGAGCATGATCACCGTGCAGATGATCAATGCCGGCTTCCCGTTCAAGCCGGCCGAACTGTTCACGCTCGCGGCGATCTCGGGCCTGACCGGTGCGACGCTGCGCATTCCGTCGAGCTTCTTCATCCGCATCGCCGGCGGTCGCAACACGATCTTCTTCACGACCGCGCTGCTGATGGTGCCCGCGATCGGCATCGGCATGGCGCTGCAGGACAAGAACACGCCGCTGTGGGTGTTCCAGGTGCTGGCGCTGCTGTCGGGCTTCGGCGGCGGCAACTTCGCCTCGTCGATGTCCAACATCAGCTTTTTCTATCCGAAGCGGATGCAGGGTCTCGCGCTGGGGCTGAACGCAGGCCTGGGCAACGCCGGCGTGACGACGATGCAGATCGTCGTGCCGCTGGTCATGACCTTCGGTCTGTTCGGCGCACTCGGGGGCGATCCGGTCACGCTGGTGCAGGCCTCGGGCTCGCTGATCGGCAAGGCGCCGGCGGGTTCGATGACCTGGATCCAGAACGCCGGTTTCGTCTGGCTCCTGCTGCTCGTCCCGCTGGCCTTCGCCGGCTGGTTCGGGATGAACACCATCAAGAACGATGAGGTCACGCCGCATCCGGGCTCCTTGCTCAGCGCGGCGATCAAGATCCTCGGCATGCTGTCGATCGGCCTGCTGACCGCGATCATCGGCCTGTACATCATCCTGCCGGCGCCGGCCGGACTGGGTGCGCCGGGCTGGGCCAAGTGGTTCGTGCTGGCCGGCATCATCGCCGCCACGGTGTTCCTGATGAAGCTGATCCCCGGCGACATCAAGCCCAACCTGCAGCGCCAGTTCAAGATCTTCGGCAACAGGCACACCTGGGTCATGAGCATCATCTACACCATGACCTTCGGTAGCTTCATCGGCTACTCGGCGGCCTTCGCGTTGGCGATCAAGGTGATCTTCGGCTTCACGCACGTGATGGGCCCCGACGGTCAGCTGGTGCACACCGCGGTCAATGCGAATGCGCCGAGCGCGCTGATGTACGCCTGGATCGGTCCGTTCATCGGCGCGTTCATCCGGCCAATCGGCGGCTGGATCTCCGACAAGATCGGCGGCGCGCTGGTCACGCAGATCGTTTCGGTCGCGCTGGTCGGCGCTGCGCTGGGCGCGGCGTACTACATGCACGCAGCCTACATGTCGGCGACGCCGGAGCAGTACTTCATTCCGTTCTTCCTGCTGTTCCTGGTGTTGTTCGCCGCCTCGGGCATCGGCAACGGGTCGACCTTCCGCACCATCGCGATGGTGTTCCCGAAGGAACAGGCTGGGCCGGTGCTGGGTTGGACCTCGGCGGTCGCTGCGTATGGCGCATTCGTCATCCCGCAGGTGTTCGGCGAACAGATCAAGGCCGCCACACCCGAGTACGCGCTCTACGGCTTCGCGGTGTTCTACGCCGTGTGCCTGGTGTTGAACTGGTGGTACTACCTCGGCCCGAAGGCCGAGTTCAAGAACCCGTGATCGCCTGGGCGGGTCGGCCGTGCGCACGCGTCCGGCCGGCTCGTCGCAGGGCCCCGGAGCCGTCACAACCATGAGCCAGTTCGCCGATCGATCGAAACCCGTCGTGCCGCCTGCTGATGCATCCGCAGGCGTCCGCGGCGCGAACCGGGCCACGCTGGCAGTGGCGTGAAGGTGTGCGCTTGACGCTCGCTGCTGCCATGTCCGCGATGTCGACGATCGCCCACTGGAACCCCGAGGACAAGGGCTTCTGGGACCGGGAGGGCCGGCGCGTCGCCGCGCGCAATCTCTGGCTGTCGATCGTCGCGCTGACGCTGGCGTTCGCGGTCTGGATGGTGTGGTCGGTCGTCGTGGTGCACCTGCCGGCGGTGGGCTTTC
>CP070653.1:2763747-2789416 GCA_020354665.1 Burkholderiales bacterium
ATGAAACGGCACATGTCCTGCTTTTCCTCGACGTTCATGCCGGCCATCGGCTCGTCGAGCAACAGCACCTGCGGTTCCATCGCCAGCGCGCGGCCGAGGTCGACGCGCTTCTGCAGGCCATACGGCAGGCGCCCCACCGGCGTCTTGCGGTAGGCCTGGATCTCGAGGAAGTCGATGATCCGCTCGACGGATTCGCGGTGCGCGATCTCCTCGCGCTCGGCCGGCCCCCAGCGCAATGCCTGCTGGAGGATGTTGCTCTTCATGCGCAGGTTGCGGCCGGTCATGATGTTGTCGAGCACGCTCATGCCCTTAAACAGGGCCAGGCTCTGGAACGTGCGCGCCACACCCATCTCGGCGACCTGCCGCGAGTTCATGTGGCTGAACGTCTTGCCGCGGAACGTGATCGAGCCTTCTTGCGGCGTATAGACGCCGTTGATGCAGTTGAGCATCGAGCTCTTGCCGGCGCCGTTCGGGCCGATGATCGCGCGCACCTCGTGCTCGCGCACGTCGAAGCTGATGTCGGTCAGCGCCTTCACGCCGCCGAATCGCAGACTGATATTCCTGACTTCGAGAATGACGTCGCCGATGCGTCGCGACGCGGTCGCCGCCGTGGCGCTGCTGCCTTCCGGCTGGCCCGGCGTCGGCACCGATGCAACGCGCTCGATGGCCGCTGAGCTCATGCCGCACTCTTCATGGTCGGGTACGTCTGCACGTCGATGATCTGCAACGTGGCTGCGACCTTGCCGGTGCGGCCGTCCTCGAACCTGACCGCCGTTTCGATGAACTGCTCCTTCTTGCCTTCGTACAGCGCATCGACGAGCAGCTGGTACTTTTCGCCGATGTAGCCGCGGCGCACCTTCCGCGTGCGCGTGAGCTCGCCGTCGTCGGCGTCGAGTTCCTTGTGCAGGATCAGGAAACGACTGACCTGGCAGCCCGCCAGCCGCTCGTCCGCGGCGAGATCGGCGTTGACCTTCTTCACGCAGTCGGCGACCAGGTCGCGCACTTCGGGCTTGCCGGCCAGGTCGGCGTAGCCCGCGAAGGGCAGGTTGCGCCGCTCGGCCCAGTTGCCGACGGCCTCGAAGTCGATGTTGATGAACGCGCAAACCTTGTCCCGCTTGTCGCCGAACGCCACCGCCTCCTTGATGTAGGGAAAGAACTTCAGCTTGTTCTCGACGTACTTGGGCGCGAACATCGCGCCGGCGTAAGGACCGGCTCCCAGTCGGCCCACGTCCTTGGCGCGGTCGATGATCTTCAGGTGCCCCGTCGCGTCGAGGAAGCCGGCGTCGCCGGTGTGGTACCAGCCATCGGCGGTCAGCACCTCGCGCGTGGCCGCGTCGTTCTTGTAATAGCCCTTGAGCAGTCCTTGCGAGCGCACCAGCAGCTCGCCGCTGTCGTCGACCTTGATCTCCACCCCCTCGATCGGCACACCCACCGTATCGGCCTTGACCTCGTGATCCGGTTGCAGGCAGACGAACACTGCGGTCTCGGTGCTGCCGTAAAGCTGCTTGAGGTTGACGCCGATCGAGCGGTAGAACTTGAACAGGTCGGGGCCGATCGCCTCGACCGAGGGGTAGGCGACGCGCACGCGCGAGAAGCCCAGCGTGTTGCGCAGCGGGCCGTAGATGAAGAAGTCCCCGAGCCTGTAGGCCAGACGGTCGCCGAACGCGACCGGCTTGCCGTCCATCAGCGTCGGCCCGACGCGCTCGGCCACCGCCATGCAGCGCTTGAACAGCCACCTCTTGAACCAGCCCGCGTCCTCCATCCGGATCGTCACGCTGGTCAGCAGTGCTTCGAAGACGCGTGGCGGCGCAAAGTAGTAGGTCGGTCCGACCTCCCTCAGATCGATCGACGCGGTCGCCGCGCTCTCGGGGCAGTTGACGACGTAGCCGCAGGCCAGCCACTGCGCGTAGCTGAAGATGTTCTGGCCGATCCACGCCGGGGGCAGGTAGGCCAACACCTCCTCGCGCTCGCTGAGCTTGTCGAAGCGCGCTCCCGCGGCGGCGCGGTCGAGCAGGCTGAAGTGCGTGTGCACAACGCCCTTCGGATTGCCGGTGGTGCCGCTGGTGAAGAACAGCGCGGCCACGTCTTGCGGCTGGCACTGAGCGACCTCGTCGTCAAACAGCGCAGCATTGGCCGCATCGTGGGCCTGGCCTGCGGCGACCAGTGCGTCGAGCGAATCGAGGCCGGCCTCGCTGTAGTTGCGCAGGCCGCGCGGATCGTCGTACCAGATTCGCCCGAGCATCGGGCAGCTCGCGCGCACTTCGATCATCTTATCGACCTGCTCCTGATCCTCGACCACGGCGTAGCCGACCTCCGCATTCTGGATCGGGAACACGTATTCGGCGGCCACCGCGTCCTGATACAGCGGCACCGGCACGGCGCCGAGCGACTGCGCAGCGAGCATCGCGGCATACAGGCGCGGCCGGTTCTCGCCGACCACCACCAAGTGATCGCCGCGTTTCACGCCGGCGTGCGCCATGCCGCACGCCAACCGTCGCACCAGCAGCGCGAGCTCGGACCAGGTGATGGTCTGCCAGATGCCGTACTCCTTCTCGCGCAACGCGGGGGCGTCGGGACGCTTTGCTGCGTGATCCAGCAGCAGACGCGGGAAAGTCGTTTGCACCAGAAGCCTCCTCGGGTCGGCTGATCGCGACCGTGTTCGCACACCGATGGCGAGGCCAATGGTAGGCAGAGGTTTGACGCCCGGCTGTCGTTGTGACGACAATCCTAGGGACACCCCGGGCGGGGTTTTCCCGTGGACGCGCGAGCCGCTGCGCCGGTCCGGGACCTGACCGATGAACCTCATCTCGCACTCACCCGATCTCAACGTTCCGCTCAGGCAACGCGCGCGCGTCGCGACGGAATCCGAGCTCGACGCTGTGCCATGGTTGAAGCTGCTGCGGCCCTCTGAACGCGCGCAAGCCGTGAGCGATCTTCGGGTGGCTGACGCCGAAGGTGGCGAATTTGTCTGCAAGATCGGGCGGCCGGCGAATTTCTGGTTTGGCGTGGTCGACGGCCTGCTCAAGATGAGCAACGACAGCTCGTTGGGTCCGCCGATCACCTTCACCGGCGTTCCGCCGGGGGCCTGGTTCGGCGAAGGCACGCTGCTCAAGCGGGAGAGCTACCGGTACAACATCGAAGCGCTGCGCAAAAGCGCGGTGGCGGGGTTGCCGGCACAGACCTTCGAATGGCTGCTCGAGCGCAGCATCCCTTTCAACCGCTACCTGATGAATCAGCTGAACGAACGGTTGAGTCAGTTCATCGCCGCGCGCGAGATCGATCGGCTCACCGATCCCGACACGCGCGTGGCACGCAGCCTCGCATCGCTGTTCCACCCCGTGCTCTACCCAGGGGTGGGCACGGTATTGCGCATCACGCAGCAGGAACTTGCCTATCTCGTGGGCCTGTCGCGGCAGCGCGTCAACGAGGCGCTGCAGCACCTGCAACAGGAGGGCGCAATTTACGTCGAATACGGCGGGGTGCAGGTCCTCGATCTCGCGCGGCTGCAGCGCTACGGCACAGCCGGCAACTGATCGGCGAGCCGCTCAAACGCACGCATTCGGATATACCGGGTCAGTGTGCGCAGGCGAAGCGCGGCCGCGAGCAGCGTCGGCAAGCGGATGCGGCCGAGCATACGACCGAAGCCGGAGCGTTTGAAGCCGCTCGCTGCCTGCACCAGCAGGCCCTGGTGCGATCGCTCGCCGATCGGGATCATGTGTTGACGACGCCGGCCGCTACATGACCCGCCGGCACGTGCAGCGCGGCGTCTTCGATGTGGCCGGTCTGGTCGTCAAAGAAGAAATCGGGCTCGAATTCGCGCAGGAACTCGCCCTTGGGCAACCCACCCAGGAACATCGCCTCGTCGACCTCGATTTGCCACTCGAGCAAAGTGCGGATCGCGCGCTCATGCGCTGGCGCGCTGCGCGCGGTCACCAGCGCGGTGCGGATGCGCATGTGCTGCGCCGGCTCCTGCTGCAGGCGGTGCAGCGCCTCGAGCAACGGCTTGAACGGCCCGGGCTCAAGCGGTGTGGTCGCGCGCTCGCGCTCGTGAGCCTGGAAGGCGTCGAGACCGGCATGCTGGAACACCCGCTCGGCCTCGTCCGAGAACAGCACGGCGTCGCCGTCGAAGGCGATGCGCACTTCGTCAGGGTGTGCGGCCGTCGCAAGGGTCGACTGCGGATAGACGCGCGCCGCTGGCACACCGGCGGCCAGCGCCGAACGTACGTCGTGCTCGTTGGCAGAGAGGAACAGATTGGCAGCCAGCGGGCGCAGGTAACGCCACGGCGACTGACCACGCGTGAAGACGCCCCGCTCAATCGGCAGGCCGTAGTGCTGGCACGAGCGGAACACGCGCAGGCCCGAAACCGGGTCATTGCGCGACAGGATCACCACTTCGACACGCTGCTGGCCTGTCCTGGTGGCTGAGGGGACCGCGACACCGGCCGTCACTTGCACGTTGAACGCCAGCAACTTGTGCACCAGCGAGAAAGCGACCCCGGGCTTCGCCGCCCGCTCCACTCGCTCGAGCTGGAGCTGCATGTAGGCTCGATCATCACCGACCTCGAACACGCGGTTCTCCTCTTCGAAGTCGAACAAGGCGCGTGAAGAGATCGCGACGACGAGCTTTCCAGCCAATGACGCAGGCATGCGAAGGATGATATTCGCTGGCCTGTACCCCGCGATTGAGGGGTCGGTTTCGGCCCTTGCATCCCAAGCTCTAGGGGGGACCTGTCATCGACTTGTCTTTGCTTCCCCGCTAACGTCCATCGTGAGATACCGCACGAATCTGAACGGGCGGCCGGAGGACTAGAGAGATGAGTCAGGGGATGGCACGGCAAGGCGCAAGGATTGCGGCGGCAGCTCTGATCGGTGTGGGCTTGACCTGCGCAATCGCGGCTGACAACGCAGTCGTGAATGTCCAGCCGGCGCCCGTTGTCGCCAAGGCTGCGGCCGACTCTGACAAGCCAGTCGACAGCAGCCCCACGCCTTGGGTGCTTGCCCTCGCTGGTGTCGGCGTGGTCGGCTGGGCGGCGCGTCGGCGTCTGGGCCAGCGCTGACTGCGGCGAGGCCCTCGCGGTACCCGCGCAGCGCGGACAAGGATTGAAATGACAAGGCCGGTGCTCAGGCACCGGCCTTGCTGTTTGTGGCCCCGCCTGAAGCTACTGGACGAAACCGATCGGTGATCGCCGGCCCGCTAGCTCGGGCAGGTCGCGCAGTTCGACCTGCCGGCGTCCGTCGAGCTTGGCGTTGCCGAACGCAGTCATCCAGGCACGCCGCATCTCGCGGGGGGCGAGCGACGCGAAGCGGTTGAGGACAGCGTCGGACGGCTCGGCATCGAACCGACGACCCCAATCATGCTCGGCGCGAATCGCCTTGTAGAGACGGCCTGCGATCGCGCGTGCCGCGTCGCGGTCGGGCATCTCGACACGGTAGACGTTCATTCGGTTCAGGAGGGGTTCGGGAATGGCGCGCTCGTCATTGGCGGTGGCCACCCAGACCACCTGGCTCGCGTCGATCGCGACCTCGGCGAACTCGTCGGTGAACGAGCCTGCCGTCTCGTGCTCGAGCAGGCTGTAGAGCGCGCCCAGCGGATCGTACGCGTGCTCGCCGCCCGCCTTGTCGATCTCGTCGACGACCATCACCGGGTTCGCGTACTGGCCGTCGACCAGCGTCTCGAAGACTTTGCCCGGCCGTGCACCCTTCCACTGGGACGAAGCACCGGAGAGCACCCATCCGGCCGTCATCGAGCTCATCGACAGAAAGCCCATCCCCGTGCCAAGCAGCCGGGCCAGCATCCTCGCGAAGTGCGTCTTGCCGACGCCCGGCGGGCCGAGCAGCAGTAGCGGCGTGATCTCGAGCGCATCTTGGCTGTCCTGGCACAGCACCAGCTGGCGCTTGACGTCGTCGAGCACCTCGTGGAAGTTTGGCAATTCCTCGTAGAGCGGGTCCATCACGGGCAGCCCGGAGGGCTTGACCTGGAAACGTTCCGGACCTTTCTCGAGCATGCGCTCGTAGGTCGCGCGCAGGCTCTCGTGCTCCTTGGGCGGAAGCTTGGTCAGCCGTCGCTCGACATCGCCCACGCGGTAGACATGGCGCATGTTCGCGATCGGCAACCCGCTGCGCGGCAGGGCGACCAGCTCGTTGGCACTGCTCATCGGCGAACCTCCGGCTCCAGTGGCTCGAAGTCCATTGCAACAAAGCGTACCGGCTTCGAGCGCTCGAACAAAGGGACAAACCCGACCCAATTGCGTGCAATTGCGATGCCAGCCCGACACGATTGAGGACGGCAGGGCGCGCAGCGTTTCTAACCCGAAAACTTGCCGCAGGAGGGCATGGTCACCCGCTGGAAGCCGGGGCAGGGCGTGCGCGATTACCGCACCCAGGTGTTGAGCTGGATGATCGGTAGCAGCACGGCGAGCACGATCAGCATCACGACCACGCCCATCGCGACGATGAGCAACGGCTCGAGGATCGTCGCCGAAGCCAACGCGCGGCGCTGCACTTCGGCGCCGATCTGTTGCGCCGCACGTTCAAGCATCTCGGGCAGGCGGCCGGTCTGCTCACCCAGCCGGGCGAACATCGCGATCAGGCCGGGGAAGCGCTGCTTGCGAGCCAGCGCGGATGCCAGCGGCGCGCCCTCGCGCACCTGCACGAGCGCCTCCAGCGCGTCGGCGCGCATGGCGCTGTTCGATAGCGTCTCGGCGGCCGCCTGCAGCGCCTTGAGGATCGGCACGCCAGCGCCGGCGAGCATCGCCAGGGTGCCCGAAAACCGCGTCGCGTTGTAGCCCCGCGCGAGCCGCCCGATCAGCGGCATGCGCAGCCAGCCGGCATCGAACTGCTCGCGGAATGCTGCATTTCGCAATGCCAACATCAGCGTGCCGGCACCGGCTGCGAGCGCCACCAGCACCAGCCATCCCCAGTTCCGAACGAAGCCGCTCACACCGAGCATCGCCACCGTGAGCCAGGGCAACGCGCGCTTGCTGCTCGAGAACACCGAAGCCACTTGCGGCACGACATAGGTCACGAGGAAGACCACGATCACGATCGCGATCAGCGAAACGACGGCGGGGTAGAGCATGGCGCTGATCAGCTTGGCCTTCAGGGCCTGCCGCTCCTCGAGGTCGTCGGCGAGCCGCTCGAGGACGGCTCCCAGTGCTCCGCTTTGTTCGCCTGCGGTGACCACCGCGCGGTAGACGTCGTCGAATTCGCGCGGCGCAGTCGCGAGCGCACGGGCGAACGGCGAGCCGGCATTGACCTCGGCGCGAAGCTGCGCGACGAGTTCGCGTTGTCGCGCGTGCTCCGCCTCTTCGGCCAGAGACGTCAGCGCACGCTCCAACGGGAGCCCCGACGAGACCAGCCCGGCCAGCTGGCGCGTCCAGACGGTGAGTTCGGTCGCGGAGAACACCCGGCGGGTCAACAGCGCACCGATGCCTCCGCCTGTTGCATCCCCCGCCGCGGCGACCTGCGAGACCTGCAGCGGGATCAGCGACTGCGCGCGCAACTGCGAGCGCGCAGCCTTGGCGTTGTCGGCCTCGACAAAGCCGGAACTGGCCTTGCCTTGCGCGTTGATCGCTTCGAACCGGTATGCCGGCAAACTCGCTGTCTCCGCCTACTCCCGGGTCACCCGCAGCACTTCCTCGGGCGAGGTGATGCCTTCGCTGACGAGCCGCTCGCCGTCCTCGCGCATCGAGCGCAATCCGCTAGCCTCGGCGGCGACGAACAGCTGGCTCTCGGCTGCCTGGCTGTGAATCAGCGAACGCACTCGATCGTCGGCCAGCATCAGTTCGTAGACCCCGGTGCGTCCCTTGTAGCCGGTCTGGCCGCATTCGGCGCAGCCCACCGGATGCCAGCGTCCTCGCGTGTCGGCCTTCTTGCAGTGCGGGCACAGCTTGCGCACCAGCCGCTGCGCGAGCACGCCCAGAAGCGAGCTCGACAGCAGGAACGGTTCGATGCCCATGTCGATCAGCCGGGTGACGGCGCTCGGTGCGTCGTTCGTGTGCAGCGTCGCCAGCACCAGGTGACCGGTCAGCGAGGCCTGGATCGCGATCTGCGCGGTCTCCAAATCGCGGATCTCGCCAATCATGATGACGTCCGGATCCTGGCGAAGGATCGCGCGCAGCGCCTTGGCGAAGGTCAGTTCGATCTTCGGGTTGACCTGGGTCTGACCGATGCCCGGCAGTTCGTATTCGATCGGGTCCTCGACGGTCAGCACGTTGGTGCCATTGGTGTCGATGCGACCGAGCGATGCGTAAAGGGTCGTCGTCTTGCCCGAGCCGGTTGGACCCGTCACCAGCACAATGCCGTGCGGCTGGTGCACCAGCCTCTCGAAGGCCGTCAGGACTTCGCCGCTCATTCCCAACCCTTCGAGGGTGAACATCGACTGGCTCTTGTCCAGCAGGCGCAGCACGGCGCGCTCGCCATGCGCACTCGGTAGAGTGGACACGCGCACGTCGATTGCCCGCCCCCCGATGCGCAGCGAGATGCGCCCATCCTGCGGCAGGCGCTTCTCGGCGATGTCGAGCTCGGCCATGATCTTCAGGCGCGAGATCAGGGCCGCATGCAGCGCACGATTGGGGCGCACCACCTCGCGCAGGGTTCCGTCGACCCGGAACCGCACCGCTGAACTGCGCTCGTACGGCTCGATGTGGATGTCACTCGCGCCGTCCTTCGCCGCCTGCGTCAGCAAGGCGTTGAGCATGCGGATGATCGGAGCGTCATTGGCGGCTTCGAGCAGGTCTTCGACCGCGGGGAGCTCCTGCATCAGGCGGGTCAGGTCGACAGCGCTCTCGACCTCGCCAACGACCGCGGCGGCGCTTGATTCGCCACGCGCGTAGATTGCTGCGACGCGCTCGGCGAGTTCGCCCGTCTCGGCGCGTTCGACGGCATCAACCTGGTGCTGGCGCATCACCTCGCCGAGCGCCGAAAGCGAGGCCTCCTCGCTTGCCCACAGCACGCGCTGTCCACCGTCCTCCTCGAGCAGCAGCGTGTGGGCCTTCGCGAAGGCGTACGGCAGAGGATGTCGCGTGCCCATCGTCGCGCTCAGTTGGCGGGCACCGGCGTCGGCGCGACCGGAGTGGGGACCGCCGCCGCCGGAGCCGGCGCCGAACCAGCGGGTTCGATCGGCGGCGCGACCGGCCCCTCATTGATCGGCAGCACCACGCTCGGCTTCGGCTGGACTGCCTGTTGGTTGGCGCGAATCAGGTCGTAGCGGTCCAGCGACAGCCGGTTCGCGCTTTCGCTGTCGCGCATGATCACCGGTCGCAGGAACACCATCAGGTTGGTACGGGTTCTGGTCCGGCTCTCGCTGCGGAAAAGACCGCCCACGCCCGGAATGTCGCCGAGTCCGGGCACCTTGGCGTTGTTGTCGATGTAGCGGTCTTCGATCAGCCCGCCGAGCACGAGGATCCCGCCGTCGTCGACGACCACGGTCGACTCGATCGATCGCTTGTTGGTCGATGGTCCGGCATTGCTGGTTCCCGGCGCAACCTGTGATGACAGGCTCGACGCCTCCTGGAAGATCGTCATGCGGACTGTGCCGCCCTCGCCGATCTGGGGCCTGATGCGCAGCGTGATGCCGACGTCCTTGCGCTCGATGGTCTGGAACGGGCTGGTGGTGCCCGTGCCGGTATTCGTGTACTGCCCGGTCACGAACGGCACGTTGCTGCCGACGATGATCTTCGCCTCCTCGTTGTCGAGTGTGATCAGATTTGGCGTCGACACGATGTTCGTGTTGGCCTGGCTCTGCAGGAACCGAGCGATCGACGCCAGGGCGTAGACGCCGCTGAAGTTGTGCACGAGGCCGATGTTCAAGCCCTCCCCGAGGACAATATCGCCGGTGGCGGCTCCTTTGTTGATCTGGATGATGTTGCCGGTCGTGCCGAAATTCGTGCCTGCGCCCAGGATGTTCTTGTCGCCCTTGTTGCCGAGCAGGCCCTGCCACTGGAAGCCGAAATCGGCGGCATTGTCGCCCTGGACCTCGACAATCATGCTCTCGATGTAGACCTGCGCACGACGCGAATCGAGCTGGTCGATCATCGCGCGCACCTGCCGGTACAGCGGTTCGGGTGCGGTGATGATCAGCGAATTGGTCGAGGGGTCGGCCTGGACGAAGCCCCCGGTCGAGGGCCCCGCGCCCGGAGTCACTGGCGCAGCAGCCTGCGGCGATGCGCCCTGCGCGCCCGCCGCGGTCGTCACGGGCGCGGCGGCGACGGTCGACGTCGGCGAGCCGCCGGCGCCCGCGCCCGAACCGAACGCAGCGCGCAGCACGGTTGCGAGCTTGACGGCATCGGCATTTCGCAGCGGCACGACCCAGATGTTGCTACCACCCGCCGCGCCGCCCGCAGCGGGCTGGTCGAGCTTGGCCACGAGTGCCCGGATCGACGCGAGCCGCGCTGGGTTGGCCGCGCGCACCAGCAGCGCGTTGCTGCGGGGCTCGACGAGGATCGTGGTGGCGGTGCCAGCAGCCGCGCCGGCGGGTACGCCCGGCACCGGCGACGCGCCCTCGGCCAGGCGTTGCACGAGTGGCGCCAGGTCGGCCGCCACCGCATGCTCCAGCGGGATGACCTCCACGTCACCCGAGGATGGGACATCGAGCGCGGCGATGATCCGCCCGATGCGCCGCAAGTTGTCGGCGTAGTCGGTGATCACCAGGCTGTTATTGCCCGGGTTCGCATTGATCGTGTTGTTGGGGCTGATCAGCGGGCGCAGCACCGGCACGAGGCTGTTCACGTTTTCGTGGTTGAGCCTGAATACCTGCGTGAGGATCTGGTCCCCCCGCTGCGAGGACACGTTGCCGATGGTGACGGTTCCAGTCTGCAGCTTGGCGTCGGCTTCGGGCACGACCTTGAGCAACCCGGCACTCTCGACGACCGTGAATCCCAGGCCGCGCAGTGCTGCGAGATAGTTCAGGTAAGCCTCGCGGACCGACAGAGGCTGTTCGCTGAACAGCGTGATCGTGCCCTTGACGCGCGGATCGACGACGATTTGCCGCTCGAGCATCGCGCCCATCGCGCGCGACACCGCATCGACCTCGGCGTTGACGAAGTTGAGGGTCACCGGCGTCTTCGACTTCAGCGCCGGGCTGTGGCCGATGCTGCTCGTACGCGCTGCCGGCACATCCTGGGCCGCCTGCTGTGCCGCAACCGGCTGGCTGGCGGCAGCAAACGCGGCCGCCGATGCGGCGATGCAGATCTTGGTGAAGCCGACCCGGCGCTGCGGCGCGGCCGTCACTATGCAGTGCCCCGGGGCTGGGCGGAGACGCTCGCTCAAGCTCATCCGATCGCGATGATGGACCGCGCACCGCTGCGCCGTCCAATGATGTTCAGCAGATTGTTCAGGGCGGCCTCGTCAGCCGGAGCTGCACTCGCCTCGCCCCGAAAGCGCAACCCGGCACTGCCGAGGCTGCCGCGACCGGACAGCAACCGCGCGCCGTTCAGCGTGGCCAGCGTCAGCGTCGACGTGCCAGGGTTGGCCGGGTCGCCGGCGATGGTCAGTCGGTAGCTGCCCAAAGGCTCGATGGTCGACAACCGGGAACTGACATCCAGCAGTTCGATCTCGACGCGCCCCGCAACGATCCAGCGACCCTGCACCCACTCGAGCGTCAGTCCGGGGGTGCTGACGCGCAGGTCGCCGCCCAGCTGCATCGTGTTCCACGGCGTGCCGAGCCCCGCGAGCCACTCTGCCGGCCATCGGGCGAGCGGCGCTTCCGCCGGCAGCGCGGGAGGCCGCGTCACTGAAACCTGCAGTCGTCCGAATCCCGGTTTCAGCGCGAGCGTCAGCGGTGTGCTCAGGCAGCATGGATGGGCAATTCGCAGCTCCGGGCCCACGCCGCGCCACCCGACCTTCCAGTCGAGCCGGCCGGGCAGCGAGGTGGCATCCCTGCTGCCCGCGCCGCCGGTGAGCACGGCGATCGCGCTGCCGTTCCACACCGTACCGCGTGCCTCGGCCAACACGAGCTGGCCACCGCTCGCCGACGACGCAGCGGCAGCCAACCAGCTGGCCGGTGCAAAGGCCAAGAGACCCAGAATTGCGCCGACGACCGCGCCGGCATAAGCCCAGCGGCGCGTTGCCGCGCGCGAGCGCTGCCACGCGAGTTCGGCAAACGTCGACTCGCCAAAGCTGCTGAGGGTGCTGGTATAGCGCGGTGGCAGCGGCGTCTGCCGGCGCGCCCAAGGCCAGCGCAGCGCAGCCATCACGAACCGCCTCCGCCGAGCGCCAGCACGACAGTGCCGCTGAAGCCCTGCGCGCCCCGCGAGAGCTGTGCCTCGACGACGCGGGCGCGAGCCGCGCTTCTGGCCTCGGTGAGCCACTGCCTCAAGCGCTCGCCCGAGACGCCCGACAGCGTCAGCGTGGCGCGGTCACCGATCAAGCTCAACCGGGCCTGGTTGCCGAACCGATCAGTCGCAGCTTTGAGCGCCGCCGCCGATTGAGTTGAAGACACGGGCGGAGTCTGGCGCAGGTCGCGCGCCTCCCCGGCCAGCCGCTGCATGCGCTGCAACTGGAAATCGAGCAGGTCGAGCTGGATCGGCGCCTCACGCGCGATGCGCCACGCCGGAGCGAGCGCCAGGCTCCATACCGCGAAGCCGATCAGCACCACACCCGCAAGATGCAATCCAACCCGTTCGCGGGGCGCCAACGCGAGCCAACGGGCGCGCGCCTGCCGTCGCAGGTGGCCGACTGCGACAGGGAGCGACTGCGGCGCGCGCGCCTCCATCAGGCCCCACTCCCCGGCGCCGCGCGACGGAGCACGACGCGACCCTCCGCGGCATCGACTCGCCAACCCTCCGAGCGCAAGCGCTGGCTGAATTGGCTGACCTCTTCGGGAGTCCAGCCAGGGGCGGCCAATGTCAGGCGACCCGGCTCGTATCGCAGCGTATCGACGGCAGACCGCTGCTTCGGCCACGCAGCCGCTGCCGCTTCGAGCAGCGGCTCCAGATCGGTGTCGCCCGTCCGTCCGGCGGCAGCCCGCAATGCGTCGGTTTCGCGCTGCATCTGCAGCGGCGCATCGAGTACCGCACGAACCTGCGGAAACGACGTGCGCAGCAGCGCCGTCATGGCTTCGCGCTTGTGCGTCATGGCAGCCTTCTGCTGCCAGGCCCAGACGTTGATGCCGACCAGATAGGCCGCGCCGAGCACCGCAATTCCGACGCGCACGGGCCGCCAGGCCGGGCTGCGCAGGCGGCGCCAGCTGTCGCCGATCCAGCGTGCGCCACGATGGCGAGTCGCCAGGTCGAACTGGCGCAGGTTCCACAACGAACGCGCAGCCATCAAGGCGCGCTCACTGGGTCGCATGACGACCACCGGAGCACCCAACCAGCGTTCGGCCGTTTCCGCCACCGCTGGGCTTGCGCTCCATCGACCGGTCTTGCGCGCGCTGTCAGGCAGCATCGTTCGCGCGAGCGAACCCTTGACCGGCAGCGTGACCACGCCATTGGCATGAGCAACGGTGAGAACCATGCCACCCGGCGCTGCATCGGAGGTGCCTTCTGCGAAATGCCCGGTCGGCGGCTCGTCGGGCCAGGATGACGGCACGACGCGATCGACGAACACGCGGGCCTTCTCCAGCGTGTCCAATTCACCCGCGAGCCACGCCTTGTGAACCGCGGCCACCCAGCCGGGCTGGCCGGCCGCGACCTGTGGGGCCAGTGCAAGGTGCATCTGGGCTTCGTCTTCGAGCAAGGCGTCCTCGAGCAACCCGCCCAGCGCGGCACGCATGCGCCCTGCAGCGCCGCGTGGCACCGTGACCCGGTGCCAACTCACGTCCGCGTCGTCGAGAACCGCGATCACCGTGTCCGCGCGCGGCAGCAGCTTGGCGGCACAGCGGCCCTCCTTCTGCACGGTGAAGCCGTCGTTGCTGAGCACGAAGGTGTACTCACCGCTTGCGCGCGTCGCGGCAGGCTCCGCGCCAGGGGTCGCCGCGCCCAAACGCGGGCGCGGAGTGAGAAGGACGATCAGGGTGGCCATGGCAAGGTCAAGGCTACCTTATTGTGCAGTGTCGCCCGATTGCGGTAGGAGACCATGTCGTAACCCGGCGTGAGTGCCCCGCGGTCGAGTGGTGTGGGCAACCCTGCCAACGACCTCACTGGGTCTCCTCGATGCCGGCAACCCGCTCCCGGCTCAGGGCAACGACTTCAACCCCGCGCCGCTCGACAAGCGAGCGCTCGTCGAGCACCCGTTCGTCCAACCGCAGCCGCCCCGTGACCACGAAATACCGGGATGCCACTGACACGCGCTGCGGATCCAGGCGAATGCCCGTTGGCAGCAGCGCCTGCGCTGCAGCGAGGCTCTTGAACGGCGAGCGTTGGCGTTCCTGCACGAGGCGCTCGGCCGTGGCCAGGTCCAGCCCGGCGACGGCTGCGGCGATCACCTCGCGTTGCGCGGTGTTCAGGTTGACCGGCGTTCGCGACGGCAGAAGCACCACGTAGCGGCGCAACCTGCGCAGGCTGTCAGCGTCGATTCCCAGCCACGTGACCTGATCGATCGACTGCGGCGGCAGCGGCGCCGTCTCCGCGTTTGCCAACGTCGCCGCGCGCAGCGCTTCGGCGAGCGACTGCGCCAGCGCAGACGGCACTTCGGCGGTCTCGCACAGGCGCGCCAGTGCCTGCACATCGGGTTCCGAGACCTCGGGGCCGTTGACCAGGTTGCGCAGATTGAAGCGCGATTGCGCGTCTTCGATGCGACCGGACAGGAACGCCTCGGGTGCATCGTCGGTGCGATCGCGGTCGATCGCCAGGAACGTCGACAGCCGCGCCTCGGCGAGCGGTACCGCCCACGGCTCACCGAGATGGTCGGCGCCCCCCGTGCGCGCGTCCTCGCGCAGGATCAGGCGCGACCAGTCGAGCGCGCCCTGCAGGATCCACGCCGACTGCGCGCGCGAACGCTCCGCCGCTTCGATCTGCACCGCCCGCCATTGCTGCCAGATCATCGATGCTGCAAGCGTGGCCACCAGGGTCACGATCACCATCGCGGTAAGCAGGGCCGCGCCGCGCTGGCGTCGGCGCGTTGGCGTGGCCGGCGCAGGGCGGTGGCTCATGGCAGCTGCGGCGCGAGCGCGATGTCGCGCGTCAGCGTGACCTGAGCCGAGCCGTCAGCCACGTCGAGTACCAGCCGGACTCCTTGCGGCAGCTGTTGCCGCGGCTGCGCAGGCGCTGCCGGTGGAGACGTTTCGTCGACGTCACCGGTCGACTGGGCATTCGACCAGGCATTGCCGCGGAAGAAGTAGATCTGCCACGAAGTCGCGTCATCCAGCATGCGCAGCTGGCCGTTCTCAGTGCCAATCAGTTGTTGGCTCGAGAACCAGCTGTCCTGCAGCTCCCGCACGGTTGTCACGGGCGGTCCCGCCCACCGCCACCACGCTCCACCGCGCAGCGCCCAGGCCACCACCTGCAGTCCGGCATCGGTGCGGCGCGTGAGCAGCAGCGTCCGACCCTGCACCACCAGCGCGGGAACGGCGCGACTATCCTGCAGCGCAGCCAGGTCCTGCGCCCACTGGGCCAGCACCGTGTCGAGCCGCAGCGTGTACTCCAGCCGGGCCTGACTGACGCTGCGCGAACGCGTGATGCCGTCGACCCCCTGCCACGCCATCACCGCCATCAAAGCCATCACGACCATGGCCACCAGCACCTCGACCAGCGTGAAGCCGGCGGCCGCTGAAGCGGCGCTGCGCCGATCTGCAGGCGAGTGCGGCATTCAGTACCTCGGCAGCACCGTCGACAGGCGCAGCAGCGGGCGATTCGCCTCATCGAACACGATCGCGTCGACGCGCCTGAAGTTGGGGTTGGGCGTGGGGCGGATCTCGAGCCGGCCACCGAAGCTTCGCCCGAGCTGCTGGCACGCGAAATCACCGTCGCCCACGCCAGGGAACTGGCGCGACAATTTGAGTGCCGTGAGCTGGTTGTCGGCGCACCACTGCGCGAGGCTCACGTCGGACAGGCGCTGCGCATTGTTCGTCAAGGCGCCCGCCGCCTTGATGCCCGCGCTCAGCGTGATCGCCACGATCGCCAGCGCGACCAGCACTTCGATCAGCGTGAAGCCCCTGTGCTGACGCCGCGTCACGTCATTGACTCGTCGCTGGTGCATGGGCCGGCTCGACGATGAACGGCCCGAGGCCGTCGGTCGCCAGCGCGACAGCCCGGTCCTCCAGCCGGATCACGATGCGCTGCGGGCCAATCAGCGGCTCGGGGCCGAGCACGACCGCGCGCGCACCGATGACTTCGGCCGTGGGCCCGGGCTCGAGCCAGCGGTTGGGAAGGGACACCCGCTCGGGCAAGCCGATGAACCGGAAGTCCTCTCCGGCTGTCGTTGATCGTGGCTCCCAGCGCGCTGGAACGCCGGCGGCGCGGGCCTCGTGGCGGGCAGCCTCCAGCAGTGCGACCAGTCGCTCGGCCTCCTGGTCGAGCCGCGTCGATGCGGGGTCGCGCAGTGCGAGGCTGGCCACTGCCGAGATGAGCGCGATCAGGGTGATGACGATCAGCAGCTCGACCAGCGTGAACCCGCGCTCGCGCAACGCCATCATCGTCGCGCTATTGCCAGGATCCGACGTCGGCGTCCTTGCCATCGCCGCCGGGTTGGCCGTCGGCGCCGAGGCTGTAGACATCGATTTCACCCTTGACCCCGGGGTTTACGTACTGATACGGGTGCCCCCACGGGTCGTTCGGCAGCTTCTCGAGGTAGGGCTTCCAGTTGGGCGGGGGCGGACCGACCGTGGGCTGACGGACCAGCGCGTCGAGCCCCGGTTCGGCGGTCGGATAGCGCTGGTTGTCGAGCCGATACAGCTTGAGCGCCTGCATCAGGTTGTTGACGTCGGTGCGGGCCGCGGTCACGCGCGCCTCGTCGGCGCGCTCGAGCACGTTGGGCACGATCAATGCGGCGAGCACGCCGATGATCACGAGCACCACCATCAACTCGATCAAGGTGAAGCCGCGTGTCAGCACCTTTGGCAGGGACACAACGGCTCGGCGGGTAGCTTGAATGTGGGGTCGAGGCATGGTCTTCGCGGCGCGCCGGTGGTCGCGCGCGCGGCTACAGTTGCATAAACGACTCGATGATAATCGCCGCATGTCCGCGCGATGGTTTGCATTCGTGATCTGGGCCGCCGCGGCTGCCACGGTGGTGGCCTGGGGTTTGCGCCTTGGCGCAACGCCGCCAGCCGTGCCGGCCTACACGGTCCCAGTAGCCGAAAGCGGCGCGCTGCGCGGCGACATGCTGCGCCTGCTAGGCCGGGATGCCGAGCCGGTGCGCGGCGCACCGGCTGCGCCGGTGGCGGCGTCGGCGGCGGGGCGATTCAGGTTGCTGGGCGTCGTGGCGCCACGCGACGATCGGTACTCGGCCGCCGGATTGGCGTTGATCGCCATCGACGGCAAGCCGGCGCGACCGGTGCGGGTGGGCAGCAACGTCGACGAAGGCCTCGTGCTGCTCGGCGTGCACCGCCGCGGCGCATCGCTTGGTCCGCAGGACGGCGCGCCGACCGTCACGCTCGAACTGCCCGAGCGGCCGCCGCCTGCGACCGGGAAGGTTGCGCTGCCTGCGATGCCAGCGCCTGCGCCAACTCCACCCGTAGTCTCCGTGCCGGCGCCGGCCGAAGCGATCGTCCCACCGCAGCGCGCCGCCGTTCCGGTGCCGGTCCCCGAGGCCGCCCAGCCTCAAGAAGCCGCCAGCGCGCCCGAGCAATAGCCCGTTGGCGGATGCCGGATGCGCGCGCGGTGATGGAGGACGGCCGATGGGTGCCGACACTGCCGCGATCGAGGGCGGAGCTGATCGAACCTTGCGGGAGACGGTGGCGCGCCACGCACCGTTCGCGCAGATGTCCCCAGCGGGCGTCGATGCGTTTCTTGCCGGCGCGAAAGAGCTGCGCTTCCGCGCAGGCGAGCGCGTCCTCGAGCCCGAGGACGGCCCGGTGGAGGCGCTGCTGCTGATTCTCAGCGGCACGGTCACGGGGCAGCGCGATTCGGCACCACCGGGTGCAGCGGCCTTCGAATACGAGGCGGGAGACATCTTCCCCGCCGGCGCGCTGCTGTCACATCGTCCGGTCACGGCGCGCTACCGTGCGTCGACCGACGCCCGCTGTTTGCAGGTCGGGGCGGACACGGTCCACGAGGTGGCCGCGCAAGAAGGCGCCTTCGCCGGCTTCCTGCACCACCGCGTGCAGCAGTTCCTCGACCTGTCCCGGCGCGCGATGCAGGCCGAGTTCGCCGCCTACGCGCTCGATGAGCAGTCGCTCGAGGCACCGCTGGCCACGCTCGAGCGCAAGGAACCGCTCGCCTGCCGACCGGCTACGCCGCTGGCCGACGCGCTGCAGGGCATGCATGACAGAGATGTCGGCTCCATCGTCGTGACCGACGAGGACCAGGCGGCGGTTGGCATCCTGACGCGGCACGACCTGCTGGGCCGCGTGACGCTGGCCGGCGTGCCGCTCGACGTTCCTGTCGAGCGCGTGATGTCCGTGCCCGTGCACTGCCTGGACATTGGCCGCACCTTACAGGACGCTGCCTTGCTGATGTCGCGTCATGGTGTGCGGCACCTGCCGGTCACCGAAGCGGGACGGGTGGTCAGCATTGTCTCGGAGCGCGACCTGTTCGCGCACCAGCGGCTGTCGCTGCGCCAGCTCGGCGTGCAGCTGCGGCGGGCGCCCGACCTGCCGAGCCTGCAGCATCTGGCGCCGAGCATCCCTCGTTTCGCCCGGCGGCTGCTCGCGCAGGGGGTTGGGGCACGGTCGTTGACCCAACTCATCAGCCAACTCAACGATCTGTTGACCGAGCGGCTGGTTGAACTCGTCGCGGCGCGCCGCAACCTGGCTCTGTCGTCGTTCTGCTGGCTGTCGTTCGGCTCGGAAGGGCGCGGCGAACAGACCATTGCCACCGACCAGGACAACGGCATCGTGTTCGACAGCGCTGAGCCCGATCGCGACCGCGAGCGCTGGATCGCGCTCGGCCGCGAAGTCAATGCGGCGCTCGATGCCTGCGGATTTCCGCTTTGCAAGGGCGGCATCATGGCGCGCGAGCCGGCCTGCTGCCTGAATGTCGACGAGTGGCGTGCGCGGTTCGAACACTGGATCGAGCACGGCGCGCCGGAAGACCTGCTCAACGCGAGCATCTTCTTTGACCTCCGGCCGCTGGCCGGCAACGTGACGCTGGCCGCCCCGCTGCGCACACTGATCACCGAGCGCGCGCGGGGACTGCCGAGGTTCGCGCGCCAACTCGCCGAGAACGCGATGCGCAACCGGGCGCCGATCAACTGGCATGGCGGCATCGACACGACGCGCGAGAACGGCCGAGACGGTGTCGACCTCAAGATGCATGGCACGGCGCTGTTCGTCGACGTGGCGCGCCTGTATGCATTGGTGCACGGTGTCGACGCCGTCGGGACGCGAGAGCGGCTTGAGGCGGTCGCGCCGTTGCTCAACGCACAGCCCAACGAGTGCGCGACCTGGGTCAGCGCATTCGAGTTCCTCCAGATGCTGCGCCTGCGCCGTCAGATGGGCGATCCAGGCCACCGGGCCGCGAACGGCAACCCCAACTGGATTGCCCTGGACAGCCTGAACGACGTTGATCGGCGGATCCTGAAGGAGGCCTTCCGCAGTGCGCGGCGTCTGCAGCAGCGCATGGAGCTCGACTGGCTGCGCTGAGCGCTGGCATGCATTTGGCGGGCTGCGGCAATGGCCTGCAGCGGGTGCGATCCGCGGTCTCGGTCGGCCCGCCTGTCCTCGTGTCAGGGCTTGGTGTCGGTCAGCGTCGGCGGCTCGTCGTCGGGCATCGCCGAGGGCTGCGACGGCCCTGGGTCTTCGCCCTCGGCCACTTCGGTCAGCAGCGCGGCTGCACTCGCCACGAGGGGCCATGCCAGCGTCGAGCCGGTGCCGTCGATGCTCTCCATGCCGAGCTCGAGCAGCGCCGACGTGCGCAGCAGGCCGAGCGCAGTGTCCAGCCCTTGATGGCTCGCACTGCGGCAGAACACGCAGTAATCGCTGACGGGTTGAGAGATGCGCATCGCCACCATCAGCGCCGCGCAGGCGGGCAGGCCGTCGACCATGATCATGTGCCGCTTGCTCGCCGCGACCAGCATCAGACCGACCATCATCGCAATCTCGAAGCCGCCGAATGCCGCGAGCACCTCGACGGGGTCGGTGACGTCGCGATGTCGCCCTTGCGCACCCTGCAGGACCACCATCAGCTTGGCGACTTGATCCTGCGGTGTGTTGGTCCTCGCAACCGCCAGCTCGCGGATCGGTGCATCGGTCAGCCGCGAGATCACGAGCGCCGCGCTTTCGTTCGACCCCAGCCCGATGCCGGCACATGCGCGCATGTTGCCGGTCAGCGCATCGCCAATTTCCATCCCGGCGCGGATGGCGGCATGCGCCTGTTCCACCGACATCGCGGCGGCCGTGCGTGCGTTGCGAGTACCGTGCGCGATCTTGCGCGGCAGCAATCGCGGATGGGGCGCCATCAGCTCGGCCACGCCGGCATCGACCACCGTCAGCGTCATCCCCATGATGCGCGCAAACACCGCGATCGGCAGACGCGTCGTCAGCGCCTGGCTGGCCAGCTCGGCGGTCGAGCGATGCGTGTCCACGCCGATGCCGTCCACGGCCAGCCCGTGGTCGGCAGCGAACAGCAGCAACTGCGGGTCGCGAAACCGCGGCTTCAGCGTGTTCTGCATCAGCCCGATGCGAACCGCCACCGGCTCCAGTTCGCCCAGGCTGCCGGTGACCGGCGCGCGGCGCGCCAACTTGTCGCGCAGCGCACGCTCGAGCGTCGGGTTGGCCGTCGGTGCGATCAGTGAGCGAGGCGTCGGAGCGGTCATGGCAATCAGCGCAAGAACAGCCGGTACACGGGATTATCGGTCTCCTCGTCGTGCGGGTAGCCGAGCGATTGCACGAAGTCGCGCAGCGCCTTGCCATGACCTCTGGGTATCTGGATGCCCACGAGGATGCGAGCGTAGTCCGCCCCCTGGTTGCGGTAGTGGAACAGGGAGATGTTCCAGTCCGGGTGCATCGACGAGAGGAAGCGCATCAGCGCACCGGGCCGCTCGGGGAACACGAAGCGAAACAGCCGCTCGGCGCGCGCCAGTTCCGAGCGACCTCCCACCAAGTGGCGCAGGTGCTGCTTGGCCAGTTCGTCGTCGGACAGATCGATCGTCGCGAAGCCATGGCGCACGAGCGTGCGCGCGATCTGCCCGATCTCGTTGCGACTGGCGATCGACAGGCCGACGAACACGTGGGCGATCCGCTCGTCGGAGATGCGGTAGTTGAACTCCGTGATGCTGCGGTCGCCGAGCAGGCCGCACAGCCTCCGGAAAGCGCCGCGCTCCTCGGGGATCGTCACCGCGAACAGCGCCTCGCGCTGCTCCCCGACCTCGGCGCGCTCGGCAACGAATCGCAACCGGTCGAAGTTCATGTTGGCGCCGCCGGCGATCGCGACGTACGTCTGGCCCTTCGCGCGGTGCCGCTGCGCGTACTGCTTGAGCGCCGCCACGCTCAGCGCGCCTGCCGGCTCGAGGATGCTGCGCGTGTCCTGGAACACGTCCTTGATCGCGGCGCAGACCGCGTCGGTGTCGACGACCTCGAAGTCGTCGACCAATTCGCGCGTCAGCCGGAACGTCTCTTCGCCGACGAGCTTGACGGCGGTGCCGTCTGAGAACAGCCCGACGTCGTGCAGCTGCACGCGTTTGCCGGCACGCACCGAGCGCAGCATCGCGTCGGAGTCGCTCATCTGCACACCGATGACCTTGACCTCGGGCCGCACCGCCTTGAGGTAGGCGGCCACGCCCGATACCAGCCCGCCCCCGCCGACGGCGACGAACACCGCATCGATCGGCTGGGGGTGCTGCCGGAGGATCTCCATCCCGATCGTGCCCTGACCGGCGATCACCTCGGGATCGTCGAACGGGTGCACGAACGTCAGGCTGCGCTGCTGCTCGAGCGCCAATGCGTGGGCGTACGCATCGGAGTAACTGTCACCGTGAAGCACGACCTCGCCGCCGAGGCCGCGCACCGCATCGACCTTGACCGCCGGCGAGGTCACCGGCATCACGATCACCGCGCGGCAGCCCAGCCGGTGCGCGCCCAGCGCGACGCCCTGCGCATGGTTGCCGGCCGACGCACAGATCACGCCGCGCCGCAGTTGCGCGGGGCTCAATTGCGCCATCTTGTTGTAGGCGCCGCGCAGCTTGAAACTGAACACCGGCTGCGTGTCTTCGCGCTTGAGCAGCACGCGGTTTCCCAGACGCTCCGACAGCGCGGGCGCGAGTTCGAGGTCGCTTTCGATGGCGACCTCGTAGACGCGTGCGGTCAGGATCTTCTGCAGGTACTCCGCGGTCGAAAGGCGCCGCGGGCGCCGGCGAGCGGACGGTGAATGCGCCGGGGCGGGGGGGCGGGCCATCGCGGGGCTCCTCCTGCGTCGTTCTTTGCAACCGAGGGCCGCGGATGATACGTCACGGCCTCTCTGTGCAGACTGCTGCTGCAGTGGGCCACCCACGCACCCGCGCGGCGGCCGGCGCAGAAGAAAAAGGCCCAAGGTCTCGCGACCCTGGGCCGAATCCACCCGTAGGAGGATGGAGGAGACAACCTGTTCGCGCACCGGTCATCGCCGAACGTCTTTCGGCGCAGGCGGCGCGCGGACGAATTTAGTGTAGCCGGTTCCATGCTGCGCTGCAATATCATCGGTCCGTGCCGCGTCACTGACGGCTCCCGGCCCGCCTGACACCTTGCACAATCGGTGACATCGGCCGATGCCGCGCCTGAACGAGCCGCACCATGACCATGGAATGCACGATCAACTGGCTACCCGCAACCGGCATGGCCTTCGTCGCAGAAACTGGCAGCGGCCATCTGCTGGCGATGGACGGTGCTCCCGAGGGCGGCGGGCGCAACCTCGCACCGCGCCCGATGGAAGTCGTGCTCGCCGGCACAGGGGTGTGCACAGCGTATGACGTCGTGCTGATCCTCAAGCGGGGCCGTCACGACGTCCGCGGGTGTCAGGTCAAGCTCACGTCGGAACGCGCGGCAACTGCGCCGAAGGTGTTCACCCGCATCCATCTGCACTTTGTCGTGAGCGGCAACGCGCTCGACCCCGCAGCGGTGCACCGGGCGATCGAGCTGTCGCACGAGAAGTACTGCTCGGCCACCGCGATGCTTGCGAAGACCGCCGAGATCACGCACAGCCACGAGATCGTCGCGAGCGAGCCGTCGCAAGCTGCATGAAGCGCCGCCGGTGTGCGTGGCGCGGCAATTCAGATCAGATGCGATGCGCCGTCGTCGTCATCACTTTGGCCGCCGCACGCATCAGCCACGGTAACGGTGGCGGCAGTTGCCGTGCGCCCGCGTCGAGCGCTCGGTCGGCGTGCGCAGCCTCGTCGACTTTCATCATCTCGACGATCTGACGCGAACGTGAGTCGGCTACCGGCAGCCGCTCGAGATGGCCTGCCAGATGCGCCTCGACCTGGCGTTCGGTCTCGACGAGAAACCCCAGGCTCGTGCGGTCGCCGAGCCGCCCGGCAACGAGCCCGATTGCGAACGCGCCCGCGTACCAGAGCGGATTGAGCAGGCTGGGCCGATCACCGAGTTCGTCGATCCGCGTGCGCGTCCACGCGAGGTGATCGGACTCCTCGCGCGCGGCCTGCTCGAACTGCTCGCGCAGACGCGGGTCGTCGGTCGAAAGCGCCTGCGCCTGATACAGCGCTTGCGCACACACCTCGCCGACGTGATTGACGCGCATCAGCGCCGCGGCTTCGCGGCGCTCGTCTGCGCTCAGCGTCGCGTCCGCATCCGGTTGCGCGACCGGCAGCGGCCGCGACGCATGAGGCGGCGCGGCGACGGTGCGCAGCGCGCTGTCAATCGAAGACACAAGGCGATCAAGAGGGCTGAGTGATGTTGGCATGGCCGACGCAGGAGCTGGTGAGCCGAATGTGTTTCGAGTATGACCCCATGGGGCATCCGCCGACGGCCGCGAACTTGCTCTTGCCGAAGCCGGTTGTTTCAATTCTCCAACACTGAAAGTTGGTGTGCGCTCTCGCTCTGGCTAGCGTGGCTTAAGGCGCTATCCCGCTCCGTGACCGATGTCGCGTTGCCAAGCGACAACACGAGGGAACTTTTCACCCGGCAAACCTTGGCAACTGGACGGTCGCTCTGGTGCAATAGCTGCAACTTCCGATGAGGAGGTTGGCCTGGCCGGCGCTCGATGCAACAGAAGCGCCTTTTTTGTTACCGGTCGGGGCCTCTGTATCAACCCTAGGAGATCCTGCAATGAAGAAAACACTGTTCGCTCTCGCGGCGCTGGCCACCGTCGCCGGCGCTGCCTCGGCGCAGTCGAGCGTGACGCTGTCGGGTTCGGTCGACCTCGGCGTGATCCGCCAAAACGATGAATGGACGATGGGCTCGGCCGGCAGCGGCCGCAGCAACGTGTCGTTGTCTGGCGTCGAAGACCTTGGCGGCGGGCTGAAGGCCGGCTTCTATCTCAATCATCGTTTCGACCCGAGCACGGGCAACGTCACCTCGTCGGCACCGGGCGGCGGCACCCCGTTCTGGCGCCAAGGCTGGATTCAGCTGATGAGCGGCATGGGCGATGTCCGGATCGGCAAGATGCTCCCGCCGGTGCAGGAATTCAACGGCGGCTACGAGCCCTGGGGCGGTGGCGACACGGTCGCCAACACGCACACCGGTGGCAAGTACGCGGGTGCGAACAATGCCCGCTATGCCAAGGCGATCTACTATCGCACGCCGAGCTTCGGCGGCTTCCAGGTGCACGCGATGGGCGCCGCGGGCGAGAGCCAGGGGTCATCGGCCGTCAACAACGAGCGCCCGTATGGCTTCGGCCTGCAATACGCTGCCGGTCCGCTGTCGGCTGCAGTCGCTTACGACCGCAACCACAACGACCTGAAGACCTGGGGCGTCTACGGCAAGTACGACTTCGGCATGGCCCAGGTGATGTTCCAGTATGAGAATCAGGACGAAGTCAGCGACTGGGTCGACAACTCCGCGTCGGCTTTCGGCAATGACAAGTCCAAGCGCTGGTCGGTTGGCGCGAAGATCCCGGCTGGTGCCGCGATGTTCAAGGTGGGCTACATGAGCTGGACGGACGAGGAAGTCAAGAAGTTCGGCGTCGGCTTGGACTACAACCTGTCGAAGCGCACGATGCTCTATACCGACGTGGGCAAGTTGTCAGGCGACGCCATTTCCGACCCCGCGGACAAGGTCCGGTTCGACGTCGGTGTCCAGCACAAGTTCTGATTGCTGCTCTTGACCGCAAGGCAGTGTGAAGAACCAGAGAGCCGCCCTTCGGGGCGGCTTTTTTCTTGTTGGTTCTTCCAACGCAGCGCGCGTGCGTGAACTGGTGATGCACCTCTGGGCGGCGAGCCTAGGGAAACTGCTCGTAGGTGCGAAACAACAGCGCGCGCACGACAGCCTTGCGCAAAGACATCATTCGAAATCACTCCTCGCCTGCTCGATTCGGAGAACGTGACATGAAGAAAGCGTTGGCATTGACTGCGCTCGCAGCAGCCTGTTCGGCCAGTGTTGGCCAGACCATGACGGACAACGTGAGGGTCTACGGTCTTGTCGACATCGGCGTGAACAGCGTCAGCGGCATGAAGGGCGGTACCGACAACTCGGTGGTCAGCGGCATCATGGAAGGCTCGCGGGTCGGCATCCGCGGCGAGGAGGAGATCGGCAGGGGCTACCGCG
>CP070653.1:2789516-2805338 GCA_020354665.1 Burkholderiales bacterium
GCCGGCGCGACGAAGCTCATCGACTCGATCGTGCGCGAGTTGGTCGCGAAGTAGGTCATTTCGAGCGTCTCGGGGTTCTCGCCGAAACCGAGATGCCCGCTCAGATACCAGCCGGCGACGACGATCAAGCCGATGACCGCGCCGGCGCTCCATTGCACAGGGTTACGGCGGAACCGCCCGTCCTTGAACACGAACGCGAGCAGCGCCAGGCCGGTCAGCCAGAGCATGACCATCAGCGCGGTCTTTGCCGGCATGCCGGTCATCGAGGCCAGCACCGACGCCAGGCTCTGGTCGTTCAGGTTGAACGCCGCGAGGTCGATCGCCACCGGATCGAGCCAGTCCGCGCGCCATTGGCCGAACAGGCCCTTGAGCGTCATGTAGGCGGAAATCCCGAGGAAGGTGAGCACCACCAGCGAACGAACGCTGCCGCCCCCTGCGCGAACCAGATTCTTGTTGGCGCAGCCGCTGGCGAGCGACATCCCGACGCCAAAGGCCGCGCCGCCGACGAGCAGCGACAGCCAGTTCACGCGCGGTCGCTGATAGATGCTCTTCGGCAGATCGACGAGACCGAAATAGAACAGCAGGTTGGTGCCGATCACGGCTACCGCGATCGCGAGCAGCCACATGCGCATGCGGCCCCAGTGGCCCATGTTGACGATGTCGGAGATGGCGCCCATCGTGCAGAAGTTGCTGCGGTTGGCCACCGCGCCGAACACGAACGCGAGCCCAAAAGCGCCCCAAACCACGAGGCTGGTGGGATCGGTTGCGGCCGCGGTGGTCATCGTCCGATGGCTCCTGTTGCAGGGCGCGGCGCCATCGGGCGCACGTCGATTGAAGGTCAGTTGCCGGCCGCTCCGGCCACGCGGGCCATCGTGCCGTGGATCGCGTCAGGGGCATTGACGATGCGCATGAACTGCCCCATGCCGAGTGCGGGCCACGCCAGCGCGATGCGAAAGCGCGCGTAGGGCGAGTAGACCTTGCCGCCGACGATGTAGATCTCGTAAGGCAGCGCCGCGACATGGTCGGGGCCGATCTTGCCGACCCACCAGGCTTCACCATATTCGGCATCGTTCATCGCGACACCGAACACCGCCAGCTGCTGCTCGGGCAGGACGACTTCATACACCTTGGCGGTCGCCCCGACACCCTGGGCAAGGCTGGCCTGCACGGTGCGCAGCGCTTCGTCGAAACTGGTGAAACCGCGCAGTTCACTGCGCGGCGCATCGAGCCGCTCCATGCCGATCATGTAGCGGTAGCTGGCCAGGTCCGCCGCTGGCACGTCGCCGCCGAAGCCTGCACCGGCGCCGAGCGCGCGCGCCAGCCGATCGTGCACCGACTGCACTGCGGAGGCGGACGCGTCATAGCCGCCGCGCAGATAGGCGCGCGCCCAGTACTCCGGATTCACATAGGTCACCGTGCCGTCGCTCTTGACCCCGACGCGAATGCCGGCCGCCAGGATCGCCGGCCCGCCAACCTGACCGATCGCCTTCAGCAGCCCCGGATCGGTCGCGATGACCGCGGCGTATTGCGGCAGACCGCGCGGGCGATGGCGGCCGATGACGGTGAAACCCTGCTCCTGCAGCTTGCGTTCGATCTGCGACACCTGCGCCGACAGGTCGGCCGCCGAGACGCGCTCGCCCAGGATGTACGGACTCAGCGCATGGCTCGCCGCAGCAAGCATCCACAGCGCGACCGCCGCGACAAGCGACCGCAGCGCGCCGCACCTTCGACCCGACTGTCCCACGCGCATCCTCTCAGATGTACAGGCAAACGTCGGCTTCGCCAGCGAACTTCATGAACGTCGCCGCGCCGCCATAGTCGATGCCGTCGATGAAGTCGCTCTTCTGGAACTCGAACAGGTCCACCGTCATCTGGCAGGCGATGAACCTGACATCCGACTCGAGGCAGACCGATCGCAACTCGTCGAGCGAGGCCACGCCCTTGCTCTTCATCTTCGACTTCATCATCATCGTGGCCATCGATTCCATGCCCGGAAGCATCTGGACCACGACCGGCATCGGCACGGGCATCGGCATCGCCGGATTCGCCAGCGGGCTGATCTTGATGCCGCTCAGGTCCTTGCGCAGCAGCTGCAGGCCGTAGAAAGTGCAGAACACCTGCACGTCCCAGCCAAGCGCTGCGGCTGTCGATGAAAGGATCAGCGGCGGATAGGCCCAGTCAAGGGTGCCCTTGGTGGCGATGATCGCCATTTTCTTGGTCGTCATCGGAGCTCCGATTCAGGTGAGAAGGGGGTTGCGCCCGCCGCACCCAAGACAGCGCGCCGCGCTCCATGTCACGGCGGCACGCGCGGCGAGCGCTGGTCCGGCTCAGGCCTTCTTGATCAGGAAGACGTACTTGCCACCCTCTTGACCAGAGGACAGCAGCGCGTGGCCCGTCTGTTCGGCAAATGCCGCCATGTCGGCCACCGAGCCGGGGTCGGTCGCGATGACCCGCAGCAGTTGGCCCGACTGCATGTCGGCGAGCGCCTTCTTCGTCTTCACGATCGGCAAAGGGCAGGATAGGCCCGAGGCGTCAAATTCCTTGTCGAAGTTCATCTCTTGGTGTCTCCAGTGGTCTGCCTGCGGGCCGCTTCGGAGCCATTCCCGAACGGCCGCACGCCAGCGACGCGGCGACGCGGGCACGCTGCGGCGTGGCTATTACGGTCGATGCCCGCGCACTCGTCTATTACCGCAATGGGTGAGCCTTCGTAGCCCATATGGGTAATGGGGTCATCTGCGTTCTTGCGACGCTGTCGAGAACGACGTACCGCCCGCAGCATCGGCACGCCGATCGGTCGACATCGCGCCGCTGCCTCCTGTGTTGTATTTGCGAGATCCTAGAAAGGAATGTCGTCGTCCATGTCGTCGAAGCCGGTCGACGTCTTGGCGGGGGCTGGCTTGGCCGCCGAGCGCTGCGGCGCCGCGCGCGCGCCGCCCTCGTCACGCTCGCGCGCCGTTGCGCCAGCATCGGCTTCACCCATGCCCTCGCGGCTGCCAAGCAGCTGCATCTGCTCGGCGATGATCTCGGTGGTGTACTTCTCGACGCCATCCTTGTCCTGCCACTTGCGGGTCTTCAGCCGACCCTCGACGTAGACCGGGCGGCCCTTCTTGAGGTACTCCCCAGCGATCTCAGCCAATCGGTCGTAGAAGACGACGCGGTGCCACTCCGTCTCCTCGACGCGCTCGCCGGATTCCTTGCTCTTCCAGTTGCGCGTGGTCGCCACGCTGATGTTGCACACCGCCGAGCCGCTGGGCGTGTAGCGCACTTCGGGATCGCGCCCGAGGTTGCCGATCAGGATCACCTTGTTTACCGAGGCCATGGTCGAACTCCTGCCGCTCGCGCGACGAATTGCAGTGGTCGCCGCATTGTGCCGCAACGCCCCGATCGCCGGCTCGGCCACGGCGCTGCGCTGGTAAGGTTCGGGCGATGCGCAACCACCAGCCCGACTTCTGGCACAACCTGCGCCAAGAACTGACGTTAGGCCGACTTTGGGTCGATCGCGCAATCGTGATGTGCTATGCCGCGGCAGCCGGTTTGGCGGTCGTCGGCTTCACGATCCTCACGCAGTGGGCGGACGCTGCGTTCCAGGCGCTGCGCGGTTTCAGCGTCTGGTCGCCGCTGGTGTGGACACCGGCGCTGACCGCAGGCATCGTGTGGTTCACGCGGCGCTTCGCGGGCGGCGCCAGCGGCTCGGGCATACCGCAAGTCATGGCAGCCATGGATCCGATGTTGCCTGTCACGCGGCGTGCCGCTTTCGTCTCGCTGAAGCTGGCCTTGCACAAGGTCGCGCTGACGTCGGCCGGCGTGCTGGCCGGACTCTCGCTCGGCCGCGAGGGACCGTCGGTGCAGGTCGCCGCGGGGGTGCTGCATCATGCCCGGCACTGGCTCTCCGAGCACACGAGCATCCGCCCGCACGACCTGCTCACCGCCGGCGGCGCTGCCGGCATCGCCGCAGCCTTCAACACGCCGCTGGCGGGGGTCGTGTTCGCGATCGAGGAGCTGACCCGCGGCCGCGAACACCGCAACACCGCGCTGGTCGTCGCGGCGATCGTGCTGGCCGGCCTGATGGCGGTTTCCTCGTTCGGCAACAACGCGTACTTCGGCCGGCTGATCGTGCAGAGCCTGTCCTGGGACCTGCTGATACCGGGGCTGCTCGTGGTTGGCGTGAGCGGCGTTTCCGGCGGCTTGTTCTCGCGCCTGCTCGCGCTCTCGCTGCGCGGGGTGCCGGACCGTGCCTCGGCACTGCGGCGCGCTCATCCGATCGTTTTCGCCGCGGCCTGCGGCTTTCTCGTCGCACTGATCGGCCTCGTCAGCCACGGCGTGGTGTTCGGCGCCGGCTACCACGCCACGCGCAACCTGCTCGAGGGTCTGGGCAGCGGTGAATACGTCCCCGGCATCTACACGCTGCTGAAGTTCATCGCGACCTGGCTGACGACATGGTCCGGTGTGCCCGGCGGCATCTTCGCTCCGTCGCTGGCGATCGGCGCGGGGATCGGCCACGACGTCGCCGTCTTGACTGGCAAGGCCGGCACAGTGCCGCTGATCGCGCTCGGCATGGTCGGCTTCCTGGCCGCTGTGACGCAGGCGCCGATCACGGCCTTCATCATCGTCATGGAGATGGTCGACGGGCACGCGATGGTGCTCAGCTTGATGGCTACCGCGTTGGTTGCGAGCGGCGTCTCCCGCCTGGTGGCGCGCCCGCTGTACCCGACGTTGGCTGAGATGATGCTGGCGCGCGTCCTGCCGTCCGGCGCTGCGTCGCCGACCGCCGCGCCCGCCCCTGCGCGAGATCAAGACTCACAGGCACCGCCCGGCGAGGGCCGTGACACGACGGCGTCCGGCGACGACCGGTCGCCGTCACGTTCCTGAGCGCGGCCGGCCCATCCTTTTGCTGGCCCCTGCAGCACCTCGGCTCTCGGCGACACATCGCTGTGCGACCTGGCCAGCCGGCGCGAGATCCTCCGCGTTGTGCGCAGCGGGGGTCGATCGAAACGCCGCGTCAAGGCACGACGCTGACGGTGACGACGTTGCTGTCGGCGCGGTCGCCCGAGTTGTCGATTGCGCGTGCGAAGTAGCTGACCGAACCGCTCGCATCCAGCGGGATTGCCGTCTCGAGGCTGTACGGCGGGCGGGCGAGAGCGGCAAGCGGCGTCGTGACCTCGCCGTCGAGGCGGTAGAACGTGACCTGGTCGATGCCGTCGAAGTCGCTCGCCGCCGCAGCGAGCGCGACGGTCTCGCCCGGCGCGGCTGCGCTCGGGCTGACGGCCAGCGAAACGCTCGGCGCGAACCCGTCGCCGATACCCCAGCCGATGTACACGCCGCCGCCGCAGCCGGCGATCAGGACGCCCGCGGCACAGGCCAGAAAGCACAGTCGGAAGCGACGCAGCGGCATGGTGGCACGGCACACGGAAGCGAGGCTCGGCCTGCCTATCATGGCAGGTTTGCACACCGTAACGATGAGCGCTGCGCCGACCGCCGCCGATAGCCGCCCGCCGCGACCGCCGGCCAGCGGCGTCACGACAGGGGGCGGCCGCCCCAACGAGGCACCGATGATCCGGGTACGCGGCGCGCGTACGCACAACCTGAAGAACATCGACCTGGACATCCCCAAGCACGCCCTGGTCGTGATCACCGGGCTGTCGGGATCGGGCAAGTCGAGCCTGGCTTTTGACACCCTGTACGCCGAAGGTCAGCGCCGTTACATCGAGAGCTTGTCGGTCTACGCGCGACAGTTTCTCGAGCTGATGGACAAGCCCGACGTCGATTTCATCGAAGGTCTGGCGCCGGCGATCGCGATCGAACAGAAGGCCACGAGCCACAACCCGCGATCGACCGTGGGCACGGTCACCGAAATCCACGATTACCTGCGACTGCTGTACGCCCGCGCCGGCACGCCGTTTTGTCCTGACCACCGGCTGCCGTTGCAGGCGCAGAGCGTCGCGCAGATGGTCGACGCGGTGCTCGCGCTGCCCGCCGACACGCGGCTGGCGATCCTCGCGCCGGTGGTCCGCGACCGCAAAGGCGAGTTCGCCGACGCGTTCGCGCAGTGGCAGGCGCAGGGTTACGTGCGCTTTCGCGTCGACAGTGCCGTCGTCGAGGCCGAAGCACTGCCCCGGCTCAGGAAGGCGGAGAAGCACGACATCGACGTCGTGATCGACCGCGTGCGGGTCCGACCGGACCTCAGGCAGCGCCTGGCCGAAAGCTTCGAAGCCGCCTTGCGCCTGGCCGATGGCCGGGCGATCGCGCTGGAACTCGGTGCCGCGCCGAAAGCGACGGGTACCACGCCGCGCGAGCACCTGTTCAGCAGCAGGTTCGCCTGCCCGGCGTGCAGCTATTCGCTGACCGAGCTCGAGCCGCGGCTGTTCTCGTTCAACTCGCCGGTCGGCGCATGCCCGAACTGCGAAGGCCTCGGCCAGGTGACGCTGTTCGACCCGGAGCGCGTCGTGGCCTTCCCGTCGCTGAGCCTGGCGGCTGGCGCGATCAAGGGCTGGGACCGGCGCAATGCCTACACCTTCTCGATGCTCGAAAGCTTGGCTGATCACTACGGCTTCGATCTGGAGACGCCGTTCGAGCAACTGGCACCCGAGCACCGGCAGGTGTTGCTCTACGGGTCGGGCGCCACCGAGATCGCGTTCCTCTACCACGCCCAGGGTCCACAAGGACGCAGGCGCACGGTCAAGCGCTGGCACACCTTCGAAGGGATCATCCCGAGTTTCGAGCGCCGCTTGCGGGAGACCGATTCGGCGACGGTGCGCGAGGAGCTCGCGCGCTACCAGGCCGCACGGCCCTGCCCGGCGTGCCGGGGCACGCGGCTCAAGCGCGAGTCGCGCCACGTGTACCTGCAGCCGCACGGACTGCAGGAGCCGGGCCGCGCGATCTACGAGGTCGAACGGATGACGCTGGGCGAAGCCCACGACTACTTCGGCCAGCTCGAACTCGAAGGGGCGAAGGCGACGATCGCCACCAAGGTCGTGCGCGAAATCGGCGCGCGGCTGAAGTTCCTGGTCGACGTCGGGCTCGACTACCTGACCCTGGAGCGCAGCGCCGACACCCTGTCGGGCGGCGAGGCGCAGCGCATCCGGCTCGCCTCGCAGATCGGCTCGGGCCTGACCGGGGTACTGTACGTGCTCGACG
Organism: Burkholderiales bacterium; assembly: GCA_020354665.1. Classification (GTDB taxonomy): domain Bacteria; phylum Pseudomonadota; class Gammaproteobacteria; order Burkholderiales; family Burkholderiaceae_C. The sequence continues at coordinate 2,796,651 of CP070653.1, forward strand.
AGCCGAGCATCGGCCTGCACCAGCGCGACAACGCACGGCTGATCGCCACGCTCAGGCGGCTGCGCGACCTCGACAACAGCGTGCTGGTCGTCGAGCACGACGAGGAGACCATCCGCGCAGCCGACCACGTGATCGACCTCGGGCCGGGAGCGGGCGTGCACGGTGGCACCGTCGTCGCGCAGGGCACGCCCGCCGCAGTCGCAGCCAGCGCCGACTCGCTGACCGGTCGCTACCTCGCCCACACGTTGCGCATCGCGGTGCCGGCGACGCGCGTTCGCTTGGCCGATCAGACCGATCCGCGTGTACTGAGAATCGTCGGCGCCCGCGGCAACAACCTGAAGGACCTGACCGTCGAGATCCCGATCGGGCTGCTGACCTGCGTGACCGGCGTGTCGGGCTCGGGCAAGAGCACGCTCGTCAACGACACCCTCTACGCAGCGGTCGCCCGCAGGCTCTACCGCAGCCACCTCGAGCCCGCCCCACACGACGACATCGAGGGGCTCGACGCGCTGGACAAGGTGATCAACGTCGACCAAAGCCCGATCGGCCGCACGCCGCGCAGCAACCCAGCGACCTACACCGGGCTGTTCACGCCGATCCGCGAGTTGTTCGCCGAGGTCCCCGCAGCGCGCGAGCGCGGCTACGGCCCCGGCCGCTTCAGCTTCAACGTCGGATCGGCCTCAGGCGGCGGCCGCTGCGAGTCGTGCCAGGGCGATGGCGTGCTCAAGGTCGAAATGCACTTCCTTCCCGACGTCTACGTGACGTGCGACGTGTGTCACGGGCGGCGCTACAACCGCGAAACGCTGGAGATCGTCTACAAGGGCCGCAACATCAGCGAAGTGCTCGCGATGACGGTGGAGGAAGCACACGATTTTTTCGGGGCGGTGCCGCCGATCGCGCGCAAGCTGCGCACGCTGCTCGACGTGGGGCTGGGCTACATCACGCTCGGCCAGAGCGCGACGACGCTGTCGGGCGGCGAGGCGCAGCGCGTGAAGCTCGCGCTCGAGCTGTCCAAGCGCGACACCGGCCGCACCCTCTACATCCTCGACGAGCCGACCACCGGCCTGCACTTTGCCGACATCGACCTGCTGCTGAAGGTGCTGCACCAGCTGCGCGACGCGGGCAACTCGATCGTCGTGATCGAGCACAATCTCGACGTCATCAAGACGGCCGACTGGCTGATCGACCTCGGCCCCGAGGGCGGCGCGGGCGGCGGCAGGGTGGTCGCGGCCGGCACGCCCGAGCACGTCGCAGCGCAGGCCGCCAGCCACACCGGCCGGTATCTTGCGTCGCGACTGGCCGATTGACCCCTCGATCGACCCGCCGCGCGCCTGCGAGCTGCGGCGCGAGGGCGCATACTGACCGGCGCCGGCTCAAGAATGGAGGAGACAACCATGGCACTGAGCGTCGACTACTACTTCGCCCCGAATTCGCCCTGGACCTACCTCGGGCACTTGCGCTTCTGGGACATCGCACGCAATCGCGGCGCGGCAATCCACGTGCTGCCGATCGACCTGGGGGGCAAGGTGTTCCCGGTATCGGGCGGCCTGCCGCTGGCCAAGCGCGCACCGCAGCGCCAGGCGTACCGGCTGCTCGAACTCAGGCGCTTCTCCGAGTGGCTGCACGCGCCGATCAACCTGCAGCCCAAGTTCTTCCCGGTTAACGCCGACGACGCAGCACGCCTGATCATCGCCGTCGAAAGGAAGGACGGCACGCATGCCGCGATGCACATCGCCGATGCGCTGTTGCGCGCGGTTTGGGTCGAAGACCGCAACATCGCCGACGATGCCACGCTGGCACAACTGCTGAAGGAGCGCGAGCTCGCCCCTGCGCGCCTCGAGGAGTCGCGTTCGCAGGCCGTGCACGAGCGCTATGAGGCCAACACTCAGCAGGCGATCGACGCCGGGGTGTTTGGCGCCCCCAGCTACGTCGTGGACGGCGAGATCTTCTGGGGACAAGATCGCCTGGATTTTCTCGACCGGCGGCTGGCCCGGGGCTGACGATCCCAAGGCGTCCACCCGCGGAAACACAAGGAGCGTCACGATGGGACGATGGATCGAACTGCGGGCCGACGACGAGCATCGGCTGGGCGCCTGGCTCGCCGAGCCGGCTGGAACGCCGCGCGGCGCGCTCGTGGTGGTGCAGGAAATCTTCGGCGTCAATGGCCACATTCGTGCCGTCAGCGACGGCTGGGCCGCCGACGGTTATCTCGCGGTCGCGCCCGCGCTGTTCGACCGCGTCGAGCGCGGCGTCGAGCTGGGTTACACGCCGCCGGAGATCGAGCGCGGCTTTGGCCTGAAAACGGCGTGCGGCAACGAGGCGCCCCTGGTCGACATCGCGGCCGCGATCGAGTACGCGAGCGCGGCCGGCCGCGTCGGCATCGTCGGCTTCTGCTGGGGCGGCCTGCTGGCGTGGCTGGCTGCCTGCAAGCTGGTCGGGCTGGCGGCGGGGGTGCCGTACTACGGCGGCGGCATTCCGCAGCAGAAGGGCCTCGCGCCGCACTGCCCGGTGCTTGCGCACTTCGGGGAGCGCGACGACCACATTCCGCTCGACAGCGTACGTGCCTGGGCCGCTCAAAACCCGGCGGTGGACGTACACCTGTACGCCGCAGGCCATGGCTTCAACTGCAACCAGCGAGGCTCCTACGATGCCGCGGCTGCTGCGCTGGCACGCGAACGTACGCTCGCGTTCCTGCGCCGGCACGTGGGTTGAGGCCGCGAGCATGACTTCGTCTGGTGGGCTGATCGGTGCGCTCGGCGCGCTCGCGCTGGCCGGCTGGGTGGCCGCGCAGCCGTCGACACCGCCTGCTCAACCTGACCGCTATGCGGGCCCGCTGTTTGACGCCCACCTGCACTACAACGACGAGGCCCGGCAGCCGCATCCGCTGGACGACGTGCTGGGCCGCATGCAGCGCGCCGGCGTGCGCGCGATCGTCGCCAACAGCCGGCCCAACGAGGGTACTCGGCAGCTGGCTGCGGCTCGCGAGCAAACCCGCGCGGCGCGTGTGACCGTCGTCCCGTTCGTGCGGCTGTACCGCACTCGCGACGACTATCACCGCTGGTTCGCGGACCCGTCGATCCACGAGATGGTGCTGTCCGAGCTGGGCCAAGGCACAGCAGCCGGGCCGTATCGGGGCCTCGGCGAGTTCCACCTCTACGACAGCGCGGACGCCGACGGACCGGTCGCGCGCGAGTTGATGCGGCTGGCCGAGCAGCGCAGTCTGGTCGTGCTCGCGCACTGCGACGACGCGGCGATCGAGAAGCTCTACGCACACGCTCCGCGCGCCGTGGTGATCTGGGCGCACACCGGCATCGGCGGCGCGCCGGTCGAGCGCGTGCGCGATCTGCTCGCACGCCACCCGACGCTCTATGGCGAGCTGTCCTACCGCCCCGCGCTGGTCGTCGAGAGCGGTCAGCTCGCCACCGCGTGGCGCGAGCTGATGCTGGCGTACCCGGACCGCTTCCTGGTCGGATCAGACACCTGGATCAACGAGCGGTGGGATCGCTACGAAGCCCTGATGGACGGCTACCGGATCTGGCTGGGCGGGCTGCCGTCCGAAGTGGCGCGGCGCATCGGCTGGGACAACGGGGCTCGGCTGTTCGGACTGGGCAACCCCGACTGAGGCTGCCGCACCACCCCAGATGAAAAAAGCCGGTGCACAGGCACCGGCTTCCTCGACGACGGGCGCCCGCGGGCGCCCGCAATCACGCACCTTAATCAGGGCTTGAGGTGCGCGTTGATCATCTTCGTCATCTCGAACATCGAGGCCTGCGCCTTCTTGAAGATCTCGCGCAGCTTCTCGTCCGCGTTGATCATCCGCCTGTTGACGGCGTCCTGCAGCTTGTTCTTCTTGATGTAGTCCCAGACGCGCTTGGTCACCTCGGTACGGGGGTAGGGCCCCTTGCCGATGATCGCAGCCAACGCGTCGCTGGGCGTCATCGCCTTCATGAACGCCGGGTTGGGAGCACGCTTCTTGGCTGGCGCCTTCTTCTTGGCGACCTTCTTCGCTGCCTTCTTCGCTGCCTTCTTGGCCGGCGCCTTCTTCGCCGCCTTCTTGGCCGGCGCCTTCTTTGCGGCCTTCTTGGCCGGCGCCTTCTTCGCCGCCTTCTTGGCCGGCGCCTTCTTCTTCGCAGCGGCCTTCTTGGCCGCGCCCTTCTTCGCAGTTGCCATTTCGATTCTCTCCATCAAGAACGTGGTTGATGTGCCGGGGCCGGGTGAGAGCCGCTTGAGCTCTCTGTTCTCTCAGGCACCCTGCGGCGCGAATAGTAATGCGGTTGACACGCTCTGAGAAGTCATTTGCAGAGAGAAATCGCGCTTTGACACGCACGAGCGCGACGTTTTGTCGTGCCAAGACGTCATTCGGTGGTCGCTTCAGCACGATCCTTGTGCCGCAGCCGAGTTGCTCGGCGCTGCACTCAGCTTCGCGCAGACGCGCCGTCGGCAGTCCCTACACCACGGGAGTGCTCAGCCGATGTGGCGCCAGGCTGCCGCTGCGATCGGCGGGAAACGCGCCACCGACCATCCATCCAACGCAGAAATGGCGGTGCTCCGCGCGATCGACGGGTCGGCGCGGATCGATTCGGCCGCGCCAGTCGCGCCACTCTGCTTGCCGCTGCTTTTCCGGCCATCGCCACACGCCGCCGGCACGGCTCGGGCGTGTATCCTGAAGGCATGAAGCTGATCGTCCGCTGGTTCCTCCTGGCCGCAGCCCTGCTGCTGGTGGCCAACGTTTACTCCGGCGTGACCGTGCACAGCTTCCCGTCGGCGCTGATTGCCGCCTTCGTGCTGGGGCTGTTCAACACGCTGGTGCGGCCGTTGCTGGTGCTGCTGACGTTTCCGGTGACGGTGCTGACGCTGGGACTGTTCCTGTTCGTCATCAATGCCCTGATGTTCTGGGCGGCGGCGTCGCTGCTCGCCGGCTTCAACGTCACCGGCTTCGGTGCCGCCCTGCTCGGCTCCTTGATCTACAGCGCCTGCGGATTGGTGATCGACGCTGCGATGGAGCGGGTCTTCGAGCGCCAGGTCTAGTCAGGGCCGCGACCCGTCGCGCCCGCTGCCATTGCCGCGCATCTCGGCGGCCAGTTGACGGCGCTGCGCCTCAATCTCGCGCAGGCGCGCATCGATCACCGAGACTTCGATGAACTCGTCGGGCTTGACCCCCGGCTCGCGCGCCAGGCGCTGGCCCGCGCGCAACCGATCAGCTGCGCCCGTGAGGTCGCCGATCGCCACGCGCGACTCGGCCTCCGCACGCACGGCTCGCAGCGGCCGACCGGCTTTGGTCCATGCCTGGGCGAGCATTTCCCAGGCCATCGCGTCGTTCGGATGCGTGGCGACCCAGGTCTGCAGGTCTTCGGCGCTGCGCCGCAAAGCCTCCGCACGGCCATCGCCTGCGGAGTCGGCCAAGGCGACCTGCACGCGCGCGAGTCGCAACGGCCGCGAACCGTCGTCCGGTACGGCGCGCAGCGCCGCGGCCGCACGCTGGGCGTCGCCGCCCGCCAGCAGCACCTGCACCTGGATCAGGCGCATCGCACGCAGCGCTCGGGCGTCACTACCGGCACCACCGCTCGCTACCGCGAGCGCCGCTTCGATCGCCTTCTCCGAGCGTGCGGTGTCGCGCAGCCGTATGGACGCTTCGGCACTGGCGACGAGCATCGCCAAGCGCTTGCCAGCCGGCAATTGCCCGCTCTGCGCGTCCGCTGCCTGCTCCCGGCGCAGCGACTCCTCGCGGGTGTCCATCAGCACGCGTGCGTGCGCGCGCATCACCTCGTCCTCGAGCTGGCTGCCCGGCGCCGCCGCACGGGTCGTGCCGAGTCGCGCGCGCGCCTCGCCGATGCGCTCGGTGGTCAGCGGATGGGTTCTGAGGTAGGGGAAGCTGTTGCTGTCGTTCAGACGCGAGGCGGCATCGAGCTTGTCGAACATTGTGGCCATGCCGGCGGGCGCAAAGCCCGCTGCGCTGAAGACGCCGAAGCCGACCCGATCAGCCTCGCGCTCCATGTCGCGCGAGTAGTTGAGCATGCCCTGGATCGCCACGGCCTGCCCGCCAGCGATGGCGGCGCTGACGCCGTCGGGGCTGCCGGCGCGGCTGGCCGCGATCACGCCGAGGATCATCGCCGCGGTCGCGATCAGCGATTGCCGCCCCTGATTGGCGAGACTGCGTGCGATGTGGCGCTGCGTGACATGTGACAGCTCGTGCGCGAGCACCGAGGCGAGTTCGTCGCGCGTGGCGGTCATCGCGATCAGGCCGAGGTGCACGCCGACGAAGCCGCCGGGCAGCGCGAACGCGTTGACGCTTCGGTCGCGCACCAGGAACACCTCCCACGCGAAGCGCGAATCGGTCTCGGCATTGATGTTGCCGCGCTGGCGCGCCGCAGCGACCAGCGGTTCCCAGATCGACTGCAGGTACTCGAGCAGCAGCGGGTCGTCGAGGTAGTCCGGGTCGCGCCGGATGTCGCGCATCACCTGTTCGCCCAGCCGCCGTTCGGCGCCGGGGCCAAAATCACTCGAGACCGAGTCGCCGAGCGCGGGCAGCGATACCTGCGCCTGCAGCCCCGCGGGAGCGACCGGCAGCAGCGAAATCGCACACGCCGCGGCGACCGCGCGCGCAGCCGGCCGCCTCGTAAGACGCGAAAGGCAAGAAAGAAACATCGACAAATGCGTTGGCGTACCGCCTGAGCGCCGGGTTCGCGCCCGGTCGGTGACGCGGCTGCATGGCTATGATGCCACTGCAACGTTGCCAGAGTATTTCCCGCCATGCCGTCGCCACTGACCCACTTCGATGCCAAAGGCCGGGCGCAGATGGTGGACGTCGCCGGCAAGGACGTGACGCACCGCGTGGCGCGCGCGACCGGCTGGATCCGCATGCTGCCGTCGACGCTGGCGCTGATCGAATCGGGAACGGCAACAAAGGGCGACGTGATCGGCGTGGCGCGCGTCGCCGCGATCCAGGCCACCAAGCGCACCGCCGATTTGATTCCGCTGTGTCACCCGCTGCCGATCACCCGCGTCGTGGTCGATTTCGAGATCGATCGTTCGTCCAGCGCCGTGCGTTGCATCGCTCGGGTCGAAACGCTGGGACGCACCGGCGTTGAGATGGAGGCGCTGACCGCGGTGCAGGTCGGCCTGCTGACGGTCTACGACATGTGCAAAGCCGCCGATCGCGGCATGGTGATCGAAGGAGTCCACCTGCTGGAAAAGCGCGGCGGCAAGTCCGGTGACTGGGTGGCGGCGGGCGAGCCGGCGCGCCGTGGTCAGCGGAAATCCTCGAACGAATAGCGCTTCAGCGGCGCCTCGCACTGAAAAGGCCGAGGCGCCCCGGCCTTAGCCGGCTCGGCACAAGGCGCAAAGAGCGCCTGTGATTGCGGCCGGTGGAACTCGGCCAGCCGCTGCGCGAGCCAGCGTGCCCGATCGACATCGCCTGCGGCGTCCAGCGCCTCGGCCCACGCCTGCATCAGCCGTGCGTCGAGCAGGAAGTGCACCGGGCGGCGGAAATCCTCGAGCCGCCGTACCGGCTCCTGGTAGGTGGTGACGAGCGCGTAGTCCGCATGGTGCGCGAACAACCAGCTGCGCTGGCCTTGGGCGATCCGCTCGCGCAGCGGCGCGGCGTTCACGGGCGGGTCGAAGATCGGCACCACGCGAAAGTAGTCCCACACCATCACGATGCCGGCAACCAGCAGCGCGGCACCGGCCAGACGATGCGCTTGGAGATTGCGCGGCGCCGGGTCGGTGGCCTCTCCTGCCGCGCGCGGCCGCGCCAGGCACACGCCCCAGCAGAACGCGACCGGGAAGAGGAAATGCGCGTACCACAGCGGGTACTCGACCATGCTGTGCAGCATCGCGAGCAGCACGATCATGAACGCGCAGCGCTGCGTCAGCGCCGTCTGGGCGTCCGGCGCCTCGGCCGCAGCACGAAAGGCGCGCCACAGCGCATAGCCCAGCAGCGCGAGCACGAGCGTGCCCAGCGGCAGCCCCAGCTCGACCCAGAGCTGCAACGCGAGGTTGTGAGTGTGGTCGAAGAACGCCACCGGCCGCGGGTGCGAGAACTCGGTCAGCGTCCACGCGAAGTTGAAGTTGCCCGTGCCCACGCCGGTCCAGGGGTGCATGCGGATCAGTTCGAGCGTGTTGGCCCAGATCGCGAACCGCGAGCTCGACGGGTCGGCTTCGTGCAGCCGCTGCGTGCCGGCGAAGCCGGTGCCGCCCTCAACCACCATGAACGCGTCGACAAGCCACCACATCGCCGCATACAGCAGCGGGGCAAGCGACAACGCGAGCCGAGCTTGCTTTGCAAGGCCGCGGTCGAATAGGCCCCAGGCTGCCAGCAGCAGCAGGCCGAGCGCGCCGGTGCGCGAAGCGGTGAGCACGAGGCCAAACACGAGGCCTGCTCCCAGGACGGCGCCAAGTAACCGCTTGGGGTTATCGCTCTGCCGCGCCGCGCGCCCAAAGTGCCAGACAGTGGCCACCAGCCCCCACAGCAGCACGCTCGCGAGATGGTTCGGCTGGCGCAGGTTGCCCGACGCACGGCCGGGAACCGTGACCGCGGCGATCCAGGAACCATCCGGGACCGCGGGCGCGAGCACTTGGATCGCACCCGTAATCGCTCCTACCGCCGCGGCAACCGTCACGGCGGCTAGTAGTGCGCGTTGCAGCTCATTGCCGGCGCCGGCCGAGCGTGCCGCGGTCGCTGCGAGCAGA
>CP070653.1:2805438-2994773 GCA_020354665.1 Burkholderiales bacterium
CGGTTCGATGCCCACCACGTTAACGCGCGTCGGCTCCTGTCCCGGCAGTGCTGCGCAGCCCGAAAGCAACGCGGCAAGCATCAGCGCACGCAGCGCGTAGGCCCAGGCGGTGGGCCGACTCAAGAAGGAAGACTGCAGATTGACGGCTTGCATGAGTGGGCTCCCGATGGCGTTGCGACGTGGTGCGGGCACCGGCGTCAGACGAATGCCGGCCCCTGCTTAACGCACGACACCGCGCCGGGGTGACGCACGGCTCGACGACGATTCGGGCAGAGGCTGCTATGGCTTGACGCACGATCTTGGGTCGGCAAACTCCGCGCATGACCGATTTACGTCCCGGCGTGGCGAGGCGATTCTGCCGAGCTCGCGCCTTCCTGACGACACTGGCCGTTGCCCTGGCGATCAGCGGCACGTCGGCCGGCGCTGCGGACGTGCCGATCGACCCCTGGACGGATGAAGTGTGGAGAGGCGCGCTGGTCGGCCTCCAGCCAGAGGCCGTGCGCGTGGTGCGGTGGACCGAGCAGTTGCTCGCGCCGCGCGCGGGCGGCCCTTCGTTGCAGTTGAGCCTGCGCACGACACGGATGGAATTCGACGAAGCAGGCCGGTTGCACGGACTCGAGGTGGACTACAACGCGGCGAACGAGCCGCCCACCCATCGCGAATACCGCTATCAGTACAGTGGGCAGGGGCGATTGGTGCGCATCGAGCAAATCGGCCAAGCGCTGCCGCTGATCGAGCGCCGCTACGACGAGGCGGGACGCGTGCTCGAGGAGACCGAACAGACCGGAGCGGCGTTGCGGCGTACCCGCTGGCGATACGACGCGGCAGGGCGCGAGGTCGAGCGCAGCACCGAGATCGGCGGTGCGGAAGGGAACATGCGCGAGGTGCGTGAGTACCGGCCCAACGGAACGCTGGCCCGGCTTGTGCGGCACGGCGCGAGCAACGAGCGCGTCGAGATGGCGTTCGATGCGATCGGGCGCCCGGTGCGCATCCAGGAGCGTGAGGCGTCGCGGCGCCAGTCGACCGAGATCCGCTACACCAACCCGCTCGTCGCCGAGTATCGCGTGCGCGGCGTTGGGGCTTCGCCGGACAACGCCGGTCGGTTCGAGCGCACGATCACGCTGCGCGTGCGCTTGCCCGAAGAGTTTCAGCGCGTCGGTGAGCCACGCTGGCCGGTGAGCCGACGCATGCGTGACAGCGAGCACGGCAGCTACGAGACGCAGATGGACTTCGACGCACGCAATCGACCGCTCGCCGAGCGCTGGCTCGATGGACAAGGGCGGCTCGTGTGCGCGAGCGAATGGCGCTGGCATGCGTCGGGTCCGCCCGAATGGATTCGCACGCGGCAGATCCTGCCGGGTGCATCGTGCGGGCTGGCCAACGGCACGATCGAGGTGTCCATCGACACCGACGAGCGCGGCCGCTGGGTGCGCCAAGCGATCGATGCGGTGCAACCCGATGGGCAGCACTTGCGCACCGCGGTACAAACACGCGAGATCGAGGACAGGTAGAGGATTTTGCCGTGCAGGACTGGGCGTGCAAGGGCGACGTGATTGATAAGCCACAACCGCAGGCCACTCGGAGGGCTTAGGATGGTCCCATGTTCACTAACCCACCCGGGCCTTGATCAGTCGGAGTTGGATCATGAAACGCGCGTCACGCCACACCCCCGTCCCCGCAGTACCGCCGGAGGATCTGCCGGCGACTGACGAAGAGCTGAGCGCGCCGGAAGAGGGAACGATCGTCTCGCACCCCGACGGCTTCTACTGGGTCCCGCCCGACGGTCGCCAGGAGTTCGGCCCGTTTGCGACGATCGAGGACGCGCGCGCCGACATGATGAGCGCAGTCGACAGCAACTGGGAGCCAGGTGAGGCACTGCGCGAGGCGGAAGAGGAACTTGGCATCGCCGACTGGATGGATCCCGAGACGGGCGGCCCAGCCGAGGACACCCACCTGCGGTTCAGCGACGACTGAACCTCACTGCCGCGGCAGCGTAGCGAAATAGCCGCGACGCTCGGCCCAGCGGCGGGCGACGGCGATCGCGACGCGGATGCAGCGCCCTTCGTCGTAGCCTTGCGCGTACAGCGCGTTCGCGATTTCGATTGCTTTGTCGAGCACCGGCCGCGGCAGGTGCGTCATCGCGGTCGGCGGACGGTCCAGTGTCCAGGGCATCGCCGCAGTGTCTGCGACCCCAGGATGCGGTGCGCTTGACCTGCGTCACGGCGCCTGTGGATGCGCGCGGGATGATGAGGCCGCGATCGCCCCGCTCGAGCGAGGCGCCAGGAGTTATCGATGAACGCCGAAGCCTATGTCATTGCCAATGCGGCTCAAGCACGACTGATGGTACGCAGCGATCCGGACGGCCCGTTGCGGCCGGTGGTCACGCTCGAGCACCCGGAGAGCCGACTCACCGGGCACGAGCTGGCCACCGACCGGATGGGCCAGGGGCTGGCCGACCAGCGCGGCGGTGCCGGGACGGTGTACGAGCCGAAGACCGATACGCGGCGCAAGGAACACGCGCGCTTCGCGCGTGAGGTGGCGCAACATCTGAAAAGCGGGCTGCGTGCGAGGGAATTCGAGCGTTTCGTCCTGTTCGCGTCGAGTCCCTTCCTCGGTGAGCTCAAGGCCGTACTCGACGACGAACTGCGGCGCGCGCTGCGCGCGGCCGTAGACGTCGACCTGACGAGCTACGAGCACCGGGACCTCGAGCAACGGGTAGCCGACGCGCTGAAGACAGCAGGCGCCGGCTAGGCGACCGGAGGCTGGCGACGCGGCGCGCGGGCCGCGCGGTTTCACACGGCCACGCGCATCGGGATGCGGCGTCGGCCAAAGCCACCGGCCGCCGCATCGAAGCGGCCCGCCAGCGCGCTGCCGCAGTGGCGGCAGGCACCCTCGGCATCGAGGTCGTAGCGCAGCACGGCGTGCCAGTCGCGCTCGATCAGCGGCGCGCGGCAATCGGCACAGTGCGTGGTACCACCGGCGCGGTCGTGCACGTTGCCCGTGTAAACGTGACGCAGGCCATTGGCCAATGCAATGCGGCGCGCGCGCTGCAGCGTGGCTGCCGGGGTGCGCTCGATGTCGGTCATCTTGTAGTCCGGATGGAACGCGGTGAAGTGCAGCGGCACATCGTGGCCGATGTGCTCGGCGATCCAGCGCGTCATCGCGTCGAGCTCGGCGTCGCTGTCGTTCTGGCCCGGGATCAGCAGCGTGGTGATCTCGAGCCAGCAGCCGGTTTCGTGCTGTACGTACTGCAGCGTGTCGAGCACCGGCGCAAGGTGCGCGCCGGTCTGCTGGAAGTAGAACGACTCGGTGAACGCCTTGAGGTCGATGTTGGCCGCGTCCATCTTGTCGTAGAACGCCCGGCGCGGCTCGGCGCGGATGTAGCCGGCGGTCACCGCAACGGTCTTGACGCCCAACGCATGGCAGGCGTCGGCAGCATCCATCGCGTACTCGGCGAAGATCACCGGGTCGTTGTAGGTGAACGCCACACTCCTGCAACCGGTCTCGCGCGCGACCTCGGCGATGCGCTCGGGGCTGGCCTGGTCCATCAGCCGGTCCATTTCGCGGCTCTTGGAGATGTCCCAGTTCTGGCAGAACTTGCACGCAAGGTTGCAGCCGGCGGTGCCGAAGCTGAATACGCTCGAGCCGGGATAGAAGTGATTGAGCGGCTTCTTCTCGATCGGGTCGATGCAGAAGCCCGAGCTGCGGCCGTAGGTGGTGAGCACCATGCGGTCGCCTTCGCGGGCACGCACGAAGCACAACCCACGCTGGCCTTCGTGCAGCTTGCAGTCGCGCGGGCACAGGTCGCACTGGATGCGCCCGTCGTCGAGCTTGTGCCACCACTGGGCAGGGTGGGACGTTTCCTCGGTGAACTTGTCGCGGGCGGTCATTGGGTAATCGGTAACTCCTCGAATTTGCGCACCCGGTAGCGCGCGAGCTGCACTTCGGTATGCCAGAAATCGGCTCGCAGGCCGGCCTTGCGCTTGAGCTGCGCAAGAAACACGCCGGGATCGGGCAGCTGCTCCCACACCTGAGGCAGGAAGGTCGATCGGTGGCCGCGCCACTCGAAGATCACGCCGTCTTCGCCCGGCCTGAGCAGGCCGAGCGCGTGCGCCTCGCTGTTGACCGTCATCGGCTCGGGCGTGTCGAGCAGAGAAACCTCGACCTCGAGCCCAGACCACTCGTGCACCTCGAGCGCCGGAAAGCGCGGGTCGGAAAACGCGGCGCGACGCGCGTTCAGCCGCACGTCTTCATCGAGTGAATGCGAACCAGCCTCAAGCCGGCCGATGCACCCCCGCAGCGCACCGAGCCGATGCAAGGTCACGAAGGTCGCGCCGGGCTGCGCGAGTGCGGGATGAGCGGGCTCCGCCTGCAGCGACAGGCCGAGCTGTTGCGCGATCGCGTTGCGTGCACGGCTGAGCAGCGCCGGGCCGAGCTTGTCGTCGAAGGGTGCGCTGGCCATTGCAGTCAGGAGCTGACGGTCGATAGAGCAACGCCTGACGGCACTTCGAACGCCAGTGCGCCGTACCCGACAACGCGCGATCGATCGCCTGCGGTATCGCCGGAGTTGCGCAGGTCAAGCAGGCGGGGCACGAGACCGCGCCGGCGTGCCACGAGCAGCGCGCCGTTGAGCGGCGTGGCGCCGCAGGCCTCGTCGTGCGCGATCGAGGCGTCGAACTGCAGAATGCGGCTCACCGTCTGTGCGTCGATGCGGCCTGCATCGGCATAGGGCAGATAGTGCGAAAGGTCCGAGCTGATGACGACGAGCGTCTCGTCGCCACCCCACAGGCGCTCGATCACCTCGGCGACCTGCGCAGCGCTCGCATGACCGACGGCCAGCGGCACGAGCGTGAACGCGCCGAGCAGGCTCTGCAAGAACGGCAGCTGCACCTCGAGCGAATGCTCGCGCGCGTGCGCCGCATCGCTGCGCACCACCTGCACGAGGTCTTCCAGCGCATCGATCGCGGCGCGGTCGATTGGCACGGCGCCCAGGGGCGTCTCGAATGCGGCCGCGGTCGGGGCGGCAAGCCCTCGCACCGCGACACGGTGGGTCGGGCCGAGCAGCACGACGCGCGCGATCTGCTCGCGCCAGGGCTCGAGCAGTGCGTACGCATGGGCGGCGACCGGCCCCGAGTAGATGTACCCCGCGTGGGGCACGACGACCAGCTTGGGCATCGTCGATGCCTTCGCCGGCGCGACCGCTCGAAGGTACTCGCTCACCTGATCTCGCAGCGAGCGAGCCTCGGCGGGGTAGAACATCCCCGCGACGGCAGCAGGTCGGTGTAGCTGCGGCATGATTGTCTCCTCCCTTGCGTATTTGAGGTGCTCGGCGGGGATCGTCAAGACCACGGCCGAGCAATACATCAAAGAGTCCTCTTTTCCGGGAAAGTTGCCACGATGAGCGTGCTGTTGCTGGGACTGGTGCTGTTTCTCGCTGCCCATTCGGTGCGGATCGTCGCGGACGGCTGGCGCAGCCGCACGATCGCGCGGCTCGGCGAAGCGCCATGGAAGGGCATCTACTCGCTGGTGTCGCTGGCCGGCTTCGCGCTCGTCGTTTGGGGCTACGGTCTGGCCCGCCAGCAGCCTGTGCCGCTGTGGGACCCGCCGGCATGGACACGGCATCTGGCGGCGCTGCTGATGGTCGCCTCGTTTGTGCTGCTGGTGGCCACCTACGTACCGCACAGCGGCTTGAAGGCGCGGCTGCACCACCCGATGGTGCTCAGCGTGAAGGTCTGGGCGCTGGCCCACCTTCTGGCAAACGGGATGCTCGCCGACGTGGTGCTGTTCGGCGCATTTCTCGCGTGGTCGGTGCTGGACTACCGATCGGCGCGTCGGCGCGACGAGGCGGCCGGCACGAGCTACGCGGCCGGCACTTCGGGCGCCACCGCGACGACCGTGGTGATCGGGCTGGTCGCATGGGCGCTGTTCGCGTTCTGGGCCCACCGTTGGTTGATCGGCGTGCCGGTGTTCAGCTGAGAGGGCAACGGGCGGCTTTCACCGCGTGCGGATCATCGAGATGTGCTCGGTGCCGCTTTCGGGCAACCACACCTCGCCGGGGCGACCGAGGATCTGCCGGATGCCCGCTGCTTCGCGCGGGAACGCCCAGCTGTCGAATTTCTCCGTTTCCGGATCGAAGCGCAGCACCGCGTTCGCCCCGAAATCGCTGACCCAAACCTTGTCGCGCTCGTCGACGTAGACGGCGTAGGCCTGCGGGGCGCTGCCGGGTAGCCGCCAGCTTCGCCACGGCCGCTGCGCGTTGCGCGGGTCGTGCACCGAGAGATTGCCGCTGTTCCATTCGCTGACCCAGATGCGGCCGCGGCTGTCGCTCCAGACGCGGCGCGCACCCTGGTTGGGCGTCGGCGGCTCGACGACGACCGAGTCGCCGGTGGCGCGGTCGATCCGCGCGATGAACGACTGCGCGAGCGAGCACCACCAGACGTCGCCCTGCGGTGTCGCGCAGATGCCATAGGGGCCGCGGCCGCGCGGCGCGGCCTTGACGCTGACCTGGCCCGTCTTGACGGCGACTTTGCCGATGTAGCCGCTCTGGCCGGTAAACCACAGGTCGCCGGCACCGTCGAAGGCGCAGGTGTTCAGGTTGGCATACGGCGTGCCGTCGGGCAGCGGGAACCGCTTGACCGCACGCTCGGGCCAGCTCACGCGAACGATCGCGTTTTGCCCGCCGTCGGTGATCCATGCGGCCTTGTCGGCACCCTGGATCACGCCGTGCGGTGCCGAGCCAGGGCCGAGCGCGATCAGTTCACTGCGACCGCTCTGCGGATCGAACCAGCCGAGGTGGCCGCTCGCCTGCGCGGTGAACCACACGCCGTGGTCCGGCGCCGGCGCGACATCGTGGATGCGGGTTCGCTGCGGTGTGCGCAGCGGCCACGATTGCAGCGGCGGTAGCGATTGCGATCGTGCCGCCGGCGCCAGCCCGGCCAGTGCTGCGAGCCCGACCAGCGCGAGCACAGTTTCGCGTCTGCGGGGCGTTGCTGCGAATGGTGTCTGGTCGAGGCGATAGTTCATGCGAGTGATGGTGCGCGCACAGCAGGCCACTGTCCAGCGCCCTTGTGGCGAACCGCAATTCCGTAAGGTATGCCGAGACCGTGCCAATGGCGGGGCCGGCCCGTAATGCTCAGGCGGCCCCGGCCGCGGTCCATGCCTGCGCCAACTCGACGCAGCGCACGGCGAGGCGGTCGGCCGTCACGTCGGTGTCGATCCGCGCGGCACCGGCGAGCTCGTCGTCCGCGAGGGGCTCTCGCACCTGCAGCTGCAGGTCGAGTACGGTACCCGTGGCGTCGGAGGCGTCCGCTTCGTGCGCGGCGCGGTGCGACAGGCGTTCGCGCAATACCGGCTCGGGCGCGGTGCATTCGACCACGACACACCGCACGCCGAGCTGCCGGGCCAGCGAACGCATCGCGTCGCGCTCGCTGCGGCGCAGGAACGCGGCGTCGACGATCGCCGGGATGCCACCCTCGATCAACGCGCGCGCCAGCTCGCCCAATCGCGTGTACGTGCGTGCCGTCGCCTCAGCGCCATAGAGCACCGCCGTGTCGGCCGGCCGTTCGGTGGCGGCGAGGCCGTACAGGCGCTTGCGCTCGACGTCAGAACGCACGCACACCGCACCCAGCGACTCGACGAGCGCCCGCGCGACCGTACTCTTGCCGCTGCCCGACAGGCCGGTGGTCATCACGAGCAGCGGCAGCGCCGGCGCGGCCAGTGCTTCGGCGAGGTCCAGGTGCTCGCGATAGGCAGCGAGCGCCGATGCATCCGCACTACCGCCTTGCGCCGCGCGCAGCAGCGCGACCTTGGCGCGCACCAGTGCGCGGTAGACGGCGAACCAGCGCAGCAGCGGTGCGCCGGCGTGGTCACCGGTCGCCTGGAGATAGCCGCTCAGCAGCCGCCACGCCAGCGCCGGCAGTCGGTGCGCGAGCAGGTCCATGAACGTGAAGGCGACGTCGCTCAGCACGTCGATGTGGCGCAGCTCCGGGTTGAACTCGATCGCGTCGAAAGGCACGGGCTCGCCGTCGAGGAGCACGATATTGCCGAGATGCAGGTCACCATGGCCTTCGCGTACGCGACCCTGCGCGCGGCGCTCGGTCATCAGTGCCGCGAGCGCTGCGTGGCGTTGCAGCGTCCACTGCTCGAGTGCAGCCATGCGGTCACGTTCGGCAGCCGCCAACGGGTGCGCGGCGAGCGCGTGCAGGTTGTCGGTCGCCCAGCGCAAGGCGACGGGCGCATCGCCGAACGGTGCAGGCGACGGCGACGCCATATCGTGCAAGGCCGCCACGCGCCGCGCGAGGACATCGATCTGTGCCGCCGTCAGCCGCCCTGCCTTGGCCAGGCGGTCGAGCAGCAGCGCATTGTCGAACCGACGCATCAGCAGCGCCCATTCGATCGCAGCGCCCTCGCCGTCAAGCAGCGGCGCGTCGAGTGAGCCGGTCACCGGCAGCACCCGCAGGTACAGCGACGGTGCCGTGCGGCGGTTGATGCGCAGCTCTTCCTCGCAGAAGTGCTTTCGCTGCGCAAGGGTGGAGAAGTCGACAAAGTCGAGCGCAACCGGCTTCTTGAGCTTGAGCGCATACGGGCCGGCAAGCACGAGCGTCGAGATGTGTGTTTCGATCATCTCGAAGCCGGCCACGGGCTCGAACCAGGCGTCGGCGCGGCAGAGCCGCCGCGCAAGCACGCGATGGCGGTCGAGGGTGTCGGTGGCCGAGCTGCTCATGAAAGCGAATCCCCCATCGGGGTGCACCCCTCGTGGTGATGGCTGCCGCAGGCTGCCGCGCCGACGATGCGGCCCCACGACGAAACCCCGAGGAGGACACCATGATTGTGATGCGCACCGCAGTCACGCCGCTGAATCCAGCCCCGATGAGATGGAGTGCCGCGCCGCTGGCCGCCGGGCGGTCACGCACGGACCGCGCAGACGAACCGTTCCGTGACGACGAGGCCGCCCCATCGGCGCCCCTGGCGTGGCTGGAGCTGTCCATCGCGCGGCTTCGCAACGGGCTCAAAGAATCCAGGCCCCTGCCGAACCGTTCCGGTCTGGGCGCAGCCCAGGCGTCTAAGAGCGAGCTATCAACCACCGATACGGCGGGCAGCGGCGATGTTGCGGAGCCCGAGCGTGCGGACGAGCCGGCGCGCGACGAGCCGGTCCAGAGTTGGTACGACTCGAGCTATGAATTGCGGCGTGGCTTGCTGGTGATCGAATTGGAGCTGGACCCCCGGGTGACCCATGGTGTGCTCGTCGCGGCGCTGTAGCAGGCCATCGAAGCGCCCTCAGAGGCAGCCGCCTTGCGGCTCTTCGCGGCGATCCAGACGAAGCGGCCAAGCCGCGGTCCAGGCGGTAAAACTGCCGAACGGCTGACCGATCGGCGGCGCGTGGGCAACAATTCGCTCATGCCCGATCGACGGCCGTCCCACGCCGCGCTGCGGGCGATGGAGCGATGCAATGAAGCGAAGAACCCTGCTGCTGGGCGCAGCGACGCTGCCCGCGACCGGCTGGCTGACGGGCTGCGGCGGTGGCGACGACGTCACCAAGGCCCGGGTGCGTCTCGTCAACGCCGCCGACGTACTGGGCTATCCGTCGCTGGACATGCGCGTCGACGGGGCGCTGCGCCAAGGCGATGTGGCCTATGGCGGTAGCGCTGCCTACGTCGAGGTCGATCCGGACAAGGCGCTGACGACGATCTCGGCCACCGGCTCGCCGACGGCCCTGCTGACCTTCACGCCCAGCGTCACCGAGAAAAAGCATTACACGGTGCTGGCCTTCGGCGGGGTGGGCACGCTGCGGCAGCTGCTGATCGACGAGAACGTCGGCGAGCCGTCTGACAAGCGCGCAACGCTGCGCGTCGTCAACGCGGCGCCCGACGCCGGCAACCTCGACGTCTACATCACCAACGAGGCCGACCCTATCGAATCGGCCGTGGCCGTGCTGGCCGGCGCCACTTACGGCGAGCTGAGCCCCCGCCTCGACGTGGCCAGCGGCACCTGGCGGCTACGCGCGGCGGCAGCGAACAGCAAGACTGATCTGCGGCTGGATGTGCGCGGCATGGTGCTGGGCAACCGCCAAGTGGCGACCCTCGTGCTGACGCCGTCGCTGGGTGGCGCGCTCGTCAATGCGCTCTTACTGGTGCAGGAGGGTGACGTAACGCGACTCGACAGCACGCAGGCACGGGTGCGTGTGCTGGCGGGCGTGGCCGACAGCGGCGCCGTCACGGCCACCGTCGGCGGCACGCCGTTGATGTCGGCAATCGGTTCTCCGGCGGTCGGCGGCTACGCGCTGGTTTCCGCGGGCTCGCCGGAGGTGGCCATCTCGGTAAACGGCAACAACGTGGCCGCGCCGGTGACGACGCTCGCCGCCGGGAGCGACTACACGCTGCTCGTCTACGGGGCGCTCGCCTCGGCGCAGGCGGCCTGGGTGACCGATGACAACCGGCTGCCTGCAGTGACCGGCCAGGTGAACATCCGGCTCGTCAATGCGGTGACGGGCCTGCCGGGCGCACTGTCGATGACGGTCGACGCATTCCCGGTGGCTGGCGGCGTGGCGGCAGGCACAGCGTCGTCGCCGTACGTCGCCGTCGACGCTAACGATGTGGCGGCGATCTCCGTCGCCGCGGAGGGTGCGGCCACGCCGGTGTTCACGACCACCGGACAGCCCCTCACCGCCGGTGGCGTCTACAGCGTCTTCGTGGTTGGCACGGCCGGTTCGACCTCGGGCATCGTGCGCAAGGACCGCTAAGGCCGCTGCGCGATCAAGCCAAGCGGCCGGCGCGGAAGTCCTCGACCGCCTGGAAGATCTCTTCGTTGCTGTTCATCACGAACGGCCCGTGCTGCACGATCGGCTCGGCCAGCGGAGCCCCGGCGATGAGCAGCGCGCGCGCCGGCGTGTCGGCGGTGGCACTGAGGATAACGCCGTCACTGGCCGCGTCGTTGGTGAGGATCGCCATGCGCTGCGCAGGCACCTCTGTGCCCTCGATGCGCATAGCGCCGCGGTAGACGTAGACGAACGCGTTGTGCGACGCGGCCAGCGGCTGCGCGAACACCGCGCCGGGATCTAGGTGGAGGTCAAGATACAGCGGCTCGGTCACCGCGCGTTGCACGGCGCCCGCTACGCCGTGGCTCTCGCCGGCAATCACGCGTACCGTTCCGCCCTCGGCGGTGCGCAGTTCTGGGATCTCGGCCGGTGCGATATCGCGGTACCAGGGTGGACTCATCTTGTCCTTGCCCGGTAGATTGAGCCAGAGCTGGAAGCCCTCCATGCGGCCTTCCTGCTGCTCGGGCATCTCGCTGTGGATGACGCCGCGGCCCGCCGTCATCCACTGCACCGCGCCTGGCGTCAGCAGCCCTTCGTGGCCGGCGCTGTCGCGATGTCGCATGCGGCCCTCGAGCATGTAGGTGACGGTCTCGAAACCGCGGTGCGGGTGGTCCGGGAAGCCGCCGATGTAATCGCCCGGGTTGTCGGTGCCGAACGCGTCGAGCATCAGGAACGGATCGAGCCGGCGCTGCAGGTCGTGCGTCAGCACCCGGGTGAGCTTCACGCCGGCGCCGTCGCTGGTGCGCTGGCCAGTGACGACGCGCTCGACGCGGCGCGGGCGGGCAACGGTAAGGGATGAGAGGGCTGCAGTCATACCGCCATCGTGTCACGAGTGGCGGCGCCGGGGTTGCAGCGATATTGAAGGCCCCGTTCAGTCCGGGCGAATACACCGTCGCCGGATGCGGTCAGTCAAATGCGGCCCCAGACCGGGACCGGTCCGCGGGCCACGCCTTTAAGTGACAGCAACGAGGTCAGATACCGAGCAGCTTCTTGGCTTCGCCGAGCTTCTTGACCGAGTCGGCGTGCTTGCCGGCCTTGTGGTCGGCCTCGCCGTCGGCGCGCAGCTGCTTGACCTTGGCCATGGCGTCAGCAGACAGCGTGGGGTTGGTTGCGAGCTTGGCGTCGATCGCCTTCATGTCGCCCGGGCACTGTGAGGCAAAGGCGGTTCCGGCCAAGGCGGCCAGCGCCAGCGGTAGTAACAGCTTCTTCATTGCATCTCCTCGAGTTTCGGTTAACGGGGTACGCCGGACGGCGCGGGGCGATAAGGTACTGCGGTGGCAGCGACCGCGCGCAGGGTCCCTGGAAGACCCTAACGACGTCAGTCTGTCGAACGCCCCGGCGGAATACGCGGAGGTCTGGGGCAATATTCCGCCATGACCGAGTTACCGATCGGCGTCCACCACCGACGACGCTTGCGGGCGATCTGGCGCTCGGCCGGCTGGCCGAGCCAGGACGCGGTCGAGATCGAGCTGCTTGCCGCAGGGCTGGTCGAGCGTGTCGGCGACGGCGCCGGGCGAGAGATCTTGCGCGTCACCGAATCGGGCATCGCGCTGCTTGCGCAGACGCTGCAGCGCAACCGCGCGACGCTGGATGCGCACCAGCAGGTCGTCGATGCGGTGGCGCGCGAGATGGCGCGCGCCGGCCGCATCGTCTGGACCGAGCTCAGCTTGCGCGCCCCGGTCGACGACGCGTGGTCGATGGTGAGGCCGGATGTGTTCTCGGTGCGCCACACGACCGTTGAGGCGTATCTCGAGCCGATCGCGCATGAGGTCAAGGTGCGGCGCGCCGATCTGCTTGGCGACCTGCGGCGACCGTCAAAGGGGGGCGCGTACCTCGCGCTCGCGAGCCAGTGCTGGTACGTGCTGCGCGAGGGCATCGGCGAGGCCGACGAGATCCCGGAGCTTTACGGTGTGCTGTTGGCACGCGGCGAAACCGATGCGATGCGCTTCGAGATCTTGCGCGCTGCGCCGAAGCGGGCGATGCGGCTGCCGTTCGCGGCATGGATGGCGCTGGCGCGCACAGCGGCGCGCGCCGCCGGCGACGACGACGACGATCAGCAGCGCGCGCTCGGTGACCCCAGCGCAGACCGCCCGGCCGCACCCGGCCAGTGACCCACCGGCCGGGAGGACTGCGGCGTGCAACGCACAATCGGGACGTCGAACAACTTGCCGGACCGTGCCACGATGCACCGATTACCGCTGTCTGCCGCGCTGGGTGCACTCTGCCTGGCGATGTCGTGCCACGTCATGGCAGCAGCGAACGCGGCTGCGCCCGCGCCCGCCAACGGCCCCGCCGACGTGGCGCACGCGCCGATCGTCACGGGCCGCTGGGTGCACGCGTTGTCGGCGTACGTGCCGCCGAAGTACCCGCCGACGCTCTCCCACTTCGAGTACGTCAACCCCGATGCGCCGAAGGGTGGTGTGCTTCGACTGCGCAACCCCGACCGGCGCTCGAGCTTCGACAAATTCAATCCTTTCACGGTGCGCGGCAACGCACCGGCCGGCCTGTCGATCTTCGTCTTCGAATCGCTTGCGACCTCGTCGCAAGACGAGTTGCAGGCGATGTATGGTCTGCTCGCCGCAGAGATGTACGTCGCACCGGACCTGTCGTCGATTTCGTTCCGGCTGCGGCCGCAGGCGCGCTTTTCAAACGGCGACCCGGTCACCGCCGCAGACGTCGTCTACAGCTTCGAGCAGATCACGAGCAAATTCGCGGCGCCGGGTTACCGTGCGGCGTTCGAAGGCGTCGCGCGCGCGGTGGCGGTCGACGAGCGGACGGTACGTTTCGAGCTGCGCGAGAAGAAACTCGACAACGTCTTCCTCGCCGGCGGCGTACCGGTCTTTTCGAAGAAATGGGGTGCGGGCAAGCCCTTCGACGAGATCGTGCTCGAGCATCCGATCGCCACCGGCCCCTACACGATCGACAAGGTCGACATGCCGCGGCGCATCGAGTTCAAGCGCGACCCCAACTACTGGGGCCGCAACCTCGGCGTCAGGCGTGGGATGTTCAACTTCGACCGCGTCGTCTACCGGATGTACTCGGACCAGGCGGTCGCGCGCGAGGCGTTCAAGGCCGGCGAGTTTGACATCTTCAAGGAATACGGCTCACGCTCGTGGATGCGGCAGCATCAGGGGGCGAAGTGGCGCGACGGTCGTATCGTTCGCCGTGCGTTCGAGACCGACGTCGGCCAAGGCCTGCAGTCGATGCACTTCAACCTGCGCCGGCCGATCTTCCAGGATATCCGCGTGCGCGAGGCACTCGTCTACACGTGGGACTTCGAGAACCTCGACAAATACAAGGCGTTTCGGCGCGCGCGCAGCGTTTTCAACAACTCAGAGTTCGCCGCGCAGGGGCTTCCGTCAGCCGGCGAACTCAAACTGCTCGAACCGTTCCGCAGCGAACTGCCGCCGCGCGTGTTCGGGCCGGCGTGGCAGGCACCGAGTACCGAGGGCGATCCGCACGGGCTGCGCCGCAACCTGCTGAAAGCACGGGCGTTGCTCGAGGCGGCGGGCTGGCAGCTGGGGACCGACGGCAAGCTGCGCAATGGTCAGGGCGAGCCTTTCGAGTTCGAGTACCTGAACCCCAGCGACGGCGGGCGCAATACGGCTTGGGAGCGCAATCTCGAGAAGCTCGGGATCACCTACAAGGAGCGCAATGTCGACTTCGCGCTGTACCGGCGGCGGCTGGAAAACTACGACTTCGACGTGATCACGATCGTCGAAGGCGATTTCACGCTGCCGTCGGCCTCGGATCTGATCACGTCCTATGGCAGCGCGGCGGCCGACGAGCCCGGCAACAACAACTTCCGCGGCATCAAGAGCAAGGCAGTCGACGCGCTGATCGAGGCCATGGGCCGGGCCGAGACGCTCGATGAGCTGCGCGACGCGGCCCGCGCCTTCGACCGGGTGGTGATGTGGAGCTTCTGGCAGCTGCCCGAGCTTTACCTGAGCGCCGAATGGGCGTCGTACTGGAACAAATTCGGCATACCGAAGGTGCGGCCGAAGTACTTCACGATCGATACCAGCGGCTTCGGTCCCTGGCCGCTGATGGCTTGGTGGGACAAGGCGCTCGCTGGGGGTGACAGGTAGATGCTCGCGTACATCGCCAAGCGCATTCTGCTGATGATCCCGACGCTGCTCGGGGCGCTGACGATCACCTTCGTGGTGATGCAGTTCGTGCCGGGCGGCCCGGTCGAGCAGATCCTCGCCGAGGCGCGGGCGACGCAGAAGGGCGGCGAAGGCGGCGGCTACAAGGCAAGCCGCGACATTGACAAGAAGCAGATCGAAGAGCTCAAGAAGCTCTACGGCTTTGACAAGCCGGCGCATGTGCGTTACGTCGAAATGCTCGGCAACTTCGCGCGCTTCGACCTGGGCCGCAGCTTCATGTTCAACAAGGACGTCTGGCAACTGATCAAGGAGAAGCTGCCGGTGTCGATCTCGCTGGGTCTGTGGACCTTCCTGATCTCGTACGTGGTGTCGATCCCGCTGGGCGTGGCCAAGGCGGTGCGCGAGGGCTCGCGCTTCGACATCGCCACGACGATGGTCGTGCTGCTCGGCTACGCGATCCCCGGCTTCGTGCTTGGCGTGCTGCTGATCGTGCTGTTCGCCGGTGGTACCTACCTCGACTGGTTTCCGCTGCGCGGGCTCACCTCGGACAACTGGTACGAGCTGTCGTGGCCGGCGCGCATTGCAGACTACTTCTGGCATCTCACGTTGCCGCTCACCTGCCTGGTGATCGGCAGTTTTGCGGTGATGACGATGCTGACGAAGAACACCTTCGTCGAGGAGATGCGCAAGCAGTACGTGCTGGTGGCCAAGGCCAAGGGGCTGGATGACCGGCGGGTGCTGTACAAGCACATCTTCCGCAACGCGCTGATCCCGCTCGTGACCGGCTTTCCGGCCGCGTTCATCGGGGCGTTCTTCGCCGGGTCGGTGCTGATCGAAACGCTGTTCTCGCTCGATGGCCTCGGGCTGCTGAGCTACGAGGCGGTGATCCGGCGCGACTATCCGGTGGTGCTCGGCTCGCTGTATCTGTTCACGCTGATCGGGTTGGTGGTCAAGCTGGTGTCGGACCTGCTTTACGTGGCGATCGATCCGCGGGTGCAGTTCGGGAGCGCCGCGAAATGAGCGCGGTCCTGCCTGGACCTACCCCTTCCTCCGGCACGGCACCCACAGCGACGGTGCCGGCCAAGCATGCTTCGCCGAACCGGCGCGCCTGGCTGCGCTTCACGCGCAATCGGCTGGGCTACCTGTCGCTGTGGGTCTTCGCGGTGATGCTTGTCGTGTCGACGCTGGCCGAACTGGTCAGCAACGATCGGCCGATCGTCGCGCGGATCGGTGAACGGTGGTACGCACCGATGTTTGTCAACCCGAGCGAGCGGGCGCTGGGCGGCGATTTCGGCACGCCCACGGACTGGAAGGACCCGCTCATCGCCGATCTGCTCGCCCGGCCCGGCAACGTGGCTCTCTTCACACTGAATACGCATTCGGCCACGTCGACTGACTACTTCAGTCCGCTCGCCGACCCGGCGCGGCCGAGTCAGCGCAACTGGTTGGGTACCGACAGCAACGGCCGCGACATGGTCGCGCGACTGCTCTACGGTTTTCGCGTCAGCATCTGGTTTGCCATCGCGCTGACCGTCGTCGGCACGGCGATCGGCGTCGCGATGGGCGCTCTGCAGGGCTTCTTCGGCGGACGGGTCGACCTGACGCTGCAGCGCCTGATCGAGATCTGGGGCTCCGTGCCGGAGCTTTACCTGCTGATCATCTTCGCGTCGATCTTCGAGCCGAGCCTGTTGCTGTTGCTCGTGCTGCTCGCGCTCTGGGGGTGGATGGGTCTCGCCGACTACGTGCGCGCCGAGTTTCTGCGCAACCGCAACCTCGAGTTCGTCAAGGCGGCGCGCGCGCTCGGCCTGTCCAACGCGCAGATTATCTGGCGCCACATCCTGCCGAACTCGATGACGCCGGTGATCACGTTCCTGCCGTTTCGCATGAGCGCGGCAATCCTCGCGCTCACGTCGTTGGATTTCCTGGGGCTCGGCGTGCCGAGCTCGGTGCCGTCGCTCGGCGAACTGCTCAAGCAGGGCAAGGCCAACCTCGATGCGTGGTGGATCATCGTGCCGACATTCGTCGTGCTGACGGTGACCATGCTGCTGCTCACCTTTATCGGCGATGCGCTGCGCGACGCCTTCGACACGCGCAAGTCGTGAATGCCTTGAAATGACTCACGATACCCTGCTCGACATCGAGCACCTCACCGTTCGCTTCGGCGCCAACACCGCGGTGGACGACGTGTCGTTCTCGATCGCGCGCGGCGAGAAGTTCGCGCTCGTCGGCGAGTCGGGATCGGGGAAGTCGGTGACCGCGCTGTCGGTGCTGCGGCTGCTCGAGGCGGCAGCCACGATCGGCGCGATTCGCTTCGGCGGCGAGGACCTGCGCGCCAAGAGCGAGCGCGAGATGCGCGGCATTCGCGGCGCGCGCATCGCGATGATCTTCCAGGAGCCGATGACGGCCCTGAACCCGCTGTACACCGTGGGCAACCAGATCGCCGAGGTGCTCGAGCTGCACGAGGCGATGCGCCCCGAGGCGGCGCGCGCGCGCGCGGTCGAGCTGCTCGGCAAGACGGGCATTCCCGAGCCCGAGCGGCGGGTCGATGCTTACCCGCATCAGCTCTCGGGCGGTCAGCGCCAGCGCGCCATGATCGCCATGGCGCTCGCGTGCACGCCCGAACTGCTGATTGCCGACGAGCCGACCACCGCGCTCGATGTCACGATCCAGGTGCAAATCCTCGCGCTGCTCGACGAGCTGCAGCGAGAAATGGGTATGGGCCTGCTGTTCATCACTCACGACCTGGGGACGGTCAAGCGCTTCTGCGACCGCGTCGGCGTGATGGAGCGGGGCCGGCTGGTCGAAGTGGGCGAGGTAGCGAACGTGTTCGCCCATCCGCAGCATCCGTACACGAAACGCCTACTGGCCAGCCGCCCGCAGCGTGTCGTCCGGCCGGTGCCTGCGGACGCGCCGGTGCTGCTCGAAGGGCGCGAGGTCGGCGTGACGTTCACGAGCAGCGCGGGCTGGTTCCGCAAGCGGCATTTCGAGGCGGTCAAGCGCGCGACGCTGCAGCTGAGGCGCGGCGAGACGCTGGGCATCGTCGGCGAATCAGGCTCCGGCAAGACCACGCTGGGCATGGCACTGCTGGCGCTGCAGGGCGTCTCGAGCGGCGAGGTACGCTTTGCCGCGAATAGCGACATGCAGCGCATCGACAATGCCGAGCGCCCGGTGTTGCGGGCCATGCGCCGGCGCATGCAGGTCGTGTTCCAGGATCCGTTCGGTTCGTTGAGCCCGCGGCTGACGACGGGGCAGATCGTCGGTGAAGGGCTCGCCCTGCATCGACCGGAACTGGGCGACGTGGAAAGGCAGCGCCTGGTGCTGCAGATGCTCGACGAGGTAGGGCTGTCCGAGCGAGACGGTGTGACCGACCTGCTGCTACGCTACCCGCACGAATTCAGCGGCGGCCAGCGCCAGCGCATTGCGATCGCGCGCGCGGTCGTGCTGCGTCCCGATGTGTTGGTATTGGACGAACCGACCTCCGCGCTCGATGTCTCGGTCCAGCAGCAGGTGCTGGCGCTGCTCGGTGAGCTACAGCAGCGCTACGGCATGAGCTACATCTTCATCAGCCACGACCTGGCCGTGGTGCGCGCGATGAGCCATCGCGTGCTGGTGATGAAGGACGGGGAGATCGTTGAGGAAGGGGACGCGCAGGCGCTATTCGAGGCGCCGCGGATGCCGTACACGAAGGCGCTGCTGGAAGCCGCACAGGCGGGTTGAGGCCGCGCGTGATGTGATTAGGCGAGCATCGTGCGGCCCCTGATTGGTCGAGGAGTAGGCAATGGGCTGGTTTTCGAAGAGGGATCCCGGGTTCTTCTTGGCCACGATCGTGCCGTCCGGTGACGGACCTCGGGTGGCGCAGTACCTGGGGGTGGTGCACGGCGAGGCGATCATCGGGGCCAACATCTTCCGCGACATGTTCGCGTCGATCCGCGACGTGGTCGGCGGACGCGCCGGCGGCTACGAGCGAGCCCTTTCGGGGGCGCGCGACGCGGCCCTGGACGACATGATTGACGCCGCCAAGGAACTGGGCGCGAACGGCGTGGTCGGCGTCGACTTCGACTACGAAGTGCTCGGTGAGAACAACGGCATGATGATGGTCGCCGTCAGCGGCACGGCGGTGCAGATGGCGTGACCGGCGTTCGTCCAGCAGCGCCCTCAGCGCCGCGCGGTAGCTCCCGCGGCGCGCAGGATGGCGGCAACGGCGCGCTGCCCGCGTTGCTCGGCGTGAGTGAGTGGCGTCACGCCTCGTGCGTCGCCGAGGTTCACATCCGCGCCGTGCGACACCAGCAGCGAGACGATCTCGGTATACGGCGGCCCGCCATCGCCAAGGATGACGGCCTCGAGCAGCGCCGTCCAGCCCAGCCTGTTGACGTGATTGACTTCGATTCTCGTCTTGAGTAATTCGCGCACCGTCTGCACGTGCCCATGATGCGCGGCCGGAATCAGCGCGGTGCCACCGTAGCGGTTCGTGCTTGCCAGGTCGGCGCCCGCGGCCAGCGTCAGGCGCAGAATTTCGATGCGACCTTCGGCGGCTGCGTAGAGGAACGGCGAGTCCTGCAGGTCATCCTGTGCGTTGACGTCGGCACCGCGCTTGATCAGCAGCTTGGCCACGTCGATGCGGTTGGCATGCGTGGCCGCGAGCAGTGCCGTCCGGCCGCGACTGTCACGCCCATCGATGGGTAGGCCGGCCTCCAACAAGCGCTGCAGCGCGGCGAGATCGCCCGCTTCGGCGGCAGCCACGAGCGGCGCCGGCGTGCCCTGCGCGGGTGCCCTATTGATCATGCCGCAGGCGGCGAGCAGCAGCGCGCGGCGCATCATCGCGGCGCGCCTGCATCCGTGAGTGCGTCGCCGTACACCATGCGCGAGATGCCGGCCCACATCGCGGCGCCCTCGCACATGCGGCACGGCCGCGACGTCGACACCAGCACGCAGCCCGAGAGGTCGCGCGAGCGCAAGCGACGCGCTGCGTCGCGAATCGCCTCCATTTCGGCGTGTGCGGTCGGATCGTTGGCAACGACGACACGGCTCGGGGCCGCGCCAACGATCTCGTCGCCACGCAACACGACCGCGCCGTACGCCTGGTCGCCGGACCGCACCGCCGCGTCACGAAGCGCCTGCGCATGCTGCATGGCCTCGCGAAGGGTCGCGGCCGATTGCGCGGCCGCCGTGCCATACATGCCTGTGGTCGTCGCGATCGCAACGGCGAAAGCCGAACGGGACGACGACCGCAGTGCCACTGAGCGCCAAGGACCGACCACACCTGACGCAACTGCCGCCGCCAGCCATCGTCGCCGGCCCATGGCTGCTGCAGGCAGAGCGGTCGCCGCACGTGCGTCGTCTGTGGTGGCGTTGCTCCCGTCGCGGAACCGTAAGACGCCGATTTCCGGCACGCCGAGCCCGGTCTCGCATGTCGCACCGGCTGTCGCCGGCGCCGCCACCGCCGTCGACTCGGTTGCCGGCCGTCGGCGAAGCGTCCGGCAAGTCGTGGGGCTGTATCGAGGTTTCACGGCTTTCTTGGCAAACGGTGCGTCAAGCCGCAACGATAGCGCCACGGCAGCAACAACCCCCGACGCGAGGCATCGCCGTGCTGCCGCAGAGCATGGCGAGGCAGCTATGCCGTGCGTGGCGGGCCAGCTTCGGGACTGTTCACCTCTGCCGGTCTGACCCCCTGTCAATCGCTGACAGAAGTGATCGCACTGGTTGCGCGAGAACCCGCGCCGGCGGACGGGTGGTCGCGATCGCGACGTCAGTGCTGCCGGCGTCGGCTAGCGAGGGGTGCGGCCGACCCGCCGGGAATCAGCTCTTCTGCGTAGCGCACGTGCTCATGCCGAGCAGTGAATACAGCGGGCAGACCTTGATCAAGCCGGTGGCCAGCGGAAGAACACCGATCCAGCCCCATGCGCCGATCGTGCCGGCCAAGGTGAGCGCGATCAGGGCGATGCCCAGGACGATGCGCAGGACGCGGTCGATGCTGCCAACGTTTGCTTTCATGACAAGTCTCCTCAATCGATGCGGCGATAGCGCCGTTGTCACCAAGTCTGGATCATGGTGCGAGCGGCCGTCTGTGACCAGGGTCACCTAGACGCGCCAGCGGCCAACTGCCGCAACGCGGCCGGATCAATCAGCTCGATGCGCTCCCGGGCGAGCGCGATCCAGCCCGCACGCTCGAAGCGCCGGAGCAAACGGGTGACGATTTCGCGAACCGTGCCGAGCTCGTCGGCCAGTGCCTGGTGCGTCGCGTTGACGATTGCGCCGCGCCCGAGCAGCGCGGTGGCCAACCGCTGATCGAGGCGCTGGAAGGCCACGGCCTCAGCCAGCGCCATCAGGTCGGCGAGCCGATCGGCGAAGATGCCGAAGACAAAGCGTCGGAATGCTTCGTTGCCGATCCAGCGCTCGAACCCGGCGGGGGAAAGCAGCACGAGTTCGCTGTCGGCCGTGGCCACGCCGTGTGCGACCAGTGCAGCGTGTCCGAACAGGCACGACGTCGACGCCACGCACAGCTCACCCGGTGTCACGCGGTACAGCTCGATCGAACGGCCACCCGGGGAACCTCGCGCAACGCGCACCTCGCCGCCGAGCACCATCGGGAAGCTGCGGCACGGCGCGCCTTCCTCGAACAGCACCGTGCCGGACGGTACGTGCACGGTCTGCGCCTCGGTGGCGACGACGTGGGCGCGGTCGGCCGGATCGAGTTCGGTGAGCGCCGGGTACAGCGCGAGCAATCGGTCGGCGAGTGGGCTGGCGACATTCAAGACGAGGCCCCCTCTGCTTTGCGGCACACCGATGCCGCGTGCGGCCTGGTCATGCGCTCGAGTCGTGCGAGCCAGCGCAACGCATGATCGCGAGAGGTGCCACACATCACGGGATCGGGCGCCAACGACACGCACACCGCCGGTCGCGTTGCGTCGGCAAACAAAGCGCAACGCAGGTCGGTCGTCAGCTGCAGGCACGGCACGCCCGCGGGCTTGCCGCCGGGCATTCCGGGAACCGGTGTCGAAATCGAAGGCGCAATGCAGCAGGCGGCACAACCCTGGCGGCAGCTCATGACTGAATTGTCGGCCTGGGCCCACTCCGCTGCGCGGATCGCGCCCCGTCGGGTGGCGAGGTCCGGCACCAAGCGCAGCCTTGATAATCTATCATGAAGTTAGTTTGAATCAATTTTGTCTATTGATCAGGTGCCCAGACAATGTGGATGAGAATCATTATTGACAAGGACCGTCGATGGCAAAGTCAGCGACTTTCGGCGTGATGCACATTGCGATTGCGTTCGGGGTGAGTTACTTGCTCACCGGGAGCGTCGCGATCGCAGGCGCGATTACCCTCATCGAGCCACTGGCCAACACCGTGGCCCATTACTTCTTCGACAGGCTGTGGGGCCACCCCGGGCTGGTTCGCCGGTGGCAAGCCTGGCGTCGCGGTCCGAGGGCGCCATCCGAGACTGCCTACGTGGCGGCATCAACCGCCCAGTCGTGAGGCGATCCGACTGGCCTCCGGCGGATCTCCCGAAGCTCTCTCTAGAATCGCGCATTTCCTCTGTGCGCCGGCGCTGCGAAGCTCCGGTCGTGACCAGGTGTTCTTCCCGCGCGATTTCGATGTCATCGTCGTCGGTGGCGGTCATGCCGGCACCGAGGCGGCGCTCGCGGCTGCGCGGCTGGGTTGCGCCACGCTGCTGCTGACGCACAACATCGAGACGCTCGGCCAGATGAGCTGCAATCCGTCGATCGGTGGCATCGGCAAGGGACACCTGGTCAAGGAGGTCGATGCACTGGCTGGGGCGATGGCGGCAGCCACCGACGAGGCGGGTATCCAGTTCAGGATTCTCAACTCGAGCAAGGGACCGGCTGTGCGTGCCACGCGGGCGCAGGCCGACCGTCTGCTCTACAAGGCCGCGATCCGGCGTCGGCTGGAGAGCCAGCCGAACCTCTGGCTGTTCCAGGCCGCCGTCGACGATTTGACTGTCGAAGCCGGGCGCGTGACCGGCGCAGTGACGCAGACGGGCGTGTGGTTCTCGGCCCGTGCCGTTGTGCTCACGGCCGGCACCTTCCTCGATGGCCGCGTCCACGTCGGGCTGCAAAACTACAGTGCCGGACGCGCCGGCGATCCGCCGGCGGTGTCACTGGCGGCTCGACTCCGCGAGTTGAAGCTGCCGCAGGGCCGGCTCAAGACCGGGACGCCGCCGCGCATTGACGGCCGCACGATCGACTTCACCCGGTGCACCGAGCAGCCGGGCGACGGCATGCCGGGACCGGGCGGCGAGCCCTCCAATGGCCCGCTGCCGGTGTTCAGCTTCATGGGTTCGGCCGCCCGGCACCCGCAGCAAGTGCCCTGTTGGATCACGCACACGACCGAGCGGACCCACGAAATCATCCGCAGTGGTTTCGACCGCAGCCCGATGTTCACCGGCGTCATCGAAGGGGTGGGGCCCCGTTACTGCCCGAGCATCGAAGACAAGGTCAACCGGTTTGCCGACAAGACGAGCCATCAGATCTTCCTCGAGCCCGAGGGACTCACGACGCATGAGTTCTATCCGAATGGCATATCAACGTCGCTGCCGTTCGACGTTCAGATTGCCGCGGTCCATTCGATTCCCGGCCTCGAAGAGGCGCACATCCTGCGCCCCGGGTACGCGATCGAGTACGACTACTTTGATCCACGCGATCTGCGCTCGACTTTCGAGACGAAGTCCATTGCGGGCCTCTTCTTCGCTGGGCAGATCAACGGGACCACCGGCTACGAGGAGGCCGCGGCGCAGGGGCTCTACGCGGGTGTCAATGCCGCGTTGCAGGTTCAGGGCCGCGACCCGTTCACGCTAGGGCGCGATCAGGCCTACTTGGGCGTGCTGGTCGATGACCTCATCACCAAGGGGGTCAGTGAGCCCTACCGGATGTTCACCAGCCGGGCCGAATATCGATTGCAGCTGCGCGAGGACAACGCCGACCTTCGCCTGACCGCGATCGGTCGGCAGCTGGGATTGGTCGATGACGCGCGCTGGGACGCCTTCTGCCGCAAGCGCGAGATGATCGAGCGTGAGACGCAGCGGCTGCGGTCCACGTGGTTGCATCCAGGGCGGTTGCCGGCGGAGGACGCCAAACGCCTCGTCGGCAAGCCGCTTGAGCGCGAGTACAGCCTGACGGATCTGCTGCGCCGACCCGGCGTGGACTTCGACGCGGTCAGCGAGGCCCTGGCGATCGCGCGTCCGCAGGGGGCTGTTTCACGTGAAACACTGCGGCGAGAATTCGGCGTTCCGCTGGCGGACGCGGTCATTGAGCAGATCGAGATCACGACGAAGTACGCGGGCTACATCGACAAGCAGATCGAGGAGGTCAATCGCGCTGCGCACTACGAGCACTTGAGACTGCCGCCGGACCTCGACTACAGCTGCGTCTCTGCGTTGTCGGTCGAGGCGCGACAGAAGCTCGGGCGGCACCGCCCGGAGACACTCGGGCAAGCCTCGCGCATCTCGGGAGTCACCCCGGCGGCAATTTCGCTGCTGCTCGTGCACCTCAGGAAAGGCAGGTCTCAGGTGGTTTTGCCTCCCGCGCCGGCTGATGGGAGTGCCGCGAACGATCCGGCCGCCGATGTCGCTGCCTGACCGGCGCGCCCCGCCGGACCCAGGACGGGAGGGCCGTCGCCGGCGGCGTGCCACTGGGTCCTCGTCGCCGACCACCGGCGGGGCCATGATGGCGGACGCGTCCGACTCAGCGCTGCGTGAGACGCTGGCCGAAGGCGCCAGCCGATTGGGCGTGCTCCTCCGTCCCGATCAGCTCGACAGGCTGCTCAAGTACCGGGCCTTGCTGGAGAAATGGAGCCGGGTTCACAACATCACCGCGGTGCGTGACGGACCGGCGATCATCGCGCGCCACTTGCTGGACAGCCTAGCGATCGTCCCGGCGCTGCGCCGGCAGGCTGAGTGCTCGGCCGGCCGGCCGCTTCGCGTGCTGGACGCCGGAAGCGGCGCGGGACTGCCGGGTATCGTTGTCGCGATCGCGATGACCGATGTTGAGGTCTGCTGCGTGGACACCGTGGCGAAAAAAGCCGCATTCGTCCGCCACGCCGTGGCGGAGCTCGCTTTGCCAAACATTAGGGTGGAACACGCGCGCGTCGAAGCGCTCGACGCCGGGCCGTTCGATGTGGTCGTTTCGCGCGCGTTCGCGTCGCTGGCCGATTTCGTGCGGCTGACGCGTCGGCACATCCGACCGGGAGGAATTTGGCTGGCCATGAAGGGGCGGCGCCCCGACGAGGAGACCGCGGCACTGCCCGCGGACGTCGAAATGTTTCACGTGGAACCGGTCGCCGTCCCGGGCGTTGCTGCGCCGCGCTGCCTGATCTGGATGAGGGCGAGATGAAGCGTCTGGGCAGACTCAAGTGCCTTGCGGCGGCTGGACTGGTTCATGCGACGACGTTGGCGGTTGCAGCGCCCGCCGCCGCGGCCCCGCTTCAGGCGCTCGCGCAACTCGACCTCGCGAGCTACTCGGGCCGGTGGTTCCAAGTCGCGCTGTACCCCAACTTCTTCCAGCGCAATTGCGTCAGCGACACCTCCGCCGATTACCGCCTGCTTCCGGATGGAGCTGTCGAAGTGCTCAACCAATGTCGGCTCGCCGACGGGTCGTTTGACTCGATACGCGGCGAGGCCCGGTCGACGGGGCGGGTCGATGATCAGACCATCCGCCCCGCGCAACTGGAGGTCAGTTTTCTGCCGAGATGGCTCAGGTGGCTACCGTTTGGCTGGGGTCGCTATTGGGTGATCCGGCTCGCCGACGACGGCCGCTATGCAGTTGTCAGCGAGCCCTCGCGCGAATACCTGTGGGTGCTGTCGCGCGAACCGCGCCTCTCGGACGCTGACGAATCTGCGATACGCTCTTGGCTGGAAGAGCAGGGGTTCGACCTGGCGCGCCTGCAGAAACATCCACACACGGCGCCGGCCCGCTGAAGCCGGTTGCCGCATCCCGCGACAAGTTCAAATGTTCGGCATTGCCGATTACGGCGCTTTCTGTGCCGCGATTCTGGTCTTTCTGGCGCTGCCCGGGCCCGGCACCTTCGCGCTCTTGACATCGACCGCCAAAGGCGGTTTCCGCGCAGGCGCCGCCGCAACGGCGGGCCTGATCATCGGCGATCAAGTGCTGCTCTGGCTGGCTGTTGGCGGCGTAGCCGCGCTGCTTGCGGCGAATCCGATCTGGTTCCGCGCCGTGCAATACGCCGGTGCTGCCTACCTGGCGTGGGTCGGTTTGCGACTGGTCTTCTCCCGCAGCGCCGGCGGCTCGCCGATCCGCATCGAGCCTCGCCAATATGCGCGCCAAGCCTTCCTGATCACGTTGCTCAATCCGAAGGCGATCGTCTTCTACATGGCGTTCTTTCCGTTGTTCATCGACCCCGCTCGCCACCAAGGGCTGGCCACTTTCGGCGCAATGGCCCTGACGATCGCTGCGATCACCGCAGCCTATTGCCTGACGCTGTGCGCGATGGCGCATCTCGTCACCGAGAAGGTACGTGCCCACCGACGCTTGGCGCGCTGGCTGGAGCGAATGGCCGGCACCCTGCTGATCGGCTTCGGTATCAAGCTCGGCACGTCATGACGCGGATCTTCTGCATCGCCAACCAGAAGGGTGGGGTCGGCAAGACGACCACCACCGTCAACCTTGCCGCCGGTCTGTCGCAGATCGGGCAGCGCGTGCTCGTCGTCGACCTTGATCCGCAGGGCAATGCAACGATGGGGTCGGGGATCGACAAGCGCGCTCTCGAACTCAGTGTCTACGACGTGTTGCTGGACTCGGCCAGCATCGCCGAGGCGCGCCAGCGCAGCGCGAAGGGGGGCTACGACGTGCTGGGCGCCAACCGCGAGCTCGCCGGCGCGGAGGTCGAACTCGTCGAGCTCGACCGGCGGGACCGGCGGTTGAAGCGAGCACTTGCTGCGGTGTCTGGCGAGTACGATTTCGTGCTGATCGACTGCCCGCCGAGTCTGAGCCTGCTGACTGTCAATGGGCTCACCGCCGCGCACGGCGTGCTGGTGCCGATGCAGTGCGAATATTTTGCCCTCGAAGGGCTTTCGGACCTGGTCAACACGATCAAGCAGGTGCATGCCAACCTGAACCCGGACCTGCAGATCATCGGCCTGCTGCGCGTGATGTACGACCCGCGCATCACGCTGCAGCAGCAGGTGAGCGAGCAACTCAAGGCGCACTTCGGCGACAAGGTCTTCGACACCGTAATTCCGCGCAACGTGCGCTTGGCCGAGGCGCCGAGCTACGGACAGCCCGGCGTCGTCTTCGACCCCGCCTCAAAGGGCGCCCAAGCGTTTGTCGAATTCGCGCGCGAATTGGTTCGGCGTCTCGAGTCGTTGAGGCGCTGACACGGCGCGTCAGCGCTCGGCCCGCCTAAAGGCCGAGGCCTTCGTCGATGCCCAGATGCACGTTCATCGATTGCACGGCGGCGCCGCTCGCCCCCTTGCCCAGGTTGTCCAGACGCGCCATCAGCAACGCCTGATCGGCGGCGGCGAAGACGAAGATGTCGACTCGGTTCGTGTCGTTGCATCCTTGCACGTCGAAGAATCCTGCTTCGATCGTCGCCGGGTCCGACAGCGGCATGACACGCACGAACCGCTCGCCGTCATAGCGGCGTGCCAGGGCGGCATGAATCGCGGCGCCGTCCGGACGAGTAGGCAAACCCTGCAGGTGCAAGGGCACACTTACTGCTAGACCCTTGTAAAACCTAGCAACGATTGGCATGAACAGTGGCCTGTTGGTGAGGCAGGCATGCACCATCATTTCGGGCACATGCTTGTGCGCGAGGCTGAGCGCATAAGGGCGCGGTGAATCGAGCGCTGGATTGCCGGTAGCCTGGTACTGCTCGATCATCTTCTTGCCGCCGCCCGAATAGCCGGTGATCGACGAAGCCGATATCGGATGCACGGCCGGCACCAAGCCGGCATCGACGAGCGGCCGCAACAGCAAGATGAACGCGCTCGCATGGCACCCGGGGTTGGCGATGCGCTTCGATGCGCGAATCTTCTGGCGCTGATCTGCGCTCAGCTCGGGCAGGCCGAACACCCACGCCGGGTCGGTGCGATGCGCGGTGCTCGCGTCGATCAGGCATGTGTGCGGATTGGTGACCACGCTCACCGCCTCGCGCGCAGCCGCGTCGGGAAGACACAGGAATGCAACGTCGGCCGTATTGAGCAAGCGAGCGCGCTCTTGGGGGTCCTTGCGCCTGTCGGCGTCGATGCGCAGCAACTCCACATCCGGCCGCGCCGTCAGGTACTCGTGGATGCGCAATCCAGTGGTGCCTTCCTGGCCGTCGACGAATACGCGATGCTTCATGATTCGGTCCCGCACGCGAAAGGCGCGCGCTTCAGGATAAAGCAAACCCATGTCAGGAACACGCGTGCTGCTGCTGCCGGGCTGGCAGAACTCGGGTGACGACCATTGGCAGACGCACTGGGAGCAACGCTTCGGCTACGCTCGAGTCAAACAGGATGACTGGTGGTCGCCCAGACTTGCCGACTGGCTCGCACGCCTCGACGATGACGTGCAAGGCAGCGAGGGGCCGATTCTGCTGGCTGCGCACAGCTTGGGCTGCCATCTTGCGGCGGCGTGGTCCGTGCGATCGGCGCATGCGCGAAGGATCGCCGGCGCACTGCTCGTGGCGCCGCCGGACATCGAGCGCGATGACGCGCCGCCTCGGCTGCACAGCTGGCGGCCGATGGTGCGCGACCGGCTGCCGTTCGCGGCCGTCGCGGTGGTCAGTCAGGATGACCCCTACTGTGAGTTCGAGTGTGCCGTCGATCTCGTTCGTGGGTGGGGTGCGGGCCTGGTCGTCGCGGGCCGGTGCGGCCACCTCAACGCTGAGTCGGGCCTGGGAGACTGGACCGAGGGCCATGAGCTGCTGCAAGCGTTGACCGCTGGCGAAACGGCAGGACGCTGACAGGGACGACAATTACAGTCATGGCAACCAAGAAACCCAAGGGGCTCGGACTGGGCCTCGAGGCTTTGCTCGGTCCGAAGGCCGTCGAATCGCAGTCATCCGCGCGCGAAGGCGCTCCCGCGATGCTGCCGCTCGACGCGCTGCGGCCTGGCCGATACCAGCCGCGCACCCGCATGGACGAGGGTTCGCTGTACGAGCTCGCCGAGAGCATCAAATCGCAGGGCGTCATGCAGCCGGTGCTGGTGCGGCCACTCAATGCAGGCCGCTACGAGATCATCGCCGGCGAGCGACGCTACCGCGCCGCACGGCTCGCAGGCCTGGACGCCATACCCGTCATCGTCAAGGATGTTCCCGACGAGGCGGCGGCCGTGATGGCACTGATCGAGAACATCCAGCGCGAGAACCTCAACCCGCTCGAAGAGGCGCAGGGGCTGAAGCGCCTGACCGACGAATTCGCGCTGACGCACGAGCAGGCCGCCCAAGCGGTGGGGCGCTCGCGCAGTGCGGCGAGCAACTTGCTGCGGCTGCTGAGCTTGACCGAACCCGTTCA
This sequence comes from Burkholderiales bacterium, assembly GCA_020354665.1. Classification (GTDB taxonomy): domain Bacteria; phylum Pseudomonadota; class Gammaproteobacteria; order Burkholderiales; family Burkholderiaceae_C. The sequence continues at coordinate 2,834,825 of CP070653.1, forward strand.
GCAGATGCTGATGTCCGGCGAGATCGAGATGGGTCACGCGCGTGCGCTGCTGGGGCTGGCCGGGGCGCAGCAGATTGCGGCGGCCACCGCGATCTCGAAGAAGAGGCTTTCGGTGCGCGAGGCGGAGAAGTTGGTGGCGCGCCTGGCCTCGGGCGCGTCGGCGGGGCGACAGTCACCGCTGTTGCGATCACAGAAGAGCAAGCCGCGCGACTTGCTTCGCCTCGAAGAAGAACTCGCCGACCGGCTGACCGCGCCGGTCGAGATCCGAATCAAGAAGCGAACCAAGCGCGGCGAACAGGGCGAAGTGGCGATCGGATTCGGCTCGCTCGAAGAGCTCAACGGGCTGCTCGACAAGTTGCGCGGCTCGACCTGACGGCCATTGACCCGCACTCCTGTAGGGTCAAAGACGAGCTGCCAGCCGCCCGCGCACCCAGGTCAGCGGAAGGCGGACCGCCAGCGTTTTGGCAGCTATGACCGGATGCGGAACCACACCTGACCAGATGTGTCGAAATGCACGTCGCACATCCCGAAAGTGCGACCACGCAGAGGAGGCACGATCCTTGCTGCCCCTCTCGGCGCGTGAAGTGCGTGACAAACCGACGGCTTCTCGGTGCTTCTAACGACGTTCGATGAACGAAGCTCGAGACCTAGGCACAATGATTCGCACCGAGCGCTGACCGAACAGGAAAGCTCTGATGGAGCCCTGAGTCCAACCCGCGGGACGAACGGGGCGGACTTCATCAGAACTTCCCGGGCGACCCCAGGTTGATCTCCTGACGTCGCCTCACCTGACCGCAGGAGGTCCGCATGGATGTGATCAGCAGCTTCGCTGCGCGCTACGAGCGCACCCGCGAGGAAGAGCTCTCGCTCGAGGAGTACCTCGCCGAGTGCAAGGGCGACCCGCTGGCGTATGCCACGGCGGCCGAACGGATGCTCCGCGCTATCGGCGAGCCGCAGACGATCGACACCCGCAACGACCCACGGTTGTCACGCATCTTCCAGAACAAGGTCATCAAGATCTACCCGGCCTTCGCCGAGTTCTATGGCATGGAGGACTCGATCGAGCAGGTCGTCTCGTATTTCAGGCATGCCGCCCAGGGGCTCGAGGAGAAGAAGCAGATCCTCTACCTGCTCGGGCCGGTGGGCGGCGGCAAGAGCTCGATCGCCGAGCGCCTCAAGCAATTGATGCAGGACGTGCCCTTCTACGCGATCAAGGGATCGCCGGTCAACGAGACCCCGCTCGGCCTGTTCAGCGCCGAGGAGGACGGGCCGATCCTCGAAAAGGAATACGGTATCCCGCTGCGCTACCTCAACCGCGTCATGAGTCCGTGGGCCGTCAAGCGGCTGGAGGAATACGGCGGTGACATCCGCAGGTTCAAGGTCGTCAAGCGCTATCCGTCGATCCTCAAGCAGGTCGCGGTCAGCAAGACCGAGCCCGGCGACGAGAACAACCAGGACATCTCGTCGCTGGTGGGCAAGGTTGACATTCGCAAGCTCGAGACATACGCGCAGGATGATCCGGACGCCTACAGCTATTCCGGTGGTCTCTGCCTGGCCAACCAGGGGCTGCTCGAATTTGTCGAGATGTTCAAGGCGCCGATCAAGGTGCTGCACCCGTTGCTCACCGCGACGCAGGAGGGCAACTTCAAGGGTACCGAGGGCTTTGGTGCGATCCCGTACGACGGCGTGATCCTCGCGCACAGCAACGAGAGCGAGTGGAAGGCGTTCCGCAACAACAAGAACAACGAGGCCTTCCTCGACCGCATCTACATCGTCAAGGTGCCGTATTGCCTGCGCGTCACCGAAGAGGTCAAGATCTACGAGAAGCTGATCCGCAACTCGTCGCTCGCGCAGGCCACCTGTGCGCCGGGTACGCTGAAGATGATGGCGCAATTCTCGGTGCTCACGCGCCTGAAGGAGCCGGAGAACTCCAGCCTGATCAGCAAGATGCAGGTCTACGACGGCGAGAACCTGAAGGACACCGACCCGAAGGCGAAGTCGATCCAGGAATACCGCGACTACGCGGGCGTCGACGAGGGGATGAGCGGAATCTCGACGCGCTTCGCGTTCAAGATCATCTCCAAGGTGTTCAACTTCGACTCCACGGAGGTCGCCGCAAATCCCGTGCACCTGATGTACGTGCTCGAACAGCAGATCGAGCGCGAGCAGTTCCCGCCCGAGCTGGAGCAGAAGTACATCGGCTTCGTCAAGGAGTTGCTCGCGCCGCGCTATGCGGAGTTCATCGGCAAGGAGATCCAGACCGCGTACCTGGAGAGCTACAGCGAGTATGGGCAGAACATCTTCGACCGCTACGTGACCTACGCCGATTACTGGATTCAGGACCACGAATACCGCGATACCGACACCGGCGAAGTGTTCGACCGGGTGGCGCTCAATGCCGAGCTGGAGAAGATCGAAAAGCCTGCAGGCATCGCCAATCCGAAGGATTTTCGCAACGAGATCGTCAACTTCGTGCTGCGCGCGCGTGCCGGCAATCACGGCAAGAACCCGCTGTGGACGAGCTACGAGAAATTGCGTAGTGTGATAGAGAAGAAGATGTTCTCGAACACGGAGGAGCTTCTGCCGGTGATCAGCTTCAACGCCAAGGCGAGCGCCGACGAGGCGAAGAAGCACGAGGACTTCGTCACGCGCATGGTCGCCAAAGGCTACACGGCCAAACAGGTTCGGCTGCTGTGCGAGTGGTACCTGCGCGTGCGCAAGAGCAGCTGAGGCGCTTGGAGACGGAGGGCGGATGCTTCAGTCCATCATCGACCGGCGGCTGGCGGGCAAGAACAAGTCGATCGGCAACCGCGAGCGCTTCCTGCGTCGCTACAAGGACAAGATCCGCGAGGCGGTGCGGCGCGCAGTCGACGGTCGCGGCATCCGCGACATGGAGCGCGGCGAGGACATCCACATCCCGCGCAAGGACATCTCCGAGCCTGTCTTCCACCACGGCCAGGGCGGCGTGCGCGAGATCGTGCATCCCGGCAATCGCGAGTACGTGCGCGGCGACCGGATCGAGCGGCCCAAGGGCGGTGACGGCCGTGGCGGCGGCAGCCAGGCGAGCGACTCCGGCGAGGGTGAGGACGACTTCGTCTTTCACCTCAGCAAGGAGGAGTTCATGCAGGTCTTCTTTGAGGATCTCGCGTTGCCCCACCTGGTGCGCACCCAGCTCGCTGACGTGCCCGAATGGAAAAGTCAGCGCGCCGGCTTCACCAGCGACGGTACCCCCAACAACCTGCACGTGCTGCGCTCGATGCGTGGCGCCATTGGCCGGCGCATCGCCATCGTTTCGGGGTCACGCCGCGAGTTGCGCGAGCTGCAGGCGCAACTGGCCGAGCTGCAGCGGTTCCCGGAGGGCCACGAGCACGAGATCACCGAGCTCGAGCGCGAGATCGAGGCGCTGCGGCAGCGCGTTGCGCGGGTGCCTTACCTGGACCCGATCGACCTGCGCTTTCGCAACCGCATCCGCGTGCCGGTGCCCACCAGCAAGGCGGTGATGTTCTGCCTGATGGACGTTTCGGGATCGATGGACGAGGCGCGCAAGGACCTGGCCAAACGGTTCTTCATCCTGCTGTACTTGTTCCTGACCCGACACTACGAGCGCATCGACATCGTCTTCATCCGTCACCACACCCAGGCGCAGGAGGTCGACGAGCAGAACTTCTTCCACGCCACCGAGACCGGCGGCACGGTCGTGTCCAGCGCACTCGTGCTGATGGAAGAGATCATCCGTTCGCGCTACCGCCCGGGTGAGTGGAACATCTACGGTGCGCAGGCCAGCGACGGAGACAACTGGCACCACGACAGTGGGCGCTGCCGCGAGTTGCTCAACGACAAGCTGTTGCCGCTGTGCCGCTACTACGCCTATGTGCAGGTGGCCGAGGAGGAGCAGAACCTCTGGGAGGAATACAGCCAGCTGCTCGAGACGCACCGCCACTTCGCGATCCGCAAGGCCACCGAGGTGTCGCAGATCTATCCGGTGTTCCGCGATCTGTTCAAGAAGGAGGGGGCCCCCGCTGTGGCCTGACAGCTGCTGCGCGGGCCGGGCACGCCGCATGAACGCACCAGACACGCCGATCGGCACGCCGTTGCGGGCGCCGCTGCACGCGGCCGAGCGGCCGGCCGAGCCGCTGCCGGGGCCGAGCGACTGGTCGTTCGAGCTGATCGAGCGCTATCACGAAGTCATCAAGGCCACCGCACGCCGCTTCGGGCTTGACACCTATCCAAACCAGCTCGAGGTGATCACCGCCGAGCAGATGATGGATGCGTACGCGAGCGTGGGTATGCCGGTGAACTACCGTCACTGGAGCTACGGCAAGGAATTCATCGCCAACGAGAAGAGCTACCGGCGCGGCCACATGGGGCTCGCCTACGAGATCGTCATCAACTCCAACCCCTGCATCGCTTATCTCATGGAGGAGAACACGATGGCGATGCAAGCGCTGGTGATCGCACACGCTGCATACGGACACAACAGCTTCTTCAAGGGCAACTACCTGTTTCGCATGTGGACCGACGCATCGTCGATCATCGACTACCTGGTCTACGCCAAGAATTACGTTGCCGAGTGCGAGGAGCGGCACGGGCTCGACGCCGTCGAGGAGTTCCTCGACAGCTGCCACGCGCTGTCCAACCACGGCGTGGATCGTTATCGTCGACCGAGCCGCAAGTCGCTGGCACAGGAACTCGCCGCCCGCAAGGACCGCGAGGCCTATGCGCAGCAGCAGGTCAACGACCTGTGGCGAACCTTGCCGCGGCGCAGCGACAAGGCCGAAAGCGAAAGGGGGCTGCGTCGCTTCCCCGAGGAGCCGCAGGAGAATCTGCTGTACTTCATCGAGAAGAACGCGCCGCTGCTCGAGCCGTGGCAGCGCGAAATCGTGCGCATCGTGCGTAAGGTCGCGCAGTACTTCTACCCGCAGCGCCAGACCCAGGTGATGAACGAAGGCTGGGCGACGTTCTGGCACCACAAGCTGCTCAACACGATGTACGACGACGGCTGGCTGACCGACGGCGTCATGATCGAGTGGCTGAAGTCGCACACGAACGTTATCTACCAGCCGCCGGTGGGGCACCCCGCGTACAGTGGGATCAACCCCTATGCGCTGGGTTTCGCGATGTTCACCGATATCAAGCGCATTTGCGAGGCGCCTACCGACGAGGACCGCCAGTGGTTTCCCGAAATTGCTGGCAGCGACTGGTTGCCCACGCTCGACCACGCGATGCGCAACTTCAAGGACGAGAGTTTCGTCGGCCAGTACCTGTCGCCCAAGCTGATACGCGAATTCCGCCTGTTCGCGATCGTCGACGACGAGCGGGAGGACGAACTCGAAGTCAGTGCGATCCACGACGATTCGGGTTATCGGCGCGTGCGCGAGGCGCTGTCGCACCAGTACGACCTGGGTTCGCGAGAACCGAACATCCAGGTCTGGAGCGTCAATCTGCGCGGTGACCGATCACTGACCCTGCGTCACACGCAGCACAACGACCGGCCGCTCGATGACAGTGCGCAGGAGGTGCTGAAGCACGTCACGCGGCTGTGGGGATTCGGTGTGCACCTGGAAAGTGTCAACAGCGCGGGTGAAGCGACCCAGCGCTGGTCGGTCCAGCCGCCCACGCCCGCCTGAGCGCAGCCGGCGCACTCGCGCTACTGCAGTACCCACACGCCCGCCGGCGGGGCGTTGCGCCAGATCGTCTTGACACGCCGCCAACCCAGGCCGCGGCTGTCGGCCGAATGCGGAAGGTCGAACGGCGGGCGCGGCTGGTAGGTGTACTGCACCAGCCGGCGCAGCGGGTCGGCGGAGAGAAACCGGCACAGTGAACGCACGGTGCGATCCAGGACCTCCGCCGGCAGCGTGCGAAAGGGCAGCGACGAAACCACCACGGTCAGTGACGGCGCATGATGCTGCAGCGCGTCGACCACCTCGTGCGCCCACTGCGCGCGCACGTCGACGCCGGTAAAGCGCTCCCGCAGGTGTCGCGCCAGGTGGGGCTGCGCCTCGACCGCCACCAGCGGTACGTCCGGATGGTGCAACCGCAGCACGCGCGTGACGGCGCCGGTGCCCGCGCCGAGTTCCACAAGCAACTGCGCGCCTCGCGTCTGGGCGGTCATCGCCTGTGCCAGGTGGCGCGACGACGGCAACAACGAGCCGAAAGCGGTGGGCCGACGCAGCGCGTGGCGCAGGAAGAGGCCGGGTTCCATCACGCGGCCGCGGCTACAGGGCGAAGATCTTGCCCGGGTTCATGATGTTCTTCGGGTCGAGCGCGAGCTTGACGCTGCGCATCAGCGCGATCGCCCCCGGACCCGCCTCGTCGACGAGGTACGGCATCTTGTGCAGACCGATGCCGTGCTCTCCCGAGCAGGTGCCCGACAAGCGCAGTGCGCGCCGTACCATCTTCACGTTCAGCTCCTCGACCTTCGCGCGCTCAACTTCGTCGTCGGGGTCCATCAGGTACGAGAGGTGGAAGTTGCCATCGCCCACGTGCCCGACGATCCAGTACGGGATACCCGAAGCCTCCGCCTCGGCGACCGACTCGTTGATGCTTTCGGCGAGGCGCGAGATCGGCACGCAGGTGTCGGTGCTCTGACAACGGCAGCCCGGACGCGTCTGCAGCGCGGCAAAGTAGGCTTGGTGGCGCGCCGTCCAAAGCCGTGTGCGCTCCTCAGGCGTGCGCGCCCACTCGAAGTCGGCCCCGTCGTGCTCCTTGGCGATCGCCTGCACGACCGCGGCCTGCTCGGCCACGCCCGCTTCGCTGCCGTGGAACTCCATCAGCAGCATCGGCGCTTCGCGCAGGGACAGCTTGGAGTGCAGATTCACGGCACGGATCGCGTTGGCGTCAAGCAGCTCGCAGCGTGCGATCGGCACGCCCATCTGGATGATCGTAATCGTCGTCTGCACCGCAGCGTCGATGCTCGGGAAGAAGCAGATCGCCGCGCTCACCGCCTCGGGCAGCGGGTAGAGCCTGAGCGTGATCTCGGTGATCACGCCCAGCGTGCCCTCGCTGCCGACAAACAACCGCGTCAAGTCGTAGCCGGCGCTCGACTTCTTGGCCCGCGTACCGGTGCGTACCACCTCGCCGCTCGCGGTGACCACCGTCAGGCCGAGCACGTTCTCCTTCATCGTGCCGTAGCGCACCGCATTCGTGCCCGACGCACGCGTCGCCGCCATGCCACCGATCGTCGCATTGGCGCCAGGGTCGATCGGAAAGAACAGCCCGGTGTCGCGGATCTCGCGGTTGAGCTGCTCGCGCGTCACGCCCGCCTCGATGGTGGCGGTCAGGTCCTCGGCATGGGTGACCACGACGCGGTTCATGCGCGACAGGTCGACGCTTACGCCACCCTGCACCGCGAGCAGGTGGCCCTCAAGCGACGAACCGATGCCGAACGGAATCACCGGGACGGCATGCTGGTCGGCGAGCCGAACCACCGCCGCGACGTCGTCGGTACTCTCGCAGAAGATCACCGCCTCCGGCGGCACCGCCTCGTACACTGACTCGCCGCGGCCATGCTGCTCGCGCACCGCGCGTGCCAGCGACAAGCGCTCGCCGAATCGCTCGCGCAGCGCATCGATCATGCCCGCAGGCACCGGTCGCGGATTGATCGTCGGCTGGTTCGGTATGGGGTCGGGAGCGTTCATGCAGGCCTCCTGCGCCGTCGGCTCGGAACCATTCTAGGGTGTGCGCCGGCCGCGCTGCCCGACGCGGGGTGCCGTTGGCGAATAACATCCGGGCATGGCCAACCGACTGACGCAAATCGCTACACGTACCGGTGACGACGGCACGACCGGACTCGGCGACGGCACGCGCGTGCCGAAGGACCACCTGCGTGTGCAGGCGATGGGCGACGTCGACGAGCTCAATTCGACGATCGGCGTGCTGCTGGCCGAACCGCTGCCTGACGACGTGCGCGAATTGCTGGTGGCGATCCAGCACGAGCTGTTCGACCTCGGCGGCGAGTTGTCGATTCCGGGATATGAGTTGCTCCGAGCTGAAGCGGTGCTGCGGCTCGACGAGGCGCTCGCCCGCTACAACGGCCAGTTGCCGAAGCTCGCCGAGTTCATTCTGCCGGCCGGCACGCGCAGCGCAGCGATCGCACATGTCGCGCGCACGGTCGCGCGACGGGCCGAGCGCGCGCTCGTCACGCTGGCGGCAACTGAGCCGGTCAATGTTGCACCGCGCCAGTACCTCAACCGACTGTCGGATCTGATGTTTGTGCTCGCTCGCGTGCTCAACCGCGCGAACCTCGACGGCAAGGGCGGCGACGACGTTTATTGGCGCAGCAAACGCCTGCAACGCACAAGCGACTGACGCTGACGCTCACGCGCGACAGAGCCCGCACCGCCGCGGTGCGTTGCGTGATGCGAACCACGGCCACCCGGCGTGGGGGGTCTCGTCACATTGACTCACAACGTTTACGGCCGCACGCTTGTCGCTATCAGGACAGATGCTGCGTACCGATGAAGGAGCTGCTTGTCACCCTCGAGACGATGAACTCGCCGCAGCTGGCGATGGCCCTCGTGTTCATTGCCGGCTACGGGCTGGCACTCGGCAGATTGGTCGAAGGCCGGGCGCGCGTGTGGAGTGCGGTCATGGCGATAAGCGCCGCGGCTGGATTTGTTTCACAGGCGGCCGACTGGGTGCCCGCAGTGATGCTGGTTGCACTGGTGTTCGCGCTTATCGCGGCGCTGATCGCGGCGTCGTGGACCCTCACCGCATTCGTTGAACTGTCGCGGCGCGTGTCGCGGTTCAATGCGCACGCGGCTCCAGCGGCCGCGCGGGTGACAGCGCCGGTCCTCGTGGTAGCTCAGTCACCGGCGGCCGCGGCGCGAACCGTCTGGTGAATGTGGCGCGCCCGCGATGTGCGCAGCCGCCGGACTGCGTCAGCCGACGAGGAGCGGGTGCTGCGCGACCCACTGCACCGCAGAACCCGCCGGCGCGCGCTGCAGCTTCATATTGACCAGCTGCCGTTCGTCCGCGCCAAGCCGACGGTAGATCATGTCGCCGGCGTTGCCCGGATCGCCGGCGACGAACAGCTGAGAGGTCAGTTCGCCGAACGCCGGATGCCGTAGCTTCACGTGGATGTGCGGCGTGCGCCCCGGATACGGGACCGGCCGGATCGTCCGGAAGCGGTATGCGCCGCGCCTGTCGCTGCGCGTGGCGCCGAAGCCCTGGAAGCCTTCGTCGACCTGTGCGCCGCCGCCGCGCGGATGCCGGTAGCTGGAAAAGGCATCGCACTGCCAGATCTCGATTTCCGCGTCATCGACGATGCGGTCGTCGGCATCAACGACGATGCCGAATAGGTCGAGGTGTTCTCCGGCAGCTCGGGCGAGTGTCCGCGTGCGGCTGCTACCAACCATCACCGTGGTCAGGTCGGCGTCCCAGTCAAGGCTGCGGGCGCGATAGTCCAGCGGCGGGTAGAAAGGCCCTTCGGTCATCGCGGGCAACGCGCGCCGCGACGAAGCGAGCGCGGGAAATGCCAGCACAGCCACCGCCGCGATGCTGCCCCCAAGAACCCGGCGGCGGGCGATCGATCGGGTCTGGGGCTTCATCGGGGTTTCGAGTCCAGCGACGCGCTCGAGTTCATCCCAGCGGCGGGTTCAGCGCTTGTTGCGCCGCGCCTTTACAGCCTCGCTCAGCGATTCGAGCAACTCGACCGAGTCGTCCCAGCCGAGGCAAGGATCGGTGATGCTCTTCCCGTACTCGAGCTGCGCCGGGTCATCCTTGCCCGGCGAAAACTTCTGCGTGCCACCGTGCAGGTGGCTTTCGACCATCACGCCGAAGATGCAGCACGTCCCCGTGGCGAGCTGCGAAGCGACGTCGCGCGCGACCTCGACTTGCCGGTGGTATTGCTTACCCGAGTTGGCGTGGCTGAAGTCGATCATCAGTCGGCAGTCGAGTCCGGCCACCTCGATCTCCCGGCATGCCGCCGCGACGCTCGTGGCGTCGTAGTTGGGTACCTTGCCGCCGCGCAGGATCACGTGGCAGTCCTTGTTGCCCTTGGTCGAGACGATCGCTACCTGCCCGTTCTTGTGAACCGACAGGAAATGGTGTGACCGCGCGGCCGCCTGGATCGCGTCGATCGCGATCCGCAGATTGCCGTCGGTGCCATTCTTGAAGCCGATCGGCGCGGACAAGCCGGAGGCCAGCTCGCGGTGCACCTGGCTTTCGGTTGTGCGCGCGCCGATCGCACCCCAGCTGATCAAATCGCCGATGTACTGCGGACTGATCACGTCAAGAAACTCGCTGGCCGCGGGCATCCCGATGCGATTGATGTCCACCAGCAGCTGCCGCGCGATGCGCAGCCCCTCGTGGATGCGGTAGCTCTCGTCAAGGTACGGGTCGTTGATTAACCCCTTCCAACCCACTGTCGTGCGCGGCTTCTCGAAGTAGACGCGCATGACGATCTCGAGCGTGTGCGCGTACTTGTCGCGCTGGGCCTTCAGTCGCCGCGCGTACTCGAGTGCGGCTGCCGGATCGTGGATCGAGCACGGACCGATCACCACCAGCAGTCGGTCGTCGTCGTTGTTCATCAACTGTCGGATCGTCGAGCGCGTACGGCCGATCAGCTTTTCCACCGGGGTGCCGGCGATCGGGAAGAACTTGATCAGGTGCTCCGGCGGCGGTAGCGGGCTCACGTCGCGGATGCGCTGGTCGTCGGTTTCGCTGGTCTTCTCGGCCAGCGCGTACCAACCCTCCGGCGTGCTGGCGGACTTGGCGTTCATCGAGCGGCTCCTGAATTCGTGATGGGGATCGATGTGGACAAGAAAAAACCGCCGGTGCTGCCGGCGGTTCTTGGAGGTTCTTTGCGCTGCTGCTCTCGTCGCTTACGCCTTGCCCTCTCCTGCCGCCGGTGCGGTAGAGAACCAAAAGTAGGCGAACAAGAAAGTGACATGCCCACGCATGAGGCGGAATGTAACACGCCACCCCGAGCAACCGCCAGCCAGAATGCGGCCCAGCAACATCACGCCGTCCCGCCGACCGTCAGCCCGTCGATGCGCAGCGTTGGCTGCCCGACACCAACGGGGACGCTCTGCCCTTCCTTGCCGCACGTGCCCACGCCGGTGTCGAGCTGCAAGTCGTTTCCAATCATCGCGACACGCGTCAGCACGTCGGGGCCGTTGCCGATCAGCGTCGCGCCCTTCACGGGGTACTGGATACGGCCGTTCTCGATCCAGAACGCTTCGCTGGCCGAGAACACGAACTTGCCGCTGGTGATGTCGACCTGGCCGCCGCCGAAGTTCGTCGCGTACAGACCGCGCTTGACGCTGGCGACGATCTCGTCCTTCGTCTTGTCGCCGGCGAGCATGTAGGTGTTGGTCATGCGCGGCATCGGCACGTGCGCGTAGCTCTCGCGCCGGCCGTTGCCAGTGGGCCCGACCCTCGTCAGGCGCGCGTTGAGCGTGTCCTGCATGTAGCCCTTGAGCACGCCGTCCTCGATCAGCACGTTACGCTGCGTCGCGCATCCCTCGTCGTCGACGTTGAGCGAGCCGCGACGGTCAGCGATCGTGCCGTCGTCGAGCACAGTCACGCCCTTGGCCGCGACGCGCTGGCCGATCCGGCCGGAAAACGCGCTCGAGCCCTTGCGATTGAAGTCGCCCTCCAGCCCGTGGCCGACTGCCTCGTGCAACAACACGCCCGGCCAGCCCGGGCCGAGCACCACTGTCATCTCGCCGGCGGGCGCCGGCCGCGACTCCAGATTGGTGAGCGCGGCATTGACCGCCTGGTCGACGTAGCTCGCGATGATCGTGTCGTGGAAGTAACCCAGGCCGAAGCGTCCGCCACCACCGCCGGTGCCGACCTCGCGCCGCCCGGCCTGTTCGGCAATCACGGTCACCGAGAGGCGTACGAGTGGCCGCACGTCGGCGGCGAGCAGGCCGTCGGCGCGTGCGACCATCACGACGTCGTACTCCGAGGCCAGGCCGGCCATCACCTGGACGATGCGCGGGTCGCGCGCGCGGGCGAGTTTTTCGACTTTCTCGAGCAGCGCCACCTTCTGCCCGCTGTCGAGCGTGGCGATCGGATCGGTTGGTGCATAGAGGGTCCGGCTGCCCGCCACGCGCGGCTTGGCGCCTAGTCGAACGCGGCGGCTCTGACCCGCCGCGGCGATCGTGCGCACCGTGCGCGCCGCGTCGAACAGCGCGGCTTCGGAGATGTCGTCGGAGTAGGCGAACGCGGTCTTCTCGCCGGTCACCGCGCGCACGCCGACGCCCTGGTCGATGCCGAAGCTGCCGCTCTTGACGATGCCCTCCTCGAGGCTCCAGCCTTCGGTGCGCGTGTATTGGAAGTACAGGTCTGCGTCGTCGATGCGGTGTTCGCCGTTGGTGGTGAGCGCGCGCGCGAGCGCCGTCTCGTCGACGCCGTATGGCTCGAGCAAAAGCGACCGCGCGGTCGTCAGGCGTTCGAGGGTGGGTTCGCGCGAGATCATGGCGGTTCCTTGGTGCTGTCCCGGCCGATTCTAGAAGTCGCGCCGGCGCTCGCGGGCGGCAGGGTTTCGCGCAGTCCGGATCGGCCCGGCGCGCACGCGTGGCATGGCGCCGCTAGCGCGGCGATGGGCCGCCCTGCTTGTGCGCGAGTGCGCGCTCGTAGAGCGCATTGCGCGGCGCGCCGGTGAGTTCGGCCGCGAGCGCAACGGCCTGCTTCAGCGGCAGTTCGCGCAGCAGCACGCCGAGCACGCACTCTGCCTCGTCGGCCTGCAGGGAGGGCGGCGCTTGCGCCGCGTGCAGCACGACGACGTACTCACCCCGCAATCGGTGCGCATCAGCCGCGAGCCACGCCGGCGCCTGCGCGGCGCTCAGGGTGACTACTTCCTCGAACTGCTTGGTCAATTCGCGCGCGAGCGTCAGCGTGCGTTCGGGACACGCTTGCGCGAGTGCCTTGAGCAACGCCGCGATGCGGTGTGGCGCCTCGAAAATGACCTGCGTGTTCTGGGAATGCGCCAGCGTCTCCAGCGCGGCGCCGCGGGCCGCGCCGCGCGACGGCAAGAACGCCACAAAGCACGCCGGTGCGTGGCTGGCATCGCCGGCGACGCTCAGTGCCGCCATCGCAGCGCTCGCACCGGGCACTGGAACGCAACGGTGCCCGGCGGCCCGGACCGCCGCGACGAGTGCTGCGCCGGGGTCGGATATCGCCGGCGTGCCCGCGTCGCAGAGCAAGGCGACGCGCTCGCCGCGGGCGAGTCGGTCGATCACCGTCTTGGCTGCCATGCGCTCGTTGTGCTCGTGGACGGCGAGCAGCGGCTTGTCGAGGCCGAGGTGCCGCAGCAGCCCGGCACTGACGCGCGTGTCTTCGCAGGCCACTGCGTCGGCCAGCGCGAGCACGTGGATTGCGCGCAGCGTCAGGTCGGCGAGGTTGCCGATCGGTGTGGCCACCACGTACAGCGCGCCTGCCGGATACTGTTGCGCGCCGGCTGCGGCGGCGGCCGCGGCGAGCAAGGAGGAGGATGTGGTCACGGCAGGAACCCCGGGGCGCACCGGCACGAAGGCGGCGGGCGACGCTGCCGAGGCGCACGCGCTCGTTCATCTGCAACGCCAAGGGCTCGTGCTGGTGCGGCGCAATTATCGGGTGGCCCGTGGGCCGCACGCGCGCGGTGGCGAGATCGACCTGATCATGCGCGACCGTGACGGCACGCTCGTCTTCGTCGAGGTGCGCCACCGGCGCAGCAGCGAGCACGGGGGCGCGGCCGCGACCATCAGTGCGTCCAAGCAGGCGCGTGTCGTGTTTGCCGCGCAGTGCTTCCTGCAAGCGCTGGGCGGCAATCCGCCGCCGTGCCGGTTCGACGCTGTTGCCGTCGATGGCGAGCGCGTCGAGTGGCTGCGAGCGGCCTTCGACAGCGGGGCTTAATCGCGCGCCGGTGGAGTGAACCGAACGTTCACAGCGCTGTCTTATGATCGTCGACCATGCTCGAGCAGCGGATCCAGCAGCAGTTCTTCGAAAGTGCCGACCTCAAGTACCAGTCGGCCGAAGTGCTGTCACGCCCGATCGCCGACGCGGTTGGCGCGTTGGTCGGCTGCATCACGGCCGGCGGCAAAGTGTTGGTGTGCGGCGGCGGTCGCAGTGCGGGCGCGGCGCAGCAGCTGGCAGCTGATCTGGTGGGGCGATTCGAGCGCGAGCGCCCTGGCCTCGCGGCGGTTGCGCTGTCGACCGATGGCGCTGTGCTGGCGGCGCTCGCTGAAGGATCCGAGTACGCGGCGGTCTTCGCGCAGCAGGTGCACGCACTCGGACAGCCCGGCGATGTGCTGGTGGCGATCAGCGCCACCGGCGATTCGCCGGTCGTCCTTGGTGCCGTCGACGCGGCGCGTGTCAAGGACATGACCGTGGTCGCGTTGACGGGCCGCGGCGGCGGCGCGCTAGCGAAGCGGCTGAGCGACACTGACGTCAACGTCTGCGTGCCGCATGACCGCGTGAGCCGCATCCGGGAAGTGCATCAACTGGTGCTGCACTGCCTGTGCGATGCGGTCGATCTGCAACTCCTCGGAGAACAGGACTCCGCATGAACGAACTGAAACTAACCGCCCGCGTCCAACGACGGGTACTGCCTTCAATCCTTTGCGCAGCCGTTGCTGTGGCCAGCCTCGCCGGCTGCGCGCCGTTGGTGGTCGGCGGCGCGGTCGTCGGCGGCACGATGGTGGCAATTGACCGGCGCTCGTCGGGCGCGCAGCTCGACGACGAGTCGATCGAGCTCAAGGCCGCCAACCGCGTGCGCGAGGCGATCGGCGAACGCGGCCACGTCAACGTGACGAGCTACAACCGCCAGGCGCTGATCACCGGCGAGGTTCAGAACGAGGCCGACAAGATGGCTGTCGAACAGGCGGTGGCGCGCGTCGAGAACGTGCGCACGGTGATCAACGAGCTGGCGATCATGGGGTCGAGCTCGATGTCGGGGCGGTCCAATGACGCGATCCTAACGAGCAAGGTCAAGGCCACGTTCGTCGATGCGGGGGACCTGCACGCGCAGGACGTCAAGGTCGTCACCGAGCGCAGCGTCGTCTACCTGATGGGCCGCGTGACCGAACGTGAAGCCAATCGCGCGAGCGACCTGGCACGGCGCGTCGGCGGTGTGCAGAAGGTGGTGCGCGCGTTTGAGATCATCACCGAGGCCGAACTGGCCGACATGAAGCCCAAAGCGGTAAAGTAAGTACGCGCTTACTAAATGGCGGTATGACCGTCCAGGCCCCTCAGCGCAGCCGCCGGATCAGGCTCGAGCTGTCCCAGCGCTGTCCACCCATGCGCTGGATGTCGGCGTAGAACTGATCGACCAGCGCCGTCGCCGGCAACCGTGAACCGTTGCGCCGTGCCTCGTCGAGGCACAACGCCAAGTCCTTGCGCATCCAATCGACGGCGAAGCCGAAATCGAAGCGGTCCTCGACCATCGTCGGGCCGCGATTTTCCATCTGCCAGCTCTGCGCTGCGCCCTTGCCGATCACCTCGAGCACTTGCTTCATGTCCAAGCCGGCCCGCTGGCCGAATGCAATCGCCTCGGCGAGGCCCTGGATTAGGCTGACCACCGCGATCTGGTTGACCATCTTGGCGAGCTGGCCGGCACCACTGGCCCCCACCAGGGTCACTGCGCGCGCGAATGCCATCACGACCGGCCTGACCGCCTCGAACGGATCGGTGTCGCCGCCGCACATCACCGTCAGGACGCCGTTTTGCGCGCCGGCCTGCCCGCCGGAGACGGGCGCATCGATGAATTGCAGGTTGCGCGCACGCGCGGCGGTGTGCAGCTCGCGCGCCACCGCGGCGGAAGCGGTGGTGTGATCGACCATCACAGCGCCGGCGGTCATGCCAGCGAACGCACCGTCGGTGCCGAGCACCACGCTGCGCAGGTCGTCGTCATTGCCGACGCACGAAAAGACGATCTCGGCGCCCGCCGCCGCCTCGCGCGGCGTGGCTGCGCTCGCTCCGCCGTATTCGGCGACCCAGGCCTGTGCCTTTGTCGCAGTGCGGTTGTAGACCGTGACGCGATGGCCGGCGCGCGCCAGGTGGCCGGCCATCGGCGCGCCCATCACGCCCAGGCCGAGGAAGGTGACGCGCCGGGGCGTCACGGGGTCGTAGGTCTTGGTGCTCATCGGGCGCTCCGTATCAAAGCGACAACGGCCGCATTGTGCGGCCGTTGGCGGGGGGTCTGTCGGCTTGGCGCCGGCGCCCCAACGCTAAACGATGTTGAGATGCTCGGTGCCAGCGGTGAGGTCGGTCTTGCGCGAGCGCTGGCTGTTGAGCTTGATGTGCAGCCGCAGGTCGTTGACCGAATCGGCGTTGCGCAGCGCATCCTCGTAGTTGACGAGGTTGTTCTCGTACAGGTCAAACAGCGACTGGTCAAACGTCTGCATGCCCAGTTCGCGCGAGCGCTTCATCAGCTCCTTGATCCCGCTGACCTCGCCCTTGAAGATCAGGTCGGAGACAAGCGGCGTGTTCAGCATCACTTCCACCGCCGCGATGCGGCCCTTGCCTTCCTGGCGCGGCAGCAGCCGCTGCGAGACCATCGCCTTCAGATTCAGCGACAGGTCCATCAGTAGTTGCGGGCGGCGCTCCTCGGGGAAGAAGTTGATCATGCGGTCGAGGGCCTGGTTGGCGCTGTTGGCGTGCAGCGTCGCCATGCACAGGTGCCCCGTTTCGGCGAACGCGATTGCATGGTCCATCGTCTCGCGATCGCGGATCTCCCCCATTAGGATTACGTCGGGCGCCTGGCGCAGCGTGTTCTTCAGCGCCAGTTCCCACCCGTCGGTGTCCACACCGATCTCGCGCTGCGTGACGATGCAGTTCTTGTGGGGGTGGACGAACTCGATCGGATCCTCGACCGTGATGATGTGGCCGTAAGAGTTCGCGTTGCGATGGTCGATCATCGCTGCCAGCGAGGTGCTCTTGCCCGATCCGGTCGCCCCGACGAAGACGACGAGGCCGCGCTTGGCCATCGCCACCTCCTTGAGCACCTGCGGGAGGTTCAGTCCGTCGATCGTCGGCAATGTCGCGGGGATCGTGCGCAGCACCAGGCCGACATTGCCCTGCTGGATGAAGGCGTTTACGCGGAAGCGCCCGATGCCCTGTGGCGCGATCGCGAAGTTGCACTCCTTGGTCTTCTCGAACTCGGCAGCCTGGCGATCGTTCATGATCGCCCGTGCCAGCGCGATCGTGTGCTGGCCGGTCAGCGGCTGGGGTGAGACCTTCGAAATGCGGCCGTCGACCTTGATCGCCGGCGGGAAATCCGACGTCAGGAACAGGTCGGACCCGTTGCGCGAAAGCATGAGGCGCAGCAGGTCGTTGGTGAACTTGGATGCCTGGTCTCGTTCCATCACTGATACCTCGGAAGGCGATTCGGTGCTGTTGGCGTGGCAGGGCGCGGGCGCCCTCAGGAGCGGGAAAGCAATGCCGACAGGCGTGCGCTGACCTGGCGCAGCCTCAACGAAAGGCGCCGCGTTAGACCAGCGAGCAGAGCGAGCGCGAGGCGCGGCTCCTTTTCGATCACTTGCGTCAAGCGCGGCGAGTCGACCACCGCGAACACGCACGGCGAAATCGTCGTGCCGGCGCAGCAGCGCGCGCCCGCATCGAGCAGCGACATCTCGCCGAGCATTTCACCGGCGCGCGCCTCGGCCAGCCGCACGCGGCCACCCCACGGCTGCACGCGGTCGACCGCCAGCGCGCCATCGAGCACGATCAACAGGTAGTCGCCCTGTTCGTCCTGGCCGATCACTTGCTGTCCGGCGGGCACACTGACGAACTGAAGGAAGTCGGCCAGGCGGCGCAGGTCTTCGTCACCAAGCGCCGCAACCGGTCGGTCGCTGCCCCACAGATCAACGAACAGTTCGCATCCCCGGCGGCGGTCGAATGGCTCAGCACGGACGTCGGCCGCGCGCGCCACCCACGTCGCCTGCATCGGGCTCTCGTCGGCGGCACGCTCGGCGAACATGGTGGAGAAGAAGTCCGACGTCTCGTTGTCGAGAACCACCGGACGGGAGTTCCCGCCGGCGCTATGGACGTGGTCGAGCAGTCGTCTCACGAACAGCTCCCCGCCTCTAGCCCGGGAAGTTCTCGGGGAACTTGGCCTTGCCGCGCGCTTCCGCGGCCGAGACGACATTGCGCCGCACCAGTTCCGTAAGGTTCTGGTCGAGCGTCTGCATGCCCTGGTTGTTGCCCGTCTGGATCGCGGAATACATCTGCGCGACCTTGTTTTCCCGGATCAGGTTACGCACCGCAGCCGTGCCGAGCATGATCTCGTGCGCGGCAACTCGGCCCGACCCATCCTTGAGTTTGCACAGCGTCTGCGAGATCACCGCAACCAGCGACTCCGACAGCATGGCGCGCACCATTTCCTTCTCGGCCGCGGGGAACACGTCGACGATGCGGTCGATCGTCTTGGCCGCGCTCGACGTATGCAGCGTGCCGAACACCAGATGGCCGGTCTCGGCGGCCGTCAGTGCCAGGCGGATCGTCTCGAGGTCGCGCATCTCGCCCACCAGGATCGCGTCCGGGTCCTCGCGCAGTGCCGAACGCAGCGCGTTGGCGAACGACAGCGTGTGCGGGCCGACCTCGCGCTGGTTGACGAGGCACTTCTTGCTTTCGTGCACAAACTCGATCGGGTCCTCAACCGTCAGCACGTGGCCGTACTCGTTTTCGTTGAGGTGGTTGACCATCGCGGCCAGCGTGGTCGACTTGCCCGAACCGGTCGGGCCAGTCACGAGGACCATTCCACGCGGCTTGAGCGCCAGATCGGCAAAGACCTTGGGCGCGTTGAGATTCTCGAGCGTGAGGATCTTGCTCGGGATCGTGCGGAACACCGCACCGGCGCCGCGGTTCTGGTTGAACGCGTTGACACGAAACCGCGCGAGCCCCTGGATCTCGAACGAGAAATCGCACTCAAGCGTCTCCTCGTACGCCTTGCGCTGGGCGTCGTTCATGATGTCGTAGATCATGTCGTGCACCTGCTTGTGCTCGAGCGGATCCACGTTGATGCGTCGCACGTCGCCGTGCACCCGGATCATCGGCGGCAATCCTGCCGAGAGGTGCAGGTCCGACGCCTTGTTCTTGACCGAGAACGCCAGCAGTTGGGTGATGTCCATGAAGCCCAGCGATTGAGCCAAACGAAGCGCGATGGGCCGCAGGCGGCCCAGCGAGCACATACTATCGACGCATTATGGCGACGATCGACCAGACGTTACATCAAGTGCGCGCGCGCGTGGCGCGGGCCTGTTCCGCGGCCCACCGCGACGTGCAAAGCGTCACGTTGCTTGCCGTAAGCAAGACGTTTGGGGCGGACGCGATACGTGAAGCCTTCACGGCTGGCCAGCGCGACTTCGGCGAGAACTACGTGCAGGAGGCGCTGGAAAAGATGTCGGCGCTGGCCGACTTGCGCGGCGAGCTGCGCTGGCATCTGATCGGCGCCGTGCAAAGCAACAAGACGCGCGACATCGCGCAGCATTTCGACTGGGTGCACTGCATCGACCGCCTGAAGATCGCTCAGCGGCTGTCTGCCCAGCGTCCGCCTGATCGCCCGCCGCTGCAGCTTTGTATTCAGGTCAATGTCAGCGGCGAGGCGAGCAAGAGCGGTGTAGTGCCCGCCGACGCGGTTGCGCTCGCGCTCGGAATCGCTGAACTGCCGCGCGAGCGCGTCCGGCTGCGCGGGCTGATGTCGGTACCCGAGCCGCAGCAAGGATTCGAGGCTCAGCGCCGACCGCATCGTGCGCTGCGCGAACTGCTTGCGGCGGCCAATGAACGGGGCTTGGCGCTCGATACGCTTTCGATGGGCATGAGCGCCGACCTCGAGGCTGCTATTCACGAGGGCGCGACGATCGTTCGGGTGGGCACCGCAATCTTCGGTTCGCGCTGAGATTCGTGCGCATTGCGCCCGCCTGGTTCGGCCGTCCGACGGCGAGCTTAGGGACGGCGCGAAGCATTCGTGCAACGGCCCGTGTCGGCGCTCGCGGGTGGCTCAAAATCCACGCCGACTGCCGCGGATTCCGCGACAGGCTCGACTAACCCTTTTCGAACAGGACCCTGCGATGCTTGCTCCCGCCGACGACCTGGTACGGCCGCAGGCGCGTCTTCCCTACCCGTACCGGGACGAGATTCCGGTCGTCCGAGATCTCGCCGACAGGCTCACCGGCTGTCTCGACTGGGACGCAATCGTCGCGATGGCCACGCCATGGGTCGAGGCCGTGCGCCGCAATCCCGCGCCGTTCTGGGCGATGGAATCGTTGCTGCGCGAATACCCCATCACGACGACCGAAGGCCTGGCGCTGATGCGGCTGGCCGAGGCGCTGCTTCGCGTGCCGGACACGGAAACCGCGATCGCGCTGACCGCCGATCAGCTCGGCCGTGCGGGCTTCGAGGCCGCACATGAAGGCCCGCACCGCGTGCTGGCGCAGCTGTCGGCCAGCGCGATCGCATTGTCCAAGCGTCTGCTGCCCGAAGGCCCGGACCCGCCCGGGCTGCTGCAGCGGCTCGGTGCCCAGACCGTCGTTGCCGCGACCGTGCGGGCGATCCAGCTGCTTGGTCGCCAATTCGTGCTCGGTCGCGAAATCGGGGAGGCGATGGCCGAGGCTGCGGCGCAGCGCGGTCAACCGGCGGTCGCCCAGCCAGCGATGACGGCTGATCAACCGATCGCGGGTGGAAGCTTGCACCGCAGTCGGCTGCGGTTTTCCTACGACATGCTCGGCGAGGGCGCCCGCACCGGGGCCGATGCGCAGCGCTACTTCGCGGCTTACCGGCGCGGCATCGAGGCGATTGGCGGCGGACGCATTGCCGCGTCGCCGCAGTCGGCAGACGGCATCTCGATAAAGTTGTCGGCGCTGTTCGCTCGGTTCGAGGATGCGCAACGCGGCCGTGTGTTCGGCGAGCTGCTGCCACGCATCGCCGAGCTGGTCGCCGTCGCCGCCGGGGCTAATCTCAACCTCACAATCGACGCCGAAGAGAGTGAACGGCTCGAGCTGTCACTCGACCTGTTCGAGGCGATCGCAAGGCAAGTTGCGAACGCCCATCCCCACTGGCAGGGCTTCGGGCTGGCGGTGCAGGCGTACCAGACGCGCGCCCTCGAGGTGGTGGACGAAGTGGCACGTATCGCGCGCAGCCACCATCTGCATTTCATGGTGCGACTCGCAAAGGGCGCCTACTGGGACACCGAGATCAAGCGCGCGCAGGAGCTCGGGCTGGCCGGCTATCCGGTGTTCACGTACAAGCACCATACCGACATCGCGTATCTGGCATGCGCGCAGGCACTGATCGGCCACGCGGACGTGCTCTATCCGCAGTTCGCGACGCACAACGCGGGGACGATTGCGGCGATCTTGCAGATGGCACGCGGCAGCGGCGCGGCCTTTGAGTTTCAGCGCCTGCACGGCATGGCCGAGGGCGTCTACCGCGAAGTGCTTGCGGATCTGGACGTGCCGCTGCGCATCTACGCGCCAGTCGGCGAGCACCGCGACCTGCTCGCATACCTCGTGCGGCGGTTACTCGAAAACGGGGCCAACTCGTCGTTCGTGCACCAGCTTGCCGACGCCTCGGTCGGCGTGGAGTCGCTGCTGGCCAACCCGATCTCCGTCGGCGGAGAGCCTTCGTTGCCGTTGCCACATGCGCTGTACGGTGCGCAGCGCATGAATTCGCGCGGCGTGGATCTCGCCTGCGTGGCCGACCGGGCACCCCTCGAAGCCGCGCTCGCGACGCAGCGCGTGCAGGCGGTTGGCGAGGCGACACCTGCCGAGACCGACGCGGCGATGACGCGGCTGGCGGGTGGGTTTGCCGCGTGGAACGGCTCGTCGGTCACCGCTCGGGCCGCGACGTTGCGGCGCGCGGCCGATGCGCTCGAGGCGCGCATGCCCGAGTTCTGCGCGCTGCTCGTACGGGAAGCGGGAAGGACGCTCGGCGATGCGGTGGCCGAGGTGCGCGAGGCGGTCGACTTCTGCCGCTACTACGCGCAGCAGGCGTGCGCGCTGTTGGCACCGCAGGCGCTGCCCGGCCCGACCGGCGAGAACAACACGCTCGAGTTGCATGGCCGCGGTGTGTTCGTCTGCATCAGCCCGTGGAACTTCCCGCTCGCGATCTTTACCGGCCAGGTCGTGGCCGCCTTGGTGACGGGTAACGCGGTGGCTGCCAAGCCCGCGGAGCAGACCCCCTACGTGGCGCAACGCATGGTCGAACTGCTGCACGAGGCCGGCGTCCCGCGTGACGCGCTGGCGGCGCTGCACGGGCCCGGCGAGACGGTCGGCGCACGGCTGGTGGCCGACACACGCACCGCCGGCGTCTGCTTCACCGGCTCGACCGCGGTGGCGCGATCGATCAACCGCTCACTGGCCGACAAGGATGGGCCGCTCGTGCCGCTGATCGCCGAGACCGGTGGCATCAACGCGATGATCGTCGACTCCACAGCGTTGCCTGAGCAGGTCACCGATGCGGTGATGCAAAGCGCCTTCCGCAGCGCGGGCCAGCGTTGCTCGGCACTGCGGCTCTTGGCCGTGCACGAATCGATCGCCGATGCTCTGATCGAAATGATCCGCGGGGCGCTGGCCGAACTCCAGGTCGGTGATCCGGCCGACCTCGCGACGGACGTCGGTCCGCTCATCGACGACGAGGCGTTCGCGACAATTGCCGGCCATGTCCAGCGCCTGCGGCAAGACGCCCGATACATTGGTGAAGCGCAACGCGTGGCCGACTACCCGAGGCTGCAGCCACCGATCGCGTTCGAGGTGGCGCGGATCTCGGACGTGACTCAGGAGGTGTTTGGCCCCGTGCTGCACGTCGTCCGCTACGACGGGCCGGTCGAGGCGGTGCTGGAGCAGATCCACGCGCTGGGCTACGGGCTCACGATGGGCATCCAGACGCGGATCGACTCGCGTGCACGGCGGCTGGCTGGGCGCGCGCGCATCGGCAACGTCTACGTCAATCGCAACATGATCGGCGCAGTGGTCGGTGTCCAGCCGTTTGGCGGCGAAGGCCTGTCGGGCACCGGCCCGAAGGCCGGCGGCCCACATTACTTGCCGCGCTTCTGTGCCGAGCGGACGGTGACCGTCAATACCGCCGCGGCGGGCGGCAATGCGGAGTTACTGGCGGGGATGCGCTAATAGGGGCTCTGGGGATTGCTTCGATCGAATGGGCAGTTGAGTCGGCCCAGCCGCGACGTCGGTTTCATGCGACGATGCACACCCTCAGAACAACGCCGCCTCCGCTTCCATGCTCCGCATCGTCATGGCCGTCGTCGCTGCAGCCGTACTGGTAGCCCTGTACTTCGTTGCGGTCCTCAACTGGAGCTACTCGACTGGCGAGCGCGCCGGATGGGTGCAGAAGTTCTCCAAGAAGGGTTGGGTCTGCAAGACGTGGGAAGGCGAGCTTGCGCTCGTCTCGCTGCCGGGTAGCAGCGTCGAGAAGTTCTACTTCACGGTTCACGATGACGCCGTGGCCGGGCAGATCATGAACCTGATGGGTAAGCGCGTCAGCCTGCACTACGAGGAGAAGGTCGGTCTGCCGACCAGCTGCTTTGGTGACACGCGCTACTTCGTCACGAAGGTTGCCGTCACCCCGGACATTCCGCTCGGCCCTGGCGTCGTGCTGCCGGGGCAGGCCACCGCGCCCGGGCCGGCGGCATCGGCTGCATCGGCGCCGTAAGGCACGCCGTTCGCAGCGACCGCTTGGTCGGCCGGTGGCAGCCGTTCCCCGCGAGCTGCCGGGCGAGGCAGCGCGCGGTCGACCGATCTCGACCTTGGCCCGTCGGGTCTTGAATGCGCGCATACACTGAGTGCATGGAGCTCGGGACGATCCACTTCATCGGTGGCGGCAACATGGCCAGCGCGATCATTGGCGGGCTGGTCCACGCGGGTCATCGCGCATCGGCGATCCGCGTCGTCGATCCGCAGGCGCAGCAGCGGGCCAGGCTGGCCGCGCGGTATGGTGTTGCGGCCCAAGCGGCGGCCGATCCGTCGCTCGGCGAGGCGACGATCGTCGTTTGGGCGGTCAAGCCGCAGCTCTTTCGGGAGGCCGCCGCGCCTTGCGCGCCGCATGCGGCCAACGCGCTGCACCTGTCCGTCATGGCCGGCATCCGCAGCGACGCGATCGTTGCGGCGACCGGCAGCCCGCGGGTCGTCCGCGCAATGCCGAACACACCGGCGCTGATCGGGCGCGGCGTGTGCGGCCTGTACGCACGCGAGGCGGTCACGCCTGCTGATCGGGCCACCGTCGAGCGCGTGCTCCACAGCACCGGTGAACTGCTGTGGTTCTCGCGGGAGCAGGATCTCGACGCGGTGACCGCGCTGTCGGGATCCGGTCCGGCCTATGTGTTCTATTTCGTCGAGGCGATGGTGCAGGCTGCGGTGGAGATGGGGTTGACTGCCGAGCAGGGCAAGCGCCTCGCGCTGGCGACCTTCGCCGGAGCGGCCGCGCTCGCCCAGCAGTCCGGCGATTCGCCGAGCGTGCTGCGCGAGCGCGTGACCTCGAAGGGCGGGACCACGCACGCTGCGCTCACGTCACTCGAGGCCGACCGGGTCGGGCCGGCGTTTGTCAAGGCGCTGCATGCGGCGCAGCGGCGCGCCAAGGAGCTGGGCGACGCGTTCGGTGCCTGATTGCTGGAGTCCGCCGGGCGCGTGGCGGCTCAGCGCAGCAGGAGGTCGAGCGCCGTGCCAGCAAAGAGCGCGAAGCCGACCCAGTGATTGAGGCGAAATGCCTTGAAGCAACCGTCCCGGTCGCGTTTGCGGATCAACGTGTAGTGCCAGAGTGCCTGCGCCGCAGCGACGGCGACGCCGGCCAGGAACCATCCATCCAGGCCGAGCGTGCGGCCGATCAACGCCCATGAGGCGAGATGGGCCGCGTAGAACACCATCACGCCGGCAATATCGTGGCGCCCGAGCGTCAGTGCCGCCGTGCGAATGCCGAGGCGAACGTCGTCGTCGCGATCGACCATCGCGTATTCGGTGTCGTAGGCGAGCACCCAGAACAGGTTGGACAGCAGTAGCCACCACGCCTGCGGTGGCACGGCTGCGGCGACCGCCGACGGCCCCCATTGCGGCCCGCCGAGTACCGCGGCAAACGCCATCGGTATGCCGAAGCTGAACGCCACGCCGAGCACCGCCTGCGGCATCGACACCAGCCGTTTCGCGTAGGGGTACGCCAGCGCGATCGCCAGCGCAGCGAACGAAAGCACAATCGTCGGCGGGTTGGTGGTGAGCACCAGCCCGAACGCGACGACCGCGAGCACCGCGCCCACCGCGAGCGCCTCGCGCACCGGCAGCTCCCCGCTGGTCACTGGCCGTCTGGCCGTGCGCTTGACATGCCGGTCGAACTCGCGATCCGCGACGTCGTTGGCGCAGCACCCGGCGCTGCGCATCAGAATCGTGCCGAGCACGAACACCGCCAGGAGGTGCCATCCCGGAAACCCGTCGGCTGCGATCCACAACGCCGACAGGGTCGGCCACAGCAACAGCAGCCAGCCGGCAGGCCGGTCCCAACGAATCAGGTCGAGATAGACCGCAAGCCGCGGGCGACGCAAGGTGGACTCGGGGGTCACGGGTCGATTATCTTGCGCACGCCCTTGAGCGAACTCAAGGCGTCGCACCCGTCCGCAGGCGGGCCAGAGTCGGGCGACGGTATGCTTCGCGCTGAGTTCGCCAGGGAACCCGGCGCTGGGTGGCACGAACAAACGCAGTGCGATTACCACGTTCGAGGAGAAGGTCATGCTCGGCTCGGCAGGCAATACGTCGGAATGCTTGGCGCGGGCGTTGGCACTGTTGATCGGCGCGGACGCCCATCTCGACAGGCACGAGTTGGCAAGGCTCGAAGAGCTCGACGCTTTTCGTCGTATCGGCGTCAGCCGGGCGCGCTTTCTCGAACTCGTTGAGGCGTGCTGTCAGGAGGTGGGCGATTACTTGGTCGGCCAGTCGTGGCTGAGCAGCGCTGACCTGTACCGCATCGACTGCATCCTCGATGCGGTGGATGATCCACAACAGCGCCTGCTTGTCTGCCGGCTGGCCGCCAGCGTGCTGCCGGCCGATGGCTGTGTCTCGGAGGCCGAGCGCCTGATCTACGACCACGTGCTCGGCTACTGGCACATCAATCGCTCGGCAGTGACAGAAGCAATCCTGCACGACGCCGTGCATTGACTCGCCCGGCGAGTCGGGACACGGGTGTCGAACGCGCGCCGCTCGCCGTGCCCGGTACTTCGGTAGCGCCGTGCCGTTTGCGGCCGGAGGCAATCACGATTCAGGCGGATGAAGCAGCGCGTTTGGCTGCCGTCCAGCGGTCGAGCTTCTCGCGTGCGCCGTTGCTTGCAGGGTCCATCGCGCGGTCGTGCCCCTCACGCTTGGCGCACAGCTCGATCACATAGCCGTTCGGGTCGCGGAAGTAGATCGAGTCGATGAATCCGTGATCCGACACGCCGCGCGTCTCGACGCCGAGCGCGTGCCCCCGGGCCAGCATCTGCCGAAGCACCGGCGGTGCCACCTCGAGCGCGATGTGCAGGTCGTAGTCGTGCTGCACCTTGAATTCGAACGGCATGTCAGGCGCCTCGAAGAAGGCGAGGAACGATCCGTCGTCGAGGCGGTAGAAGGTGTGCAGCGTATTGGTCGGGCGGCCGCTCTTGGTGTCCTTGATCTCGAGCGTGCCGGACAGCGGCAGGCCGAGGAAATCCTCGTAGAAGGCGCGCGTCTGCTCCGAGTCACGACACCGGTAGGCGTTGTGGTGCAGTTTGCTGATCATCGACTTACTCCAAGGCCGCAATCACATCCGCGTCGCCGGCGGCGCGTCGCTCGGCCGCGCGACGGACCGACCGCCGGCGGATCGCTGACGCCCGACGGTCGTGGAACTTCGTCGCCTCTGGCCGCGGGCACATCGGAAGCCATGCTCCGCGATCACGGGTGACGCAGCTCGCGCACGCGATAGCATCGTCCCGAGCGGCTGCGACGGCAAGGTATAACCCCACTGGGACCTGTCAACGCTACCGAGGTCGTCGCGCGAGTATTCCTGGGGCTCGCAGCCCGATTCAGCCGCTGAGCTGGCGCTGGAACACCAGGCCGGCATGGTCACGCAGGGCATGGAAGCGGATCTTCGGCCAATTACTCTCGATCGCGCGAAGCTCGGGCGCGTATTCGACGAGCACGGTGGGCGCGTCGACCGCGTCATATGCCACGCGGTGTCCGTTCGCGTCGATGAAGCGTTTGAGCTCGGTCGGGTCATCGCAAGTGACCCAGCGCGCCACCTGGAAGCGGCTGGGCGCGATGCGCGCCTTCACGCCGTATTCATGCTCAAGACGGTGTGCAACCACGTCGAACTGTAGCTGTCCGACGGCGCCGAGCAACAGCATCGAACCGGCCAGCGGGCGGAAGACCTGAATCGCGCCCTCTTCGCCAAGCTGTGTCAGCCCCGCCTTCAGTTGCTTGCCGCGCAGCGGATCGGCGACCTCGACGGTGCGGAACAGTTCGGGTGCGAAGAACCGCAGCCCGGTGAACTGCAGGGCCTCGCCTTCGGTGAGCGTGTCGCCCAATTGCAGTACGCCATGATTGGGGATGCCGATGATGTCGCCGGCAAAGGCTTCATCGAGCAGTTCGCGGCGTTGGCTCAGGAACGACACCACGCTGTTGGGCCGCAGCTCCTTGCCCGAGCGCACCACCTTCAGGCGCATGCCGCGCTCGAAGTGCCCTGAGGCGACGCGCACGAAGGCGATGCGGTCGCGATGCGCGGGGTCCATGTTGGCCTGGATCTTGAAGACGACACCGGCAAATTTCGGCTCGTCGGGGTTCACTTCGCGCTGGATCGCCGGACGCGGCCCGGGCGGCGGCGCCAGATCGACCAGCGCGTCGAGGACCTCCTTGACACCGAAGTTGTTGATTGCCGAGCCGAAGAACATCGGCGTCTGACGGCCGTCCAGAAACTGCTGCTCGTCGAACGTGGAGGCCGCCGCCTGCACCAGTTCGATGTCGTGGCGTGCGTGCTCGTACTCGGCGCCGAAGCGCTGCACATAGACGGGGTTGTCCACGCCGTCGATGATCTCGTCGTCGTTGCGATGGCGGTCCTCGCCCGGCGTGAAGACCCGCATGCGCTGGCTGCGCAGGTCGATCACCCCGCGGAACCGCTTGCCCATGCCGACCGGCCAGGTGAATGGCACCGCTGCCATGCCCAACTCGCGCTCGACCTCGTCCATCAGCGCGAGCGGCTCCTGCACCTCGCGGTCCATCTTGTTGTTGAAGGTGAGGATCGGCGTCGCGCGGGCCCGGCACACCTGCAGCAGGCGTCGCGTCTGCGGTTCGACGCCGTTGGCCGCGTCGATCACCATCAGCGCGGCGTCGACGGCGGTCAGCACGCGGTAGGTGTCCTCGGAGAAGTCCTGGTGCCCGGGCGTGTCGAGCAGATTGATCACGCAGCCGCGGTATTCCATCTGCATCACCGAGCTCGCCACCGAGATGCCCCGCTGTTTCTCGATCTCCATCCAGTCGCTGGTCGCGTGACGCGCGGCTTTGCGCGCCTTCACGGAGCCGGCGATCTGGATCGCACCCGAGAACAGCAGCAGCTTCTCGGTCAGCGTGGTCTTGCCGGCATCGGGGTGGGAAATGATCGCGAAAGTGCGGCGGCGCTGCACTTGGTCGCGGATAGGCTCGCTCGACATCTGGTGGCCGCCGCCCGGAGCAGCCAGGCGGCGGATAAAAACTTACCATTATCAAGGCGCTTCAGCGACCTTCGCCCACGCCGGGCCGACCGGACACTGCGGGCGATCGTTGCAGTGCGCAGCCCCGGTGTGCTCCCCGACCGCATGCTGTCCCACCTGCTGCAAGACGGCTGCTGGCCCCGAGGCCTCGATGAGCCCGGCTGACCGGCGCTGCGGCTATGCCGCTCCCCTGCAGCGTCAGTGTCCTGCGTCGGGCAGGTACGGTCGCAGCGCGTCGAGTACCTGCGCGACGAAACGATCTTCGTCGCCAACGGGAGCGGCATACCGCAAGGCCGACGCGGCTGCATCGCTGCCTGCGCTGCGGGCGATGACCCACGCGGCAAGGTAGACCGTTGCCAGCCGCCCGCCCGCCGTGGCAATCGGGCCGCGCGCGTGGAAGGGCTCGTCGACCGCCCGCACTCCGGCCTCGATCAGCCACGGGCGGACCGCCGGCTCGGCACACGCTGGCATCGTACCGAGCAGGCCGAGCCGTGCGAGCAGCAGACTGCCCGAACCGATCGCGCCGATCGTCTGCCGCAGGGGGTCGAGCGTCAGGCGGTCGAGCAGCGCCGAATTGCTCGACAGGGCGCGCGCGTACATGTTGCTGCCGAACAGCACTACATCGGCGTCGTTCGCGAACTCCAGTGGCCGCTGGGCCTGCACCGTGACGCCGTTCGTCGAGGTGACGTAGGCCGCGGGGCTGGCCAGCTCGGCCCGCCAGCCTTTGTCCTCGAGCCGGTTCAGCAGACCGAGCGCGACGAAAGTGTCGATCTCGCTGAAGCCATCAAAGGTGACGATTGCCACGTGCATGGGAACCTCCCGACGGGCACCCGCGCCCGCAGCATCAATCTTCGAGTAGCGAGCGCAGCATCCAGGCGGCCTTTTCGTGGATGTCCATGCGCTGGGTCAGCAGATCGGCGGTCGGCTGATCGTCGGCCTTTTCGGCCAGCGCGAACACGCTCCGCGCCGTGCGCGCCACCGCCTCGTGACCCTGCATGAGGATGCGCACCATCTCGAGCGCTTGCGGTGGGTCAGGCGGCGCGTCCTTCAGCGACGACAACTTCCCGAACTGCGCGTACGAGCCAGGCGCCGGGTGACCGAGGGCGCGGATGCGCTCGGCGATCGGGTCCACCGCATTCCACAGTTCGGTGTACTGCTCCATGAACATCGTGTGCAGGGTGTTGAACATCGGCCCCGTCACGTTCCAGTGGAAATTGTGCGTCGTGAGGTACAGCGTGTAGGTGTCCGCGAGCAGCCGCGAGAGACCGCCGGCGATCGCGGCGCGGTCCTTGTCGCTGATGCCGATGCTGATCCGCGGTGCCTGCGGTTTCACTGCCTTCTTTGCCATCAATCTCTCCTCGTATTGCATGGATAGGGTTGGCGCTCCGGGTCGGTCGAGCCGCTGCGAGCTTGCCGGCACGTGAAAACGAGCCGCACTCACTGAGCCCGCTGGGTTTCCTGGCCGCAGCAAGCTGATTTCCACAGCGATCTCCGGCTTCGCGAGGGTTGGCCCAATGGTGCGCCGCCCGTACGGCGAGGAAAATGATATCTAGGCACTATTGACATGGCAACACAAATAGTCAAATCTGACGAATAGCCGTATTCAATCCATTTGCCGACTCGTCCCGGGCTCACGCTGTCAAGCGCCTGACGCCGGAGAGCTCGCACGCATAGACCGCATTGCGCAGCGCCGCGATGGCCTCGTAGCGCGGGAAGCTGCGTCGCCACGCCAGCACCACGCGACGGCTGGGCGCCGGCTGTGCGAACGGGATGTACACGACATGTTGCTGCGGCGCGCTCGGCACCGAAAGCATCGGCACCACTGTCACACCCATGCCCGAGGCAACCATGTGCTTGATCGTCTCGAGCGATGAACCCTCGAAGCTCTTGCGGATGCCCTCGGCGTCGCTTGAGAAGCGCGCGAACTCCGGGCACACCTCGAGCACATGGTCGCGAAAGCAGTGCCCCGTGCCCAGCAGCAGCATCGTCTCCTTCTTCAGCTCCTCGGCGCTGATCGACTTGCGCTTGGCCAGCGGATGCGACCTCGGCAGCGCCGCCATGAACGGCTCGTCGTACAGCGGTGCGATCGCCAGGCCGGCATCGGGGAACGGCTCGGCCATGATCGCGCAGTCGAGCTCGCCAGTGCGCAGCATCTCGAGCAGCTTGACGGTGAAGTTCTCCTGCAGCATCAACGGCATCTGCGGCGTCAGCTCGATTGCGTGCCTGACCAGGTCGGGCAGCAGGTACGGACCGATCGTGTAGATGATGCCGAGCCGCAACGGTCCCGAAAGCGGGTCCTTGCCGCTCTTGGCGATCTCCTTGATCGCAGACGCCTGCTCGATGACCTGCTGCGCCTGGCGCACGATCTGCTCGCCCAAGGGGGTCACGCTGACCTCGCTGCCGCCGCGCTCGAAGATCTTCACGTCGAGCTCGTCCTCGAGCTTCTTCACGGCCACCGACAGGGTGGGCTGCGAAACGAAACAAGCCTCGGCTGCGCGCCCGAAGTGCTTCTCGCGGGCGACGGCCACGATATAGCGCAGTTCGGTCAACGTCATCGCGCAGGGCTCCCCGCGGTGCACGCACGGCCGTCGCCCACCGCCTGCCGCGGGCTGCGCTCCCCGCCTGGGGCGGGGCCCCTCTTTCGCCCTCTGCAGGCGAGGGCCACGATACGGCGCAAGTCGGTCAGGGTCATGCGCCGATTTTGCTCACTTCCCGGGCGCCCTCGACGCGGTGGGGTCGAACACCCGCGTCATCGGCTCAGGCCTTCAGGAACTCGGTGCGGCTGGCGAGCCAACGCTGCACCAGCGCCTGCGCCTGTTGCGGATGGTCGTCGAGGAAGCGCGGGGCGACGCGCCGCGCATGCTGCAGCAACCCGCTGTCAGCATCGAGGTCGGCAAATCGCAACAATGCGTCGCCGCTCTGCCGCGCGCCCATGAATTCGCCCGGGCCGCGGATCTCAAGGTCGCGCCGCGCGATCTCGAAGCCGTCGGTGGTCTCGGCCATCGCACGCAGCCGCGCCTTGCCGGTTTGCCCGAGCGGCGGCGCGTAGAGCAGGACGCACACGCTTGCGGCTGCCCCTCGGCCGACGCGGCCGCGCAATTGATGCAGCTGCGCGAGGCCAAAACGCTCGGCATGCTCGATCACCATCAGGCTGGCGCCAGGCACGTCGACACCGACCTCGATCACGGTGGTGGCGACGAGGACCCGCATCTGCCCGCCGGTGAACAGCGACATCACGGCTGCCTTCTCGGCAGGAGGCATCCGGCCGTGCAGCAAGCCCACCATCGTGTCAGGCAGCGCCCGGCTCAGTTCCGCGTGGGTGGCGGTGGCGTTCTGCAAGTCGACATGCTCGCTCTCCTCGACGAGCGGGCACACCCAATACACCTGCCGCCCCTGCGCAACCTCGTCGCGTATGCGCGCGAGCACCTGGTCGCGCCGCGTGTCGGCGAAGATCTTGGTCACGACGGGCGTCCGACCGGGCGGCAACTCGTCGATCGTGCTCACGTCGAGGTCGGCGTAATAGGTCATCGCCAGCGTACGCGGGATCGGTGTGGCCGACATCATCAGCAGGTGCGGCTCGAGCATGTGCCCCGCCAGCTTGCGCCGCAGATCGAGGCGCTGCGCCACGCCGAAGCGATGCTGCTCGTCGACGATGGCAAGCCCCAGTCGGGCAAACACCACGTTGTCCTGGATCACCGCATGCGTGCCGACGGCCAGCATCGCCTCGCCGCTGGCCACACGCTCGATCATCTGCGCCCGCGCACGGCCCTTGCGGCTGCCCGTCAGCCAGGCCACGCCCACGCCCAGCGGCTCGAGCCATTGCACGAGTCTCCTGAAGTGCTGTTCGGCGAGGATCTCGGTGGGTGCCATCAGTGCGCACTGCCAGCCGGCGTCGATCGCAACAGCGGCCGCGAGCGCCGCCACGACAGTCTTGCCCGAGCCAACGTCGCCTTGCAGGAGCCGGTGCATCGGCGTCGCACGCGCAAGGTCTTGCGTGATCTCTGCGGCCACGCGCCGTTGCGCAGTGGTCAGCGTGAACGGCAACGCCGCGAGCAGGCGCTCGTGCAGCCCGCCGGGACGCGCCTGCATTGACGGAGCGATGAGCGTCGCGCGTTGGCGTTGCGCCTGAAGCTGCGACACCTGCTGCGCCAGCAGCTCCTCGAACTTCAGGCGCTGCCACGCTGGATGGCTGCGATCCTCCAGCCCCGCCAGCGTGCTGCCCGGCGGCGGGTGGTGTAGCAGCTGCACCGCCTCGCGCAGCGTTGGCAACGGCGCGTTGCGCAGTGTCGGCAGCAGCGACGCTGGCAGCAGCTCGTCGACCGGCGCTCGCGCCAATGCGCCCGCGATCGCTTTTCGCAGATAGGCCTGCGGGAGCTCGGCGCTCGCCGGGTACACCGGGGTGAGCGTGCTCGGCAGCGGGGTTTCCTCGCGCACCGGCCGGAACGCCGGGTGCACCATCTCGCGTCCGAAGAAGCCACCGCGCACCTCTCCCCGAACGCGCAATCGCGCCCCTTCGTGCAATGTCTTCTGGTGCGATGGGTAGAAGTGCAGGAACCGCAGTACAAGCTCGGCGCTGCCGTCGTCGATGCGCACGACGAGCTGGCGGCGCGGCCGGAACTCGACGCGGCTCGCGCGCACTTCGCCCTCGACCTGCGCCATCTCGCCCCCTTGCAGATCGGCGATGCGCCTCAGGCGAGTTTCGTCGTCGTAACGGATCGGCAGGTGCAAGGCAAGGTCGATGTCGCGCACCAGGCCGAGCTTCTTCATCGCCCGCTGCGGAGCGGAGCTCCGGGGCGCGGGGGTGGCTAACGTCGCGGTGCTGCGCGGCATGCGGCGCATTCTCGCCGCTGCGATCCGGCGTCT
Organism: Burkholderiales bacterium; assembly: GCA_020354665.1. Classification (GTDB taxonomy): domain Bacteria; phylum Pseudomonadota; class Gammaproteobacteria; order Burkholderiales; family Burkholderiaceae_C. The sequence continues at coordinate 2,868,294 of CP070653.1, forward strand.
CGGGCTGCCGCCGGCACCGACGGCTGTCCCCAGGCACGTGACGAGGGAATCATTGTTGTGACTTATTTCCCACACCGAGTGAGCACCCGCTTGCATGTCTTGTTCGCTGCAGCAAAATCGCCCACTCCCCCAGTCCATCTGACCTGCCATCGTCATGCCCATCGTGCGTCGCGTCATCGTCCTGGTCTTCGCCGTTCTTGCCACCAGCGTGCTTGCCGCGTGGGCGTGGGATCGCACCGACTCCGCGTCGGGCCGGACCGCGATCGAGCAGTCCAACTGACGCTCAGGCTCCTGCGCGGGCGTTGACGGCTCGCACTGGGGAGAAGCGGGAGCCGTCTCCAGCGGTTGCGTCGCCCAGCGCCGTCCAGGTCGGGCGGGGGCGGCCCGGCTGCCGCCGCCGTGAAACAATGGCCTTTGCTCCCTGACCAGGCCGGTACAGCCTGCATGCAATGCCATTCGGCCCTGCGAGCGACCTGCGCGTCGCCGATTTCGATTTCTCGCTGCCGACAGAGCTGATCGCGCAGCATCCGGCCCCGCAGCGCAGCGCGTCACGCCTGCTCGATGCGCGCGATCCGAACCGGCCCGCCGACTGCACGTTTCGCGACCTGCCGGACCTGCTTGATCCTGGCGATCTGCTGGTTTTCAATGACACGCGCGTCATCAAGGCGCGGCTGTTCGGATGCAAGGGCACGGGCGGAGCCGTTGAGGCACTGGTCGAGCGCGTCCTGCCTGCGACCACCGAGGTACATGCGCACCTGCGCGCCAGCAAGTCACCGCGCCGCGGCAGCCGCCTGATCTTTGGGTCGACCGGCGGCGAGCAATTCGAGGCCGAAGTGCTCGGGCGCTGCGGCGTCGACGACGCGCTCTTCCACTTGCGGTTTCCGGCCGATCCGCTCGCGCTGCTCGAGCGTTTCGGGCACGTGCCGCTGCCGCCCTACATCACACACGCCGACGAACCCGAGGACGAACGCCGCTACCAGACGGTGTTCGCGTGCCGGCCGGGCGCGGTGGCCGCACCGACCGCCGCGCTGCACTTCGACGAGCCGCTGCTCGACGCGCTGCGTGCGCGCGGCATCGGCATGGCCAGCCTGACGCTGCACGTGGGCGCTGGCACGTTCCAGCCGGTGCGCGCCGAGCGGCTGGCCGACCACCGCATGCACAGCGAATGGTTCGAGGTGCCACAGGCGACGGTCGAGGCCGTCGAGCGCACCCGCACCGCCGGCGGGCGCATCGTCGCGGTGGGTACCACCACGCTGCGTGCGCTGGAAGCCGCGTCGCTCGCCGGCGGTTTGCAGGCCGGCGCGAGCGAAACGTCGCTCTTCATCACGCCAGGGTTTCGCTTTCGCGTCGTCGATCGACTGATCACGAACTTCCACCTGCCGCGCAGCACGCTGCTGATGCTGGTCAGCGCGTTCGCTGGGATCGGCGCGATTCCCGCGCTCTATGCACACGCGATCGAGCAGCGCTACCGCTTCTACAGCTACGGGGACGCGATGCTGCTGGCGCGGCGCTGAGGCAGCGCAGCGGCCGCGCCGGCTTCGCGGCAAAGCGACAATCGCCGCATGCTCCGCTTCGAACTGCTGGCTGAGGAAGACCGTGCGCGACGCGGCCGCCTCACGCTGAACCACGGGACGGTCGAAACACCCACGTTCATGCCGGTGGGTACCTGCGGCAGCGTAAAGGGCGTGCTGCCGCGCTCGCTCGCCGAGATGGGCGCGCAGATCATCCTCGCCAATACTTTCCATCTTTGGATGCGCCCAGGGCTCGACGTGGTGAAGACCTTCGGCGGCTTGCACGCGTTCGAGCGCTGGGAGCGGCCGATCCTCACCGACAGCGGCGGCTTTCAGGTCTGGAGCCTGGCCGAGATGCGCAAGATCGACGAGAACGGTGTGCGCTTCGCCTCGCCGGTGAACGGCGACAAGCTGCTGCTCACGCCCGAGGTGAGCATGCAGATCCAGACGGTGCTCAATTCAGACATCGCGATGCAGTTTGACGAATGCACGCCGTACGAGACGCATGGCCACGTCACGACGCGGGACGAGGCGCGCACGTCGATGGAGCTCAGCGTGCGCTGGGCGGCGCGCTGCAAGGCCGAGTTCGAGCGGCTCGCCAACCCGAACGCATTGTTCGGCATCGTGCAGGGCGGCATGTTCGAGCCGCTGCGCGAGGAGTCGCTCGCACGGCTCGTCGAAATGGAATTCCCGGGCTATGCGATCGGCGGCGTCAGCGTCGGCGAGCCCAAGGAAGACATGCAGCGCATCGTCGCCCACACGCCGCGCCGCCTGCCGCGCGACAAACCGCGGTATCTGATGGGCGTGGGCACGCCGGAAGACCTCGTCGACGGCGTGTCGCATGGCGTGGACTTGTTCGACTGCGTGCTGCCCACGCGCAACGCCCGCAACGCGCATCTGTTCACCCGCTTCGGCGACTTGAAGCTGCGCAATGCGCGCTTCCGTGACGATCCGCGGCCGATCGACGAGAGCTGCGGCTGCCACACCTGCGCCAGCGGATTCTCGCGGGCGTACTTGCACCATCTGGAGCGCTGCGGTGAGATGCTGGCGCCGATGCTGACCAGCATCCACAACCTGCATTACTACCTGAACCTGATGCGCGAGGTTCGCGAAGCGCTCGAGGCGGGCCGCTTCGAGACGTGGCGTCGCCAGTTTGCCGCCGACCGGGCGCGAGGGGTGTGAGTACCGTCGCGCGACGCGCGGTGCGTGGGCGGCTCGCGTCGTCTCGCGCGGCCAGTCATGTTCGAGGAGCTTGGGGCTGGGAGCCGCCACGATCTGTGCCGGGTGCCAGGCCGCCCGGGGCGCCGTGCCGCATTCGCCCGCTTCGATCCCGCCGCAACGGGGCCCGTCTTTCACGGCTCACGCGGCGATCAGTCGCTCGACGCTCGCGCGCAAGCCTTCCGGCGTGACGTCGGCCGGCGCGACCGGCTCGCCAGCCACCAGCCCCACGCGGCTCCAGACACCGCGGCGAAACGGCTTCGTCATCGCCCGGCCCCTCTCGATGCGAGAAAAGAACGAGCCCCACAGGTTCTGCAGTGCTACGGGTACCACCGGGACGGGCCGGCGCTCGAGGATCCTCATGATGCCGCCCTTGAACGGCTGGAGTTCACCGTCGCGCGTGATCGCCCCCTCGGGAAAGATGCCCAGGAGGTCGTCCTCAGCGAGCACGCGGTCGGCGGCTTCGAAGGCGGCGCGATAGACCTCGGCGTTCTCGCGCTCCGGCGCAATCGGGATCGCCTTGGCGAGCCGGAACAGCCAGCCGAGCACCGGCACGGCGAAGATGCGGTGGTCCATCACGAAGCGGATCGGGCGCGGGCTGGCGGCCATCAGCAGGATGGCGTCGACGTAGCTCACGTGGTTGGCGACGACGATCGCCGGCCCCTGCACGGGCAGGTGCTCGTCGCCGCGGACGCGAAAGCGGTAGAGCACGCGCGAGACGACGAACGCGACGAAGCGCAAGAGGTACTCGGGTACCAGCATGAAGATGTAGAAGGCGACAACCGCGTTCAGCACTGCCGTGGCGAGGAACACCTGCGGAATCGTGAAGCCCGCCTTCAGCATCGTCCCGGCGAATACCGCGCTCGCGATCATGAACAGCGCGTTGAGGATGTTGTTGGCCGCGATGATGCGCGCACGGTGCGTCGCCGGCGCGCGCAGCTGGATCAGCGCATACATCGGCACGCTGTACAGACCGGCCGCCAGCGACAGCAGCATCAGATCGGCGAGCACGCGCGGCGCACCCGGCGCGGCGAAAAAAGCGATGGCGCCGGGCGCGGTCGGGGGCACGAAGCCACTCGAGGCGAAGTACAGATCGATCGCAAAGATGCTCATGCCGATCGCGCCCAGCGGCACCAGTCCGATTTCGACGTGGCGGCGCGACAGCGACTCGCAGAGCAGCGACCCGGCGCCGATGCCGATCGAGAACACCACCAGTAGCAGCGATGCGACCTGCTCGTTGCCGCCCAGTACCTCCTTGGCGAACACCGGGAAGTTCGACAGGAACACCGCGCCGAAGAACCACATCCACGAGATGCCGAGCACCGAGCGGAAGACGACGAGGTTGCCGTGCGCCAGCTTCAGGTTGCGCCACGTCTCGTTGATCGGGTTCCAGTTGATGGCCAACGCTGGGTCGGTGGCCGGCGCGCGCGGCACTGCTTGCACGACGATGCGGCCCAGCACGGCGAGCGCGACGCAGCCGCCCGCCGCATAGCGCGCACCGTCGCCCGGAATCGCGATCAGCAGGCCGCCGGCGACGTTGCCAAGCAGGATTGCGACGAAGGTGCCCATCTCGACCATGCCGTTGCCGCCGGTCAGCTCGCGCTCGTCGAGGTGCTGCGGCAGGTACGCGTACTTGACCGGGCCGAACAGCGTCGAGTGCAGTCCCATCAGGAATACGCACGCCAGCAGCAGCGGCACGTTTGCGGCGAGAAAGCCCCAGGCGGCCAACAGCATCACGCCGATCTCGAACCACTTGACGAAGCGCATCAACGTGGCCTTGTCGTGCTTGTCGGCAAGCTGTCCGGCGGTGGCCGAAAACAGCAGGAACGGGGTGATGAACAGCGCGCCGATCGCGAGGCCGGCGAGCGCGGGGGGCAGCCAGCTGACCTGCAGCTGGTAGGTCACCATCACCGTGAACGCGAACTTGAACAGGTTGTCGTTCGCGGCGCCGAGGAACTGCGTCCAGAAGAACGGCGCGAAGCGGCGCTGGCCGAGCAGCGCGAACTGATTGGGGTGCTCGGCAGCACTCATGCGACGTCCTGTCCTCGAAGCGCGGCGACTGTAGCCGACGGCTGCACTCCGCAATCCGGGGCGCGCAGCACGAGATCGGCCGCACGCGCGCATCCGTCACGCAAATGCCGCTTCAGGACCAGGTCGAACAGGTGTGGGCTGTGCTGGCGAAGGCGGTTCAGCGGCGCGGCCGCCTCGGCGCCATGCAGGCGCAGCCGCGGGGCGTCAGCTCCTGCGCGATGCGCCGAGTGCGGCGTCGGTGTGCTCGCCCAAAGTCGGCGCATGACCCGCCGCGGACCCGGGCGTGGCGCTGAGCACCGGCACGACGCCCGGCACGGCGAGCTCGAAGCCGTCGGCGAGCGTCACGGTCTGGATCATGCCGCGCGCACGATAGTGCGGGTCCTCGGCGATGTCCTTGATCGTGTAGATCCGGCCGACCGGCACGCTCGCCGCCTGCAGCGTGCCGACCACCGCGGAGACGGGGCGTTGCGAGGTCCAGGCGGTGATCGCGGCGTCGATCTCGGTCACGCGCACCACGCGCAGCGCGTTGTCGGCCAGACCCGGGTCGCTGGCCAGGTCGTCGCGTCCGATCGCCTGCATCAGCCGTTTGAAGATCGAGTCGGCGTTGCCGCCGATCACGACCATGCCGTCGGCGCAGCGATAGGCATTGCTCGGCGCGATGCCGGGCAGCGCGGAGCCGGCGGGCTCGCGTACTGCGCCGAACGCGCTGTATTCGGGCAGCAGGCTTTCCATGCAATTGAAGACGGCCTCGTACAGCGCGACGTCAATCACTTGCCCACGGCCCTTCGGCGCATCGGCCGAAACCGACTTTGCGCGCGCCTGCAGTGCCAGCAGCACACCGATCACGCCATGCAGCGCGGCCAGCGTGTCGCCCAGGCTTACGCCGGCGCGCACCGGCGCGCGGCCCGGCTCGCCCATCAGGTGGCGCATGCCACCCATTGCTTCGGCGACCACCGCAAAGCCGGGCAGATCGCGATACGGACCGGTCTGCCCGTAGCCGCTGATGCGCAGCATCACCAGCCCGGGGTTGGTGCGCGCCAGCTCGTCGTACCCCAGCCCCCACTTCTCCATCGTGCCGGGCTTGAAGTTCTCGATCAGCACGTCGGCCTCGTCGATCAAGCGTCGCGCGTCGGCGCGGCCGGCGTCGGTGCGCAGGTCGAGCACGACGCTTTGCTTGCCGCGGCTTTGCACCTGCCACCACACACTGGTGCCGTCGCGCAGCAGGCGCCACTTGCGCAGCGGGTCACCATCGCCCGGCGGCTCGACCTTGATCACCTCGGCGCCGAAGTCGGCAAGCGTCTTGCCCGCAAACGGCCCGGCGATCAGCTGGCCAAGTTCGATCACTTTGAGGCCGGCCAGCGGTCGGCGGTCCGCGCCGGGGTCGGTAGGGTGGTTGAATGGCTGGGTCATGGCAGGTGGTGTTCGAGCACGAAGCGGGCGCCGTCGTACTGGCCCAGGGCGTCGACGAGAAAGGGCAGGCACGCGCGGACGTCCTCGAGCAGGCCGTGCGGCGGATTGATCACGATCATGTGGCTGCCGGCCAGGCCGAAACCCTGCGCGTCGGCCTGTTGCACGGTCAGCAACGCGTGCAGCCAGCCGCGCGGCGCGGCGGCATCCGCTGCGGCCCGCACTCGCCGCGGTAGTTGCGCCGCCTCGACCAACTGCACCTGCGGTATCCAGACGAGCACGACCGCCTGCGCGAATCGCGACAGTGTCTCTCGTACTGCCGACAGCGCCTTGGGGTAGTCGCCCTTCAGTTCGTACGACGGGTCGATCAGCACGACGCCGCGCCGCGACGCTGGTGGCAATTCGCCTTTCAGCGCAGCAAAGCCGTCGCCCATCGCCACTTTGGTGTGCGGCCTGCGACCGAGGAACGATCGCAGGGCGCGGTAGTCGCTCGGGTGCAGTTCAAACAGGTGTAGCGGGTCCGTCGGGCGCAGCAGCACGCTCGCGATGGCTGGCGACCCGGGGTACTGCGTCAAGCGGCCATCGGGATTGAAGCTGCGCACGACGTTCACGTAGTCGGCGAGCGGCTCCGGCAGGGCGGTGCGATCCCACAGCCGGCCGATGCCGTTGCGGTACTCGGCCTTCTTCTGTGCGTAGCGCCCTTCGAGCGCGTAACCGCCGGCCCCGGCATGCGTGTCGATCAGCGTGTACGGCTTGTCCTTGGCTGCCATCCGACGCAGCACGTGCACCAGCACCAGATGCTTGAGCACGTCGGCATGGTTTCCGGCGTGGAAGGCGTGGCGGTAGGCAAGCATGGGTGCACTGTAGCGGCACGTTGCCGGCGGGCGCGCCGGCGTGTCTTACGCTCGCGCGATGTCCGCCGTGCCGTCGAACCCGTGGCTACCCGATACCCAGCGGGTGCGTCGCGTCGGCTTGGCGATTGTGCTGGCGGTGGTCGCTGCGCTCGCGTGCCAAGCGCTGCGCACACCGATTCCGTGGATGATCGGTCCGCTGCTTTGTACTGCGGTCGCCAGCGTGCTCGGCGCGCCGCTGGCCAGCTCGCGGCGGCTGCGCGACGTCGGACAATGGCTGATCGGCACCGTGCTTGGCCTGTACTTCACGCCGCAGGTCGTCGCGCTGGTGCTGTCGCATGCGGCGGCGATCGTGCTCGGTATCGTCTGGGCCTTGCTGCTCGGACTGGCTTTCGGCGCGTTCCTGCGGCGCGCCAACCCGCACGTTGGCGCGGCCGCGCGGCTGCGCATCGATCCCGCCACCGTGTTCTTCGCCAGCGCGATCGGCGGCGCGTCCGAAATGTCACTGCTCGCGGAGCGCCGCGGTGCCCGAGTCGACCTGGTGGTGGCGGCGCATTCGACGCGCGTGTTGCTGGTGGTGCTGCTGATTCCGTTCGGATTCCAGTGGGCAGGCGTACATGGGCTCGATGCGACGCTGACCGCCACGCAAGACGTGCGCCCGGTGGCACTCGCGCTGCTGCTCGCGCTCACGTTGGCCGGCAGCCTGGCGATGGCCGCTTGGCACCGACCCAACCCGTGGATGCTCGGTGCGCTGGCGGTCGCGTTTGCTCTGACCGCCGCAGGGGTTGAGCTGTCGGCGCTGCCCCGTCCGCTGACCAACGCCGCGCAGTTGCTGATCGCGATTTCACTGGGCACGCGGTTCACGCCGCAGTTCGTCCGTGCGGCACCGCGCTGGGTGGCGACCGTCGCGCTCGGCACGCTGGTGATGATCGCCGCCTGCGCCGGCTTCGCCTGGCTGCTGGCGTGGGGCACCGGCTTGCATCCCGCAACGTTGATGCTCGGCACCTCGCCTGGCGGTATCGCCGAGATGTGCATCACCGCCAAGGTGCTGCAACTCGGCGTGCCGATCGTCACAGCGTTCCACGTGACGCGGCTGGCGGCAGTGTTGCTGCTTGCCGATCGGCTCTACGGATGGACGGTTCGCGCACCGCCCGGCGCTACCGGTAGTACATCGCGACCGCCACCGCATTGAGCGCCACGTGCAGCGCTATCGACACGCCTGCGCCACGCCACGGCTGCCGATGGCGATCGCCCCACAGAAAGCACATCGCAATCAGCCAGGCCAGCGCCAGCACCTCGAGCCCGTAGGCCTGCTTGAACGGCGCATGTGCAAGCGTGAACGTGATCGACGACAGGCCGACGGCCAGTGCGCCGGCGTATGCCGGGCGCCACTGCGCCATGGCGAACGCTGCGACACGATAGAGCAGCCACAGCACCGCGTTTTCAATCAGCGGTGCGGCGACGAGCACGTGCAGCATCGTCTGCTCGACGGGCCGCGCGCCGAGCACCGGCGCGACGACGCGCTCGACCTCGAACGCGCGCGTCATCGCCGCCACCGCGGCCGACCAGCCCATGCTGATCAGCACGCCCGTGCCGACGAAGCGCACGACGTGGCGCAGGAACCAGCGCTCGAGCGTCGCCAGCACCCGCAACGCAAACCGCGGCATCGAGCGCCTCAAACGTCGGAACGCGCCGCGCGCGCGCGAAACAGCTCCGAGACCGACACCTCGCGCGGGCCCGGCAGCAGGTCGAACGTTTCGCCAGCACGCAGCGTGCCGGGCCGCACGACGGCCAGGTAGAAGCCGCAGTAGCCCGACTGCACCATCAGCTTGGCGGCTTGCGCGAATCCGATCGCCGCGTTGAGCTTGAAGCACGGCAGCCGCGGTCCGCTCACCGCAAGTTCGCAGTCGGCAAAGCGCAGCCGGTCCCCGATCCACGCCTGCGTCTCGAGCAGACCTTCGATCGTCAGGTTTTCGCCGAGCGTGCCACACGCGAGCGGCTCGTCCCACAGCGCAACGCGTGCCTGCGCGCGCACCGTCTGCCAGAACGGGTAGTGCTCGTGCGGGTAGGCGTAGAGCGCTTTCGACAGGCCGCCGTGCAACGACGGGTCGGCCTGCTCGTCGCCGTCTAGGCCGAGGGTGTGCACGCGCACCGCTTCAGCTACCGGTCGCTTGCCGATTGCGCTGACGAAGCTGCGGCCATCCGCGTCGATGCGGCGCGCGCGGGCAGTGTTGAGGCTCACGATGCGGCCTGGCGACATGGCCGCAGTGTGCCGCACGCAGCGGCCTCAGCCGGGCGGCGAAAGAGCGGTGCGAGCGTCCACGACGCGACGGCCGCGTGGCCCGCTGACCCAGCGCGCGAACAGCCCGGCCGCTGGATGGTCGGCGTGGAATGAGCGCATCAGGTGCACCGGCACGGTCAGCCGCGCATCCTGTGTGACCAGCGCCGTCAATCCTCGACGCTGCCCGGCCTGCCAGGCCGGGCGGTCGACGATCACGCAAGCCTGCTGCTCGCGTGCCGCGCCGAGCGCGTCGGCGCCGGCCGCCAACCCTCGCCACCATGGCGCAGCCGGGGCGACCGCGGCAGCGCGCCACAGCGCCTGCTCGAGCCAATGTGCTCCCGAACCGTCGTTGCGGCCGAGAAACGGTACGCTGCCTGCCGCCAACAAGGCCAGCGCCCGGGCGGCGTCGCGGTTGCCCGCAACACCGTCGGGAAGCACGCCGCGCGCGGCAGGACCGACGAGCACGAAACCCGTTCGCGCGATCGCGCGCCGGTCGTGCACCAGCCCCTGCTGCTCCAGACGGATCTCCGCATCGGGTGCCAGCCCCAGCCCCGCGTCGATCTCGCCGTGCTCGAGCGCTTCGAGCATCGCGCTGGTCGGCGCCGCGATCCAGCGGATCGGCAGCCCGCTTTCGCGGCCGAAAGCGGCCGCCAGTGTCTGCACGAACCCGCACCAAGCCAGCGCGCTGTCGGCGCCCAGCCGTAGCGGTTCATCGCGCGCTGGACGGCGCTGCGCCGCCAGCGGCCAGGGCAGCGCGAGTGCGGCAGCAGCGATGAGTCGGCGACGCAGCATCGGTGAGACGGTCGAGCGCGACCTTGGTGGGACTGCGATCGAGGCTGCCCGAGCCGGTAACCAAAATCAAGGGCCGCAACCGGCCGCATTCGTTGAACATTCGGCCAAATTGCCAAGGACGGCAGCCTTGCCGCGGGCCGGGCCTGGCTCATCCGGGCGCACGCCGGACGTGCGGTCGATGACCGCCGCTGCGGTGCGAAGCCGGAGCCGACCCCTCTGTGGGTGGTCGCTGCGCCGCGCGTGCCGCGTAGCAGCGACGCAGCGGCCCACCCGCGGGGGCCTCAGTCGGCGGCGAAGCAGTAGAACAGGCCGGCGCCGCCGGTCTTCGGCAGATCTTCCTTGCTGCAGCCGGCCGTCAAGTGCGAGGAGTTCCAAGACACGCCCCAAGGGCTGCCGCTGGGATCGGGGCTGGTCCGGTCGTGGTGTCCGACCATGGCCGCTCCCGGGCCGTTAAGGGTCCACTCGCCGCAGGTCAAGTTCGGCTGATTCGGGAACGACGAGTACGCCGTCCCGTCGGGCCGTGAGCCCGTCAGGATGTCGTGCAGGTTCGGCGTGTCGCCGCGGCCATTGACGATGGCCCCCTTTTCGGTCAGCGCGGTCTGCTTGGTGATGCTGTTGTCCGGACCGTGCAGGTCGTCGACGTCGCGAGCGATCAGTACCCCTTTGGCGTTGTACCAGGGACCCTTGCCGATGCGATCGCGCGCATGCACAGGCGCTGTGTTGGGCGGGATGAAGCTCGTGCTCAGATAGGCGCGCCAGGTGCGGTTGCCGGCGCCGACTGCCGCGGCCAGCTTCTGGCAATGAGCGTCCGCGCCGGCCAGACCGCCGAGGTTGGCCCCATTGCCGGGGCCCGCACTGGTCACGAAGAAACTCATCGACCCGGTGCTCGGCGCGGTGGCACACGCGGTCAGCAAGGCTGCCGTGGCGGCGAATGCAAGGGCGGTACGGCTCATCTTCAGGCCTCCTGGCGGGTGGGTGTCGGTTGACCGGATAGCGAGGTTACGCAGCACGGGCCTGCATCCTTGCTCGGGGATTTCCCGAGCCAGCCCTGTCGGCCCAGGCGACCAGACCTCGCCTAGGCGGGGCGTCCGCCACGGCGGCGCACGGCTTCGCGCAGCAGGATCAGGAACTCGGCTCCATGGTCGAGGTTCGGATTGGCTTGCAGCGCACGCTCGAAGGCGTGCAGGGCACGCTCGGGATCGCCCCGGCGCAGATGGATCTGTGCCATCCCCGACAACGCGCCGAAATGGCGCGGATTGCGCTTCAGGACCTCTTCGCAGTCGTTCAGCGACGCCTTGTCCTCGCCCAGCAGAAACAGCACCGTCGCACGCTTGTTCCAGCCCTCGGCGAATTCGGGCTTGCGACGCACGATCTCGCTGAATGTCGCCAGCGCCGAGCGCAGTTCGCCCTGCTCCATCTGCTGCACGCCCTGCTCCAGAAGCCGGTCGATCGCGGCATCGCCGGAGTGGCTCCAGATCTGCCAGAGCGTGGCGGTGGCCAATCGGCGCACGTCGGCATCGTCGTCGCGCAGACGCTCGGCGACACGCTCGACATCGGCCATCGTGCCGACTTCGCCCAGTCGTCGTACTGCGACGGCGCGCTGCAGCGAATCTGCATGAGTCAGCGCCTGCAGCGCCTGCGACCGGTCCATCCCCTGATCGGCTAACGCCGGCAGCGCGAACGCGATCCACAACGTCACAGCCCAACGGGCGAGCAGATCGGGGCGCATCTTCTTCAGCTCCTGGCGGCGTCGGCCACGCCGGCGATGCGCATTCTGCGCCGCCCGACGCGCCCAAGCACTACGGAGAACCGAGGTAGTCCGTCTTGCCCAGTGGCACGCCGTTGTGGCGCAGGATCGCGTAGGCGGTCACAACGTGAAAGTAGAAATTGGGCAGCGCAAAGCCGAACAGATAGTCCTGCCCCTTGAAATGCACGTCGCGCCCGCCCAGCTTGAGCGTCACGTCGCGCTGCTCGCTGCCGTCGATCTGCTCGGGCTTGACGCCGGCAATGAATTCGAGCGTCCTGGCAATGCGCTGCTTCAACTCGTCGAAGCTCTTCTCGGTGTCGTCGTGTTTAGGATTCTCGACACCGGCCAGGCGCGCTACGGCACCCTTCGCGTTGTCGCAAGCGATCGTGATCTGGCGCGTGAACGGCAACATGTCCGGATACAGGCGGGCGCCGGTCAGCACGAGCGGATCGATCTTGCGCTCGGTGCAGTGCGCCTGTGCCTTGTCGAGGATCGCCGACAGGTTGCGCAACGCGCGGGCGAAGCATGGTGCGCTCGCCGGGTACATCGACAAAGACATGGTGTTGCTCCGGGTGGCGGCGACGTGCTCATCGTAGCGATCGACGCAAACGCCTGCTGACGCCGCGGCGTTACAGTCGCTGCCGTGACGATCAACCCCGTGCTCGTCGAGGTCACGCGCGGCGGCATCGTCGAGTCTGCGCACCGTGGGTCGATCGCTGTCATCGATGCCGACGGGCGCGTCGCGCTTGCGATCGGCGACATCGACCGACCGGTGTTCCCGCGCTCGGCGGTGAAGGTGTTGCAGGCGTTGCCGCTCGTCGAAAGCGGGGCCGCCGATTGCCTTGGGCTGACCGACGATGAGCTTGCGCTCGCGTGCGCGTCGCATGGCGGCGAGGCGGTGCACGTGCGCGCCGTCGCGTCGATGCTCGCCAAGGCCGGACTGGATGCCACGGTGCTCGAGTGTGGTGCGCACTGGCCCTACGACGATGCGAGCGCACGCGCGTTGGCGGCGCGCGGCGAGCATCCGAGCGCGCTGCACAACAACTGCTCGGGTAAGCATGCGGGCTTCGTGTGCCTCGGCTGCCTGCTCGCCAACGGAGGCGTCGTGCGCGAGTTCCTGCGAGGTTATGTCGCGCGCGAACACCCGGTGATGCACGAAGTGTCGGCGGCGATCGAGACAGTCACCGGCTGGCCATTGGCCGGCACGGCGGTCGGCGTCGATGGCTGCTCGATCCCGACCTACGCGATTCCGCTGCGCCACCTTGCGCGCGCGTTCGCGCGCATCGGTAGCGGCGTCGGGCTACGCGAAGGCCACGTCCGCGCCGCGCAGCGGCTGCGCGCTGCGGTGGCCAAGGCGCCGTTCATGGTGGGTGGCGCCGGCCGCTTCGACACGCGGGTGATGGAGCGGCTTGGCGAGCGCGCCTTCTGCAAGGGCGGCGCCGAAGGCATGCACTGCGCCGCCATGCCGACACAGGGCCTGGGCATCGCGATCAAGATCGACGACGGCCATTCGCGCGCCAGCGAGGCGGTGATGGCCGCGCTGCTCGCTCGCTGGCTCGATCCGCCTGAGCCCGACGCCGCGTTCCTGCGTGGGCTCGCCGACGTCAGACTCGCCAACTGGAACGGCATCGAAGTCGGCCGGCTGCGCTCCGTGGAGTCAGTGCTGTCCGGGTAGCGCACTGGCGGGGTGCGGTTGCTATCCCTCGGGCGGGCGGCCGGCCACCTGACCGGAGTCGCGCTGCGCTTCCTTCGCTTCGTACTGCGACGGCGTTACGCCGGCACGCGCGAGGAACTCGCGCAGATGCAACAGCGAGCTCGTGTCGAGCGTGTTGCTGTGGTGCGGCCGGTGCAAGACGGCTTCCATGCGGTTGAGCTTCGCGCGAATCCGCGCGCCCGACAGCGGCTCGAGCGTTGCGCCGACGTGCTTCAGCAACGACTCGATATCGCGCCAATGGATGTTGCCGCTCGGTGGATCGTGAAAGACCGAGCGCAGCAGGTTCCTCTGATGGCGGCTCATCGGGGCCCCCGGCAGTGATGACTGCCATGAGCGTACCCGATCCGCGCGCAACGCGGCGCGGTTCATCGCTTCGCCAAGGCAGCGATAACAGCCGCCAGTGCCGCGGCCATCGGCACCCCGCCTTGCAGCGAGCCCATCGTCAGTAACGTCGCCGCGCTGATCGTGCACTGAAGCAGAGTCAGTGCCCACAGCAGCTCGAGCAGACGCCCGCTGACGGGGCTTTGCACCTGGCACCAGAGCAGCATGCCGAGCGTCGCGATCGCCGTCGGGTCGGGTGTGAGCGCGAAGACCTCCGCCTGCATCCACGCTCGGCCAGACACCGGCGCGAGCAAAGGCTGGCCGAGCAGCGCCCAACCGAAAAGCAGCCAGCCAATGCGGCTGCGCAGCGCCGACGGCGTGTAACGCAGGTCGCTGCGCGTGGCCAGCGCGGCCAGGCCAGTGCCCTGCACAAAGAACCCGATCGCCAAGCCCGGGGCGGCCCAGTTGATCGGCGCATAGCGTTGCAGCAGAAACGACCAGCCGACGAAGATCGATGCAACCGCGAGCGCGGCCGCGCCGGCGCGCAGCGCCACTGCGCTGCGCCGCCAAACCCACGCTGCCCAGGCCAGGCCCACCAGCACCGCCAGTGCTTGAAGCGGCCACCACGCCTCGTTGTGCAACTCGAACAGGCGCCAGTAGGTGCGCGGCGCGAACATCAGCAAGTCCGACGGACGGTAGGTCCACCACTCGCTCATCGGAAGCCTGCAGGTCTCGAAGCGAAGCGCCGGCGCGCGCTACAGCGCGGCCACGTCGGCGGCCATGCGCTCGCGCAAGGCCGCATCGGGCATGCGGCCACGCGCGGCACCCATGTTCTGGCGCACGTGGTCGACCCGGCTGGTGGCCGGGATCGCGCAGGTCACCGCCGGGTGCGAGACGATGAACTTCAGCGCCACCTGCGCCCAGCCGTCGCAGTCGATCTCGGTTGCCCACCCCGGCACGCGGTGGCGCTCGAGCGCATCGAGCAGCGCGCCTTCACGGAACGGGCGGTTGACGATCACCGCGATGCCGCGCTCGAGCGCCAGCGGCAGGAGGCGTCGTTCGACCTCGCGGTCGAGCAGGTTGTAGGTGACCTGCACGAAGTCGATCGGCTGCGTGCGCATCACCCGCTCGATCTCGGCGTGGCGGCGGCCGTCCGACGTGGTGACGCCGACGTAGCGCAGACGTCCGGTGGCCTTCATCTCGAACAGGCGCGGCAGGTGCTCCTGCCACGCAACGAGGTTGTGCACCTGCATCAGATCGAATCGCTCGACGCCCCAGAACGCACGCGACTGCTCGATCTGCGCCGGCCCGCTCGCCGCCCTGCCCGTCCACACCTTCTCGGCCGAGAACAGCGCTGACGGCTGGCCGAGCCTGGCCAGCGCATGGCCGATCGTCGGTTGCGACGAGCCGTACATCGGCGAGCTGTCGATCATGCGGCCACCGCTCGCGAAGAACGCGCGCACGACCTCCGCACAGGCGTCGCGTGCACGCGGATCGTTGCCGACGTTGAAGGTGATCCAGCTGCCCAGGCCGACCACCGGCAGCGCTTCGCCGCTGCCGGGAATGCGCCGCGTGATCACGTCAGTGGTGCCCGCCGCCTGGGTCGGCCATGGCCAGCCGGCCGTCAGCGTGACTGCCGAAGCCGCCAGCCAGCGCCGGCGGCTCAGGTGCATCGTCTGGCCGACTCGTTCGGGGTCGTTCACCGCGCTCTCTGCGACGCCTGACTCAACGTCAGGTTCGACGGCTCGCCGCGCACAGAGTTCCAGGCGGTTCAGCGCAGTCCTAGCAGCGTCGCGTGGCGCGGCCGTTCGCCGAAGCTGCTCAGCGCTCGGTGCGCGCCTTGCGGATCAGTGCGTCGACGACCTGCAGCGCGTTCTGTTCGCCGCCAGCCGCTTCCGGCGAAGTCACGTAGCGACCGTTGACTGCCAGCGTCGGCACGCCCTCGATGCGGTACGTCGTCACGAGCTGGGTCGCTGCGCGAGACTTGGAGGCGACCGTGAAGCTCTTGATCGCGTCGACGAGCTTGCCCTTGTCGATCCCGTTGGCATTCGTGAATGCCGTCAGCCCGGTGTCGGTCTCGAGGCGCAGCCGCTGCACGTGCACGGCGTCGTAGACCTTCTGCTGGATGGCTTCGCCATACCCCAGCACCTCGAGCGCGAAATACAGCTTTTGGTAGGGCTCGTGCTGCGCGGGCCGCCAGTTCACCGGGACGCGCCGGAAGTTGACATCGGCGGGTAGCTGCTTGACCCACGCCTCGAGCGTTGGTTCGAACGCATTGCAGTGCGGACACCAGTAGCCGAAGAACTCGATCACCTCGATCTTGCCCGGCACGGCCACCGGCACCGTGCTCGACAGCCGGATGTAGTTCTTTCCCTCGACGGCCTCGACGGCAGCCCACGCCGGACGACCGAGCAGCGGGCCGACTCCGAGGGCAATTGCAAATTCGCGACGCTTCATCTCGTATTCCTGGCTCAACAACAATGCTGCAAGTATCGCCGGTTCGGAGTGCACTTGCCGTAATGCGGATTGCTCGCGCTTGTTGCCCCCGGCACGGCTCGATGACTCCCCGGCCAACGCGTTTGGCCGGAGGGCAGTTGACGGCGCCTGGCCGGAGGCCTTGAACGGCAGCGAACGATCCGTGCGATCGTTGCACGGCGCCGCACCGTGGACAGGCCGCACGCTTGCGGCCGCACAATGCGCCCATGGACTTCCAGCTGCGAGCTGCCACGCCGGGAGATGCCGCCGATCTCGTGCGCCTGATCGGCGAGCTGGCTGAATACGAACGGCTCACCCACCTCCTCGAGGTCACGCCCGAGCTGCTGCGGCGGCACCTGTTCGGTGACCGGCCAGTCGCCGAAGCGATGGTCGCCGAAGTGGCGGCCACAACGCAGAATGCGCCGCGTGTGGTCGGCTTCGCGCTGTACTTCACCAACTTCTCGACCTTCCTCGGCCGGCCCGGCCTGTATCTCGAGGACCTTTACGTCGAGCCCGCGCAGCGCGGCCGCGGCATCGGGCAGGCCTTGCTGCGCGCGCTCGCAGCGCTGGCCCTTGAGCGCGGCTGCGGTCGCTTCGAGTGGACCGTGCTCGACTGGAACACGCCGTCGATTAACTTCTACGAATCGATGGGCGCGAGCGTGCTGCCCGACTGGCGCATCTGCCGCGTCACCGGCGATGCACTCGAGCGGATGGCGCGCAGGCGCGGAGCTGCGCGTTGGGCGAATTCCTCGTACCGACTGACTCCCACGGCGTACGCGTCCGAAGCCGACCAGCGCTGCAAGGAGCAACCCCGATGGCGTTCGCCAACCGCGTCTGGTTCCTGCTGTTCGCGCTCGTGATGGGTTCGGCATCGCACGCGCTTGACCTGCAGGGACACCGCGGTGCCCGCGGCCTGGCGCCGGAGAACACGCTGGCCGGCTTCGAACGGGCGCTCGAGATCGGCGTCACGACGCTCGAGATGGACGTGGCCGTCACCGCGGACGGGGTCGTCGTTCTCTCGCACGACCCGGCTTTGAATCCGGCCATTGCGCGCGACGCTACGGGCGGCTGGCTGCGGGGACGCAGCCCGCTGATCCGGACGCTCACCTATGAAGAGCTCAAGGCGTTCGACGTCGGTCGGATCGACCCCGTGAGCAGCTATGCGCGCCGGTTCCCCGAGCAATCGCCGCGTGACGGCGAGCGTGTGCCGACGCTGGCTGCGGTCTTCGCAAGGGTCAAGGCGCTGGGCGCCGACGAGGTGGGCTTCAACATCGAGACCAAAGTGTTCCCTACACGACCCGACGAAACGCTCGCGCCCGAGCCGTTCGTTCGCGCGCTGCTCGCGGTCGTTCGGGACGCGGGAATGGTCGGGCGCGTGACGATCCAGAGCTTCGACTGGCGCACGCTGCAACTCGTGCAGCGGCTCGAGCCGGCTATCCGGACGGTTTATCTCACGATCCGCGGCCGCGACGAGGACACGCTCGAGGGCGGCACCTGGACCGCCGGCCTGCTGCTCAAGGACTTCCCGAGCGTTGCGCACATGGTCAACGCGGCCGGCGGTGCGATCTGGTCACCCGCGTATCGCAACCTGAGCGCCGAGGCGGTGAAGGGCGCGCACGCGCTCGGCTTGAAGGTCGTGCCGTGGACGGTCAACGATCCCGCCGACGCGCAGCGGCTGATCGACTGGGGGGTGGACGGCATCATCACCGACTATCCCGATCGCGTCCGCGACGTGATGCGCCGTCGCGGCCTCGCGCTGCCCGCGTCGATCAGGACAAGGTGACCGCGCGCTCGTCGGGCTCCGGGCGTTGTGCCGCCCCGGCTGCTTCGCCCTTGCGTTCGAGGGGCTGCGGCGGCGCGAAGTAGATCGCGATCCAGCCGGCCTCCAGCTTGAACGACTGTTCTTTCGAATACAGCCGCAGGATGCCGTTCGGCGAGACGCCGCCGAGCAGCAGCCAGTCCTTGCCGGGCTCGCCCAGTCGGTTTCCGAGTTCGGTCCAGCCGAAGCTTGGCGTGAACTTCGTCGTCTGGATCGTCCAGCCATCGTCCAGGTGCTGCTGCAGCCATTCGAAATTCGCCTGGGGATCGAACGCCGAATGGCCGCGCTGCTGCAGCGTGAGTCGCTTCGGCGCCTGTCCCGACTCCTCCTTGTGCATCGCAAGCTGGAACGTGCGGTGGTGGCCGAACGTGCGCCCCTGCGCCTTGCAGACCAGCGCGTTGTAGAAGTCGTTCTCGGTCGCGCAGAGCACGTGGTTCAGGTGCTGGACTTCGAGCGTCTCCTCGGCGTGCTCGGACAGGATTTCGCCGTAGTACACCTCGATGTCCGCCATGCGTGCCTCGCGCAGGCGGTGGTACGAGCCGTCCACGACCAGCACGTCGATGCCCAGTTTCTTGATCGTGCGTGCGAGTGCAGTCGACCATGGCGTTGCGCCGACCAGCAGCAGGCCATTGGCGCTCTTGGCGGCCAGGTCGAGGCGGCGCGCGAGGCGGCCGATCGTCAACCCGTGCGCGAGCACGGTCGCGATGATGACGAGGAAGGTGACGGGAAGCAGCTTCTGCGCATCGGCATAGCCTTCGGCGACCAGCGCCGGGCCGAAGATGCCGGCGGTGGCCGCGGCGACGATGCCGCGCGGCGCGATCCACGCGAGCAGGATCTTGTCCTCTTTGCGCATCGGCGCGCCGATCGTGACCAGCCCGATCGTCAGTGGCCGCACGACGAACAGGATCGAGAGCACGAACAGCACCAGCCGCCAGTCGATCATCGCGAGCTGCTCCGGCTGCAGCTGCGACGGGATGACGATGAACAGCACCGACAGCAGCACGATCGTCAGGTGTTCCTTGAAGCGTTGCAGAGACTCGCGCTCGACAAGCTGCATGTTGCCGACCACCAGCCCCATCGCAGTGACGCTGAGCAGCCCAGCCTCGTGCTGCACGAGGTTGCTTGCCCAATACACCGCCAACACCAGCACCATCAGGATCGGCGCCTTGAGACGCTCTGGCACCGCGCCGCGCCGGTACAGCCACCCGGTGAGCCATCCGCCCGCCCCGCCAAGCAGCGCGGCAGCGCCCACAGCCGCACCGAGCCCGGCCAGCGTCTGGCCGAGTCCGCCGCCGATCGTCAGGTACTGGAACGTCAGCACCGCCAGCAGCACGCCGACCGGGTCGTTGACGATGCCTTCCCACTTCAGCAGCGAACCGGACTCCTTGTTCAGCCGCGCCTGCCGCAGCAGCGGCAGGATCACCGTCGGTCCGGTGACGACCAGGATCGCGCCCAGCACGCTGGCCACCGGCCAGCTCAGCCCGCCCAGGTAATGGGCGGCGAGACTGCCGAGCAGCCAGGCGAGCGGCGGACCGAGGATCGTCAGCCGGCCGATGCCGTGGCCGACGCGCCGGAACTCGCCGAGCTTCAAGTCCATCGCGCCTTCGAACAGGATGATGGCCACGCCCAGACCGATCAACTCGGTGAGTTCCTGCTGCGGCAGCGCCAGTTCGATCACGCCGGTGACCGGCCCGAGCAAGAGACCGGTGGCGATCAGGATCACGATCGCTGGCAGGCCGATGCGCCACGCTACCCACTGGCTGGCGAGACCCGCGGCGAGGACGATCAGGAGCAGCGTTGCGGCGTGCATCACGGGTGATGGTGATCAGGTGCGCGGGCGGCGATGCCGTTGTTGCAGCTGGCGATGGCGATCGATCGGTTCGCGGTCTTCTGCCGGCGCTTGCAACGCGCGTCGGCAACGCCCCCGCGATCCGAGCGACCCATCAAATATATCGGTCCGCTGGGGCGGTCCCCGGCAAGCGCTCGGCTGCCTGCCCAGAGCCCGCCTTCGCGCCTCACGGAACAGGTGGATCTTGGGGACGACCGACGACCGCGTGGCGACCCGCACCGTGAACCTCGGCGTGGCATACCCGCCGCATCGTGTGTCAGCGGGTTACGGGGGACACGCGCAGTGCGTGCGCAACTCACGCGCGTCGTAGACCTCACGGCTTGAAACAGCTGTACGCCGCCGGCGCCGTCTACGGTCGGGGGTGATGTCCCACGCCGAGGCACTCGATGTGAACCCCGCTGCGACCTTGCCCCGACCGCTCGTCGCCTGGAGGCGCGCGCTCGCTTGGCCGATGACCGCGGCTGCCCTCACGCTGGCCGGCTGCGGCACGCTCAAGCCAACGGAAATCGCTGCGCCCGCATGGCCCGAGGCCGCATCGCAACAGTCGCCGCAGTCGGCCGCAGCGGCGACACAGCGCGATCCGCCGCCGCCGCAAGCGGCCGCCCCGGCGCCCGCCGCGCCACCACAGCCGCCGCCCGAGCCCGCCGAGGTGATACCGCGCGTGGAGCGCTTGGCGAGCGGCCCGCCGAATCATCCGTACACGATCCGCGGCGAGGATTACGAGCCCGAGCACACAGACGTTCCGATGCGCGAGGTCGGCATCGCATCATGGTACGGGCGCCCCTTCCACGGCCGGCGCACCGCTACCGGCGAGCGCTACGACATGAACAGGCTGACCGCGGCGCACAAGACGATGCCGCTGCCGAGCTATGCGCGCGTGCGCAACCTCGAGAACGGGCGTGAACTCATCGTCAAGGTCAACGACCGCGGTCCCTTCTACAGCGGTCGCGTGATTGATCTGAGCCGCGCCGCGGCGCGCAAGCTCGGCATCCGCGGGCTGGCGCGTGTCGAAGTGACACGTCTGACCCACGATGAGATCCGCACCGGCGCCTGGCGCAAGAACCGGGCACGCGCGCTCGCCGCGAAGCGTCCGGCCGCCAAGGCCGAGCGCCAGGCGGCGGCCGAGTCGCCGAAGACGGCCCAATAGGCGACAGCCCTTCGAGCCACGCAGACGCGCGCGCGTCGGCGCAGGGTGAACGGGCCCCGGCTCGCGCGACCGGTCGATCGCGGCCGATCGGCGACACTTGGACGGCGCGCCGCGCTGCGCCGCGCGCGCCCAATCATGTGGATCGGAACGCTTTTCGCCCTCGCGGCAGGCCTGATGTGGGGCCTTGTCTTCGTCGCTCCGCTGCTTCTGCCGCAATATCCCGCGGCGGTGCTCTCGGTGGGCCGCTACCTGGCTTTCGGGCTGATCGCGCTGCCGCTGGCGTTGCTCGACCGGACGCGACTCGCGCAGCTTTCACGCGCCGACTGGGTCGAGGCGCTGAAGCTGGCGGCGGTCGGCAACCTGCTCTATTACCTGTGCCTGGCGGCCGCCATCCAGCGCGCCGGGGGACCGCTGCCGACAATGATCATCGGCACGCTGCCGGTAGTGATCGCGATCAGCTCGAACCTGCGCCGATCCGCAGCGGTCCGTGCACGCGACGGCCGGCTCGCCTGGCATCGGCTCGCGCCGTCGTTGCTTCTGATCGCGGCGGGCATCGCCTGCGTCAATCACGTCGAGCTCGAGCGATTGGCGCTGCACGGTTCCGCTGATCCGGCCCCCTATGCGGCCGGCGTCGCGCTCGCCGTAGCGGCAGTCGCCTGCTGGACGTGGTATCCGATTCGCAACGCCGACTGGCTGCGCGCACATCCCGACCGCTCGCCCACCACGTGGGCCACCGCGCAGGGCATCGCGACGCTGCCGCTCGCGCTCGCCGGCACGGTTGCGCTCGTGCCTTGGCTTGGCGCCGGCGGCGCGTTCGAACTGCCGCTCGGTCCACAGCCGGCGCGGTTCGTCACACTGATGTTCGCGATCGGCCTGTTTGCTTCGTGGCTCGGCACGCTATGCTGGAACGAAGCGAGCCAGCGGTTGCCAACGACCTTGTCCGGCCAACTGATCGTGTTCGAGACGTTGGCCGCGCTGACCTACGCGTTCGTGCTGCGCGGCCAGATGCCGCGGCCGCTGGCGTTCGTCGGCATCGCGCTGCTGGTGGCTGGCGTCGCATGGGCGCTGCATGTCAAGCCCGAGCCGCTGGCCGCCGAAGCGCATGCCGGGTGAGGCGTTGGGTCAAGCCAAGAGCGCATCGTCGACCACTTCGATCCAGTGCCGCACCGGCGTCGACGTGGCTGACTGCAGGTGCTGGATGCAGCCGACGTTGGCCGAGACAATCGCCTGCGCGCCCAGCGGCAGCAGGTTCGCGAGCTTGCGGTCACGCAGCTGCTTGGACAGCACGGGCTGCAGTACCGAATAGGTACCGGCCGAGCCGCAGCAGAGGTGAGCTTCGTTTGGCGCCAGATGCACCTCGAAACCGAGCTCGCGCAGGATCGCTTCGATGCTGCCGCGAAGTTGCTGGCCGTGCTGCAGCGAGCACGGCGGATGGAACGCGAGGCGCTCGCGGGCCGGGGCAGCCGCAGCCGGTCGCGCGCGCCCGAGCCGCGGCTTCAGCTTCGGCAGCAGGGCCGGCAGGTATTCGCTCAGGTCCTTGGTGAGGGCGCTGATGCGTCGGGCGCGCTCGGCATAGAGCGGGTCGTGTGCGAGCGCGTGACCGTAGTCCTTGACCACCGATCCACACCCGGAAGCGTTCATCACGATGGCCTCGACCCAGCGGCCGGAGGAGCCGTCCCGCTCCAGTCCCTCGACCAGCGGCCACCAGGCATCGATGTTGCGCCGCATGTCGGCCAGGGCGCCCGCGTGGTCATTCAGGTGCAGGCGGATCGCGCCGCAGCAGCCGGCGCGGTCGGCGACGATCGTCTCGACACCGCAGGCGTCGAGCACGCGCGCGGTGGCGCTGTTGATATTGGGCAGCATCGCCGGTTGCACGCAGCCGGCCAGCAGCAGCACCTTGCGCTCGTGGGGGTGCTTCGGCCAACTGTGTGCACGCGCCGACGCGCGCGCCGGCACCTTGTCCTTCAGCACGGCCGGAACGAACGGGCGCAACACCTGGCCGAGCTTCATCGCGGGCGAGAACAGCGACGAGGTCAATCCTTCCTTGAGGACCTGGCGCGCGGCACGTTCGGTGGCGGGGCGCTCGACGCGCCGATCGACGATGCGCCGGCCGATCTCGACGAGCCGACCGTACTGCACGCCGGAGGGGCAGGTGGTCTCGCAGTTCAGGCAGGTCAGGCAGCGGTCAAGGTGCAGTTGCGTCGCTCGGGACGGCTGATCGCCTTCGAGCACCTTCTTGATCAGGTAGATGCGTCCGCGCGGGCCGTCGAGCTCATCGCCGAGCAGCTGGTAGGTCGGGCAGGTGGCGGTGCAGAAGCCGCAATGCACGCACTTGCGCAGGATGGCATCGGCTGCGTCGCCATCGCGCGTGCCCTTGAACTCGGCAGACAGTGTCGTTTGCATTCGGGGGTCCTGGCGGGAACGCTGCGCACCCGGCCGTCACAGGCCGGGGTAGAGACGGCCGGGGTTGAAGACGCCGGCCGGATCAAAGGCCTTCTTCAACTCGCGATGGATGCGGTCGAGCGGCGACTTCAGTGGCGCGAACACGCCGGCGGACTTGTCGGTCGCAGCAAACAGCGTGGCGTGCCCGCCCAGGCGTGCCGCGACCTCGCGCACCTGCACGGCCGACGTCGTCGTACACAGCCA
This sequence comes from Burkholderiales bacterium, assembly GCA_020354665.1. Taxonomy (GTDB): domain Bacteria; phylum Pseudomonadota; class Gammaproteobacteria; order Burkholderiales; family Burkholderiaceae_C. Next base: position 2,892,103 of record CP070653.1, read on the forward strand.
GCGCTGCGCGCCAACCCACTCGATGAGCTGCTCGCCGGAAAGCGCGAGCGGCGGCGCGGTCGGCGGCACCGAAACGCGCCACAGCGCCGCACCGGAAGCGAGCGCGCGGTGCGCGCCGACGAAGAACTCGTCGGTGTGGTTGCGCAGCCCCTGCCAGAACGACGACGCGAATGCCGGCTCGATCAGCTCGCCGCCCAGCCGCGTGATTGCGGCATCCACCGCCGCGCGCGCACCGCGCAGCCGGATCACCAGCGTGCCTTGCCACCAGGCGCTGGCGTTCAGGGGCAGTGGCTGGCGAGCCCAGTCGTTGAGCGTATCCAACGCAGCGGTCTCGTCCATTTCGAACCGCAGCGTGGCCGTTGCGGGCGCGAGCGGCAGCACCTTGAGCGAGACCTCGAGGATCACGCCGAGCACGCCGAGCGAGCCGGCGAGCACGCGCGGGACGTCATAGCCGGCCACGTTCTTCATCACCTGCCCACCGAAGGTCAGCACTTCGCCGCGGCCGTTGAGCATCGTCGCGCCGAGCACATGGTCGCGCACGCTGCCGACCGCCGCGCGCGACGGTCCGGCCAGGCCCGCCGCGACCATGCCCCCGACGGTGGCGCGCTGTGCTTCGGCCTCGCGCGCGCCGAAGTGCGGCGGCTCGAACGGCAGGCACTGCCCGCGCGCGCCGAGCGTTGCTTCGAGCTCGTGCAACCGTGTGCCGCAGCGGGCGGTGACGACGAGCTCGGTGGGCTCGTAGCTGCTGATGCCCGACAGCCCGGTGACGTCGAGCGGCTCGCCCTGCACCGGCTCGCCATAGAAGTCCTTGGTGCCGCCGCCGCGGATCGACAGCTGCGCGCCCGCCTCCCGCGCCGCATTCACGCGGTCCACGAGCGACTGCAGCGCCGGATCGTTGATCGACATCTCGTTCAAGGCGCTCAAAAGCGTGGAATATCGGCAAATGGCAGCAGGCCGCGCCGCACGGTCATCTTGCCGTACTCGGCACAGCGCTGCAGCGTCGGGATCACCTTGCCCGGGTTGAGGAGCTCGCCGGGGTCGAACGCGCGCTTCAGCGCGGCCATCTGCTCACGTTCGGCGACCGAGAACTGCACACACATCGAGCCGAGCTTCTCGACCCCCACGCCGTGCTCTCCAGTGACGGTACCGCCCATCGCGACGCTGGTCTCCAGGATGTCGGCGCCGAAGCGCTCGGCGCGCTCGAGCTGGTCCGGGTCGTTGGCGTCGAACAGGATCAGCGGGTGCAGGTTACCGTCACCGGCGTGAAACACGTTGCAGCAACGCAGGCCGTACTTCTTCTCCATCGATGCGATTGCGATCAGGATGTCGGCCAGCCGTTTCCGCGGGATCGTCGAATCCATGCACATGTAGTCGGGGCTGATGCGGCCCGACGCGGGAAACGCGTTCTTGCGCCCGCTCCAGAACTTCAGCCGCTGCGCTTCGTCCTCGCTGACCTCGATGCGCGTTGCGCCGTTCTCGCGGAGCACCTGCACCATGCGGTCGATCTCCTCCTCGACCTCCTCGGGCGTGCCGTCGCTCTCGCACAGCAGGATCGCCGCGGCCTCGAGGTCGTAGCCCGCATGCACGAAGTCCTCGACCGCGGCCGTCATCGGCCCGTCCATCATTTCGAGGCCGGCCGGGATGATGCCGGCGGCAATCACCGCAGCCACCGCGTCACCGGCCCGCTGCACCTCGGCGAAGCTGGCGATGATGCAGCGCGCGAGCTGTGGCTTCGGCGTGAGCTTGACGGTGACCTCGGTGATCACCGCGAGCATGCCTTCGCTGCCGACGACCAGCGCGAGCAGATCGAGGCCCGGCGCGTCGAGCGCCTCCGAACCGAACTCGATCGCCTCGCCCTCGATCGTGAAACCGCGCACGCGCATGACGTTGTGCAGCGTGAGCCCGTACTTCAGGCAATGCACGCCGCCCGAGTTCTCGGCCACGTTGCCGCCAATCGTGCAGGCGATCTGGCTGCTCGGGTCGGGTGCGTAGTACAGGTCGTAGGGTGCGGCGGCCTCGCTGATCGCGAGGTTGCGCACGCCGCACTGCACAGTGGCGGTGCGCGCGACCGCGTCAATCCTGACGATGCGATTGAACTTCGCGAGCGACAGCGTCACGCCGCGCCGGTGCGGCAGCGCGCCGCCGGACAGCCCGGTGCCGGCGCCGCGCGCGACGGCCGGCACACCCAGCCGGCGGCAGGCGCGCAGCACCGCGGCGACCTGCTCCTCGGTCTCGGGCAACGCCACCACCAGCGGCTGCTCGCGGTATGCCGTCAGCCCGTCGCACTCGTAGGGCGCGGTGTCCTCGCGCTGCCACAGCAGCGCATGCGCCGGCAGCAGCGGTGTCAACTCGGCGACGACCTTCGCGCGCAGCGCATTGCGCGTTGCGGGATCGTCGACGGCGTCAGCCGGCAGGGGAGCGTTCATGGTTTGCCTCCAGCAGCCTTGAGCGATCTCGTCATCACGCCGCAAACACCGTGAGCACGCCTGTGTAGCCGTAGAGATGGCAGTGGCCGATCTCGCCTGCGGCAAAGAATCCGACCAGCGGCACGTCGCCAAGCGCGCGGTGGACGATCGCGAGTTCGGCTGACGGTGCCCCGAAATGCGGACCGCCGCGGCCGGCGCAGCTCACGTAGATCGCCCCGGCGATCGCTTCGCTTGCGCCGCGGGACGTCATCGCGGCCGGCTCGGCGCGTGCCGCCCGAGCCGAGGCACCGACCGCCGTCGCGAACGGCAACTCCTCGGGACTGAGTTCGTCGCGGATCTCGGCACAGATGCGCACCAGGTCGCGCCGAGCGGCCTCGGCGTCGCGCCGACTGAAGGCCAGTTGCTGCCCCACTTCCGCGCGGTCGGCGATCGCTACGGCGCGCCGTGCCGGATCGAGGCCCACGATATGGCGCACCCGCACGTCAGCGCCGAAGGCATGCGCCCGGCGCGCTGCAATGGCGGCCGGCGAGGCGGTCTGGCCGTCGCTCAGGCCGACCAGCGTACCGCGCAGGCGTGGCAGCGCAGCGCGCAGGTCGGGCGTGTCCTCGAGCCCGAGGTCGTTCAGCAGCAGGTCAAGCGCAGGCTTGCCGCCGAGTTCGAGCACCAGCGGGCCTTGGGCGGCGGTGACAGTGCGCTGCGGGCCGATCGGCTGAGAGCCCTGCGTGACGCGCGAGACGATCGGCACCTGCGCGTCGAATGCGACGCCGGACAACCCACCGGCCCACACGCCGTCGGCGATCAGCAGCGCCGTACCGGGGGCGCGCAACGACGACGCGAGCCCGCCGAACAGATAGCCACTGGCGACGCGCTCGCTCATTTCGCCGATCAGCTCGCCGAGTTCGGGTGTCGCGGGGTCGGCGTGCACAAGCGCGGTTTGTGCGCCGAAATCCTGCGCGGCCGCAGCAGGCAGCGGCTGCGCGCCCGAGAAGACGCGAAAGTGCTTGCGTGGCATATCCGTGAGCATGAGCGCCAGCGCGCCTTCACCGAAGTACTCGACGCCGCTCGCGCAGATGCCAACGCCGACGGCGCCGACCCAGGCCACGCCGGGCCAGCGTTCGCGGGCGAGTGCGAGCAGTGCCGGCGCCTGGTCGGCGAACAGGTCGGTGAGGTACAGCCAGCCGAGCGTGGGCTGCGCGACTTTTCCGCGAGCACGCTGGTCGTCGATCTGCGCAGCCGCGGCGGCGAAGGCCGCGCGCGGTTGGGCGTGTGCTGCATGGGCTTGGGCGAAGGTCGTCGGCATGGCGGTGTTGCTACAGATGGCAGTCGCGATCTGAGGTGGTCTTCTCCTTCACGCGTCGGCTGGCTTGCTCGCCGGCGCCTTCTTGTCGCGCCCGGCTGGCCCGCTCTTCGCCCGCTTGCGGCCGACCTTGTGCTTGCGCGGCGACGCGACCGCCGCACTGCCGCCATGCGTGGCCGGGGACTTCTCGCCCGCCGGCGCTGTGCCGGTCGCCCCCGCCTCCGCCTGCGTTTGCCGGACCGCACTGGCAGCGATCTCTGTGAATTGCTTGGTCAGCGCGGTCCACCATTGCATCGGATCGATCGGCCCGACGGGTGTCGCCGCAGCGGTGGCGGCCGCTGTGGCGTCCTCGGACTTCGGCTTCTTGTGTGGTGCACGGCGTCGCGCCGGCGAGGCGGGCTCCGGCGACACCGCAGCTGCGGCAGTCCGGTCCGGCGCGCGAACCTGCAGCGATTCACGCAGGTCGCCCATCTGCAGGTTCATCGATTTGAGCGTCGACAGCGTCATGCGCTGCACTTCGAGTGCCTGGATCGTTGTCTCGAGCAGCTGCGCGTTCTGCTCGAGCCAGAATTTCACCGTGCGCAGCTCCTCGATGCGCTTGCCCAGTTCGTCGGGGTCGAGTGTCGGTGCGACCCATTGGCCGATACCCGGGATCGTTGCGCCCGCGTTCTTGACGAGTCCCTGCAAGAAGTCGAAACCAGGTACGAGGTTGGCAAAGCCAGGGGCGTCCGACATGGGGTCTCCTGCGCGGCTCGGTTTGCGGCCATTGTGCACGGTGGGTTTGCGCATGGCTACGTGGCGACCTTCGCGAGTGTCTGCCTCGACCAGGCCGAAACAGCATGAGCGACGAATGCAGGGGCCCAACTAGCGGACTGAACGCGGCCAACCGGTCTTGCCTCCCGGCCGGTGGCGGCCCCGGGGCGCGCGGCGGCGACAGCCCTTCCAACCGCAGGCTCACTTCAATTCGGCGCCGAGATCCGAAGCACACCCGCTTCCTGGGTGAAGCGCAGGCGACCGAGCACGTCCATGCCGAGCAGCGGCGCACCGAGACCGGGAAGCACGGTCACCTGCAAGCGCTCGGAGTGCACCCCGCCAGCAAGCACGATGTCCGCCCGTGCAAGATGGCCGCGCACTGCCCCTGCGGCGGTGGACGAGATGACGCCGGCCTGCAGTTCGAGTCCGGCACGCTCGGCCAGCGCGCCTGGCAGCGCAGTGGCTGTCGCACCCGTATCGACCAGGAAGTCGACGCGCAGGCCATTGACCTCGCCCGGCCAGTGGAAGTGTCCGTCGGCGCTGCGCCGCAACTCGATCGCTGCGCCAGTCAGGCTGACGCGTGCCTGCTGCTGGCGTGCCTCGAAGGTCTGGAAGCCGAGGAAGACTGCCACCCCGACCAGCAGCCACACCGTAGCAATCTTGAGCATTCGCGGAAATTCGCTCATCGCCGGCCGATCATCGCGCAGACGCGCCCGTGCCGCCGCGACCCTCCGGTGCGATCGGATTGAAGTGCAAGGCGCCGCCTGCTCGCCCTCCGGGACTGCCAATCCGCGCACCGACCGGGCGGCCGCGCTCAGGCAAGCGCTGCGACCCGCTGCTCGATCGCGCCGAACACGCTCAGCCCATCGCGGCCCTTGACCTCGATGCGGATGGTGTCGCCGAAGCGCATGAATTCGGTGCTCGCGCGGCCGGACTCGACGGTCTCGATCGCGCGCTTTTCGGCGATGCACGAGTAGCCCCGGCTCCAGTCCTTATTGCTCACCGTGCCGCTGCCGACGATGCTGCCGGCGCGCACGTTGCGCGTCTTGCAGATGTGCGCGACGAGTTCGCCGAAATGGAACGTCATCTCGGGCCCGGCCTCGCACGCGCCGACTGCCTTGCCGTTCCACTGTGAGTGCACCGTCAGGTGCACGCGGCCGCCCTGCCAGGCGGCACCGAGTTCGTCCGGTGTGACGGCGACCGGGCCGAAGGCTGTGGCCGGCTTGCCCTGCAGAAAGCCGAAGCCTTTGGCCAGCTCGGCCGGGATCAGGTTGCGCAGGCTCCAGTCGTTGGCGAGCATCAGCAGCCGGATGCCTTCGATCGCCTGCTCCGGCGTGCTGCCGATCGACACGTCGCCGGTGACGACGGCGATCTCGGCCTCGAAGTCGATGCCCCAGTCCTCGCTCGCGAAGCGCGCCTCGTCGCACGGACCGAGCAGGTCGTCGCTGCCACCCTGGTACATCAGCGGATCGGTGTAGAAGGACGCTGGCACCTCGGCATTGCGCGCGCGCCGCACGAGCTCGACGTGGTTGAGATACGCCGAGCCGTCGGCCCACTGATACGCGCGGGGCAGCGGCGCCATGCACAGGCTGGGATCGAACCCGAACGCGTGGCGCGCCTTGCCGCCGTTGAGCGTGTCGTAGAGGTCCTGCAACTGCGGAGCAATGAAGTTCCAGTCGTCCAGCGCCTGCTGCAGGCGGCCGGCGATACCGGTCGCATAATGGGCCAAGCTCAAGTCGCGCGAGACGACGACGAGCTGGCCGTCACGGGAACCGTCTTTGTAGGTGGCGAGTTTCATCGGAGGACTTTGGGGTTAATGGCACTATTTTCTGCCGTGAGTGCCTTCGATCCCTCTCCACAGCGCCGCAGGCTGACCCGCCGACAGTGTCTGGCGACCGGTGTCTGCGCGCTGCTGCCCAGTGTGCGTGCCGCGGTGCCCCCGGCGCCCGTCTACGCGACGCGCCTGCCCGGCCCGGCCGAGTTGGCTTACGACCTGATCTACGGCTTTATCTCGGGGCGGGGCTGGCTGAGCTGGCAACCGCCGGTCGCCGGGCGCTATCAGCTGCGCCTGAGAGGCGAGGCATTGGGCTTTCATCTGCTGACCTGGGCCAGCGAGGGCGGCGTGGATCGCGCCGGTCTGGCGCCGTTACGATTTTCCGAGCGGCGCCTCAACCGTGCCGAGCAGGTGCTGGAATTCCACCGTGAGGCCGGGCACATCGTCTACGCGAGGCGGCCCGGCAAGGAGATCGCCTTGCTTCCCGGCACCCAGGACAGGCTCAGCTGGCTCGTGCAGCTGCCGTCGATCCTGCGGGCGGAGCCTGCGCTGCGCGGGGCCGGCGCCCGGATCGTGCTCAATGTCGCCGGCGCTCGGGGCGATGTCGACCCCTGGGTCTTCGTCGTCAACGGCATCGTGCCGATCGAGCGCAGCGGCGGCGGCAGCGTGCCCACGCTGCACCTCGCGCGCGAGATACAGGGGCCGCGTGACCTGTTGGGCGAAGCTTGGCTCGACCCCGCGCGCGAGTTCATGCCGGCGCGGGTCAGGCTGGCAAAGGCCGATGGTGGCGACGCCCTGGAGATCCTGCAGCGCTGAGGCGAGCGAGCGGTGCCTTGAAATCCGGGCGCGACGCTCCATCTGCCGAATTGGGGGTCCCACCATGCAGATGCTCTACAACTCGGACAACTACACGGTAGTGCGGATCGATGTGCCCGCGGCTGACGACGCAGCGGGCGGGTCGATGCTGACGCGCGGCGGCTATGAGATCGTCGACAAGTTCGCGCGCAAGGAAATCTTCATCGAAGGCGCCCTCGCCGAAAGCTTCAAGACCGGGGTGCAGGCGCTGATCGACACCGGCCCCACTGAAGAAGCGCTCGACGAATTCATCGGCCGCTTCACGTCGCTCGCGCACCAGCCGGTGGTCGTGCACTGAGCGACTGCCCGATCCGATAGCGGCGCGCCTGCGATGCGAGGGCGCCGGCTGAGCTAACTTGCTGCCGGCCCTGCTCGACCTGCCCGCGTGGACTCGCATATCGGTTGGGTCTTGCTCCGACCCGGTGCCTGCGCCAAGATCGGCGCGAGGGTAATTGCGTCTGGAGGTGACCCGATGGTTCGAGGCCACGCCGGATCGCGGCTCGTGCCGTCGCCCGGCCTGCACGAAGCTCCGGTGCTCGACCGGATGTGTTCGCATTTCGTGCTCACGCTGACGCTCCGGCATGCCGGTCGCTTCAACCTGCGGCGTGACTGCAACTCGCTGCTCGGGCTGGTCGGCCGTCACCTCGTCTGGCCCTCACCGGTGCTCGGCCGGCTGCGCGCGTTTCTGGCGCGCCGCTGCCGCGACGACGAGCACTGGAGGGGGCACGAGTCACTGCCAGATGCGCAGTTCGTGCAGCGGTACGGTCACTGGCGCGGGCCGTACGAGGAAGGCACGCTTTTCTTCTACCTCGACGAATACATCAAGGACGTGCCGAAGGACCTGATGACCGTGCTCGCGGCCACCTGCGAGAGCCTGGAACGGGGTCTGAAGAAGGAGGTGACGCTGGTCGAGAAGAACATCGACGCGTTGGCCGGCCTGCTGCAACTCAATCCCGCCGAGCGCGCGCTGCTGCTGTACGGGACGCTGGCGCGCTACCAGCGTGACCTGCGCGGGCTGCTGGTGGAATTCAAGGTGTCGAGCGCGCAGGAGGCGTACTCGGCGATCGCCGCGGCGGCCGGCGTCGACGAGCGCGACGTGGCCGAGGCGATACGCGCGGGCTCACGGCTTGAGCGCATCGGGATGGTCGAGAACCTGATCTCCGAGCACAACATCACCGACCTGGCCGACCTGATGAAGGTCAGCGAGCAGCTGCCGCCCGTGCTGATGCGCGAGTACCAGGGCCCGAGCGACCTGATGGCCGTCTTTACGCGTCCGGCCACGACGAGCGAGTTGGCGCCGAACGACTTCGCCTATGTCGGCGAGGATGTCAGTGTGCTCACCACGCTGCTCGGCAACGCCGTCGATCACAAGGAACCCGGCGTCAACGTGCTGCTTTACGGGCCGCCGGGCACTGGCAAGACCGAACTGGCCAAGGTCGTCGCGCAGGGGGCCGCCGTCGAACTGTACGAAGTCGAATATGCCGACCGCGACGGCAACTCGCTGTCGGGGCGCGACCGCTACCGCTCGCTGCAAATCAGCCAGGTCTTCCTCAAGGGCAGTCCGCGGGTGGCCTTGCTGTTCGACGAGGTCGAGGACGTGTTCCCGCCGATCTCCACCGATACCGCGGCATTGATGGCGCGTATCGAAAGTGGCGAAGGCGGTGTCAGCGGCAGTGTGAGCGGCAAGGCCTGGGTGAACCAGATTCTCGAGACCAATCCGGTGCCGGTGATCTGGGTGACCAATCGGATCGAGCAAATCGACCCGGCCTTCCGGCGCCGCTTCCAGTACCACCTCGAACTGAAGTCTCCGCCGCCCGGCGCGCGCGCGGCGCTCGTCGCGCGTGCGCTCGAGGGCGTACCGGTCAGCCCGGCGTTCACACAGCGCTTGGCCGAACGGCGCGGGCTGACGCCAGCCCAGATCCGCACCGCGGTGCGCTTCGCGCGGCTCGCGGCGCCTCCCGTGGGCCGGTTGCCGGCGCACAGTGGGGCCCCGGATGCCGCCTCGCCGCGGCTTCGTGCGGAGGACGGTGCGCGCATCGAGGCGCTGATCGAGCGCCAGCTCGGTAACGCAGATCGCGCGCTCGGTGCAAACGGTCCGCAGCGCGGCGCGCGCCCGGTGGTGACGACCTACGATCTCTCATTGCTCAACACGCAGTCGAAATTCGAGATCGAGCGCATTGTCGAGGCGCTCAGTCGTCGCGGCCACGGCACGCTGTGCTTCTACGGGCCGCCAGGCACCGGCAAAACAGCACTCGCCGAATACATCGCCCGCGAGCTGCAGCGCCCGCTGGTGGTCCGCCAGGCCAGCGATCTCGTCAGCAAGTACGTCGGGGAGACAGAGCAGAACATGGCCAGGATGTTCGACGAGGCGCAGACCGAGGAGGCAGTCTTGCTGCTCGACGAAGCCGACAGCTTCCTGCGCAGCCGGCGCATGGCCGAGCGCAGCTACGAGGTCAGCGAGGTCAACGAGATGCTGCAAGGCATGGAACGCTTCGCCGGCGTGTTCGTCTGCACGACCAATCTGTTCGACGAACTCGACGAGGCCGCTTTGCGGCGCTTCACTTTCAAGATCCGCTTCCTGCCGCTAACGCGCGAGCAGCGCGAGCGGATGTTTACCGCCGAGGCTCTTGGTGGTGACAAGTCAGCGCTCACTGACGAGCAGCGTGAGCGCCTGTCTAAACTCGATCAACTCGCTGCCGGCGACTTTGCGGCGGTCAAGCGGCAGGGCGAAATCCTCGGCGCGCCGCTCGGAGCCGACGAATTTCTATGCCAACTCGAAAGCGAACACCGTATCAAGCCGGAGGTTCGCTACCACCGCGGCATGGGGTTCCTGCATTGAGCGCCGATCGGGCGTGACTTATGACCCCCGCGACCAACGTCGCGGCCGATAGGATGCCCGCCACGGGAAATTGATCGCTGCTCGCAGCGAGCACTCCCGTGATCGATGCGCCGTCTTCTTGTCGGCGCCGCTGGCCTCCGATCTGATGCATACGTTCGATTACCGCCCCGAGTTGCTGATCACCGCCTGGCTGATCGCGCTTTTCGCGCTGTCCGTGGCCTTCGACATTGCCTCGCGCGTGCTTGGACTGGAACGCAACGCGACCTTCGGGTGGTGGCTTGGCGGCAGTCTTTCGGTCGGCACCGGTCTATGGGCCGTCGACGTGCTCGCGCTGCTCGCGTCGCACGCCCCTGGGGCGGTGACCAATCAGTCGGCCTATGTGTTGGGGGCTTGGGTGCTTGCCGTGGGTGCAGTGGGAACCGCGCTGCGCATTGCGGCGCAACCACGTATATCGACGCGCCGCAAAGTTGTGGGCTACGCTGCGACAGCTGTGCTGCTGGGCGGCACGCATTTCGCTGTCGTCTCGGCAATCGGCCTTGACCAGCAGGTGTTCGAGCGGCCGGGTACCGTGTTGCTCGGCATCGCAGCGACGCTCGTGGCCGGCGTGTTGTTCTTGGCCGGACTGGCAAAGAGCCAGGGCATTGGTGCTGTCAGGGGCTGGGCGTGGCATCTCATCGCGGCGGGCGGGCTCAGTGTCGTCTTCATCGGCCAGATTTGGCTGGGTGTGGCGGGATGGGCCGTAACGGTCGGTGCTCCGGGCGAGGGACAGCTGTCGGCGAACGCGCTGGCGCTGCTGGCTGGCACCGCGGCAAGCGTCGCGCTGACGATGACGCGGCTGATGGCCAAACTCGAGCGGCGACTCACCGGGCGTACCGAAGAGCTGGCCGCTTCGCTGCGCCAAGCCAACGAGGACCTGCAGAAGATCGCCTACCAGGATCCGCTGACACTGCTGCCCAACCGGTACGTATTCGAGCAGCGGCTCGAGGCGGCGGTGGCACGCGCCGAGCGTGACGGCAGTCGGCTCGCGCTGCTGTTCATCGACCTGGACGGCTTCAAACCGATCAACGACTCGTTCGGCCACAGCAGTGGCGACACCGTCCTGCACGCCGTCGGCGAACGTCTGCGCACGATCGCCCGCCAGGGCGACACGATGGCACGCGTGGGCGGCGATGAGTTCCTGATGCTGCTGGAGGGGGCCCCCGACGAGGGGTCGGCGGCGCTGGTGGCCTCGCGCGTGCTGGCCACGCTCGGCCAGCCCTACAGCCTCGGCGAGAAGGAAGTCACGGTGTCGTGCTCGATCGGCATCGTGTTCTATCCGGACGGCGGCGCGCGCAGCAAGCTGATCGCGCACGCGGACGCCGCCATGTACTCGGCCAAGCGTGCCGGAGGCTCGACCTACTGCTTCTTCGAGCCGCGCATGGAAGCCGATGCGCGAGAGCAGGTCGAGTTGCTGCGTGACCTGCGCCGGGCCGTCGAGCAGGGCGAGCTCGAGCTCTACTACCAGCCCAAGATCGACGCGCACAGCGGGCAGATCACTGCAGCCGAGGCGTTGCTGCGCTGGCACCACCCGGTGCGCGGACTCGTGCTGCCGTCAGTGTTCATCCCGGTGGCCGAGCGGTTCGGCGTGATCGGCGCGCTGGGTACGTGGGTCATCGAGGACGCCTGCCGACAGGTGCGCGAGTGGCGTGAGGCCGGTCTCGCGATGCGCGTGGCGATCAATCTTTCGGCGCACCAAATGCGGCAGGAAGACCTGGTCGAGCGCCTGCAGGGGGCGCTGAGGCGGCACCGCATCGACCCGTCGCTGCTGACCTGCGAGATCACCGAATCGGTCGCGATGGAGGACACGCGCGCGACGCAGAATGCCTTCCAGCGGCTTGGCCGCGCCGGCATCCACTTGTCGATCGATGACTTCGGCACCGGCTATTCGAGCCTGTCGTACTTGCGCCAGCTGCCGGCCGAGGAGCTCAAGATCGACCGCAGCTTCATCATGGATCTGGAGAGCAGCGACGACGCGCGAGCGATCGTCGATGCGGTGGTGCGGCTGGCGCACGCGCTGGGCCTCAAGGTCGTCGCCGAGGGTGTCGACAGCCCGCGCCAGTGCGAGATCCTGATGGGTCTGGGCTGCGACGGGTTGCAGGGATTCCTGTTTGCCCGACCGATGTCGGCAGAGGCCCTGCTCGAGTGGGCGATCGAGGATCGCTCCGAGGCTTCCGAATTCCGCCCGTCACTGTTCGTCGACTCGGCCCAGCCGGTCTGGCACTGAGCAGGGTCTGCGCACGGCCGCGACGGCCACGCGACTCACGACGGCGCGAGTGGGCCTCCCTACAATGTCTCGCATGGACCGCGCTCCCTATACGCGTGGCGTTCAGCTGCCACAGTTGCTGACCCGCCGCATCCTGATCATCGACGGCGCGATGGGCACGATGATTCAGCGCTATCGGCTGACGGAAGACGACTACCGCAGCGAGCGCCTGCGTGACCATCCGAAGGAACTCAAGGGGAACAACGAGCTGCTGCAGCTCACACGTCCCGATGTGCTGCGCGAGATCCATGAGCACTACCTCGCGGCGGGCGCGGACATCATTGAAACCAACACCTTCGGCGCGACATCGATTGCGCAGGAGGACTATGGCCTGTCGCGCCTGGCACGCGAGATGAACGAGGCCGCCGCGCGCATTGCACGCGCCTGCGCTGACGCCGCAAGCACGCCGGACAAGCCGCGCTTCGTCGCTGGCGCGATGGGCCCGACGCCGCGCACTGCGAGCCTCAGCCCGGACGTCAACGACCCCGGCGCGCGCAATGTCGACTTCGAGACGCTGCGCGCAGCCTACCTCGACCAGGCACAGGGCCTGCTCGAGGGCGGCGTTGACCTGTTCATTGTCGAGACGATCTTCGACACGCTCAACGCGAAGGCCGCGATCTTCGCGCTCGACGAATTGATGGAAGCCACTGGCGAGCGGCTGCCGGTGATCCTGTCGGGCACCGTGACGGACGCCTCGGGTCGCCTGCTTTCGGGTCAGACGGTCGAGGCGTTCTGGCATTCGGTGCGTCACGCGCAACCGCTCGCGGTCGGACTCAACTGCGCACTCGGTGCCGCGTTGATGCGGCCGTACCTCGAGGAGCTCGCGAAGGTGGCCGGCGACACCTTCGTTTCCTGCTATCCGAACGCCGGCCTGCCCAATCCGATGAGCGAGACCGGCTTCGACGAAACGCCCGGCGTCACCGCCGCGCTGATGGAGGGCTTCGCCAGCGAGGGTTTCCTCAACCTCGCGGGTGGTTGCTGCGGCACGACGCCGGAACACATCGCGCAGATGGCCCAGCGGCTGAGCGCGTATCGGCCGCGGTGCCTGCACGGGGCCGCGGGCGCGTTCACGGCGCGGTCGGCTGCCTGAGCGGTGCGCGTAGCGGCGGCTCCCTCCGCGGCGCGGATCTAAACCTTCGGCGCGAGCGCTGATCGCGCGGAGGGCGAGCTCGCCGGTGCGCGTGGCTGCTGGTCACATCAGCTGCGCTGATATGAGCCTTCGCCGCAAGCACTGACTGGCCTGCGGCCAGTCAGTGCTTATCCGACCTGGCGATTGCGATCAGGCGGTCGACTTCTTCGCGGTGTTCGACGCTGTTGTGGCGATGCCAACGGCGGATCAATTCCATCGTACCGGCCACCGCCAGCCCGAACAGCGTGATGGCGCCGAACGCCGACAACCCGAACTTCGTCATGCCGGTGTAGAAGGCACCCAGGCCGAGAATGCAGGCCTGCTCGTTGAAGTTCTGCACCGCGATCGAGCGGCCTGCGCCCATCAGGTTGTGGCCGCGGTGCTGCAGCAGCGCATTCATCGGAACCACGAGGTAGCCCCCGAGCCCGCCGAGCAACAGCAGGAACGGCGCGGCGACCCAGACGTTGCTGATGAAGTTCATGGCGATCACCACGATGCCCATCGCGGTGCCAATGCCGATGACGGTGGTGGCGCGGTCGAGTCTGACCAGCGTCGATGCGAGCACCGCCCCGACGGCGGTGCCTATCGCGACGATGCCCACGAGCGAGGATGCCTCCGTGGTGTCGTAGGCGAGGGCAGCAGCGGCCCAGGCAAGCACGATGTAGCGCAGGTTGCCTGACACGCCCCAGAACAGTGTGGTCGTCGCGAGCGAGATCTGGCCCAGCTTGTCGCGCCAGAGGCGCGAATTGCAGTCGGCGAAGTCGCGCACCAATGAGACGACCCCATGCGCGATCGGCTGCAGCGGTGCCTCGGTGCGCGGGATGTAGAGGTTGAACACCGCCGCGGCGATGTACAGCAAGATCATCGAGGCGATCGCGGCTTCCGGCGGTGTGTCGACGCCGGTACTGATCAGCGGCATATCGAAGCCGAGCAACAGGTGCGACATGCGTGCGCCGACGAGCTGCCCGCCCAGCAGCACACCCAGAATGATCGAAGCGATCGTCAGCCCCTCGATCCAACCGTTGGCCTTGACCAATTGCGAGGGCGGCAGTAGCTCGGTGAGGATGCCGTACTTGGCGGGCGAATAGGCGGCTGCTCCCAGGCCAACGATGGCGTACGACATCAGCGGATGCGAGCCGAACAGCATCATCAGGCAGCCGACGGCCTTGATGCTGTTGGAAATGAACATCACGCGACCCTTCGGGATCGCGTCGGCGAACGCACCGACGAACGGCGCGAGCACCACATAGAACAGCGCAAACATCGGCACCAGCGCGGCGCGCTGCCATTCGGCAGCGCCGGCCGAGCGGAGCAACTCCACCGCTGCGACGAACAGCGCGTTGTCGGCCAGCGAGCTGAAGAACTGCGCCGACATGATGGTGTAAAAGCCGCGTTTCATGCGCGCAGTCGTCGGGTGCGCGCTGCGTCGAAGCGGTCCGCGCCCGCGTCGTCGGCCGTCCCCTGGGGTTGTCTCCGCGGCGCGGGTTATAGCATGGGGTCACGCGCGGACTGCGCCCCGCGGCCAGCAGGAGAGGCGTTGCCGTGCGCTGGCAGAATCACGCACACAGCTGTGGCGACGGGCACCGCTACGCGCTGCCCGTCGCGCGGGCGGTGCCGCCGCAGCGGCAAGCACTGACAGATGCCACGCCCGATCCAGGCATTGATCCATACGCGCGCGCTGGCGCACAACCTTGCGCGTGCGCGAGCGTGCGCCCGTGGCGCGCGCGTCTGGGCGGTCGTCAAGGCCGATGCGTACGGGCATGGCATCGAGCGCGCGTTCGAAGGGCTGCGCGGAGCCGACGGCTTCGCGCTGCTCGACCTCGCCGAGGCCGAGCGCGTGCGGGCACTGGGCTGGCGCGGCCCGATCCTGCTGCTCGAAGGGGCGTTCGAACCGCGCGACCTGGAGCTCTGCTCGCGCCTGAAGCTGTGGCACGTGGTTCACCGCGAAGCACAGATCGACTGGCTCGCTGCGCACAAGACGCACCAGGCGCATCGCGTGTTCCTGAAGATGAACAGCGGCATGAACCGGCTCGGCTTCAAGCCGACGGCGTTGCGCGCGGCATGGCATCGGCTCAACGTCCTGCCGCAGGTGGAAGAGATCTCGCTGATGACGCATTTCTCGGATGCTGACGGCGCGCGCGGCATCTCGGAACAGGCCGCCGCCTTTGCCGCAGTGACGCATGACCTGCCGGGCGAACGCAGCCTGTCCAACAGCGCAGCGGCGCTGCGCCATTGCGCAGCCGCTGCGGTCTGTGCCGACTGGGTGCGCGCGGGCATCATGTGCTACGGCAGCGCCCCCGATTTCCCGGAAAACGACATCATGCACTGGGACCTGCGGCCCGCGATGACGCTGCGCTCGCAGCTGATTGCCACGCAGGATCTGGTGCCCGGTGACACCGTGGGCTACGGCAGCACCTACAGCGCGGAGCGATCGATGCGCATCGGCATCGCCGCCTGCGGGTATGCGGACGGTTACCCGCGTCACTGCGGCACCGGCACGCCGGTGCTGGTCGAAGGCGTGCGCACCGCCACGGTCGGCCGCGTCTCGATGGACATGCTCGCGGTCGACTTGACTCCCGTGCCATCCGCGCAAGCCGGCAGCGAGGTCACGCTGTGGGGTTGCGGTCCGCATGACGCGGTGCTGCCGATCGACGAGGTGGCGCATGCCGCCGGCACGATCGGTTACGAGCTGATGTGCGCGCTGGGACGGCGCGTACCGGTCGACGTCGTTGACTGACCCCAGCCCACGTTGCCCGGCGCCCAAGCTCGCGCCGGCAGACAATGGCGTGTTGGAGCTTCGACATGGATAGCGTCAAGCACGTCGATCCGGCCGAAGTGACGTTCGCGCCGGTGCGCGCGCAGGGGCCCGGCGGACAGAACGTCAACAAGGTCGCGAACGCGGTGCATCTTCGCTTCGACATTCGCGCATCGTCCCTGGGCGACGACGTGAAACAGCGGCTGCTCGCGCTGCGCGATGCGCGCATTACCGATGAGGGCGTGGTCGTGATCAAGGCGCAGGAATACCGCAGCCTCCAGGCGAACCGGCGTGATGCGTTGCGGCGTCTCGACGAACTCGTGGCGAGCGTCGCCGTGCCGCCGAAGCGACGGCGCCCGACACGACCGACTCTGGCTTCGCAACAGCGCCGCCTGGAAACAAAGGTCCGGCGCGGCCAGCTGAAGACATTGCGCGGGCGGGTCGACACCTGAGGGGCGGCGGTGCCGATGGGCAGCCGGCGCGACAATGCGCTGATGGCGCGCGAGCGGACGATCTACAGTTGCATCGAATGCGGCGGCACGAGCCCGAAGTGGCTGGGCCGTTGTCCGGGTTGCGGTGCCTGGAACACGCTCGAGGAAACGATCCCCGAGCCCGTGCCGGCCGGCCGCAACCGGATTCAGCCGCTGGCGCGCACCCAGCCGGTCGCGACGCTCGCCGAGATCGAGGCGGCCGAGATCGCGCACCGGCCCACCGGTCTGCAGGAGCTTGACCGCGTGCTCGGCGGCGGCATCGTCGATGGTGCGGTCGTGCTGATCGGCGGCGATCCGGGCATCGGCAAGAGCACGCTGCTGCTGCAGGCCGCTGAGTCGCTGTCGCGCTCGATCACCGTGCTTTACGTCACGGGGGAGGAGAGTGCCGCCCAGGTCGCGTTGCGCGCTCGCCGGCTCGGCCTGGCCGGGCGGCAGGTGCGGGTGCTGGCCGAGATCCAGCTCGAGCGCATCATCGCGACGCTCGAAGCCGAACAGCCGCGCTTCTGCGTGATCGACTCGATCCAGACGCTATACAGCGATCAGCTGACCAGTGCGCCCGGTTCGGTGGCGCAGGTGCGTGAATGCGCCGCACACCTGACGCGCAGCGCGAAAGCGAGCGGGACCGCGATCGTGCTGGTCGGCCACGTCACGAAGGAAGGCGCGCTGGCCGGTCCGCGTGTGCTGGAACACATGGTCGACACGGTGCTGTACTTCGAGGGCGACACGCATTCAAGCTTTCGGCTGGTGCGCGCGGTCAAGAACCGGTTTGGCGCGGTCAACGAGATTGGCGTGTTCGCGATGACCGAGCACGGCCTGAAGGGCGTCACCAATCCGAGCGCGATCTTTCTTTCCACGCACGGCGAACCGGTGCCCGGCTCGTGCGTGCTGGTCACGTTGGAGGGCACGCGGCCGCTGCTGGTGGAGGTGCAGGCGCTGGTGGACGGCGGTGGACCGAGCCCGCGGCGACTCAGCGTCGGGCTGGAACGCGACCGGCTGGCGATGCTGCTGGCGGTGCTGCACCGGCACGCGAACATCGCCAGCTTCGACCAGGACGTGTTCGTCAATGCCGTGGGCGGCGTGCACATCAGCGAGCCGGCGGCCGACTTGGCGGTGCTGCTGGCGATCCAGAGCTCGCTGCGCGGGAAGGCACTGCCGCGCGGCTTCTTCGCGTTCGGCGAAGTCGGGCTGGCCGGCGAGGTGCGTCCCGCACCGCGCGGGCAGGAGCGGTTGAAGGAGGCTGCCAAGCTCGGTTTCGCGGTGGCCATTGTGCCCAGGGCCAATGCGCCGAAACGGCCGATCGAAGGTCTGAGGATTCACGCGGTCGAGCGCATCGAGCAAGCGATCGACCTGGTGCGCGACCTGTGAAGAGGTTTGCACGGCGGCTGGCCGTCGATTCCGACATCCACGGCAACGTGCCGGCGCTGGAAGCCGTCTGTGACGACATCGCACGCGAACGCGTCGATGCGGTCGTCGACCTCGGTGACATCGTCTCGGGGCCGCTGTGCCCGCCGAGACGGCGATGCAGCAGCGTCGCTGCGGGTCGATGTTGGCGCATTCCGCAGACCGCCGTCGCACGATCAGGCCGGGCGCCGCACCCGCTGCGAAGGCCTGTGGCACCTACAATCCAAGACCCGAACCAATCCGCACGAGGTGCCTTCATGTCGATGGAAGACCGCGACGGCAAGATCTGGATGGATGGCCGCCTGGTGCAGTGGCGCGATGCCCGGATCCACGTGCTCACCCACACGCTGCACTACGGCTGCGGTGTCTTCGAGGGCGTGCGCGCCTACAACACCGCAATGGGCACCGCGATCTTCCGCCTGCGCGAGCACACCGAGCGTCTGTTCAACAGCGCCAAGATCCTGCGCATGAAGATCCCCCACAGCATGGAGCAGGTGATCGAGGCGCAGCGCGAGGTCGTGCGCGCCAACAAGCTCGAGAGCTGCTACATCCGGCCGCTGGCATGGATCGGGTCGGAAAAGCTCGGCGTCAGCCCGAAGGGCAACACGATCCACTTGATGATTGCGGCCTGGGCGTGGGGCGCGTACCTCGGCGAGGAAGGTCTCAAGCGCGGCATCCGCGTCAAGACCAGCAGCTACACCCGGCACCACGTGAACATCACGATGACGCAGGCCAAGGCGGTGTCGAACTACACGAACTCGATCCTCGCCAACATGGAGGCTGTCGACGAGGGCTACGACGAGGCCATGCTGCTCGACGCATCCGGGTTCGTCAGCGAGGGCGCGGGCGAGAACCTCTTCATCGTCAAGAAGGGCGTGGTCTACACCCCCGACCTGTCGGCGGGCGCACTCAACGGCATCACGCGCGACACCGTGTTTGCGATCTGCAGCGACCTTGGCCTGCAGCTGGTCGAAAAGCGCATCACGCGCGACGGGATCTACATCAGCGACGAGGCGTTCTTCACGGGCACGGCCGCCGAGGTGACGCCGATCCGCGAGTTCGACCGCGTCCAGATCGGCGCGGGCGCGCGGGGGCCGATCACCGAAAAGATCCAGTCGGCGTTCTTCGACATCGTCAACGGCCGCAATCCGAAATACGCCGAATGGCTGACCAAGGTGTGATTCCCCATGAGCAACTCAACGCGCGCCCCCTCGACGGTCGAGGTCACCGCCAAGGACCTGCAGGGTCCGGGCGTGGTGTTCTGTCCCAACCCGAAGATGCCGCTGTGGAGCAACCATCCGCGTGTCTTCATCGACGTGGTCGCCACCGGTGAAGGGGCCTGCCCGTATTGCGGAACCGTCTACCGCTTGAAAGCCGGCGAGAAGGTCGGCGCCGGGCATTGACGCGGTGCCCGCGCGCACTGCGTGACCGGCGATCGCGAGGAAGGGCCGACCCTCAAACACAAGCTCGGGCGCGCGGACCGCGCGCTGCCCGATGACCGCAAGACCGTGGTGTGCCGCTAGATGACCCGCGCCGAATCCCCGCCGGCCTCGCCGGACGACATCGAGCAGCAGTTCTACGAGGCGCTGCAGAACGCCGACATCGACAAGCTGATGGCGTTGTGGGCCGACGACGAAGAGATCGCCTGCGTGCACCCGGGCGGACCGAGGGTGGTCGGCGCAGGGCCGATCCGCGCGAGCTTCGAGGCGATGTTCGCCAATGGTCCGATCAACGCGCGTGCCGAGCGCGTGCGGCGACTCGGTGGCGTCTCGAGCGCGATCCACCACGTGCTCGAGCGCGTGCAGGTGATGGACGCGAGCGGCCCCCAATCGGCGTGGGTGCTGGCGACCAACGTCTACGTCAAGACGGCGCTCGGCTGGCGGCTCGCGGTGCATCACGCGAGCCCCGGATCGCCGCGCGAGATCCAGGAGATCAGCGAGTCGCCGTCGGTGCTGCACTGATGCAAGACCACCGCGGACCGCGCTGGCTGCCGGGCGGCCACCTGCAGACGATCTGGCCGGCGCTCGTGGCGCGACGTCTGCGCCGGTCCGATCCGCGCTACCGCCGCGAGCGCTGGACGACACCCGACGACGATTTCATCGACGTCGACTGGCTCGACGTCGCCGCTGCGGGCGAGCACCCGCTGCTGGTGCTCTTTCACGGGCTCGAGGGCAGCTCGCGCAGCCACTATGCGCTCGCGTTCGCACGGGCGGCGCACGCACGCGGCTGGCGCTACGCGGTGCCGCACTTCCGCGGCTGCTCGGGCGAGCTGAACCGCGCGCCGCGCGCCTATCACTCGGGCGACTATGAGGAGGTTGGCTGGATCCTCTCGCGCATGCGCGAGGTGCATCGCGGGCCGATCGTGGCGATCGGCGTCTCGCTCGGCGGGAACGCCTTGTTTCGTTGGGCCGAGGAGGCCGGCGAGGCCGCACGCCGCGCGGTATGCGCGGTCGCGGCGGTGTGCGCGCCGCTCGACCTGGCTTCCGGCGGGCGGGCCATCGGTCGTGGCTTCAACCGCCAGGTCTACACGCGGCTCTTCCTGCGCACGATGAAACCCAAGGCGCTGGCCAAGCTGGCACAGCACCCCGGGCTGTTCGACCGCGAGCGACTGCTGGCCGCGCGCGATCTCTATCAATTCGACAACGTGTTCACCGCCCCCGTGCACGGCTTTCGCGACACCGACGACTACTGGAAGCGGGCCTCGGCCAAGCCGCATCTCGCGCGTATCTGCATCCCGGCGCTCGCGCTCAACGCCCGCAACGATCCGTTCGTGCCGGCAGCGAGCCTGCCGCGAGCGGACGAAGCCGGTGATCACGTGACCTTGTGGCAACCCGCGCACGGCGGTCACGTCGGGTTTGCCGCGGGGCGGTTCCCCGGTCACCTGAAATCCCTGCCCGCCGCGGTGCTTGACTGGCTCGCGGACCATCTCGAAGCGACCCTCGCGAGCGTGCAGCGCGCCCGTGCGCCTGGCGCGTCACCGTCGGGACAATGATGGACGACATCGTCAAGGCAGCCCTGCGCAAGTGGCCGAACGTGCCCCACTGCTACGGCTGGCTTGCGCTCGACGCGCGCGGGCAGTGGTTCATGCGCGACGATCGGATCCAGCGCGCGGGCCCATTTCCGCAGGTCAAGGGCAGCCGCATCGACCATCCGAAGCTGCTCGAGTTCATCGCGCGCAACTACGATCACGACGGCGCGGGCTGCTGGTTCTTCCAGAACGGACCGCAGCGCGTCTACGTCGAACTCGAGGCGGCGCCGTGGGTGTGGCGGCTCGATGCGTCCGGCGCCGTCGATTCAGTGACCAGCCACACCGGCATTTCGGCGAGCGTGCATTCCACCTGGCTCGACGAGCACGGCAGGCTGTTCATCGACACCGAGCGCGGCCTCGGCATCGTGCACACGCAGGACATGCATCTCGCAGCGCGCGCGGTCGAGCTTGGAGCGTGGCAGCCGCGCCTGCTGCCATTTGCCGACCTGCCCGTGCGGTTCGGCTTCGTGCTTCGTCCGCAGCGATCCGCGCCCTCATCCGGACCGTCCATACACTGATAGGCGTGCGCTTGCCGCGCATGGCGGTACCGGCCATTGCGGCCAGCCCGTATCGCGAGGCCCGAAGGCGGCCTACTGCGGCGCGGATGCCGGCGGCTGCGGCGCCTTGGGTTCCTCGAACTTCGCGCCGCCCCCGTTCGCCATGTAGACGACCGCGCGGCCAATTTCTGGGTCGCTGAGGTCGCCGCCGCCCTGAGCGGCCATCGCGCCCTTGCCCTTGAGGGCTGAACTGAGCAGCGCTTCGTATCCTGCGGTGATGCGCGGCGCCCACGCGGCGGCGTCGCCGAACTTCGGCGCGCCGGCCACGCCGGCGGCATGGCACGCGGAACACCGTTCCGTGTAGACCTGCTCGCCCGTCTTCAGTGCGCCGGCGCTGGCGGCATCGCGCAGCTCGACCATCCCCACCGGCATGATGCGCCGCGCGACTGCCTCGGCGTCAAGGCTGCTGCTGCCGGCTCCCGGCTTGTCGGCCGACACGACGAAGTTCACCAGCAGGATGATCAGCACGACGGGAACGACGAACGCTGCGACGACGGTCCAGATAAGCTGCGTCGGCGTCTTGATCAGACTTTCGTGCGAGCCGTCGTCGTGCTCGGTGGTGTGCGCTTCGCTCATCGATCCCTCGTGGTTGCTTCGCGCGCGCGGCTCGACGCGGCTTGATGCAATGCGCTCGCGAAGCGGCGAATTATAGCGATCGCTCTCACGGCGAAGACGGTCACTGCGACCCTCGCTGATAGAATCGCACCCCTTGCGCCCGTAGCTCAGTGGATAGAGTACTGGCCTCCGAAGCCAGGGGTCGCTGGTTCGATCCCAGCCGGGCGCGCCAGGCGGTTGAAAGCGTGCGCGAACAACAGCAGGCGCGCGGCGGCTGTCTCAGCAGATGCGCGGCAGCGGTTCGCCGGAGAGCCAGTCGACGATGCGGTGGCCACCCAAGCGCGTCTTCATCTGGACGAAGCGGTGCTCGTCGGCAACCACCTCGCCGATACGTGCCGCATCGCGACCGAGCGGATGGCTGCGCATTGCCGTGAGCACCGCCGCCGCACCGTGCGGCGAGACGAAAGCGACCAGCTTGCCTTCGTTGGCGATGTAGAGCGGGTCGAGCCCAAGCAGCTCGCAGGCGGCCTCGACCTGTGGCCGGATCGGAACCGCCGCCTCGTCGATGACGATGCCCGCTCCAGACTGCCTGGCGATCTCGTTGAGCGTCGTGCCCAGGCCACCGCGGGTCGGATCGCGCATCGCATGCACCGCGCCGGGCGGCGCGGCGCGCAGCATGGCCGCGACCAGGCCGTGCAAGGCGGCGGTATCGGAGACGATCTCGGTTTCGAAATCGAGCGACTCGCGCTTGGACAGCACGGCGACGCCATGGTCGCCGATCGTCCCGGAAAGCAGCACGACGTCACCCGGCCGTGCCAGCGCGCCACCGATCTCGATGCCCGCCGGCACGACGCCCACACCGGTGGTCGAGATGAAGCAACCGTCGCCCTTGCCCTCCTCGACCACTTTCGTGTCACCCGTCACTACAAGCACGCCGGTCTCACGCGCAGCGGCTGCCATCGATTCGACGATGCGCTTGAGTTCGGCGAGCGCAAGACCCTCTTCAAGAATGAAGCCGGCTGACAGCCACAGCGGCCGCGCACCCATCATCGCGACGTCATTGACCGTGCCGTGCACCGCGAGGCAACCGATGTCGCCGCCGGGAAAGAACAGCGGCGAGACCACGTGGCCGTCGGTCGAGACGACGAGCCGCCCGCCGTCGAGCAGCTCGGGCGGCGCGCTCAGGGTCGCGCCGTCGTTGCCGTGTCGCAGCCCGGCGTTGTCGAACGCGCGCGCGAACAGTTCCTCGATCAGCTGCATCGACGCACGGCCCCCTGCGCCATGGTTCATGTCAATGCGGCCGTTCTTCAGGTCGAGCGGCCGGACGTAGTCCTTCTTCACGCCCGCCATCCCGCGCTCTGCGGCGCGGTTTGCACGTCGCGGAAACGCCCGTACGAGTAATGCGCCGCGCAGGCGCCTTCGCTCGAAACCATGCACGAGCCCATGGGGTTTTCCGGCGTGCAGACGGTGCCGAACAGTTTGCAGTCAACTGGGTGCTGGACGCCGCGCAGGATCGCGCCGCACGCGCACTGCTTGTGGTCGGGCACGGACCGGTAATCGAGGCCGAATCGACGCTCGGCATCGAAGTCCGCGAATGTCGCGCGGACCTTCAGCGCCGAGTACGGCACCTCACCCAAGCCGCGCCACTCGAAGCGTTCGCGCAATTCAAACACCTCCGAGACCGCGCGCTGCGCGGTCAGGTTGCCCTCGCGCGTGACGGCACGGGTGTACTGATTCTCGACCTCGGCGCGCCCTTCGTTGACCTGGCGCACCAGCATCAGCACCGCTTGCATCACGTCCAGCGGCTCGAAGCCGGCGATCACCACCGGCTTGCGGTACGCCTCGGCAAAGTGCTCGTAGGGCAGAGAACCGATCACGATGCTCACGTGGGCGGGGCCGATGAAACCGTCGATCGGCACGGTGCCGTACTCGCGCACTTCGGCGGCCTCCAGGATATGCGTGATCGCACTCGGCGTGAGCACGTGGCAGCACAGCACGCTGAAATTCTTCAGCGACTGACTGGCGGCTTGTTTGACGACGAGCGCCGTTGGCGGTGTGGTGGTTTCGAAGCCGATCGCGAAGAAGACGACCTCGCGCTGCGGGTTCTCGCGCGCGACCTTCAGCGCATCGGCGGCCGAATAGACCATGCGGATGTCGGCGCCGCGCGCCCGGGCCTTCATCAGGCTGAGGCCCTGCGACGCTGGCACGCGCATCGTGTCACCGTAGGTGCAAACGATCGCGCCGCGATCCAGGGCCAGGCCGATCGCCTGGTCGATGCGGCCGATCGGTAGCACACACACCGGGCATCCCGGCCCGTGGATCATGCGCACCGCAGCGGGCAGCAATTCGCCGATGCCGTAGCGCGAGATCGCATGCGTATGCCCGCCGCAGAACTCCATCAAGTTGTAGCGCCGCCCGGGTTGAACCTCGCAGGCGATGCGCCGGGCCAGGCCCTCGGCGATTGCGCCGTCGCGGAACTCGTCGACGTACTTCATCGCGCCGCCCCGTCGGCACTCGCGAGCTCGGCAAACAGCGCCAACGTGCGCGCGGCCTCGTCCGGATCGACCAAACCGATCGCATGACCGACATGCACGATCACGTAGTCGCCCACGCGCGCTTCAGGCACCAGTGCGACGGAGATCGTCTTGCGGACCCCACCGAGATCGACGATCGCGGTCTCGGTGTCGTCGCCGAGATGGACCACTTGGGCGGGAAGGGCCAGGCACATCGTTCACAACTCCCTCATGTTCATCACGACCCACGCCTGGCCGAGGCTCAGGCCACCGTCGTTGGGTGGCAGTTCGGCGGCTTGCCACACCGTCAGTCCCGCGGCGCGCAGCTGGGCCTGCACGCGCGTACTCAGCACCCGGTTCAACCAGCAGCCGCCGCCGAGCGCAACGTCGCCGATGCCGCAGGCGCGCGCGGCGCCAATCGCCCACTCGGCCAGCGCCTGCGCCAGCGTGGCATGAAAGAGGGCTGCGCCCCGCCGCGCGTCGGCCTCGTCGGCGAGACGCTCGAGGGTGCGCAGCAGGTCGAGCTGGCCGTTCCCGGACAGCGTCCACCCGTCCGTCCACGGCTCGGCTGGCCCGTGCGATTCGGCCAGCCCTTCGAGCAGCATGGCGGCCTGGCCCTCGAACGCGGCCACCGGTTTCACGCCGAGCAGCCCTGCCGCCGCGTCGAACCAGCGGCCGGCGCTGCTGGTGTGCGGCGCGTTGAGCCGGCGCTCGAGCAGGCGGCCAAGCCTTGCGGATGCCGGCTGCGCAGCGAAGCGGCGAGCGGTCTCGTCACCTCGCCCCATCGCATGCAGGGCCGCCGCGGCCATCCGCCACGGTTCGAGCGCGGCACGGTCGCCACCGGGCAATGCAAGCGGCCGTAAGTGGCCGAGGCGTCGCATCGCCGCGCCATCAACCCGCAGCAACTCGCCGCCCCACGCGAGCCCGTCGTCGCCGAGTCCGACGCCGTCGAGCGCGAGTCCGATCAGCGGCCGTCGCAAGCCGTGCTCGGCAGCGACGGCGGCAATGTGGGCGTGGTGATGCTGTACCGGGGTCAGCGGCAGCCGGCGCTGTGCCGCGAACGCTGCTGCTGCACGCGTGCTGTGGAAGTCGGGGTGGCGGTCGCACGCCACGCGCTCGGGCTCGATGCGCAGAAGGCCGGACAGGCGCTCGACAGTCTCTTCGAGCGCGCTGCAGGTGGCGGCGTTGTCCAGGTCGCCGACATGCTGCGACACGAACGCCTCGTCACCGCGGGTGAAGCAGACCGTGTTCTTCAGCAGCCCGCCGAAGGCCAGCGTCGACGGCCCGCCGTGCGGCAGGCGGATCGGCCGCGGCGTGAAGCCGCGCGCGCGGCGTACGAACTGGCGCACCCCATCGGCTAACCGCAACACACTGTCGTCGCAGCGGGTCACGATCAGGCGGTCGTGTAGCAGCAGCGCATCGACGATGCCGGCGAGCCGTCCGAGCGCCTCGTCGTCGCCGCGCACGATCGGTTCGCCACGGGGGTTGGCACTGGTCATTACGAACGCCGCGACCTGTGGCGCTTCGAGCCAGGCGGTGCCCACCGGCCGCCCCGCTGCCTCGTGGAAGAGCAGGTGGTGCAGCGGCGCCGACGGGAGCATCACGCCCAGCCACGCGAGCCCCGGCGCCACACCTGGCAGCGTGTCGTCGCAGCCGGGGCGTTTGCGCAACAGCACGATCGGGCGCTCGCACGATTCAAGCGCGGCGCGCTCGGCATCGTGCAGGTGGGCGAACGGTTGTGCCGACGCGGCATTGGCCAGCAACACCGCGAACGGCTTCTCCTCGCGCTGCTTGCGCTGGCGCAGCCGGGCCACCGCCTGCGCGTTGCGCGCATCGCACGCGAGATGAAAACCACCGACGCTCTTGATTGCGATGATCTCGCCGCGCGCGAGCCGCGCGACTACCGCCGCCAGCGGGTCGAGCCCTGCGTCGAGCACCGAACCGTCGGGCGCGCACAGACGCAGACGCGGCCCGCAGACCGGACATGCATTCGGCTGGGCATGGAAGCGCCGGTCGGTCGGCGATTCGTACTCGCGGCGGCAGTCGGCGCACAGCACGAAGGCCGCCATCGACGTGTTCGGCCGGTCGTAGGGCAGGCTGCGCGTGATCGTGTAGCGCGTTCCGCAGTGCGTGCAGTTGATGAACGGATACCGCCAGCGCCGGTCTTCCGGGGCGAAGAGCTCGTGCAAGCAGTCCGGGCACACGGCGGTGTCGGGCGTGACGGAGGTCGTGACCGCTCCGCCGCGGCTCGCCTCGATGACGAAGGCGACGCGATGCTCGGGCGCCTCGTTGCGCGTCTCCAGCACCGCGATGCGTGCGAGCGGGGGTGGCTCGCGACGCAGTCTTTCGACCAGCGCATCGACCGCCGCCAAGCTGCCCTGCGCCTCGATCTCGACGCCCTGCGCGTCGTTGCGCACCCAACCGACGAGCCCCAGCTCGCGCGCCAGCCGCCACACGTGCGGCCGGAAGCCCACTCCTTGCACCTGCCCTCGCACGCGAATGCGGCGGCAGACGACGCGAGGCGCACTGGCCACGGTCACCGTCGTCGGCTGCGCCATGCTCAGGCCCTCGCAGCGGCGCTCTCGCGCGGCTGCAGCGCTGCTTGCTCGATCCCGTCGAGCCACGCGTCGATGCCGTCGCCGCGCGTGGCCGACACCGGAATCACCTCGATCGCCGGGTTAATGCGTCGCGCGTACTCGATGCAGCGCGCGAGGTCGAAATCGACGTAAGGCAGCAGGTCGACCTTGTTGAGCAGCATCAGGCGTGCCGCGGCGAACATGTCCGGGTACTTCAGCGGCTTGTCGTCTCCCTCCGTCACGGAAAGGATCGCCACCTTCGCCGTCTCGCCGAGGTCCCACAGCGCGGGGCAGACCAGGTTGCCGACGTTCTCGATGAAGAGCAGCCGGCGCGCGGTCTCGACGCCGACGGCGCCAAGGTCGTGATGGCGGTGCTCGTGAGCGTGGTCACCAGCGTGTTCGTGATCGTGGGGGTGGCCGTGCAGCGGCAGTCGCGCGAAAGCGTCGCCGACCATCCGCGCGTCCAGGTGGCAACCTTTGCCGGTATTCACCTGGATCGCGGGTGCACCGGTGGCGCGGATCCGCTCGGCGTCATTGGAGGTCTGCTGGTCACCTTCGATCACCGCGATCTCGGTGGCCCGCGCGCGCCGACGCAGTGCCTCGATCGAGGCCACGAGCAGCGCGGTCTTTCCCGCACCGGGGCTCGACATCAGGTTGAGCGCGGTGATGCGGTGTGCCGCGAAGTGCATACGGTTTGCCGCGGCGATGCGGTTGTTCGCGCCCAGCACATCGGCCTCCAGCCGGATTGCGCGCTGTGCCGACAGGCCGGGCGCCGACACACGGGCACTACCGGCGCCGTAGTGCAGGTCGCCGGTGGTTGGATCGACGCGAACGTCGGCGCCCTGCTCGGCCGTCCCGCGGCCGGACGACGTGTCACCGCAACCGCAGACCATGCACATGTGCGTCTCCCAGAGGTTCAATCATCGTCGACCAGCAGGTCGACCACCTTCAATCCGGTACCGCCGGCGGCCTGCAAGCCCCAGCTACCGCAACGCGCGCAGGGATCGCCGCGCGCGTGGATCGCGACCGCCATGCCACAGGTTTCGCACCAGGCCTGGCCTGCCGGCTCGTCGATTTCGATGCGCGCGCCTTCGAGGCAAGTGCCCGGCGCGATCGCCTGCAGGGCGAAGCGCAGCGAATCGGTCTCGACGCCCGACAGCTTGCCGACTTCGAGACGCACACAGGTGACGCGGTGGAAGCCCTCCTGGATCGCGCAGCGTTCGACCAGTTCGAGCACGCCACCGGCCAGGCTGATTTCATGCATGGGCTTGCTCCACAGCGATGACTGGGCCAGCCTCCACGCGGACTGCCATGCAGGCGTCGTGCCCCACGGCGAGTGGCCGCGCCGTCGCATCGGCTGCGCCGGCACCCCTGCGCGCCTGTGCGCGGTCCAGCGGCCCCTCGCCGCGTGGCATTCCACTGCGCCGGTGCAACGACTCCATGGTCGACCATGCTAGCCGTGTTGTCGCGGTAGCCGTCATCATTGACCCGGCGCGCGTCTCGGAATCCGCCCCGACGACCGCACGGACAGGCAACACGGTGCAGCCGGCCCGTGGCTGCGGCTGCGCGGTAGCGGTGCCGAGGGACCATCGCCGCATCCGGCCCCAGAGCTTCCGGCTTGCCTTGGCGCGGTCGTGTTGCGACACTGCGCTCGCGCCTGCCGCTACGATTCGATTAATGGCACTCGCGGTGCTCTCCCGAATTTCCGACACGGCTCGGTCACGCTCCGCCGGACACAGGGTCGCGGTGCTCGTCGCAGCGGCTGGCGTACTGGCCGGCTGCGCTGGGCCTCGGCTGCCGTCAGTCGGCAGCGATGGCCCCGGCGATCGGCCGGTCGCCGAGCTCTTGCAGGTACCCGACGCCGAGCCGCGCGTCGAGCCGATCCGCAGCGGCGGGCCGAACAAGCCGTACGAGGTCGCCGGGCGTCGCTACGTGCCCGAGACGGCGGATGTGCCGGTGTACGAGCGCGGCCTCGCATCGTGGTACGGCCGCAAGTTCCACGGTCGGCCTACATCGACCGGCGAGACATACGACATGTACGCGATGACGGCCGCGCATCCGAGAATGCCGCTGCCGAGTTACGCGCGCGTGCGCAATCCGGCCAACGGCCGCGAGATCGTCGTGCGTGTCAACGACCGCGGGCCGTTTTACCCGGGTCGGGTGATCGACCTGAGCTATGCCGCGGCGGCGCGGCTCGACCTGCTGCGCAGCGTCGCGCCGGTCGAGGTCGAGCGGCTCACCCACGACGACATTCGCAGCGGCGCCTGGCTGCGTGGTCGCGATCCCCCGGCGCCAGTGACGGCTGCGGCAACACCGACAGCCGCTGTGATGGCAGCAGCATCAGCGGCTGCCGATGACGGGTCAACCGACCAGGGTCCGCAGTCGCTTCCGGTGTCGACGGCAAGCGCGAACACAGGACAAGCCCACGGCGAGCCGGCACGCACCGTGGTCGCCGAGCCAACGTTGGGCGCTATCGATGCTGTGCCTGCTGCTCCAGCAGAGCGCCGGAGGGATGATCGCGTGTTCGCGCAGGGTTACTGGATGCAATTCGGTGCATTTCGCGACCGTGCCGGCGCCGAAAGGCTTCGCGACCAGGTCGCGCAGGCCGCAGAGTGGCTGACGCCGCTTCTCACGGTGTTCGAGGAACAGTCGTTGCACCGGTTGCAGGCGGGTCCGTATGCGAGCCGGGAGGCGGCGCGCATCGCCGCCGAGCGCGCACGCGAGACCTTGCTGCTCGTGCCGCTGCTCGTTGAGCGGCGCTAGCCGGCCGAGAAGCAGCCGCGCGGGTCGCTGTCGCGAGATGAGCACCCGCAGCTAGGCATGCTGGTGCGCAAGGCGCATGACCGGTAGGGCAACGGCGCGGGCGCCGCGTCGGTGGCGCGTCGGTGACGTGCCGGCGCCCGGCTACTTGCGCACGGAGGCGTCCTCGATGAGGACGGTGTAGTTGTAGCCGCCGCCGATGTCGACGTTCGTGCGCACGATCCCCTTGACGTGGACGACATCCCCCACCCCGGCGACGTCCTTCGTCGTCACGACGATGTCGTGGGTTCCGTCGGCGCTCGAGCCCGAGCCGTCCTGCAGATGCAGCCAGTTCTTGCCCATGATGCCCTTGCTGATCTTTACCACTTGGGCGTGCACAAGCACCGGCTTACCGCTGAGGGTGGCTTTGCCGTTGATCACTTCGGCAACCGTCTTGCCATCGGGCCCGCTGGCCTTGGCGACCTTGATCGCGGTCGCGCCGGTCGCCGGCGCCTGCCCATGCGGCGAGGCGCTGCGTCCGTCGGTCGAGGCGAGCTGGCCGAAAACGATCGTGTCGAACTTGCGCTGCAATGTCTTGCTCTCGAAGTCGCGCATCGTCATCGGTTTGACGATCGTGACCTTGTCGCCCTTGGCAAGCGCGCTCTTCGGGACGGCGGCCCAGACTTCGCCGTTGCCGGTCTTCAGACGCAGGTAGGTGTAGCTGTCGACATCGCGCGCTTCCAGGACTTCGCCCGTCAGCGGCGCGCCCTGTGCGAAGGTCGGGGTATGAACGGCGAGAACGGCAGCGGCGGCGAGCACCGGGGCTGCGAGAGCAAGGCGGAAGTTCACGGTGAAAGGCTACCGAGGGCAAGGATTGCGCATGCTACCCCGAGTGCGACTCGCCCCGCTGCGGGGCGCGTCGTGACGGCTGCTCGCGCGGCGAGCGGCGGGTTACACGACAGCCGCGCTGCCGGCGGCAAGCGCCGAGCAACTCAGCGCCCGCCGCCCACGTCGAGCAGCGCGCCGGTGATGTAGCCCGCTTGGTCGGAGAGCAGCCAGACGATCGCCTGCGCCACCTCCTCGGCGCGGCCGGGACGCTGCATCGGGATCAGCGAAGCGCTCTGCCAGGCCCGCTCGGGCTGGCCGCCGCTGGCGTGGATTTCGGTGTCGATGATTCCCGGGCGCACGGCGTTGACACGCACCCCTTCACCGGCGACCTCGCGTGCCAGGCCCACCGTGAAGGTGTCGATCGCCGCCTTGGCTGCCGCATAGTCGACGTACTGCGCCGGGGCACCGAGCCGCGCGGCGACCGAAGAGACATTGACGATCGAGCCGCCCGAACCGCCGTGACGCGTGCTGATGCGGCGCAGCGCTTCGCGTGCGCAGTGAAAAGAGCCGAGGGTGTTGATCGCGAACATGCGCTGCAAGCGATCTGGCGACATCTCGTCGACGCGCGCTGCGCGGTCGACCACGCCGGCGTTGTTGACCAGGCCGCGCAAGGCGGCGCGACCGAAACGCTCGTCGATCGCGGTGAACATCGCGGCGACCTGTGCGGCATCGGACACGTCGGCGCGAAACACGTCCGCTTCACCGCCATCGGCGCTGATCTCGTCGGCCAGTGCGCGCGCCGATGACATGTCGCTGACGAAGTTGACTGCCACGGCCCAACCGCGCGCCGCGACCAGCCGCGCCGTCGCAGCACCGATGCCGCGACTGGCGCCGGTGATCAGCACCACTGGCGGCCCCGAGGGGTTCACCATCCGCTGCTCGCGCATTGCATGCTGGTCATCTTAGCGCTCGCTGAACGCTGACCGTGGGGGCGCGCGGCGCGGGTTCGGGCATCCCCGGACGGCGGTACCCGTGGCCGCGCCCTACATTGCGACCTTCACCATCCGCAGGAGACCCACTCGATGCAACGTCGTCCCTTCATCGTCGCTGTCGCGGCGGCACTGGCCGCTCCCGCCGTGTTGCGCGCGCAATCGCTCGAAAAGCCCAAGCTCTCGCTCGGCGTGGGCGGCAAGAATCTGTTGTATTACCTCCCGCTGACGGTCGCCGAGCAGCTCGGCTACTTCAAGGAGGAAGGGCTCGACCTGACGATCAACGACTTCGCCGGCGGATCGCAGTCCTTGCGCGCGCTCATCGGCGGCAGCGTCGACGTCGTCTCGGGGGCGTTCGAACACACCGTCAACATGCAGGCGAAGGGGCAGCGACTCAAGGCGTTCGTGCTGCAGGGGCGGGCGCCGCAAATCGTGCTCGGTATCAATCCGAAGACGATGCCGAACTACAAGTCGGTGGCCGATCTGAAAGGCAAGAAGATCGGTGTCACTGCTCCTGGCAGTTCGACCAACGTGATGGCCAACTTCGTGCTCGCCCGAGCCGGCCTGAAGCCGAGCGACGTCAGCTTTGTTGGCGTGGGGGCCTCCAGCGGCGCCGTCGCGGCGATGCGTGCCGGCCAGATCGATGCGATCAGCAACCTCGATCCCGTGATCACGCTGCTGCAGCGCTCGGGCGACCTGAAGATCGTCGCCGATACGCGCGTGGTCGCCGAAGCCGACAAGATCTTCGGCGGGCCGATGCCCGCGGGTTGCCTCTACGCCAAGGAAGAGTTCGTTGCAAAGAACCCGGCTACCACGCAGGCGCTCGCCAACGCAATCGTGCGCGCCGACCAGTGGATCCGGGGCGCCGGCGCGGCCGACATCATCAAGGTCGTGCCCGAGGCGTACCTGCTGGGTGATCGCGCGGTGTACATCGACGCGTTTCTCGCCGCCAAGGGAGCGCTGTCGCCCGACGGGATGATTCCGGACAAGGGCGCGCAGACAGCGTTCAGTGCGCTGGCCAGCATCGACGCCGAAATCGCCAAGGCCAAGCTCGACCTCGGCGCGGTCTACACGAACGATTTCGTGAAAAAGGCGAACGCCAAGTACCGTACCGCATGAGCGCCGCGCTGCAGTTGGACGACGTCAGCTGCACCTTCATCAGCCGCGACCAACCCGGACAGCGCTACACGGCGGTGCGCGACGTCACGCTCACCGTCGGCGCAGGAGAGTTCGTCTCGGTGGTCGGGCCGACCGGCTGCGGCAAGAGCACGCTGCTCAACGTGGCGGCCGGGCTGCTCGCACCGAGCACCGGCTCGGTGCGCGTGTTTGGGCAGGCGCTCGATGGCATCAACCGACGTGCCGGCTACATGTTCCAGGCCGACAGCCTGATGCCGTGGCGCACCGCGCTGGGCAACGTCACCGCGGGACTCGAGTTTCGCGGCCTGGCGCCGGCCGAGGCGCGCACGCTTGGTGAAGCGTGGCTCAAGCGTGTCGGGCTCGGCGGATTCGGCGACCGCTATCCGCACCAGCTGTCAGGCGGCATGCGCAAGCGCACGAGTCTCGCGCAGACGCTCGCCCTCGACCCCGACATCATCCTGATGGACGAGCCCTTCTCCGCGCTCGACGTGCAAACGCGCCAGTTGATGGAAAACGAGGTGCTGGAGTTGTGGGCCGGCGGCGGCGACAGCCGGGCGCGCAAGGCGGTGCTGTTCATCACCCACGACCTTGATGAAGCGATCGCGATGAGCGATCGCGTCGTCGTGATGAGCGCCGGACCCGCAGCGCGGCCGATCGGCGAGTTCGCGATCGACCTCGAACGCCCGCGCGACGTCGCCGAGGTGCGTACCGACGCGCGATTCATTCAATTGCACAACGCGATCTGGGCGGTGCTGCGCGAGGAGGTGCTCAAGGGCTATGCGCAGCAGCTGCAGGGGAAGGCAGCTTGAATCCGGACGCCGCGGCCCGCCTCCTCGACGCACGACGGGTCGCTCGCAGATGGCGCGGGCGAGTCGGCTTCGCGCGGTGCCGGCTCAGCCTCTAGCCGAGCGATGTGGTCGCGGCTCCGACCCAATCCAGGCAACCTGCGCTGGTGGCAGGCCGGCGTGCTGCTGGCGGTGTTCGGTGTCTGGCACGTGCTGACCGCGCCGGGCCTGATTCCGCCGCTGCTGTTCGACAACGACCGACAGGCCGCGTTCTTCTTCGGCGAGCCGCTGAAGATCCTCGCGCGCATCTGGAACTGGTTCGCGATCACCCGCGACATCTACGGCCATCTGGCGGTCACGCTGGTCGAGACGGTGCTCGCGTTCGGCATCGGCACCCTGCTCGGCCTGGCACTGGGCCTGTGGCTCGCGCTGTCGCCGCTGGCCGCGGCGATTCTCGATCCCTACATCAAGGCGCTGAACTCGATGCCGCGGGTGATCCTGGCGCCGATCTTTACGGTCTGGTTCGGGCTGGGCGTGGCGAGCAAGGTGGCGCTGGGCGTGACACTGGTCTTCTTCATCGTGTTCTTCAACGTGTACCAGGGTGTCAGGGAGGTGAGCCCGGTGGTGCTCGCCAACGCGCGGATGCTCGGCGCGGACCGCCGCCAGCTACTGCGTCACGTGTACCTGCCCAGTGCCACGAGCTGGGTGTTCAGCTCGCTGCACACATCGGTCGGTCTGGCGTTCGTCGGTGCCGTGGTCGGCGAATACCTCGGCAGCGCAAGGGGCGTGGGCTACCTGATCCTGCAGGCCGAGGGCACCTTCGACATCAACACGGTGATGGCCGGCATCCTCGTGCTGACCGCGTTCGCGCTGCTGCTCGACGCGGCGGTCAGCCGCATCGAGCGCAGCTTGATGAAGTGGCAACCGCGCGCGGGCGAGACCGAGCGGCTCTGAGGCGCAACATCCCGAAGATCAGCCGCGGCGGCTCGCGACGATCGAGCAGGCGCTCATCCAGCCCCGGCAGAGGGAGGCTGCGTGCTCACTTCGAAGTCGGCATCACGAATTCGGCGCCCTTGGCGATGCTGGCCGGCCAGCGTTGCATCACGCTCTTTTGCCGGGTGTAGAAGCGCACGCCTTCCTCGCCGTACGCATGCATGTCGCCGAAAAGGCTGCGCTTCCAGCCGCCGAAGCCGTGCCACGCCATCGGCACCGGAATGGGCACGTTGATGCCGACCATGCCGACCTGGACGCGTCGCGCGAATTCGCGGGCCACATTGCCGTCGCTCGTGAAGCAGGCAACGCCGTTTCCGTATTCATGATCGTTGACGAGCTGCAGCGCTTCGGCGAAGTCCTTCACGCGCACGCACACGAGCACGGGGCCGAAGATCTCCTCGCGGTAGATGCGCATGCCCGGCTTCACATGATCGAACAGCGTGCCGCCGGTGAAGAAGCCCCGCTCGTGGCCTGGCACCTTCAGGCCGCGGCCGTCGACGACCAGCGTCGCGCCTTCCTTGACGCCGACCTCGATGTAGCCCTCGATGCGCTCGAGTGCCTGGCGGGTCACGATCGGGCCCATTTCAGCGTCGAGCTCCATGCCGTTCTTGACCTTCAGCGCTTTCGCCCGCTCGGCGAGCCGCGGCATGATCCGGTCGCCGATCTCGCCCACCAACACCGCCACGCTGATCGCCATGCAGCGCTCTCCGGCCGACCCGTAGGCACTGCCGATCAGCGCATCGACGGCCTGGTCGATGTCGGCATCGGGCATCACCACCATGTGGTTCTTCGCGCCGCCGAGGGCCTGCACGCGCTTGCCGTGGCGCGCGCCGGTCTCGTAGATATAGTGCGCGATCGGTGTCGAGCCGACGAACGACAGTGCCTTCACGTCGGGGTGTTCGAGCAGCGCGTCGACCGCGACCTTGTCACCCTGCACCACGTTGAATACGCCGTCGGGCAGGCCAGCCTGCTGCAGCAATTCGGCCATGAACAGGCTGGGCGACGGATCGCGCTCGCTCGGCTTGAGCACGAATGCGTTGCCGCAGGCCAGTGCCAGCGGGAACATCCAGCAGGGCACCATGCACGGGAAGTTGAACGGCGTGATGCCGGCCACCACGCCGAGCGGCTGACGCATCGTCCAGTTGTCGATCCCGGTGGAGACCTGCTCGGTGTAGTCGCCTTTGAGCAACTGCGGCACGCCGCAGGCGAATTCGACGATCTCGATGCCGCGCGTGACCTCGCCCTGCGCGTCGGTGAACACTTTGCCGTGTTCGGCGGTGATCATCGCCGCGACCGCATCGCGATGCTGCGTGAGCAGCGCCAGAAAGCCGTTCAGCACGCGCGCGCGGCGGATCGGCGGCATCTCGGCCCAGGCCGGAAAGGCTGCCTTCGCCGAAGCGACGGCAGCGTTGACTTCACCAGTGTCGGCCAAGTGCACCTGCCGGGCGACCGCGCCAGCGGCTGGGTCGTAGATCGGTTGCGTGCGGCCACTGCGGCCGCTCTGGCGATGGCCTGCGATGAAGTGGCCAGCATCGGTGGTGGCGGTGAAGGCTTCGGGAGCGCCCATGCGTCTGTCTCCTGGCGGCAGTCGGGGAATTCGATGGCTTGCAGTCTAGTGCACCGATGGCACCTGGCCGGCTCGGGCGTCACCCGGCCGGGCATCACGCCAATATGCAACGCAAGAAAAAAAAGCCCATCCGCATTGCGCGGATGGGCTGCAGAAGTCCTCCGAAAAGGACGTCGTTGGGACCCGGGCCAGAATCGTCCGCCCCGCCCCGGCGCGGCGTTCCAGCACAAAACCCTGCAATTGCTTCGACCGCGATCGCCGCTATCGGTTCGGCGGATCAGGTCGGCGCAATGTCCATCAACCCGACTGTAGGAGCCTGCATCGGGTAAGACCATCCCTAGTTTTTTTTGGGAGCCGAGCCGAAGGGCCGGATTGGACCCTGTCTGTATCGAGCTCGACGACAATAGGGACGTGAGCCCTCCCATACCGTCACGCCGAAGGCGCATCAGCGTCGCCTCTGCGTTGGGCGACGCCGAGATCGCCGAAATCGACGAACTGCTCGCGCGGCTTCCCGAGCCCCTGGAGCCGCCCGACGTCTGCGCGCTCGACGGTTTTCTGGCGGGTGTCGCCCTGCAACGTCCGCCGTTGGCCGAAGCACAGTGGCTGCCTTTCGTGAGCGATACGCAGGGAAGATCTGCGCCTCCGGGCGTGCCACTCGAGAGACTGCATGCGCTCGCGCGGCGCCGGTTCGCAGAGCTCGACGCCCGTATCGAGCAACGCCAATGGTTCGACCCCTGGGTGTTCGAACTGTCCGATGCGAAGAGCCCGTCCGAGGCGGTGCTCCCTTGGATCGCCGGCTTCGCGCTCGCGATCGACCGCTTTCCCTCCTTCGCACGGGAGGAATCGGCGGCGATGCTGGAGCCGCTGGAGGCGCTGTACCGTCATCTCGATCCAGACGATCTCGAGAATGCCGACGAACTGCTCGCGCAGATTGAACTGCTCGACCCACCGGGTGACCTCGGCGAGGCAGTCGAAGACCTCGTGCGTGCGACGCTGTTGTTGGCCGACATTTCGCGTCCGCGACGAGCGGAATCGGCCGGGGCGCGGCCGCGTGGCCGCACGGCGGCAGGCGGTCCGCGCCGCCGGCACGCATCGCGCTGAAGCCGCACGATCTCGCTCGCGCTGTCCGGGCCCGGCCATCTCGCGCCGATCGTTGCCTTGCGCAGGCGGGGCGTTGGTGCGGGCGCAACGCTCAACGGGCGTCGGCTGAAACCGCCGTGACCGATTGCGCGTGCCTGGAAATTGAAGGGTAACCGGGCCCGAATCCGATCGCTCTCTTCGACCGATCGGCGCACACTGCAACCAACTGCAACTGCTGTGCGAGGTCCATGATGCGAGCGCCCGACACCGCTGCCGTGTATCCACAGCATCCCGGTCAGCTTGCCATGATTGCCGAGGACCCGGCCGACCTCGGCACGGCCTTCGGGCTCGATGCCAGCCTGTCGCCGGTGGTCGAGAACGACCGGCCGGTCGGCGATGAGGCCCCGCTCGACTGGCTCGCACGTCGTGCAGCCTTGCGGTCGCGCTGAAGCCTCTGTCAAGAACTACGCGGCACGCGTCTGGCGATCACGAGAGCCGGACGCGCGCCGCGGACGCAATCAGCGCGGAATTACTTCGGTAGCACGACGCTGTCTATCACGTGGATCACGCCATTGTCGGCAACGATGTCGGTGGCCGTGACCTTGGCCTGATCGACCATCACGCCGCCTTGGGTCGTCACCGTCAGCTCCGAGCCCTCGACGGTCTTGACCACGCCGGGCTTGACATCCTTGGCCATTACCTTGCCCGGCACGACGTGGTAGGTCAGCACCGCGGTGAGCTTGTCCTTGTCCTTCAGGAGCGCGTCGAGGTCGGCCTTCGGAATCTTCGCGAACGCCTCGTCGGTGGGAGCGAACACGGTGAACGGTCCGGGACCCTTCAGCGTGTCGACCAAACCGGCTGCCTGCAAGGCAGCGGCCAGCGTCTTGAAGGTGCCGGCGGACACTGCGGTATCGACGATGTCCTTGGCCTGTGCGGCCATCGCCGCAGCGGACAGGGCGGCAATTGCGATCAGCTTCTTCACGAGTGAATCTCCTTTCGTGGGTAGGGTTGGGGATTGAGGAAAACGCTGCCACTCAGAGCGCGGGAAGGATCACCTTGTCGATCACGTGGATCACGCCGTTGCTGGCACGCACGTCGGTGGCAACGATGGACGCCGGCGCGGCCGTGGTATCGGTGATCGTCGCCGGGGTGCCGGCGTTGATCGTGATGTTCTGGCCCGACAGCGTCGCGATCGGGGTGCCGAACGGGATGTCGGCCGCCAGCACCTCGCTGCCCAGCACGTGATAGGTCAGAACCGTGGATAGTTGCGTCGGCGTCAGGCCCGCGACCGTGTTCGCGATCGCCGCGAACGCGTCGTTGGTCGGCGCGAAGACGGTCAGTTGGGCAGCGGGATCGCCGAGCGCGCCTTGCAGATTGGCCGATACCACCGCGCCGACCAGCGTGCTGAAGACCGGGTTGGCCTGGGCCATCTGAACTACGTTCAGCACGCCTGGCGGAACCAGCACCTTGTCGATCACGTGGATCACGCCGTTGCTGGCCGGGACGTTGGCGGTCGTCACCGTGGCTACGTTCAGGACCTCGTCGGTGATCTTCACGCCGGACGCGGTGTCCAGCGCCAGCGTCGCTGCCGCGCCTTCGAAGGTGTAGAGCGTGTCCTGGGTGGCCCCGCCGGCGACCAAGTCGGCTGCTGTCTTGCGGGCTGGCAGCACGTGGTACTGGAGGATCTTGGCAAGTGTCGCGCTGTCGAGCGCATTCACCATGGCCGTTGCATCCGTGAACCCGAGCGTTTTCGCCAGGCTGTCGAACGCAGCATCGGTCGGCGCGAACACGGTCAAGCTCGCGCTCGTATCCGACAGGGCGGGCACTAGGCCGGCCTTATCGGCCGCCGCGACGAGGGCACTGAAGCCCCGCTCGGTCGCTTCCCCGGCCAGCGTTCCCGGAGAGTCGTCATCGCCGCCACCGCAGGCTGCCATTAGGGACGCGGCGCCCAAGGCCGCCAACCACTTCGTCCATCGCTTCATCGCCTTCTCCTGTGGGGTTGGGAAAGAACCTGCAGTCTCGGTCTAGTGAACCGATTGGGCTTGAGTATAGACTTAGCGGTTTCCCTTGGATACCATATGGTCTTTAAAGAGACTAAACAGTCATATCGCATCCTGCACGGTCATTAACAAGTACAATCGCGGCACCATGTCTCGCCCATCGTTTCGTGAACAGGTCCTGCGCGTCCGCGAGGATGCGATCGTTTCTGCGGTGAACCGCTTGCTGGCGGAAAAGGGCTTCGACCTGATGACGGTCGACGGAGTCGCCGCGGAGGTGGGCATTGCCAAGGCGAGTCTCTACAAGCACTTCGCCTCGAAGGAGGAACTTGCCGGTGCGGCGATGGTGCGTGTGCTCGACAAGACGTTGGCCGAGGTCGAGCGACTGCGCAGTGACAAAGCCGCTGCGCCCGTCGAGCAGCTCAAAGCGGTGACGCGGTGGGCGATGCGAGAGCAACTGGCCGGCCAGATGCCGTCGCTGCCCTCGGAGAACTCGACACTGCGCGCCGCCCTGCTCGCGAGCAAGACCTACGTCGATCGTGTGATGGAGCTTGGCGATCGCCTCGGTGAGTGGATCACGATGGCACAAGCCGCCGGACAGATCGACGGCAGCCTGCCGCCGGAGTTGGTGCTCTACACGCTCTACGCGCGCGCCTGCGATCCGGTGATCGGCGTCTTGAAGAGCACCGCCAACTACAGCGACGAAGAAATCGTCGAGCTCGTGCTCAAGACCTGCTTCGACGGGCTGGCAGCGCGCGGCGAGCGCGCCTGAGCGGCCCACCCCCCGCGGCTGCAGGCGTCGCGCGCGCCAGCGTCAGCGGACGAGCAGGACCGGCGTCTCGCAGTGCGCGAGCACCTTCGTCGCGACCGAGCCCATCACGAGGTTGCCCAGCGGGCCATGTCCGTGGGTGCCCATCATCACCAATTCGTGCTTGCCGGCGCGAGCCATGTTCGCGATGACCTCTGCCGCTTGTCCGATCTTGTAGACAAAGCTGGCGGTGAGGCCCTGCTTCTTGAAGAACGCACGAATCGGTTTGAACACTCTCTCGGCTTCTTCTTCGTAGTACCCCGCAAGTACCGCACGATCGACGACGGCCGCCGCGCGCGACGGCACGGCAGTCACTGCGTGAACCACGGTGTACTGATGCGCACCGCCCAGCCATTCATCGTGCGCTGCCATGTAGGCGAGCATGCGTTTGGTGTAGGGGCTGCCGTCGACTGCGACCAGGATCTTCATCGCTGTTCCTCCTTGTCATCGCTCGGACCGGATTCAGTCTGGCACGTCCCCGCGGCGCGTCGTTGCGCAGCGTCAATGCCGTTATCCGGGGGCGCCAGGGGCGCTCTAGACCTCGATCACGCACAGCGCGTCATAGCCTGCGCTCTCGCCCTTCGGGCCGAGCCCGCGCGGGTTGCTGACGACGCGCGTGATCGTGCCGTCGGCGTGCGGGACGAGATAGTCGTGCCGGCAGTGCAGGTGGCCGTGCAGCCACAGTGAGACGCCCGGCATCAGCGGCTCATCGTTGTTGCAGAAGCTCGCGGTGCTGGGCTGCGCGCCGTAGCGCGGGTCCGCGCTGCGCAGGCTCGGTCCAAAGTGCGTGACCACCACGGTGGCGTCCACCGGCCCGCCCGCGCTGTCGGCCAGTGCGGTGGCGAGCCAGTCCCGGCAGCCGAGCGCCTCCTGACGGACCGCCGCGGGATCGAACACGCGACCGTGCCGCGTTGACCGCATCACCTCGACAAAGTAGCGCGAGGCGCGCATGCACCGCTCGCGCTGCGCGACGCCGAACAGATCGAAGTCGCACCAGCGGATCGTCGCGACAAAGCGGATGCGGCGGCCCCGGTCGTCGTTCAGGACCGCCGTCTCGCGCTCCAGCAGCCGCACGCCGAAGCGGTGGGCACGCTCGCGCAGCGCGGGCCAGGCGACGTCGAGCTCGCGGCGGTCGAACTCGTGGTTGCCGGCGACGAGCAATACCGGCACCGGCCAGCCGGCGAACCGCTCGAGGGCGGTCCATGTGCTATCGATGTCGCCTGCCAGCACAAGCAGCTCGGCGCGCGGCGCGGGGTGAGGGTGGAAGACCTCGGTCTCCAGGTGCAGGTCGGACAGCAGCTGCAGGCGCATGTCAGTGCGGCCGCGCAGCCCACCCGGCCGACTTGTCCGCGCCCTCCGAGGGCAGTGACCGTGAGCTGTTCATGGCAGACATCGTGTGACGCGGTCGGTAGGCTTCAGACCGCCGCTTTGCCGCAGCAGGCCTTGAATTTCTTGCCGCTACGGCACGGGCAGGGGTCGTTGCGTCCCACCTTCGGCGTGTCGCGCCGGCGCTGCGCCACCCGGTAGCGTGCAGCCTCGGTCTGCTCCGAAATCTCGACCACCGCGGCAACCAGGTCTTCGATCGCTGCCTCGAGCGTCGCAACAGGCCGCTCGCGATTCAACGCGTCGCGCGCGTCGCGCTCGTATTCGCTGGCGGCGGGCAGGTGTCGCCAGATGCGGTCGAGGGCATCGGCGACGCGGTCGTCGGGCAGCTCGGCCAGCGCCGGGAATTGCTCGGCCGCGTGCGCGAATCCAGCGACCCAGCGCGACAGTACCCGCGAAGGCGTGGGCAGGTCCGGATCCTCGTCGGGCGCGTCGACCGCCTCGGCCGGCAACAGCGGGTCGAAGCTGCCTTCGGCCAGCTGGGTACGCAGCGCGTCGTGGTGCCGCTCGATGAGCCGCGTCACCTCGGCAAGCCACGGCGTATCGACGTCTTCGGGCACGATGCCTTTCTCGATGTCCAGCGCGGCGGGGAGCCACTGCGCGAGGCCGATGCGCTGCGGCTGCACCAATACGCCGCAAAGGAAGCCGTCGAGCGCGACCACGTCGAGCGGCTGCAATGGCGCCGGGGCGCCAGCCAGCAATTCGTCGAGCCGCTCGAGGTCGGCGTCGGTCAGTGCAGAGGGCATGCGACGATTGTCGCCGCAGGCCCGCTGCGCGTTCGCTCAGGCGGTGGCGAATCGCTCTTCGATGCGCGCCTTGGTGGCCGGCAGCTCGTCCGGCAGGTGGTAGGTCAACTGGGTGAACAACTGCTCGTGCAACGCGAGCTCCTGCTGCCACGCGGCTCGGTCGAGGCCGATCACGTTCTGGAACTGTTCGCGCGTGAAGTACAGACCGTCCCAACGCATGTCCTCGAAGCGCGGGCTGATGCCGAAGGCGTTCTCCA
Organism: Burkholderiales bacterium; assembly: GCA_020354665.1. GTDB lineage: Bacteria > Pseudomonadota > Gammaproteobacteria > Burkholderiales > Burkholderiaceae_C. The sequence goes on from CP070653.1 coordinate 2,934,663, forward strand.
CGCCGCCGGCCTTGCCTTCGAGGCGGCCGACGATCCATTCCAGCACGCGCATGTTCTCGCCAAAGCCGGGCCAGATGAACTTGCCGTCGGTGCTCTTGCGGAACCAGTTGACGCAGTAGATCTTCGGCTGCTGCACGCCCGCTTGCGCGAGGCTGCCGCCGACGTTGAGCCAATGCTGGAAGTAGTCGGCCATGTTGTAGCCGGCAAACGCGATCATCGCGAAGGGGTCGCGCCGCACGACGCCGACCTGCCCGGCGATCGCGGCGGTGGTTTCGCTGCCCATCGTCGCGGCCATGTAGACACCCTCGGTCCAGTTGCGAGCCTCGGTCACGAGCGGCACCGTCGTCGAGCGCCGTCCGCCAAAGAGGAACGCGTCGATGGGCACGCCGTCGGGGTTGTTCCACTCGGTATCGAGCACCGGGTTGTGGATGGCCGAGACGGTGAACCGCGAATTCGGGTGCGCGGCCTTGGCGCCGGTCTCCTTGGCGATCTGCGGCGTCCAGTCCTTGCCCTGCCAGTCAATCAGGTGCGCCGGCGGCTCTTTGGTCATGCCCTCCCACCAGACGTCGCCGTCGTCAGTGAGCGCGACGTTGGTGAACACGCAGTCGCGCTTGAGCATCGCCATGCAGTTCGGGTTGGTGTGCTCGTTCGTTCCCGGAGCGACGCCGAAGTAGCCCGCCTCCGGGTTGATCGCGTGCAAGCGGCCATTGGCTCCCCGCTTGACCCACGCGATGTCCTCGCCGACGGTCGTGATGCTCCAGCCCTCGTAACCTTTGGGAGGCACGAGCATCGAGAAGTTGGTCTTGCCGCACGCGCTCGGAAACGCCGCCGCGACGTAATACTTGTCGCCCGCCGGCGTCGCCACACCCAGGATCAGCATGTGTTCGGCGAGCCAGTCCTGCGTGCGGCCCATGTAAGACGCGATCCGCAGCGCGAAGCACTTCTTGCCGAGCAACGCGTTGCCGCCGTAGCCGGAGCCATAGCTCCAGATCTCGTGTGTCTCAGGATAGTGCACGATGTACTTGGTCTTGTTGCAGGGCCAGGGTACGTCCTTGCGGCCCGGCTCGAGCGGCGCGCCCACCGTGTGCACGCAGGGCACGAAGTGGCCGTTCTCGCCCAGCACGTCGTACACCGGGCTGCCCATGCGGGTCATCGTGCGCATGCTGATCACGACGTAAGGGCTGTCAGTCAGTTCGACGCCGATGTGCGAGATGTGTGAGCCGAGCGGCCCCATTGAAAACGGCACGACGTACATCGTGCGTCCCTTCATGCAGCCCTTGAACAGAGCCTTCTCGCCCGTTTGCAGCAGCTCGCGCATCTCGGCCGGTGCAACCCAGTTGTTGGTCGGGCCGGCATCGTCCTGGCGCTCGGTGCAGATGAAGGTGCGATCCTCGACGCGGGCGACGTCGCTCGGGTCGGATCGAGCGAGAAAGCTGTTCGCCCGCTTCTGCGGGTTGAGCCGCAGCATCGTGCCGTTGGCCACCAACAGGTCGCACAGGCGTTTGTATTCCTCGATCGTTCCGTCGCACCAGACGACATCTGCGGCGCCGGTCAGCGCTGCAATTTCGGCCACCCAGGTGACCAGACGGTCGTGCTTCACATGTGCCGGTACGTTGAGTCGAACGCCTTCCATTGCTGGCCGGTTCATGATTTCTCCGTTTCTCGAAGGTTGGCAAAGCCGTCGTCGGACGAGCGCCGCTAGGCGCCCCGGCCACTGCGAAGCACGTCCAATACTGCGCGAAACGACGCACCGATCATCATTACGCCGCAGTTCCGCCAGTGAACAGTTGCTCCCGGACAAACCACCGGGCGTCAGCGTCTTTCAGGTACCGAGGCACCGGCGGGCGTCCCCTGCTCCCGCTGCGGCACCCATTTTCTGAATACCCTGATCGGGGGCAATCACCACGACCCGGGGATCATGCGAGAAATGCATCGGAGGATGTCGCCGGGCCTCGGCGCCGGTCCCGAGGCCGACCGGGCTGGCAGGATGTCCGCGGCGGGTGCGCCCCCGCAGTGCTGGCGCGGACCGATGGTGAGCAGCCCGGCGAGTTCAACGCCAAGCCGACTCGGCCGCGACGCAGTGGTCTTGCCATTGCGACTCGCACCAGCGCGCCACCGCCTCGCGTTGTGCACCATCGTAGTGCAGGCCGAGCTTGGTCCGTCGCCACAGCACGTCCTCGGCGCTGCGCGCCCACTCGTGGGTGTGCAAGTAGGCAAGTTCGGCCTCGAACAGCCCCGGTGCGATGGGGTCGCCAAGTGGCTTGTCGGCGATGACCTGGTCCGCCCGTGATCCGTACTGGCGTGCCAGCCGAAGGCACACTGCGCGCGGCAGTTCGGGGTGTCGCGCCGACAGCGCCTCGACGAAGCGTTCGAAACCCTCCACCACGCCGCCAATCGGCACTTGCGTACCCCCGCCGGAGGCCCACAGGTCGCCGCCGGGAAGGAGCGCGTGCTCGGTCCACGCGCCTCGCGGCGCCGCGAGCGGTCCGGCGATCAGATCTGATGCCTCTTCGGCGAGCTTGCGAAACGTCGTGAGCTTGCCGCCCCACACCGACAGTAGCGGCGCCAGCGACGCGTCCATTTCGAGTGCGTAGTCACGCGTGACCGCCGACGGGTCGTCGGCCTCGTCGTCGAGCAGGGGTCGGACGCCGGAGAACGTGCGCACGACGTCGCCCGGCAAAACAGGGCGCTCGAAGTAACGGCTGGCCTGGTCGCACAGATAGGCGATTTCGCCGGCCTCGATCCGCGGCGACCCGAGCGCCCCCGTGTGCTCGACGTCCGTGGTGCCGAGCAGCGTGAAGTCACCCTCGTAGGGGATCGCGAAGATGATCCGCTGGTCGGGATTCTGGAAGATGTAGGCGTGGTCGTGGTCGAAGAGCTTGGGGACGATGATGTGGCTGCCTTTGACGAGGCGCAGCGACCTGCGCTGCGGCACGTGCGCATGATCAACGAGAAACTGCGCAGCCCATGGCCCGGCGGCGTTGACCAACGCGCGCGCCCGCACGCGGCGGCTGCGACCAGCCGCGTCGCGTAGCGTGGCGTGCCACTCGCGGGCCGTGCGTCGGGCGTCGACGCAAGCGGTGCGTGTGAGCACGGTGGCGCCGCGCTCGGCTGCATCGACGGCGTTGAGCACGACGAGCCGCGCGTCGTCGACCCAGACGTCGGAGTAGACGAACGCTTTCGTGTAGTGCCTCTTCAAAGGCGCACCCACGGCGTGGCCGTGCAACGAGATCGTCCCCGAGCCTGGCAGCAGCTCGCGCCGGGCCAGGTGGTCGTAGAGAAACAGGCCGGCCCGGATCATCCACACCGGGCGCATCCCGGGGTCGTGCGGCATCACGAAGCGCATCGGCCACATGATGTGCGGCGCGCTTCGGAGCAGCACTTCGCGCTCGGCGAGCGACTTGCGCACCAGCGCGAACTCGTGGTGCTCGAGGTAGCGCAGCCCGCCGTGGATCAGCTTGGTCGACGCCGATGACGTGTGCGACGCGAGATCGTCCTTCTCGGCGAGCACGACCGAGAGCCCGCGTCCGGCCAGATCGCGCGCGATGCCCACGCCGTTGATGCCGCCGCCAACGACGAGCACATCGCAAGCAATGTCAGTGCACGGCGGCGGCTCAGGCATAGCGGAAGACAACCCACGCGACGGCGATCGCGATCGTGCTGGCGCCCCACAAGGGCGCCCCGAACGTCGCAAGCCAGAGCAGGTGGATGTAGCCCGCCGCGAGCAGTGAAATGAAGAGCCGATCGCCCCGTGTTGTCGTCAGCCCGAGCATGCCGCGCCGCGGACTTCCGCCCGGAGAGCGCCACTCCCAAAGACCCATCAGCACCAGCAGCACGGCGATCACGCCAAAGAAGACCGCCGTCTGCCAGGTCCAGGCCATCCAGCCAAGGCCCCATTCGATGTTCGGCTGCATCGGGTCGGGCCCCTCAAACACGGCCGAGGGCGAAGCCCTTGGCGATGTAATTGCGTACAAACCAGATCACGACGGCGCCGGGGATGATCGTCAGCGCACCGGCAGCAGCGAGCAGGCCGAGCTCGTAACCGGAGGTGCTGGCGGTGCGAGTCATCGTCGCGGCAATCGGTTTGGCGTCCACGGACGTCAAGGTCTTCGCCAGCAGCAACTCGACCCAGCTGAACATGAAGCAGAAGAACGCGGCGACGCCGATGCCTGCGACGATGGTCGGCATGAAGATCTTCACGAAGAAGCGCCAGAACGGGTAGCCGTCGACGAAGGCGGTCTCGTCCAGTTCGCGAGGCACGGCGGACATGAAGCCTTCGAGGATCCACACCGCGAGCGGGATGTTGAACAGGCAGTGTGCCAGCGCGACCGCGATGTGGGTATCGAACAGATTCAGTGACGAATAGAGCTGGAAGAACGGCAGCGCGAACACCGCTGGCGGCGCCATGCGATTGGTTAGCAGCCAGAAGAACAGGTGCTTGTCGCCCAGAAATCGATAGCGCGAGAACGCGTAGGCGGCGGGCAGCGCCACCGTGACCGAGATCACCGTGTTCAGCACCACATAGATCAGAGAGTTCACGTAGCCCATGTACCACGTGCGGTCGGTGAGAATCTTGTGATAGTTCTCGAGCGTGAAATCACGGGGCCAAAGCGTGAAGCTGCCAAGAATCTCGTTCGTGTTCTTGAACGACATGTTCAGCAGCCAGTAGATCGGCAGCATCAGGAACACGATGTAGACCGTGGGGACCAGCCATTTGACCCGCACCATGCTCATCTCTCCTCGTCGCGCGTCATCACGGTGTAGAAGAGCCATGACAACAGCAGGATGATCAGGAAGTAGATCAGCGACATGGCCGCTGCCGGGCCGAGATCGAATTGACCGAGCGCGATCTTCACCAGGTCGATCGACAGCAGCGTGGTCGCATTGCCGGGGCCGCCACCGGTCAGCACGACGGCCTCCGTGTAGATCATGAAGCTGTCCATGAAGCGCAGCAGCACGGCTATGAGCAGTACGTGCTTGAGCTTTGGCAACTGGATGTGGCGGAACACCGCCCAGCGCGAGGCACCGTCAATACGCGCTGCCTGATAGTAGGCATCAGGGATCGCCGACAGGCCCGCGTAGGTCAACAGCACCACCAGCGAGGTCCAGTGCCAAACGTCCATCGCCAGCAAGGTGATCCAGGCCGCCAGTGGCTGGCGCGTGTAGTTGAAGTCAAACCCGAGCGCATTCAGGCTACGGCCCATCAGACCGATATCGGGCAGCGCCAGGATGTTCCACATCGCACCGACAACGTTGTAGGGGATAAGAAGAGGCATCGCCATCAGGACGAGGCAGATCGAAAGCCCGATGCCCCGACGCGGCATGGCAAGCGCAATCGCCACGCCGAGCGGGACTTCGATCAACAGAATCAAGCAGGTGAACAGCAGCTGGCGCTGCAGCGCTTCGCGGAATCTCGAGGACTTCATCACCTCCTCGAACCACCGCACGCCCTCGAAGAAGAACTGGTTGTTGCCGAAGGTCTCCTGTACCGAGTAGTTGACCACCGCCATCAATGGAATCACCGCGTTGAAGGCGACCAGGAGCACGACCGGCAGCACGAGCCACCAGGCCTTCTGATGCGGTGTTCTCGCGCTCATGAGCCCTCGACGACCCAGCCGTCGGCATAGAGCTGGGTATGCGCGGCGTCGAACTCGATGTGCCCGGTCTGCGTCGGAACCTCGGTGTCCTCGCCGACGAGCACCTTGATCAGCTGTTCCCCGAAGCGCGCATCGACGATTCGGTGTCGGCCGGCATCGCTGATCCGTTCGATCCGCACCGGCAGGCCATCGCTCGAGGTAAAGCGCACGAACTCAGGCCGCACGCCGATTTCGGTGCGCTTGCCCTGCGCTACGCGCTGCGGCCCCAAGGCGGTGGTGATCGGTTGCCCCGCAACTCGCGCGACCCCCGCCGTGTCGACTTCGCAGGGCATCAGGTTCATGCCCGGCGATCCGATGAAGTGACCGACAAAGGTGTGGTGTGGCCGCTCGAACAAATCGACCGGTGTGCCGGCCTGCACGACCTGTCCGTCGATCATCACGACCACCTGGTCCGCGAAGGTGAGCGCCTCCGTCTGATCATGAGTCACGTAGATCATCGTCACACCCAGTCGCTGATGCAGTTCCTTGAGCTTGCTGCGCAGGCGCCATTTGAGGTGGGGATCGATCACGGTCAACGGCTCGTCGAACAAGATCGCCGCCACATCCGATCGGACCAGTCCGCGGCCGAGCGAGATCTTTTGCTTGCCGTCCGCGGTGAGGCCGGAAGCGCGGCTTGGCAGCCTATCCTGCAAATCGAGCAGTGCCGCAATCTCGTGCACCCGCTTGCGCACCTCGCTCTCTCCAACACCGCGATTGCGCAGTGGGAAGGCGAGGTTGTCGAAAACACTCATGGTGTCGTAGACGACCGGAAACTGGAACACCTGAGCGATATTTCGCGCGCCAGGGTCGAGGTTCGTGACGTCGCGTTCGTCGAAGTACACGCGGCCTTCGGTGGGCTGGAGCAATCCGGAGATGAGATTGAGCAGCGTCGTCTTGCCGCAACCCGAGGGGCCCAGCAGCGCATAGGCGCCGCCATCGGCCCATTTCATATCGAGGCCGCGCAGCGCCCAGTCGTTGTCGTCCTCACTTCGCGGGTTGATGCGGTAGCTGTGCCGCACGTTCTCGAGGTGAATGAGCGCCATCGGACGTCCTTCAGCCGGAGATCCGTCGACCGCTGCGGTCGAAGTACAGGCAGTGCGCCACGTCGAGCGTGAAGCTGGCGTCTTGACCCACCTCGTAGCTGCGCACCCCCGCTGCCAGCGAAACCCAGGTGCTGCCGGCCAGATCGAAGTGCACGACGCTTTCCGAGCCGCTGATCTCGCTGATCAGGACGCGTCCGCTCACCGGTACGCCACCGACGTGCTCGGGCTTCACGTGATGCGGCCGCAGGCCGATCGTCACTTCACCGTCGGCGCGCCCGTGCAGCGACGGCGGCACGGGCCACCGTACGACTTCGCCGAATACGATCTGCTCGCCCTGCTTGTGCGCTTGGGCGATGTTGATCGGTGGGTCCGAGAACACGCGCGCACTGGTCAGGTCGGTCGGGTTGCGATAGACGTCGGCAGATGGGCCGAACTGCGTAACACGACCCTCGTGCAATGTGGCGACGTGGCCGCCGAGCAGGAGCGCCTCGCCGGGCTCGGTGGTGGCGTAGACGACGGTGCAGCCGCGATCGGCAAACAGCCGCGGTAGTTCATCGCGCAATGCCTCACGAAGCTTGTAGTCGAGGTTGGCAAGCGGCTCGTCGAGCAGCACCAAATCAGCGTCCTTGACGAGTGCGCGCGCGAGCGCCGTGCGCTGCTGTTGGCCGCCCGACAACTCGCTGGGCCTGCGGTCCAGTAGCGGACTCAGGCGCAGCAACTCGGCGATCCGGCCAACGCGCTCGCGAGTCTCGGCTTTGCCAGTTCCGGTCACGCGCAGCGGGGAGGCGATGTTCTCAAATACGGAAAGGTTGGGATAGTTGATGAACTGCTGATAGACCATTGACACGCGGCGCTTCTGCACAGGCACGCCGGTGACGTTGTGTCCATCGAACCATACTTCGCCAGCAGTCGGCTTGACCAACCCCGCCATCAGTCGCAGCAGCGTGGTCTTGCCTGCGAGCGTCTCGCCGAGCAGCGTGCTGAACCCCTGCCGTGCCAGCGCCAGCGTCGTGGGGTGAATGTGGACGTCGGCGCCGAGGCGCAGGCTGACCTGGCGAAGTTCGAGGCTCACGGGCGTGCGCAAGGGCAGGGGCGGTCGGTGCGCAGGCCGGGAGGGGCGTTGTCCGCCCACCCCTCCGGCCCGTTGCTGTGCCTCGCGTCAGGCGCCGATTACTTGGCGGTCGCCCAGCGCTTGACGATTTCCTCGTACGGCATCGTCACGCCCTTGGGTTTCTCGTTGGCCAGCTTGGCCTTCGGACCGTCGGGCTTGCCGAGCCACTCCTTCGGATCGACCGGCTTGTTCAGTCGCGGGCCGCAGCCGCCGTAGGTCTTGGCCTTCTCGTCGGCGTCCTGCATCCGCGCCATTACCTGGTCCATCTCGCCTGCGAGGCGGTCCATCGCCTGCTGCGGAGTGAACGCCCCAGAGTTGACGTCACCGATCTGTTGCCACCACAACTGAGCCAGTTTCGGGTAGTCGGGCACGTTGACACCGGTGGGCGTCCACATGACGCGGTCGGGTGAGCGATAGAACTCGACCAGACCGCCGAGCTTGGGCGCGCGTTCGGTGAACGAGGCGTGGCGCACGGTGCTGTCGCGGATGAATGTCAGACCGGTGTGGCTCTTCTTCGTATCGACCGTCTTGCTGACGACGAACTGCGCATACAGCCAGGCAGCCTTGCGGCGATTGACCGGTGTGCTCTTGAACAAGGTCCACGAGCCGGCGTCCTGGTAGCCGAGCTTCATGCCATCCTGCCAATACGAACCCTTGGGCGAGGGCGCCATGCGCCACAGTGGCATCCCCTTGTCATCGACGGTGTTGTTGCCGTCCTTCTTCGGAGCGACCATGGACGCAGTGAACGCCGTGTACCAGAAGATCTGCTGCGCGACGTTACCCTGCGCGAGCGCTGGAAGTGACTGGTAGAAATCGTAGTCGGCAGCTCCGGGCGGCGCGTACTTGCGCAGCCACTCGTCCCACTTGGCGATCGCATACACCGACGCCGGTCCGTTGGTCTCTCCGCCGCGGCTGATCGACGCGCCCTTGGGGTTGCACGACCCTGCCTCCATGCGGATGCCCCACTCGTCGATCGGCCGACCATTGGGCAGACCCTTGCTGCTCGCGCCGGCCATCGACAGCCACGCGTCGGTCATGCGCCAGCCCAGGTCCGGCGCGCGCTTGCCGTAGTCCATGTGGCCGTAGATGCGCTTGCCGTCGATCTCTTTCACATCCTCGCTGAAGAACTTGGCAATGTCCTCGTAAGCGCTCCAGTTCACCGGCACGCCGAGGTCGTAGCCGTACTTCTGCTTGAACTTGGCCTTGATGTCGGGACGGTCGAACCAGTCCTTGCGGAACCAATAGAGGTTCGCGAACTGCTGGTCAGGCAGCTGCCAGATCTTGCCGTCGGGTCCGGTAGTGAACGAGATTCCGATGAAGTCCTTGACGTCGAGCATCGGATTCGTCACGTCCTTGCCTTCGCCGGCCATCCAGTCGCTCAGGTTCACGGCCGACTGCAGACGCGAATGCGTGCCGATGAGGTCGCTGTCGTTGATGTAGGCGTCGTACAGATTGCGATTGGTCTGCATCTGCGTCTGCACTGCCTGCACGACCTCGCCCTCGCCGAGCAGCTGGTGGTTCACCTTGATGCCGGTGATTTCCTCGAAGGCCTTGGCCAGCACCTTGGATTCGTATTCGTGAGTCGGGATCGTTTCAGACAGCACGTTGACCTCGAGACCCTTGAATGGCTCGGCCGCCTTGATGAACCACTCCAGTTCTTTCTGCTGATCGGCCTTGCTCAGCACCGACGGCTGAAATTCGCTGTCGATCCAGCGCTTGGCCGCATTGAGATCGGCCCGGGCCGCGCTGGCGAACAAGGCCAGCGTGGCACACGTCACCGCCGTTGCCAGCGGACTCGTCATCCTCATGAGGCTCTCCTCGTGGTTGAAGTCAGGTCACAACGGCCATGCACACCCGGCCGTTCGTCCAATCTACATTCGCGCCAAAACGAATGTCAATCGAGCAAATACGAAAACACTGGAATTAAAAGGAAAACCCTAATAGCAAGCGCGCGAACCGCGTGCGACGGTTGGATTGGCTTGCTGCTTTCGAGATGGGTCCACGCGTCCGCCCAGTGAAATGACCACCACGACGCTCGTCCCCAATCCACGCCAGCTCGAGCTCCTCGAAGCTGTCCGCGCCGAGGGGTCGATGATGGTCGAATCCCTTGCGGGGCGCTTCGGGGTCACGCTGCAGACGGTTCGACGCGACGTCCGTCAGCTCGCGGAAGCCGGCCTCCTGGCCCGGTTTCACGGCGGCGTGCGCATGCCGAGTTCCACGACCGAGAACCTGGCCTATCGGCAGCGCCAGCACTTGCTCGACGAAGAGAAACGTCGCATCGCGCGTGCCGTCGCGGGAGCCGTGCCGAATGGCTGCTCGCTGATCCTGAATATCGGCACCACGCTCGAAGCCGTCGCGCGCGAGCTGCTGCGGCATGATGGCCTGCGTGTGATCACGAACAACCTGAACGTCGCAGCGATCCTTTCGGACAATGCGCGCTGCGAGGTCATCGTCGCCGGCGGGGTCGTCCGCTCGCGCGATCGCGGCATAGTCGGTGAAGCGACCGTGGACTTCATCAAGCAGTTCAAGGTCGACATCGGCCTTATCGGCATCTCTGGAATCGAATCCGACGGCACGCTGCGGGACTTTGATTACCGCGAGGTCAAGGTCGCGCGCGCCATCGTCGAGCATTCGCGCGAGGTCTGGCTTGCTGCCGACCACAGCAAGTTCAACCGTCCGGCGATGGTCGAGCTCGGACGGCTCGACCAGATCGATTCACTGTTTACCGACTCTATGCCACCAGCTCCCTTCCCGACGCTGCTCGCGGAGGCCGGCGTCAACCTGATCACCTGCGACCAATGAGCATGGAGACCGCACCATGACCAGCCACCTGCTTGCCCTCGACCAGGGCACCTCCAGCTCGCGCAGCATCGTGTTCGACGCCGCCGGGCGCATCGTCGCAATGGCGCAGCGCGAGTTCCGCCAGATCTATCCACAGCCTGGCTGGGTTGAGCACGACGCGACCGAGATCTGGCGCAGCCAACTCGACACCGCCCGCGAGGCGCTGGCGCAAGCCAAGCTGGCCGCGCGCGACATCGCGGCGATCGGCATCACCAACCAGCGCGAGACGACGCTGTTGTGGAACCGAAAGACGGGCGAGCCGATTGCCAACGCGATCGTCTGGCAGGACCGGCGCACGGAGCCGCTGTGCGCGGCGCTGCGCAAACAGGGGCTCGCCGAACGCCTGCGCGAAATCACCGGCCTCGTGATCGACCCGTACTTCTCGGGAACGAAGGTCCGCTGGCTGCTCGACCGCGTCGACGGCGCGCGTGGCGCGGCTGAACGTGGCGAGCTGGCCTTCGGCACGATCGACAGCTGGCTGCTGTGGAACCTCACCGGCGGCCGCGTGCATGCGACCGACGTGACCAACGCCTCGCGCACGATGCTGTTCGACATCCGCCGCAACGCGTGGGACGAGTCGATGCTGGCCGCGCTCGGCGTGCCGGCGTCGCTGCTGCCGGCGGTGCATCCTTCGTCGCACCGATTCGGCGAGGCCGACGCCGCACTGTTGGGGGCGCGGATCACGATCGGCGGCATCGCCGGCGACCAGCAGAGCGCACTGTTCGGCCAGGCCTGTTTTCGGGCCGGGCTGGCGAAGAACACCTACGGCACCGGCTGCTTCCTGCTCACACACACTGGCGCGCAGTTCGAAACCAGCGCGAACGGTCTGGTCACGACGAGCGCAGCGCAGACCGACACCGTGCCGCAATTCGCGCTCGAGGGCAGCGTCTTTATCGCCGGCGCCGTCGTCCAGTGGCTGCGCGACGGGCTGAACGCAATTCGCGCGAGCGGCGAAGTGCAGGCGCTGGCCGAGAGCGTGCCCGACGCGGGCGGCGTGATGTTCGTTCCGGCATTCACAGGACTCGGCGCGCCGTACTGGAATGCGAATGCGCGCGGCGCGATCGTCGGCCTGACCCGGGGCAGCACGGTGGCGCACATCGCGCGCGCGGCGCTGGAGAGCATCGCGTTCCAAAGTGCCGCGCTGCTGCAGGCGATGAATCGCGACGCCGAGGCGGCCGGTGCGATGCCGGCGGCCGAGTTGCGCGTAGACGGTGGCGCCAGCGTCAACAACCTGCTGATGCAGTTCCAGGCCGACCTGCTGGGCATCCCGGTCGTGCGGCCGAAAGTGGTCGAGACGACCGCGCTCGGCGCGGCGTACCTCGCCGGACTGGCCAGCGGCGTCTATCGGAACCTCGATGAGCTCGCCTCGCAATGGCAGGCCGAGCGCACGTTCCAGCCGAACATGCCGCGCGAGCGTGCTGCCGAGTTGATGGCGCAATGGGAACACGCCGTGCGCCAGACGGAGGCTGTCTGAGCCGTGTGAACGCGCCCGTGAGCCGGGCGCGGGTGCACGATCAAAGGAAGTGGCGCTTGCGTGCCACGCCGAGCGAGCTCAAGCCGATCGCATTAGCAGGGCTGGACCGTGACGTCAGGCCATGACCGCAGCGCCGGGCGCAACTGCTCGACGAGCCGGGCGAGGCGCAGGACGCCGACGTCGTCGTGCCTGGGCCCGGCGAGCTGCACGCCCACCGGCAGACCGGCGGTGGTGAAGCCCCATGGCACCGCAATGGCCGGTTGCTCGCTCATGTTGAACGGCAGCGTGAACGCGATGTGCTCGAACGGGCGCTGCGGGTCGTTCAGCGGGCTCGCCCACTCGGCCGGGAACGCGGGCCCCGGGCTCACCGGTGAGAGCAAGGCGTCGAAGCCACGCGTGGCTGACACCGCGGCCTCGCGCAACGCGCCCATCTGGCTGTAGCCGTGGAACACCTGCGCGCCGGTGTAGTCGGCGGCCGGCGCGACCCAGTCGCGGATGTAGGGCAGCACCTTCGTACGCCGATCGACGGGCAGCGCCTGCACGTCGAGCCATGAGCGCATGCGCCAGAAGCGGTCCAGCCCGTCGGCCATCTCGCGGTTGCAGAACGGAGCGACCGGCTCGACGGTCGCGCCGGCCTGCTCGAGGGCACCGGCGCAGGCTTCGACGGCATGGCGGATCTCGGCGTCGACCGGCAGACCCCAGCCGGCATCGAGCCACAGACCCAGACGCAGCCCGCGCGCGTCATCGCCGCCCTCGGCCAGCCAATCCAACTCCTGGGTCGGCAGGCTCATCGTGTCGCGGTCGTCGGGTTGTGCGAGCACGGCCATCATGCGCGCCGCGTCATCGACGCTGCGCGTGATCGGTCCAGCGACACGACCCGCATAGGGCGGATGGATCGGCACGCGGCCGAGGCTCGGCTTGAAGCCGACCACGCCGCACCACCCGGCAGGCAGCCGGATCGAGCCGCCGATGTCGGTCCCCAGGTGCAGTGGACCGTAGCCGGCGGCCGCTGCCGCCGCCGCACCGGCCGACGATCCGCCCGGGCTCTTCGACAGATTCCACGGGTTGCGCGTGAGCGGGTGGAAGCTCGACAGCCCCGACGACAGCATCCCCCAGTCGGGCATCGTCGTCTTGGCGAGCAGCACGCAGCCGGCCTCGCGTAATCGCGCGGCCGGCGGCGCATCGGCGGCGGCCGGGATGAGATCGGTCGCCGCGGTGCCCAACGGCACCGGCGTGCCACGCGTTGCGACGGCATCCTTGATCGTCACCGGAACGCCGTCGAGCAACGAAATCGGCTCGTTCTTGAGCCAGCGGGCTTCGCTCGCGTGCGCGGCCGACAGCACCGCATCGCGGTCGAACGCATAGAGCGCATGCAGACGGGGCTCGCACGCTTCGATTCGGGCGACGACCGCGGCTGCGACCTCCACCGGAGAGACTTCGCGCCGCGCATACGCGGCCGCCAACGCGGCCGCGCCAGCATCGGCGAGCGAGGTCCGGCTCACTGCCAGCTCACGGCGGCCATGTCATTGGCAAAGATCGGCGAGCTCGACCACAGGCCCTTCAGGCCCTTGCGTGCGACCGACACCTGCGCGGGATTGAAGACGAAGACGTTCACTGCGTCGGTCGCGATCATCCGCTGGATGTCGCCGAACAGCTTGGTGCGCTCCTTCGGGTTGGTTGCCGCGGCGTACTTGGCGGCGAGGTCGCGAAACGGCTGACTGTCGTAGCCCCAGTAATACGCGGTGTTCGTGTACTGCATGAAGTCGAGCGGCTCGACGTGATTGACGATCGTCAGGTCGAAGTTGCCCTTGAACGGCCCCGACAGCCACAGTGGCCACTCGACGTTCTCGATCTTCGCGTTGATGCCCACCTTGGCGAGCATCGCGGCGACCACCTCGCCGCCCTTGCGCGCGTACTGCGGCGGCGGCAGCGTTATCGTCACGTTCAACGGCGTCGCCACACCGGCCTCTTTGAGCAGCGCCTTGGCCTTGTCGGGGTTGTAGGGGTACAGGCCGGTCAAGTCGATGTAGCCGGCGTCGGTGGGCGCGAAGTGGCTGCCGATCGGCGTGGCGAGCCCTTCGAGCACGCCGTCGATGAACGCCTTGCGGTCGATTGCGTGCGACAGCGCGCGGCGTACGCGCACGTCGTCGAACGGCTTGCGCTTGTTGTTGATCGTCATGATGCCCTTGCCGGAGGTCGATCCGATCTCGACCGTGAAGCGCTTGTCGGCCTGCAGTTGCTTGACCGCCTGCGGCGCATCGAGCCGTGGCACGCCGTCGAGGTCGCCGGCGAGCAGACCCGCGACGCGCGCGGCCGGGTCGTTGACGAAGCGGAACGTCACGCGCTTCAACTTCACCTTGCCAGCGTCGCGAAAACCGTCCCACCTGCTCAGCGTGACCGACGATCCCTTCTTCCAGTCGGAGAACGTGAACGGGCCGGTGCCCACCGGCCGGGTCGCGGTCGTCGCGGCACTCTTCGGATCGAGGATCACCGCGGTGTTCTCGCCCATGCGGAACAGAAAATTGCCGTCGGCATTGTTGAGCGTGAGGATCACCGTGTACGCGTCGGGCGTGTCGACGCGCGCGACGTTGTCGAACACCGCCCTTTTCGCCTTGTTGGTCGACCCCTCGGCCTTGGCGCGCTCGAAGCTGAACTTGACGTCGCTCGAGTCGAACGCCTCGCCGTCTTGGAACTTCACGCCCTTTCTGAGCTTGAACGTGTAGCTCTTGCCGTCGGGCTCGATCGACCAGCTTTCGGCAAGCAGCGGGGTGACCGAACCGTCGACGTTGATCTTGGTGAGGCCTTCGAGCACGTTGTAGTGGACGATCTCGCCGATCGCGGCGGCTGGCGCAGTGGTCGGGTCGAGCCCGGGTGGTTCGAGCACCATGCCGAGCGTCACCGAGTCCTTGCGCGACTGCGCCAGTGCGGACGAGGTGGCGAGCGTGGCGGAAACCAGTACGGTGACCGCGGCCAGCGCGGTGACGGTGCGGCGGTCGAGCTTCATCGGTTTCTCCTCGGTTCGTTCAGTTCGGGGTTGCCTCCTGCGCGAGCACGGACTCTGCCACATGGCAGGCCGCGCGATGGCCGGACGCAATTTCGCGCAGCTCGGGGTTTTCGCGCAGGCAGCGCTCGACCCGTAGCGCACAGCGCGGCGCGAAGGGACAGCCGTGCGCGAACTGGGCCGCGATAGAGCCATCGTCGCGGGCCGCTTGCGCCGGGGCGGGTCCAGCGGTCGCCGCCGCGCCGCGCGCGCTCGTGCCGGGCTCGGCGCCGGTGAGCACGGCCGGCACTGCGTCGAGCAGCGCGCGTGTGTACGGATGAGCCGCGGCGTGAAACAGGCGGTCGGCCGGCGCCTGTTCGACGACCCGGCCCCGGTACAGCACGATCACGTCGTCGCAGACCAGGTCGACCACCGCGAGGTCGTGGCTGATGAACAGGTAGGTCAGGCCGAATCGCTCCTGCAAGTCCTGCATCAGGTTGAGCACCTGCGCCTGCACCGACACGTCCAGCGCGCTGACCGGCTCGTCGGCGACGATCAGCTTCGGGCGCGTGACCAGCGCGCGCGCAATCGCGATGCGCTGGCGTTGCCCACCGCTGAACTCGTGCGGATATTTCTCGGCGTCGGCCGGTGCGAGGCCGACCGCTTCGAGTGCTTCGACGACGCGCTCGCGACGCTGCGTCACCGTGACGTGCTCGAGCATCTCGAGCGGTTCGCCGACCACCCGGGCGATCCGATGCCGCGGGTCGAGCGAACCGTAAGGGTCCTGAAAGACCATCTGCATGTCGCGCCGCAGCTTGCGCAATTCGGCTGCCGGCAACGCGTTCAGATCACGACCCTCGAAGACGATCCGCCCGGTGCTCGGTGGCTCGAGCGCCGCGACGAGTCGGGCCAGTGTGCTCTTGCCCGATCCCGATTCGCCCACCACGCCGAGGCTGCGACCGGCGTGCAAGTTGAAGCTCACGTCGACGAGGGCCGGCACCAGCGGCGCGCGCTCAAACAGTTGCGTTCGCGGCAGCATGTAGCCGCGCGAGAGGTGATGAACCTCGAGCAGCGGGACCGGCGCAGGCAAGGTCACCGGCCGGCCCCCATCGCATCGACGCGGATGCAGCGCACCACGTGATCGGAGCCAGCCGGGCGCGGTGGCGGTGGCGATCGGCGGCACTCGGCGGTCGCCCAGCCGCAACGCTCGGCAAACGCGCAGCCGGCCGGCTGTTCGCCAAGTGCAGGAACGCGCCCGGCGATCGTTGCCAACCGCGTGCCACGCGGCAGGCCGAGGCGTGGTCGTGCGGCAAACAGCGCGCGTGTGTATGGGTGCGCCAGGCGTTCGAAGACCGCCGGTGTAGGGCCCTCCTCGACGATCTGGCCGGCGTACATCACGGCGATGCGGCCGACGCTGCGCGCCATCACGCCCAGGTCGTGGCTCACCAGCAGCATCGCCATGCCAGAGTCGGCCACCAGCTCGGCGAGCAGGTCAAGCACTTCGCGCTGGATCGTCACGTCGAGTGCGGTGGTTGGCTCGTCGGCGATCAACAGATCAGGCTCGCACGCGAGCGCGATCGCGATGCCTACGCGTTGGCGCTGCCCGCCGGAAAGCTGGTGTGGGTAGGCATCCAGCCGCCGTCGCGCATCGGGCAGGTGGACCCGCTCGAGCAATCGCAGCGCTTCGGCGCGGGCTTGCCGTGCGGCAAGTCCGCGATGCAGCCGCAACGGCTCGGCCACCTGCGCGCCGATCGTGTGCACCGGATTGAGAGCAGTCATCGGTTCCTGGAACACCATTGCAATGCGGTCGCCTCGAATCGCGGCCATCGCGGCGTCATCGAGGCCAAGCAGTTCGCGCTGCTCGAAGCGGATCGAGCCGCCGACACGCGCACCGTCGGGCAGCAATCCCATCAGCGCCAGGGCGGTCATGGTCTTCCCGCACCCCGATTCGCCGATCAGGCCCAACGTCTGGCCTCGTTCGAGCGAGAACGAAACGCCGCGCAATGCCTCGGCAGCACCCGCTGCAGTTCGCAGCGCGACGCGCAGCTCGGCGACTTGCAGCAGCGGCATGGCCTGGAACCGCCCTCAGGCCTCACCACCGATGCGGCGCAGCGCCTCCTCGAGGACCTCCGGCGGCTGCGCTCCCTGGATCAGCTGCGCGCGGTCGATCACGATCGACGGCACCGCGTGAATGCCGGCCTGCTGCCAGAAATGCTCGGCGTCGCGCACTTCGTCAGTGAACGCATCGCTGGCCAGGATCTCGCGGGCGCGATCGGCGTCCAGACCGGCCCGTGCGACCAGCTCGAGCAACACGTCGTGCGCTCCCGGGTTACGGCCCTCGCCGTGATAGGCGCGCAGCAGGGCACGCTTAAGAACGAGTTGGCTGCCCGGCGGTCCTTCGACACCGGCCCAGTACAGCAGGCGATGTGCATCGAAGGTGTTCCACACCCGCTTGCGCTCGCCAAAGGCGAAACCGACTGCCGCACCGCGAGCGCGAATCGAAGCCTGGTTGCGGGCGATCTGCTGCGCGTCGATGCCGAACTTCCGCGATAGGTACTGCACCGTGTCGGCACCCTCGGGCGGCATCGTCGGGTTGAGCTCGAACGGCTGGAAGTGCACGTCGACCGCCAAGGCCTTGCCGATCCGTGCGAGCGCGAGTTCGAGCGATGCGAGTCCGATCGCGCACCAGGGGCAGGCCACATCGGAAACGAAATCGATCCTTACGCTGGTCTCCTTGGCTGGCCGTGTCACCGGCCAGGCGTTTGGTGCCAGGCCGCGTACGTGGTGCGCCGGCCCGATATTTTCCCCGCAGTTCAATTGCAGCCGGACGCTGATCAGCGCCGCAATCGCGTCGGCGATCTGCGTGGCGAAGTCGGCTTACTTGTCCTGCGCCGCGGGCGATCCCGCCGCCGGAGCCGTCCCTGCCGATCTCTTGTTCGGAATCTCAACTTTTTTTGGCGTCTTCAACCATCGACAGGATGAAATTCGCCTTCGGCGGAAGGCTGTTTTCCACCTCGATCCCGGTGACGCGCCAGGCACAGCCGCGCTCCTCGAGCATCTTGTTGACCCGCTCCCGCTTCTCGGCGACCCGCACGATGGTGCTCGCGATGAGATCGTCACCGCCCATTTCTTCGTTCACCCTCCGGGCGGCCTGGTCCGTGAGTTCCCTGGCCCTGCCCGTGGCCTTCCCGGTCATTGCTTTTGCCTTGTTCATGAGGCTCATGACTGCTCTCCGTATGGGAAAACAAACGGCTAGAAAGGATCAGCGGACCCTCTCGACATCGGCGAGCGTCCAGGTCTTCTCGAACAGCGGCTTCTCGGGGCCGTAGAGCCGGAAGATGAGGAAGTCCTCGCCGGTCGGGATCCAATTTGACGCCATTCCGGCCGGAGCGCCCGGCGCAAAGTAGACATCGACGCTGCCGTCCGGGTTCTTCTTCATCTTACCGAGGTCCTGCGACGAGAGGCCCACCGTGTTCGCGCCTTCCACGAAACCTTTGGTTTTCATGCTGTAGACGATGACCAACCAGAAGTCCTTCGCCGGCGTGTTCTTGGGAACCGTCAGCTTGTAGGTGCACTTCCCGTTTACCAAGCATCAGTTGCCTTGTGTGCCGCCCCCCCGTCAGAAGCTCACCGCGAGACCGAGCGAGTAGCCGGAGATGTCGGGGCCGAACTTGTAGCGAAGCAAGGCGCGCCAGCGCGTGGCCCAGATGTCCTTCGCGCTGGAGTCGAACTCGATGCCGACGCCGAGCGAGGCCATGCGGTCGAAGCCGATCTCGGTCTGGCTGCCGAGAAATTGCGTGTAGGCCCCCTCGAGCACGTAGCGCACCGGGCGGTCCCACACCGCCCAGCCGGCGAGCGGCACGCGCCGGCGCGCCCAGACGCTGGCGCTGGCGGCCGTGGCGCGACCTTCGACCGCTGCGTCGGTGTTGCCGTACGAGCGCAGCTGCACGTTGGTGTAGCGCAGCTCGAGGTCGTGGTCAGCCTCCGGCGCGAACTTCTCGTAGTCGAGCATCAGCGAACCGCCGAGGCCATAGGCGTTGAGCCGGCCGTGCTCGAGGAAATCCAGGTCGGTATCGGTGCGGTTCTCCAGCCACCAACGGGCGATAACCAGGTCGCTGGCCACGTAGCCGAGCGTGAAGTTGAAGATCGGCCGCAGCACCCAGTGTTCGGCGATCGTAAAGTCCCAGCCAACGCCGCCGGTGGCCGAGAACGCATTCCACTTCACCGGCACCGCGCGCTGCTCAGTGCCATCGCTGGCCACGAAGGTCGGGTCGTAGCGGCTGTAGGCGGCATTGCCCTCCAGGTACAGGGGCGTGCCCTTGCTCCATGTGAAGCCGCCGCCGAACTGAGTCATCGTCAGGCCGGGGTTGCCGGTGGCGGCGTTCTCCACCGAAATCGAACTGGTCGTGACGTCCGGGGCGACCGTGTAGCTCATCACCCCGAGCACACCGTTGGCCAGCCGTTGCAGGTCGACCGACGAAAGGGCACGCCCGCCCGTTTGTGCCCAAACGGCGCACGATGAGAACAGCAGCAACAGGGCCGCTGGCAGTCTGCGCATGTGCGATTTCAGACGGCGGAGGTACATGGACGCGTCCTCGCATCATGTCAGGGCGCCGAATAGGCGCCTCCCCGAGCGGCCCCCGCGCTCCTGGTCCGCGACCGCGATTGCCTGACCTCAGTCCACCGACACCGGATCACTCGGCTTCCAGGTCTTGTCGTAGAACGCCTGCAGCGGACCATAAAGACGGAAGATCGTGTTCCAGCCCTTGCCGGGTACGGTCTGGATCCAGTTGTTCTCCATCCCCTTGGGCGCCCTCGGGCCCACGTAGATGGCGTACGAGCCGTCGGCATTCGCCTTCACCTTGCCGAGACTGTCGATACCCGGGAACTGCTGGTCGGTCTGCAGCATCGAGCGCGTCTGGTTGTCGTAGAGCGTGAACGACCAGAAGTCCTTCGCCGGTACGTTGGGCGGCAGGTGGATCTTGTAGGTCTTGCTGCCATCGAGGGCATGGCCGTCCTTGTCGAGATACGCGATCAGGTACTGGGAACCCACGCCGACGTTCTTGGCTGCCATCGCAGGCGTGATCCCGGTCGCGTAGAAGTGCATGTAGATGCGGGCATCATGAAACATGGCGCCGTCGAGGATGAAATCGTAACGGCCTCCAGGCAACGGGTTCGTCCAGACCCGCTCGCCGGGATAGACGGGATACCTGAACCATTCGCCTTGCCGATCGAGCGGAACAACGAACAGATTGCTCCGCTGCACGGCTTCCACGAAGCTCGCACCGTCCAGCGACGAAGCTCGCCGTTGGCATCAGCGCTGCACACTGCATCACACAGCGCTCCGCAGAACCTCTCCAATACCGAACTCTTCAGTAGCCAATCGCGAACGGCAGCAGGCTGCTGGGCGAGCACCTGCTGAAACAGGTACTCCCGCGCTTGGTTCCAGCCGCTGTGCAGATTTCTCAGGGTCGCGTTCGGGTCCGAATCCGCGCACAAGGCCAGCGACAACAACCGCAGGCCAACCGCCCAGCCCTCGAGTTCACGCTCGACGCTCGCTAGCGAATCGTCGCTGACGCTAAACCCGCCCGCCTGCTCGATCAGTCCGCGCGCTTCACTGCGGGCGAAGCGAAGATCTGCCATTCGGATCTTGGCCAACTGCGCACGCGCACGCAGCGTGACGAGCGGGGTCGGCGGGTCGCGCCGAGAGATCACTACGAGGTGCAAGGGTAATGGTGGATGCGCCAGCAGGTCCCCGAGGATGTCATTGACCGGGGAGCCGGCCTCGACGTGCTCGAAGTCATCGAGCACGAGAACGAAGGGCCGCTCCAACGCTTCAAGGTCGTTGGCCAGGGTGGTCTTGAGCGCACGCAGGAACAAGTCCGTTGGTGCCCTCAGCAGATCCATGGTGGGGGAACAAGCTTGGGGAAAAGCCGTCCGCAAACCGGCGATGACGTGGGTCAGGAAGCGGCGCGGGTCGCTGTCCTGCGAGTCCACTGACAACCAGACGCCTGGCCAGTCGATGCGTTCGAGCCAACCCGCGACGAGCGTGCTCTTGCCGCAGCCCGCGGGTGCCGAGATCAGGGTCAGTGGGAGCGTCCGGCCACCATCGAGGCGCTTGAGCAAGCGATCTCGCATCACCAAGTCCGGCGGCAGCCGCGGCCGGTTGAGCTTGGTCCGTACGATTCCTTCGATCTCGCTTGCCACCGTCCCACAATCAGTGAACCGCAGTGGCTCCACCCGACAACCTGACTGTCGGGGAGTGCGTCTGCTGTCCCGATCGTCCCAGAAAGCCCTGGAATCCTACCGGTTCGCTCTCACCCGATCCACGCTCGCAGCTTGTCCGAGATGTCGCAGGCGACGTGGTTGAGTTTGACTGGGATCACCGGCTGCGCGCGAGGCGCGGGTCGAGCAGGTCGCGCAAGCCGTCGCCGAGCAGGTTCAGCCCGAGTACGGCCAGTGCAATGGCCACGCCGGGATAGACCGCGAGCATCGGCGCCTGGAACATCTGCGTCTGCGCCTCGCCGAGCATGCGGCCCCAACTCGGCTGCGGTGGTTGCGTTCCGAGGCCCAGATACGACAGCGCCGCCTCGGCCAGGATCGCGGTGGCAAACGAGATCGTCGCCTGGACGATCAGCGCGCCCGCGATGTTCGGCAGCACGTGGTCGAGCGTGATGCGCAGTGCGCCCTTGCCGGCGGTGCGCGCCGCGAGCACGTATTCGCGTGTCCACACCGACTGGGCCTGCGCGCGCGCGACGCGCGCGAACACGGGCACGTTGAAGATGCCGATCGCGACGATCGAGGTCACGAGGCCCGGCCCGTAGATCGCGGTCAGCATGATCGCGGTCAGCAACGCCGGGAACGCGAAGGTGAAATCCGCCGCGCGCATCACCGCTTCGTCGAGCCACCTGCCGCGCGCGGCGGCGAGGCAGCCGAACGCGACGCCTGCGACGAGCCCGATGCCCACGGCAATCACGCCCACGGCGATGCTGTTCTGCGTGCCCACCAGCAGCTGCGAGGCGATGTCGCGGCCGAGGCTGTCGGTGCCCAGCCAGTGGGTTGCCGAGGGTGGCGCAAACTTGTTGGGCACGTCGATCTCGGCCGGCGGGTAGGGCGACCAGACGAGCGACAGCGCGGCCATCGCGACGAGCAAGAGCACGAGCACCGCGCCGGTGGCAAAGCTCGGGTGCCGCAGCGCGCGTGTACGCATCACCGTTGCGGCTGCAGGCGCAACCGCGGGTCGATCAGTGCGACGGCCACGTCGACCACGAAATTGACCACGACCACCACCGCGGCCAGCACCATCACGACGTCGCGCACGACGACGATGTCGCGGTTGGCGATCGCCTGGAACACGAGTCGGCCGAGACCCGGCAGCACGAACACGTTCTCGACGACGATCGTGCCGGTGATCAGGTTGGCGAACTGCAGGCCCATGATCGTGACCACCGGAATCATTGCGTTGCGCAGCGCATGCCGCCACAGCGCTTGCCGCGCCGTGAGCCCTTTTGCACGCGCGGTGCGCACGTAGTCCTCGCGCATCACGTCGAGCAGCGCCGAGCGCGTGACCCGCGCGAGGATCGCGGCCTGCACGGCAGCCAGCGCGACTGCCGGCAGCAGCAACGCGGACAGCCCGGCCCACAGGCCACCGCCTTCATCTTCGAGCCAGCCCGGAAAGCCTCCGGCACTGACCCATTGCAGCTGCACCGCGAATACCAGGATCAGCAGGATCGCGAGCCAGAAGTTCGGCACCGCGAGTCCCAGTTGCGAAAGCGTCATCACGCCGACGTCGCCGGCGCGGTTATGGTGGCTCGCGGCGTACAGGCCCAGCGCGAGCGCCACGACGACCGTGAGCGCCATCGCCAGCAGCGCCAGCGGCACGCTGACCTGCAGGCGTTCGGCGATGAGGTCGGCCACCGGCACGTCGTAGGCGAAGCTGGTTTGCGTCTGCCCGCCGAGCAGTCCGCCGACCCACGTCACGTACCGCTCGAGTGGCGGGCGGTCAAGGCCGAACTTGCGCTCGAGCGCAGCGATGGCCTCGGGCGTCGCGGTGTCGCCGAGCATCACCTGCGCCGCGTTGCCGGGCAGCAGTTCCATCACGGCAAACACCACCGCAGAGGCCACCCACAAGGTCAGCGCGAATGTGGCCAGGCGCCGGATCAGGAACAGGGGCATCGAACGCGGTTCACGCAGGCTATGGCGGACTATGATGCCCGAGAACCACCGCCGGGCCGGGTGCGCGCGCCGACGCGCATGCTGGGGCCACTGCCGCGCCGCGTGAACCGACCGGCCACCGCATGGAGACCGCACGATGGACATGTCGCGACTTGAGTTGCCCTTCGAAAGCTGGCACGTCTTCATCGGTGGCCGCTGGCTCCCGGCCGCAGGCGCCCAGGTGCTGCCGCTGATCGACCCGTCGACCGGTGAGTTGCTGGCCGAGATCGCGCGCGGCACCGCGCCCGACATCGATGCGGCCGTGCGTGCCGCGCAGGGTGCGAGGGACGGCGATTGGGGGCGACTTTCGGCGGTCGAGCGGGGCCGCGTGCTCGCGCGCATGGCTGCGCGGGTCGCCGAGCAGGCCGATACGCTGGCGCGGCTGGAAGCCATGGACGTCGGCAAGCCACTTTCTCAGGCGAAGGCCGACGCGCTCGCGCTGGCCCGCTACCTGGAGTTCTATGGCGGAGCGGCTGACAAGGTGCACGGGCAGACGATTCCCTACGCTACCGGGACGACGGCCCTGACGATCCGCGAGCCGCACGGCGTGACCGGCCACATCGTGCCTTGGAACTACCCGATGCAGATCATCGGACGTTCGGTCGGCGCCGCGCTCGCGATGGGTAACGCCTGCGTGCTCAAGCCGGCCGAAGAGGCGTGCCTGACCGCGCTCGCGTTCGCGCGCATCGCCGAGGAATGCGGGATGCCGGCCGGGGCGCTCAACGTCGTGCCCGGCCTGGGCGAGGAGGCCGGCGCGGCGCTGGCATCGCACGCGGGCGTGCAGCACCTGTCGTTCACCGGGTCGGTTGTGGTGGGCCGGCTGATTCAGGCGGCCGCCGCGGCCAACGTGGTACCGGTGACGCTCGAGCTCGGCGGCAAGAGCGCACAGGTGGTGTTTGCCGACGCCGACATCGATGCGGCGATGCCGTTCCTGCTGCGCGCGGGGCTGCAGAACGCCGGGCAGACCTGCTCGGCGGGATCGCGCATCCTGGTCGAGCGCTCGCTGTACGACGGCGTCGTCGAGCGGCTCGTCGAGCGCTACCGAGCGCTGCGCGTCGGTCCGGCGCTCGGTGATCCAGACGTCGGACCCGTGGTATCGGGGCGGCAGCGCGAGATCGTGGAGGGCTATCTCGCGCTCGCCCGCGAGAGCGGCCTGCCGGTCGCCGCACAGGCCCGTCTCGGCGCGGACTTGCCCAAGGGTGGCTTCTACGTCGCACCGACGCTGGTCGCGGCGGTCGACCCGGCGCATCGGCTTGCGCAGGAGGAGATCTTCGGCCCGGTTCAGGTCGTGATCCCGTTCGACGGCGAGGATCACGCGGTCCGCATCGCCAATGGCACGGACTACGGCCTCGTTGCTGGCGTCTGGACGCGCGACGGCTCGCGCGCGCTGCGCGTGGCGCGTGCGCTGAAGGTCGGTCAGGTGTTCGTCAACAACTACGGCGCCGGCGGCGGCATCGAGCTGCCGTTCGGTGGTGTCAAGCGATCGGGTCACGGGCGCGAGAAGGGCTTCGAGGCGCTGTACGGCTTCTCGACGGTCAAGACAGTGGCCATCCTGCACGGTTGATGCGAAGGGCAAGCGCGATGCGACTGCAAGGCAAGGCGGCGATCGTCACCGGCGGCGGCTCGGGATTCGGCGAGGGCATTGTTCGCAAATTCGTCGCCGAGGGTGCGCGCGTACTGATCGCCGATCGCGACGAGTCCGCCGCGCGCCGGGTGGCCGCCGCCACGGGCGCGCATGCGCTGCACATCGATGTGTCGGTGGCCGGCGAAGTGCGCGAGATGATCGACACGGCGTATCAGCGGTTCGGGCGGCTGGACATCCTCCTCAACAACGCGGGTGTCGGCCACCGGCCCCAGCCGCTCGAGGGCTTGCCCGAGGAGGAGTTCGACCGCATTGCGGCGGTCAACATGAAGGCGATCTATCTGGCGGCGCGCGAGGCCGTGCCGCGCATGGCGGCGCAGGCGCCGGGCGCCCATGGCATCCGGGGTGTCATCCTCAACATGGCGAGCACGGCCGGGGTCAGCCCGCGGCCGCGGCTCGCCTGGTACAACGCGAGCAAAGGCTGGGTCATCACCGCGACGCGTGCGATGGCGGTCGAACTGGCGCCGCGCGGCATCCGCGTCGTTGCGCTCAATCCGGTGGCCGGCGAGACACCGCTGCTTGCGACGTTCATGGGTGAAGACACACCCGAGATGCGCGCGAAATTCCTCGCGACGATCCCAATCGGGCGCTTTTCGACGCCCGAGGACCTCGGCAACGCGGCGTGCTATCTGTGCAGCGACGAGGCGTCGATGATCACCGGCGTGGCGCTGGAGGTCGACGGCGGGCGCTGCATCTGATGCGTCTGGGGCTTCGAACGCAGCGGCGCGACTCCGCGGCGTGTGCGGATCAGCGGTGGCCTCGTGCGCTGTTGGCCGCGCCGCTATCGGCAACGCGCAGCATGCGCCGGTTGATCCAGGACTGCAGGTCGGCCCACATCGCGGCCGATTCCCGCTCGGGGATCTTTCCCGCATTGGTGAGCTCGAGCGTCACCACCGGCACGCCAAGCACCAGCCCGCCATAGTTGCCGAGAGAGCCGGGAAACACGCCGACCTGGTCGAGGAGCAGACTGCCGAGCCGGCTCGGCGGCGGCGGCGGGCCATCGAAGTCGAGCACGCCATAGGGCGCGTGCACCGCGACGATCAGGTCGGGTGCGAACCTCTCGATCTGGTGATGGACCCACTGCGCCTCGGGTTCGGATAGCGGCCGCGGCCCGGGGTAGCGCCGCGGATCACGCCGCGTCTTGCCGACCCAGTAGGTCCGCGCCCTGGCATGCCAGTCGTCGGTGGCGAAATTGCGGTTCAGGTCCACGCCCCGCGCGTTGACGCGCGTGGGGGGGGACCGCAGAAACCCGTCGGGATTCACCAGCGGTGTCATCCGCCAGTGCACGCGCGGGTTGGCCTCGCGCTGACTGCGCTCGATCCAGTCGAACACCAACGAGACCGAGGCGAGCTCGTCAGCATGGATGCCGCCGAGCACCAGCACGCGCAGCGGAAGCCCTGCCGCTTCAGGCGCGATGTCGACCGACCACAGCGGCGTACCGCGCACCGACCGGCCGCCGGTGGCCTGCAGCCGCGATTCGCGACAGCGCTCCTCACCGATCGCCGCGTGCACCCGCACGATCGCTGCGCACCAAGCTGGCAAGTCGCCCAGCGACGGGGCGGTGGCCGGCCAGATCTTGGTCGCTGTCGAGGCGGGTGGGCCCGGTGGAAACCGTGCCGGCTCGGCGGCGGCGCAAAACGCGATCGCCGATACGGCCGCGGCGCTGGCCAGGCGGGCGAGAACAGGGTGGGTTTGCGGCGACGGCACGGCGAGAGAACGGCCGACCGTCACGATCGGCGCCCGGAACTAAGGCGCCGTATTGTGCGTGATTAGCGGCTGTCAGCCGGAGCGGTTGCGCTTCGCGGGCGAATCGGCTCCGGCACAGACGAGCTATCAATCTTCGTAGCCATCGTGGCGCGCGGCGGCCGCATACAGGTCCGCCGCGAAGCCGGGGTCGGTATCCGCGACGCTCGCCGCGAGTCGACGCACCTGCTCGGCTTCCTCGCAACGGGTCGGCGTGCGCCGGGGCGCGGGCTTGCATGCCGCGGACACGGCATGCAAGAAGGCAACGAACGGATTGGTCACCGGTGTTGCTTCGTGCAGCGCGGCGTGGGCGCGCGCGGATTGCATCGTGACGGTGCTCATCTGGGACTCCTTGACTTTGTTAGTCGGATTCGCGAAGCGACCGGGCAGCCGCGCGAAGTTGGCTCGCGTACTCACTGGACGAGCGGTGCAGCGAGGCGAGATCCTCGAGATGTCTTGCCGCGCGCTCGCGCCTCGAGGCCTGCAGCGCCTTGACGATCGCGAGCAGAAAACGGCGCGCACGGATCGCTGAGTGGCTGGGCGCCGGGCGGGCCAGCGCGGCGGGTGATTTCAGGGTCGCGGCAGTCATACAACCTCCTTTGCGGTTCCAGCCCCGGGCTCGGTAAACCTCGAAGCTGCTGCGATGCATCAAATATTGGGGTTAACCCTTACCATAATCAAGTGAAGAATTCTCAGCTGTTGTATAAACACCGTGCATAACTGGATCCAGCAAAAGCGATCGTGAAAAACCTGCGCACGCTCGACCTGAACCTCTTGCGCGTGTTCGAGGCGGTCATGGAAGAAGGCAGCCTGACCCGCGCGGCGCACGTGCTCTCGATGACGCAGCCGGCGGTCAGCCACGCGCTGAAGCGCTTGCACGAGACCGTCGGTGAGGTGCTGTTCGTGCGCTCCGCCACTGGCATGAAGCCGACGCCGCGAGCCGAGGCACTCTGGCCCCAGGTGCGCATCGCGTTGACGATGCTTCAAAGGGCGCTCGCGCCGGGGGACTTCGACCCGCGCCGCGATCCAGTCACCTACCGTCTGGCCATGGCTGACGCGACGGCAGCACGGCTTGCACCCGGCCTAGTCTCATCGATAGAAAAGATGCAAGCGCTCGCTAACATACATCTGATGCCCTTGACTACACGGGATCCGCGACGGTTGCTCGAACACGATGCCTGCGACCTCGCCGTGGGCTATTTCCCCGACGCGATGGCCGCGATCGTTGCGGCGGGCGAAGCCTCGACGCTGCGTCACGCAAGGCTGATGGAAACGCGCTACGTCTGCGCGATGCGCCGCGGGCATCCACTGGCCGAAGTGCCGCTTACGCTCGATGTGTTCTGTTCGGCGCACCATCTGCTGGTGAGCTTTTCGGGCAAGCCGCATGGACTCGTCGACCGCGCACTCGGCGGCCTCGGGCGCGAGCGCCGCGTCGTGATGACCGTCAACCAGTTCTTCACCGCCGGCCGGGTGGTGACGGAGACCGACTTGCTGACCGTGTTGCCGCTGTCGTTCGTGCCCGCCACGGGGTATCAGGACGAACTCGTCACGCGCGAACTGCCGTTCGACCTCGGCGGCGTGCAGGTCGAGATGGTGTGGCACCTTCGCCGTGACGGCGATCCGGCGCACCAATGGCTGCGCCACGAAGTGCAACGTGCCGGTGCCTTCACCGGCGCGTGAGCCGGCGTCCTCCCCCGCGAACGATCGATCGGCTCAGGCGAGAACCGCCGCGATGGCCTCGGCCACGGTCGCGACATTGCGCGAGTTCAGGCCGGCGATGCACATCCGGCCCGAGCGGATCAGGTACACAGCGTGCCGCTCGCGCAGTTCGTCAACCTGCGCAGGGGTGAGGCCGGTATAGCTGAACATGCCGCGTTGGGTCAGGAAGTATTCGAACCGCCGCCCGGGCAGCTTGCGCGTCAGCGCCGCGTGCAGCGCACGGCGCATCGCGAGGATGCGCTCGCGCATCTGCGCGACCTCGCCTTCCCACTGCGAACGCAACGCGGCGTCGCCGAGCACACGCGCAACGATCCCGGCAGCATGCAGCGGCGGGCTCGAATAGTTGCGGCGCACCGTGAACTTGAGCTGGCCGAGAACGAGCGCGGCCTCGGCGGCGCTTGGACACACCGCCGACAGCGCGCCGCAGCGCTCGCCGTAGACGCTCATGCTCTTGGAGAACGAATTGGCCACGAAGAACGCAAGGCCGGCGTTGGCCAGCGCGCGCACCGCGTAGGCATCCTCGTCAATGCCTTCGCCGAAGCCCTGGTAGGCCAGATCGAGGTATGCAATCAAGCCGCGTTGCGCGAGCACGGGGATCAACTGGTCCCACTGTGCGCGCGTGAGGTCCACGCCGGTTGGGTTGTGGCAGCACGCGTGCAGCAGCACGATGCTGCGGGCGGGCAGCCCCTCGAGCGCCGCCTTCATGCGATCGAACGCGACGCCGCCGGTGGCCGCGTCATAGTAGGGGTAGCCATGCACCGCGAAGCCGCAGGCCTCGAACATCGAGCGGTGGTTGTCCCATGTCGGGTCGCTCATCCACACCGCGCTCGACGGAAACCAGGCCTTCAGGAAGTCGGCACCAACCCGCAGTCCGCCGCTGGAACCGACCGTCTGGATCGTCGCGACGCGGCCCTGCCTGAGCGCCGCATGATCACGGCCGAACAGCAGCGCCTGCACCTCGCGCCGGCAAGAGGCGTCTCCTTCCATCGGGAGGTAGGGCTTGGCACCGCCGGCCTCGAGCAACAGCGCTTCGGCGCGCCGGACGCTGTCGAGCACGGGCAGCCGGCCCTGCTCGTCGAAGTAGATGCCGATCGACAGGTTGACCTTGCCCGGCCGCGGATCGGCGTTGAAAGCGTCGACGAGCGCGAAGATCGGGTCGCCGGCATAGGGTTGGACGTGCTCGAACATCTTCGAATCCGTTGGCACGGCTTACGCCGCGAGCGCCGCCTCGATATCGGTGGCGATCGATTCGGGCGCGTCGCTGGGCGCGTAGCGCTGGATCACCCGGCCGTCCCGGCCGACCAGGAACTTGGTGAAGTTCCACTTGATCGCCTCGCTGCCGAGCAGCCCGGGCGCCTGCTTGCGCAGCCATCGCCACAGCGGATGTGCGTCGGCGCCGTTGACCTTGACCTTGGCCATCATCGGGAAGCTCACACCGTAGTTGAGCGAGCAGAACGACGCGATTTCCTCGTTGCTGCCTGGGTCCTGAGCGCCGAACTCGTTGCTCGGAAATCCGACCACGACGAGGCCGCGGTCACGGTACGCCTGCCACAGTTTCTCGAGCCCGGCGAACTGTGGCGTGAATCCGCAGCGACTGGCCGTGTTGACGATCAGCAGCACCTTGCCGCGCTGCGTCGATAGATCGGCCGGCTGGCCTTCGATCGAGACGGCCTTGAAGTCGTACACGGTCGTGTCCTTGGCCAACGGTTGCTCCTCTCAAAATGGCGCGGAATCCGCATGCGCATGGTAGCGCCGTCGCCCGGCTGACTGCACAGCACCCGGGGTCAAGACCCGCTCGGCGTCTCGAAGGCGGCAAGCCCCGCGCCGAGCATGATCATCGCGCCGCCCAGGGCGAGCTGGGCGGTCAGCACACCGCCGCCCAGCGCCAGCGCCGAGGCTGCGGCGAACACGATCTCAGTGAGCATGATCACCGCTGTTGCGTGCGCACTCAGGCGGGCCGTGCCGTATTGCAGGGCCAGGTTGCCGAGCAGGAACCACACGCCCAACGCGAGTACGCCGAGCGGCCACAGGCCCTCCGGTTGCGGCGGCCAGGCAATCTGACCCTGCGTCGCGAGCGCGAGGCCGAGGCCGCCGGCGACCATCATGCCGCCGGCGAACATCGCCAGGGCGCGCGCGGCGTCCGGCTGCGCGCGGTGGCGGCGCAGCAACACGTTGTTCAGCGCGAACGAAAAGCCACCCAGCACGCCGAGCCAGTCGGCCAGCCCGCTGGGCACTGGAAAGCCCCCGCCCGGGGGCCACAGCACGATCGCCGCACCGCAAAGCGCCATCGCGATGCGCAGGAGGGCCCATCGTGACAGGCGCTCCTGCAAGACGATGCGTGCGAGCAGTGCAGCCCACAGCGGCATCAGGTAGAACAGCAGCACCACCCGCACCACGTCGCCGATCGTGACCGCCCAGTTGAACGCAGCGTTGGTCGTGCCTGCTGCCAGGACCAGCCACCACAGCACCGGGGTCGCGAGCAGCGCGCCCCAGGCGCGCGGGCGCACCAGCGTGATGAGCCCGACCGCCAGTGCATAGACGATCAGCGTCGACCACAGCGGATGCAGGCCCAATGCGCCAAGTTGGCGAAACGGCCACCACGACACGCCCCACGCGAAGGCATTGAAGGTGAGGGCGAGTGCTGGCGCGACTGTCGCTGCGCGTTGAATCGCAACGACGGTCACCGCGGCTTCCGAAGGTCGGGCAACCTCGCTCAGCGCGGGCGCTCCTCGACGAAGATTTCGACGGCATCGCCCTCGGCAGGCGCGACGCCCGCAAAGCGCGTGGCGCTCACGCCGAGGGCGACCAGATAGTCGCGTACGCTGGCGGCACGGTCCGTCGCAAGGAATCTGCCGCCCCGCGGATCGCCGGGAGCACGCACGCGCAGCGTCGTATTCTGGCGCTTCAACCCGCCGGCCAGTTTCTCGAGGACCGCGCCGAGCGGCGGCTTGACGGCCGAGCGACCCGGATCAAAGCAATAGCGCAACGGCACCGAAACCAGCAGTCGCCCGGCCGAATCGAGGTCGACATCGACCGGCGTTCCGGCCAGTTCGCGCTGCAACCGCCACTGCTCATCCGACACCGTGGGCGCGGGCTCCGAGGACACGGCAGGTCCTCCAGGCGTAGTGGTACAGCTCATGAGCGACACCAGCGCAAACAGCAGCGGCGCGGCGAGGACGGCATTCGGCAGACTCTTCATGGCGCCATGATTGGACATCCCCCCGACCGCGTGTGCAACGACTCGCAACGCAGCGCCGTGCGCTTAGAATTCGCCACTTCCGAGGAGCGTTGCAACGGCGGGCAGTCGCCTCGTCGCCAGGCTCGGACCCGTCGGTAGCCTTGCGGCCGGCGTTGAGCAACGGCGCTCGCCCACCGCCACGGCGGCCGCGGGTGAGCCGCGGCGCCGCTTGTTGCCCGCGCCATGACCGAGCCAATCCGGGACACGCGACCTGCCGTTGCACCGCCGCCGCTGCGGCTGGCCGGACTTGAGCCGCTGACGATCGGCGAAGGACATCTGTTCATCACGATCGGCGAGCGCACCAACGTCACCGGCTCGAGGGCGTTTGCCCGCATGATCCTCGAGGGACGCTTCGAGGACGCACTGTCGGTGGCGCGCCAGCAGGTCGAGAACGGCGCGCAGATCATCGACGTCAACATGGACGAGGCCATGCTCGACAGCAAGGCCGCCATGGTGCGCTTCATGAACCTGGTCGCCGGTGAGCCGGCGATCGCGCGCGTGCCGATCATGATCGACAGCTCGAAGTGGGAGGTCATCGAGGCCGGACTGCGCTGCCTGCTGGGAAAGGGCATCGTCAACTCGATCTCGCTGAAGGAAGGCGAGGCCGAGTTCAAGCGGCAAGCCCGGTTGATCAGGCGCTATGGCGCGGCGGCGGTGGTGATGGCCTTCGACGAGCGGGGTCAGGCCGACAGCCACCCGCGCAAGATCGCGATCTGCGGGCGCGCCTACCGCATCCTCGTCGACGAGGTCGGCTTCGCGCCAGAAGACATCATCTTCGACCCCAACATCTTCGCGATCGCCACCGGCATCGAGGAGCACGACAACTACGCCGTCGACTTCATCGAGGCCACGCGCTGGATCAAAGCGAACCTGCCCGGCGCGAAGGTGTCGGGCGGCGTCAGCAACGTCTCGTTCAGTTTCCGCGGCAACGAGCCGGTGCGCGAGGCGATCCATACCGTGTTCCTCTACCACGCGATCCGCGCCGGCATGGACATGGGCATCGTCAATGCCGGGATGATCGGCGTCTACGACGACCTCGACCCGCAGCTGCGTGAGCGTGTCGAGGACGTAGTGCTCAACCGCCGCCGCGATGCGGGCGAGCGGCTCATCGAGATCGCCGAGCACGCCAAGGGCCGGGCGCTGGACGACTCGGCGCGGCTCGCCTGGCGCGCCGGCACGGTCGACGAGCGCCTGTCGCACGCACTCGTGCACGGCATCACCGACTATATCGTCGAAGACACCGAGGAAGCCTGGCGCGCGGTGCGGGCCCGTGGCGGACGACCACTGCATGTCATCGAAGGTCCGTTGATGGCGGGCATGAACGTCGTGGGCGATCTGTTCGGGCAGGGCAAGATGTTCCTGCCGCAGGTGGTCAAGAGCGCGCGCGTGATGAAGCGGGCGGTGGCCCACCTGCTGCCCTACATCGAAGCCGAGAAGCAGGCGCTGCTCGAGGCCGGAGGCGATGCTCGGCCGAAGGGCAAGATCGTGATCGCGACGGTGAAGGGCGACGTGCACGACATCGGCAAGAACATCGTCGCCGTGGTGCTCCAGTGCAACAACTTCGAGGTCGTCAACATGGGTGTGATGGTTCCGTGCCAGGACATCCTGGCCCGAGCCAGGGACGAGGGCGCGGACATCATCGGCCTGTCCGGCCTGATCACGCCCAGCCTCGAGGAGATGCAGCACGTGGCCGCGGAGCTGCAACGCGACGACTACTTCCGCGCGAGAAAGATCCCGTTGCTGATCGGCGGAGCGACCACCAGCCGGGTGCATACCGCGGTGAAGATTGCTCCGCACTACGAGGGCCCGGTGGTCTACGTCCCTGATGCCTCACGCAGCGTCGGCGTGTGCGCCGACCTGCTGTCCGACGAGCGGGCTGCGAAGTTCATCGACGAGCTGCGCGCCGACTACGATCTCGTGCGCACCCGCCACGCGAACAAGAAGGCAACACCGCTGGTGCCGCTGGCCGAAGCGCGAGCGAACAAGACGCCGATCGACTGGAGCAGCTACACGCCGCCGCGGCCGAAGTTCGTCGGCCGGCGGCTGTTCCGCAACTACGACCTCGCCGAACTCGCCGCGTGCATCGACTGGGGGCCCTTCTTCCAGACCTGGGATCTGGCCGGGCGCTTCCCCGAGATCCTGCGCGACGAGGTCGTCGGCCACGAGGCCCAGCGCGTGTTCAGTGACGGCAAGCGCATGTTGCAGCGTCTGATCGAGGGGCGTTGGCTGCAGGCCAATGGCGTCGTCGCGCTGTATCCCGCCGCGCAGGTGGGCGACGACGATATCGCGATCTATGCCGATGAGTCACGCACCGACGTCTTGATGACCTGGCACGGCTTGCGCGTGCAAACGGAGCGGCCGGTGGTCGACGGCGTCAGGCGACCCAACCGCTGCCTGGCCGACTTCATTGCGCCCGCCGGCGCGGTGCCGGACTACATCGGGATGTTTGCGGTCACCGCAGGTCTGGGCGTCGAGAAGAAGGAGGCACAGTTCCTTGCCGACCACGACGACTTCTCGGCGATTCTCTTGAAGGCGCTCGCCGACCGGCTGGCCGAGGCCTTTGCCGAGCGGCTGCACCAGCGCGTGCGCACCGACTTCTGGGGCTACGCGCCCGAGGAACGGCTCAGCAACGAGGAGCTGATCGCCGAGAAATACCGCGGCATCCGGCCTGCTCCAGGCTATCCGGCGTGCCCCGATCACACCGTCAAGCGCGAGCTGTTCCGCGTGCTCGACGCGGTCGCGATCGGCATGGGATTGACCGAGAGCCTTGCGATGACGCCTGCAGCCAGCGTGTGCGGCTTCTATCTGTCGCATCCGCAGGCGGTGTACTTCAACGTCGGCCGCATCGGCGACGATCAGCTCGCCGATTGGGCCGTGCGCAATGCGCTCGACGTGGCCATCGCCCGTCGCATGCTCGAGCCGCAGCTTGGCTGAGGGATCGCCCTTGGGGCATCGGCAAGGGCTGAGCTGCGCAGCATGTCACTGGACTGCGGCGCGAGTGTCCACCACACGGGTGCGAGCGGCGTTTATCACACGATGCCGGTTACGCTCGGTTGGTCCGACGGACAGGGCGATGAGGTATTCACCTGATCGGCTTCGGACAGGTCGCACGTGTAATCTCGCGGCGGTCTGCGGCCAGGCGATGCCGCCGGCCGCTCGAACAATGTCATGATTGCAATGGTGTGCTCAACGTACCGTCGAATGACAAACGGATCGTGGCAGGCAGTGCCGGTCGCAACGGACCGGCGTTCCCTCAACGACAGATCCGAGGGCATCGTGGCGGTTGCATCGGCGAGCCGAAGGAGAACCTCGATGCGTAGGCAAGCTGATTCCCGTCCCCGACGGGTCCTCCTGTACCCCCTGGCCGTGCTCGCGGCACTTGCGGTGCTCGGCTCGCCGGCGCACGCTCAGCGCAAGTAGCGCACGGGCAAGGAGGTGGTCGAGGGCGTCTGTGGTGCGTGTCACTTGGAGGGCAAGAACAATGCGCCGCGGATCGGCGACGCGAAGGCCTGGGCCCCCCGCGCTGCGCAGGGACTGACCGCGCTGACCGACCATGCGCTGAACGGCATCCGCAGCATGCCGGCGCACGGTGGCAGTCCCGGACTCAGCGACGTCGAGATCGAGCGCGCGATCACCTACATGGTCAACCAGTCGGGCGGTAACTGGGTCGAACCGATCGGCGGCGCCACGCCAGCGGTCGTACGCACGAGCGAAAGCATCGTCAACGGCCAGTGTTCCAAATGCCACCGCACTGGTGAGAACGGCGCACCCAAGATCGGCAACCGCGAGGACTGGCTGCCCCACCTGAAGAAGGGAATGGACAAGCTGGTCGCGTCTGCGGTGAACGGCCACGGGCCCATGCCAGCGCGTGGCGGCCTGTCCGACCTGAGCGACGACGAGGTCCGCGGCGCGATCGTCTACATGTTCAACTACGGCGTGCCGGCCACCCCGCCGCCGCAACCCGTGTCACAGCGCAACCCCTATCGCAAGGTGGTCGCGGGAACCGACATCTACCTGGGCATCATGAGCGCAGACCGGTTGCGCGCCAGTCCGGCGGTCGGCGTCGCGCCGGGCAGCATTCCCGAGGGCAAGGGCTACTACCACCTCAACATTGCGCTGGCCGACGACAAGTCGCAGGTGCCCGTGACCGACGCGCGGGTCAGGCTGCGGGTCTCCGACGGGATGACGATGCAGACCAAGAACCTGGAACTGGTGGCGGCCAACAACACGGTCAGCTACGGTGCGTTCTTCCGCCTGTCGAGCGGGAATTCATACAACATCACGGCCGAAGTCCAGCGGGCGGGCGAGACGCGTCCGATCCGGGCGAATTTCGAGTTCAGGGCGCCTTAGCCGGCTCGACGCCAGCGGCGCGCCGGCCGCCGCAGGCCTCGACGTCAGGCGACCTGCGTTTGCGCGGCCTTGACCTCGACGCGGACCTGCTCGGTGAGTTCGGCCTTGAGCTCGGCAAAGGCGCGCGAAGTCTTGATCGAATAGTGCCGCGGGTGCGCCAGCGGCACCTCGCGGTCGATCTTGATGCGCCCGGGCCGGGCGCTCATCACGACGACGCGGCCGCCCATGAACACCGCCTCGTCGATGTCGTGGGTGACGAACAGCACCGTCTTCTTCTCGGCTTCCCAGATCCCGAGCAGCAGTTCCTGCATCAACTCGCGGGTTTGATGGTCGAGTGCGCCGAAGGGCTCGTCCATCAGCAACATGCGCGGGCCGTTGGCGAGCGCGCGCGCGATCGCCGTGCGCTGCTGCATGCCACCCGACAGCTGCTTGGGATAGTGGTGCTCGAACCCGCGCAGACCCACTTTGTCGATGAAGCCGTCGGCGAGCTCTAACTGCTGCCTGCGCGGCAGGCGGCGCTCGCGCAGGCCGAAGCAGACGTTTTCGAGCACAGTCAGCCACGGAAAGAGCGTGTAGCTCTGGAACACCATGCCGCGGTCGGCGCCCGGGCCCCGGACACGCTCGCCGTCAAGCAGCACCTCACCGACCGTTGGATGGTCGAGCCCTGCGACGATGCGCAGCAGCGTGCTCTTGCCGCAGCCGCTGGGGCCGAGGATCGTGATGAAGTCGTTCTCCGCCACCTCGAGGCTGGTGGCCTGCAGCGCGACTGTCGCGCCCTTGGCGCCGGCAAAGCGGCGCTCGACACCGCGAATGCTGAGGATGCTCACGCGCCCCGCCGGATCATCGGCTCAGCTGCGCCCACGGGAACAGCCGCTGGTTCGCCCACTTGAACAGCAGGTCGCTCACCAGCCCGATCGCACCGATGACGATGATGCCGAAGATGATCTGGTCGGTGGCCAGCAGCGCCTGGCTGTCGGTGATCATGTGGCCGATACCGCTCGAGGCGCCGATCAGCTCGGCAACAATGACGTAGGTCCACGCCCAGCCGAGCACCATGCGCAGCTGCTCGGCAATCTCGGGCGCGGCGCCGGGCACGAGCACCCGGCGGACCAGTCCGCGGTCGCTCACGCCCAGCGTGTAGGCCGCCTCGACCAGGTCGCGCCGCGTGTTGCCGACGGTCACGCTGATCATCAGCACCAGCGAGAAGAAGCTGCCGATGAAGATCACCGCCAACTTCTGCGCCTCGCCGATGCCGGCCCAGAGGATCAGCAACGGGATGAACGCGCTCGCGGGCAGGTAGCGCGCGAAGCTGACGAACGGCTCGAAGAAGGCCTCGACCGGCTTGTACGCGCCCATCGCCACGCCGAGCGGCACGGCGATGACCGCCGCGATCACGAAACCGCCGACCACACGCCACACCGTCATGCCGATGTCCTTGGCGAAGCCCATCTCGGCGAGCAGTCGCCAGCCGCTCTGGACCATCGTCAAGGGGTCCGCGAGAAACGTCGCGCTGACGAAACCGCCAAATGTCGCCAGCGCCCACGCCGCGACGAAGACCACGAAGAAGGCGATGCCGAGCACGATGCGCGTGCCTGGCGAAACGGGAACGAGCGGCTTCATCGATGCCGCGCCAGGGTCGGGCTCTTATGACGGCCGGCGATTCACTTGATGAAGCGCTGATCGGCCAGCTTGGTGAGGTCGGGGATCTGCTTGATGATCCCGGCGGCGAGCAGCAGATCGGCCGCGTCCTTGCTGAAGGCCCCGTGTTCGCCGGCGAAGAACTTCTGGTTCGCGGCGCGGTCCTGCCAGCGCAGGTATTTCTGGCTCGCCTCGAACTGCTCGGCGGTCTGCTTGACGTCGGTGCCCATGATCTCGAAGCTCTTCTTCGGATCGGCCTTGATCATGTCGAGCGCGTCGAAGTAGCCGTCAGCCAGGGCCTGGGCCGCCTTCGGATTCTCGGCCAGGAACTTCGGCGTGCAACCGAAGGTGTCCATCACCATCGGATAGTCGAGCGTCGTCGCGATGATCTTGCCGGCCTCGGGCTTGGCGCGCACCGCACCGAGATACGGCTCGTAGGTCATCGCGGCATCGATGCCGGCGGTGCCCGCAATCATCGCGTTGGCCGCGGCCTGCGGCTCGAGGTTCACGACGTTGACGTCCTTGATGCTCAAGCCATTCTTGCTCAGCATCCATGCGAGCGTGAAGTACGGCGCCGTGCCGGGCGCGCTGGCCGCCACCGTCTTGCCCTTGAGGTCGGTGATCTTGGCGATGCTCGGTTTCACGACCATGCCGTCGGCGCCGTAGCTCTTGTCGAGCTGGAAGATCTGGGTCGTCGCCACGCCGTTGGCGTTCCAGACGATCCAGGTCTCCACCGTGGTCGCGGCGCACTGGATGTCGCCCGAGGCGATCGCCAGATGGCGGTCCTTCTGCGGGATCTTCTTGATCGACACGTCGAGGCCGTGCTTCTTGAACAGGCCAGCCTCGTTGGCGAGGGTGAGCGGCGCGAAGCCGGTCCACCCCGAGATGCCGATGGCGACCTTGGTTTCCTGCGCGGCGGCGCCGAGTGCGGCCGAGGCAATGGCAAGGGCAACGAACGTCTTCTTGATCATGGGATGCTCCTGGTTGAAGGCGGGAGGGGTCAGGCCGGAATCCACAGGGCCGGCAGGTCGGGCAGATTGCGCAGGACGCGCGCAAGCGAGCCGTCGGTGACGAGCGCGGTGGCGCGCTCGATGTCCGGTGCGAGGCTGCGGTCGCGATCGACCGAGGGGCAGCGCTCGCGCAGCGTGGCCTGGACACGGGCCAGCGGCTCGGAGGTGGCGAGCGGGCGCAGGAAGTCGATACCCTGCGCCGCCGCGAGCAGCTCGATGCCGAGAATGTGTGCGGTGTTCGCGATCATTGGCTGCAGGCGCCGAGCGGCAAAAGTGGCCATGCTGACATGGTCCTCCTGGTTGGCCGAGGTGGGCAGCGAATCGACGCTCGCCGGATGCGCCATCGACTTGTTCTCGCTCGCGAGCGACGCCGCGGTGACGTGCGCGATCATGAACCCACTGTTCAGTCCCGGGTCGGCGGTCAGGAACGGCGGCAGTCGCGACACGCCAGCGTCGATCAGCATCGCGATGCGGCGCTCGGCGATCGCACCGACCTCGGCAATCGCCACCGCCATTGCGTCGCAGGCAAGCGCCACCGGCTCGGCGTGGAAGTTCCCGCCGGACAAGATGGCGCCCCCACGCGCACTCCCTTGGCTCCGGCCGGCGCTCTGCGCTTTCACTTCGCTACGCGAAGTGAGCCTTGCCGCAGCGGCCTCGGGGCCGTTGTCGCCGCCCCCCGCGGGGGCGCGGCCGGGCTTGGGGCGGCCCGGCGCCCGTCCGACCGCGCCTTCGTCGCCATCGGGGAAGACGAGCGGGTTGTCGGTGACCGCGTTCGCCTCGCGCACCAGCACCAGCGC
This sequence comes from Burkholderiales bacterium, assembly GCA_020354665.1. Classification (GTDB taxonomy): domain Bacteria; phylum Pseudomonadota; class Gammaproteobacteria; order Burkholderiales; family Burkholderiaceae_C. The sequence continues at coordinate 2,974,099 of CP070653.1, forward strand.
CGCGTGGCGCAGCTGGTCGAGGCAGGCACCCACGACCTGCGGCTGGCAGCGCAGGCAGTAGGGGTCCTGCACGCGGTCGTCACCTTCACGGTGCGAGGCACGGATCGCGCTGCCTTCGAGCAGCCTGCGGTAGTAGCGCGCGACGTCGATTTGCCCGGGCTGGCCGCGCAGGGCGTGGATGCGCGGGTCGAACGGCCCGTCACTGCCGCGTGCGGCATCGACCGTGAGCGCACCCACCACCAGTGCGGCCTCGAGCACCGGCTCGAAGGCGAGCAGCGCATGCAGCGCGAGCGCGGTGGAGGTCTGCGTGCCGTTGATGAGCGCGAGGCCTTCCTTGGCCTGCAGCACCAGCGGCTCGATTCCCGCCTCGCGCAGTCGCGGCAGCGCCGGCACACGCTGCCCCGCGACGAGCATCTCGCCTTCGCCGGTTAGCGTGAGCGTCATGTGGGCCAGCGGCGCCAGGTCGCCCGACGCGCCGACCGAACCCTGTGACGGCACGTACGGTACGAGCCCGGCGTTGTGCACGGGCAGCAGCGTGTCGATCAGCTGCTGCCGCACGCCCGAGTGGCCGCGCGCCAGGCTGGCCGCCTTCAGCGCGAGCATCAGCCGCACCACCTGCGGTGCGAGCGGCTCGCCCACGCCGACGCTGTGCGAGCGAATCAGGTTGCGCTGCAGCGCCTCGAGATCGGCTTCGCTGATGCGGGTGGAGGCGAGCTTGCCGAAACCGGTGTTGATGCCGTACGCGGGGGCGTGACCCTGCGCCGCGCGCCGCACGATCGCCGCACTGGCGGCAATTGCCGCCTGCGACGCCGGATCGATCGCCAGCGGCACGCTGCCGGCGTGCACTGCGCGCAGGATGTCGAGCGTCAGTGCGCCCGGCGTCAGCTGCAGCATGTTCAGCCGAGCATCGGCAGGTTCAGCCCCTGCTCGCGCGCGCACTGAAGCGCGGGTTCGTAGCCGGCGTCGGCGTGGCGCATCACCCCCGTGCCCGGATCGTTCCATAGCACGCGCTCGATGCGCCGGGCCGCCGCGTCGGTACCGTCGCAGACGATCACCACGCCGGCGTGTTGCGAGTAGCCCATGCCGACGCCGCCACCGTGGTGGAAGCTCACCCACGTCGCCCCACTGGCCGTGTTGAGCAGCGCATTGAGCAGCGGCCAATCGCTCACCGCGTCGCTGCCGTCCTTCATGCTTTCGGTCTCGCGGTTGGGGCTGGCGACCGAGCCGCTGTCGAGGTGGTCGCGCCCGATCACGATCGGTGCCTTCAGCTCGCCCTTGCGCACCATCTCGTTGAACGCGAGGCCAGCACGGTGCCGCTCGCCCAGGCCGATCCAGCAGATGCGCGCGGGCAGCCCCTGGAACGCGATGCGCGCCTGCGCCATCTCGAGCCAGCGATGCAGGTGCGCATCGTCGGGGAACAGTTCCTTGAGCTTGGCGTCGGTCTTGCGGATGTCCTCTGCATCGCCCGACAGCGCGACCCAGCGGAACGGGCCCTTGCCGCGGCAGAACAGCGGCCGGATGTAGGCCGGCACGAAGCCGGGGAAGTCGAATGCGTTCTTCACCCCCTGGTCGAACGCGACCTGGCGGATGTTGTTGCCGTAGTCGACGGTTGGAATCCCCATCGCGTGAAACTCGAGCATCGCTTGCACATGCACGGCGCAGCTCTTCGCGGCCGCATCGCGCAGGGCGGCATGCTGGTTCGCGTCCGCCTGCGCCGCGTGCCAGCGCTCCACACTCCAGCCCAGCGGCAGGTAACCGTTGACGAGGTCGTGCGCGCTGGTCTGGTCGGTCACCAGATCGGGCTTGAGGCCGCCGGCCTTCGCGCGCTGGACCAGCTCCCGCATCACCTCGGCTGCATTGCCGAGCAGGCCGATCGAGACCGCCTTGCCCTCGGCGGTGTACTTTGCGATGCGCGCCAGCGCGTCGTCGAGGCCGGTGGCCTGCTCGTCGAGGTAGCGGCTGCGCAGTCGGAAATCGATGCGAGACTGCTGGCACTCGACGTTCAGCGAGCAGGCACCGGCGAAGGAGGCTGCGAGCGGCTGTGCACCCCCCATGCCGCCAAGGCCCGCGGTGAGGATCCACTTGCCCTTGAGGTTGCCGCCGCAGTGCTGTCGCCCGGCTTCAGCGAAGGTCTCGTAGGTGCCCTGGACGATGCCCTGGCTGCCGATGTAGATCCAGCTGCCCGCGGTCATCTGGCCGAACATCATCAGGCCCTTGCGGTCGAGCTCGTGGAAATGCTCCCAGGTCGCCCACTTCGGTACCAGATTGCTGTTGGCAATCAGCACCCGTGGCGCGTCCGGATGCGTGCGGAAGACGCCGACCGGCTTGCCCGACTGGATCAGCAGCGACTCATCGTCCTTGAGGTCGCGCAGGCTGCGCAGGATCGCCTCGTAGCACGGCCAGTTGCGCGCGGCCTTGCCGATGCCGCCGTAGACCACCAGCGCATCGGGGTTCTCGGCCACTTCCGGGTCGAGGTTGTTCTGGATCATGCGGTAGGCGGCCTCGATCAGCCAATTGCGGCAGGTGATGGCGCTGCCGCGCGGTGCGCGAACGGGATGCGGGCCGGCGACGGCGCGAAGGTCGGACAGGTCGGTCATGGGTGCCCCTGGCGGTGAACTCCGGATACGCGAACTTTAGTTGTCTATACAAGCCTAGGCAAGCCGGCCGGCTCGGGGTTTTCCCGTGGCTCGGCGCGGCCGCGCCGACTTGTCTATACATGATTGAGCAACTAAACTGTGTTCATGGAGACCGTGCAGACCGCCGCGGCGCCCTATTTGCGGGTCAAGCAGTACCTGAAGACCCAGCTCGCGCAGGGCCGCTGGCCACCGGGGGCGCTGATGCCGTCCGAGGCCGAGCTCGTCGCGCGGTTCGGGGTGAGCCGCATGACGGCCAACCGCGCGCTGCGCGAGCTGCAGGTCGAGGGGCTGGTCGAGCGCGTGCAGGGCGTTGGCACCTTCGCGGCGCAGCTGGCGCCCGTCTCGTCGACGCTGACGATCCGCGACCTGCACGAGGAGATCGAGTCGCGCGGCCACCGCCACCATGCCACGGTGCATCTTGCGCGCGAGGAGCGCACCGGCGCGGCGCTGGCGCGGCAGCTGGGGCTGGACCTCGGCGCGCCGGTGTTCCACTCGTTGATCGTGCACCACGACAACGGCGTCGCGCTGCAGTGCGAGGACCGCTATGTCAATCCCGCATGGGCGCCCGACTACCTGAGCGTCGACTTCACCCGGACCACGCCGACGCATTACCTGCTCGAGGTGGCGCCGCTGTGGGAAGCGCAGTACACGATCGAAGCCAGCGTGCCCACCGAGCAGGAAGCTCGGCTGCTGGACATCGGGCGCAATGAGCCGTGCCTGGTGGTCGTGCGGCGCACGGTGAGCCGAGGCGTGCCGATCACGATCGCTCGGCTGGTGCATCCCGGATCGCGTTACCAGCTCCAAGGGCGGTTCAGTCCATGATCGCGATGCGGGCGCGCGGTCACGGTGCAGTGGCGCAGCGCGCGGCCGGCGCGCGGCGGGCTGGCGCATGAAGACGCTGTGGCGCCGCGCGCGGATCGCGACGCTCGCGGGCGAGGCCGGCTGGGGCTGGATCGAGCGCGGTGCGCTGATGGCCGATGGCGAGGCAATTGCCTGGGTCGGCGCCGAAGCCGACCTGCCGCGCGGCCTGGTCCTCGACGCCGAACACGACCTCGACGGTGCACTGGTGACGCCAGGGCTGATCGACTGTCACACCCACCTCGTCTATGGTGGCCACCGCGCGCGCGAGTTCGAACTGCGGCTGCAGGGTGCGAGCTACGAAGAGATTGCCCGCGCCGGCGGCGGCATCCGGTCGACCGTCGCGGCGACGCGGGCGGCAAGCGACGAGGCGCTGCTCGCGACCGCCCGCGAACGCGCGCTCGCACTGCTCGGCGAAGGTGTGACGACCCTCGAGATCAAGTCGGGCTACGGTCTTTCGGCCGAACACGAGGCGCGCTGCCTGCGCATTGCGCGCCGCCTCGGCCGCGAATTGCCGCTCGCGGTACGCACCACGTGCCTGTCAGCGCACGCGGTACCGCCGGAGTACGAGGGCCGCGCCGACGACTACATCGATGCGGCCTGCGCCTGGCTGCCCTCGTTGCACGCCGAGGGTCTCGTCGATGCGGTCGACGCGTTCTGCGAGCGCATCGCGTTCACGCCGGCACAGACCCGGCGCGTGTTCGACGCGGCGAAGACGCTCGGGCTGCCGGTCAAGCTGCACGCCGAACAGCTCTCGGATCAGGGCGGCGCTGCGCTGGCGGCCGAGTACGGCGCGCTCAGCTGCGATCACCTCGAATTCCTGGGCGATGCTGGCATCGCGGCGATGGCGCGCGCCGGCACGGTCGCGGTGCTATTGCCCGGGGCGTTCTACTTTCTGCGCGAGACGAAGCGGCCACCGGTCGATGCCCTGCGCGCGGCGCGCGTGCCGATCGCGGTTGCGACGGACCACAACCCCGGTTCGTCGCCGGTGCTTTCGCCGCTGTTGATGCTCAACATGGCGTGCACGTTGTTCCACCTGACGCCGGAAGAGGCGCTGCGCGGCATGACGCTGCACGGCGCGCTCGCGCTCGGCCTGCCGGACCGCGGCACGCTGGCCCCTGGCCAGCGCGCCGACCTGGCGGTCTGGGGCGTCGAGCACCCGAACGAACTGGCCTACTGGTTCGGTCGTAACCCGTGCCGCGGCACCGTGATTGCCGGCCGCGAGTGCGTGCGATGACCGAGACCTTCACATTGCACCGCGGCTCGGAGCCGCTCATCGTGAGCCTGCCGCACGTGGGCACGCGGATTGCCGAGTCGCTGCGCGATCGCTTCAACGCACGGGCACTGGCCGTCGAAGACGCCGACTGGCACCTCGACACCCTGTACGCGTTCGCTCGGGATCTCGGCGCGAGCGTTCTCGTTCCGGCCTACGCGCGCTACGTCGTCGATCTGAACCGGCCAGCCGAGGACGCGCCGATGTACCCGGGCGTCAACAACACCGAGTTGGTTCCCACGCGGTTCTTCAGCGGCGAGCCGCTCTACCGCGAACATCAAGCGCCGACCCCCGCCGAGATCGCGGCGCGCCGCGAGACTTATTGGCGGCCGTATCACGACGCGCTGGCCGATGAACTGCGCAGGGTTCGCGAAGCGCACGGCCACGTCGTGCTGTGGGACGGGCACAGCATCAAGTCCGAGCTGCCGTGGCTGTTCCCGGGTCGGCTGCCCGACCTCAACCTCGGCACCGCCGGCGGGGCGAGCTGTGCGCCGCAGCTGCGCGCCGCGTTGACCCGGGTGCTGGCCGGCCAGACGCACTTCAGCCATGTCGTCGACGGACGCTTCAAGGGTGGCCACATCACGCGTCATTACGGCCGTCCCGGCGACGGCGTGCACGCAGTCCAGCTCGAGATGTGCTGGTCGACCTACATGATCGAGGCGCCGCCTTACGCGGTCGACACCGCGCGTGCCGCGCGACTCGTGCCGGTGCTGCGGGCACTGCTCGAAAGCTGCCTCGCGTGGAGGCCCGATGCCTGACTCGCTGCTGTGGGCCCCGCTGGCCTGGCTGCCGGGCGGATGGAGCGAGGCAGTCGTGCTGCGCATCGACGCGGCCGGTCGTTGGGACGAGATCACGCCGGGGATCGCGACGCCGCCGCTCACGGCCACGCGGGTCGCCGGCCCGCTGCTGCCGGGTCTCGTCGATGCGCACAGCCACGCCTTCCAACGTGCGTTCGCCGGCCTCGCCGAGCAGCGCGAGTCGGCGGCAGACGATTTCTGGTCGTGGCGCGACCGCATGTATCGCGTTGCGCTGCGCATCACGTCCGCGCAGCTGCGTGCGGTGGCTGCGCAGCTCTACGTCGAGTTGCTGCGCGGCGGCTACACGCAGGTGTGCGAGTTCCACTATCTGCACCACGACGTCGAGGGAAAGCCCTACGACGACCCGCTCGCGCTCAGCTGGGCGCTGGCTGATGCGGCGCAGGATGCGGGGATCGGTCTGACAGTGCTGCCGGCGCTTTATGAGCGGGCAGGGTTTTCGCAGCCGATGCTGCGCGACGATCAGCGCCGTTTTGCGGCGAGCGCCGACTGGGTTTGGCAAGCGGCGCAGCGCCTCGCGACGGCCCGCCGGCCGCTGCTGACCTCGGGCGTCGCGATCCATTCGCTACGGGCGGCAGCGCCCGCATCGGTCGCGGCGTTGCGCACGCATGCGATCGACTGGCACGGCCCGATCCATCTTCACGTCAGCGAGCAGACGGCCGAGGTTGACGAGTGCGTTGCGACGACCGGGACGCGCCCGGTCGATTGGCTGGCGCGCGAGGGGCTGCTCGATTCGCGCTGGCAGCTCGTGCACGCGACGCACACGACGCGCGACGAGATCGCTGCGGTCGCGCGCAGCGGCGCCGGCATCGTGGTCTGCCCCAGCACCGAAGGCAACCTCGGCGACGGCCTCGCCGACCTGGCGGGCTGGCTCGCCTGCGGTGTGCCGGTCGCGATCGGCTCGGACAGCCACGTCACGCGCGACTGGCGCGAGGAACTGCGCTGGCTCGAATACGGCCAGCGCCTGCTTCAGCGCCGGCGTAACGTCGCCGCCGCGCCCGAACTGGGGCATCCGTCGACCGCGGCCCGCCTGTTCGACGCGGCGGTTACCGCGGGTGCCGCCGCTGCGGCCGAGCCGCGCTGGGGTCTGGTCGAAGGGGCACGCGCCGACGCGTTGGTGGTCGATCCGGACGAACCGATCCTGCTCGGCGTTGCAGCCGATCGCCTCCTCGACGCGCTGGTGTTCTCGAGCCCGGCGCGCGCGTGGCGCGATGTCATGGTGGCCGGTCAGTGGGTCATCCGCGACCGCCGGCACGAACGCGAGTCGGCGATCGTCGATCGATTCCGGGCGGCGATGGAAGAGATCTGGTCCGCGCCGTAGCCACCGGGGTTTGGCCGAGCTTTCCGTATCGACGCGGGCTTGCTCAAGGCGCTGTCCGGCCGGCCATCTTGCACAGCAGCTCGATCAGCATCGCATGCTCGGCGCGCGACAGCCGCGCGCTCGCTGCCGACTCCAACGAGGGGGCTGTCTTGGCAGCGTGACGCGAGAGCTTGCTGCCGGCTTCGGTCAGCACGATGTGCTGCGAGCGGCCGTCCTGCGGATTGCGCTGGCGCCGCACCAGGCCGCGCCGCTCCAGGCGGTCGATCAAGACCGTCAGCGCCGGCGCCGTCAGGGCCAGCGTTTGCGACAGCCGCTTGGGCGGCGTCGGGCCGTTGGCCAGCAACAGCATCAGCAGCGAGAACTCGACTTTGCGCAGACCCAACGGCTCGCCGATGTGGCGCTCGTAGGCCGCTGTAGCTGCGACGGTGGCCTGCGCGAGGTGATAGCCCACCACCTGCGCGAGCGCGCCGAGCGACAGTTCCTTGTCAGAGCGAGGCGACGACGGGGCCATCAGGCTGGTCTTCAGTGGCAGGTCCGCGGCCGCAGCAGCTCGCGCACCTTGCCGGGTTCCGGGCGGCCGCTGGTGACGGTCGCCGTTTGGCCTTCGATAGGCATCACGCGGGTCATTGCTCAGTGGCACTGCGGCAGGATCAGATGCGGGTCGGCCTGCGGCCCGGCGTAGAGCGCCTCGACGAGCGCGGCGCGATGCGCGAGCACGGTGCGCTGGTTGATCGAACCCTTGTCGGTGACCTCGCCTTTGTCGATCGACGGGGGCTCGACCAGCACGTGCATCCGGGCCGGTCGGTTGGCGCTGCCGGTCCCGCTTCGCCACAGCGCGTCGGCGAGCTGCTGGAAGAAGCCGCGCACCGGCGGCGCATGTAGCACGTCGGCCAGCCCGGCGTCGGCGCCCAGCCCTGCGAGCGCACGACAGTTGTCCACCCGCGGAAAGACGAGCAGCCCGATCTCGTCGCGATTCAGTCCCGTGACGACGACATCCTGCACGTAGGGCGCGCCGGCGGCGATCACCTTGCTGCGCAGCGGGCCGACGCTGACGTAAGTGCCGGTGGCGAGCTTGAAGTCCTCGGCGATGCGCCCGTCAAACAAGAGACCGCGCGATGCGTCATCCGGGTCGACGAACCGGGCCGCATCGCCGGTGCGATAGAAGCCCTCGTCGTCGAACGCCGCCCGCGTCAGCTCGGGCTCGCGCCAGTAGCCCGGCATGACGTGTGGGCCGCGGAAGCGGATCTCGACCTTGCCCTCCACCGGCACCAGCTTGACCTCGCAACCGGGATTGGGCAATCCGATGTGGCCGGCAGCCACGCCGTCGCGAACGGCGTTCGTGCAACTGGGCGAGGTCTCGGTCATGCCCAAGCCCGTGATCATGCGGATGCGCTGGCCGACGGTGGCCGCTGCATGACGGTCGAGGTGATTCCAGACCGCCTGCGACAGCCCGGCTCCGGCGAAGTACATGGCCTTGAGGTCCCTGAAGAACGTCGCGCGCAGCTGAGCGTCGTTGTCCATCGCGAGCGCGATTTCCTCGAAGCCCTTGGGCACGTTGTAGTGCACGGTGCTCGCCACCTCGCGCAGGTTGCGCAGCGTTTCGCCGATGCCCGCCGGTGTGGGCTTGCCGTCGTCGATGTAGAGCGTGCCGCCGTTGGCGAGCACGATGCCCACGTTGTGACTGCCGCCAAACGTGTGGCTCCACGGCAGCCAGTCGACGAGCACCGGCGGCGCTTCGGTCAGGAACACGCTCGACTGGCGGATCATCTGCTGATTCGCGCACAGCATGCGGTTGGTCGTGATCACGCCCTTGGGCTGCCGGGTCGAACCGGACGTGAACAGGAACTTGACGATCGTGTCGCCATCGACCGCGCCGTGCGCGGCAGCGCCCTGCGTTCCCGGCGCGGCCGCCAGCAGCTCGTCGAACGGTGTCACGCTGCGGCCGCCGATCGCCCCGCGGGCCAACACCACCTCGACATCGCTGCCGACAACCGCCGAGATCGCCTTGCCGTACGCAGCCGAACTCGCGAAGACCAGGCCGGGGGTCAGCTTGCCCAGAATGTGGCGCAGCTTGCCGTAGTCCTGCGAGATCAGCGAGTACGCGGTCGAGACGGGCGCATACGGAACACCGACCCACATCGCACCGAACGCCAGGCTCAGGTGCTCGAGGTCGTTCTCCGACAGGATCGCGATCGGGCGCTGCGGGCCGAGCCCGCGCACCGCGAGCGCCTGGCCGATGGCTCGGGCGCGCGCGAGCATCTGCGCATAGGTGATCGTCTCCCAGGCATTCCCCTTGCCGCCGTCGGTGCGGCGGGCCGCGAACACGCGCTCGGGTGCCGAGGCGGCCCACTGCTCGAGCCAGTCGGTCAGGCGCTCGGGATACCACCGCAGCGCATCGACCGATCGCAGGATCGATGTGCCGTCGGCGCGCCGCTCGAGCGTCGCATCGAGGCAGCCGCCGACGGCGCACGGCCGGATCGGCGCATCGGCCGGTTTCACAGTCACCGCGACTTGATCACCTTGGCGGCACGGCCCTCGAGAAAGGCACGCAGCCGCTCCTGCGCGTCGGGTGTGCTCTCCGCCACGGCGGCCATCAGCGATTCGGTGAACAGGCCCTCGCTCTGCGACTGGTCGGCGATGCGTGGCAGCGCATGCATCACCGCGAAGTTCGACATCGGCGCATTGGCCGCAATCCGCTCGGCGAGGGCGAGCGCCTTCGCGACACCCTCGCCGTCGGCGACGCGATATTGCGACAGCCCGACCGCGAGACCCTCCTCGGCGTCGTAGACGCGTCCGGTCATCATCAGATCGGTCATGCGCGCGACCCCCATCAGCCGCGGAATGCGCGCCGAGCCGCCGCCACCGACGAAGATGCCGCGCTGCCCTTCGGGCAGGCCGTAGTAGGCGGATGCTTCTGCAATGCGGATGTGGCACGCCGCCGCGAGCTCAAGCCCGCCGCCGACGACTGCACCGTGCAGCGCGGCGATCACCGGCACGCGGCCGAACTGGATCGCGTCGAACGCCGCGTGCCACATGCGTGAATGCAGGACACCGCTGCCGACATCGCGCTCGACGAGTTCCGACAGATCCAGTCCCGCGCAGAAGTGATCGCCCTCGCCACTGATCACCGCGGCGCGCACCTCCTCCGGCAGGTTGACGAAGCAGGTGTGCAGCTGACGGATCAGCGGATCGGACAGCGCGTTGCGCTTGGCCGGGCGGTTCAGCCGCACGTGAATCACCGGCCCCGACACACCGATCGCCAGCAGGTCGAGTGCAGCCAGCGGGCCGGTCGGAGGGCGAAAGGGGTCGCGCATCGCAGACTCGATGAAGCCGCCCGATGATAGTTAGCAAACAAAACTAACTGATCGGTGGAAACCCGGACCAGTCGTCGGTTGGACACTGCAAAAACCCATCGGAGCGTGCAGGTTGGGTGCGGGAATCTACTTTCATGTCGCAAGTGTTCAGGCCACGAAAGTCCGCCGTTCGGGATCGACGCGCGGGGTTCGATCGACGGGCAATTCGCCACCGAGGCGAGATGCCGCAACCCGTTCGACAACGACGGGCAGCGCTGCGCGGCGCGTTGGGCTCTGCAACAAGATGGCAGGTGCCGTACTTGCCGCCGCAAATCGCGCAGTACGACACGACTAGGCGCTGCGGATTACCCGCTGTTACCGCTGATGCATGCGCTGCGCCATCGTGCAGTCGTTTGTCGCGTTCAATTCGACATGCGGCCCCGATGGCCGAAACGCGCATCGACGGGAAGCTGGATTGCATCGAAAGGAACGCAAGTGACTGAAGCCACCTCGACTTCGAACCCCTTGCCGCGCAACGCGGTGATCGCCGCCGGCAGCCTGGCGCTGGCCGGTGTCGGACTTGCCGCCGGCCTGTGGCTCGGCGCGCCGCGCAGCGCTCCGCCGGTCGAGGCCGTCGCCGCCGAGACCCCGGCCAAACCCGCCGTCACCGCGAAGAGCACCGCTAAGCCCCGCTCCGTGGGCAGCCCTGCGGCCACCGACAACGGCGCTAGCCGTACCACGCCGCTGGCTACGCAACCGGCAGTGGCCGCCTGCACGAACTGCGGCATCGTCGAGGGGGTGCGACCGGTGCAGCGCAAGGGCGAAGGCACCGGCGTCGGCGCGGTCGCGGGCGGTGTGATCGGCGGCGCGTTGGGCAGTCGCATGGGCGCCGGCAATGGCCGCACCGCGATGACCGTGCTCGGCGCGGTCGGTGGCGGCGTCGCCGGCCACGAGATCGAAAAGCGCGCGCGCAGCGAAACGGTGTACGAAGTTCAGGTCCGCATGGACGACGGCACGCTGCGCACCTTCACGCGCGCCGAGGCGCCGGCGCCAGGCGCGCGAGTGCAGATCGAAGGGCAGCAGTTGCGCGTGGTGGCGTCACCCGACGCGCCGCGCACGGTCCGCGTGTCGTCGCAAGGCGCTTGAACACGGCACGGCCGCGGGGCGTCTGGCCGCCCACGCGGCAGCTTGCCGAATCGGTGTGCGCGCGAGTTCGCTGGCGCAGCGACCGACCGGCCTGCTACTGCCTACTGGACAGACACCGCGCGGCGGTACTGGATCGCCTCGCCGACGTGCGGTGTCTCGATTGCGTTGGCGCCGGCCAGGTCGGCGATGGTTCGCGCAACGCGCAGCACGCGGTGAAAGCCGCGTGCCGACCAGCCGAGCCGTGCCGCGGCGGTCTGCAGAAAGTGCACTGCCGCCGGCTCGAGGCGAGCCTGCGCGTCGAGCGCGTAGCCGGCCAGCCCGGCGTTGGCGCAACCCTGGCGGGATAACGCACGCTCACGGGCTGCGCGCACGCGCGCAGCAACCGCCTGCGAGGTCTCACCGTTCGGAATAGCACCCAACGTTTCGGGCGCGACGGCGGGCACTTCGACCTGCAGGTCGATGCGGTCGAGCAGCGGCCCCGACAGTCGACCCTGGTAGCGGGCGACGATGTCCGGGGTGCAGCGGCAGGCGCGCAAGGCGCTGCCCCGGTGGCCGCAGGGGCACGGGTTCATCGCCGCGACGAGCATAAATCGCGCCGGAAACTCGGCCTGCCGCGCTGCACGCGAGATCACGATGCGTCCGCTCTCCAGCGGCTCGCGCAGCGCCTCAAGTGCCGCGCGCGGGAATTCAGGCAATTCGTCGAGGAAGAGCACGCCGTGGTGCGCGAGCGAAATCTCACCGGGCCTCGGCGGTGAGCCGCCGCCGACGAGCGCGACCGATGAAGCACTGTGGTGCGGCGCGCGCAGCATGCGCTCGCCCCAACGTTGCGGATCGAACGCTCCCGTCAGGCTGAGCACGGCGGCCGACTCCAGCGCCTCTTCGTCGGAAAGCGGCGGCAGGAGGCGAGGCAAACGCTGCGCAAGCATCGACTTGCCGGCGCCCGGCGGGCCAACCATCAGCAGGCTGTGAGCGCCGGCCGCGGCGATCTCCAGCACGCGCTTGGCCGTGGCCTGGCCCTTGACATCGCGCAGGTCGGGTCCGCTTTGCGACGGTGCGCGCGAAGGCACGCGCACGAGCGGCAGCGCAACCGCAGCGTCACCGGGTTGCAGCGTGCGCACGACGTCGAGCAGGTGCGCGGCTTCGCGCACCGCCAGGCCGTCGACGAGCGCCGCTTCGCGCGCGCTCTCGCGCGGCAGCACGAGCGTGCGCGCACCGTGCGCGCGGTGCACCGCCAGCCCCATCGCCAGCGCGCCCCGCACCGGCCTCAAGTCGCCGGCCAGCGACAGTTCACCGGCGAACTCGTACTGGTCGAGGCGTTGCATGTCGATCTGCCCGCTTGCCGCGAGGATGCCCAGTGCGATCGGCAGATCAAAGCGTGCCGACTCCTTGGGCAGATCGGCCGGCGCCAGATTGACCGTGATGCGCTTGTTGTGCGGGAACTCGAGTGCGCTCGTCAGCATCGCGGCACGCACCCGCTCACGCGATTCCTTGACCTCGGTGTCGGCCAGCCCGACGAGCGTGAAGCTTGGCAGCCCGTTGGCCAAGTGAACCTCGACGGTGACCTCGGGTGCCGCCAGCCCATCGAGCGAGCGGCTGGCGATGACGGCCAGTGCCATGGTTGCGGTGACCTCCTGTCGAGCAGCGCTGTGCGCTGGGCATCCGACCTCTGTAGCGCTGCGCGAGATTGTGTCGAGCGCCGTTGCGGCCGCTTCTCCACCACAAGGGGGATGCGGCCGGCAGCGGAGCCGATCGCACCGGAATGGTGCGACGCACCAACCCGGTTCTATGACTGCAAGGTCATCGCGCGACGGCAGTGCAATCTCGGCCGACCTGCGCTGACACCGCGACTGGCACGAAAGCTGCAGTTGCATCGACGAGTCTCGTCGATTTGCTCACCGGAGGATGTCCATGAAGAAACCGATGGCTGCGCTGGCAGCGTTTGCCTGCCTCCCCCTTGCCGGTGCAGCGGCGCGCGCCGATGACGGCCTGTCGGCCAACGTCAGCCTGCCCAGCAAATACAAGTGCCGCGGCCAAGACCAGAGCGACCCTGACAAGGACGTTCTGCCCGCGATTCAGGGCGGGTTCGACTACGCGCTGGGCAGTTTCTACGTCGGCAACTGGAACTCCAGCATTGGCTTCGGCGGCGACACCGAAATGGACTTCTACGGCGGCTATCGGGGCCAGGCGGGCAAGGTCGGCTACGACATCGGCGTGCTGCAGTATTACTACCCGGGCGACAGTGACTACAACACCACCGAAAGCTACGGCGGCGTGAGCTACGGCATCGCGTCGGCCAAGCTGTCGTACGTCGTCTCCGACAAGTACTTCGGCGCCACCGACAGCAGCGGCACGCTGTACCTCGACCTGAGCGCGAACTACGAGATCGCCAAGGGCCTCACCTCAACGGCCACGTCGGCTTCACCCAATTGGCCAGCGGCTCGACCTACGGCCCGGACTACACCGACTACAAGGGCGGGGCGACCTACGACTTCGGCAACCGCTTCTCGTTGGCCGGCGCGATCGTCGGCGCGAACAAGGACGGCAATAGCGATTACGGCGACATCAACAAGCCACGCCTGATCGTCACGCTCGCGAAGTCGATGTGAGGACTGCAGGAGCCCGTTAGCTCCTGCGCAAACTGAGAAGGGGAATGCCATGAAGATGGTGACCGCGATCGTCAAGCCGTTCAAGCTCGACGAAGTGCGCGAAGCGCTCAGCACGATCGGCGTGCAGGGTGTCACGGTGACCGAGGTCAAGGGCTTCGGTCGTCAGAAGGGCCACACCGAGCTGTACCGCGGCGCGGAGTACGTGGTCGACTTTCTGCCGAAGGTCAAGATCGAGGCGGCCGTCGACGATGCCATCGTCGATCGGGTGATCGAGGCGATCGAGACCTCGGCGCGCACCGGCAAGATCGGCGATGGAAAGATCTTCGTCGCATCGCTCGAGCAGGTGGTGCGCATTCGCACCGGCGAAACCGGCAAGGACGCGCTCTGAAGCCCACTACGAGAGAGACAACCATGAGACGACTTATTGCATGTTTGGTCCTGGGCCTCGCGGCCGTGGGCATGGCGGGGCCGTCGTGGGCCCCGGACGCCGCGGCATCCGCTCCGGCCGCCGCCGTCGCCGCGGAGGCTGTCGCATCGGCCCCGGCAACTGCAGCGCCGGCGGCAACCGTCCAGAAGGGCGACGTCGCCTGGATGCTCACCGCGACGATGCTCGTGATCATGATGACGGTCCCGGGCCTCGCGCTGTTCTATGGCGGCCTCGTGCGTGCCAAGAACATGCTGTCGGTGCTGATGCAGGTGATGACCGTGTTCTCGATGATCGTCGTGCTGTGGGGCATCTACGGCTACAGCCTGGCTTTCGGCGGTGGCGGCGCGTTCATCGGCGTGCTCGACAAGGCATTCCTGAGCGGCGTGAGCGTGAACAGTCTCGCCGACACGTTCACTGCCGAGTTCAAGCTGCCCGAGTACGTGTTCGCGGCGTTCCAGGCCACGTTCGCAGGCATCACCTGCGCGCTGATCGTCGGTTCGTTCGCCGAGCGCATCAAGTTCAGCGCCGTGCTGCTGTTCAGCGCGCTGTGGTTCACCTTCTCGTACCTCCCGATCGCGCACATGGTGTGGTTCGGCGAGGGCTACCTGTTCAAGGCCGGCGCGCTGGACTTCGCCGGCGGTACGGTCGTGCACATCAACGCCGGTGTGGCCGGCCTGGTCGGCGCGTACGTGATCGGCCGGCGCGTGGGCTATGGCCGCGAGGCGTTGGCCCCGCATTCGCTGCCATTGACGATGGTCGGTGCTTCGCTGCTGTGGGTCGGCTGGTTCGGCTTCAATGCAGGCTCGGCGCTCGAAGCCAACGCCACCGCCGCCCTCGCATTCATCAACACGCTGTTGGCGACCGCTGCGGCGGTGCTGACCTGGAGCGCCGGTGAGGCGCTCGGCAAGGGCAAGGCCTCCATGCTGGGTGCGGCTTCGGGTGCGGTCGCCGGTCTGGTCGCGATCACGCCGGCCTGTGGCTCGGTGGGCCCGATGGGCGCGCTGATCGTCGGCGGACTGGCTGGGTTCGTCTGCCTGTGGGGCGTCAACGGCCTCAAGCGCATGCTCGGCGCCGACGACTCGCTCGACGTCTTCGGCGTGCACGGCGTCGGCGGCATCCTCGGCGCGTTGTTGACCGGCGTCTTCACCGCGCCCTCGCTCGGCGGCACCGGCGCAGCCGACTTCTCGATCGGCAGCCCGGTCGCCACGCAGGCGCTCGGCGTCGTGATCACGATCGTGTGGTCGGGCATCGTCGCGTTCGTCGCGTACAAGATCGCCGACCTGCTGGTCGGGCTGCGCGTGGCCGAGGACGAGGAGCGCGAGGGCCTGGACATCAGCTCGCACGGCGAGACCGCCTACAGCAAGTAAGACGCGGGCCCTCGGGGTTCGACAGAGCAGGGGCCGCCCGCAGGGCGGCCCCTTTTGGTTCAGGGGCCGTTCCTGATGCCGGATGGCGCGAGCCGAAGCGCTGGCACGCGCAGGCCCCTAGAATCGGCTTCAACGGCTCTCTGCAATCTCGCGCGCCATGGTCCCCCACCTCGTTACAGCACTGAACGGCCCGATCAACGAGCTGGAGGCACGCATCCTCGAGTCGATGCCAGCCACCGAGCGCTGGTTCCGGCTCGAGTGGATGGAACACACGCCACCGTTCTATTGCTCGGTCGACGTCCGCAACGCGGGCTTCAAGCTTGCGCCGGTGGACACCAATCTGTTTCCCGGCGGCTGGAACAACCTCACCGAGGAGATGCTCCCGCTGGCCGTGCAAGCGGCGATGGCAGCGATCGAGAAGATCTGCCCCGAAGCGAAGAACCTGCTGCTGATCCCCGAGAAGCACACGCGCAATCCGTTCTACCTGATGAACGTGAAGCGCCTGATGCAGATCTTCCACCAGGCCGGTCTGAACGTGCGGCTGGGTTCGCTCGACGAGTCTGTCAAGGCGCCCACCCAGCTCGATCTGCCCGACGGTACGCAGCTCACCCTCGAGCCGCTGGTGCGCAGCCGCGGGCGCCTGGGGCTGAAGCACTTCGACCCGTGCACGATCCTGCTCAACAACGACCTGTCGGGCGGCGTGCCGAAGGTGCTCGAGAACCTCTACGAGCAGTATCTGCTGCCGCCGCTGCATGCGGGTTGGGCGGTGCGGCGCAAGAGCAACCACTTCCAGGCCTACGAGGAAGTGGCGAAGAAGTTCGCCAAGCTGCTCGGCATGGACCCCTGGCTGATCAACCCGCTGTACGCCCGCTGCGGCGAGGTCAATTTCCACGAACGCTCAGGCGAGGAATGTCTGGCCAGCAACACCGAGGCGCTGCTCGGCAAGATCCGCCGCAAGTACAAGGAATACGGCATCAGCGAGAAGCCATTCCTGATCGTCAAGGCGGACGCCGGCACCTACGGGATGGGCATCATGACGGTGCGTGACGCGAAGGACGTCATCGACCTCAATCGCAGGACGCGCAACAAGATGAGCGTCGTCAAGGAGGGCCTGGAGGTCACCGAGGTGATCCTGCAGGAGGGCGTGCCGACCTACGAGCGCGTCAACGAGGCAGTCGCCGAGCCGGTGGTCTACATGCTCGACCGCTACGTCGTCGGCGGTTTCTACCGCGTGCACGCCGAGCGCGGCGTCGACGAGAACCTCAATGCACCCGGCGCGAGTTTCGTGCCGCTCGCCTTTGCCGAGTCGGGTCACTTGCCCCGACCCGGCGAGAAGCCGGGCGCGAGCGCGCCCAACCGCTTCTACATGTACGGCGTGATCGCGCGGCTCGCGATGCTGGCGGCCAGCTATGAACTCGAGGCCACCGACCCCGACGCCGAGATTTACGACTAGCACGCCGGCTGCTCCTTGCTGCGATGCAGCATGACGGCGCACAATAAGAACCTTTCGCCCAACGGCGCGCCGTCGCCGCTGGCCAGCCAACGTGTCCAATCACACTGAGCCGCGCGATCCACGCGCCGTTGCCGCACTGACGCTGGGCGCGCTGGGTGTGGTCTATGGCGACATCGGCACGAGTCCGCTGTACGCGCTCAAGGAGATCTTCCGCAGCGGGCACGTCGCGGCGACGCACGACAACATCCTCGGCGTGCTGTCGCTGGTGTTCTGGACGATCACCGTGATCGTCTCGATCAAGTACGTGCTGCTCGTCCTGCGCGCCGACAACAATGGCGAAGGCGGCCTGATCGCGATGCTCGCGCTGGCGACCCATGCGGTGCGCGACCGTCCGCCGCTGTACCGCTTGCTCACCGTGATCGGGCTGTTCGGCACTGCGGTGTTCTACGGCGACGGCGTGATCACCCCAGCGATCTCGGTGCTCTCGGCGGTCGAAGGGCTGGAGGTCGCGGCGCCCCAGCTGCACGAGTTCGTGATCCCGGTGACGCTGGTGGTGTTGACAGCGCTGTTTGCGGCCCAGCAGCTGGGCACCGGCGGCATCGGCAAGGCATTCGGGCCGATCACGCTCGTCTGGTTCATCACGCTGGTTGCGCTGGGTGTGCCCCACATCGCCGTCAACGCGCACGTGCTCGCGGCACTCAGCCCGACCTACGCGATTGATTTCATCGTCCACAACCCGCTGGTCGCGTTCATCGGCCTGGGGGCGGTGGTGCTCGTGGTTACCGGCGGCGAAGCGCTGTACGCCGACCTGGGCCACTTCGGCAAGTTGCCGATCCGCATCGCCTGGTACGGACTGGTGATGCCGGCGCTCGTCGTCAACTACTTTGGCCAGGGCGCGATGCTGCTCGAGGAACCGGACGCGATCGTCAACCCGTTCTACCTGATGGCCCCGCCCTGGGCCCGGCTGCCGCTGGTGTTCCTGGCGACTGCCGCGACGGTGATCGCCTCGCAGGCGTTGATCTCGGCGGCGTTCTCGGTCACCAAGCAGGCGATCCAGCTCGGGCTGATGCCGCGGCTGCAGATCCGCCACACCTCGGTGCGCGACACCGGGCAGATCTACGTGCCCTTCATCAACTGGGGGTTGTACGCACTGATCGTGCTCGCGGTCGCACTGTTCAGGTCGTCGTCGAACCTGGCGGCGGCGTACGGCATCGCGGTGACGCTCGACATGACGATCACCACCGTGATGACGTTCTTCGTCATCCGCTACGGTTGGCGCTACCCGCTCGTGCTGTGCATTGCAGCCACCGGCTTCTTCTTCGTCGTCGACATCACGTTCTTCCTGTCCAACTCGCTCAAGCTGCTGGCCGGCGGCTGGTTCCCGCTGGTGATCGGCATCGGCATGTTCATGCTGATGCTCACCTGGCAGCAGGGCCGGGCGCTGATGGCCGAGCGACTGCGCAGCGAGACGATCGACGTGCGCAGCCTGCTCGACGCGCTGTTCGTCGCGCCGCCCACGCGCGTGCCGGGCACTGCGGTGTTCCTGGTCGCCGACGAGGGCACCGCGCCCAATGCGCTGGTGCACAACCTCAAGCACAACAAGGTGCTGCACGAGTACAACCTGTTTGTCACCGTGCGCCACCACGATGTGCCGTGGATCGGCTTCGACAAGCGCATCACGATGGAATCACTCGGGCATGACTGCTGGCAGGTGGTACTGAACTTCGGCTTCAAGAACGACCCCGACGTCCCGACTGCGCTCAAGCTGCTCGAGGACCGCGGCATCCCGCTGCCCGAGATGGACACCAGCTACTTCCTCTCCCGCGACATCGTCACGCCGAAGCTGGCCGCCGGGATGTCGCTGTGGCGCGAGAAGCTGTTCGCCAGCATGCACCGCAACGCCGCGGCGGCGGCCGACTTCCTGAGCCTGCCGGCTAACCGGGTGGTCGAGCTCGGAGGCAAGGTCGAGATCTAGTGTCCTGTCTCACGGTGAGACAGGACACTAGCGTCGACACGCACGCCGACAAGCGAGTCCCGCTGACCACCGGCCGCGCAGGAATCGTGCGCCTGTGTCAAAGTGGCGACCGAAGGAGCCATTGGATGCAGCTGCTCTTCGTCGCCGATCCGCTCGAGGACTTCAAGACCTACAAGGACACCACCTTCGCGATGATGCGCGAGGCGGCTCGACGCGGTCATCGCCTGTGGGCGTGCGAGCCGAAGGACCTGGTCTGGCGCAGCGGCGCGCGCGTGGTGGCGCGCGACGCGCGGTCGATCACGCTGACCGGCGATGAGAAGGACTGGTTCGACACGGTGGCCGAAGGCGAGCTCGCGCTCGCCGATGCCGATGCGGTGCTGATGCGCAAGGACCCGCCGTTCGACAGCGAGTACTTCTACGCGACCCACCTGCTGCAGCAGGCCGAGCGCGAGGGAGCGCGCGTGTTCAACCGGCCGGCGGCGTTGCGCGATCATCCGGAGAAGCTCGCGATCCTCGAGTTCCCGCAGCTCATCGCGCCCACACTGGTTACGCGCAGCGCCGAGGCGATCCGCGCGTTCCACAACGAGCACCGCGACGTCATCCTGAAGCCGCTCGACGGCATGGGCGGCATGGGCATCTTCCGCGTCGGCCCCGACGGTCTCAACCTGGGAAGCATCACCGAGACGCTCAACCGCCATGGCGCCACGACCGTGATGGTCCAGAAGTACCTGAGCGAGATCGCCAAGGGCGACAAGCGCGTGCTCGTGATCGGTGGTGAGCCGGTGCCCTTCAGCCTGGCGCGCATACCGCAGGGCAGCGAGATCCGCGGCAACCTCGCCACCGGCGGCAAGGGCGTGGCTCAGCCGCTGTCGGCGCGCGACCGCGAAATCGCGGCGGCAGTCGGCCCGGTACTCGCCGCGCGCGGGCTGCTGCTGGTCGGCATCGACGTGATCGGTGACTGCCTGACCGAGATCAATGTGACCAGCCCGACGTGCTTCCAGGAAATCATGCAGCAGAGCGGTTTCGACGTCGCAAAGATGTTCGTCGAGGCGCTCGAACACGCGCTCGCCCACGGTCGGTGATGCGACGCCAGCGGGCCGTCGCCGTCGCTGGTCCTGGCGATCAATTCGAGACGTAGCGCAACGGTCCGAGATCGCGCCGCCGTGCGGCGTCGGCCAGCCACAGGCGCGAGGCAAGCGGCGTCATCGGGGGACCCTCCTCGTGGCCAGTGTGCGGTGGCCGGGGAGCCGCCACGCCCATGGCGCGCTCCGTCGTTGTGGAACCAAAGGAAACCCCGACCCCGGCAGGCCCAGCGGGGCGGCTCAAGGCCTTTCAAGGCTGCGACGGCGGCGCTACGCTGCACGCTTCCGGCACGACGCCACAAGAGCGAACCCATGCGCACTCCAGCCGCCAAACGCTATGCCGATCTCGTTGCCGAAGCGCGTGAGCGCGTGCGCGAGGTCATGCCATGGGACCTGCAGTCGTTGTTGTCTCACACCGAGCCG
>CP070653.1:2994873-3002310 GCA_020354665.1 Burkholderiales bacterium
CGTCTGCAACAGGCCGTGATCGACAACGGCAACGTGTTCGAGGTGCTGATGGATGCGGTGCGCTGCTGCTCGCTCGGGCAGATCACGAATGCGCTGTTCGAGGTCGGCGGGCAGTACCGACGCAGCATGTAGCTGAGCGCGGAAACAGCCGGGACGCCCGGGCAAGGCCCTTCGCTGGCACGCGTTCGGCTGGGCGGATCAGAATCGCTGGCATGGACTCGATCTCGCAGATCGCGCTCGGCGCAGCCGTCGGTGTGGCCGTGATGGGCCGCCGCACGGCGGTGTGGAAGGCGGCGCTGTGGGGCGGCGTGTGCGGCACGCTGCCGGACCTCGATGCCTTTGTCGACTTCGGAGACCCGATTCGCAACATGACGATGCACCGCAGCGACAGCCACGCGCTGCTGTGGCTATCGCTGGCGGCGCCACCGATTGCCGCCGGCATTGCACGTCTACACGGCGAGTGGGACCGCTTCGGTCGCTGGTGGCTGGCTGTCTGGCTGGTGCTGCTTACGCACCCGCTGCTCGACGTGATGACGATCTACGGCACGCAGTTGCTGCGCCCCTTCACCGACCACCCTTACGGCGTGGGCAGCATCTTCATCATCGACCCGATCTACACGTTGCCGCTGCTGGCCGGCGTGGCCGGTGCCCTTCGCCTGGGCCACGCTGGCGGCCTGCGCTGGAATACGGCCGGCCTGGTGCTCAGCACCGCCTATCTTGCGTGGAGCGCGGCCGCGCAGCAGCATGTCGCCACGGTCGCCCGGACATCGCTGCAGGCGCAGGGCCTCACCGCCGAGCGCTTGCTGGCCACGCCGACCGCCTTCAACACCGTGCTTTGGCGCATCGTCGCGATCGATGGCGACACCTACCGCGAAGGGTTCTACTCGCTGCTCGACGGGACCGGTACGGAAAAGAACCCCGACGGGCAGATCCGCTTCGACGTGTTCCCGCGCGGCACTGCGCTTTACGAGTCACTGTCCGGGAGCTGGCCCGTGCAGCGGATTGCATGGTTCTCGCATGGTTTCTTCCGCATGACCGAGCAGGACGACGGTGTCGTGCGCATCGCCGACCTCAGGATGGGCCAGGAGCCCTATTACTTCTTCGACTTCACGGTCGCGCGGCGGCAGAGCCCGACGCTCGGGCCGATCGAGCCCCAGCGCGTTGGCGGCCGGCCCGACATCGAGCGTGGCCTGCGCTGGTTGTGGCGGCGGGCACTCGGCGAGGCGTTGCCACCGCCGCGTTGAGGCGCTGCGCGTCAGGCCAGGCTCCAGCGTCCGGCACGATCGGTGGCTACGCCCTCGTCGCGCAGCTTGATCAGATGCGCCTTCAGCGAGCGCGTGGCCATCGCATGCAGATGGCCGGGCACGTCGTCGTAGACCTGCGTCAGCAGCGCTTCGATCGGCGCGGCAGGACCGAGGTCGCGCAGCGCATCGATCACCTTCGTCTCACGCTGCATGCGATGGCGCACGATCGCCGCCAACGCTTCGCGCGGCTGCGCCATCAGGAAACCGTGCCCGGGCGCGAGCCATTCCAGCTCCTCCTCCATGAGCCGACCGAGCGACGTCAGGTACGCGGCCATGTCGCCATCCGGCGGGTTGATGACTACCGTCGATCGCTGCATCACGTGGTCGCCGGTGAACAGCGTCTTCTCCTCCTCCAGCAGGTAGCACAGGTGGTTCGACGCATGCCCCGGTGTGTGGATCACGCGCAGCGTCGTGCCGGCATCGATCCCGATGCTTTCGCCGCCGGCCAGTTGCCGGTCGGGCGCAAAGCCAGCGTCCTGCCACTCGGGGTGGTCGGCGAGCCGGCCGAGCACCATCGCGCCGGTGCGTGCCTTGAGCATCGCCACTGCCGGTGAGTGGTCGGCATGCGTATGCGTCACAAGGATCCACCGCACCAGGCCCGGCGCCGCCGCGAGCAGATGGTCGACGTGGGCCGCGTCGTGGGGACCGGGATCGATCACCGCCCAATCGTTTGCCGGCCCGCCGCCAACGAGATAGCTGTTGGTGCCCGGGCCGGTCATCACGCCGGGGTTACCTGCAGTGACCCGAATCACCCGTGCCGAGAGGCGCACCGCAACGCCGGGCCGGATCTCATACCGGGCATCTCCCCGCCCAAACGGGTCGAGCCGGCCGATTTCTGCCCAGGCCGGCTCGTCGGGAAGCACCGGGCGAAGCCCGTCCCGACCGTTGCCGAGCCGCGACCGAATCGCCGGCACATCGCGCTGTGCACGCGCCCATTCGACCGCTCCATCGGCCGTATCGAAGCGCGCCAACGTCTCGAGGGTCTTGGCGGTCGGTGTCAGCAACCGCAGCCCGCTCGATAGCGCGTCGGCCGGCCGTAGCCAGCGATGCTCGACGATCTCGGCGGCATCGTGCCGAGCCGATTGATTCCGCGGCGCCTCGGCAATGAAGAATCGCGTGTCAAAGCGCTTGGGCAAACCCAGTGGCGTGATCCAGTGGCTGAGGTAAACCAGCCGGTCCAGAGCGAGCCGCCACCCTGCTTGCCGGCAAAGCGCAGCCATCCCGCTGGTGCCTTCGCGTAGCCGATCGCGCCAAGCGTTGACGCGCGCCTCATCCTCGGCCCGCCACGCGATGTCCACTCCCGCTGCATCGACGGCAAACAGCAGTGCGGCCTCCTCGAAGCACTCGCGCACCGCAGCGACCCAATAGGCCAAACCGCCGCCGGCAACGCCGAGGCGGTTGCTCGCTTGGGCATCGTCCAGCCCGGCAACCGGGATCTCCGGCACATGGTCGGCCGGATCGACCAGTCCACCGGGGAAGACCCAGGCGCCACTGTTGCGATCGCCCTTTTCGGCCCGCCGCAGCAGCAGTACCTCGAGTCCGACAGCTGCCGGCCGCACGACCACCAGACTGGCCGACGGCCGCGCGGGGTGTGCCGATCCCAGAGCAGCGGCATCCGCCACCGAAAGCGGCAAGGGGCTCGCGGACTGGCCGCTCATTGCCGGATTCCGCCTGCGGCCGAGACGGCTGATCCGCTCATACGAGCCAGGATCCCGGCCAGGGTGCTCGGCATCGCGGGGGACTCGTCGGCCTGCAACTGCGCCTTCCACGCGACCCGCGGTGCGCGCCTCCGCACCGGCGCAGAGGGGTCCACGCGGGCGATGGCCGCGGCACCATCGTGGCCACCGTCACCGCAGTGAGCCGCACGGCCATCGCGCGCAGCACCGCATCGGGCTCACGCGCCACTTGGGCCTGCATTCCGCCGACAAACCTGTCCCTTCGCGGACGAATAGCGGCCATCTGGCCCTCGATCAGTAGCAAGTACCGCTCCCTCTACGCCTAGACAGGACCGTTTCGCGCCGCGGCGGCCTGCTGTGCGGCGTCCCGGGCGATGCTAGGCAATCCGGGCGCGCCCGAAAATCCGGACCCACCCGCGCGGTGTAGGCACCCGAGCCGGCGTCGCAAGTTATGCTGCGGCCCATAGCGTCCGGCGCGCCGCGCCGCCCCCTTTTACACCTTCAGGAGAGATGCAGATGAGCAAGCGTGACGTCGTCGTATTGGGTGCCGCCCGTTCGGCCATCGGTACCTTTGCCGGTTCGCTCTCGGACATCGAGCCGGCGGAATTGGCGGGCACCGTGATGAAGGCCGCCGTCGAGCGTTCCGGCGTCGATCCCAAGGCGATCAACTACGTGACCGTGGGCAACTGCATACCCACCGAGAGCCGCTACCCCTACGTGGCCCGGGTCGCCTCGATCCAGGCCGGACTGCCGATGGATTCGGTCGCGATGGCGGTCAACCGGCTTTGTTCGTCGGGCCTGCAGGGCATCGTCACGACAGGACAGAACATCCTGCTCGGCGATTGTGACTACGGCATCGGCGGTGGCGTCGAGGTCATGAGCCGCGGCGCATACCTGTCGCCGGCAATGCGCAGTGGCGCACGCATGGGCGACAGCAAGATGGTCGACGCGATGGTCGCCGCCCTCACCGATCCATTCGGCGTCGGCCACATGGGGATCACGGCCGAGAACCTGGCGACCAAGTGGGGCATCACGCGCGAGGACCAGGACGCGTTCGCCGCCGAATCGCACCGCAAGGCGGCTGCGGCTATCGCCGAGGGGCGGTTCAAGACCCAGATTGTGCCGATCGTCAAGCAGACCCGCAAGGGCGAGGTCACCTTCGACACCGACGAGCATGTGAAGCCGAACACCACGCGGGAGACCCTGGCCAAGATGAAGCCGGCGTTCAAGAAAGACGGCACCGTGACCGCAGGCAACGCCTCGGGCATCAACGACGGCGCGGCATTCCTGGTGTTGGGCGACGCGGCCAAGGCGGCCGCCAACGGCCACAAGCCGATGGCGCGGCTCGTTTGCTACGCGGTGGCCGGTGTTCCCAACGAGATCATGGGCGAGGGCCCGATCCCGGCGACCAAGCTCGCGCTGAAGAAGGGTGGTTTCACGCTCGACCAGATGGACGTGATCGAGTCGAACGAGGCATTCGCGGCACAGGCGATCGCGGTAGCGCGTGGGTTGGAATTCGACATGAAGAAGGTCAACTCCAATGGCGGGGCGATCGCGCTCGGCCACCCGATCGGTTGCTCGGGCGCGGCGCTCGCGGTCAAGGCGATCTACGAGCTGCACCGCACCGGCGGGCGCCATGCACTGGTGACGATGTGCATCGGCGGCGGCCAGGGTATCGCCGCAGTATTCGAACGCCTGTGACCCGATAAGAGAGAGCGGCCGGCGGTCGTGGCGGCGCCACGACCGGTCGATGCCGCCGCCGAGCCAGTCGGCGATCGCGCGCGGGGTCATGCCGCGGACACAATATGCGCCGCAGAATCGACTCCCATGGCCAACACCCCGCGCTACATCGCACCGAATCACTACACCGACGTCCGCCCGCTGCTGGCGCAGGTTCGCCTGATCTACGAGGCAGGCGTGACGCACCTGCGCGATGCGCTGCAGCGGTTCGTGGCCGGCGAGACGTTCGCCCAGCGCGTGCGCGCGCACTACCCTTTCGTGCGCATTCGCACGGACACCGTCGCGCGCGCCGATTCACGTCTGTCCTATGGTTTCGTTGCGGGCCCGGGCACCTATGAAACGACGCTAACGCGGCCCGACCTGTTCGGCGACTACTACCACGAGCAGTTCGAGCTGCTGCTGCGCAACCACGGCGTGCCGCTCGAGGTCGGCACGAGCACACAGCCCATGCCGGTGCACTTTGCGCTGGTCGACGACGACCACGTCGAGGGCACGGTGAGCGCCGAGCGGCGCCTGCTGATGCGCGACCTGTTCGATCTGCCGGACCTTGGGGCGATGGACGATGGCATCGCCAACGGCACGCACGAGACTCAGCGCGGCGATCCGCGCCCGTTGGCGTTGTTTACCGCGCCACGCGTCGACTACTCGTTGCATCGGCTGCGCCATTACACCGGTACGCCGCCCGAGCGCTTCCAGAACTTCGTGATGTTCACGAACTACCAGTTCTACGTCGACGAATTCGTCAAGCTCGGCCACCAGCTGATGACCGAACCCGACCTGGTGGACGACGGCTATACCGCTTTCGTCGAGCCGGGCGACGTGGTGACACCGCGCGTCGGCAAGCCGCAGCCGTCTGCGCCTGTTGCGCCGCCGTCGCGGCTGCCGCAGATGCCGGCCTATCACTTGGTGCGCCCCGATCGCAGCGGCATCACGCTCGTCAACATCGGCGTCGGCCCGGCCAACGCGAAGACGATCACCGACCACGTGGCGGTGCTGCGCCCCCATGCGTGGCTGATGCTCGGGCACTGCGCCGGGCTGCGCAACACGCAGCAGCTCGGCGACTACGTCCTCGCCCATGGCTACGTCCGGGAGGACCACGTGCTCGACGAGGATCTGCCGTTGTGGGTGCCGATTCCGGCGCTCGCCGAGGTGCAGCTC
Organism: Burkholderiales bacterium; assembly: GCA_020354665.1. Taxonomy (GTDB): domain Bacteria; phylum Pseudomonadota; class Gammaproteobacteria; order Burkholderiales; family Burkholderiaceae_C. The sequence goes on from CP070653.1 coordinate 3,000,752, forward strand.
GCGCTCGAGCAGGCGGTCGCCGACGTGACGCAGCTCAAGGGCTACGAGCTCAAGCGCATCCTGCGCACCGGCACGGTGGCGAGCACCGACAACCGCGACTGGGAGCTGCTGCCCTCGCGCAGCCCGTTCACCACGCCGGAGCGCCGTTTCAGCCAGAGCCGCGCGGTCGCGCTCGACATGGAAAGCGCGACGATCGCTGCCAACGGCTTTCGCTTCCGCGTGCCCTACGGCACGCTGTTATGCGTGAGCGACAAGCCGCTGCACGGCGAAATCAAGCTGCCCGGCATGGCCAACGCGTTCTATCGCGAACGCGTCGACCAGCATCTGCGCATCGGCATTCGGGCGCTCGACATCCTGCGCGGGCAGCGACTGGAGAACCTGCACAGCCGCAAGCTCAGGAGCTTCGCCGAGGTGGCGTTTCAGTAGGGCCTGCCGAGCCCGATCAGTTCGTCGGAATGTCGCGGAACACAATCGTCTGCCCGCCGGTTTCCGTCAGCTCGGCGTCCCACAGGTTGGCGCTGTTGCGGCGGATCAGTGCCGAGCCGTTCGACACCTGAATCAACGCCGTGCCACTGGTCGCGGTGCAGTTGTCGAGCGTGACGAGCCAGGTGTCGGTGCATCCGCAGCCGTGCGTACCCGATGCAGTCGGGACAGGACTATCCGAATATGTCGCATTCCATCCGTAGCGGTACGTTTCCGTCGACAACGTAGCGATGGGGTCGAGCTCGGCGACACACTTGGGCACAGCGCCCGCGGTAACCGTGCAGTCGGCACTCCCCGAAATGGCGATTTGCGAGGAGCCGGGCAGGGTCACGCCTATCCCCGAGAACGTCAGCGTATGAGTACTGGCGCCGACCGCCGACAAGCTGGCCTGCCCGTCAACCCGGTAGCCGTTGACGACACAGCCGCTGAAGGTGTACGTACTACCCGTTATTGTCAGCGTCCCCGGCGTTGCGCAGGTCAGGTACCGACCGCCTGAGATGGGGCCATTGCCTTCGTCGTCGGCAGCAGCAAACGCGGCCGCTGCTTGGCCAAGGGGTGCCACGGCAAGGGCTGCCCGCAGGTCATTGATGAAGTTGCCGAGTCGATCCAATTGACCTTGGCCGTGCGCCTCGAAGTTGATCAGCTTGGTCTTGGCGGCAATAGGGCCTGTATCGTTCGCATCGGGCGGCTGAATCTGCGCGATAGCTTCACACGTCGCGGCATTTCCTCCTCCACCCCCTCCGGCTCCCCCGCCGCCGCACGCGAGCAGCGCTGCGAGAGCAGTCGCAAGCACGGTGAAGCGAAGGGATTGACGGAACTTCATGGGCAATCGCTGAGCGGTAGGGGAATGCCCGCACGTGTCTGCTCGGCCACCATCGGCCGCCCAGAGCTCGGCGCCCACCTGGACAGGTGGCGCGCAACCACACACCGGGACCCGGGCATGCGACAGCCCACAGCCCGCCACCACCGCCATTTCGGGATCCCGTTTGCGTGGCCGGCTTGTGCCAGGTGGCATCATCCCGTACGCTGCCTTGTAACCCAGCGCTGGCGGCGCGACTACAGACCAGGAGACCCCC
>CP070653.1:3002410-3054631 GCA_020354665.1 Burkholderiales bacterium
ACGTCGGTCGGCGATTCGCTGATGACCTTGAGAATCTCGGCGGTCGCCGTCTGCCGCTCGAGCGCTTCCTTGGTCTCGTTGATCAGGCGCACGTTCTCGATCGCGATCGCCGCCTGATCGGCGAACGTCGTCAGCAGCATTTCGTGGACCGGCGGCACCGGCCCCGGTTCGGACCACGCGACGACGATCGCGCCGAGGATCCTGCCCTCGCGCATCAGCGGGATGCCCAGCATGCGCCGCCAGCCGTCGCTCCGCGAATTGTCTGCAAAGCGGCGGTCGTAGTCGGGATCCTGCAGCGTGTCTTCAATGCGAACGATCGATCGTTCCAGAATCACGCGTCCGGACACCTGCGAACGGTCGGGCCGCATCGGGTACTTCCTAGCCGTGATGGCGACCCCTTCCGGTGCGACGTTGTGGGTCGCTACCCAATGCAGCTGCTCGCCGTCGTAGCGGAACAGATTGGCGAACAGGCAGTCGCACAGCGGCACGGCGCGCCGCACGATGGTGTCGAACACCGGCTGCACGTCGGTCGGCGATTCGCTGATGACCTTGAGGATCTCGGCGGTCGCCGTCTGCCGTTCGAGCGCCTCCTTGGTCTCGTTGATCAGGCGCACGTTCTCGATCGCAATGACCGCCTGGTCGGCAAAGGTCCTCAGCAGGTCGACCTGCCGCTGCGGCGTCTTTCCCGGGTCGGGCCAGGCGACCACAATCGCGCCGACCGGGGCGCCCTCCCGCAGCAACGGCGCCCCCAACATGCGCCGCCACTGCCCGCGGCGTGCAAGCCCCTGGTCATAGCCGGGGTCTGCCAGCGTGTCTTCTTCGAGTTGAACGCGCCCCGACAGGATGACCCGTCCGCTCATCATCTGCGGATTCGGCGGACCCGGGTACAGGCGGCGCGAATCCTCGAGCGCCTCGGGCGGCCAGTTGCGCGTCGCCACCATGTGCACGAGGCCCGCGTCGTAGCGGAAGACCGCCGCCAGCGGCTGATCGAACAGGCGCGAAGCACTGTCCAGGATCGTTTCGAAGACGGGCGCGACATCGGTCGGCGACTCGCTGATCACGCGCAGCACGCCGCTGATCGCGGTCTGGTAGTCCAGCGCCTCGCTGAGTTCGGCGGTTCGCTGCTCGACCTTGCGCTCGAGCCCTGCGTAGGAGGCCTTGAGCTCCGAGCCCATCTTGTTGAACTGCTCGGCCAGCGCCTCCAGCTCGTCGCCGGTGGTGACCTCGATGCGCTTGTCGAGGTCCCCCGCGCCGATCTTTGCGGCGCCTTCCTGAATCGCACGGATCGGGCGCACCAGCGCGCGCGCAAGAAAGAAGCTCGCGGCCATGGCGATCACCAGGCCTGCAGCCAGCAAGCCTGCCATGCGCAGCACCGACGCATACAACGGCGCGAACGCCTCGGCCCGTGGTGATTCGACGAACACCGTCCAGTTGAGCGCCGGGATGCGCGCGTGTGCGGTCAGCACCTCCTGGCCCGCGAGGTCGCGCGAAACCGGGACTCCATGCGCGTCGGGTGTGTCGAGCTCCGCCACGTGCGACAGCGACTTCAGGTCGGTCTTCTTCAGCACCAGGCTGATGTCGGGATGCGCGATCAGCGTGCCGGTCGAATCGACGACGTACGCCAGCCCGCCGACGCCGATCCTGATGCGCGAGACGACGTCCCAGACGAACTTCAGGTTCACGTCGACCATCGTCACGCCGCCATCGCCGGAAGCGCGCGCAATCGTCATGTACGGCTCGGTGCCTTTGCGGAAGCGCACCGGCCCGAAGTACGTTCGGCGGGCCTTCGCGGTCTGGAACGACGGCTCCTGCGACAGGTCGGTGCCGGCGGCCACCGCGTCCATCGCCAGGCGCGAGACCCGCAGCTTCTCGCGCCCGTCACCATCGATCCACACCACTTCGGTGATCGCCGGCACCTGGCGCAGCAGCTTGAGGTACTCGATGCGACGTTGTTCGACCGGGTCGCCGGCCGCATCGAGCCGTGGAAACGCCGTCCACCCGAGCTGGTGCTCGATGTCGAGGATGTAGCGCTCGATCCGCGTTGCCGCGCCCTGCGCCTTCTCGACCTGCAGCGCGACCAGGTTGGCCTGGTTCTCGCGCCACGAGAAATACAGGCTGATCGCGCCGCTGGCGATCAGCATGCCGGCCACCAGCGCGATGATGAGCGCGGCGTACTTCGGGAACAGTCGGCGGCGCGATTTCATGAGGCAAGGCGGGCGGCTGCGCGGGCGATCCCGATTGGCGACACGGACGAAGGGCCCGGACCGCGAGTTGCACCGGTGCAAGGGCGCACCATTGTGCGGCAGCGCGCTAGCTCCCGCGGAACGACGTTGCCGCGGCGGCGCAAAGGCACCGCACGTGACTCTGCTGGCGTTGCGCGAGCGCGCGGACGATGCCGCGGGCTTTGCACGCGGCGGCTGGACGTCGGCGACCCTGCGAAAGCGTGTCGCGTCACGCGGTTCGGCGCTGTCTGGCTTCCTGTCGCCAAGCTTGTCCCGCCGGCCGACGCAGGGATCGCAACGCGTTGGTGGGGCACGCCGCAGCGCCTGACTGAATCAGACCGCGTTTCGCGGGGACCGTGACCTGCGCGTAGCGGAGATCGCGGGCGGGGTGCGGTGCGGAGGCGCCCGGTTGCCACTTTGGCAAGTTTTATCTGGCGTTAACGCCAACAAGACCTCCTTTGATCGCATTAGAAGACGATTAGCAACATGGGACGGGTGATTTGCACCCTGGCATGGCCGAAATTGCCAGCCTGGCGAGGCGCCGCCGCCAGCAGACCGCCGGCGGCGGGCTCGAATCGAGGTGGCCGTTGGCTACCACGCTGGCGAAGGAACTTGCCGTTGCCGCCCGCTTCTGACTTCACTGTGAGGCGCCAAGAGTCGCGCAGGTGTCCACGCCAAGCGGGGTCTGGCGGCCGGGTGCACGTGGTGTATCTGCTGCATCGACTGCGAGTGGTATTGACCCGTATGCCGCGCTGCTGTGGAACGTGGCTAAACTGGATTGCTCAGGCTGGCGCCCGGCCCGCCCGGCTCCGGTGGCGTGAGCACCGTGGCTTTGGGAGTGTTGGGTGTCGTCGGCCTGGGTTGGCGCCGCTCGGGATCAGCTTGCGCCTCGGCCCGGTCGGCCGGGATGCACGCTTGCCGAGACGCCCAGGGTGAGAGCAGAAAGGCCGGAGGAGTCCCATGCCGCAACGCCTCGAAGGCGCGCGTATCCTGATCTATAGCCACGACACGTTCGGGCTGGGTCACCTGCGCCGTTGCCGCGCGATTGCACACGCGCTCGTGGACCGCTTCAAGGGGCTGTCGGTCCTGATCCTTTCCGGCTCGCCGATCATCGGCAGCTTCGACTTCCGCGCCCGCGTCGATTTCGTCCGCATTCCGGGCGTGATCAAGCTGCACAACGGCGAGTACGAGTCGCTCGGCCTGCACATCGACCTCGAGCAGACGATGGCGATGCGCACCGCGATCATCCGCCACACGGCGGAGGCGTTTCGTCCGCACCTGTTCCTCGTCGACAAGGAGCCGCTGGGTCTGAAGGGCGAGGTGGTGCCGACGCTCGAGATGCTGAAGGACGCCGGCACGGGGCTCGTGCTCGGCCTGCGCGACATCATGGACGAGCCCGCGCTGCTGCTGCGGGAGTGGGAGCGCAAGCAGGTGATGCCGGCGCTTCGCGACCTCTACGACGAGATTTGGGTCTACGGCCTGGAGGCGCTCGCCGATCCGCTGGCCGGCCTCGAATGTCCGCCCGACATCGCGAACAAGATGATCTACACCGGCTACATCCGGCGCACGCTGCCGCGCGTCGACCGCAAGCCGGAGGCGCCATTCGGCGGCGAGCCGTTCGTGCTCGTCACCGTCGGCGGCGGCGGCGACGGCATGGCGGTGATCGACTGGGTTCTGTCGGCCTACGAGCACGACCCGGGGATACCGTTCAACGCGGTCGCGGTGCTCGGGCCGTTCATGACGCCGGCGCGCCAACGCGAATTCCGCCTGCGCGCCGAGCGGACCGGACGCGTGCAGACGCTGACCTTCGACAGCCGCATCGAATTGCTGATGGCGCAGGCGGCCGGCATCGTCGCGATGGGCGGCTACAACACGTTCTGCGAGATCCTGTCGCTCGACAAGCCGGCGGTGCTGGTTCCCCGCATCGCGCCGCGCCGCGAGCAGCAGCTGCGGGCCGCGCGCGCTGCCGAGATGGGGCTTGTGCGCGTGCTCGACATCGACAATGGCAACGATCCCTCGGTGATGGCCGCGGCGTTGCGCGGATTCGTCGAGCAGGCGCCCCCTTCGGCGCACGGCGGCGCGGCGATGCTCAACGGGCTGGACTCGATTGCGCGCCTCGCGGCCACTCATCTGCCGGCGCGGCGCCGCCGCGCGCGCGTGGCGGCGTACGGTTAGCGGGGAGCTCGTATCGCCAACGCCGACGGTGCGCGCCCGGCGCGCATCCGCCGACGCCAGTCGGGAGCCCGAACGATGCATGTGCCGAGCGCGCATCGCCCTGTCAATTCACCCCTGCGTGCTGTGAGCCCCGATGACCCCTGATACCGTCGTGAGCGGCACCCAGCCGCTGGACCGGTCGATGCGCGTGCAGCAAGCCGCGTCGCGTGCCCCGCTGCGGGTGATGTTCTGGGTCCAGCACCTGCTGGGCACCGGCCACCTGGAGCGGGTTCGGCGGATCGCCGAGGCGCTGGCCGACCGGGGCGAGATCGTCCACTTCGTGACCGGTGGCGTTCCGATCGCCGGCCGGATGCCGCGCGACGTGCACATCGTGCAGCTGCCGCCGATTCGCGTGAGCGATGTGAGCTTCAACCCGCTGCGCGACGAATTCCTGCAGCCGATCGACGAGGACTTCCGTCGGGACCGTGCCAGACGCGTGCTGGCCGCCTTCGAGGAGGCGAACCCGTCGATCGTCGTGTTCGAGACCTTCCCGTTCGGCCGCCGCAGCCTGCGCTTCGAGCTGTTCCCGCTGCTCGAGCACGTTGCGCGCACGACGCCACGGCCGCGCCTGATCGCGTCGGTGCGCGAAATCCTGCAGCTCGAGGAGGTCGCGGGCCGCGACGCCGAGGCCTGGGAGCTGGCCGATCGCTGGTTCGACGGCATCCTCGTGCACGGCGACGCCGGCTTCGCGCGTCTGGAGGAAACCTCGCCCTTCGCCGCACGCAGCCGGGTGCCGATCCATTACACGGGCTTCGTCACCGCGCCCGACACCGCGCCGCCGCGCGTGCCCCGCGACGAACAGGACGAGATCGTGGTGTCGGCCGGCGGCGGCGGCACGGGCACCCACGTGCTCGAGGCGGCGATCCACGCCCGCAAGCTGTCGAAATGGCGCAACCTGACCTGGCGCGTGCTGGTCGGGCCCGGCGTGGCCGAGTCGCGTTATCGCGAGCTCGCCGCCCACGCCGAACCGGGCCTCGTCGTCGAGCGCAACCGGCCCGATTTCCCGGCGCTGCTTGCGCGTGCGCGCGTGTCGGTCTCGCAGGCTGGCTACAACACCGTGATGGACGTGTTGCGCAGCGGCGCACCCGCGGTGATGGTGCCCTTCGCCGGCCGCCGCGAAACCGAACAGCGGATGCGCACCGAGCGGCTGGCCACGCTCGGCGCGATCGATCTGCTCGACGAGCGCGATCTCTCGCCGCCGGCACTCGCCGCCGCGGTCGACCGAGCCGCCGAACGGGACGAGCGCAGCGCGCTGGCATTCGACATGGACGGCGCGTCGGCGAGCGCCGCGCTGATCGCCACCTACGCACCCGACCGATGAGTCTGGACGCGCTGATCGCAGAGCTCGACGGCTGGGCCAGCGCGGGCCGGCGGGCGACGCTCTGGCTGCGAGACGACGATGCCTGCGCGCCGACGCCGGCGCTCGAGCGACTGGTCTTCGCGTCGACCGCATACGATGTTCCGATCGCGCTGGCAACGATCCCGGCGCGGCTCGACCTGCGTCTTTGCGACGCGCTCGCACGGGCACCGCGCGTGACGGTGCTGCAGCACGGCTTTGCGCATCTGAACCATGCGCCCGAAGGATTCCGGTCCGCCGAGCTGGGCGCCAACCGGCCCATGCCGGCGATCATCGACGAGCTGGAGCAAGGCCAGCGCACGCTGCGCGAGGCGTTCGGTGCGCGGTTTCTGCCGGTGCTCGTGCCGCCATGGAATCGCATTGCGCCCGAAGTCGTCGAGCGCCTTCCCGGTGCGGGCTTTTGCGGCGTCTCGGTATTCGCGCCGCGGCCATCGCCGCAGGCGGCGCCGGGGCTTCGCTGCTGCAACGCCCATGTCGACCTGATCGGGTGGCGGCGCGGCCGTGTATTCGTCGGCGACGACGCGGCGGCAGCGCGCATCGCCCACCACCTGTGCGAACGGCGCGCGGGCCGCTGCGACGCCGATGAGCCGACGGGCATTCTCACGCATCACCTCGTCACCGACGACGGCGCGTGGGCGTTCCTCGACGTGCTGTTTGCAGCGACGCGCGCGCACCCCGCCGCGCAATGGCTGGACAGCGAGACGATCTTCTGCCGCTGAGCCGGCGAGCGCCGGCACGCCCCGTCCGGCGCCGCCCTGGCCTACTTGCGGCCGATCAGCATGAAGCGGCGATACCGCTTGGTGGGCAGCGTGCCCGCATACAACAGCGGTCGCAACGGAGCCTGCGCCCGGAAGGCTTCAAGGTCGGACACGCAGTTCACGTGCCCCGCGACGCCGCGGTAATCGTTGGACTGCAGCACGACGAGCTGGCCCTGCGGCAAGCGCGCGAACCAGTCGCCGAACGCCGCGATGTGCTCGCACGACGTGTTCACGACCACGTCGGGCGACTCGACGTCGGTCCCCGACGCGATCGGCGGATAGTCGCGAAGCAGCATGTCGCCGGTCTCGGCGACGAAGCGGCCCGAGCGGACGTGGGTGGCGTTGAGCGACTCGGCGATCGCCGCACAGCGCGGGTCGATGTCGACGCTGACGACGCGCCGGATCGCCAGGCGCGGATCGTGCAACAGCATCGCGCCCAGTACGCCGAACCAGCCGCCGAGAATCGTGATCGTGCCGAAGCGCTCCCCCGCGGCTTCGCGCAGGCGGTCGACAAGCCACCGTTTCGACGCGACCTGGTTGCGATTGAGCGCGTTGCCCAGGTCGGGCGCCGGAAAGCGCGCGACGGTTGCGCGCAGGTCCGCGACGAACGGACTCGCGAACCACGCAGCGAGCCCCTCGAGCATGTCGCCGTAGTATTCGTCGGGGTCGATCGGCATCCGATTCTTGCTCTGTGCTGCGGCGAGCGTGCAGCATAGCAGCCACGGGGTCGCCCGCACGGGCGGGGATATACCGGTTCCTGCGCCGCGGGCGTATCGTTGGATAATCGATGGCCATTCGGGGCAGGAGAGCCGTTGCGGCGGTCAACGCCGGATCGAAACGTCGGATGCGGAAACTGCGATGCACATCGAAGACATAGCGGCCATGCTCGGCCGCGTGCCGATGTTGGCGAAGCTCGACCCGACGCGCATCAAGCTGCTTGCGTTCACGGGCCAGTTGCAGCGCTTTTCCCCCGGCGAGTATCTGATGCGCGAGGGTGATTCGTCGGATTGCACGTTCCTGATTCTCGTGGGCGGCGTCGACGCCGTTGTCGATAGCGCCAAGGGCGAGATCCTCCTCACGCGCGCCGGTCCGAACGACATGGTCGGCGAGATGGGCGTGCTGATGAACGTGCCCCGCACGGCGGGGGTTCGTGCGAACAGCGATGTCCAGGCGCTGCGCATCACGGCGAAGATGTTCCTGCGGCTCGTCTCGGAGAGCCCCGAGGTCGCGCTCGACGTGATGCGCACGCTCGCCGAGCGCGTGCTGCTCAACTCGCGTCAGGTGGAGCGCTTGCACCGCGAGCTGGACCAGGCCGCGGCTCAGCAAGTACGCTACGGGATGGACACGGCCAGCGATTCGAGCTGAGCCTGCGATTGCGCAAGCCTGTTACCGCGGTCGCGAAGCGGGCGCCGGCGGTTACGCTGCCGGCGGTCGAGCCGGCGCGATGGGGGCGGTGAGATCAGGCTGTGCGCGCAGCGGCACGTTCCATGCGGTCGCGTACACGGCGCCGGTCGGTGCGACCTCCATCAGATGCGCGCAATCCCGGGCCAGCCGGACCGGCGGCTTGCCGAGCATCTGCCAGCCGGTGAGCTGTGCCAGCAGCGCGCGCAGCACGCCGTTGTGCGTCACCGCAACGATCGGGCCGGCCTCGCCCGCGATCCGCGCGAACCATCGGGTCACGCGGCGCTGAACGTCGCGCGGGCTCTCGCCGCCGGGCGGGCGGAAATCGAGCCCGCGCGCTTCGGCCGCAGCAAAGGCCGCGCCGACCGTCTCTCGCAACGAGGTAAAGGTTTCGCCTTCCCACTGGCCCCAGTCCATCTCGACGAGGTCGGGTTCGATGGCCGGTGCCGCGCCAGCGAGAAGCTGCGCCGTCTCGGCGGCCCGCGCCAGCGGGCTCGCAACGAAGCGCGCGCTTGCGAGATCGGCGGGCAGGCACCACGCGCGGACCTGCGCGCGGCCGGCCGCCGAAAGCGGCACGTCGGCTCGTCCTTGCAGGCGGCGTGCGTCGTTCCACTCGGTGCGGCCGTGCCGCAGCAACGCGACGATCATGCGGCAGCAAGGCCTCGAGCGGCCCTCACGTCCGACAGCACAGCATCGAGAACAGCCGCTGCGGCGGCCAGGTCGTGGCGCGCGCGAGCCTGCTCGCGCGCACGCTGAGCCATCGCGGCGCGCCGCGATGGCTCGGCAAGAAGCTCATCGACAGCCGCGGCAAAGGCAGCGTCGTCACCGAGCGGAACGAGCAAACCGGTCTCGCGGTCGCTGACGATGGCGGCGACACCGGGGCTGCGACCGGCGACGACCGGCGCGCCGCAGGCCTGCGCTTCGAGCATCGCCATGCCGATCGCCTCGTTGATCGCCGGCCACACGAACAGATCACACTGCCCGAGCAACGCCGCGATCACTGGCGCCGGTTGGCTGCCGACGAGGCGCACCCGCTGCGCACCGAACGGCGCGAACCCCTGCTCGACCTCGGCTCGCGCCTCGCCATCACCGACGACGACGAGATGCCAGGACCCGTGACGTAGCCGTCCGAGCGCGGCCGCGAGGATGCGGTACGAGTCGAGCTTGTCGCGCTGGCGCATCATCGCGACGGCGACCAGACGCGGCGAGCCGCGCGGCAGATCGAGGCCCCGCAGCACGGCCTGCGCCTGCGGCTCGTCGGCGGATGCGACGAACGCGCCGACGTCGAAAAAAGGCGCCAGCTGCAGCGGCGGCGACCGTCCCTCGCGGGCCAACGCGACGCCGGGAACATCGCCCGGATTCACGCAGATCACCGCGTCGGCGCGGCGCACCGCGGTCAGCGCCGCTTCGTAGCCGTCGCCCCACGGGCCTTTGGCCTGCTTGCGTGCGACCGAAGCTTCGGCGACCACGTACGGGATCGACAGTCCGGCACTCACGACCGGGCCGAGCCAGTCGGGCGCCCTGTGATAGAGGTGGTAGGTAAACCAGAGGTCGGGTGCCAGCTCGGTGCGATCGCGGTAGCGCCGCAGCAGCCGCTCGCCCGTGCGCGCGCCGATCGCCGCAAGGCGGGACTGGCGCGCCGCGTCACCGGCACCTTCCCAGGTGCGCAGCCGCGACGCAACGACGACCGTGTGCCCGGCGCGCTCGAGCGCAGCCACGAACATGCGCGCGAGCAGCCGGTCTCCCGACGGCACCGCGTGGCCCGGCCATTTCATCGGCGCGTAGAACGCGACCCTCATGGCATCGCGGGTTGTGCGGCCGCGATCGATGCGGCGAGGCGCGCGGCCAGCCGGTCGGCGCCGGCATCCATCGCGAAGTCGCGGCGTGTTCGCTCGTAGCCGGCATCGCCGAGCCGGCGGCGCAGCGCCGGCTCGGCGATCAGCTTCGCGATCGCGGCAGCCAGGGCATCGGGATCGCGCTGCGGCACGAGCAGGCCGGTCACGCCGTCCTCGATCAGCTCGGGAATGCCCGAAACCTCCGTGGCCACGCACGGCAGCCGCTGGCTCTGCGCCTCCATCAACACATTCGGCAAGCCATCACGATCGCCGTCGGACGCGACCCGCGACGGCAGCACGAAAATGTCGGCACTGCGGTAGCAGGCGAGCAGCTCCTGCTGCGCCAGCGCGCCCCGCCAGGTCACGCGAGCGCCGATGCCCAGCGAATGTGCCAGGCGCTGCAGGCGCGTGCGCAGCGGGCCGCCGCCGACGTGCACGAGCCGCCACTGAAGCGCCGGCGGCAGTCGCGCGAGCGCGGCGAGCAGGTCGTCGAAGCCCTTCTTCTCGACCGCGCGGCCGACGCTCAGCAGCGTCACCGGCCCGGCAGCGCGGGCGGCCGACGCGGTTTGCGGTGGCTGAAATCGCGCGAAGTCGATGCCGTGGTAAACGAGATCGACGCGATCGTCGGACGGCGCCAGCGAACGCAGGTGCTCGGCGTTGGCACGCGTGCACGTCGTCAGCCAGACGCACGCGGCGATCTTCTCGCGCTTCTCCCAATCCGGCGTCGTCCAGATGTCCTTCGCATGCGCCGAGACACTGAACGACAGGCCACGCATCAACGCCGCGTAACGGGTCACCGATGCCGGCGTATGCAGGAAGTGCGCATGCAGGTGAACGATGTCGGGCGGCAGTTCGGCGGCGAGCACCAGCGCCTGGCCGAAGCGGCGGCCGCGGTTGGGCGTCGGGTCGCGCGCGAGGTCTGCCAGCCACGCCGCGCGCGCCGCGCGGTAGCCCGGCAGCCGGCGCGCGACGCGCCAGCCGCGCAGCACGCGTGCGGGCGCCTCGTACAGGTACTCGGGAAGATAGACCACCGGCGCGACGATCTCGCCGTGCACCGGGTGCGTCGCATCGTCGGTCGGGCGGCGCAGCGAGAAGATGGTGATCGCGATCCCGCGTTGCTCGAGCGCGCGAATCTCCTGCGCGATGAAAGTCTCGGACAGCCGCGGATATCCCTTGAGCACGACACCGACACGGCCGCGCGCAGGCCGATCGCGGATCATTGGTGTTCGCTCGAAGTCGGCATCGCGTGAGTCGATGGTAGCATTGACGTGGCAGCGGAGCGGCGCCCGGCAGGCACTGCACCCGCGGGTGTTGCGCCGGGCAGAGTCGCGCCGGCGCGTGGCGAAAGAAACCCGACCGGCATGGAACGATCGCTGTTCCGCTACATCCTCAAGCACACCTGGCGCAACCAGGTGCTGCTGCTGTTCGTCACCGCGCTCAGCTTTCCGCTGATCTACATCAACCTGGAACTGCCCAAGCGGATCGTCAACGGCGCGATCGGTGGCAGGAACGTGCCCGAGGAAATCCTGGGCTTCGAAATCACCCAGGTCTCCTACCTGATGGTGCTGTCGGGCGCGCTGCTCACGCTGATCGCGCTCAATGGCGGGATCAAGTACTGGCTCAACGTCTACCGCGGCATCGTCGGCGAGCGCATGGTGCGGCGCCTGCGCTTCGAGCTCAACCGGGCCGTGCTGCGCTTCCCGCTGCAGCACTTCAAGAAGACATCGGCCGGCGAGATCATCCCGATGGTCACCGCAGAAACCGACCCGATCGGCAGCTTCATCGGCGAGTCGATCTCGCTGCCCGCGTTCCAGGGCGGACTGCTACTGACCTACCTGACGTTCATCTTCGTCCAGGATCCCTGGCTCGGCGCCGCCGCGGTCGCGCTCTACCCGCCTCAGATCTGGCTGATCCCCCGTCTGCAGCGCCGCATCAACCAGTTGGCCAAGCGCCGCATCCAGACGACGCGCGAACTCTCCGACCGCATCGGCGACGTGATCGGCGGGGCGACCGATGTGCGCGCCAACGACACGCAGCGCTACGAGCTCGCCGACGCGAGCAACCGCCTCGGCACGATCTACGCCATCCGGGTCGACATCTTCAAGCGCAAGTTCTTCGTCAAGTTCCTCAACAACTTCCTTGCCCAGATCACGCCGTTCTTCTTCTACGCGATCGGCGGCTACTTTGTCATCCAGGGCGAGCTCTCGCTGGGCGCGCTGGTGGCGGTGCTCGCTGCCTACAAGGACATCATCGACCCGTGGAAAGAACTGCTCCAGTGGTACGCGACCAAGGAGGACGTGCGGATCAAGTACGAGCAGATCGTCTCGCAGTTCGAGCCGCCGGGCATGCTGCCGGCCGAACTGACCGAGCAGGCCCCGGAATCGCCGCCGCGGCTGGTCGGACCGATCTCGGCCTCGGGGCTCCTGTACGCGGAAGAAGGTGGCGGCGCGCAGGTCGATCGCGTCAGCTTCGAGTTACGGCAGGGGCAGGCCGTCGCGTTGTTGGGTTTGGGCGACAGCGGCAAGGACGTGCTGGCGCTTCTCGTGTCGAGGCTCGTCTTCCCGACGGGGGGAAAGCTGAGCATCGGGGAGGTCAGTCTGGCGAACGCTCACACCGCGATCACCGGCAGCCGGATCGCATTCGCGTCGCGCAACGCGCACATCTTCTCCGGCACGCTGTTGCACAACCTGCTGTACGGCCTCAAGCATCGACCCGTTGCACCGCCGGCGCTCGAAGGCGATGCGGCGCGCGCCGAAGGACACCGTGTCCGCGACGCGATCGCCGCGGGCAACAGCACCGATAGCCTGCAGGCGAACTGGATCGATGCGAGCGGAGCCGGCATCGAGGACCCACAGGCGTACGCGCTGTCGGTGCTGCGACTGATCGGAGCCGACAGCGAGCTGCTCGCGTTCGGTCTGGCCAGCCGGGCCGAGCCCAAACCCGATCCTGCCTTCGTCGAACTGGTGCTGGAGGCACGCGCCCGGGTCCGCGACAAGGTCCACGCCCCCGACCTCGCTCCGCTGGTCGAGCTGTTCGACCGCGAGCGCTACCACATCAACAGCAGCGTCGGCGAGAACCTGGTGTTCGGCACCGCGCTCGATCCGGCGTTCCAGCCGCTGCGACTGGCGGAGAACGACGAAGTCCGCAAGCTGCTGCTCGACACGGGTCTGCTCAAGGACCTCGAGGCAGCCGGTGTCGAGATTGCGCGACTGATGGTCGAGCTGTTCGCCGACGAGCCCGCCGACAGCGAGCTGTTTGCCGAGTACAGCTTCATCTCGCCGGAAGACCTGGAAGACTTCCGCGCGCTGCTGCGCAAGATCGACGACAAGGGCCAGGCCGGGCTGACCGGGCGCGAAAGCCGGATGCTGCTCGCGATGCCGTTCAAGATCATCGTCGGCCGCCATCGCGTGAGCTTCCCGGACGAGGAGATGCGGCACCGGCTGGTGGCCGCGCGGCTGGAATTCCAGCGCCGATTCGGCGACCGCAACGTGGTCGAGTTCGTCGATCCGCAGCGCTTCAACCCGACCCTGACGAACCAGGACAACATCCTGTTCGGGCGGCCTGTCTTCGAACAGGCCCGCGCGGAGGCACGGGTCAGCGAGCTCGTGCGCGAGGTCGCGCTCGAGGTCGGGCTGGAGACGGCCCTGATTCGGCGCGGCCTCGATTTCGACGTCGGGGCCAGCGGAGCGCGGCTCAACTATTTGCAGAAGCAACGCACTGCGATTGCGCGTGCGCTGATGAAGAACGCCGACGTGCTGGTGTTCGACGAGCCGACCTCCGGACTCGATCCGGCCACCGAGCGCGCCATCGTCAACGGCGTCCTCGAGTGGACGCGGGGCAAGACGGTGCTGTGGGCGCTCGGCCGGGCCGAGCTCGCTCAGCCGTTCGACCGCGTGCTGGTGTTCGACCGCGGCAAGCTCGCCGAGGACGGCACCTACGACGCGCTGGCGTCCGGCGGCACCCTGTTGCCGAACATGCTCAAGTAGCCGCCGCTACTTGTACGGGTCTGCGGCGTCGCGCAGCCCGTCGCCGAAGAAATTGAACGCGAGAATCACGATCACCACCGGCGCGACGGGCGCCATCAGCCAGGGATAGAGCGCGACGACGTTGATGTTCTGCGCCTCGTTGAGCAGCACGCCCCAACTGGTGATCGGTGGCCGCAGCCCGATGCCGAGAAACGACAGCGCCGTCTCGCCGAGGATCATGCTCGGAATCGACAGCGTGGCCGCCGCGATCAGGTGGCTCATGAAGCCGGGCAGCAAGTGGCGCGCGATGATGCGCCGCGGCCGCGCGCCCATCAGCCTCGCCGCCGTGCAATAGTCTTCCTCGCGCAGTGCCAACAGCTTGGACCGCACCGCGCGGGCGAGATTCGTCCAGTCGAGCAGCGCGAGGATCATCGTGATGCCGAAGTAGACGAACAGCGGACTCCATGTCACCGGCAGCACCGCCGACAGCGACATCCACAGCGGGAGCTCGGGAAAACTGCGGATCACTTCGATGATGCGCTGGATCAGGTTGTCGACCCAGCCACCGAAATAGCCGGCGATGCCGCCAAACACGAGCCCCAGCCCGAACGAGAGCGCCACGCCGAGCAGGCCGATCGTCAGCGAGATGCGCGTCCCGTAGATCACGCGCGACAGCACGTCGCGCCCCAGGCGATCGGTACCGAGCAGGAACATCGTGCCACCATCGCCGGGGCACACGATGTGGAAGCTCGCCTCGAACATGCCCCAAAAACGGTACCGATCGCCCGAACAGAAGAAGCGCACCGGGTACGCGCGAGACGTGTCCTCGGCGTACTCGCGCTTGAGCGTCGTCATGTTGAGCGACTTGGTCATCCGATAGGTGAAAGGGCCGACGAAGCGGTCTTCGTGGAACCAGCGCACCTCCTGTGGCGGCGCGTAGATGAAATCGGTGTTGCGCGTGTGCAGCTCATAGGGAGCGAGGATCTCCGAGACCAGCGTGGAGGCGTACATCACGAGCAGGATCACGCCCGCAATCACCGCCACGCGATGCCGCGCGAGCTTCCACAACATCAACCGCCACTGCGACGCGAGATAGAAGCGTTCCTGATCACGCGTCAGCGCGTCGTCCGCGCCCGGGTCGAACGGCTCGCTCGAGACGTGGTGCGGGAGCGCGGCGGCGGCCGCGCCCGGCAGCGGGGGCGCCGTCGCGCTCATCGCGACACCCCTCCTTCAAGGCGGATGCGCGGATCCAGCGCGGCCAGCGCGAGGTCGGACACCAGCACGCCAACGACGATCATCATCGAGAGGAACATCAGGAACGAGCCGGCCAGGTACATGTCCTGGCTCTTCAGCGCCGCCAGCAGCATCGGGCCGGTCGTCGGCAGCGACAGCACCACGGCGGTGATCTCGGCGCCCGAAATCACGTGCGGCAGCAGACTGCCGATATCGGAGATGAAGAAGTTCAGTGACATGCGCAGCGGATACTTGCGCAGCAGCTTGCCCGGCGGCAGCCCCTTCGCGCGCCCCGTCACGACGTACTGCTTCTGCAATTCGTCGAGCAGGTTGGCGCGCATCTTGCGGATCATTCCCGCCGTGCCGCCGGTGCCGATCACGACGACCGGAATCCAGATGTGCTCGAGCACCGACTCGAACTTGGCCCAGCTCCACGGCTTGCCGACGTAGTCCGGATCCATCAGGCCGCCGATCGACGTGCCGAACCAGACGTTGGCCAGGTACATCATCACCAGCGCGAGCATGAAGTTGGGAATCGCAATGCCGAGGAAGCCGAGCAGCGTCAGGCCGTAGTCGCCCCAGCTGTACTGGTGCGTGGCCGAGTACACGCCGATCGGAAACGCGATCGCCCAGGTAAACAGGATCGTGACGAACGACACCAGGACCGTCAGCACGAGCCGATCGCCGATCACCTGCGAGACGGGCAGGTTGAACTCGAACGAGTAACCGAAATCGCCGATGAACATGCCGCCGACCCAGCGCAGGTATTGCTCCCACAGCGGCTGGTCCAGGCCGTAGTGCTGGCGCAGGAACGCGATCTTCTGCGGGTCGACCGATTCGCCCGCCGCCTGGAGCTCGGCGATGTAGCTCTCCAGGTAGTCGCCCGGCGGCAGCTGGATGATCACGAACACGATCAGGCTGACCGCGATCAGCGTCGGGATCATCACGAGCACGCGGCGGACGACGTAACTCAGCATCAGAACCCCTTGCGCACGTCTAACCAGAACGTGTCCGGACGGTACATGCCGAAGTAAGCGCCCGGATCCCAGTTGTAGAGCCCTTCGGCCGGGACGTTGCGCAGGACACCCGAGACCACGACCGGCTGCAGGTTGCCGGTCACGGTACCGATCGTGAACTGCTGCTCGGCGTGGATCTCGAGCATGCGGCGCCAGATGCGGTCGCGCTCGGTGTTGGTCTCGGCCCGCCGCCAGGCCTCGAACAGTGCCAGCAGCTCACGCGCTTCCGGCAGCGCCGGCGGCTCGCCGCCCTTGCCCTTGCTCTCGACGTGATTGCCCCATTGCGGCCACTCCAGCTGGTCCTGCTTCAGCGGAGCGAGTTCCTCGGGGCTCATCTCGGCGGTCGGAATGCCATTGTTCAGGCCGGACCACGTCGACATGATCGACTGCCCAGAGAAGATGCGCTGCCGGAACACCTCGCGCTGCGACGGCCGCGTGAACAGCGCGACGCCGATCTTGCGCCAGCTGTCGCGAATCAGTTCGAGCACGTCGGTCTCCTCGGTGCTCTCGCCGGCGGTGTCGACGACGATCTCGAGCGGACGCCCGTCGGGCATCAGGCGAATGCCCCGCTTGTCGCGCTTCGTCAGGCCGATCCGGTCCAGCAGGAGGTTGGCCTGCTGGATGTCGAATTTCGTCCACGCGTCGCGGAACCGCTTCTCGAACAGCGGACTCTGCGGCAGCACCGTGTTGTTCGAAGGCTGGACCAACCCGAAGTAGATGACCTCGTTGATCTCATGCCGGTCGATCGCCAGCGAAAGCGCACGACGAAAGCGGACGTCGCGCAGCAGATCGCGCCACACCGGATCGGCGGCGTTCAGATTGGGGTACAGCGCGATCTGCGATCCCTTGACGGTCTTCCACAGGCGCACCTTGTAGTCGTTGCGCTTTTCGCCCTGCTTGAGGAACGTGTAGTCGTCGAACCGCAGATAGCGCGCCTGCAGGTCGCTCTCGCCCGCACCGGTCTTGGCCGGCACGAGCTTCTCATCGGAGAGATTGATGATCACCCGGTCGATGTAAGGCAGCTGCCGGCCCGCCTGGTCGACGCGGTGGAAGTACGGGTTGCGCACGAGCACGAAGCGCGTCGTCGGCAGCGGCGTCGTGTTGATCCACGGCTCGAGCGTCGGCAGGTCGGGGTTGTCGAAGCGGTACTGCTCGTCCTTCTTGTTGTGCAGCCCGGCCCAATTGCGCGCCTTGAAGGCAGCGGCTTGTTCCTTCGCCTTCTCCTCGCCGATGTACCTGGGATGGAACTGCTTGAGGTAGTGCGCGGGACGGTAGATGAACAGCGGCGACGGCGCGGCCAGCGCCGGGAGAAACAGCGGGTTGGGCTCGTCCCACGCATAGCGGACCGTCAGCGCGTCAGGGAAGCTGACCTTCGGCCCCTTGCCGTTGACGAGCAGCGCCTGCGGCAGGCCGATCGGCGAGAGCATCTTGTTGTTGAGCACGTCCTCCCAAAAGTAGCGGAAGTCGGCCGACGTGAACGGCTGGCCGTCGGACCAGCGGTGGCCGGGACGCAGGTGGAACGTGAACTCGCGGTCACCGACGTTCTCGTAGCGCTCGACGATGTCGGGCACGAATTCGAGTCCCTCGTCGTAGCCGACCACGCGCGCATAGCCGTAGACGACCATCATCCGGATGTCGCGGTCCTTCGCCATCAGCATCCGCAGGTCGCCGCCGTGCTTGCCCGGCAGCCGCTTCGCACCGTCGAAGTTCACCACCAGCGGCTTCTTCGGCACGCGCTCGTGCATCGGCGGTAACTGCTTGGCCTGCACCGCTTCGGCGAGCAGCGGCGGCTCGTCGGCCTGCGCGAGCACCGCGACCGGCCACAGGCCTGCCAGCGTGCACAGCGCGGTTGCGCCCAGGATGCGACGAATCATGCGGCGATCCTCCCGATGTCGGCCCCGGTCTGCGCCCTCACGCGGTGACCATTGCCCAGCTCATGGAGCACGCCGGCGTCCCCGTCATCCCAGGCAAATGGCGCGCGCCACTCGCGCGGATCACGCGCTGCGCCTTCCAGCACCGCCCCCAGGTCGAGCCTTCGGGCCAGGTCGGGATACGGCACGGCGGCGAGCAGGCCGCGCGTGTACGGATGCAGCGGGTTGCGGAACAGCGCCTCGCGCGGCGCGATCTCGACGATGCGGCCCTTGCACATCACCGCGATCTCGTCGGAGACGTAATCGACGACCGCCAGGTTGTGCGAGATGAACAGGTAGGTCAGGCCCAGCTCGGCCTGCAAGTCCTTCAGCAGATTCATGATCTGCGCCTGGATCGACACGTCGAGCGCCGAGACCGGCTCGTCGCACAGCAGCAGGTCGGGCTTCAGTGCGAGCGCGCGCGCGATGCCGATGCGCTGGCGCTGGCCGCCGGAAAACGAATGCGGGTAGCGCGACAGGAAGCGCGGATCCAGACCAACCAGCCGCATCAGTTCCTTGACCATTTCGGCCTGGTAGTCCGCATCGCCCATCTTGTGGATGACAAGCGGCTCGCGCAGGATGTCGAAGACGGTCATCCGCGGCGACAACGAGCCCATCGGATCCTGGAAGATGTACTGCACGCGCCGGCGAAATTGCAGCAGCGCCTGCTCGTCGGCGTTGCCGACGTCGATCGGCCTGCCGCGGTCGTTGTAGGTGATGCGCCCCTCGTCCGGCGACAGTGCACGCATGATCATCTTCGACAGCGTCGTCTTGCCGCAGCCGCTCTCGCCGACGAGGCCGAAGCATTCGCCGCGCTTGATCGAAAACGACACGTCCGTGACCGCACGGACGGTATGCGATTCCCCGCCCCAGAAGCCCACCTTGCGCGTCGTGAATGACTTGCTCACGCTCTCGACGGCGAGGTGCACTTCGGGCGCATCGCTCGGCCATGGCTCGTGCACCTTCAGCAGCGGCCCCGTCTGGTGGTCGATCTCCCGCACCGGCACGAGCCGCTCGCCGTGCTTCATGTCGAAGTGCGGCACCGCACGCAGCAGCGCGCGCAGATAGGGATGCCCGGGCCGCTCGAAGATGTCGTTCACACCGCCGTACTCGGTGCGCCGGCCACGGTAAAGCACGACCACCTCGTCGGCGAGGTTGGCGACGACGCCCAGGTCGTGGGTGATGATCAGCACCGCCATGCGCAGGCGCGACTGCAGGTTCTTGACCAGGGCGAGGATCTGCGCCTGGATCGTGACGTCCAGCGCGGTCGTCGGTTCATCGGCGATCAGCAGCGAAGGCCGACAGATCAGCGCCATCGCGATCATCGCGCGCTGCCGCAGCCCGCCGGACAGCTCGAACGGATACATGCCCAGCGAGCGCTGCGGATCCGGGAAGCCGACCAGGCCGAGCATCTCTGCCGTCAGCTTCATGCCTTCGGCACGGCCCACGGCATGGTGCAGAAACAGCGCCTCGCTGACCTGGTCGCCGACGGTGTGCAACGGCGAGAGCGACAGCATCGGCTCCTGGAAGATCATCGATATGCGCGCACCGCGCACCTTGCGGAACTCGCTGCCGTCCGGGTCGAGCTGAGCCAGATCGAGCGTCGTCGCCTTCTTGGCGTTAGACAGCAGGATCTGCCCGCCCGTAATGCGGCCGTTCTTGGGCAGGATGCCCATGATCGCCTGCGCGGTGACCGATTTGCCGGAGCCCGATTCACCGACCAGCGCGACGGTTGAACCTTCGCGCACGCGGAACGACAAGCGGTCGAGCACCGGCACGCGCGTGCCGCGCACGTCGAACTCCAGCGACAGATCTTTGACGTCGAGCAGGTTGGTCATTGCGCACCCCGGCGCCGCGCGTCCGCGGCATGACGCCTGCGTCCGAATCGCCGCGGCAATCCTAATCGGACGCGTGGCGTAGGCACAACCGTGTTTTCGCTCGGACGCCGATCACCGAGCGCAGCCCGTCCGAGGCTGGGCAACGGCGTCGAGGACATGGGCTGACCGTCGTGCGCTGCCGGCGTCGGCCGCGGGCCGCGCCAGCGCGCAGGCTCATTGGCTCGGCCCCCCAGCAGTCACGCGCGGTCGATCGCAAGTCATGCTGCACCGCAACAGTGCGGTGCGTCCGGCGCACTGCGAATCCGCTCGCGCACGGAATCGCCTGCGACGCGCGAGCCATCTTTCGCGTCCGTCATGTCGCGGCGGAGCCACTCCTCCTGCAACGTGTCGGGCGGCCAAGACGTCGCAGCGCCCGCTAACGGCGCGTTTCGCCGGACGGCAGCGGGAGCGGCGACCAGCCGCACGCCCCCCGCAAAGCCCAGAGCTGCATCCGCGCACGGGCATAGGTCTCCTTGAACGGCCACAGCAGCCAGTCGGTGACGCCCGCATGCACACCGGCCGCGATGTCGATCTCCTGCTCCCGCGACGCGACGACGATGATGGCCGGGTCGGTCAGATCCTGTCCGACGGTTTCGCGCAGCGTGCGACACAGCTCGAGGGCGTCATGCCCGGCGAACTGGCGCTGCACGGCGACCACAGAAGGCTTGTGGCGCGCAGCCAGGCGCAGCAACGCGTCCGCATCGGCCGCGTCCAGCGATCGGCCGCCATCGGCCTGCACCGCTGCGGCGAGAGAACGTGCCGGCTGCGGGTCGGTGGCCAGCAGCACGACGCGATCGGTCGGAACGGACAACGGGCGCGCCTCGACGTTTGCTGCAACTCGCGCCGGCGCACGGACGACCGGCGCGCCGTGCAATTCGATTTGCATGCCTTCGGCAGCACCGAATACGTCGACCCCACTGCCGTTCATTCGCTGACGCGCGAGTTCGACGAGCGCGTCCACGCTGTCGTCGTCGCGCATCGGCCCGTGGTGGAACAGCGCCAGCTGACGCACCCGGCCGGAGGTCGCCAAGTCGACAGCGAACTCGACCGGGCTGTGCCCCCAGCCGATGTAGCGGTCGTAGTCCTCCACGGTGAACTGCGCGTCGTGAATCAACAGATCGGCCGCTTCGACGAAGGCCGCGTACTGGCGTTCGTCGGCACTGAGCGGCGGCTGATCGCCGCGGGCGAGCGCCGGCGAATGCGGCTCGTGGTCCGTCGCATAGACGAGGGTCGCTCCATCGGCCTCGATCCGGTAGCCGAGCACGAGTCCGGGATGGTTCAGGTAATACGTGCGGATCCGCACGTCGCCGATCTCGAAGCTACCCTCGAGCAGGTCGTGGTACCGGACCTTCGCGGCGAACTGCCCGGCCGTGATCGGGGAGTAGCTGTATTGCATCTGGCCGGCCAGCGTCTCGCGGATCGAGGGACCGAAACCACGCGGACCGTAGATGTCCCATTCGAATCGCGCGTCGAACAGGGGCCCGAGAAACGGCAGCCCCTGGATGTGGTCCCAATGTGTGTGGGTGATCAACACATGACCGTGCCGCGGAGCGTTCGGCTCGGCAAGCAGCGCGTGGCCGAGCGCGTGTGCGCCGCTGCCGCAATCCAGCACGATCAGCACGCCGCTACCGGTGCGCACCTCGACGCACGGCGTGTTGCCGCCGTAGCGGACGGTTTGCGGCCCCGGTTTCGGAATCGAGCCGCGCGTGCCCCAGAAACGTACCTGCATCCGTGCTCCCCTGATCGCTTGCCGCCAACACCCGGCATCGCGCGACGCGCGTCGGACAAGACCCGATTTATACGCTACCGCGCCCGCGATGCCGCGGCCCGGCGGCTGTCGTGCCGTCCTGCGCCGTTGACGTTGCGATTGACCCCACCCGATGTGTGGAATCGGCGGGGCGACTCAACACTTCGAACGCTTAGCATCGCCCCGTCCAGGGAGACGAAACAAGAAATCGCCGTCGAACCAGGCTCAAACCCAGGAGACCCATTCATGCCCAAGTACATCACCTTCTTCTCGTACACGCGCGAGGCTGCGCAATCGATGATCGCCAAGCCCTCCGATCGAGTCGCGGCGGCCGGTGCCCTCGTCGATTCCTCCGGCGGCAAGCTGGAGGCGTTCTACTGGATGCAAGGAGACCACGACGGCTTTCTGATCGGGACCTACCCGGACGGCATCGCCGCAGCGGCGCTCGCGACTGCCGCCGGCGCAACCGGTGCGATCTGCAACCTGGAGACCCACGAGATCTTCGACCGCGACGCGCAGGCGAAGATCATGAAGGCGGCCAAGGCCGCGCAAAAGGCCTACAAGCCCCCGACCGCCTGACATCCGGAGAGCGGGCGCCGCGCGAATGCGCCCCGGCGCCTGCTTTTCGACCGGTCACCCGTTCCGAGGTTCGCCCCCGCCGCAAGTGCGGCGGCGGGTTGATTGCGTTCCAACGCAGCGGCCGAAACGCCGACACCGCGTTTCGTGACGCGAGGTCCCACACCGACACCGGTCGCCGTGCTGCGCTGATCGTGAGCGCGGCGGCAACGCGCGGGCACGCCGCTGCCTACAATCGCGCGGCTTGGCGCCGGCTTGGCGGCCATCAACCGCGCCGCGCGGCGCCGCTGTGCGGAAGTCCGTTTTGCCCAAGCAGAGCATCTACCAGCTGATCGGCAGCTTCGTGCTGCGGCACTGGCGTGCCTACGTGCTGTCGGCGCTGATGCTCGTCGGCGTCGCGGCGCTCACGGTGTGGGTGCCGCGCGAGGTGGGCCGCATCGTCGACGGGCTGGTCGGCGGACAGCTGCGCGGTGCCGGCCTGTGGCGTGAACTGGTGACGCTGGTCACGATGGGCGTGGCGATCTACCTGCTGCGCGTGGGCTGGCGGCTGCAGCTGTTCGCCGCTGCCTACCGGCTCGGCGTCGAGCTGCGCACCCGCCTCTACGCGCGACTTGCGACGCAGGGGCCGCCGTTCTTCCAGCGCAGTCGCACCGGCGACCTGATGGCGCGCGCGACCAACGATGTCGATGCGGTCGAGATGGCCGCCGGCGAGGCGTTCCTTGCCGGCTTCGACGGCACGCTGACGCTGGTGCTGGTCGTGGCCATGATGACGCTGGGCGTCGATTGGCGGCTCGCACTGGTGGCGCTGCTGCCGTTTCCGGTCATGGCGTGGAGCTTCTGGGTGATCTCGCGTCGCGTGCACGATGCCTGGCGCCAATCGCTCGACCGCTTCTCGGCACTCAACGACCACGTGCAGGAAACCGTGGCCGGCGTGCGTACGCTGCGCGCGCTCGGTCTCGAGCCGCGCGCGGGCAAAGAGTTCGGCACGCGCACCGAGGCGGCCGCCGCTGCCGGTCTTGCCGCATTGAAGTGGGAGGCCGCGTACGAACCGGCCGTCGGCCTGACGCTGAGCGCGGCCACCGTGCTGACGCTCGGCATGGGTGGCTATTTCGTCTGGCAGGGCCAGCTCAGCGTCGGTCAGCTCACCGCGTTCACGATGTACCTGGGTCAGTTGATCTGGCCGATGTTCGCGATGGGTTGGGTGCTGTCGCTGCTCGAGCGCGGCCGCGCCGCGTGGGCACGGCTCGAGCCGGTGTTGAATGAGCCGCCGAGCATCGAAGATCGCGGCACGATCGAATCCGTGCCCGCCGGACCGCTCGCGTTCGAGTCGGTCAGCTTCAGCTATCCGGGCCGCTCGGCGCCCGCACTCGATCTTGTCTCGATCGAGCTGGCGCCCGGACAGTCGCTCGGCGTCGTCGGCCCGACCGGTGCCGGCAAGTCGACGTTGCTCAACCTGCTGCTGCGGCATTACGCGCCCGATCAGGGCTGCATCCGTTGGGCGGGCCGACCCATCGAGCAGTACCGCCTGTCCGCGCTGCGCGCGGCAATTGCCTGGGTGCCGCAGGAACCGTTCCTGTTCTCCGCGTCGATTACGCAGAACATCGCGCTCGCGCGCGCCGAGGCGAGCCGCGCCGAGGTCGAGCAGGCTGCCCGGCTGGCCGACCTGCACCACGACGTCCGCCGCTTTGCCGACGGCTACGAGACGGTCGTCGGCGAGCGTGGCGTGACGCTGTCGGGCGGGCAGCGGCAACGGGTGGCCATCGCGCGAGCGCTGCTGACCGACCGGCCGCTGCTGCTGCTCGACGACGCACTGAGCGCGGTCGACACCGCGACCGAGGCGCGCATCCTCGAACACCTGCGCGCCGCACGCGCGGGGCGCACGGCGATCATTGCGAGCCATCGGCTGTCGGCCCTTGCCGACGCCGACCAGATCGTCGTGCTGAAGGCAGGCCGCATCGTCGAGCGCGGCACGCACGACGAACTGCTGGCGCAGGGCGGCTGGTACGCCGCGCAGTGGCGCTACCAGCAACTCGAGGAAAGCCTCAATGCCGCGTGACGTAGCGACGACAGCTCCCGTGGCGCTGCGGCAAGAGCCCGCGCGCTCCGAGCGGCGGCAGGCGTTCGTGCTGCTTGCGCGCGCTGCCGAGCCCGACCGGCGCCGGCTCGCCTGGGCCTGCGCGTGGCTCGCACTGGCCGGCGTCCTCGATGCGGTCGGGCCGGTGCTCGGCAAGCACTTCATCGACGACCATCTGCTGCCGCGCGATTTCGACGCGCGTGCGATCGGCCTCCTGCTCGCGGGCGTGCTCGCCGCCGGCTGGTCGGCGAGCCTGCTGCGCTACGTCCAGCTGATGCGATTGGCCGGGCTGGCGATGCGCTCGGTGCGTCGCTTGCGCGAATGGGTGTACATGCACGTGCTGGGCCTGCCGATGGCGTTCTTCGACCGTGCCATCACCGGCCAACTGGTCAGCCGCATCACCAACGACACCGAGCAGATTCGCCAGCTGTATCAGCAGGTGCTGTTCGAGGTGCTGCAGGGCCTGACCCTGTTGGTTGGCGCGATCATCGCGATGGCCTGGCTCGACTGGCGGCTGATGCTGATCGTGCTGATGCTGCTGCCGGCCACCGTCGCGATCATCTGGGCGTACCAGCGGTTGTCGGCGCCGGCGGTGGCACGCACCCGCGAACTGCGCAGCGACATCAACGCGCAGATGGCCGAGGGCATCGCCGGCATGGGCGTGCTGCAGGCCACCGGGGCAGTCGCGCGCTTCACCGGCCGCTTTGCCGACACCAACGACGGCTACTACCGCTCGCGTCTCGGCGAGCTGCGCGCCAATGCCTGGTTGCTGCGGCCCGCGCTCGACCTGTTCAACGTCCTGTTGATCGTTGCGGTGACGGCCGGTTTCGGCGTGCAGCGGTTCGACGGCGTGCAGGTCGGCCTGCTCTATGCGTTCATCAGCTACATCGCCCGCGTCGTCGAGCCGCTGATCCAGATCTCGCTGCAGTTCTCGCTGCTGCAGCAGGCGGTGATCGCGGCGGCGCGCGTCAACGCGCTGCTGCGCGAAGGCAGCAGCGAGACGGTGCCGCAGGGCCGGCCGCTCGAAGCCGGCGCGGTGCGGCTGGCCGACGTGACCTTTGGCTACGACCCCGATCAGCCGGTGCTGCACGACCTGAACCTGCAGATTCCGGCCGGGAGCTTCTATGGCATCGTCGGCCACACCGGCGCTGGCAAGAGCTCGCTGCTGGCGTTGTTGCTGCGCTTCTATGCACCGCAGGCGGGTCGCATCGAGATCGACGGGGTGCCGCTGGCGTTGATCGGCGATGCGCCGTTCCGTGCCGATGTCGCCGTGGTGCCGCAGGAGCCGTTTCTGCTCGCCGCCAGCGCCCGCGAGAACATCGACATGGGACGCGGGCTCGCGAGGGCGCAGATCGAATCGGCCGCACGCGCGGCGCGGGCACACGACTTCATTGCCACGCTCGAGAACGGCTACGAGACGCCGCTCGGCGAAGGCGGCGCGCGGCTGTCGGCTGGGCAGAAGCAGCTGGTCGCGGTGGCACGTGCGCTCGCGGGTCAGCCGCGCATCCTCTTTCTCGACGAGGCGACGTCGCGCATCGACAGCGAGACCGAGCGACGGGTGCAGCAGGCGCTGGCCGAGCTGCACGGCAAGGTCACGGTGATCGCGATCGCGCACCGGCTGTCGACGATCCGCGCCGCCGACCGCATCGTCGTGCTCAACCACGGCCGCATCGCCGAGCAGGGTACGCACGACGAGCTGATGGCGATCGCGGGCGGCATCTACCAGCGGCTGTACCAGCTGCAGCAGATCGGCGAATAGCCCGTCCGTCATCGGCAGCTGGGGTGCACCGTTCCAGCCAGACAACGATGGCCTGGCTCGCGGCCTCCTCGCGCTACCTCGATCACTCTGGCGCGTTGCGCCGATAGACGCCGCGCGCGCCGGGCCACGCCGAGAATTCACTGGCGCCAGCCGGCAGCGACTCGTGGCAGCCGAGCACCAGCGCGCCACCCGGCCGCACGCGCGCGGTCACGCGCTGGAAGATTTCGCGCTGCAATTGCGGCGCGTAGTAGGTCGCCACGACGTTGCGCAGCAACACGAGGTCGAACGGTCCGTCCGGCATCTCGTGGCGCAGGTCCTGGTGCACGAACTCGACGCCACGCCATTGCGGACGCATGCAAAACCGGCCGTCGCGCTCGTCGAACGCGGCAGCGCGCAAATCCGGCGGCAGCTCCTTCAGGCTGCTGCCCGCGTAGCAGCCGGCTCGCGCCCGCTCGAGCAGCTGCGTATCGCAGTCGGTGGCGACGATGCGCAGCGCAACTCCCGGCTGCTGCGGCTGGATGTGCAGTCCCCACGCGACCGCGAGCGTGTACGGTTCTTCGCCCGACGCGCAACCCGCGCTCCAGCAGGCGTGCATCGTGCGCTGCGCCCGGCGCGCGGCCTGCGCCAGCGCCGGCAGCACCTCGCGCTCGAGCGTGCCGAACACTTCGCGATCACGGTAGAAGCGCGAGATCGGGATGGCCAGCAGCGCATCGAGCTCGTCCCACTCGAGGCGATCCAGCTCGAGCCGTCGCCGGTAGTCGGCGATGTCGGCCAACCCCAGCGCGCGCAGTCGGCGGGCGAGGCGCTTGGCGACGAGCCGCCGCACCTTGCGATAGCCGCCCCAACGGCGCTGCAATCGCGGCAACGCCCATTGCAGGAACGCGGTGCACTCGGTGTCGGTCACGCGTCGAGCCGCGCCTCGCCGAGGGTCAGCAGGTCCATACTGCATTCAGGGGCCGGGGATGGCCGATTGTGACCGCTGTCGGGGTGCTGGCTCGGTGCCCCGAAGCCATCCGAGGGAAGCGACGATGAACCGCGAACGTGATGACCCGGACGCCGCGCTGGCGGACGCCGACGCTGTTGGCGACGCCGCGTGGAGTGAGCTCGTCGACACGTTGATCGCCTCACGCCGCAGCTTCGCACCGCGACGCATCGGTGATCCCGGCCCCGATGCCGATCAGCTGGGCCGCTTGTTCGCCGCCGCTGCGGCCGCCCCCGACCATGGCCAGCTCCTGCCATGGCGCTTCGTGATCGTGCCGGCCGACAAGCGCGAACGGCTGGCCGAGGTGTTCGCACAATCATTGCTCGACCGCGACCCCGCCGCGTCGCCGCAGGACGTGCAGCTGGCGCGTGCGAAGGCGCACAACTGCCCGCTGGTGATGCTCGCGATTGCGCGCTTCGGCGAGCCCGACGCCGAAGTCTCCAACCTCGAGCGCGTGGTGTCGCTCGGCGCCGCGATCCAGAACCTGCTGCTCGCGGCGCACGGCATGGGCCTGGCCGGCGGGCTCGCGGGCGGGCGGGCGTTGCGATCGCATCATCTGCGCGAGCTGTTCGGCCTCGCGTCCGACGAACACCCGGTGTGCTTCGTCCTGGTCGGCACGGCGCTCGGCCGCGAGCCGTCGCGCCCACGTCCGACGAGGGACGCATTTGTCAGCGAGCTTTGATCGGCCGGCTCACTCGATCGAAGCCTGCGGCAATGCAGCTTTGAGGGCGATCAAAGACGCTCGGGGCGATTCGGCGTATCAGGCCACCATGCAGCCCTCGCGCTGCCGTCCCGTAGGAGGCTGTGATGAGTTTTCTCGGATTCGCAATCCTGCTGGCCGCCGTGGCCACGGTCTATTCGCTGGTGTCCGGCATCTCGGCGATGGCCGCCGGGCGCGAAACCGGGGAACGCGGCGAGGAAAAGTGGATGTGGCGGCGCGTGCTGTTCCAGGCCGTCACATTGGCGCTGGTCGTGGTGGCCTACCTGCTGCAGCAGGCGGAATAGCGCCGCCGCGGTCCGGCGAGCGGGCGCCAGTTGCGGCGCAATCGCAGCAAACCAACAGGGTGGCGGAGTTCGCCGCGCTTCCGGGACGGCAGCGTTCGCGCGATTGATCCAAGGCAAACGGGCATTTGGCGCCGAACGTAGACTCGCCGGCGTGCGAGCATGGGTGTTGCGTCATCGCTGGGTTTGCGGTTGGCTCGCTGCGCTGCTCTTCGCGGGGCAGTTCGCAGCGGCAGCCTACGCGTGCCCGACGCTGAACGCCGAGCCCACCGTCTCGCAAGCCGCGGACTGTTCCACCCACGGGTCCGGCACGACGGCGTCTTCGCAGCCGGTGCGCTGCAAAGCGCACTGTGGCAGCGAAAGGCAGTCGGTCAACAGCAGCGCGAGCGCGGCCAGTGTCGCGGCGCCGGCACTGACCGGCCCGCTGTGGGTCCGCGTGCTCGACATCGCCGCCGCTGAGCAGATCGCCGCTGCAATGCCCGGCGTTCAGCCGGTTGGACCACCGCCGGTGGGCGGGCAACCGCTGTACCTCTCGCTGCTGGTCCTGCGCAACTAGCTCGTCACGGCTGATCGAGGGGTGCGCGAATGCACTCCCTCGCATGTTGGCATGCCGTTTCCGGTCCGCAGGGGAGCCGATTCATGTTCCGTGTTCAGTCTGTTCGTGCGCGCACGCTGTTGTCGTGTGCGCTTGCATGCACGTCCATTGCCACGCAGGCCAACGGCCTGAGCTATGCCGAAGCACAGCAGTTGGCGCGCCAGAGCGCGCCGTCGCTGCGCGTGCAGCAGGCCAACCTCGCCAGCGCGCGTGCGTCGCTGGCCCAGGCCGGCACCCTGCCGGATCCGCGCCTGAAGGTCGGCATCGAGAGCGTGCCGGTCCAGGGGCCCGACCGCTGGAGCCTCACGCGCGACACCGGCACCGAGCAGCGTGTTGCGCTGATGCAGGAGGTGCCCAACCGCGCCAAGCGCGACGCACGCATCGCGATGGCGCAGGCGCGCATCGAGCGCGACCACGCGATGGTCGCCGCCGCCGGGGTGACAGCGCAGCGCGAGGCGGCGCTGGCCTGGTTGGCGGTCTACTACGCGCAACGGCGCGAGAAGCTGATCGCCGAGTTCCTGCGCGAGAACCAGCTGCTGCAGGACACGCTCGGTGCGCGCATCGCCGCGATGAGCGCCATGCCCACCGACCTGACGATGGCGCGCCAGGACGCGCTGATGATCGCCGACCGCGGTGACGAACTGGCCCGCGATGTCGCCCGAGCGCGCGCCGAGCTCAAGCGCTGGGTCGGCGAGCGCGGCGGCGAGCTGCTGGCCGGCGACCCCGCGCTCCCCGATGTCGATGCCGAGCAGTTGCACGCCCGCCTGGCGCTGTCACCGGAATTGAAACCCTACGCGCCGATGCGCGAGATGACCGCCGCCGAGCTGGCCGAGCTGGACGCCGAGCGACGCGGCGACTGGTCGTGGGAATTCGCGTATGCGCGCCGCGCGCGCTACGACGACATGGTTTCGGTGATGCTCAGCTTCGACCTGCCGTGGCAGCGCGAGCGGCGCCAGCAACCGCTCGTCGACGCCAAGCGGCGCGAGATCGAGCGCATCGAGGCCGAGCGCGACGACCTGGCGCGTCGCATTGCGCTCGAGGCCGAATCGATGCTGGCCGAACTGCGCGCGATGGACGCGATGCACGCGCGCCTGGCCGGCGACGGCCAGAAGCTCGCCGCCGAGCGCGTGACGCTGTCGATGGCGGGCTACGAGGCCGGGCGCGGCGGACTGCAACCGGTGCTGGCGGCTCGCACGGCCGCGCTGGACGTGCGGATGAAGCTGATCGAACTCGAGGCCGGGCGCGCGGCGATGCGCGTGCGGCTGGCCTCGCTGGTGACACAGGAGTAAGTGATGAACACCACGAACAAGACCGTGATCGCCGCTGCGGTGATGCTGGCGGTGGGCTTGGCCGGCGGCTGGGCGATTTCGCAGTGGTCGGCCTCGCGCGGCGGCACCTCGGAGGCAGGCCCTGGCGCAACGGTGCCGGCCGGCGCCCCGCCGGTCGCAGCCACCACCGAGCGCAAGGTCCTCTATTGGTACGACCCGATGGTGCCAACGCAGAAGTTCGACAAGCCCGGCAAATCACCGTTCATGGACATGCAGCTGGTGCCCCGGTACGCCGACGAGGTCGACGCTGGCGCCGGCGTCAGCGTCAGCCCGCAGGCCCAGCAGTCGCTCGGCCTGCGCGTGGCAACGGCCGAACGGCGCGCGCTCAGCGCCAGGGTCGAAACGCTGGGCACCGTGCTGCTCAACGAACGCGACGTCAGCATCCTGCAGTCGCGCGCCAGTGGCTTCGTCGAGCGCGTCTACGCGCGCGCACCTGGCGATGTGATCGCGGCGGGCGCACCGATCGTCGACGTGCTGCTGCCCGAGTGGCTCGCCGCGCAGCAGGAATTCCTCGCGGTGCGGGCCACCGGCGACGCCGACCTCACCGCGGCCGCGCGCCAGCGACTCGTGCTGCTGGGCATTCCGGCCGCACAGATCGAGGAGGTCGCACGGACGGGCAAGCCGCGTGCGATCCAGACGCTCACCGCACCGATCGGCGGCCTGCTGGCCGAGCTGATGGTGCGCCAGGGCATGACGGTGGGCATGGGCATGAACCTCGCACGCATCAACGGCCTGGCCACCGTCTGGGTGGAAGCGGCTGTGCCCGAGGCGCAGGCAGCCACCGCGACGCCAGGCCAGATCGCCGAGGTGCGGCTGCCTGCGATGCCGGGCCAGGTGATCCGCGGCAAGGTGACGGCCGTGCTGCCGGAGGCCAACCGCGAGTCGCGCACGCTGCGCGTTCGCGTCGAACTGCCCAACCCGGGCCAGCGCCTGCGCGCGGGCATGTTCGCGCACGTCGCGCTGCAGGGGGCGCCGCAGGGCGAAGCGGTCACGGTGCCGGCCGAGGCGGTGGTGCGCACCGGGCGCCGCGCGCTGGTCTACCTGCTCGACGCGCCGGGGCGCTACCGGCCGGTGGAAGTCGAGGTCGGGCCCGAGATCGGCGACCGCATCGTCATATTCAGAGGAGTCGATGCGGGCCAGCAGGTCGTGGCATCGGGCCAGTTCCTGATCGACTCGGAAGCGACGCTGCGCGGCGTGACCGCGCGTGCGTCGGGCGTCGCAGCCGCCGCGCCCGCGGCCGAACACCACGTCAACGGGACGGTCAGCGAGGCCGCGGGTGGCGGTGTGATCACGCTCGACCATGATCCGGTGCCGGCACTCAAGTGGCCGGCGATGACGATGCCGTTCAAGCTCGCGCGGCCCGACATGGCCAGCGGCCTGAAGGCCGGCGACAAGGTGCACTTCAGCTTCCGTCAGGAGGGTGACGAAAGCGTGATCACTGCGATCCAGAAGGTGCCGCGATGATCGCCGCGCTGATCCGCTGGTCGGTCGCCAATCGCTTCCTCGTTCTGCTGGCAACGGTGGGCCTCGCCGCGGCGGGCGTGTGGGGCGTGCGCACGACGCCCGTCGATGCGCTGCCCGATCTGTCCGACGTGCAGGTCATCATCCGCACCAGCCTGCCCGGCCAGGCGCCGCAGATCGTCGAAAACCAGGTCACCTATCCGCTGGCCACCACGATGCTCGGCGTGCCCGGCGCCAAGGTGGTGCGCGGCTTCTCGTTCTTCGGCGACAGCTTCGTCTACGTGTTGTTCGACGACGGCACCGACCTGTACTGGGCGCGCTCGCGCGTGCTCGAGTACCTCAACCAAGTGCAGGGCCGGCTGCCGGCGGCGGCGCGGACTTCGCTCGGGCCCGATGCCACCGGCGTGGGCTGGATCTTCCAGTATGCGCTGGTCGACCGCACCGGCCGCAACGACCTCGCGCAGCTGCGCGCGCTGCAGGACTGGT
The DNA here is from genome assembly GCA_020354665.1 of Burkholderiales bacterium. Lineage (GTDB taxonomy): Bacteria > Pseudomonadota > Gammaproteobacteria > Burkholderiales > Burkholderiaceae_C. The sequence continues at coordinate 3,034,209 of CP070653.1, forward strand.
TTCTGAAGTACGAAAGGAAGGCGTTGCCCAACGTCGCCGAGGTGGCCAGCGTGGGCGGCATGGTGCGCCAGGTGCAGGTCGTGCTCGACCCGCTGAAGCTCGCCGCCTACGGCGTGACGCAGCGCCAGGTCAAGCAGGCGCTGCTGATGGGCAACCAGGAATCCGGCGGCTCGGTGCTCGAGCTGGCCGAGACCGAATACATGGTGCGCGCCAGCGGCTACCTGAAGACGCTCGACGACTTCCGCTCGATCCCGCTGGCCGCGCGCATGGGCGTGCCGGTGCTGCTGGGCCAGGTGGCGATCGTGCAGTACGGCCCTGAGATGCGGCGCGGCATCGGCGAACTCGACGGCGAGGGCGAAGTCACCGGCGGCATCATCGTCCTGCGCTCGGGCAAGAACGCGCAGCAAACGATTGCCGCGGTGAAGGCCCGGCTCGCCGAGCTGCAGCAGGCGCTGCCGCCCGGCGTGCAGATCATCACCACCTACGACCGCAGCGCACTGATCCAGCGCGCGATCGACAACCTCACCCGCAAGCTGATCGAGGAGTTCATCGTCGTCGCCGCGGTGTGCGTATTGTTTCTCTGGCACCTGCGCTCGGCAGCGGTGGCGATCATTGCGCTGCCGCTCGGCGTGATGGCCGCGTTCGTCGTCATGCGCTGGCAGGGCATCAACGCCAACATCATGTCGCTCGGCGGGATCGCGATCGCGATCGGCGCGATGGTCGACGCGGCGGTGGTGATGATCGAGAACGCGCACAAGAAGATCGAGGCCTGGCAGCAGGCGCACCCCGGCGAGAAGCTCGCCGGCGCGGCGCACCGCGAGGTGATCACGCAGGCCGCGGTCGAGGTCGGGCCGGCGCTGTTCTTTTCGCTGCTCATCATCACGCTGAGCTTCATCCCGGTCTTCACGCTGCAGGCCCAGGAGGGGCGGCTGTTCGGCCCGCTGGCCTTTACCAAGACCTACGCGATGGCCGCTGCTGCTGGACTGTCGGTGACGCTGGTCCCGGTACTGATGGTGGCGTGGATCCGCGGCCGCATTCCCCACGAGCAGAGTAATCCGATCACGCGCGGCCTGATCGCGGCGTATCGGCCGCTGCTCGACGCGGTGCTGCGCTGGCCGAAAGCGACGCTCGCGCTCGCCGTGCTGGCGCTGGCCACGACCGCCTGGCCGCTCATGCGGCTGGGCGGCGAGTTCCTGCCGCGGCTCGACGAAGGCGACCTGCTCTACATGCCCTCGGCGTTGCCGGGCCTGTCGGCGCAGAAGGCCGCCGAGCTGCTGCAGATCACCAACCGCATGATCAGGTCGGTGCCCGAGGTCGAGCGGGTGTTCGGCAAGGCCGGGCGCGCCGAGACCGCCACCGACCCCGCGCCGCTCGAGATGTTCGAGACGACGATCCAGCTCAAGCCGCCGAGCCAGTGGCGAGCCGGCATGACGCCCGACAAGCTCGTCGAGGAACTCGACCGGGCGGTCAAGGTACCGGGGCTGTCGAACATCTGGGTGCCGCCGATCCGCAATCGCATCGACATGCTGGCCACCGGGATCAAGAGCCCGATCGGCGTGAAAGTCTCCGGCCCGGACCTCGCCGCGATCGACCGGGTTGCGCTCGACGTCGAGAGAGTCGTCAAGGCGGTGCCTGGCGTGACCTCGGCACTCGCCGAGCGGCTCACCGGAGGGCGCTACATCGATGTCGACATCGACCGCGCGGCCGCGGCGCACTACGGCCTGAACATCGCCGACGTGCAGGACGTCGTCGCCGGCGCGATCGGCGGCGAGAACGTCGCCGAGACGGTCGAGGGGCTGGCGCGCTTCCCGATCAACCTGCGCTATCCGCGCGAGTGGCGCGACTCGCCCGAGAAGCTGGCCACGCTGCCGATCTTCACGATGATGGGGCAGCAGATCACGCTCGGCACGGTGGCCAAGGTGAGCATCACCGACGGCCCGCCGATGCTCAAAAGCGAAAACGCGCGCCCTTCGGGCTGGGTCTACGTCGACGTGCGCGGGCGCGACCTCGCATCGGTGGCGCGCGACGTGCGCGCCGCGGTGACCCGCGACGTCAAATTCGAGCCCGGCATCAGCATCGCCTACTCCGGCCAGTTCGAGTACCTCGAGCGCGCCAACGCACGCCTCGCGATCGTTGTCCCGGCCACGCTGCTGATCATCTTCGTGCTGCTTTACCTGACGTTTCGCCGTATCGACGAGGCGGTGCTGATCATGGGCACGCTGCCGTTCGCGCTGACCGGCGGCATCTGGTTCCTCTACCTGATGGGCTACCACCTCTCGGTGGCTACCGGCGTGGGGTTCATCGCGCTGGCGGGCGTCGCCGCCGAGTTCGGCGTCGTGATGCTGATCTACCTGAAGCAGTCGCTCGAGGCGCGGCTTGCCGCCGGCGCGCGCGCAACGCCCGCACTGGTGGACGAAGCGATCCGCGAAGGCGCGGTGCTGCGCGTGCGGCCCAAGGCGATGACGGTGGCGGTGATCCTCGCCGGGCTGGTGCCGATCGTCTGGGGCAGCGGCACCGGATCGGAAGTGATGAGCCGAATCGCGGCGCCGATGCTCGGCGGCATGGTCACCGCGCCGCTGCTGTCGCTGTTCATCGTGCCGGCGGTCTACGCGCTGCGGCGGCGACGGTCCGCCGAACCAACGCCTTAGACGTCGTCAACCGAACAGCGCCTTCAGCGCACGCCCGATCGAGCCCGGCGCGGTGACCGCCATGAACGCCACGCCGGCCAGCGCACCCGCGATGTGCGCATCGTGGTTCACCCGCCCGACGCGCGTTCGGCTCGCGAACACGCTGAAAGCGAGGTAGCCGATCGCGAACACCGGTGCCGGAATCGGCACCGGGATCGGCAGGATGTAGATCGACGACGTCGGGAACACGACGATCGAGGCGAACAGCACCGCGAGGATCGCGCCCGAAGCGCCCAGGCTCGCGTAGCCGCGGTGGCGGCGATGGATCAGCCACGTGGCGAGGCTGCTCGCGAGCAGCCCGATCGCGTACAGCGCAGCAAAGCGCGGCGTTCCGATGGCCCGCTCGAGCCCGAAGCCGAACGCCCAGAACGTGAAGCTGTTGAACAGCAGGTGCGCAAGGTCTGCGTGGACGAATCCGCTCGTCACCAGCGTCGCGTAGTCGCCGCGCTCCACCAGACCGTAGGGCCGCAGCAGGTTGCGCTCGATCAGCACGGGCGCCTTGTACAGACCGAGCAGGCTGACGACGAGGATCGTCGCGAGAAGCAACACCGACGCCGGCGCACCGGCGGTCAGTCGAACGAGCGTGTCCATGGCCGGACTCTACCGATTCCCTGCCCCTGCCCACGCACCTTGGCCGGCCCGCAATGACAAGACTCGCGGCCACCGCACCTGGCACGCGTCGCAAATGCAGCGGCGCGCAGCCGCGCTGGTAGCATCGACCGCACCAACAATCGAACGAGGCGATGCGTTCTCTCGATGATCTGCTGCATGCCGGCGTGCCGGTGTTCGGCACCTGGCTGCAGATGCCGTGTGCCGACGTCGTCGACATCGTTGCGGCGAGCGGCTTCGGCTTCGGCATCGTCGACCTGGAACATGGCTCGTTCGACTTCGGCGCGGCGGACATGTTGGTGCGTGCCTGCGACGCCAACGGCGTCGTGCCGTTTGTGCGTGTGCCCGACGCTCACGTGCCGACGATCACCAAGGCGCTCGACTGTGGTGCCGCGGCGGTGATCGTGCCGCGCATCGGTGGCCTCGACGATGCGCGCGCAGCGATCGCCGCGACGCGCTGGGCGCCCGATGGAACGCGTGGCGCGTGCCCTTGCGTGCGTAGCGGCGGGCATTTCGTTCGCGACTGGGCGCGCTTTCGCTGCGAGCGCGAAGCCGCCGCGGGCGCGATGCTGCTGATCGAGACGCCCGGCGCGATCGGTGCGATTGACGACATCTGCGCGCTCGACGGATTGCGCGGCATCGTGCTCGGCCCGTTCGACCTCGCTGTTGCGATGGGTCTGGACGGCGACTGGCGTGCCACGGCGGTACAGGACAAGCTCGAGCGCGTGGTGCGCGCGGCCACCGCGCGCGGCCTGCCGGTGGTGATGCCGATGTTCGACACCGACCCGGCGCAGACCCAGGCGCGTGTCGCGCACTGGCAGCGCCTGGGCGTGCGGCTGTTCGCGATCGGCACCGACAAGATTTTCCTGTCGCTGGCGGCGCGCTCGTTCCTGCCCCGCTGAGCCGGGGGAGATCCGCCGTTCGCGCCAGCGACGCCCCGGCGCGCCGGGACGCACCTCACACCGCGCGCAGGTCGTGATGCTTGAGCGGCAGCGAGCGCACACGCGTGCCGGCGGCAAGGCAGATCGCGTTGCACACGGCACGCGCTTCGGCTGCGATCGTGGCTCGGCCGCGCCAGGAGCCCGCGATAAGCGACGTCGCCCTGATCCTCCCGGTGATCGGGCGCGCCCGAAGCTGGCGAAGTTCGCAGAGGAGATGCGGCGCGAGGTGCGCGCCCGGTTGCAGCGTCGCACAACTGCTGACTGGCTCTGGGCTCTGAGCGAGCCGTGCGGAATTGACGCACGACAATACAATCACAACGACAGATGTCTTCCTTCGCGTCGGCGAAGGGGCTTAGCGTTTTCAAAGGTTCGGGTAAGAGGCCCACGATGCGGTGCTCCCATTGCGAGCACGACAATCCGCCACAGGCCAAGTTCTGCCTGCAGTGTGGATCTCGCCTGACTCTCGCGTGCTCGCAGTGCCGGACCGAGCTTCCGGGGGGCGCGAGGTTTTGTCTGAATTGCGGCCAGCCCGTCGACGGCCCACCAGCGGCTGCCGGCCGCTTTCACTCCCCTGGCGCCTATACCCCGGCGCACCTTGCCGAGCGGATCCTGACCTCGAAGTCCGCGCTCGAGGGCGAGCGCAAGCAGGTCACGGTGCTGTTTGCCGACCTGAAGGGATCGATGGCGCTGCTCGCGGACTCCGACCCGGAGCAGGCGCGCAAACTGCTCGATCCGGTGCTACAGCACATGATGGAGGCGGTGCACCGCTATGAGGGGACGGTGAACCAGGTCATGGGCGACGGGATCATGGCGCTGTTCGGCGCGCCGCTGTCGCTGGAGGACCACGCGGTGCGCGCCTGCTATGCGGCGCTGCGCATGCAGGAGACAGTGAAACGGTACGCGGAGGACGTTCGGCGGACCCAGGGAATCCCCGTTCAGATCCGTGTCGGCCTGAATTCGGGCGAGGTCGTCGTGCGCTCGATCGGCAGCGACCTGCATATGGACTACACCGCCGTGGGGCAGACCACGCATCTGGCTGCGCGCATGGAGCAGCTTGCCGATCCCGGCTGCATCCTCCTGCCCTTGGATACGCTCCAGCTCGTCAACGGCTTGGTCGAAGTCAGGGCCCTCGGCAAAGTCCCGGTCAAGGGCCTGGTGGAGCCTGTCGATGTATACGAGCTTCGCGGAGCGGGATGGGCCCGGCGACGTTTCGAGGCGGCAGCCAGTCGTGGTCTGACCCGTTTCGTAGGACGCGACACAGAGCTCGACGTGCTTGAGAAACTGCAGCAGCAGGCGGCAACGGGTCACGGGCAGATGCTCGCGGTGGTCGGCGAGGCAGCGGTCGGAAAATCCCGATTGTTCTTTGAATTCACCCACTCGCAGCGCGTGAACGGCTGGCTCGTGCTTCAGGGCAGCTCGCTCGCCTATGGCAAGGCAACGCCGTTCCTTCCCGTCATCGATCTGCTCAAGAACTACTTCCAGATCGAGGCGCGGGACGACCCCCGGACGATCCGCGAGAAGATGAGCGGCAAGCTGGTGAGGCTCGACGAGAGCCTGACATCTGCGCTTCCAGTCTTTCTGGAGCTGATGGACATTCCGGCGAGCGACCCGCAGTGGCAGACGTTGGACTCGAGCCAGCGCAGACGACGTACCTTCGACGCGTGCAAGCAGCTGCTGCTGCGCGAGAGCCTGGTGCAACCGCTGGTTCTCATTTTCGAGGATCTGCACTGGATCGATTCCAAAACGCAGGCATTCCTCGACGGCTTCGTCGATAGCCTCCCGAGCGCACGGATCTTTCTTCTCGTCAACTATCGTCCCGAGTACGAGCACGGCTGGGCGAGCAGAACCTATTACACGCAGCTTCGTGTCGACCCGCTGCCTTCCGAGAACGCTGGCGAACTGTTGACCTCTCTGCTCGGCGCCGATGCCGAGCTCCAAGACCTCAAGAAGCTCCTGATCGAAACGACCCAGGGCAACCCATTCTTTCTGGAAGAAAGCGTCCGCACACTGGTGGAGACGGGCGCCTTGAGCGGAGGTCCCGGCTCACGTCGGTTGGCAACGCCCCTGCCGGAGATCCGGGTGCCGGCGACTGTGCAGGCAGTGCTGGCGGCTCGCATCGACAGACTGCCGAGCGATTACAAGCATCTCTTGCAGACGGCATCTGTGATCGGCGAGACAGTCCCGTTCGCCCTGCTCCAGGCGATTTCCGATATGTCGGAAGAAGAGCTGCGGCAGGGCCTGAGCCGCCTTCAAGCCGTCGAGTTTCTTTACGAAACGAGCCTCTTTCCAGAGCTCGAGTACACGTTCAAGCACGCACTGACGCATCAGGTCGCGTACAACTCGCTCCTCGGCGATCGCCGTCGTGCCCTGCACGCCCGAATTCTCGCTGTCATGGAGAAGATTTACGGTGATCGACTTGGCCAGGACATCGATCGCTTCGCTCAGCACGCTTTCCGCGGGGAAGTGTGGCCGAAGGCGCTGGCGTATCTGCGTCAATCCGGGCTCAAAGCCGAAACACGATCGGCTTACCGCGAAGCGGTGTCATGTTTCGAGAACGCGCTGACCGCTCTCGAGCATCTGCCACAGGATCGCGAAACGCTGGAGCTTGCGCTGGACGTTCGTTTCGATCTGCGGACTTCACTGTTCCCGCTTGGAAAGCTCGAAAGAGTGCTCGAGTATCTCGAGCAGGCGGATCACCTCGGCGAAAAGCTGGACGATCGGCTGCGGCAGGCATGGGCGTCCGTATACAAGTGTCACTATTACTGGGTGACGGGGCAGTCGGCGAGGGCATACGAGCTGGGCAAACGCGCACACTCCATGCAGGAACCGCTGAAGCACTTTCCCCTGCGGGTCACGGCGAACTACTACCTTGGACTTGCCTGTCTCAGCGTCGGAGATTACTCAGGCGCTGAGAAGCTCCTCGGGGAAAATGTCGATTCGATCCCTGACGGACAGATCCGCGAACGATTCGGTGTTGCCGGTTTCCCCGCAGCGATGTCGCGCACGTATCTGGCTTGGGCTCTCGCCCAGCGTGGCGAATTCGATCAAGGTATCGTCAACGGGCGAAAGGGCGTGCGGCTGGCAGAGGAGATCGGTCACGCCTGGAGCCTTGTTACGGCGTCCTGGGGATACGCAACCGTTTACATCACCGAAGGGGAGCCGGAGCCGGCGCTCGATCTGCTGGATCGGGCGCTCGCGCTCTCGCGGGATTGGTACCTGGCCGCTCTGACACCCGGCGTGATGGGATCATTGGGCTACGCAAAGGCCATGCTGGGGCAGACCGCGGAGGGTCTCTCGATGCTGCAGGAGGCCACTCGAGTCGCCGAGGCATCGGGAAGACTGGCGTTTCATTCTCTCTTGCTTGTCTATCTGGGCGAGGCGCTCGTGGCTGCAAGACGCATAGACGATGCCCGACCGGTGGCGGAGCTGGCCCTGGCTCTCAGCCGGGAACGGGGCGAACGGGGCGTCGAGGCGTCGGCCCTGCGGCTCCTGGCTGAAGTGATTTCCAGTGCGGAATCCTCGCGAGCGGCCGAAGCGCAAGGCCTCTATCAGGACGCCATCGCGTTGGCGGAGCGAAACGGCATGCGTCCGCTCCTGGCCCGCTGCCGTCTCGGGATGGGTAATTTGTGCCGGCTGAGGGGTGATCAAGAACAAGCTGCGGAGCAGCTGGCGATCGCCGCCGAATCCTTTCGGGATTTGAAGATGCACTCACGGTGCAAACAAGCAGAGGCGCAATTGGGTGACGTCCGGTAGACATTCGTGCTTCGACTTCGAGGCCGCTCTCTCCTCGTCACGATGCGCTCGGACGCGCCAAGCCAGCGTCTCAGACCGCGCGCAGGTCGTGGCGCTTGAGCGGCAGCGAGCGGATGCGTTTACCGGTCGCCCGCGACACCGCATTGCACACCGCCGGTGCGAGCGGCAGGATCGCCGGCTCGCCGTGGCCGCCCCAGAAGTCACCGGTGGGCACGAGCACCGTTTCGACCTTCGGCATCTCCGCCAGCCCGAGCAGCGGAAAGTCGTGGAAGTTCGATTCGGCAATGCGCCCGTTCTTGACCGTGTTCTCCTGGTACAGCACCGCGCTCAGTCCGTAGACGACGTTGCTTTCGGCCTGCGCACGACAGGTGTCGGGGTTGACGACATGGCCCGAGTCGATCGCGATGACCACGCGGTGCACCTTGAGTTCGCCGTTCGGATTGACTGACACTTCGGCAACGGCGGCGGCGTAGCTGCCGAAGCCGTAGGCGAGCGCTACGCCACGCTGCAGGCCCGCGGGCAGCGGCGTCGCCCAGTTGGCCGCCTTCGCCACTGCCTCCAGCACCAGGCGGTGCTTGTCGCCTGGCTTCAGCATCGCGAGGCGGTATTCGACCGGGTCCCGCCCCACGGCGAACGCCAGTTCGTCGATGACACATTCGCGATAGAACTCGTTCTGCTGCCCTGGCGCGCGCCAGAAGCCGACCGGCACGTGGCCGTTGCGCATTGCGTAGTCGACCTGCTGGTTCGGCACGTCGTACGGCAGGTCGTTCAAGGCGCGCACCGCGGCGAAGTCGATGCCGTTCTTCATCGGCGCCTGCGGCATCAGTGCGCGCATGATCGACGGACACGCGATCTTCGTGTGCAGCGCGACCAGCTTGCCCTGCGCATCGAGTCCGGCCTTCATCCGCACGACGCTCGCCGGCCGATAGAAGTCGTGCTGCATGTCCTCCTCGCGCGACCACATCAGCTTCACCGGCACGCCGGGCATCGCCCTGGCGATCGCGACGCCCTGGCGCACGAAGTCCTGCGGGCTGCCGCGGCGGCCGAATCCGCCGCCGAGCATCATCTTGTGCACCTCGACCTTCTCGAGCGGCAGGCCTGCGGCCTGCGCGGCGGCAGCCATCGACGCCTCGCCGTTCTGCGTCGACGTCCACACCTCGAGGAAGCCGTCGGGCTTGAACCATGCGGTGCAGGTTTGCGGCTCCATCGTTGCGTGGCTCAGGTAAGGCGAGCTGTACTCGACCTCGATCACCCGCGCCGCGCCCGCCAGCGCTGCCTCGGTGCTGCCGATTTCTCGCGCCCGCGGCAGATCCGGCTGCGTGAGCCCGTCCTTCAACATGGCGCTGATCGTTTCGCTGCTCGCATTGGCGTTGCCCGCGGCGTCCCATTGGATCTTCAGCTTCTTCAACGCTTCGTTGGCGCGCCACCAGCTGTCGGCGAGGACGGCGACGAAGTCCGCCTCGCGAACGATCTTCTTCACGCCGCGCATCGCTTCGGCTTCCCCCGGATCCAGCTTTACGACCCTGCCGCCGAACACCGGGCACTGCGCGATCGACGCGTGCAGCATGCCCGGCAGCGAGACGTCGGCGGCAAACACCGGCTTGCCGGCCACCTTGTCGGGGATGTCGAGACGGTGCAGCGGTTTGCCGGCGATCTTCCAGTCCTTCGGGTCGCGCAGCGCCACGTCGCGCGGCGGCGCCAGCGTGGCCGCCGCGGTGGCGACCTGCCCATAGCGCAGCGTCCGGCCGGTCGGCCGGTGCGTGATCACGCCGCGCTCGACCGTGCACTCGCCGCGCGACACTCGCCATTGCGTGGCCGCAGCGGCGACGAGCAGCTCGCGCGCGCTCGCGCCGGCCTTGCGCACGTAGTCGTTCGACCCGCGCACGCCCATGCTGCCGCCGGTGGACATCGAGCCCCAGAGGCGGTTGCGACGGATGTGCTCGTTGGGCGAGGCGAACTCGGTTTCCACGCGGGCCCAGTCGCAATCGAGTTCTTCGGCCACCAGTTGCGCGAGCGCGGTGAGCGTGCCCTGCCCCATCTCGGACCGGGCGATCCGGATCACGACGCGGTCGTCCGGGTGGATCACGATCCACGCGTTGACTTCGCTCACCGCGGCACCCTCGGCGGCTTTCGACGCAAGCGGAAAGCTGAATTCGAGCGCCAGCCCGCCTCCGAGCGCAGCCGACACCTTGAGAAACTCGCGACGCGATGCAGTGATCGTCATGATCGGTTCCTCCTGGGGTCTCAGGACTTCGCACCGGTAGAGGCGCCCGAGGCCGCAGCCAGTGCTTGAATGGCCTTCCTGACGCGCGCGTAGGTGCCACAGCGGCACAGGTTGGTCATCGCCGCGTCGATCTCGGCATCGGTGGGCTTCGGATTGGCGGCGAGCAGTGCGGCGGCCGACATCATCATGCCGGGCTGGCAGTAGCCGCATTGCGGCACTTCGTGTTCGATCCACGCCTGCTGGATGCGGTGCAGGCCGGTCTGCGACAGCCCCTCGATCGTGACGATCCTCTTGCCCACCCCCTGCGCCACCGGCAGCGTGCACGAGCGTACCGCCTGACCGTCGATGTGCACCGTGCACGCGCCGCACGCCGAAACGCCGCAGCCGTACTTGGTACCCGGCAGGTTCAGGTGGTCCCGCAGCGCCCAGAGGAGCGGCATCTCGGGCTCGACATCGATGCGATGGGCGCGGCCATTCACATTGAGTTCCAGCATCGGCGTCTCCTTCATTGCTCGAACCGGGCGGTTTCAGCTTCGCCCGACTCGTGCGGCAAGCATCAGACCTTGAAGGCAAATCTAGACATCTTTGGAGCGTTCGCCATGTGGTGGCGCAAAGCGGAGCGACGTTGCTGCGCTTGGTCGATGACCGACGGCCGCGCCATCGGGCCGCGGGGGCGCCGCGGGGGGGGCTGCTCCGACCCGCGCGCGTGAGCGACGCAGTCCAAGCTGCCGCGTACCGTGCGCGGCGGGGGCCACGAGCGCGATGCGGTTGCTTCGGGCAGGCGGCAGCCAGTGTCGGTCAAGCGACTACACCAGCACGGACGCCACCGGCCGCCGCACTGACGGCGGTCAACATGCGGGGTGCCATGCAGCGGCACGATTGTCGGTCGATTCAGCCGATAGCCGGTCTTGGAGATCCTCATGGACGACTTGATGAAGCAGAAGATCCTGTCGCTGCTCGAGGGTCACAGGATCATGACGATCGCGACCCTGCGGCCGGACGGTTGGCCACAGGCAACGACGGTTGGCTACGTGAACGAGGGCCTCACGCTCTGGTTCTTGTGCGGACTGGCAAGCCAGAAGGCGGACAACCTCGCGCACGACAATCGCGTGTCGATCACGATCGACCATGACACGCCGGACATCATGTCAATCACCGGCTTGTCGATGGCGGCGCGGGCCTACCGCGTGACCGACCGGGCCGAGGCGAAGAAGGTGATCGGGATGCTGCCGCTGAAATACCCCGACGCGCCGGCCGCGGTCACACAGATGAAGATGCCTGAGCCGGAGGAGGTCGCGCTGTTTCGCGTCGTTCCGAAGATCATCTCCGTGCTCGACTACACGAAGGGCTTTGCGCATACCGATCTCGTAGCCTGCTAAGGCGGCGCAGCGCGGCGTGTCGAAGACCTGCACGCGCTTAGGCGACCTCACCGAGCGTTCCGACACGAAAAGCGCATCGTCAAACCGAACAACACCTAGACCATCCGCGCGAAGGATTCGCCGTCCGCCCAGGGCGGCACGCCCTGCGAGCGAATCGAACGCTCGCCGTTCGGCAGCGCGCCGTACCTGCGCGGGACAGAGTTTCAGGCCAACAGCGGAATGATCGGGAAGCCCCGCGGACAGTACCTGCATCGGCCGATGGCCTGAGCGCGCCGAGCGCCACCCGCCGCGCCCGCCTGGGTGGCGCGACGGGCGCCCGGAATGGCTCAGTGCGCCGTCGCCAGCGCCTCCTTGGCTGCCGGCATGGCCTTCGGCTTCATGGCAGGCACGTCGCGGCGCGCGGGGCCGTTGTACAGCTGGCGGGGACGGCCGATCTTGTATTCCGGATCGGTGATCATCTCCTGCCACTGGGCGATCCAGCCGGCGGTACGGGCAAGCGAGAAGATGCCGGTGAACATTGCCACCGGGATACCCAGCGCCTTCTGCACGATGCCGGAGTAGTAGTCGACGTTCGGGTAGAGCTTGCGGGAGACGAAGTAGTCGTCCTCGAGCGCCACCTTCTCCAGCGCCATCGCCAGCTTGAACAGCGGGTCGTCCTGCAGTCCCAGCTCGCCGAGCACCTCGTAGCAGGTCTCGCGCATCAGCTTGGCGCGCGGGTCGTAGTTCTTGTAGACCCGGTGACCGAAGCCCATCAGGCGCGCCCCGGAGGCCGGATCCTTGACCTTGGCGATGAACTCGCCGAGCTTCTCGACGCCCCCCTGGATCTGCAGCCGCTGCAGCATGTTCAGACAGGCCTCGTTGGCACCGCCGTGCGCCGGGCCCCACAGGCAGGCCACGCCGGCGGCAATCGCCGCGAACGGGTTGGTGCCCGACGATCCGCACAGCCGCACGGTCGAGGTGCTGGCGTTCTGCTCGTGGTCGGCGTGGAGGATGAAGATTCGGTCCAGCGCGCGCACCAGCACGTCGTTGAGCTGGTACTCCTCGCACGGGTTGGCGAACATCATGCGCATGAAGTTCGCCGTGTACGACAGGTCGTTCTTCGGATAGAAGTACGGCTGGCCGAGCGAGTACTTGTACGACATCGCGACCAGCGTCGGCATCTTCGCGATCAGGCGCAGCGCCGAGATCTCGCGGTCGCGCAGGCTGTTGATGTCCAGCGCGTCGTGGTAGAACGCCGACAAGGCGCCCACCAGGCCCGTGAGCACCGCCATCGGATGCGCGTCGCGCCGGAAGCCGCGCATGAAGAACTGCATCTGCTCGTGGACCATCGTGTGCTGATTGATGGCCTGCACGAACTCCTTCTTCTGCGCCGGTGTCGGTAGTTCACCCTTGAGCAGCAGGTAGCAGGTGTCGAGGAAGTCGCAGTTCGCGGCCAACTGCTCGATCGGGTAGCCGCGGTACAGCAGCACGCCCTGGTCGCCGTCGATGTAGGTGATCTTCGACTGGCAGCTCGCGGTGGACATGAAGCCGGGGTCGTACGTGAACATCCCGGACTTGCCGTACAGGGAGCGGATGTCGAGCACCTCGGGCCCGATGGTGCCGCCTAGGACTGGAAACTCGACGGACTTGCCGTCGCCGTAGTTGAGGACTGCCTTCGTGTTCGAACCCATGTCTTTCTCCGGTTGGCGCAAGGAACCCGCATGCACGTTGGCGGCGAGTCGCCTCGCGACGGCCAGAACCCGCGGGCATGGGGATCAAAAAACACTAGCACCACCTATCCGGTCGATCATGAGCACAGTCAAATTCGGTGGAGATTGACTGGTGCGGATCGCCAGCGCGACGCAGCCGAGGTCAAAGCCAATGCCGAAGGGGCTGCTCAAATTGCGGCCCATCGTCAACGACGGGAATTGGCCGGGGCTGTGGGTTCACGGCCGCGCCCGACGGCGGCCATTCAGTCTGGCTGCAGCTGAGCGGCTGGTTTGTCGGTCGGCGAGTTCAACAACCCGACCCAATGCGGGCATCGGACCACCAAGATCGACAGCCGTGAAGCAGTCGTTGGCTGGTGCAGCCGCGGCCGCAGGACCAGCGCCTCCAGCCGCCGCATGAACTCCAGCGGGCTCATCACCAGGTGCGTGGTGCCGTCACGCCACGGCGGCTTGAGCTTGAGCTCCACCTGGCCGGCTGCGTTGAGCTGCACGCGTTCGTCCGAGAGCGCCGGCCGGGTGATGTCCGGCACCCTTCACGCGTCGTGACGGCGGGTGCGGAGCAAACTGCAGTGGTGGCCTGCCGGCAGCCTGACGAGGCGATCAGCGATCACACTTGGCGCGTGAGTCTTCGATCGGGCGACATCGGTCCTCGGTCGGATTGATCTTAGCCCCACAGGGATTCAGCCAGCTCATCGTGCCGGCCCTACAGGATCCCCAGCCGCCGGAAGACATCACCCAGCTTCTCGCCGCGCCGCAGCGCGTCGCGCGACTGGTTCTCGCCGGCCACCTTCTCCAGCGCGCGCTGCACGACCTCGGCCTCGGCCTCGCGCGGGATCACCACCACGCCGTCGACATCGCCGAAGACGAGCTCGCCGGGGTGCACCGCCACGCCGCCGCACTGCACCGGCACGTCGCGCTCCACCATGCGCGCACGGCCCTTGGTGTCGAGCGGACCGATGCCGCCGCAGAACACCGGGAACCGCATCTCACGGATCTGCCGCACATCGCGCACCAGGCCGTCGGTGACGCAGCCGGCCGCACCGCGCGCCACGCAGGCGGTGGACAGCAGTTCGCCCCAGGGCGCGATGCGCTCGCTCGGGCCGTCGCAGGCCAGCACCACCACGTCACCGGGCTGCAGGTCGTCGACCAGCGCGATCTCCACCTCGTAGGGGTTCTCGCCGGCGGCCGGTTGCGCATACACCGGCATGTACAGGCCGGTGCGCGCCCGGCCGAAGAGCTGCAAGGCGTCGTCCAGTGGCCGCATGAAGGGTTTCATGGCCTGCTGCATCAGGCCCAGGCTGTCCAGCGTGTCGGACAGCACCGCGGCATTCAGGGCGCTCAGGGTCGAGAGGTCGGCAATCACGTCAGCTCCTCGGCGGGTTGACGTGGATGATGGCGTGCCGGCCGTTGCCGTAAAGTGGCCCTTTCACCTATCCGGGGCCACGGACGATGTCGATGCTGCAGGTGCGCAAGCTGGTGATCCGGCTTGAATCGCGGCGATGATCTTCATCTCACCCCAAAGCTGCCGACCGTGAGAGACGGCTCCTGGCCGTTCAGCGCCTTCGAGCCTCGTGCCCCAATGCCGTCACTCGCTGTCCAATCCGCTCGAACGACGGCTCATCAACGCCGAGGCCCTCGCAGCGCGAGCTGACTCGGTCGGTCACACTGCTTGACTCCCGATCCAAGAGCCGACGCTGCTCGCAAGGCGCTGATTCGGTTGCACGGCCTCGCGCGAGGACGGCAGGCGACACGGCTAACGCTCCTGCAAGCGCTCTAGCAAGTCCAGGCTCGGGAAACCGTCGGCAGGGACGCCGATGCTGCGCTGATCGCGACGAATGGCGCCACGCGTGGCGGGCCCCATCAGACCGTCGGGAGTGCCGCTTTCAAATCCGCGCTCGTTGAGCGTGGTCTGCAGCGCGATCAACTGGCTGCGCGTGAGCGCTTGCAGATCGCGCGGCCAGGGTGACTGCACGTCGGGGCCGTCGGTCAGTCGTTGCGCGAGCAGGACGACCGCGAGCGCGTAGCTGGTCGAATGGTTGTAGCGCAGGATCGCGCGGAAGTTGGGTCCCGTCAGGAAGGCGGGTCCGCGCGCGCCGGCGGGCAGCAGGATCGCGCCATCGTCGAACTGCGGCAGCGGTGAACCGTCCAGTGTTCGCACGCCCTCGGCTGCCCACAGCGCGGTGGGCTGTCGCACCGCGGCGTCGGCGCGACCGACGTCGAATCCCGGCGGCAACTGCACCTCGGCCCCCCAGGGCTGGTCCGCCTCCCATCCCGATCGCGCAAGGAAGTTCGCGGTCGAGGCCATCACATCGGCGATGCTGCCCCAGATGTCGCGCCGGCCGTCGCCATCGGCGTCGACGGCGTAGGCGAGAAAGTTCGACGGCAGGAACTGGGTCTGGCCCATGGCGCCGGCCCAGGAACCGATCATGTGCGCGCGGTCGATGTCGCCGCTCTGGAGGATCTTCAACGCCGCGAGCAACTGGCCGCGCGCCCAGTCCTCGCGCCGGCCGTCGAAGCCCAGTGTCGCGAGCGCGTCGATGGTCGGGATGTCCCCACGGTTGCTGCCGTAGTTGCTCTCGATGCCCCAGATGGCGACCAGGATGTTCGGCGGGACGCCGTAGCGCGCCGCCGCCGCGTCGACTTCGGCGCGAATGTGCGACAAGTTCTCCTGACCCAGCGTGACGCGCTGGGGCGTCACCGCCCTGTCGAGGTAGTCCCACACCGTGCGGGTGAACTCGGGCTGCGCACGGTCGCGTTCAACGACCCGCGGGAGGTATTGGACATCGTCGAACGCAACGCGCAGCGTCTCCTCGGCAATGCCTGCCGCGCGTGCGCTGACGCTGAAGTCGGTGATCCAGCGCCCGAAATCCCGTTGCCGCGCGGCTTCATCGGGTCCAGCTTCGCTCGGTCCGGCTTCGGTCGGCGCGGCACGGGTGATCGCTGCGGCCGGCAGCTCGGGTGCCGCCGGCGGCGCGGCGGCGCACCCCGCCAAGGCCGCCGTCGCCAGCGTCACAAGAGCCAGCCAGGCGCGACGCAATGGCATGGGAGTCGGTTCGTGCATCGTTGTGATTCTCACCTTCTTGTCGATCACTGATGATGCGCACGACGCCCTTGCAGGCGGGTTTGTCGGTGCCCGTGATCGTGCGCGAGCGGTGCCGGACCGGCGCCACCCGTTCGTGCTTGAAGATCCCGGCGGCGTGGGTACGAAGCGAACCGTGGTCGCTTCGAGTGTGACTTCGGCGCCGGCGCGGCCCCGGCTATCGGCGTCGCAACATTCGCTTCGTCGCGTCTCAACGCGAGCCGAGGCGCGGCGGCACGCGCAGCGTGCCGCGCAGCCAGCCGATCGCATCGTCGAGACGGTCGTCGCCCCAAAAGAGCTCGTCGCCCACCGCCCAGGTCGGCGAGCCGAACACGCCGAGCCGCTTCGCGCGCTCGGTCTGCTCCTGCAAGCGCGCATCGACTTGCGGCGCATCGGCGAGCGCGATCACGCGTCGTGCGTCCTGGCCGAGCGCGGCGAGATCCTCGAGCAGCGATTCGTCGGTCGCCGGCTCCTGCAGCCGCTGGAACCAGCGTCGGTACGCCGACTGCACGTAGGGCACGATCCAGCCCTCGTCGCGTGCGATGAGGGCGATCCGGTTCGCGCGCGACAGCCCCTTGATCGGATACGGCGGGATGCCGGCGAACGGCAGCCCGTAGCCGGCCGCCCGGCGCTCGACGTCGCGCCACATGTACGCGGCCTTCACCGGTTTGTCGCGAAACGGAATGTTGTTCTGCTCGACCATGATCGCGCGCACATCGAACGGCTGCCAGCAGATCTCGAGCCCCTCGCGGCGCGCGACATCGGGAAGTCGCATCACCGACAGATACGTGTAGGTACTGCCGATCGAGAACCAGAAGTCGATCGGCTGCTTCGGATCGGCCATGTTCACGTCCTCCATGCGGAAGATTTGATCACGGCGCTGCTCGCCGTCGCTCCATACTTGCAAGGCCGGCGTCTTGCAGGCACCCCGGGCCGCGCTCCATGACCATTGCATTTCGCTCCACCGCCGTCGTCGGCGCGGGCGCCGTTGGCAGTTTCTACGGCGCGATGCTCGCCCGTGCCGGGCACCGCGTGACGCTGATCGGCCGCCCGCCGCACGTGCGCGCGATCGAGTCGCACGGACTGCGCCTGCAGATGGCCGGGCGAACGGAGACGATCGCCGTGCACGCCAGCACCGACCTCTCGGCGGTGCGCGACGCCGACCTGGTGCTGGTGTGCGTCAAATCCACCGACACCGAATCGGTCGCGCGCCAGATCGCGCCATGGCTCGCGGCCGACGCAATCGTGCTCAGCCTGCAGAACGGCGTCGACAACGCCGCGACGATCGCGCGCCACACCCGGCAGCCGGTCGTCCCGGCGGTCGTCTACGTCGCCACCGCGCTGCCCGAACCGGGTCTGGTCAGCCACTTCGGACGCGGCGATCTGGTGATTGGCCCGCTCGATGCACAGGCGGCGCAGGATGCAGTGCTGCAGCAACGCCTGCAGGACGTCGTCACGCTGTTCGCGTCGGCGGACGTGGCGGTGCGCATCTCGCCCGCCGTGATGGTCGAGCTGTGGAGCAAGCTGATGGTCAACTGCGCGTACAACGCGATCTCGGCGCTCGCGCAGATGCCCTACGGCAGGATGGCGGCGCTGCCGGCGATCCGCGACGTGCAACATGCGGTCGTGCGCGAAGTGGTCGCGGTGGCGCAGGCCGACGGGCAGGCGCTGGCGCTCGAGCCGGCACTGCAGGCGATGGAGCGCATTGCCGACGCGATGCCCGCGCAGCTCTCGTCGACCGCACAGGACCTGGCGCGTGGCAAGCCCACCGAGATCGACCACCTGAACGGCTACGTGGTGCGTCGCGGCGCCGAGCTCGGCATCGCGACACCGGTCAACCAGACGCTGCACGCACTCGTCAAGCTCGTCGAGTCGGACCGCGTCCCGCGCTGAGCTGACCCGGCCACCCGCGCACAATGCACGCGATGGCCGAGCCGAACGTACCGATACCCCCCGAGTTCGCACAGGCGCTGCGCGACCTCGGGCTGGCGGGCAGCGAAGAGCTCGTCGGCATCGCGCTCGGCGGCGGCGTGTCTTCGGACATCTGGCGTATCGAGACGAAGCAGGGTCCGGTGTGCGCGAAGCGCGCGCTGCCCAAGCTGCGCGTTGCGGCCGATTGGCGCGCGCCGATCGAGCGCAACCGCTTCGAGGCGCGCTGGATGCAGGTCGCCAACGCCGCCGCGCCCGGCAGCGCGCCGCAGGTGCTCGGACAGCACGCGGCGCTCGGCGTGCTCGTGATGCGCTACCTGCCACCCGGCGCATATCGGCTGTGGAAGGACCAGCTGCGCCAGGGCGAGGCCGACGCGAGGACGGCGCGAGCAGTCGGCCGCACGCTCGCGGCGATCCACGCCTATTCGGCCGCGCGCCCCGAGCTCGCCGGCGAGTTCGACACCGATCCGATCTTCTTCGACATCCGGCTCGAGCCGTACCTGCTCGCTACCGCGCGCCGGCATCCCGAACTCGAACCGGCGCTGCAGGCGCTGGTTCGGCAGACACAGACGCACAAGCATGCGCTCGTGCACGGCGACGTCAGCCCGAAGAACATCCTCGTCGGCGCCGACGGGCCGGTGCTGCTCGACGCCGAGTGCGCCTGGTGGGGAGACCCGGCGTTCGACATCGCGTTCTGCCTCAATCACCTGCTGCTGAAGTGCCTCTGGAACCCGGCCGCGCGCGCGGCGTTTCTCGACAGCTTCGGCGCACTGGCCGGTGCGTATTTCGCCGGCGTCCAGTGGGAGCCCGCGGCGGCGCTCGAGCAGCGCGCGTCGGCGCTGCTGCCGGGGCTCTTTCTCGCGCGCGTCGACGGCAAGTCGCCGGTCGAGTACATCGATTCCGACATGCAGCGCGACGCCGTGCGGCGCGTCGCGCGCGCTCTCCTTCGGCAGCCGCCTTCGCGGCTCGCCGATGTGGCCGACGCGTGGCGCGAGGAGCTCGAACGATGACACGCGCCTGCGAGATCCGCGCGGTGCACGCGCGTCGTGTCTGGGACAGCCGCGGCCGGCCGACCGTCGAGGCCGAAGTCCGCCTGCACGACGGCGCAACCGGGCGCGCGATCGTGCCGGCGGGCGCGAGCAAGGGCACGCGCGAAGCGCTCGAGCTGCGCGATGGCGGCCAGCGGTTCGGCGGCCTCGACGTACAGCGCGCCGTGTCACACGTGAACGGCGAGATCGCGGCTACGGTGCGCGGGATGGCGGCCAATGAACAGGCCGCGCTCGACGAACGGCTGATCGCTCTCGACGGCAAGCCGAACAAGTCGCGCCTTGGCGCGAACGCGACGCTCGCGGTGTCGATGGCGGCCGCGCACGCCGCGGCCGCGTCGCACGGCGTGCCGCTGTATCGTTACCTTGGCGGTGCCGATGCCACGCTGCTGCCGATGCCGCAGATCCAGATCTTCGGCGGCGGCGCGCACGCCGGCCGGCGCGTCGACATCCAGGACTTCATGGTCGTCTGCCCTGCCGCAGAGAGCTTCGCGCAGGCGCTCGAGTGGACTGCGGAGGTCTATCGCCACGCCGGCCTGGCGATGCGATCGCGCGGCGTCGATTGCGGCATCGCCGACGAAGGCGGCTGGTGGCCGGCGTTCGACACCAACGAACAGGCGCTCGAGGCGCTGCTGCGCGCGATCGAAAGCGCCGGCTTCGTGCCCGGCGAGCAGGTCGCGATCGCACTCGACGTCGCGGCGAGCGACTTCGGCCGCGCGGGCCGCTACACGCTCGGACTCGAGCGCCGCAAGGTCGACAGCGACGGCCTGATCGAATTGCTGCTGCGCTGGTGCGAGCGCTTTCCGATTGCGAGCATCGAAGACCCGCTCGCCGAGGACGATCTGCTGGCATTCGCGCGCTTCACGCAAGCCGTCGGCATGCGGCTGCAGGTGGTTGGCGACGACCTGCTGGTGTCCGACGCCGCGCTCGTGCGGCAGGCTGCCGCTGTGGGCGCGGCGAACACCGTGCTGCTCAAGCCGAACCAGCGCGGCACGCTGACCGAGACGCTGCGCTGCTGGCACGCCGCGCACGCTGCCGGCTATGCGGGCATCGTCTCGGCGCGCTCGGGC
>CP070653.1:3054731-3057445 GCA_020354665.1 Burkholderiales bacterium
ACCGCATCGCCGCAAGGCAGTTCGCCCGACACCCAGCCGCAGCCGCTCGATACGCAGCCTCCCTATGCGGGCGGTGGTCAGATTGCACACTACCGCGTCGAGCGCGAGATCGCGCGTGGCGCAATGGGGACGGTCTATGCCGCGCGCGACCCGGCCACCGGCGGCAAGCTGGCGCTGAAAGTCGTCGACCTGCCACACAACGCAGACGCCGACGAACTCGATGCACATCGCGAGCGTTTCCTGCGCGAAGCCGAGGCGGCGCGCCGCCTGCAGCATCCCGACATCACCGCGGTGTTCGACGCAGGCGACGACGGGCGACGCGCGTGGCTTGCAATGGAACTGGTCGCTGGCCGCGACCTCGGCACCCACACGGCAGCGGGCGAACTGCTGAGCGTGTCGCAGGTCGTGCAGATCGGCGCGCGGATTGCGCGCGCGCTGGCCTTCGCGCACCGCCAGGGCGTCGTGCACCGTGACATCAAGCCGGCCAACGTGATGGTGGATCCCGATCGTGGTGTCGTGAAGATCAGCGACTTCGGCATTGCACACCTGATTGACACGGCGCGAACGCGCACGGGCCTGGTGCTGGGCACGCCGTCGTACATGGCGCCAGAGCAGATGGCCGGGCGGCGCATCGACGGCCGTGCAGACCTGTACTCGCTGGGCGCCATGCTGTTTCAGTTGCTCACGGGGCGATTGCCGTTCGAGGCGCCGACGATGGGCGGCCTGCTCGCCGCGGTCGCCCAGGATCCCGCGCCTGACATTCGCAGCCTGCGCCCCGAACTGCCCGAAGCCTTGGCCCAAGTGGTCGCGCTCGCCATGGAAAAGCGCCCGGAACTGCGCTATGCGAACGGCGACCAGATGGCACACGATTTGTAAGCAATCGCGGCGCAGATCGCTTCGCCAGACCAGTGAGCCGATCCCGGGCGCGGTCACTCGGCCGCACGAATTGGCATTTCGCAGCGGTTGCAGGCGTGCATTACGGCTGGGCCGTCGCCCGGGGAACCAAGGCAAAATGCCGGCTGCCTAGGCGAAGCCCGCGTTCACCCGTTATCCATGCTCGTTGAGTTCTACAGCGCTACCAATACGGGTCGTGCCCGTACGAACAACGAGGATTCGGTCGCGCTCGACGAAGAGGTATCGCTGGCTGTGCTGGCCGATGGGATGGGCGGATACAACGCGGGTGAAGTCGCCAGCGGGATGGCCACGGCCTTCATCCGTGCCGAACTCGGGCGGTGGCTGCAACAGGCGGCCGGGAACGCGACGGACAGCGACGTGCGCCGCGCGATGGATATTTGCGTCGACAACGCCAACCGCGCGATCTTCAATGCGGCCAACTCCAATCCTCAGTACGCCGGGATGGGCACCACGCTGGTCGTCTCCGTATTCCGGGAACGCCGGCTGCTGATGGGTCATGTCGGGGACTCGCGAGGCTACCGGCTGCGTGGGGGGCGGCTGCTGCAGATCACGCGCGACCATTCGCTGCTTCAGGAGCAGATCGATGCGGGTCTGATCACGGCCGAGCAGGCGGCATTCGCCACGAACAAGAACCTCGTGACCCGCGCGGTTGGCGTGGAAGACACCGTGCTGCTCGAGACGCACGTGCACGAGGTCCACGCCGGCGACATCTACCTGATGTGCTCGGACGGTCTGTCGGACATGGTCGACGATGACACGATCGGCCAGCTGTTGCAGATGTACGAATCGCTCGACGATGCAGGCTCGGCGCTGATCGAAGCCGCAAACGAGGCAGGCGGAAAGGATAATATCGCGGTCATTCTGGCTCGCGTCGGCGGCGACCTTCCCGCGTCTGCGACACGGTCATGGTGGCCCTTCCGTCGCTGACGGCCGCCGCGGCGACAGCCAGAGGCACAGACAAGGACTGGCAGATGGGCAAACTGGTCGTATCGCTCGACGGTGTGGTGATCAAGGAAATGCAGATCACCAAGGACAAGACCACGCTCGGGCGGCGCCCCTACAACGACATCGTCATTGACAACCTGGCGGTGAGCGGCGAGCACGCCGTGTTGCAGATGGTCGGTCCCGACGTGTTCATCGAAGACCTGAACAGCACCAACGGCACGTACATCAACGGCAAAGCCATCAAGAAGCAGCTGCTGGCGCACAACGACACCGTCGAGATCGGCAAGTACAAGATCAAGTACCTGGTCGACGACGGCAGTGATTACGAGAAGACGATGGTCATCAAGCCGGGCAGCGTGCCCGGCGCCTCGGCGGGTGCTGCTCCCGCCGCGGTCACCGCTCCGGCGACCTTCACCGGGCTGGCTGGAGGAACCGCAGCGGCGTTGATCCGCGTCCTCAACGGCGCGGCAGCCGGCCGCGAGGTGACTCTGACGAAGGTGGTTACCACGGTGGGCAAGCCCGGCGTGCAGGTCGCCTCGATCACCAAGCGTCCCGGTGGATACGTGTTCGCACACGTCGAGGGCGCGACCCGGCCTACGGTCAACGGCGCGCCGTTGAGCGGCGAGTCGGTCCCGCTGAAGAACGGCGACGTCATCGAGCTGGCCGGCACGCAAATGCAGTTCGTGCAGGAGTGAGCCCGCGCCGGGGCGCGCAGTCGCCTGCGGCTTGCGCGCGATTCTGGCGAAGGTGCCACGGGCTCGGCCCGCGCGTCCGCCTGGCGCAACGCGTTGACACACTGATCGCGTCAGACGCTCGATTCGGACCTTGCCTTCGCGACGGCGCTGAGCGAGTTC
>CP070653.1:3057545-3070148 GCA_020354665.1 Burkholderiales bacterium
CGGCATTGCTCAAGTCGCGCAGCACGGCGGCGGCCGCCGCGTAGTCGCCGCGCGCCATCAGCAGCTGCGCCTGCAGCAGCCAGCGATCGTCCTGCAGCTCGCCCGGCAGCCGGCCTTCGACGCGCGCGAGCGCAACCTCGGCCTCGCTTGGCAGTCCGCGCTGGTAGCGGATCTTCGCAAGGTAGTACCACGCACGGTCGCGCACCGCAGGCGGCGCGCCCTTGTCGATCAGCCGCGCGAAGATCGCACCGGCCTCGGCGTGCAGTCCGTACGACAGCAGCAGTCCGCCGCGCAGCACTTCGGCTTCGTCGGCGTGCTGCGACACGCGGTCGAAGTGCTGCGAGGCCATCAGCCCGGTGACCGCCGAGAAGTAGTGCGACTGGTAGAAGTGAAACAGCGTGTCGCCGTAGTGCGGGTCGCGAATGACCAGACGTGCGCTATCGGCCACTTGCGCGAGAGCGGCCGGGGCGAAAGCGGCTGCGCAGGCGAGCGCGGCGAGCGCCGCGATGCGGGCCGAGGTGCGGCGTGCGCGATCGAGCCAGCGCATCGAGGCCATTCGACGCCTACTGCCACACCTTGACGGCGAACTCCGGCTGCAGCTTGCCGGCGGAGTCCTTGATCTGCAGCTCGATGTACTTGGGCTCGCTGCTCTTTTCGAACTTCACCGTCGCACCGCGCTTGTAGTCGCGGTCGTGTGGACCCTGGCCGGTGAAGAACGCGACCAGCTCGTGGTCGCCGGTCTTGAGGTTGCCGAGGTACAGACGCTGCACGCCGCCACGGTGCAGCGCGTGCACTTCCAGCGGGGTGTACAGGTGATTGCTCACGACCTTGTCGTCGAGCTTGATCTGCACCGATTCGAGCGAGAACAGCTTGCCGACGTCCATCGAGACGAACAGCGCGACCTGCGTGTTGGCCGGGAAGAGCAGCTCTTCCTCGAGCACCAGCAGATCGCGGTTCAGGCGGATCACGTCGCCCTTCACGTCCTGGATGCGCGCGTCGAGCGTCGCCGGCGGTGCGCCCGCCTCCGGTGCAGCGGCGGTCACCGCTGTCGGCGGCGCCTTGGCTGCGTCAGCGGCCCGCGCGGCGTGCAGCCAGACCGGCACCGCGAGGATTGCCAGTGCAAATCGTGCGAGCCATCGAAAGGTCATCGCGGTCCCCTAGAAAGTTCCTGACAGCACCACTTCGAGCAGGTGCGCGTTGTAGCGGTACAGCTCGCCGGTGCGGATGTCGGTGAAGTCCTTGAAGTCAAAACGCTTGAATTCGTACGAGCCTGTCACCTTGGCGTCGTACTTGGTCGCGACGTCGGCGAACTTGTAGGTGAGCCTGGCGCCCACGCCGACGCTGTCGAACGTGCCGAGCTGCCGGTTGCGCGAGATGTAGGTCGTCTCGGTGGTCGCGTTGTCGCTGTAGAACAGCGCCTTGCTCTGGTGGTAGTAGCGCAGCAGGCCGTCAGCGAGCCATTGACCGCCCACATAGCGGCTGTAGCCGGCTTCCAGCGTGTGCGCGCGGATATCCCAGTTGTCCCAGAAATAGCGGTACTCGCCGCGCACGGCATCGCGCTCGCCGAGCTCGCGGATCGTGCGCAGCTTGATCGCGCGGCTCGAACGCGTGCGCGGTACCTGCTCCGGGACTGCTGCACCAAACACGCGCGCCGACCGGTACGGATTGCCGAGGTAGCCATCGTCGGAGATCGCCTCGAAGTTGGCGCTGGCCAGCCAGGTGGGGCCCAGGATCTGCGTGACGCCGAGCCGGTACTGCCAGTGCAGCGCCTTGTCGAAGAAACCAATGTCGCTACGGCCGACCCGGTCGGAGCCGCGCGTGAAGCCTAGGCTGACCGTCGTCATGTTGCCGTAGACCTCCTGCGCGACGTCGAAGCTGAAGTTGCCGGCCTGGTAGTCGGGCTCGCGGCTCTGCGAGGTGGCTACCGTCAGCAGCGTGTCGCGTACGACGTAATCGGCGGAGAGATCGACCTGGTTGCGGGTTTCCTTGAACGGACTGGCGGTCGTGACGACGTCGATCGACGCGTTGCTGACCGCATCGACGTAGTACGACGCTGCGAGCGAAACGCGATTGGCCATGCTCTTGCGCACGAGCACCGCCGGCCCGCCGGCCTTGACACCGCCGCCGTGGTAGGCGTGCAGCATTGCCTCGGCGCGGTCCTCGGGCAACGTCGCCGCTTGGGCTGTCTGCGCAGCCAGCAGGCTACCGAGCAGACCAGCGAGCTGACGCCACAACGCGGTGACGCGTCCGCTAGTTGCAGCCACAGCCGCCTCCTTGTACGCCGGTGGCGCCGCGCGCGGACTCGCGCACTGCGTGCACGTGCTCGCGATGGCGCTCGGTGAGCGTCGTGCGCGAGAACTGCATGATCGGATCGGCCAGGCGTTCACGCTCGTACGGCTTGACCCAGGGCTCGGGCACTGCGCAGCCGCCCAACACGACGAGGCCCGCGGCAATCCATCCCCTTGCGGCACGCTGCATGTTCATTCCTTGAGCAACTCGCGGATCTGCTGCTCGTAGGTGTCTTCGAAGCCGCTGCGATAGCCGCGGTGCCGGTAGCGCACGCGGCCGTCGCGGTCGATCAGCACGCTGGCGGGCATCGCGCTCAAGTCGTAGACGCGGCTCACGCGCTTGTCGGTGTCGAACAGCACCGGGAACTTCACCGCCAGCTTGGCAGCAAGGTCGGCGGCCTTGTAGGTGTCGTCGTCGACGTTGATGCCCAGCAGCGTGAAGCCCGATCCGCGGTACTTCTCGTACAGCCGGTTCAGGTGCGGCATTTCCTGCCGGCACGGCCCGCACCAAGTGGCCCAGAAGTTCACCATCACGACCTGGCCACGTTGCTCGGCCAGCCGCAGGTTGGGGCCGCTGAGCGCGCGCAGCGTGAAGTCGGGGGCCAGCGCAGGCGGCGTGACCGCTGGCGCCGCAGCAGCCAGTGCGGCAAGCCCAATCGCGATCAATGCACGGCGCCGCAGGCGCGAAGAGGTGAGGTCCATCGTCAGAAGTAGTAGGAAAAGCCGCCCGTCAGCTCGAGGTTGTGGGTGCTTTGGTTCTTGCCGAGCAGGTCGAGCGAGAACACGTGATCGCGCATGTCGACCTGCAGCGAGCTGCGCTCGCCGAGGTACACGCGCAGGCCGAGCCCGTAGTTGATGGTCTGGTGCGTCTGCTCGTTGAATTTGGTGCTGCCCAGACCACCGATCACGTAGACCGCCGAGGCCTTGGCGCGGTTGCGGCCGATGAACACCTCGCCGGGCAGCAGGTTGTAGCCGGCCGAGAGGTTGTAGTACGACAGCGTCTCGCGGGAGGACGGGAACACGCCGCCGGGTAGCACCTGGCGAAACGCGTCGTCGCTGACCTGGCTGCGGCCGAATGCGCCTTCGACGAACACGTCCTCGGTAATGTGGTACCCGAGCCGCACGCCGGCGACCCAGCTCGCACCGAAGTTCTCGGTCGCATACGTACCCACGAACGCGCCGACCGCAAAATCGTTCGAGGCGAGGCGCGGCAGCTTGACTTCGCGGCGGTCGACTTCGGGAACGACGACCTGTTCGTTGGCCGGCTTCTGCTCCTGTGCCGAGGTCGCCAGCGGCGTCGCCGCGAAAGCCGCGGCCAGCAGCGCCGGGGCAAGCGCAATTTGTTGTTTCATGAAGGGTCGGAAGGTTCGTGGCTGCATGATCAGAAGAAGAAGGACAGGCCGCCGGTGATGGCGCGGTACTCGCCCGAGCTCGTGTCGGCGATGAAGGCGGTGTAGAGCGAGTAGTCGGCACGCACGATGAAGCGCTCGCTCACGTAGTAGCGAACGCCGACCGCGGCGTTGGCGAGCTTGGCGTTGGTCGTCGTCGCGCCGACCAGGCTTGCGTTCGGGATGTTGCGGAAGCCGCCGACGCCGATGCCGAAGAACGGCGAGAGGCGGCGGTCGGACCATGGCTCGACGTTGAGGCTGACGTGCCAGAAGGTGCTGCCGGAGAAAGTGCCCTGCACCTGACCGGCCGTTGCTTCGACGCTCAGCGTCTCGGCCAGTCGGTACGCGGTCCAGGCCTTGAGCATCGGCTCGGACTTGAACCGTCCCCAGCCCGCACCGACCTCGACGCGGCGCGCGAGATAGTCGTCGACCATCACGTCGCGAAACGTCTTGGCTCCGCCGGCCTCGGTGAGCGTGCGCTCGAGCTGACGGCGGTGCACCCACCCCTCCTTGCCGCCGGCGGTGCGCACCTTGAACCAGTCGGTGTGCCGAAGCAGAAGCTCGACCCACTCGTCGCGCCCGGCGACGAAGAACACCGGGTAGCCGCGGCCCGGACCGGTGTGCAACTCGAGGTAAGGGTCCGCGACCTGCAGACGCTCGGGCGGCGCTTCGTCGGCACGCGCCGGCGCCGCAACCAGCGCGAGTCCGAGCGCAACCGCCAGCAGGCCGAGCGTGGCACGAAGCCGCGCCGAAGCATCGGTAGCTGCGCTGCAGAGGAACCGGAACACGGGCATGAGAACAGGTCGTCTTGTTATTGCGTGTTGCACGCCCCGCTGGCCGGGTCGGCGGGCGTGAACATCGCGGCCGCGGCGCTGCTGAACTCGTCCTGCCCCTGTGGCATCGGGTGCGTGATCCAGTATTCGATCCGCTTGACGTTCTCGTCGTCGGTGCTGTCGAAGATCAGCCCGCCGCCATGCAGCACGCCGCGCAACAGCGGCTTGGCGAGCAGGCGGCTGTCGAGCGGCGCGGTGAACACCACTTCTCCCTGGGCCGAATAGAAGTTCTTGTACATGTCGCTCGCGCGCGCTGCCTGCGGGTCGCTTGCCAGGCTGCCGAGGTCCAGCGGTTGTGCCTGCCCGATCACGCGGAACGCGCCGCCGGTGCCGTTGGTGTTGTCGTGGCAGCCCGAAGCGCTGCACGAATTGACCGACGTGACGCCGCCCTGGTTGATCTGCAACTGCGCCAGGAAGATCGGATTGACGCAGTTCTGGAAGTAGATGAACGACAGCTTCTGGTTGCCGACGACTGCTTCGTTCTCGATCGTCGAGGGGTTGCCCAGCGGATTGCCCGCGCCGCCGCAGCCATCGAGCAGCACCGCAAGAACGACAAGGCCCGCGCCGGCGAGCCGGGCGGGTCTGTCGAGCCGGTCGGACCGTTTCGTCGATGGTGTCATTGACCCGTGCAGCCGCTGGAGATCCAGCTGGCGATCGCGTTGTAGGCGGTGCCGCCGGCCGGCAGCACGGCGGTCGTTTGCCCGGTCGCGCCGGTCGGATGCGGCACCGTCGACGGCCGGCTGAGCAGCGGGTTGGCCGCCGCGTTGCAGGCGTCCGAGACCATCGCGAGCGCCGCGTTGTAGTCACCGTCCGCATCGCCGGTCAGGATGAACCGGTTGTCGCGGAACGACGCCGCTGCGCTTCCGTTGCTTCCCCCTGGCTGGTGGCAGTCGACGCACGATGCGCGCAAGATCGGTAGCACCTGCGACTCGAACGTGGCCTGGCTCAGGCCGGTGACCGTGCGGACGCCGCTCGTGCCGTTGAACGGATCGTTGTAGTACTGGCCGCCGAGGTCCATCCATTCGGCAAGCAGCCGCTTCTCCGACGCGTTGAGCATCGTCGCGTGATCGGGTGCAGTGGATGGCGGGTTGGGATGCGCAGCGCGCGCGTCGGTACCGGCGAGCAGTGTCTGCCCCGTCAGGATTTCGGTCAGCCGGCTCTTGCGGGCGATGCCCGCCGCGTTCATCGCGCCGGAGCTGTTGTTCACCAGCGCCGGGCCGCGAACGATCTCGGGAACGCCCTCGCGCAGCCGGGTCACCGGCGCACCGGTCGTTGCGTCGATGACCGGGTCGCCAACGAGCAGCTCTTCGTACGACGTCAGGCGGCCGGTTCCAGCGGTCGTAGCGCGCAGGTCGAGCTTGACCGGATCGCTGTGGCAGGTCACGCAGGTGTTCGCGCCGCGGTCGCGCGTCCACAGCGGCTGGATGTGCTGCGGGTAGTTGATGACGCCGTTGGCCGGCGCGGGCGTGGCCAGTCCGTCGTAGGAGATCGCGACGCTTGGGCGTGCGGTGACGCCGGGCCGCGCGGTGTCGGCCCACACGTCACTCGACACGAGGTCGGCCTTCAGCGCGAGCGCCGTTGGATCGACCAGCGTGCGCGTCGAGGCCATCGTCTGGCCGAGCCCATGTTGGTCCTTCATCGCCTGCAGCCAGGCGTTCGGCGTCGCATTGGCGACGTTGCCCGAATTCAGCGAGCCGCCGCGGCGCGGGCTGTGGCAGCCGTCGCAGGTGCGCCGCTCGCCGGGCCGCACCTGGATCCAGTTCGGATGCTGCTGGAACGCGCGGCCCTGGGCATCGACGACCTGCAGCGCGAGCGGCACGTCGGCAGGCACCTCGAGCTTGAACGATCCGTCGGGCTCGACCGGTGCATAGCCGAGGATCTGCTGCTGCTCGAAGTCGGTCTCGCCGATTGCCGCACGCAGGCCCATCGTGTTCGACGGCGGCGCGATCGCGCGCACCGCCCGTACGAAATAGGCGGGCGCGCAGCGGTACGCCCGGTCGGCCGGGTCCTTCATCCGCGCGAGATCGGCGACCGCGGTGCGGGTGTCTTCGACGCCGGTCGGCGCGGTGGTGGCGATGCCCTGAGTGCAGTCGGCGGCGAGGTCGGACGCGACGAGCATGCCTTCGCCCATGCGGCCGAGCCCGTCGGTGTCGTAGACGCTGCGCACTTCGATCAGCGCCTTGCCCGCGCTCGCAAGCGTCGGGTCGGTCACCGTCGGTTGCGCTGCGTTGGGCTCGCTGCGGGGCTGCAGCGCGACCGGGTCCGTGTACATGAAGCCTTCGGGCGGCGCCGCGACGATCAGCCACGTCTGCTGGGCCGGGTCGAACATGTAGACGGCGTACGACGCAGGCACGTTGTCCTGCAGCTCGTCGGCAGCGACCTCCGCTGGCGGGCGGTCGCGGTCCGACAGGCGGGTGACTTCTGCTGCGGTCAGTGTCGAGCACGAAACGATGTCGGTGCCGCGGCGCACCTCGCACGGGCGATACGAAACGAGCAGCCGGTCGGTGCCGTCCCACAGCGGATACGGCGTCGTGATGCGGCCGTACATCGAGAAGCCGCGGTCCATGTTCAGCTCCCGATCGGTCACTTGGCGCTGACCACCCTCGGTCGGCACGGTCGCATTGGCCGGCGTGTTGGCTTCTGAGTAGTTGGCCGCGTCGATGAACACCAGCGCGCCACCCTCCTGGCTGCCCGACAACGGCATCAGCGACGACGCGAGCTGCCCCGCATGAGTGCCATCGGGGTCCATCTCGCGCGGATGCAGAAAGCTGTTGCCGGGGCTCAGTGCGCCATAGAGAACGAACAGGTCGGTGCCGTCGGGCTTGACGCGGAAGATCGCGAAACGGTTGTGGTCGGCGGCATGCTCCCAGCGTGAGAACATGATGTCGCCGTTGGGGCGCACGACCGGATTGCGGTCGTGGCTCTGGTTGAAGGTGATCTGCTGGACGTTGCTGCCGTCGGCGGCCATCGTGTGCAGGTTGAACACGCGCTCGCGCTCGTATTCGTCGAGCGCGTAGTAGCTTTGCCCCAGCGCCTGGTTCTGGGACGACTTCGCCTGCCGGTTCGACGAGAACACGAACCCCGCGCCCGCAGGCAGATACGCCGGATCGACGTCGTCATGGGTGGCCGAGCTGGTGATGCGTCGCAGCGTGCCGCCGGCAAGACCGCCGTCGGTCATGTCGTATTCCCAGATGTTCCAGCGGCCCGTGCAGGCCGGCTGGCCGTCGATCTGGGAATCGTTGTCGGTCGGGCAGCGCAATGCGAAGACGATCTTCTTGCCGTCGTACGACACTTCGGGGTCCGACGCGTCGCCTGCGCCCTGCGTGATCGCTGCAGTGATGTTGTGTTCCGGTGCGCTGGGCGAGGACTTGTCGCGGATCATCAGGTCTCCGCCCGGCGCGGTGGGTGCGCCGTTGGTCGGATTGATGCGAAGCGTGTTGGCGCGCTTGACGTAGGCGAGCGGTACGTCACCCTGCACCGTGACGGTGTCCGACCCGCTGCTGCCGCTGCCACAGCCGACGAGCACGCCGATGCAACACGCCGCAACGCCACCCCAGGTCGCGGGCGTCCGGGCAAATCTCCACTTTTCCATCGTCATCTCCCCGTCTTGTTGATCTCGAGGGTCAGTGCTCGGTCGGCGCGGTGCCGGCCAGCCATCCCGACGAGTAGTGCAGGGCACCTGCGGCGTCGATCACCACCGCATCGACGCCGGGCAGACGGTCGATAAGCGCAAGGCCCTGCTCGACGCCCAGCACGAACACCGTCTTCGAAAGCGCCTCGCTGGTCAGGCCGTCGGCCGCGACGATCGTCACGCTGTGCACGTTGCGCGGCGAGCGGCCTGTGCGCGGATCGATCAGGTGGTGGTGGCGCACGCCGTCCTCTTCGAAGAAGCGCTCGTAGTCACCCGAGGTCGAAATCGCCGCGTTTTCAAGCGGCAGCAGCGCGATTACCTCGCCGACGCGGCGCGGATCGCGGACCGCGATGTTCCACGGCCGGCCGCGGCGGTCACCGAGCAGGCGGCTGTCGCCGCCGGCGGTGACGATCGCGTGTTCGATACCGCGGTGCGCGAGGATTGCCGCGGCGTTTTCCACCGCATGCCCCTTGGCGAATCCGCCCAGGTCGATGCGCACGCCCTCGCGCGCATAGCGGATCGTGTGCGTCGCTGCGTCGAGAATCAGACGCTGGTAGCCGACGGCGGCTTGCGCGTCTGCAATCGCCTCGTCACTGGGCCGGATGCTGCGGCGGTAGTCGTAGAGATGACCGATCGCCGCGTAGGTAATGTCGAATGCACCGCCAGAAAGGTGGGAGAACGTGATCGCACGCGCGACCAAGCCGAACAGCTCTTCGCTGACGGCCACTGGCGCGAGCGCGGCCTCGCGATTGAGCCGCGAGAGCTCGGAGTCCGCCTTGTATGGACTCATCGCACCGTCGATGCGGTGCATCTCGTCGATCACTGCATCGATCGCTGCGTCGCCGGCAGCGCGGTCGTCGCACCACAGCTCGACGCGGATCGCGGTGCCCATGATCGTCTCGTCGCGTGCGATCCAGCCGGCGTTCACCGATGCCGTTCTGGCGGCGCGGCGGAACACGCTTGATGGGCGAAGGGCGGTGGCGAAGCTGGACAATGTGTCGTCCGGGAAGGAGGCTGCGCATGTTCTGGCGTGCCCGACGCAAGCGCGTCACGAATCGTTCGTCAGTGCCGTTTGGCTAACATCCGGACGCACCGGAAACGGAAGACCGCTCGTATCAGCCAACTCGGTAACGACATCGGACGACGCGAAGTCATGCACCAGTGCAACTGAACTGAGTGCTCACGTTTCGAACCTCGTTGAACTCGCGCATGAACGGCTTGCACTTGACGGCGGATCTCTATCGATGCGCTTGCGCGGTCGACTTGCTGACGCGTCCGCTGGCGATTGGCGGGCTGTGTCGGCGGCATGCACACGACGCCGGCCTGACGGTAGTCGGCGAGCAGTGGGTGGCCTTCCCGGCGCAGCCCGATGGCCCCGGCGGCGTCACCGGCATGTTGCTGCTCGCCGAGTCGCACCTCGCGGTGCACACCTGGCCGGAGCTGGCGAACGTGACGCTCGATGTCTACGTCTGCAACTTCACCGCCGACAACTCGGCGAGAGCCGAGCGGCTGATGCACAGTTTGGTCGCGGTGCTCGCACCCGCTCGCGTCCGAGTGCAACGCCTGCAACGCGGCGAGGTCCGCGGCGACTGAGCGACGGCACGCCCGGCGCCACGCGCCGGGGCGCGGTCAGCCGGCAAACAGTTGCCGGTGCTCGTCGCGCATCGTGTTTTTCTGCACCTTGCCCATCGCGTTGCGCGGCAGCGTGTCGACGACGAAGACCTGCTTGGGCACCTTGAAGCTGGCGATCCTGCGCTTGAGCTCGGCGATGATCTGCCGCGCGTCGAGGGCAATCCCGGGCTTCGCGACGACGATCGCGATTACCGCTTCGCCGAAGTCCGGATGCGGCACGCCAACGACCGCGCTTTCGGCGACGCCGGGCAGTTCGTTGACGTAGCCCTCGACCTCGGCCGGATAGACGTTGTAGCCGCCGGAGATGATCAGGTCCTTGCTGCGGCCCACGAGCGTGAGATAGCCATCGGCGTCGAGCTTGCCAACGTCGCCGGTGCGGAACCACAGGTCGGCGGTGAAGTCCTGCGCCGTCTTGTCGGGCATACGCCAATAGCCCTTGAACACACTCGGGCCCTTGACCTCGACACCGCCGACCTCACCGGTGCGCACGGGACGGCCCTGGTCGTCGCAAACGCGCAGTTGCACGCCGGGCAGCGGCCGGCCGACCGTGCCGCGCCGCCGCTCACCATCCTGAGGGCGGTACGGGTTGCTGGCGAGCATGATCGTTTCGCTCATCCCGTAGCGCTCGAGGATCGTGTGTCCGGTGCGGTCGCGCCAGGCATCGAACGTCTCGACCTGCAGCGGCGCCGAACCTGAAATGAACAGTCGCATGTTGCGGCAGGCCTCGCGTGTCAGCGTGGACTCGGCGAGCATGCGCACGTAGAGCGTCGGCACGCCCATGAACACCGTCGCCTCCGGCAGGCGTGCGACGACCGCCCGGCCGTCGAAGCGGGCGAACCAGATCATCTTGCTGCCGTTGAGCAGCGCTCCGTGCAGCGCGACGAACAGGCCGTGCACGTGGAAGATCGGCAACGCGTGCAGCAGCACGTCGCCCGTCTTCCAGCCCCAGGAGTCCTTCAGCACGCGCGCGTTGGCGAGCAGATTGCCGTGCGTCAGCATCGCTCCCTTGCTGCGGCCGGTGGTGCCGCTGGTGTAGATGATGACGGCGAGATCGTCGGCCTTCATCACCGCCGGCTCGTGCGTGTCGGCCATCTGCACGGCGCGATCGAGCAGAGAACCGGTGCGATCGTCGTCGAGCGTGAAGACGTTGCGCACGCCGGCCTCGAAAGCGAGCTTGGACAGCCACGGGAAATTCCTGCGCGAGCACACCACCACCGCCGGCTCGGCGTTGCCGATGAAATAGGCCAACTCGGCGGCGTGGTAGGCGGTGTTGAGCGGGAGGTAGACGTGGCCCGCGCGCAGCACGGCGAGGTAAAGCATCACCGTCTCGACACTCTTCTCGGTCTGCACCGCGATGCGCGATCCCGCAGGCAAGTCCAGTGATGCGAGCACGTTCGCGATCAGCGCACTGCCGCGCTCCAGGTCACGCCACGTATAGAGCAGCGGCGCGGCCGAGTCGGCAGTCTCGATGGCGATGCCATCGAGGTCGGCAGGAAACGACGCGCG
The DNA here is from genome assembly GCA_020354665.1 of Burkholderiales bacterium. Lineage (GTDB taxonomy): Bacteria > Pseudomonadota > Gammaproteobacteria > Burkholderiales > Burkholderiaceae_C. Next base: position 3,068,824 of record CP070653.1, read on the forward strand.
CAGCGCGACGAACATGTTCTCGTTCTTCATCGCAGTTCCCGGGGATGTGATTCGTCAGTCGCGAGAGGCTTTCGCCATTTTGTCGATGCCGCGCTGGAGGGCATGCCGTACTCGTATCGTGGTCGGAGCTGCATTGGCTGCCGCGTCAGAGCAGCGCACCCACCGCACGCGAATAGACGACCTTGCCGCGGGTGAACGACTCATGGCTCGTTTCGACCTTTTTCAGGTCGTACAGGTAGTTCACCATCAGCGCGAACGATTGACGCAGTCCCGCGCGCGACAGGTTGCCCATCGGGTCGAGCTGCTCGAGGCGCGCCCCATTATCGAGGTGGAAGCGCGCGACCGGGTCGCCTTGCGGCGTCGGCGTCTGGTAGACGAGGTAGACGGCGCACAGTCGCAATAGCGCCTGCCGGGCCGATTCGTCGAGCGCTTCGAGAGCAGGCGTGGAGGCGAGTCGGGACCATTCGCCATTGCACGCCGCGGCGAGCGTCTGGCGTGCCTCGATCGCGCGCTCGGCCACCGCGCGCTGGATGCCGGGCAACGTCAGGACATCGGCCTTGCCGGTCAGCCAGGCCACGAAGCCCGGGACCGGTGACAGCGTGCAGAAGGTCTTGATCTGCGGCAGTTCGCGCTTGAGCTCTTCGGCGACGCGCTTGATCAGGAAATTGCCCAGCGACACGCCGCGCAGACCCGGCTGGCAGTTGCTGATCGAGTAGAAGGCTGCGACCTTAAAGGTGTCGGGGGCAGCGGCGGCCGACTTCTTGTCGATCAGCGGCGCGATCGCAACCGGTATCTCGGGCAACAGGGCCACCTCGACGAAGATCAGGGGTTCATCGGGCAGCTGCGGATGGAAGAACGCGAAGCAGCGACGGTCGGGCAGCAGCCGACGGCGCAGGTCGTCCCAGCCATCGATCTCGTGGACTGCCTCGTGGCGGATCAGTTGCTCGAGGAGCTGCGCGGGCGCGTGCCAGTCGACCCGGCGCATCTGCAGGAAGCCGGGGTTGAACCAGCTCGACAGCAGGTGCAGCAAGTCGGCCTCGAGCGCCAGCAGCTCGGGCTGCTTGGGCAGGCGTTCGAGCACGGCGCGGCGCATGCGCACGAGCGCGGCGGTACCGCCGGGGGCGCGGGTGCTCTCCGTCCCGGACGGTCGGATCCTCCCCGGCTTCATCGATGCCGGGACCGTCCTCGCGGGCGACACCCCGGCGTTGCGGGCAGTGACCGCGGACGCCCGGGCGGCGGACGGCTTCGATCCCTACGCGGACCGCCGATGGGCCCTCGCGTCGGGCGTGACCGTGGCGGCGCTGGATCCGGGGCGGCGGCGGCTG
>CP070653.1:3070248-3109410 GCA_020354665.1 Burkholderiales bacterium
CGTACGCTGCGCTGTGTCCGTTCACGACCCGCCCGCAGAAGCATTGGTTCGAGGATCGATGGGCCGAGCTCGCGCAGCGCCTGAGCGCGCAGGGCCTCGTGCCTGTCGTGCTCGGCGGGCGGGCCGATGCCGCGGCCGCGGGCCGCATCGCCGGCTGCGCACCGGCCGTCGTGAATCTTGCCGGGCGACTGGCGCTGGATGAAAGCGTCGCGGTGATCGGGGGCGCGGGCCTGCTCGTGGGCGTGGACACCGGCCTCACGCACGTGGGAACGGCGCTGGGGATCCCCACGGTCGCGCTGTTTGGATCCACCCGTCCTTACCTCGACGCAGGCGGGCCCGGGACCTGCGTGATGTACGACGCGCTGCCGTGCTCTCCGTGCCGCCGACGGCCCACCTGCCAGGGGCGGTTCGACTGCATGCGCCAACTCAGCGTCGATCGCGTGTTCGCGCAGGCGCTGGTTCAGCGAACGGCCGCCCGGGCCGCATCGACGCCGTGAAGGTCTTGCACGTCGAAGCGGGGCGGCACCTCTATGGCGGCGCCTTGCAGGTGGTGTTCCTCCTGCGGGGTCTGGCCACGCGCGGCGTAGAAACGGTGCTGGCCTGCCCGCTCGGCAGCGCCATTGCCGAGACGGCCGCGGCCGACGTCGTGCGCGTGGTCCCGATGCCGATGAAGGGTGAGCTCGACATATGGATGGTCGGACGACTGCGACGACTGATCCGTGCCGAGCGCCCGGACGTCGTGCATTTGCACAGTCGCAGGGGCGCCGAGCTGTGGGGTGGTCTGGCAGCGCGGTGGGAGGGCGTACCCGTCGTCATGAGCCGCCGGGTCGACAACCCTGAACCACGCCTCTGGGTGGCGCTGAAATATCGACTCTATGACCGAATCATCACGATCTCGCAGGGCATTCGGGCGGTCCTGCTTGCGGAGGGCGTGCCGGCTGAGCGCGTCGTCTGCGTGCCGAGTGCAGTCGACACCGAACGGTACCGACCCACGCGTGAGTACCTGGACTGGTTTCGGCGCGAGTTCGATTTGTCTGCCGACCAGTTGACGCTGGCCATGATCGCGCAGTTCATTCCGCGCAAGGGACATCGCGTCCTGATCGAAGCCCTGCCGGCAATCGTCGCCAGGCATCCCAACGTTCGCGTCCTGCTGTTCGGCCGGGGGGCCGAGCAGGCGGCGATCCGTCGGGCCGTCGCAGCACGCCCTGAGTTGGCGCGCCGCGTCGCTTTCGCGGGCTTTCGCGACGATCTTCACCGCGTGCTGCCGTGCATCGACGTGGTCGTTCACCCCGCATCGATGGAGGGGCTCGGCGTAGCACTGCTGCAGGCGGCAGCGTGCGGTGTGCCGATCGTTGCAGGCCGCGCCGGTGGCATCCCGGAGATTGTCGAGCCCGGTGTCAATGGCGAGTTGGTCAACCCTGGCGATGCCGCTGCGCTGGCCGAACACGTCTCGCGCCTGCTGGAATCGGAAGAACTGCGCCGGCGCTATGGGCAGGCGGGCCGCCGGCGTGTCGAGCGGGCGTTCTCGATCGACGCGATGGTTGAAGGCAATCTCGCTGTCTATCGCGATCTGGCAGGCTGGCGACAGCGCAGGGGCTGAGATCGCGCGTGCCGAAAGCACGCCCGGCCATAAGGCCGCGTCGCCGCGATTTGCCTGGTGACGGTTTCGGTGCGGCGCGGATGCTGGACCGGCGCAGTCCGTGAGCGTCAATGGATCTCGATCGCGAACTTTTCCATCAGATCGATCAAGTTCTTGCGCTTCTCATCGTCCTTGAACCGGACGTGATCGAGGCCGAACGACAGGATGCGAACGTCGGGGCCGTAGATTTGTCGGGCCAGGAAGAGAACCGTCGAACAGCATCCGATGACGACCGCGTACGGCTGCGCCGCCATATGGCTCTCGATCGGTTCGTCGATCGACAGCAAACGCTGCTCGGGGGACTTCAGATCGTAGGGCAATCGGTCACGCGGATGCGCCTTGTAGACCACATCGCTGATACCTGCATCGGCGAGCCAGCGTGCGATCTCCCGGGTGACGACCTCACAGTCTTCGCGCGACATCATGCCGACGCGGACCAACGGCTGCCCGACGATCAGCGCGACGGGCGCGCGGGACACTTCTTGCGCCCCGCGGATTGGGGCGTCGATCAACGGTGCGAGCGTGGCGGCCTTCGCCGCAGGATAGGCGTGCGGGAACCCCGCAAGCACGTAGATCCGGTCGACGAAGGGCGCGTCCGACCCGATCCGATCTCCCGCGAAGCACCAGTAGTCCAGGAGCGGATGCGCCAAGCGTCTGAATTTGCGTGCACGCTGCGCCAGTCGCTTGACTCGGCTGAGCGGGTGGCGCTGCAAATTCAGAAGGCCGTCGGGCATGACGCGGGCACGCATTTCGCGTGCCCGGCACAGCTTGGGCCGGGCCCGCAGGAAATAGTTGATGGCCTCCGTATCGAAGACGGGGCTGTGCAGATGCAACACGTCGCAGGATCCAACCACCCGTCCGACCCGCCGCACGTTCTCGAGCAGCCGCCGATGCCGTCCGAACGGTCCTGGCAGGGGCTCGAATCGCGGCCACGGGATCACGACCACCTCGTCCCACTCGCGGCTCTCGACGATGCCGTCGAGGGCGCGCGAGTAGCAGACCAATACCTGCTTTGCGCCGCCCTCATGGTCCCGGGCGATGCGTCGCGCGCACAGGTAATGCAGTGGCGTCGCAACGAAGTACACCGCGCACCGGTGGCCCTTGTCCTGCAGCCTGTGCGACGGCGTGGACCGGTTGTTCATCGATTCATCTCGCGTCTGCCCGGGAGCGCCAGATCTGCTGCGCGCGACGAGGCCGGCATCGCCGGGTGCTCAGGACTCCTCCACCCGTTGCGGCGGATAGGTGTCCCAGCCCAGGCATCCCGGGCACTGCCAGAAGTACTGCTGCGCCTCGAACCCGCAGGCCGCGCACCGGTAGCGCTGCAACGGTTTGGCAGCAACCGCAACGGCCCGCCGGATCAATTCGATCTCGGCAGGTGACAGCGGCGCGGGACGGTCCAGCAGCGCCAGCGCATTCGACAGACTGGGCTGCTGCCTGACCATTTCCGTAATCCGTTGCCGCTGCACGCTCGCGTCGGCATCCAGCCGCCCAATCGCTTCGAGGAGGTCTGGCGAGGGGTGCTGCGCCAGCAGCGGACGCAACAGCGCTAGCGCATGCGCCTGCCGATCGCAGGCCTTCGCACTGTGCGCGTAGTCGTTTGCGACGAGGCCGAACACGCCGGCGTGCACGGGCAACAGCAAGCTCCAGTGCGCGAGCGCCTGTTCATGCTGTCCGGCGGCCGCTGCACGGTGCCCCAGCAGCACGAGTGGCCGCGGTGCCTGTGGTGCGGCCGCTCGTGCCGATTCGAGCGCTGCGGCGGCACCGTCGGGCTGGTGCCGTATGTCCGCCTCGAGCGCGATCTCGCACCAGTGGTGCGCCAGCCGCGTGGCGAATGACCCCGCCCCACTCTTCTCGAGCTTGGTGGCCACGTCGATCGCACGATGCCAGTCGTGCGAGCGCTCGTACAGGCCGAGCAGCGCCAGTCTCGCCTCGGTCGCGTAGGCGGTTCCCTCGAGTGCTTGATAGGCCTGCTCTGCCCGATCGAACAGGCCGGCCTTCATGAAGTCCTGTGCGAGCGCGTGCTGTGCCCGCTCGTGGTCGGCGCGTGGCAGGTCGGCGCGCTTGAGCAGATGTTCGTGCAACCGCACCGCACGCTGGTATTCGCCCCGGCGACGGAACAGGTTCCCCAGAGCGAAGTGCAGCTCGGCCGTGTCCGGGTCCTGCTGTACTGCCTCGATGAACGCATCGATGGCCTTGTCCGGTTGCTCGTTGAGCAGAAAGTTGAGACCTCTGAAGTAGGCCTTCGGCGATTCGCGCTGCTCCCTGCGCCACTGGCGCACGTCGAAGCGCGATGCCAGCCAGCCCAGCGCGAAGGCCAACGGCAGGCCCCACAGCAGCCACTGCAAGTCGAAGTCCATGTACCTAGAGTCCTTCGCGCGGCGGGTGCAACGGCGCGGGCGCAGTGGTCGGCGGCGGTGTTGTCTGTGCGGACGTCGCCGAGGCCGGCCCCGATGCGATGCGGTCGGCGCTGCGCTGCCGACGCCACACGCCGGGGAGCATCGCCACCATGCCGACCGCGCCGCCGACCGCGAAGGCCGCGAGCAGCACCACGGCCATCGGGGCGTGCGACTCGTAGCCAAAGAACCACCGCACGGCCGCTTCCTGCTGGTTGTTCAGCGAAAACGCAAACAGCACAAAGAACACGGCCGCTCTGAACAGCCAGACGAGGATGCGCATGGGGACTCCGTCGCGGGATTCTAGGGTCCGTTGCCGGACGGCCCGCGGAAGTGAACTGCACGCAGTCCGGTGCGGGCGCAGAGCAGTGAGCGCGTGTGGTGCTGGACGGGCGTGACAACCCCGTGCACGGGGAGGCCGGTCGTGGTGTCCGATCCGCGCGGGGGCTGGAACCTGAACAGGCGCTAATCAGCCGAAGCGTCGTCAGCCGGTGGCGGCGCGTCCGCCTGCGACGCATCGACCGCCTCGCGCAATGCCTTGCCCGGCTTGAAGTGCGGCACGCGCTTCTCCGGGATCGTCACCTGCTCTCCGCTGCGCGGATTGCGGCCGATGCGCGGCGGCCGCCGGCTGACGGAGAAGCTGCCGAAGCCGCGGATCTCGATGCGATGACCCCGGGCGAGCGCATCGCTCATCGCGTCAACAATCGTCTTGACGGCGAACTCGGCGTCGCGATGGGTCAACTGGCTGAAGCGTTCGGCCAGTCGAGCCACGAGGTCTGAGCGGGTCATGGGCTGTTCCGGGGATCAATAGGTAGCGTGCCGAGGTTCCCGCCCCTTCGCGCGGCAAGAGGTCGCGATCCCTCGGCAAGCCCGCGCGACGCGGCAGCCTCATTCCTCCTTTTGCGTGTCGAGCTTGGCGCGCAACAGGGCCCCCAGGCTCGTGGTGCCTGCGCTTTCGCGCTCACTGGTCTGTGCCAGGCGCTGCATCGCCTCTTGCTGGTCGGCGCTTTCCCTGGCTTTGATCGACAGCTGGATCGAGCGCGTCTTGCGATCGATGTTGACGATCATCGCGGAGATCTCGTCGCCCTCCTTGAGCACGTTGCGTGCATCTTCGACGCGGTCGCGGCTGATCTCGGAGGCGCGCAGGTAGCCGGTCACCTCGCCGGTGAGCTGGATTTCGGCACCGCGGGGATCGACCGACCGGACCTTCCCGGTGACCATGGCGCCCCGGTCATTGATCGCGGTGTAGGTCGCGAACGGGTCGCCTTCGAGCTGCTTGATGCCCAACGAGATCCGCTCTCGCTCGACGTCGACCGCGAGCACGACCGCGTCGACCTCCTGACCCTTCTTGAAGTTGCGCACCGCGCTCTCGCCCGGCTCGCTCCAGCTCAGATCCGAAAGGTGCACGAGGCCATCGATCCCGGCGGCGAGTCCGACGAAAACGCCGAAGTCAGTGATCGATTTGACCGGCCCCTTGACCCGATCGCCGCGCTTGACGTTCTGCGCGAATTCCTCCCAGGGGTTGGGCTTGCACTGCTTCATGCCCAGGCTGATGCGGCGCTTGTCCTCGTCGATTTCGAGCACCATCACCTCGACTTCCTCGCCCAGCGTGACCACCTTGCTCGGTGCGACGTTCTTGTTGGTCCAGTCCATCTCGGAGACGTGCACCAGGCCCTCGATGCCGGGCTCGATCTCGACGAACGCGCCGTAATCGGCGATGTTGGTGACCCTGCCGAACAGGCGCGTGCCTTGTGGGTAGCGGCGAGCCACGCCGAGCCAGGGGTCGTCGCCAAGCTGCTTGATGCCCAACGAGACCCGGTTCTTCTCGGCGTCGAACTTCAGCACCTTGGCAGTCAACTCCTGACCCACCGTCACGACCTCGCTCGGATGGCGCACCCGCCGCCAGGCCATGTCGGTGATGTGCAGCAGACCGTCGATGCCCCCGAGGTCGACGAAGGCGCCATACTCGGTGATGTTCTTCACCACACCGTGAACGATTGCTCCCTCGCGCAATGTCTCGAGCAGCTTGGCGCGCTCTTCGCCCATCGAGGCCTCGACCACCGCGCGCCGGCTCAGCACCACGTTGTTGCGCTTGCGGTCGAGCTTGATGACCTTGAACTCCATCGTCTTGCCTTCGAACGGCGTCAAGTCCTTGACGGGACGCGTGTCGATCAGCGAGCCGGGCAGGAACGCGCGGATGCCATTGACCAGCACGGTCAGCCCACCCTTGACCTTGCCCGTGACGGTACCGTTGACGAAATCGCCCGAGTCGAGCGACTTCTCGAGCGCGAGCCACGACGCCAGGCGTTTGGCCTTGTCGCGCGAGAGAATGGTGTCACCGTAGCCGTTCTCGAAGGCATCGATGGCCACGGCGACGAAGTCGCCGACGTGCGCTTCGATCTCGCCCTGGTCGTTCCTGAACTCCTCGATCGGCACATAGGCTTCGGACTTCAGGCCGGCGTTGACCACCACGAAATTGGGTTCGACGCGCATCACCTCGGCCGAGATCACCTCGCCCGCGCGCAAGTCGCGCTTCCTGAGGCTTTCTTCGAAAAGGGCGGCGAACGATTCTCCGCCCGCGGCAGCGGCGGTCTGTACTGGGGTCATCTGGCTTCCTGTGCCGGCGGGGCCGGCGATGATGCAACCGATGTTGCGGTTAGGTTGTCGTCGATCGCCGTCCTTGGGCGCACCACGCGGTGCTGAGGGAAGGGCGGCGGGCGATGCCGTTCAGGTTCAGCCGAACGGCCTGCGCTGCTGCCACCAACCCAACGCCACCTCGACCGAGGCTTCGATCGAAAGGTCCGAGTTGTCGAGCAACTGCGCATCTTCGGCGGCTTTCAGCGGTGCGACACAGCGGTTCATGTCGCGCGCATCACGCGCCTCAAGGTCCGCGCGAAGAGCCGCAATGCTAACCGAAAACCCCTTCGAAATCAACTGCTTATGCCTTCGCTCGGCGCGCTTGGCGGCACTCGCGGTGAGGAACACCTTGAGCTGCGCGTCGGGGAACACGACAGTGCCCATGTCGCGGCCGTCGGCCACCAGACCGGGCACGCGGCGAAACGACAACTGCAGTCCATGCAGAGCCTGGCGCACCGACGGCAGCGCCGAGATCTTCGACGCCAGGGCGCCGACGGATTCGCGGCGCAGTAGGTCGGTCACCTCGCTGCCGTCGAGTTCGATCCGACCGCAGTCGAACTGCAATGCGAGCGAGCCGGCCAGCTGCGCGAGGCGGGTCTCGTCCGCCTCGGCGATGCCACGTTGCAGGGCGGCGAGCGCGGCGGCGCGGTAGAGGGAACCGGAATCGAGCAGGTGGTAGCCCAGGCGGGCCGCCAGCGCGCTGGCCAGCGTACCCTTGCCCGACGCGGTCGGGCCGTCGACTGTGATCACCGGAATGTCGCTGCGGTGCGCATCGGCGACGGCAAACAGCGCTTCGAAGTAGTCAGGGTACGTCTTGCCGACACATCGCGGGTCCAGAATGCGCACCGGCACGCCGGCGAAGGCGGCCAGCGAAAAGCACATCGCGATGCGATGGTCATCGTAGGTGTGTATCGCCGCAGGCCGCGGGTGCGTCAGGGGTTGCACCTCGATAAAGTCGGGCCCTTCGACCACCGTCGTGCCGAGCTTGCGCAGCTCGGCGGCCATCGCGGCGATGCGGTCGGTCTCCTTGACGCGCCAGCTCGCGATGTTGGTGAGCCGGCTCGGTCCGTCGGCGTAAAGCGCCATCACCGCAAGCGTCATCGCCGCGTCGGGTATTGCGTTGCAGTCCAGCGTGATCGCATGCAACGGCCAGGCGCCCCGCCGCACCTCGAGCGCACCCGGCGTGCCAACCACATCGGCCCCCATCGCCCGTGCCGCGTCGACGAAGCGGATGTCGCCCTGGACCGCGTCGAGGCCGATTCCTTCGATTCGTATGCACCGCGAACGATCGGCACCGATCGCGCCGAGCGCAATGAAATACGAGGCCGACGAGGCGTCGCCCTCGACGTGAATCGTTCCTGGCGAGCGGTACGCGCTGCCGCGCGGGATGACGAACCGTTGCCCGCCCTCGCGGTCAATGTCGATGCCAAAGCGTGCCAGCAGGTTGAGCGTGATTTCGACGTAAGGCCTGGAGATCAACTCGCCGGCGACTTCGATCGTGATGCTGCGGTCCCGCGCGACCAGCGGCAGCGCAAGCAGCAGCGCGGTGAGGAACTGGCTCGAGACGTCCCCGCGCACGCGGATCGGGGCGTCCAGCGTGAGTCGTGCACCGCCGTCGCCGGATACCCGCAGCGGCGGATACCCCTCGCTGCCGAGATAGTCGATCGAACAGCCGAGTGGTCGCAGCGCATCGACGAGGTCGCCGATCGGCCGCTCGTGCATGCGCGGCAGGCCGGCCAGCTCGAACCGCCCGCCCTGCGTGGTTGCCAGCAAGGCGAGTGCGGCGGTCAACGGACGCATCGCCGTGCCAGCGTTGCCCAGGAACAGCTTCGCGTCGCGTACCTGCAGCCGACCGTCGATGCCGGTCACCCGCAGCGACCTGCTGTCGCCTTCGACGCCGCAGCCCAGCGCTCGCAGTGCCGTGAGCATGACCCGCGTGTCGTCCGAGTCGAGTGCGTCACAGACCTGCGTCGTGCCGCGGCACAGCCCGGCCAGCAGCAGCACCCGGTTGGAGATGCTCTTCGAACCCGGCAGCCGGACGGTACCCGCGGCGCCAGCGAGCGGCGGGATGTCGAGAAACGGGATGTCGAACACGACAGCCACGTCAAGCCGAGCGCGCGGCGGCGGTCATCGACGCGGCTTGTTCGACGCCATCTTCCAGTTGGCCCGCGCGCCGGATGCCGTGCGGATCAGGTCTTCGAGCGCTTCGGCGTTGCCTGATTTGATGACGTGCTCGAGCGCGTCGAGGGTGTGCCGGAAGCGCATCGACTGCTTGAGCACCTCCTCGCGATTGCTCATCAGGATATCGCGCCAGACGCCCGGCTCGCTGGCGGCGATGCGCGTGAAGTCGCGGAAGCCCGGTCCGGCCAGTGACAGGTAGTCCGATCCCGCAGGCTGCTTCGACACCGAGAGGAAGTACGCGAACGCCAGCAAATGCGGCAGATGGCTTACCGCCGCGAACGCTGCATCATGGTTCTCGGGTGTCATGCGCAGCACCTGTGCGCCGATCGCGGCCCACACATCGGTCGCTTTCTGTACCAGTTCGGGCGCAGTCTGTGGAAGCGGGGTCAGGATGACCTGGCAGCCCTCGTACAGCGCCGGGTCGGCCTGCCCGATGCCACCCGATTCCTTGCCGGCGATCGGATGCGCCGGCACGAAACTGGGCGTGCGCTCGCGCAAAGCGCGGCGCGCCGCATCGACGACGTCGCGCTTGGTGCTGCCCACATCCATCAACAGCACGGGCGGCTCCACCAGGTGCCGGATCGCCTTGAAGATGCCCTCACTGGCAGCCACCGGCACTGCAATCAGCACGATGTCGGAGCCCGACACCGCGAGCAACGCCGACTCGGCGGCGATATCGATCGCACCGAGCTGTTTGGCCTTCTCGGTGGTCGACGGCGACTTGCTATAGCCCACAACCCGCTTGACGAGCCCGCTGCGCTTGAGCGCGAGCGCGAACGATCCGCCCATCAGGCCGCAACCGATTACGCCGAGCTGGTTGAACATCAGCGCCCGCCGGGCCGCCCCAAGGGCGCTGAAGCCCCCACGGGGGGCAGCCAACGATGTGAGCGTGGGGGCCGCATGACCTGCCCGCCGGGCCGCCCCAAGGGCGTTGGAAGACTGCTCGGGGCGCAGCAAACGAAGTCTGAATGTGTAGCCATCGTGCCGCTCAGTGTGTATCGAGGGGGTAGGCGCCCAGCAGCTTGAAGAAGGCACACACCTCACGCAGCTCGTTCAACGCTTGCGCCACCTCCGCTTGATCCGGGTGCCCTGCGACATCGATGTAGAAGTAGTACTCCCACTGGCCCGAGCGCGCCGGCCGCGACTCGAATCGCGTCATCGACACGCCATGAGCCTTGAGTGGCACCAGCATGTCGTGCACCGCACCCGGCCGGTTGGGCACCGAGACGACCAGGCTGGTGCAGTCATGGCCCGAAGCCCGCGGGGCGGGGTGGCGCTCGGGGTGCGTGACGATCGCAAAGCGCGTCCGGTTGTGCGCATCGTCCTGGATGGCGGGCGCGACGATTTGCAGGCCGAACTCGCTGGCTGCGCGCTCGCTCGCGATGGCTGCCAGCTTTGCATCCATCGACGCCAACCGGGCACCCTCCGCGTTGCTGAACACCGCTCGGCGCTCGACACCCGGCAGATGGTCGCTCAACCACTGGTGGCATTGCGCCAGCGCCTGAGGATGGGCGCACACCGCGTCGATTCCCGCCACCGTGCTCTCGCGTCGCATCAGGTTGTGCCGCACCGCAAGGCTGGTTTCGCCCACGATGACGAGGGGCGTGGTCAGGAACAGGTCGAGTGATCGGGCAACCACGCCTTCGGTCGAGTTCTCTACCGGCACCACGCCGAAGTCTGCCGAGCTCGCGGCGACGCTGCGGAACACCTCATCGATGCTGACGCACGGAACGCGCTCGATCGACGAGCCAAAGAAACCCAGCGCAGCGAGCTCGCTGAACGTGCCTGCCGGCCCCAGATAGGCCACGCGCGTCGCCGCCTCAAGCGAGCGGCACGCCGACATGATCTCGCGCCATATCGGTGCGACGCTCTCGGTCTTGAGCGGACCGGAGTTGGCGGCCTTCAAGTCGTCGATCACCTGGGCTTCGCGTTCGGGTCGAAAGACCGCCGAGCCTTCGCGTCTTTTCAATTCGCCGATTTCCCGGGCCAGCTCCGCGCGCCGGTTGAGCAGGGTGAGCAGCTCGCGGTCGACGGTATCGATCTGCGCGCGCAGTGACCGAAGCGCCGGATCCGTCGGGGAAGTCATTGGCCGGTCGACCCTGACCCGGCCGATGGATCGGCGTCCTCGACCTCGGTGCCGGTCGCGTCGTTCTCGACGATGCGCTGCAGCCCCGATAGCGTGGTGCCCTCATCGAGGGCGATCAACGTCACACCCTGCGTCGCGCGGCCCATTTCGCGGATCTCGGACACGCGTGTGCGCACGAGCACGCCCTTGTCGGTGATCAGCATGATCTCATCGCTGGGCCGAACCAGCGTGGCTGCCACCACCTTGCCGTTGCGCTCGCTCTGCTGGATCGCGATCATGCCCTTGGTGCCGCGGCCGTGGCGGGTGTACTCGATGATCGGCGTGCGCTTTCCGTAGCCGTTCTCGGTGGCCGTGAGCACGCTCTGCGTCTCATCCTCGGCCACCAGCATCGCGATCACGTTCTGGCCCGGCTCGAGCATCATGCCGCGCACGCCGCGCGCCTGTCGGCCCATCGGCCGCACGTCGTCCTCGTTAAACCGCACTGCCTTGCCGCCGTCGGAAAACAGCATCACGTCGTGGTGGCCGTCGGTCAGCGCGGCGCCGATCAGGTAGTCGCTCTCATCGAGGTCGACGGCAATGATGCCGGCCTTGCGCGGGTTGCTGAACTCGTCGAGCGCGGTCTTCTTGACGGTTCCCAGCGCGGTGGCCATGAAGACGTAGTGGTCCGACGGAAAGCTGCGGAACTCATCGGTCAGCGGCAGCACGACGGTGACCTTCTCATCGGGCTGCAGCGGGAACATGTTGACGATCGGCCTGCCGCGGCTCGCGCGCCCGCCTTGCGGCACCTCCCAGACCTTGAGCCAGTAGACGCGCCCACGGTTGGAGAAGCACAGGATCCAGTCGTGCGTGTTGGCGATGAAGAGCTGGTCGATCCAGTCGTCCTCTTTCGTCTGCGCAGCCTGCTTGCCGCGCCCGCCCCGCCGCTGCGCGCGGTACTCTGCCAGGGGCTGGCTCTTCACATAGCCCGCGTGACTGAGCGTGACGACCATGTCAGTGGGCGCGATCAGGTCCTCCGTGCCGAGTTCCTGAACGTTGTGCTCGACGACGCTGCGCCGCGCACCGATCTTTGTCTGACCGAATTCGAGCTTCAGCGCGCCGAGCTCGTCGCTGATGATCGCGGTCACGCGCTGCGGCTTGGAAAGGATGTCGAGCAAGTCGGCGATCTGCGCCATCACGTCCTTGTACTCGCCGATGATCTTGTCTTGTTCCAGGCCGGTCAGGCGCTGCAGTCGCATCTGCAAGATTTCCTGTGCCTGGTCGTCCGACAACCGGTAAAGGCCGTCGGGCTGCAGGCCGTAGGCCGGTGGCAGGCCTTCGGGCCGATAGGCTGCGCGCCCGCCGGGTGTGTCCCGCTCCGCACGCGCCAGCATCTCGCGCACCATCGAACTGTCCCAGCTCTTGCTCATCAATGCCGCCTTGGCAACCGGCGGCGTCGGTGACGTCTTGATCGTTTCGATGAACTCGTCGATGTTGGCCAGTGCCACCGCCAGCCCTTCGAGCACGTGTCCGCGCTCCCGGGCCTTGCGCAGCTCGTACACCGTACGCCGGGTGACCACCTCCCGCCGGTGCTCGAGGAAGATCTCCAGCAGCTGCTTCAGATTGCACAGGCGCGGCTGGCCGTCGACCAGCGCGACCATGTTGATACCGAAGGTGTCCTGCAGCTGGGTCTGCTTGTACAGGTTGTTCAGCACGACCTCGGGCACTTCGCCGCGCCGCAGCTCGATGACGACCCGCATGCCGGACTTGTCGCTCTCGTCCTGGATGTGGCTAATCCCTTCGAGCTTCTTCTCGTGGACGAGCTCGGCGATCCGCTCGAGCAATGTCTTCTTGTTGACCTGATACGGGATCTCGTCGACGACGATTGCCTGTCGTGCACCCTTTTCGAGGTCCTCGAAATGGCACCTTGCCCGCATCACCACCTTGCCGCGGCCGGTGCGATAGCCCTCGCGCACGCCGGCCACGCCATAGATGATCCCGGCGGTCGGAAAGTCGGGCGCCGGGACGACCTCCATCAGCTCCTCGACGCTCGCCTGCGGGTCCTTGAGCAGGTGCAGACACGCGTCGACGACCTCGTTCAGGTTGTGCGGCGGAATGTTGGTGGCCATGCCCACCGCGATCCCGGCTGACCCGTTGACCAACAGGTTGGGCAAGCGGGTCGGCAGCACCAGCGGTTCCTTTTCGGAACCGTCGTAGTTCGGACCGAAGTCGACGGTTTCCTTGTCGATGTCGGCCAGCATCTCGTGCGCGATCTTTGCGAGCCTGATTTCCGTGTAGCGCATCGCCGCAGCGTTGTCGCCGTCGACACTGCCGAAGTTGCCCTGGCCGTCGATCAGCATGTGGCGCAGCGAGAAATCCTGTGCCATGCGCACGATCGTGTCGTATACCGCGGTATCGCCATGGGGGTGGTATTTGCCGATCACGTCGCCGACGATGCGTGCCGATTTCTTGTACGGCCGGTTCCAGTCGTTGTTCAGCTCGTGCATGGCAAAGAGCACGCGCCGGTGCACCGGCTTCAGGCCATCGCGCGCATCGGGCAGGGCGCGCCCGACGATGACGCTCATCGCGTAGTCGAGATAGGACCGCCGCATCTCCTCTTCGAGACTGACCGGCAGGGTTTCCTTGGCGTATTGGGTCATTCGGCGAGCGCTTGGCGAGTCAACCGCAGTGCGGCGCGGGACTCCGGCGCCGATGGGCCAGCGATTTTAGTTCGCGAGCAATGTGGCTCAAGCGCAACAGCGATGTTACGGACGTACACATCGACCGTCAAAATGCAGTCCGTCAAGGGGCCTATGGCACAATGTTTTGTCGCTGGCGTTGGCCCGCGTGTGCGGGTCGCGCTGACGGTTCGCGATTCCACAATTTCGACGTTACGCAGGTCAACTGCGGCTTTCCTTGAGAGGAGAATCATGAAGAAATTGAACAAGGTGGCAGTGCTATTCGCATCTGCCGCCCTTGCCGCGCCGCTGGCTGCGCTTGCGCAAACGCCGACGGCCGAAGAACTGAAGGCTGCCAACGGCTCGGACCAATGGCGTGCTTCAGACGGAACACCCTGGAAGAACGGCACCAACGAGTATTGCTGGCGTGACTCCGGCTGGACGCCCGCGACGGCCTATCCGGGCTGCGATGGCGCAGCCAAGCCGCCGCCCCCGCCGCCGCCCCCGCCGCCGCCCCCGCCGCCCCCGCCGCCGCCAGTCGCGGCTCCGGCTCCGGCCCCGGCTCCGCCGCCGCCCCCACCGCCTGCGCCGACGAGCGAGAAGGTGACGTTCGCGGCTGACGCGTTCTTCGACTTCGACAAGGCGGTGCTGAAGCCGGAGGCGCGCGCCAAGCTCGACGACCTGGTGAGCAAGACCTCGGGCATCAACCTCGAAGTCATCATCGCGGTTGGCCACACCGACAGCATTGGCTCCGACGCATACAACCAGAAGTTGTCGGTGCGTCGTTCCGAGGCGATCAAGGCTTACCTGGTGAGTAAGGGCATCGAGAAGAACCGTGTCTATACCGAAGGCAAGGGCGAGAAGCAGCCGGTGGCCGACAATCGGACCCGCGAAGGCCGCGCCAAGAACCGCCGCGTCGAGATCGAGGTGGTGGGTACGCGCACCAAGAAGTAATTCTTGGTCGGACTGATCGCAAGCCCCGCTTCGGCGGGGCTTGTTTTTTTCGCGCGTCGGATAATCGCGCCATGACGAATGCCGACCCGCAGGAGCTCGCCAAGTTCAGCGAACTCGCCCACCGCTGGTGGGATCCCGAAAGCGAATTTCGCCCGCTGCACCAGATTAACCCGTTACGGCTGGGCTGGATCGAGAAGATCGTGCCGTTGGCCGGGCTGAAGGTACTCGACGTCGGCTGTGGCGGAGGCATCCTGGCCGACTCGATGGCGCGCCGCGGTGCCGACGTGCTGGGCATCGACCTGGCAAGCAAGGCACTCAAGGTCGCGCAGCTGCACGCGCTGGAGGCCGGTACGGAACGGGTGGCCTACCGTGAGATCGCAGTCGAAGCGCTGGCCGCGGAACAGCCGGCCGCGTTCGACGTGGTGACGTGCATGGAAATGCTCGAGCACGTGCCGCAGCCCGACTCGGTGGTGCGCGCCTGTGCGACGCTGGTTCGGCCGGGCGGACGGCTGTTCTTCTCGACGATCAACCGCAATCCGAAGTCGTTCCTCTTCGCGATCGTCGGCGCCGAGTACGTGCTGCAATTGCTGCCGAAGGGCACTCACGAGTACGCGCGTTTCATCCGGCCGAGCGAGCTGGCGCAGTGGTGCCGACAGGCCGGTCTCGACCTGACCGAGGAGCGCGGGCTCGAATACAACCCGCTGACGCGCGCGTACCGGCTTTCGGCGAACACCAGCGTCAACTACATGATGGCGTGCAGGCGGCCCGCATGAGCCGTCGCTTCGCCGCTGTGTTGTTCGACCTCGACGGCACGCTCATCGACAGCGCGCGCGACTTGGCCGGCGCTGCCAACGAGATGCGGCTCGCGCGATCGCTGCCCCCCTTGCCGTTCGACACGCTGCGGCCGCTGGCCGGGGCCGGTGCGCGGGGCATGATCGGCGTAGCCCTCGGGATCGCGCCGGGCGATGCCGAATACGATTCCTTGCGCGACGAGTTCCTCGACCGCTACGAGCAGCGGATGCTGGCCGAAACCCACGTCTTCGAGGCGATGGAAGCAGTCATCGACCGACTTGACCAGACAGACTGGCCGTGGGGCATCGTGACCAACAAGGTCCAGCGGTTCACGCTCCCGGTCGTTGAGGGTCTGCGGCTGCACAGGCGGGCGGCCGTTGTCGTGAGTGGTGACACGACACCGCACACCAAACCGCACCCAGAGCCCTTGCTCGAGGCGTCGCGTCGCCTCGGTGTACGGCCGGAAGGCTGCGTGTACGTTGGCGACGACTTGCGCGACGTGCAGGCCGGGCGTGCCGCTGGCATGGTCACCGCAGTCGCGGGCTGGGGATACCTCGGCACCGGCGATGCCGTCGCGGCGTGGGGCGCCGACGTCGTTGTCGGCAGCCCGTCGCTGCTCTTGAACTGGCTGGGGTTGGCCTAAACTACGAGGCTCTGGGACCGACCTGGCTTCGACGGGGGTACGGAGTCGGAACAGGGCATGCCGAGCACCAGTTCGCTCGTAAATCCACTGGAATCAAGTAACTGCGAACGACGAACGTTTCGCCCTCGCCGCTTAATAACCGGTGAGCCTCTCAACGGTTGGCCGATGGGCCGGGTCCAAGCCGCAAGGCAAAGGCTGAGAGGTCATGCACATCGGCTGGTTCGCTGTTCGGTCACCTGGCAGCGAGCGAGATTCGGGTGACTGGCCCTGAACGTAGCGTGCTGCTGCGCGACCGAGGGGCGAGATTCAAATCAGCCAGCTAAGCATGTAGAACTGTCCGGCGATGGCTCGCGGACGGGGGTTCGATTCCCCCCGGTTCCACCAAGCTGGAGTTGCAGCGGTTTGTCCTTTAGAGCTGCGGATGTCAAGACCAAAATCCGGCCCCGAACACGCTGCACCCGCGCGCTATCTGGTGATCATCGACGCCGCCGGCGAAATGCTGGCCCGGCTGTTCGACGCCGAGCGGCGCCACCTCACCGACTTCGACGCATCGTCAGAGGAGGTGGCGGTGATGACGTCCGGGCTGGTTCCCGCGGTCGGGGCCGACGTGCGGCAATGGGGTCATGCGCTCGAAGGCCACAGCGCCCAGGAACTGCGCGAGGCGCGCATCTACACCCTCGACATCTGATCGCCTGGATCGACTACCAGCCCGTGGTGGGTCGCGTCCGCGTGCGTGACGCTCGGTACGATCACGACTTCTCGCCCCCCAAGGAACGACGGACATGGCAATGGACGTGATCGACTACGACATTCGGGGTGCGGAGATGCAGTTTGTCGAGATCGAGCTCGATCCGGGTGAGGCGGCGGTCGGCGAAGCCGGCAGCATGATGTTCATGGACCCGTCGATTGCGATGGACACGGTGTTCGGCGACGGGTCGGGCAATTCGAACGGAAGGCTGTTCGGCAAGTTGCTCAGTGCCGGCAAACGGCTCGTCACCGGCGAGTCGCTATTCACCACCGTCTACACGAATCAGGGCCCGGTCAAGCAGCGCGTGGCGTTTGCCGCGCCGTACCCCGGCAAGATCCTGCCCATGGATCTGAAGACGTTGGGCGGCACACTGATCTGCCAGAAGGATGCGTTCCTCTGCGCGGCGCGCGGCGTGACACTCGGCATCCACTTCCAGCAGAAGTTGTCGGCGGGCTTCTTCGGCGGCGAGGGCTTCATCATGCAGAGGCTCGACGGCAACGGGGTCGCTTTCGTGCACGCTGGCGGCACCGTGGTCAAGCGCGAGTTGCACGCAGGCCAGTCACTGATGGTCGACACCGGCTGTGTGGTCGGCTTCACGCGCGAAGTCGCCTTCGAGGTCCAGTACGTCGGCAAGGTCAAGACGGCGTTGTTCGGGGGCGAAGGCTTGTTCTTCGCCAAGCTCAGCGGCCCCGGTACGGTCTGGCTGCAGAGCCTGCCGTTTTCGCGACTGGCGAGCCGGGTGTTTGCCGCGGCGCCGCAGCGCGGGGGCTCGCGTGAAGAAGGCTCCGTGCTCGGCGGTTTCGGTGCCGGCGGCCTGCTCGGCGGCGTGCTTGGCGGCGACGACGAGTAGCCCGCGATGCGCCGACGCCGCTTCACGGCAGCACTGGCCGCACTCTCGCTGACGGCCGTCGACATGTCCCTGGCTGCGGCGTCGACGATGTCGCAGCCCGAGGTTCGTTCGCGGCTCGAGGACATGACGTGGAGCGAACTGCGCCAGCGCATCGATGGCGGCGCGACCACCGTGCTGGTGCCGATCGGCGGTACCGAGCAGAACGGGCCGCACATGGTGCTGGGCAAGCACAACGTGCGCGTGCGCGAACTGGCCGCGCGCATTGCGCAGCAGCTGGGCACCGTGGTCGTCGCCCCGGTCATCGCCTACGTTCCGGAGGGCGCGATCGACCCGCCGACCGCACACATGCGGTATCCCGGCACGATCAGCATCACCGATGCCGCATTCGAGGCGGTTCTGGAGTCGGCCGCACGCAGTTTCCGGCAGCATGGATTTCGCGACATCGTCTTCCTCGGCGACCACGGTGGCTACCAGAAGCAACAGGAGCGCGTCGCGGCACGCCTGAGCCGGCAATGGGCCGCTGCCACGCCTGGCTGCCGGGTCCATGCGCTGACTGAGTACTATCGCGCCACGCAGACCGAGGTCGTCGAGATGATGAAGTCGCGCGGTTTTCGCGCCGAAGAAATCGGCAGTCACGCGGGCTTGGCCGACACCGCGATGGCGATGGCGGTCGATCCGTCGCTGGTGCGCGCCGACCAACTCGCAGCCGCCGCGCAGGGCGGCGACCATGCCGGCGTCTACGGGGATCCGCGACGCGCAACGGCTGAGCTGGGTCAGGCCGCGATCGACCGCATCGTCGAGCTATCGGTCGCGGCGATTCGCGAGCGCACGCGTCGCCGCTGACTCGCGGCGGTGAGCCATTGGAAAGAACGAGGCATGCAATTGGTCAGGGACATCGCGGGCATCGGACTGGGGGTCGTTGCGGCCTTGGTCTCGTCGTGGGCCGGCGCCCAGGTATCGGCCAACGAACGATCCGGCAGTGCCGCATCGGCCGCAGTTGTCCGCGCGCCATCACCGCCGGAAGCGAAGATCGAAACGGTTCCTGGCATGCCGCCGGTATCGGACCCGCGCAACCTCTACAGCGAGATCGCCGTCGGAAGGATCAGCGCCGCGGTGCGCGAAGATCTCGAACGGATTTATGTTCCGAACCTGCGCTCAGGTGACGTCTACGTGATCGACCCGAGCGCGATGAAGGTCGTCGACCGCTTCAGGGTCGGCATCAGCCCGCAGCACATCGTGCCGTCGTGGGACCTGCGAACGCTCTGGGTGACGAACAACGCCGAGGGGCGCACCGACGGTTCGCTGACGCCGATCGACCCGCGCACCGGCAAGCCGGGCAAAGCCATCCCGGTGGACGACCCCTACAACATGTACTTCACGCCCGACGGCAAATCGGCGATCGTCGTGGCCGAGGCGCAAAAGCGTCTCGACTTCCGCGACCCGCGGACGATGGCACTGCAGTACTCGATCGACGTGCCGGGTTGCCCGGGTGTCAATCACGCGGACTTCTCGATCGACGGACGCTTCGCGATCTTCACCTGCGAATTCTCTGGTGCCCTCGTGAAGATCGATCTGGCTGGCCGCAGGGTGCTGGGCTACCTGCAGCTGCAGATGCCCGCAACCCGCTTCAAGGAGGTGCCGGGAGGACCGCGCGCACAAGCGGGCCAGGCCTGGGAGCCGGGCGAGACCGAGATCTGCACGGTCAAGAAGGGCATGCCGCAGGACATCCGCAGCTCGCCCGACGGCAAGCGCTTCTATGTCGCCGACATGCATGCCGACGGCGTGCACATCGTCGAGGGCGATGCTTTCAGGCAGGTCGGATTCATTCCCACCGGCCTCGGCGCGCACGGTCTGTATCCGAGCCGCGATGGCAAGAGACTGTATGTCGCCAGCCGCGGATCGCACAAGGTACACGGTCCGAAGCTCGGCAACGGTGGCGTGGCCGTGATCGACTTCGCCACCGAGAAGGTCGTCGCACGCTGGCCCGTGCCGGGTGGGGGCAGCCCCGACATGGGCAACGTCAGCGCAGACGGCCGATGGCTGTGGCTGGCCGGGCGCTATGACGACGTCGTCTACCGCTTCGACACGACCAGCGGCGAGGTGCGACAGATCAAGGTCGGCGCCGAGCCGCACGGGCTGACCGTGTGGCCGCAGCCGGGGCGCTATTCGCTCGGCCACACCGGCAACCTGCGTTGACGGCGCCGAGATGAACGGCGCGCGATCCGGTCGACTGCGATGAAGGATCTGCTCGACGCAGCCTGGCGTGCGGTGGCTTACTGCCTGCACCCGCGCGTGATCTGGTTGTCCATGCTGCCGTTGCTGCTGGCGGCGGGGTTGACCGTAGGGCTCGGCTATTTCTACTGGGAAGGCGCGGTCGAAGGCGTGCGCGCGACGCTCGAGCAGTGGGCACTGCTCGGCACGGTGCTCGACGCGCTCGACTCGATCGGCGCGCCCGGCCTGCGCGTCGTGCTCGCACCGCTGATCGTTGTCGCGCTGGCCGTGCCGGTGATCGTGGTGGTGTCGTTGTTGCTGGTGGCGGTGCTGACGACGCCATCGATCGTCAAACTGGTGGCCGCGCG
This sequence comes from Burkholderiales bacterium, assembly GCA_020354665.1. Lineage (GTDB taxonomy): Bacteria > Pseudomonadota > Gammaproteobacteria > Burkholderiales > Burkholderiaceae_C. Next base: position 3,090,405 of record CP070653.1, read on the forward strand.
GCGCTTTCCCGGGCTCGAGCGCCGCAAGGGCGCATCGGTATGGGCTTCGATGCTGTGGTCGCTGGGGTGGACGGTGCTCGCGCTGCTTGCCCTGCTCGTCACGTTGCCGCTGTGGCTCATTCCGCCGCTGGTGCTGGTGTTGCCGCCATTGATCTGGGGCTGGCTGGCCTACCGCGTGATCAGCTTCGACGTGCTCGCGGACCATGCGAGCGCGGCCGAGCGGGGCCAGCTGCTGCGCGAATACCGCTGGCCGTTGCTGGGCATTGGCATCGCGTCGGGCTATCTGAGCGCGGCGCCTTCACTGCTGTGGGCAATGGGCGCAGCGACGCTGATCTTCGCACCGCTGCTCGTCGTGGTGTCGCTGTGGCTGTACACCCTCATCTTCGCGTTTGCCGTGCTGTGGTTTGCGCACTATGCGCTGGCCGCTCTCGCGACGCTGCGCCGACGCGCGTCGGCCGACGCCATCGCCGCTGTGGATGCCGCGGCCGGGCAACCCGACATGGAGGGCGGTTCGCACAGGCCTCGTGCGCTCCCGCCGAGCCCGACCGCCTGATGTCGGAGTGCAAATGGACATTGGACTGATCATCGTGGGCGACGAGATCCTGTCGGGCAAACGCGCCGACAAGCACATGCCCAAGGTCATCGAGCTGCTGGCCGCGCGCGGACTGCCGCTCGCGTGGGTGCGCTATGCCGGCGACGTCCGCGAGCGCATCACGCGCGACCTGCGTGATGCGTTCGCCAGCGGCGACGCCGTCTTCTGTTGTGGCGGGATCGGTGCCACGCCCGACGATCACACGCGCCAGTGCGCCGCTGCCGCGCTCGGGCGCGAGCTCGTGTTGCATCCGCAGGCGCGCGACTTGATCATCGAGCGCATGCGCGACGTGGCCGCCGAGCAGGGCGTCGCGTTCGAGCCCGACCGTGCCGACAACGTCCACCGGTTGAACATGGGCATGTTTCCCGCGGGCGCCGAGATCATTCCGAACCCCTACAACAAGATTCCGGGCTTCGCGATCGGCAACGTCTTCTTCGTGCCCGGCTTTCCGGTGATGGCCTGGCCGATGATCGAATGGGTGCTCGACCACAAGCTGGCGCATCTGCATCATCGTGGGAGACATGCCGAACGGTCGGTGATCGTGTTCGGCTCGATGGAGGCAACGCTGACCCCGCTGATGGAGCGCATCGAGCAGCGCTTCAGCGGCGTGCGGGTCTTCAGCCTGCCCAGCTTCGACCATGCGCAGTGGGGCCGCCACATCGAGCTCGGCGTCAAGGGAGACCCCGCGGTCGTGAACGGCGCTTGGCCTGAACTGCTGCAAGGCCTGCAGGACCTCGGCGTCCGCCTCGGACCCGAACTGGTGCGCTGAGCGCCGAGGGGCGCGCAAACTTGGTGCGATAAGATGCGCCGACATGGTGCATCCGCGATGCTTCAGCGGGATACCGGGAAGGTCCGGAGCGACTGCAGACGCCCTGCACGCCAGTCCCGGGCATGCTTTCTGCTAGATTGCGGTGCGCCTTTCGGCAGGCTTCGTTCGATGCCTTGTCACGCCAATCCAACCATATTCCCCACTCTCAAACCCGCATCCCGCTAGGAGTTTCCTGATGGCAAAGACCGTCGCCGACGTGATGAAGATGTTGAAGGAGCACGAGGTCAAGTTCGTCGACCTCCGCTTCACCGATACCCGCGGCAAGGAACAGCACGTCTCGGTGCCCGTGTCCGCGTTCGACGAAGACAAGTTCACGGCCGGCCATGCGTTCGACGGGTCGTCCATTGCGGGCTGGAAGGGCATCGAGGCCTCGGACATGCTGCTGATGCCCGATCCGAACACGGCCAACATCGATCCGTTCTATGAGGAGCCGACGCTGCTCCTGACATGCGACGTGATCGAGCCGAGCGACGGCAAGCCCTACGAGCGCGATCCGCGCTCGCTCGCCGGCCGCGCCGAGGCCTACATGAAGTCCTCCGGCCTGGGCGATGCTGCCTACTTCGGCCCCGAGCCCGAGTTCTTCGTTTTCGACAGCGTGCGCTGGAACGTCGACATGTCGGGGTCGTTCTGCCACATCGAGTCCGAAGAGGCGCCGTGGAACAGCGGCAAGGATTACGAGCACGGCAACAGCGGTTACCGGCCTGCGGTCAAGGGCGGTTACTTCCCGGTGCCGCCGGTGGATAGCTTCCAGGACATGCGCAGCGAAATGTGCCTGATCCTCGAACAGCTGGGCATCCCGATCGAGGTCCACCACCACGAGGTGGCCGCGCCCGGCCAGATGGAGCTCGGCACCAAGTTCAGCACGCTGGTGCAGCGCGCGGACTGGCTGCAGCTGCAGAAGTACGTGATCCAGAATGTCGCGCACTCGTACGGCAAGACCGCGACCTTCATGCCCAAGCCGGTGGTGGGCGACAACGGTAGCCGCATGCACGTGCACCAGTCCGTGTGGAAGGACGGCAAGAACGTGTTCGCCGGCGACGGCTACGCCGGGCTGTCGGAGTTTGCGCTGTACTACATCGGCGGCATCATCAAGCACGCGCGCGCGCTCAACGCGATCACCAACCCCGGCACCAACAGCTACAAGCGCCTGGTGCCGGGCTTCGAAGCGCCGGTCAAGCTCGCCTACAGCTCCCGCAACCGCTCGGCCGCGGTGCGCATTCCGTACGTCGCCAACCCGAAGGGCCGGCGCATCGAGGTGCGCTTTCCCGATCCGCAGGCCAATCCGTACCTGGCGTTCAGCGCGATGCTGATGGCCGGGCTGGATGGCGTGGAGAACAAGATTCACCCCGGCGAGGCCGCTTCGAAGGACCTGTATCACCTGCCGCCGGAAGAGGACGCGAAGATCCCCACCGTCTGCCACAGTCTCGACCAGGCGCTGGAGTACCTCGACAGGGATCGCGCCTTCCTCACCAAGGGTGGCGTGTTCACCGACGGCTTCATCGACGCGTACCTCGAGCTGAAGATGCAGGAGGTGACGCGGTTCCGCATGACGACGCATCCGCTCGAATTCGACATGTATTACACGCTGTGACGGGCGACGGGCGGCGTCTGCCGCCCGGTCGGCCCAATCAGCCCCGGAGGGACGGCGCGAGCCGTCCCTTCTTCGCTTTTTGCCCGCCGCCGTGCGTTGCTGACGGCTGAGCGTGTGCACCATGGGGGAGAATGCGGCGTTGGGTGTTTTCGGGCGATCGTGCTGCCGGGCGCTGGGGCGCCGGGCGCGTCGCCATGGAGGTCGGTTGGATGTCGAGGTCGTGGGTCAGGGGGGCGGTTGGCTTCGCGTGGGCGCTGGCGGCGGTCGGCGGCGCGTCGGCCCAGACGCAAGACCGTCCCGTCTACCGCTGTCCCGGCCCGCCCGTGCTCTACACCGACGCGATCTCGCCCGCCGAGGCTCAGAAGCGGGGCTGCCGCACGATCGAAAACGCACCCGTCACGGTGATCCAGTCGGCCCCGCCGCGCGCGCCGGCGCGTGCGGCTACCGGTGCCGCCGCAGAGCGGCCGGCCGAGTCGCGCGTGAATGCCGACGAACAGCGCCGGCGCGACAGCGACGCCCGGCGCATTCTCGAAGCCGAGCTCAAGCGCGAGGAGCAGAACCTCGCCGCGCTGCAGAAGGAATACAACAGCGGCGAGCCCGAACGCCTCGGCAGCGAGCGCAACTACCAGCGCTACCTCGACCGCGTCGCAGAAATGAAGGCTGGCGTCGAGCGCAAGGAAGCCGACATCGAAGCGATCAAGCGCGAGCTGGCCAAGCTCCCGCAGTGATCGCGCCGAGTCCGCCCGAAGTGAACCGTCAACAGCGCCGCCCTGGGGGTGGCCCGGCAGGCCGCCACGCCGCAGCATGGCCCGCTTGCTGCGCGGGCCGGCGGTTGCCCGCTTGCTGAGTACGCGGTTGAGCGCACTCGATCCCGACGAACTGGCCGCGCTCGGGGGCCTGGACCACCTGGCGACGATGGTCGCCGTGGTGGAGATCGATGGCCACTGCCTGTTCGTCAATGCCGCCTTCGAGCCGGTGCTCGGCCTGTCGCGGCGCGCGATGCTGCGCGGTTCGCTGTTCGACTGGTTCGACGATGCCCAGGCGTTGCGCACGACCGTGGCCGCGGTGGCGCGCAACGACGTCACGACGAGCCGGTTCGATGCGCTGCTGCGTGGCCTGGGCCCGGTGCACCCGGTGTCGCTGCCGGTGCATGTCATCGTCAACAACATCGACCGTGACGACCGCGTCCTGGTCGAGATCATCGAAATCGAGCAGCAGACGCGGCTCGACCGCGAGGAGCGCGCGCAAGGGCAGGCCGAGCTGAGCAAGGAGCTGATCCGCAACCTTGCCCACGAGATCAAGAATCCGCTCGGCGGCATCCGCGGCGCCGCCCAGTTGCTGCAGATGGAGGTGACCTCACGCGACCTGACCGAGTACACGCAGGTCATCATTCACGAGGCCGACCGGCTGCAAGCGCTCGTCGACCGGTTGCTCGTGCCGCATCGCAAGCCGCACCTGGTCAGCGACGTCAACATCCACGAAGTCTGCGAGCGGGTGCGCGCGCTGATCCAGGCCGAGTTCCCCAGAGGGCTCACCGTCGTGCGCGACTACGACGCGTCGCTGCCCGAGTTCCGCGGCGACCGCGAGCAGTTGATCCAGGCGGTGCTCAACGTCGCACACAACGCCGCTTATGCGCTCGCCGACCGGATGGCCGCGGGCGACGCCGTGATCACCTTGCGCACCCGGATCGCCCGGCAGGTGACCGTCGGCAGACAGCGGTATCGTCTGGCACTGGAGTTGCTTGTCGAGGACAACGGTCCGGGCATTCCGGAATCGATCCGCGATCGCGTCTTCTATCCGCTGGTGTCGGGGCGCGAGGGCGGTTCGGGGCTGGGCCTGACGCTGGCGCAGACGTTCGTGCAACAGCACCACGGCACGATCGACTGCGAAAGCCGCCCGGGCCGGACGGTTTTTCGCATCCTGATCCCGCTGCCGTAGCGCCGCGTGGGGGCACGACGGCGGGGTCGAACCCGTGAGAGGGCATGAAACCCATCTGGATCGTTGACGACGACCAATCCATCCGATTCGTGTTGGAGAAGGCCCTTGCGCGCGAGGACCTGCCGGTGCGCAGTTTCGGCAATCCGCGTGACGTGCTCGCCGCACTCGACGACGACGTGCCGCAGGTGATGGTCAGCGACATCAGGATGCCCGGCGGATCGGGAATCGACCTGCTGGCCAAGGTCAAGCAGCGGCTGCCCGGCCTGCCGGTGATCGTGATGACCGCCTACTCGGACCTCGACAGCGCGGTCTCGGCATTCCAGGGTGGCGCCTTCGAATACCTGCCCAAGCCGTTCGACGTGCCCAAGGCGGTTGAGCTGATCCGCCGCGCGGTCGACGAGAGCCTGCGCGAGGACGTGCGCGAGGAGCGCGACAAGCCGGTGCCCGAGATGCTCGGTCAGGCGCCGGCGATGCAGGACGTGTTCCGCGCCATCGGCAGGCTCAGCCAGAGCGTGGTCACGGTGCTGATCACCGGCGAGAGCGGCACCGGCAAGGAACTGGTCGCGCACGCGCTGCACAAGCACAGTCCGCGCGCGAACGGCCCGTTCGTTGCGATCAACACCGCAGCGATCCCGAAGGACCTGCTCGAAAGCGAGCTGTTCGGACACGAGCGCGGTGCGTTCACCGGCGCGCAGACGATGCGCCGCGGGCGCTTCGAGCAGGCCGAGGGCGGCACGCTGTTCCTCGACGAGATCGGCGACATGCCGTTCGACCTGCAGACGCGGCTGCTGCGCGTGCTCTCGGATGGCCAGTTCTATCGCGTCGGCGGCCACCAGCCGCTGCGCAGCAGTGTTCGCGTGATCGCGGCCACGCACCAGAACCTCGAAGAGCGCGTCCGGCAGGGATCGTTTCGCGAAGACCTGTTCCATCGCCTGAACGTGATCCGGCTGCGCCTGCCCGCGCTGCGCGAGCGGCGCGAGGACATCCCGATGCTGGCGCGCTACTTCCTTGCGAAGAGCGCGCGTGAACTTGGCGTCGAGCCCAAGCGCATCACCGATGCGGCGCTGGCCGTGCTCGCGCGGTTCGACTTCCCGGGCAACGTGCGTCAGCTCGAGAACCTCTGCCACTGGCTGACGGTGATGGCGCCGGCGCAAGCGATCGAGCCGAAGGACCTGCCGCCCGAGCTGCACGCAGCGTTGCCAGCCGATGCCGCGGTGGCGCCGGCTGCTCCGCTCGTCGCCGCTGCGCCGTCCGCCAGCGAGGTGCCCGCGTCGGCGGGGACCACGCCGACGGAGATCTACGCGGCCGCCGCACCTGCCGGCGGTGAGGCTGCATCGTGGCCTGCCGATCTCGGGCGAGAGGCGCGTGCGCTGCTCGAAGCCGGCGCGCCGGCGGTCTGGGACACGCTCACACGCCGCTTCGAGGCACAGCTCATCCGCACCGCGCTCGACATCACGCGCGGCCGACGCATCGATGCCGCGCAAAAGCTCGGCATCGGCCGCAACACGATCACACGCAAGATCCAGGAGCTCGACCTCGACGATTGAGGCGGGCGCCTCGGGCACCGCGAAGCGTGCGGCCAGCGGGCATCTGCATCGGGAAGGTCAAAGTCGCTTCGGCGACGAAGTCGACGGTCCAGCCATCGTCGCTGGCGTGACGCGCGGTGGTTTCGCCGCATTGCCCAGTGCGTATGCCGCAGACGATCAGCCGCGCGATGCCGCGTTGCCACGGCCAAGGATCGGGAACACCCTGAGGAATGGAACGCGGCTTCGCGCGTATACAAACGCGCTGGTTTCCCATTCGCAAGGAGACGACCCATGCACCGAATCGGAGTTTCCGCCCTCGTGGCTTCTGCAGCGGCCCTGCTCACCGCGTGCGCGACCACGCCGTCAACCGGCCCGATGAGCTTTTTCGTCACCAGCGCCGGCGTTGGCAACGGCGCCGATCTGGGCGGGCTGGCGGGCGCCGACGCCCACTGCCAGAGGCTTGCCAGCGCCGCCGGAGCAGGCCCGAAGACATGGCGCGCCTACCTCAGCGTGGCCGGTGCGTTCCCGTCCGCCGGCAAGCCGGCGGTGCCATCGATCAACGCGCGCGACCGCATCGGCAGCGGCCCTTGGTACAACGCCAAGGGCGTGCTGATCGCGCGCAACCTCGATCACCTGCACAACGGCAACCACATCAGCAAGGAAACCGCGCTCGATGAAAGAGGCAATGTCGTGAAGGGCCGCGGCGACAACCCTAACGAGCACGACATGCTCACCGGGTCACGCGTGGACGGCACCGCGTTCGCTCCGCTGACGGACACCACATGCAAGGCGTGGACCAGCAGCAACGAGGGATCGGCGATCCTCGGTCACCACGACCGCCTCGCGCCGATGCCCGACAACTGGGGCAAGAGCTGGAATTCCTCGCATCCGAGCGTCGGTTGCAGCCAGGAGGCGCTGATACGTACCGGCGGTGCCGGGCGGTTCTACTGCTTCGCCGTCGACTGAAGGCCGGCGCGGTCGCCGGAAGGTGATGCCCGAAGCATGGCCGACCCAAGCGACGCCCGTGCGAAAGCCGCGCAGGCCCGAGACTGATCAGAGTGCGAACTCGGCGATCACCGGCGCATGGTCGCTCGGCCGCTCGGCCTTGCGCGGCGCCTTGTCGATCGTGCAGGCGGTGACTGCGCCCTTCAGCGCCGAGCTGACCAGAATGTGGTCGATACGTAGGCCCTGGTTCCTTCGGAATGCGAGGTTGCGGTAGTCCCACCAGGTCCAGCTCCTGGGTGGCTGGTCGAACAGGCGGAATGCATCGACCAGACCCAGCTCGATCAGCGCGCGCAAGTGCGTGCGCTCCTCGTCGGTGCAATGGATCTGCCCTTCCCACAGCACCGGGTCGTACACGTCGCGGTCTTCCGGCGCGACATTGAAGTCGCCCATCAGCACGAGCCGCGGGTGACTCGACAGCTCGGCGCGCACCCAGTCGCGCAGTGCCTCCATCCAGCGCATCTTGTAGGCGAATTTGTCGGTGCCCGGCGCCTGGCCGTTAGGAAAATAGGCATTGATCAGCCGGACCTTGCCGGCCGCGCCCGTCAACGTGCCCGCCACGATGCGCGCCTGCTCGTCGTCGAAGCCCGGAATATTCTTGAACACTTCGGCGATCGGCTGCTGCGTCAGCAGCGCCACCCCGTTGTACGTGCGCTGGCCGTGATAAGCCGCGTGCCAACCGGCGGCCTCGAGCTCGCCGCACGGGAACTTGTCATCGGGGAGTTTTGTTTCCTGCACCGCGATCGCATCCACCGGATTCGCGGCGAGCCAGTCGAGCAGCTGGGGCAGCCGCACCGACAACGAATTGACGTTCCAGGTTGCGAGTTTCAATGCACACCTCCCGCAGGGACCCCCAAATCATTGTCTGATGTTTGGAGCATCCGGGGGAAATCCGCTTTCGCCAATGGTGCACTGCGCGGCGGGCGTCTCGCCGCGTTACAGGAGTGCGCGCACGCGCGCCTCAGGTTCGCGGTCGGCGAGCGAGCCTTGCGTCAGTCACGATCGGCTTTCTCGAGATGCCCGCCAAAGGCATAGCGCATCGCGGAAAGCACCCGGTTGGCATAGTCGCCGTGCCCGCGCGAGTCGAAGCGCGCGAACAGCGCGGCGCTGAGCACCGGCGCCGACACGCCCACGTCGACGGCCGCCTGCACTGTCCAGCGGCCTTCGCCCGAATCGGAGACGCGCCCTTCAAAGGACTCGAGCGTCGCGTCGCGGGCCAGCGCCTCGGCCGTCAGGTCGAGCAGCCACGAGCCGATCACGCTGCCGCGCCGCCACAGTTCGGTGATCTCGACCAGGTCCAAGCGGTAGCGGTACATCGCCGGGTCGCCGAGCGGTGCAGTCTCGGCGTCGATGGCGTGGTCGCCGAGTCCGGCATCGGCGTGGCGCAGCAGGTTCAACCCCTCGGCGTAGGCTGCCATGAGGCCGTACTCGATGCCGTTGTGGACCATCTTGACGAAATGGCCAGCGCCGTGCGGGCCGCAGTGCAGCCAGCCCTGGTCGGCGCTGCCGCGCCCCGCAGGCCGTCCCGGCGTCGGGGCAGCCGCTTCACGGCCGGGCGCGAGCGCCTCGAACAGCGGCTGCAGGTGTTGAACGATCGCATCCTCCCCGCCGACCATCAGGCAGTAGCCCCGCTCGAGCCCGTGGACGCCGCCGCTGGTGCCGACATCCACGTGGTGCAGGCCCACGGAAGCGAGTGCTGTCGCGCGCCGGATGTCGTCGCGATAGAAGGAGTTGCCGCCATCGATCACGATGTCGCCCGGCTCCAGCAGCGGCACGAGGCGCTGCAGCACCGAATCGACCGCACCGGCGGGCACCATCACCCACAAAGCGCGCGGTGGCGCGAGCGCGTGCACCTGCTGCTCGAGCGACGCGGTCGCAAGTGCACCCTGCGCGACCAGCGGCTCGACCACTTCGGGCTGGCGATCATGCACGACGCACTCGTGTCCGGCGCGCAGCAGCCGCCTGGTCATGTTGCTGCCCATGCGGCCGAGGCCGATCATGCCGAGTTGCATCGCGATACTCCTGTGCCCTGGTGGATTATGGATAGAAGAAGTACGCCCCCTCGGCGGGCGGAGGCGGCGGCGGCTCGAACAGACCGGCACGATGCGCGAGGCCGGCGACGATCAATTCGATCGCGCGCGGTGTGCTGCAGGGTGTGCCGGTCAGCGCTCGGCAATGTAGTGCTGGACGGTGGGCTTCTCGCCGGGCCGCAGGAAGGCGCGCACGTGCGCCTCGAGTTCCTGGTCGGCGAGCGTGGCGCGCGCACGCTGGTGCAGGTAGTCGGCCCACGAGCTGACGATGAAGCGCTCGACGTAGCGCTCCGGGTCGCCCAGGTCGCGGTAGACGCGCCACAGCGTCGCGCCGTCGCGCTTGCGCGGTTCGCGCAGCGCGATGACGGCTTCGAGGAACGCCGCGCTGTCCTCGGGCCGGATGCGGTAGCCGACCTCGACGGCGACAGGGCCGGCGCTTGGTGCCGGCTCGAGCGCGATGATCAGGTCCTGCCACGGCGGCACCTGCGTGACTTCGCGCGTGTCGCCCATGCGCAGCGGAAACCAGCGCGCGAGCACGGGGCCGGCCGCCATCAGCACGCTGGCGGCGAGCAGCGTCGCCTGCAGTCCCAGTGCGTCCGACACGGCGCCCCATAACGCCGAACCGATCGCGAACGCACCGAGCGCGCAGATCGTGTGCATTGCCACCGCGCGTGCGCGCACCCACAGCGGTGCGCTGGTCTGCGTCGCGGTGTTGAAGGTCGACATCACCGACGCCCACGACGCGCCGCTCGCTGCGAGCGCCAGATAGACCAGCGGCGCCCAGGTGGCGAGCGCTGCGGTGGCCGTCGCCACGGCGTAGACGATGCAGCCCACGGCGATCACGGCCTCGAGCCCGTAGCGGACGCGCCAGCGATTGACGAACAGCCCGGCTGCGACCGCACCGGCGCCCAGGCAGCCCATCAGCAGGCCGAACGCCGCAGCGCCGAGCCCGAGTTGCTGCTGGCCGATCGCCGGCAGCAGGCCCCACAGCGCGGCCGCGGCGCCGCCGTAGGCCATCGTGCGCACGAGCTGCGCGAGGATGATTCGCGAGTGCCAGGCGAAGCGCAGGCCGCTGACCATGCCGCGCCACAGCCGCTCGGGGGGCAGCCGCGACGGTGGGTGCGGCGGCGGTGGCCAGCGGCGGATGGTCTGCATCATCGCCAGCGCCCCGGCGGCGCAGGCAGCGAACACCCAGCTGGCACCGGCTCCCGCGAACAGCAAGCCGGCCAGTGTCGGGCCGAGCGCCCGGGCGGTGTTGTAGGCGATGCCCATCAGCGTGATCGCCATCGGCAGCGAGTCGCGCGGCACCGTGTCGGCCACGGTCGAGTTCCACGCCGGTGTCAGCATCGCGGTGCAGCTGCCGACGACGAAGGTCAACAGCAGCAGCATCGCCGGCCCCGCGACATCGAACGCCTGCAGCAGCACCAGCAGCGCGAGTGCCACGGCCTGCACCGTCAGTGCAATGAGCAGCAACCGACGCCGGTCGGTGACGTCGGCCAGCACGCCGCCGGGCAGCGCAAGCAGGAACATCGGCAGGAACACCGCCGTCTGCACGAGCGCGGCGAGGAATCCCGAACCGGTGCGCTCGACGACCAGCCACGACGCGGCCATCACCTGCATGCCGTTCGCGATGAAGTAGACCATGCTGCCGGCCCACAAGCCGCGGAACGCGGGGTACGCGAAGGTGTCGCGGATCGAGATGGTGGCAGTCATCGAGGCGCCGATTATCGGCACTGCGGTTCGCCCGCCGCAGTCGGCGTCGGTGGTGCCAGAAGCGCCCGGGAAATCCGGCCGCCGATCGCGCCGGGGTAACAGGCAAGCGCCGTTATGGGTTTTCGAGCATGTCGCGCTGCCCCCGCGGGGCGGCGCGGCGGGTAGCATCGCCGACAACACCACCGCTGACTGTGACCATGGACCGACTCGAGTTCTGCAGAACGCTCGCGCGCGACGCGGGTCGCCTTGCGCACTCGGCGTTTGGCCGCTCGGCGACGTCGATGAAGGGGCGCCACGACGTGCTGACCGAGATGGACGGCGAGGTCGAGCGCTTCATCCGCGCTGCGCTGGCGTCGCGCTTTCCCGACGACGCGGTGATCGGCGAGGAGCAGGGCGGCGACGGCGGCGAGCGGCTGTGGCTGATCGACCCGATCGATGGCACCGCCAACTTCGCGCGCGGCATTCCGCACTACTGCGTCTCGATCGGCTACCTCGAACATCTCGTGCCGACGGTCGGCGCGATCTACGACCCTTGCCACGACTGGCTCTACAGCGCCGAACGCGGCCGCGGCGCTTGGCTGAACGGCGAGCGTCTTGCGGTCAGCCCCTGCGCGGAACTGACGTCGGCGACCGTCGAATGCGGCTGGTCGACGCGTCGCGCGGCGGCCGACTACGTCGCCCTGATGGGGCGCGTGCTGGGGGCCGGCTGCGCGATCCGCCGCGCCGGTTCGGGCGCGCTCGGCCTGGCCGACGTCGCCGCGGGGCGCGTCGAGGGCTACTGCGAGCTGCACATCAATGCGTGGGACTGCGCCGCCGGCATCCTGCTCGTCACCGAGGCCGGTGGTTGGGCCAACGATTTCTTTGCCGGCCGCGGCCTGACCGACGGCAACCCGTTGATTGCCACCAACCGGGCGCTTTGCGACGCGCTCGCGGCGGTGATCGAATTGCCTGCTGAAAGCTGAAACGAAGGAGACGACAGATGAAGACGACGAAGTGGATGTGGGCGGCCGCGACCGCGACGATGCTGGCCGCGCCGATGAGCGCGCTCGCGCAGGGCGAGTTGGTCGTTTACTGCACGGTGCAGGAGGAATGGTGCCGTCCGATGGTCGCCGCGTTCGAGAAGGCCACCGGCATCAAGGTGCTGATGACGCGCAAGAGCTCGGGCGAGTTCTATGCGCAGATCAAGGCCGAAGCCGCCAACCCGAAGGGCGACATCTGGTGGGGCGGCACCGGCGATCCGCACCTGCAGGCCGCCGAGGAAGGGCTGACCGATCCTTATGTCTCGCCGCGCCTGTCCGAGCTGCAGGATTGGGCGGTTCGCCAGGCGCGCGCCGCGCAGTTCCGCACCGTGGGCATCTACGCCGGTGCGCTGGGCTACAGCTACAACGAGCCCGAGTTGAAGAAGCGCAAGCTGCCCGAGCCGAAGTGCTGGAGCGACCTGGCCAAGCCGATCTACAAGGACGAGGTCCAGGTCGCCAACCCGAACTCGTCGGGCACCTCGTACACGATGCTCGCGACGATGGTGCAGATCATGGGCGAGGACAAGGCGTTCGACTTCCTCAAGGCGATGCACAAGAACGTCAACCAGTACACCAAGTCGGGCGCCGCCCCGGCGCGCGCGGCGGCCACCGGCGAGACGCTGGTCGGCATCACCTTCCAGCACGACGCAGTGGTGCAGGCCGTCAACGGCGCTCCGGTCAAGATCGTCTCGCCGTGCGAGGGCACCGGCTACGAGATCGGCTCGATGAGCATCATCAAGGGCGCGAAGAACCTCGAGAACGCGAGAAAGTGGTACGACTGGGCGCTGTCGGCCGAGGCGCAGGCGATCGGCTCGCAGGCCAAGGTCAGCTACCAGGTGCCATCGAACAAGGCGGCGCCGGTGCCCGCGCAGGCGCCCAAGCTGTCGCAGATCAAGCTGATTCCGTACGACTTCGTCAAGTACGGCTCGTCGGCCGAGCGCAAGCGCCTGCTCAGCAAGTGGGACGCCGAGGTATCCACCGCGCCGAAGTGATCGCGTCCGGGCAGTCCGTCAACGGCCGCGCCGAGCGGCGCGGCGCACGGAGCACCGGCGTAGCGCGCGGGACGTGCCGGTGAGCACCGCGGCGCTGCGCCCCGGCCTGGTGGCTCCCGCCCGCCACGACCGGGTCGCGCTCGCCGCGGCGGGCTGCGCGCTGGCCGCGCTGCTCGTGCTGCCCTGGGGCATGGAGGGTGGCCCCTCGGCGCTGCGTCTCGCCGCGGGCGGCGCGGCGCCGTTGGTGCTGCTGATCGGGCTGACCGTCGCAACACTGGCACTGGCGTGGCTCGACCGCGCCGGTGCGACCGCGCTCGTTGCGGCCGTCGCGCTCGCATGGGGATTGGGCAGCGGCTTTGCCGCAGGCACGGGTGGCATCTCCTACGGCGCGGGCGCCGCGGTCGCGCTGGTCGCGCTCAATGTCTGTCTGGCGCGCGCATTGGCGCGCCGCGGCTGGTTCGGCGGCGACGGTGTGATCTCGACGCTGGTCGTCGTGATCGCCTCGCTGCTCGCGCTGTTCATCTTCTTTCCGGTCGGCAAGAGCCTGCTGGCCGCGCTGTTCGACGAGAGCGGCGCGCTGGCACTGGGTCTCGCCGCCTCGCGACTGTTCGCGCCCGACATCTGGAGCCTGTCGTGCCTGGTCGGCGGCGTGCGTTGCGGCGTCGCGATCAATTCGGTGATCCTCGGCACGATCGTCGGCTGCGGTTCGACGCTGCTCGGCCTCGTGCTCGCGCTCGCCGCACAGCGCGGCGGGCAACGCTACGCCGGCGCTTACCGGTTGATGTCGGTGCTGCCGATCGTCACGCCGCCATTCGTGATTGCGCTGGCGCTGGTCGTGCTGTTCGGCCGCACCGGGCTCGTCACCGGCTGGCTCGATACGCTGTTCGGCATCCCGCGCTCGCGCTGGATCTACGGGCTGCCCGGCGTCGCACTGGCGCAGCTGCTGTCGTTCACGCCGATCGCGTTCATGATCCTCTATGGCGCGCTCGCGGCCGTCAGCCCTGCGCTCGAGGAAGCGGCGCAGACGCTGCGTGCCTCCAGGCTGCGCGTGTTCGGCACCGTCACCTGGCCGTTGCTGCGGCCGGCGCTCGCCAACGCGTTCCTGCTCGGCTTCGTCGAGAGCCTGGCCGACTTCGCCAATCCGATCGTGCTGGCTGCCAACTTCGAAGTGCTGTCGATCAAGATCTTCTTCGCGGTCGCCGGCGCGCAGCACGATCCGGCGCGTGCCGCATCGCTGGCGGCGGTGCTGCTCGCGTTCACGCTGCTCGCGTTCTGGGGCCAGCAGCGCTGGCTCGGTCGCGCGAGCTACGTCAGCGTCAGCGGCAAGGGCGACGGCGGCATGCCGGCCGCGCTGCCCGACGCATTGCGCCGATCGTGCGTCGCGATCGCACTGACGTGGATCGCCTTCACGCTCGCCTGCTATGCGGTGATCGCGGTCGGCGGTTTCGTCAAGGACGTCGGCCGCGGCGACATGACGCTGTCGCTCGCGCACTTCGGCGCCGGCTTCGGCGTCAACTTGAGTGGATCGGGGCCGATGTTCATCGGCTCGGCGTGGGACAGCTTCTTCACCACCGTCATGGTCGCCGCGGTGTCCGCGCCGCTGACCGCGGCGATCGGCCTGCTCTCCGCCTACGTGATCACGCGCCACACTTTCGCCGGGCGACGCAGCTTCGAATTCATGACGATGGTCAGCTTCGCGGTGCCGGGTACGGTGATCGGCGTCGCGTACATCGTTGCGTTCAACGTGCCGCCGATCGAACTGACCGGCGGCATGGCGATCCTCGTGCTGTGCTTCGTGTTTCGCAACATGCCGGTGGGCGTGCGCGCCGGCGTTGCGGCGCTGGCGCAGATCGACAAGGCGCTCGACGAGGCCTCGGCGACGTTGCGCGCGTCGACACTGCGCACGCTGCGCCGCGTCGTGTTGCCGCTGCTCAAACCCGCGATCGTCGCCACGCTGGTGTTCAGCTTCACGCATGCGATGACGGCGGTCAGCGCGGTGATCTTCCTGGCCACCGCGAAGTACAACCTGGCCACCGTCTACATCATTGGCCGCGTCGAGGCGGGCGAGTATCCGCTCGCGATCGCGTACTCGTCGGTGCTGATCGTGTTCATGCTCGCGGTGCTGCTCGTGGTGCAATGGGCAACCGGCGAAGCGCGGCTCGGGCGGCGCGGGCCTGGGGTGTTGGTGACGGGACATTGACATGACAAGTGAGACAGCCGGCGGCGTCGAGTTCGAGCGTGTGAGCAAGCGCTACGGCGACGTGACGGCGGTCGACGACGTGTCGTTCCACATCGCGCCGGCCGAGCTCGTCACGCTGCTGGGGCCCTCGGGCTGCGG
The DNA here is from genome assembly GCA_020354665.1 of Burkholderiales bacterium. Classification (GTDB taxonomy): domain Bacteria; phylum Pseudomonadota; class Gammaproteobacteria; order Burkholderiales; family Burkholderiaceae_C. Next base: position 3,105,975 of record CP070653.1, read on the forward strand.
CAAGACGACGACGCTGCGCATGGTCGCGGGCCTCGAGCCGGTGTCTGCGGGGCGCATCCTGATCGGCGGCGTCGACGTCACGCGCCGCGCGGCCAACGAGCGCAACGTCAGCATGGTGTTCCAGTCGTACGCGCTGTTCCCGCACATGACGGTGCTCGAGAACGTCTGCTATGGGCCGTTGTCGATGCGCACCGACAAGGCGCGCGCCCGCGAGCTGGCGCATGCCAAGCTCGAGATGCTGGGCCTTGCCGGCCTCGAACACCGGCTGCCGTCGGAGCTCTCCGGCGGCCAGCAGCAGCGCGTCGCGGTGGCGCGCTCGCTGGTGCTCGAGCCCGCGGTGCTGCTGTTCGACGAGCCGCTGTCCAATCTCGACGCCAAGCTGCGCCGCCGCGTGCGCCAGGAGATCCGCGAGCTGCAGCAGTCGCTCGCGCTGACGGTGCTCTACGTCACGCACGACCAGGAGGAGGCGCTCGCGGTGTCGGACCGCATCATCGTGATGGACGGCGGTCGCATCGCGCAGCAGGGCACGCCGCACGAACTCTACGAAGCGCCGGCGAGTCGCTTCCTCGCAGACTTCATCGGCGACGCGAACCTGGTCGACGGCGAGCTTGCGGTCGGCGCGGGCGGCACGGCGACGTTCAGCGCTGGCGGCGTCAGCGTCGCGGTGCGGGCCGACGGCCTCAAGGCCGGACCGGCGACGCTCGCGGTGCGACCGCACCGGCTGCGCATCGTTGATGCGGGCCAAGGTAAAGTGCCCGGGGTGTGCAAGCGCGCGGCGTATCTGGGCAGTCGCATCGAATACATGGTGGACACGGCCTGGGGCGAGCTGCTCGTTTTCGACGGCGCGGCGCGGCAGGCGCGCGCGCGCGAGGCGGCGGTCGGACTTGCGTTCGAACCCGAGGACGTGATGGTGCTGGCACGTTGAGTCTTGCCCGAGGGACCTCATGAGCATTGCGGCGGACGCGGGCCCCCTGATCGAAGACGAACTCGAGGTGCTGGCCGACCTCGTGCCGCTGGCCGGCCAGGACATCATCGAGCTCGGTTGCGGCGCGGCGGCGCTCGCACGCAAGCTGTTGACGCGCTATCCGGACAGTCGCGTGACGGGGCTGGAAGTCGACGAACGCCAGCATGCGAAGAACCTGGCTGCGCCGCAGGCGGGCCTGCGCTTCGTGGCCGGTGGCGCCGAGGCGATCCCCTTCGCCGACGACAGCTTCGACCTGGCGCTGATGCTGAAGTCGCTGCACCACGTGCCGCTGCCGTCGATGTCGCGGGCGCTCGCCGAAGTGGCGCGCGTGCTGCGCCACGGCGGCCATTTGTACGTGTCGGAGCCGGTCTACGACGGTGCGTTGAACGAGCTGATCCGCCTGTACAACGACGAAGGCGTCGTGCGTGCCGCCGCGCAGGCCGCCGTCGACGCTGCGCTGCTCACCGGCAACTGGGCGCCGGTGGCCGAGCGGCGTTTCGAGATGCCGGTGGCCTTCGAGGACTTTGCCGACTTCGAGCAGCGCATGATGCGGCCGACCTATGCCGACCACCACATCGACGACGCCAAGCTCGCGACGGTTCGCGCAGCGTTCGAACGGCAGGTCGGTGCCGGTCCAGCGCACTTCACGCGCCCGATGCACGTGCGCCTGCTGCGCCGGGAGCCCGCTTGAACATCCAGCTGTACGCGTCCGACACGCCCAACGGCCGCAAGATCAGCGTCGCGCTCGAAGAAATGGGCCTGCCTTACGACGTGCACGTGGTCGACCTCGGCAAGCGCGAGCAGTACGACCCGGCGTTCACGAAGATCAGCCCCAACAACAAGATTCCCGCGATCGTCGATCCGCACGGCCCGACGGGCGCGCCGGTGAGCGTCTTCGAGTCGGGGGCGATCCTGATCTACCTCGGCGAGAAGACCGGCCTGTTCTGGCCACGCGAGCCGTTGGCGCACATCGCCACGCTCGAGTGGCTGATGTTCCAGATGGGCGGCTTCGGGCCCATCCCCGGGCAGGTGCACCACTTCATCGCGATGCAGGACGAGACCGCGCGCCGCTACGGGCTCAAGCGCTTCATGGCCGAGACGCGGCGCCTGTACGCGGTGATGGACCGCCGGCTGGCGGACAACGAGTACTTCGCCGGCACCGAGCTGACGGTGGCCGACTTCGCGATTCTGGGTTGGGCCTGGCGCCATCCGCGCCACAAGGTCGACCTGGCCGACTTCCCGAACGTGCAGCGCTGGTATCAGGCACTGATGGCGCGGCCCGGCGTGCAGCGCGGCTTTGCCGTACCGTTGCGCCATTGACGACCAGCGATGAGGCCATCGGCCGCCGGACACGCTGCGCCACGCACCCTTCGACAAACGATCAATGAGGAGACACTTATGACGAAACCGACTCTTGCTGGATGCGCCCGCGCGCTGGCCTGCATGCTCGCGGCATCTGTCCTGGCGACGCCGGCAGCGCACGCGGCCTGCATGAGCCCGGCGCAGGTGGTGGCGATGGCCAACGACTACATGCAGCGTCAGCCGACGCCGAACCCCGAGGGGCTGTCGGTGGCCGACGGCGAATGCTCGCGGGCCAAGTTCAACAGCATCCTGCAGGCGCTGTTCGGCCCGCCGGTGGGCTACAAGGTGGGCCTCTCGAACCGGGCGGTGCAGAAGCGATTCGACTACGACGCGCCGGTGTGGGGCATGTTGTATGCGCCGATGCTGCTGCGCAGCGGCGAGACCGTCGACGCCGCGTTCGGCGCGCGCCCGCTCTACGAAGCCGACATGCTGGTGCGCGTGTCCGATGCGGCGATCAATAAGGCTCGCACCCCGATCGACGTGTTGGAAGCGATCGACCAGGTGATCCCGTTCATCGAGCTGCCCGACCTGATGGTGCAGTCGCCGGCGCCGCCGGTGCTCACTGGCGCCGGCATCGTCGCTGTCAATGTTGGTGCGCGGCTGGGCGTGATGGGCGCGCCGATCCCGGTGCCGATCCTGCGCGCCGAGCGTTTCAGCATGCTCGAATCACTGCGCGACATGGACATCACGGTGCGCGCCGACGCAATGACGGTCGATCGCGGCAAGGGCAGCGACGTGCTCGGTCAGCCGCTCGAGGCCGTCGTCTGGCTGGTGCAGGACCTGGCGCGCGACGGCCGCGCGCTGAAGCCGGGCGACCTGATCAGCCTGGGCTCCTTCTCGCGCCTGCTGCCGCCGGCACGCGGTGTCGCGGTCGAGGTCGAATACAAGGGCCTGCCCGGCAACCCGCGCGTCGCAGTCACGTTCCGCTGAGCGCGCGCTCGAGAGCGACGGGCAGCGCACCGGCGCGTCCCAATGAGCGAGGCCAGCACAGTGCGCATGGAGGCGGAGGGCCGTGCTTCGTCGGCGCGGCGCATGGTCGCGGGTCTGCGGCTCGCGCTCGCCGTGCTGGCGCTCGCGATCACCTACATCGATCCCACCGAGCCCAGCCAC
>CP070653.1:3109510-3158301 GCA_020354665.1 Burkholderiales bacterium
GGGCGTGTCGTACTGCATCGTGCGTCCGGCCGACAGCACCGCGATGCGGTCGGCCAACGTCATCGCTTCGACCTGGTCGTGTGTCACATAGATGATCGTCGCGCCCAGCCGCTGGTGCAGCCGCTTGATCTCGCTGCGCATCTCGTTGCGCAACTGCGCGTCGAGGTTCGACAGTGGCTCATCGAACAGGAACACCTTCGGCTGGCGCACGATCGCGCGCCCGATCGCCACGCGCTGGCGCTGACCGCCCGACAGCGCCGCGGGTTTGCGGTCGAGCATGTGGCTGATCTTGAGCAGCTCGGCCGCCTCACCGACGCGCTTCTGGATCTCGGCCTCGGGCGTCTTGCGCAAGCGCAGTCCGAATGCCATGTTCTCGTAGAGGTTCTTGTGCGGGTACAGCGCATAGTCCTGGAACACCATCGCGATGTCGCGGTGGCGCGGCGGCCTGTCGTTGACGACTTCGCCGTCGATGCGGATCGTTCCGCCGGTGATCGACTCGAGGCCCGCGACCATGCGCAGCAATGTGCTCTTGCCGCAACCCGACGGTCCGACGAAGACCACGAACTCGCCGTGCTTGACGCCCAGGTCGATGCCGTGGATCACGGTGGCCTTCCCGTCGTAGCTCTTGACCACGCCCTGCAGGTCGACGGCAGCCATTGCTTCGCACCCCTCAGTAGATCGCCGGCTCCGGCGTCGGCGCCGTGCCTTGCAGGAAATCGAAGTCGCAGCCTTCGTGCGCCTGCGTGACGTGCTGCTGGTACAAACGCGTGAAGCCGCGCACGTAGGGCTGCTGCGGCGGCGTCCAGGCGGCCCGGCGCCGCGCGAGCTGGGCGTCGTCGACCATCAGCTGCAACCGCCGCGCCGGCACGTCGAGTTCGATCCAGTCGCCCGTCTGCACCAGCGCGAGCGGACCCCCGACCGCGCTTTCGGGACTGACGTGCAGCACGCAGCTACCGTAGTGGGTGCCGCTCATGCGCGCGTCCGAGATGCGCACCATGTCGCGCACGCCGCGCTTGAGCAGCTTCCTCGGAATCGGCAGGTTGCCCCACTCGGGCATGCCCGGCGCGCCCACCGGCCCGGCGTTGCGCAGCACGAGCACCGTGGTCTCGTCGACGTCGAGCGAATCGTCGTTCATCGCCGCCTGCATCTGCGGCTGGCTGTCGAAGACGAGCGCGCGGCCGCGGTGGCGCAGCAGCTGCGGGCTCGCCGCGCTCGCCTTGATCACCGCCCCTTCGGGTGCGAGGTTGCCGCGTAGCACCGCGAGCGCGCCGTTGGCGCTCACCGGGCGATCCAGCGGCCGGATCACCTCGTCGTCGAGCGCTTCGCGACTGGCGATGTTGTCGCCCAGCGTGCGGCCGGTGACGGTCGGGCGGTCGAGCACCAGTCGGTCACGGATGCGGTTCATCAGCGCCGGCAGCCCGCCGGCGAAGTGGAAGTCCTCCATCAGCCGATCGCCGGCAGGAAAGAGGTTGGCAAGCACCGGCACCTCGCGGCCGAGGCGATCGAGATCGTCGAGCGAGAGCGCGACGCCGGCGCGCCGTGCCATCGCGATCAAATGGATCGCCGCGTTGGTCGAACCGCCGAGCGCCATCATCGTCGCGGCCGCGTTGAGGAACGAGCCCCGGTCGAGCAACCGCGAGGGTCTGAGGTCCTGCCAGACAAGCCCGACGGCACGTTCGCCGCAGGTGGTGGCCATGCGCACGTGCCCGGCGTCCATCGCTGGAATGGCCGTCGATCCCGGCAGCGCCAGGCCGAGCGCCTCGACGATCGAGGTCATCGTGCTCGCGGTGCCCATCGTGTTGCAGGTGCCGGGCGAGCGGGTCATGTGCCTCTCGAGGTCGATCCATTCGGCCGGGTCGATGCGGCCGGCCTGCAATTCGTCCCAGAACATGCGGGTGTGCGTGCCGGCGCCGACGGTTCGAGCCGGTTCGCCGCGGCGCAGATAGCGGTCGTTGAGCATCGGACCGGCCGGGCAGAAGATGGCCGGCAGGTCCATGCTGATCGCTCCCATCACCGTTCCCGGCGTGGTCTTGTCGCAGCCGGCGAGCAGCACCGCGCCGTCCACCGGCAGCGACCGCAGCAGCTCCTCGACTTCCATCGCCAGGAAGTTGCGGTAGAGCATCGTGGTCGGCTTGACCATCACTTCGCCGAGGCTCATCGCCGGCAACTCGAGCGGATAGCCACCGGCCATCAACACGCCTTTCTTGACCGCCTCGGCGCGCTCGCGCAGATGCGCGTGACACGGCGACAGGTCGCTCCAGGTGTTGATGACCGCGATGATCGGTCGCTCGAGCACGTCCTCGCGGCGCAGCCCCATCTGCTGCGCGCGCTGCCGGTGGGCGAATGCGCGCATGTCGCTGGCGGCAAACCAGCGGCGGCTGCGCAATTCGGCGAGCGTCTTGGTCACGGCGGGAGCACGCGGATGGCGGGTTGTTCCGGATGGCGGGCGGCGATGTTACCGGTAACATCGTAGAGACAGCCCGGCGTGCCGGCATCGGGTTATTCCCTGATTCGATGGATCGCAACGCAGCGTGCTGCCGAGCACTCGCATGACGGCCCGACTCCGCAATCCCGTTCTCGCCAACGCCACGCCGCGCCGGCGAAGCCATGGCCGCGTGACGCTGCAGCAGATTGCCGAGGCCGCCGGGGTCACCAAGATCACCGTTTCGCGCTACCTGCGCGAACCCCAGCGCGTGGCTAGCGAGACGGCCGCCCGGATCGCCGCAGCGATCGAGGCCACCGGCTACCTGCCCAACAAGCAGGCGGGGATGCTGGCCAGCGGTCGCTCCAAGATCGTCGCCGCGATCGTCCCGTCGATTGCCAACTCGGTGTTCGCCGAGACGGTGCAGGGGCTGTCCGAAGGCCTGCAGGACGCCGGATACGAACTCCTGCTCGCGTCATCGGGCTATTCGATCGACCGGGAGGAGGAGCAGATCCGTGCCGTGCTCGGCTGGTCGCCGGATGCGTTGGCTGTCACCGGCCGTCACCACACGCCGGCGGCCGCGGCAATGCTTCGTGCCGCGCGCGATGCGGGCACGCCCGTCATCGAGATGTGGGACTGGCATCCGCGCGACGCCGACTTCGTGCAGGTTGGCTTCGATCACGCCGCCGTCGGCCGCACCATGGCGCGTCACCTGGTCGACGGTGGCCGGCGGCGGCTGCTCTACGTCGACACGGGCGTGACCGAGGACTTTCGCGCCCACGAGCGTGGCAAAGCCTTCGTTGCCGCGGCGCGCGCATATCGGGGCGTGTCGGCGCAGGCAGTGACGGCGCCGCCGGACGACGCCTTCGAGGCAGGACGTGCCGTGCTGGCTCGCACGCTCGATACGGACGGCCGGCCGGGCGTCGATGCGCTCGCGTTTGCGAACGACAACCTCGCCTGCGGCGCGCTGCTCGAGGCGCAGCGGCGCGGCATCGCGGTGCCGCGCGACGTGGCGCTGATGGGCTTTGGTGACTTTGCGATCGGCCGGCAACTTGGCGGGGGGTTGACGACGGTGCGTCCGCCGCGCCACGAAATCGGCGCGCAGGTGGCCAGGACCATTCTCGGGATGCTGCAGGCTGGCCCGGCGTCCGGGGCCCGTCACGCGTCGCAGCGGCAACTGCGTTGCGCCTTGGTGGGCAGGCGCTCGACCGCGCCTGCTGAGCCAGCACCGCTCGCCGGCTAAATGCGACCCTTCCACGGCACCAGCTTGCGCTCGACCCAACGCATGAACATGTCGAACAGGTACGCCACGACACCGATCACGACGATGCCCATGATGACGATGTCGGTGCGCAGGAAGTTCGACGCGTTGAGCACCATCTGTCCCAGACCGACGTTGGCTGCGACCATCTCGGCGGCGACCAGCGTGGTCCAGCCAAACCCGATGGCGATGCGCATGCCGACCAGGATCTCGGGCAGTGCCGACGGCAGGATCACGTGCCGGATCACCTGCCCGTAGCTGGCGCCCATCGAGTACGCGGCGTTGATCTGCTCGTGCGTGGCGCTCTTCATGCCCGAGCGCGCGGCCAGCGCCAACGGCGCGAAGCAGGCGAGGTAGATCAGCAGCACCTTGGGAAGCTCGTCGATGCCGAACCAGATGATGATCAGCGGCAGGTAGGCGAGCGGCGGCAGCGGGCGGTAGAACTCGATCGGCGGATCGAAGATGCCGCGCGCGACGCGGCTCATGCCCATGGCGATGCCGACCGGCACGGCGGTCAGGAACGCGGCCCAGAACGCGACCGCGACCCGCAGGATGCTCGCGACAAAGTGCTGCCACAGCGGCTTGTCGTTGGCGGTGCCGGTGAGGTACTCGAAGAACTGCTGCCAGACGGCCTCCGGTCCAGGCAGGAACAGCGGCTTGATCAGGCCGAGTCGCGTGACGGCGAACCACACCAGCACCATCGCGACGACGGTGGCCACGCTGATGCCCAAACTCGATCCTTCGCCAGGCACCTTGAACCGGCTGGTCTTCAGCGACACATCGCCGGAGGCCGGGGTCGTGCCGGCCGCAGCGGCTGAAGACGGCGTGGGGCGGGTGACGTCAGGCATGCGCAGGCTCCCGGTGGTGAATGAGCGCGAGGACTTCCTCGCGCAGGCGGATGAACTCCGGCCCCGACTTGACGCGGCGCGCATCGTGGTGCGAAAGGAACTCGCGCGAGAACGGCACGTTGTCGTAGACGTTGGTGATTCGCCCGGGGCTCGGACTCATCACGATCAGCCGCGTCGCGATGAACAGCGCCTCCTCCACCGAGTGCGTGATGAAGAAGACCATCTTGTTGGTCTTGGCCCATGCGTCGAGCAGGATCTCCTGCAACTGCTCGCGGGTGAACGCATCCAGCGCACCCATCGGCTCGTCCATCAGCAGCACCGCCGGATCGTTCGCGAGTGCGCGCGCGATCCCCACGCGCTGTTGCATGCCGCCGGACAACTCGTAGACGGCGCGCTCGGCGTACTGCTCGAGCCCGACGAGCGCGAGCTTGTCCAGCGCCACCCGCCGTCGCTGCGCGCGGGGCACACCGCGCATCCGCAGGCCGAGCGCAACGTTGTCCTGCACGCTCAGCCAGGGCATCAGCGCATGCTTCTGGAACACCACGCCGCGATCGGCGCCGGGGCCGGTCACCGGCCGGTCGTCGATCAGGACCTGGCCCGTCGAAGGCGGCAGGAAGCCGGCGATGCAGTTCAGCAGCGTCGTCTTGCCGCACCCCGAGGCGCCGAGCGCGACGACGAAGTCGCCGTCGTGCATCGTCAGGTTCACCGACGTCAGGGCCTGCAGCGTGCCGCCCTTGACCGCGTAGTTCACCGCAAGGTCTCGGATGTCGAGTGTTGGCATGGCGCATTCCAGAAAAAAAAAGGGGCCGCGTGGTACCGCAGCCCCTGCAGACAGGATCGGAAGTCGGCGTTCGGGGCCTACTTGCCCATCGCCTTCTTGACGTAGGCGTCGGTGACGAACGCCGCGTAGCTGGGCTTGACCTCCTGGATCCGCCCCTGCTCCTTCAGGAATGCTGCGGTATTCGCCATCGCCTTCGCGGCGCCGCCACCGAGCCACTGCGGGCCCAGTTGCTGGGCCATCGTCGGAAAGGTGTACAGCCCCATCGTGTTCGGGACGTCCTTCGGGTCGGCCTTGGTCCACTTCGCGACCGCTTTCACCTCGGCCGAGTCCGGCGTCCACTTGGCCTTGTTCGCGCGATAGGTCTCATCGGCCTTGGCCAGCACCTTGACGAGCTGGACCATGAAGGCCTCGTTCTCGGCGGCCCACTTGGCATTGACGATCACGCCATCGAAGGTCGGAAAGCCCCTCGCACCGATCGTCTTGGAGCTCGCGATCACCTTGCCGTTGCCCTTGATCTTCGACAGCACCGGATCCCAGATGAACGCGGCGTCGATGTCGCCGCGCTCCCACGCGGCGGCGACTTCGGGCGGACGCATGTTCATTACGTTGACGCTCCTGGCATCGACGCCCTCGACCTTCATGATCGCCATCAGCTGGTAGTGTGCCGTGCTGACGAACGGCGTCGCGACCTTCTTGCCCTTGAGGTCCTTGATGCTCTTGATGCCGCTGCCTTCGCGCGCGATCAGCGCCTCGGCGTCGGCGATGTCGTCGAGGATCCAGAACAGCCTGACGTCCTGGCCCTGGCTCACCGCCGCGACGATCGGGCTGGAGCCCGCTTCGCCGATCTGCACGTCGCCCGAGGCCATCGCCTTGATGACTTCGCCCCCACCGCCGAACATGCGCCAGTTGATCTTGTAACCGGTGGCCTTCTCGAGCTCACCGGACTCCATGACGGTCCGCAAGGGCACCAGCATGTCCTGGTGCGCGAAAGTCACTTCCTTCTGCTGGGCCAGCGCGGCACCCGTCAGGCCGAGGCTGGCAGCCGCGGCGACGAGCCAGAACCTGCACTTCGTGATCATCGATCGTCTCCTGTGGTCTTGCCATTTGGGCATCGGGCGCGTCGGGCGCCCATCGCAGCGGCGAATCTGCACGCTGCACGCTCTATTGTGAGGGACGAGCCCCCGACCCTGCAGGGGGCCGGATCATCAGTGATTACCCGGTGGCCGCGCGCGCACGAGACGCGCCCCGCGCGTGTGCCAGTTCGTCCACGGCCTCGGCGAGCGCACGCAATCCGGCATCGATCCTTGAGGTCACGATCGACGACAGCCGCAGGCGGAAATGCGGGCAGGGATAGGGTGGCCTCGCGAAGAACACGTTGCCCGCCTCGATCAGGACGCCGTGACGCTGCGCGACCAGCGACAGCTCGGCGCCGTCGACCCAGTCGGGGGCGGTGACCCAGATCGACGCGCCGCCCTGCGGCAGCGTGAACTCGAACTCGGGCAGGTACCGGCGCAGGCCGTCGGCCGCCAGCGCAATGCGCTCCTGCATCACGAGATTGACGCGACGTGCATGGGACTCGTGGTGGCCAAGCGCGAGGAACAGCGCGTACGCGTGCTGCAGGAACGCACTGGGGTGGCGCACCATGGCGTGACGCAGCAGACGCAGCTCGGCGGCGAGCTCGCGCGAGGCGACGATGTAACCGAGCCGCACTGCCGGCGACATGCTCTTGGACAGCGAACCGACGTAGATGACATGGCCGCTGCGGTCGATGCTCTTGAGCGCCGGCATCGGCGTGCCTTCATACAGGTTCTCGGCCTCGTAGTCGTCCTCGATCACGACGAAGCCCTGCTTCTGAGCCTGTCGCAGCAGGCTGTGGCGCCGCCCGAGGCTCAACGTCGCGGTGGTCGGACTCTGCTGCGAGGGTGTCACGAACAGGTAATCCAGCCCGGCCACGTCGTCGACGACGGCTCCCTCTGCGTCGACCGGAACCAGCACCCATTGCGGTTCGCGCAGAGCGAAGGCATTGCGTGCATGGGGGTAGCCGGGCTCCTCGAAGCCTACCCGCGTGCGGTCATCGAAAAGCGCCTCGGCCAGCAGGTGGAAGGCCTGCTGGGCGCCCACGGTGATCACGATCTCCTCGGGCAGCGCGAACACGCCGCGCTTGGGTAGCACACGCACGCGGATTTGCTCGACCACCTCGTGCACGTCGTCGGTTTCGAGGTCCGGCGTCCATTGCTCCAGCTGCGCACGCGCCAGGCTGCGCATGCAGCACTCGCGGAACTCCTCGACCGGGAACATCTGCGGATCGTGCCGGCCGTAGACGAACGGGTACGGGTACTCGCGCCAGCGCTCGGGCTTGGTCAGCGTCGGGCGCGTGCGCAACGAACGCAAGACACGGATGCTCCAGTCGGGTGCCTTCGCGGCGCCGGCGGGCAACGGGGAGGGCGCGGCGGCCGCGCTCGGCGCATCGGCGACGACCGCCTGCCTCGCGCCGCGAGCGACGAAGATGCCGCTGCGCGGACGCGCCTCGAGAAAGCCGTCGTCGGCGAGCTGACGATACGCGGCGGTCACGGTGTTGCGGCTCAGACCGGTCAGCTGCGCAAGATCACGCGACGACGGCAGCGCGGCACCTTCCGCGAGACGTCCGGCCAGGATCTCGCGCACCAACGCGGCGCGTAGCCGTGCCTGCAACGGCAGTCCCGGCCTGTCGGGCAGCTCGAACGTCTGTGCCCAGAGCGTGTGCTTGGCGTTGCGCATGGGGGACCTAGTCTAGGACCGCGGCGCGATTCTGGCGCGCGGGGAACTGGCGAACGCCTCGCGGTCCGGCGCGGACTCAGCGGGCGAGCAGCCGTGCAGAGGCAGCCGCGACACCGATCGCGCCCAGCAGCGCGAGCAGCATCCAGATCAATCGCCGCAGCTGCGCATCGTCGAGCCGCCGGTACAGCCGCTGCCCGAGCCAGATGCCCGCCAGCGAGAACGGCAGCCCGACGGCGATCAGCTGCCAGCCGACATTCGTGAGCAAACCGCTGCCGCCCGCCCAGGCGAGCGCGTAGACGTCGGTGAACAGGAAGAACGCGATCAGCGTCGCACGGCTCACGGCGGTACCCGCGGTCGCGAAGTAGAAGACGATCGCCGGTGGGCCGCCGATGCCAGCGGCGCCATTGAGCACGCCCGAGGCCGCCCCGACGGCCAGGGCTCCGAGCGAACCCGGCGTGCGGCGCGGCGCCCAGCGCTGAGCCGCGCCGCTCAACATCGCCAGTGCGATCGCAAACAGGCACGCCGACACCAGAAGCCGCATCGGGTTCGGGTCGAGCCCGGCCAGCACCTGCAGCCCGATCGGCGTAGCCAGCGCACAGCCGGCCACCACCCAGCGTAGCGAGCGCCAGTCAATCTCGCGCCACACGGAAGGCAGCAGGTTCACCGTGGTCAGCAGTTCGAGGCCAAGGAATGCCGGCACCACCTGCGCCGGCGGCAGCAGCATCGACAGCGAACCGATGCCGATCATCGACGAGCCGAATCCCGACATGCCGCGCACGAAGAACGCCAACAGCGTGGCCAGCGCAATCGCCACCAGCATCGCCGCGTTGAAGCCGAGCATCGTCATGCGGCGCGCATCGTACGGCCTCGCATGACGCCCCGCCATCACTGGGCCAATCCGCGCACCGGCCCACCTGGCGACGGTGCCACATCGGGCCGGTCGATGGAGCCAGTTGCGCACGAGCCCGGCGCCGCGCAGAGAATACGCACTACGCCGGCCGCGGCGCCGCGCCGTTCACAGCCTTCGAAGGAGAACCCGCCATGGGACACGCCGATCCGCAAGTCGCCACCTCGCTGCAACCGTTTTGGATGCCGTTCTCGCCGAACAAGGAGTTCAAGGCGGAACCGCGCATGTTCGTTCGCGCGGAGGGCATGTACTTCTACACGCCCGACGGCCGACCGGTGATCGACGCCTCGTCGGGGCTGTTCTGCGTGGCGGCCGGGCACTGCCGGCGCGAGATCGCCGAAGCGGTCTATCGCCAGCTGCAGACACTGGACTACACGGCGCCGTTTCTGCGCGCGCACCCCAAGGCCTTCGAGCTCGCCGAGCGCGTGGCCCAGTACACGCCGGCCGGCATGAACCGTGTGTTCTTCGTCAACTCGGGATCCGAGGCGGTCGACACCGCGATGAAGGTGGCGCTGATGTACCACCGCGTGCGGGGCCAGTCGCAGCGCCAGTTTTTCGTGGCGCGCGAGCGCGCCTACCACGGCGTCAACTTCGGTGGCGTCGCGCTGGCCGGCATGGTCAACAACCGTCGTGCCTACGGGCCCGGTCTGGCCGGCGTCTACCACATGCGCCACACCGCGCTGCCGGAGAACAAGTTCGTGCGCGGACAGCCCGAGCATGGCGCGGACCTGGCCAACGACCTGCTGCGCTTCTGCAACCTCTACGGCGGCGAGAACATTGCCGCGTGCTTTGTCGAGCCCACCGCCGGGTCGTATGGCTGCCTGCCGCCGCCGAAGGGCTACCTGGAGCTTCTGCGCAAGATCTGCGACGACCACGGCATCCTGCTCGTGTTCGACGAGGTCATCACCGGCTGGGGCCGGATGGGCGCGAACTTCGGTGCGCAGGCGTTCGGCGTCACACCCGACCTGCTCACGATGGCCAAGGCGATCACCAACGGCGCGCAGCCGATGGGTGCGGTGGCGGCCAAGCAGGCGATCTACGACGCGATCACCGATGCCGGGCCGCAGCACGGCATCGAGTTCTTCCACGGCTACACCTACTCGGCGCACCCCGCGTCGTGCGCCGCGGGGCTCGCGATGATGGACATCTTCCGCGACGAAAAGCTGATCGATCGCGCCGCCGCAATGAGCCCGTACTTCACCGACGCCATGCATGCGCTCGCCGACTGCCCCGGCATCGCCGACATCCGGTCGGTGGGCATGATGGCCGCCGTCGAGGTCGCCCCTGTCGGGGCGCCCGGGGCGCGCGGTCACGAGCTGCAGAAGAAGCTCTACGACATCGGCCTCAATCTCAAGGGCACCGGCGACTCGCTGATCGTCGCGCCGCCGTTCATCGCGGAGAAGAAACACATCGACGAGATCGCCGACAAGCTGCGCGAGGCCCTGACCGGTTGAGACCCCACCTCCGTGGCGGCCGACGCGCGCGACTTCGACTACATCGTCGTTGGCGCCGGGTCGGCCGGTTGCGTGCTGGCCGGGCGGCTGTCGGAGGACCCGGCCATTCGCGTGCTCCTGCTCGAGGCGGGGCCGCCGGATCGATCGCCGTGGATCCACCTGCCGTTCGGTTACGCCAAGACGATGTGGAGCCCGACCTACAACTGGTGCTTCCACACCGATCCGGATCCGAACATGAACGGCCGGCGCATCTACTGGCCGCGCGGCAAGACGCTGGGCGGCTCGAGTTCGATCAACGGGCTGATCTACATCCGCGGGCAGCGCGAGGACTACGACGGCTGGGCCGCGCTCGGCAACGATGGCTGGGGCTTCGACGACGTGCTGCCGTACTTCGTGCGCGGCGAGGGCAACCAGCGCGGCGCGAGCCATTACCACGGTGGGGACGGGCCGCTGAAGGTGTCGGACATCGGGGCACGGCACGAGCTGATCGAGGCCTTCATCGCCGGCGCTGCCGCGTGTGGCGTACCGCGCAACGACGACTTCAACGGCGCGCAACAGGAAGGCGCGGGCTATTACCAGCTCAACACCGACCGTGGCTGGCGCTGCAGCGCGGCCGTGGCCTACCTGCGACCCGCACGTGGCCGCGCCAATCTGCGCATCGAGTGCGAGGCGCATGCGACGCGCATCGAATTCGAAGGCCGGCGCGCCAGCGGCGTGCGCTATCGGCAACGCGGCCAGGAGCGCCTCGCCGGTTGCCGCGGCGAAGTGCTGCTGGCCGCCGGCGCGCTGCAGTCGCCGCAGCTGCTGCAGCTCTCCGGAATCGGCCCCGCAGCCGTGTTGCGTCGACAGGGCATCGCGGTACGCCATGATCTGCCCGGCGTCGGCGAAAACTTGCAGGACCACCTGCAGATCCGCCTGATCTACGAATGCGCCAAGCCGGTGACGACCAACGATCAGCTGAACTCGTGGTTCGGCCGCGCCGCGATCGGGCTGCAGTGGTTGTTGACACGCGGCGGCCCGCTGGCCGTCGGCATCAACCAGGGGGGCTGTTTCATGCGCGTACTGCCGCAGGAATCGGCCACGCCCGACGTCCAGTTCCACGTCGCGACGCTGTCGGCCGACATGGCCGGTGGCAAGGTGCATCCGTTTTCCGGCTTCACGCTATCGGTGTGCCAGTTGCGACCCGAGGCGCGCGGCCACGTGCGCATCCGCTCGGCCGACCCGTTCGAGCCGCCGTCGATGCAGCCGAACTACCTTTCTACGGAACGGGATCGACGCACCGCAGTCGCTGCGGTCAAGGCGGCGCGCGCGATTGCCGCCAGCGCCCCGATGCGGCCCTACGTGAAGCGCGAGGTCCAGCCGGGCCCCGCGGCGGCAGACGATGCAGCGCTGCTCGAGTTCTGCCGCAACCAGGGCGCGACGATCTTTCACCCGAGCGGCACCTGCCGGATGGGCAACGATGCGCTGGCCGTGGTCGACGCGAGGCTGCGTGTACACGGCGTGACCGGCCTGCGCGTGGTGGACGGGGCGGTGATCCCGACGCTGGTCTCGGGCAACACGCACGCGCCGATCGTGATGATTGCGGAGAAGGCGGTCGACCTGATCCGCGACGAGCGCGGCTAAAGGGCCAGCGCTGAAGGCAGAAAGGAGCATTTTTGTATGAGCGAAAACGAGGAAAGAATCGAAATCCAGCGTGGCCTGAAGGGGGTGTATTTCGATCGTTCGAAGGTGTGCTTCATCGACGGTCGCGCGGGCGAATTGCTTTACCGGGGCTACTCGATTCACGATCTGGCGGCTCACTCGTCCTTCGAGGAGACCTGCTATCTGCTGCTCCGCGGCGAACTGCCGACGCGATCGCAGTTGGACGCGTTCTCGGCAGAGCTGAAGTCAGCCCGAACGCTGCCCGAGCCGGTGCTGGACGTCATCCGCATCGTCAAGGAGGCACACCCGATGGACGTGCTGCGCACCGCCGTGTCCGCGCTGTCCGCATTCGATCCCGAGACCGCCGACAAGTCGACGGAGGCGACGCTGCGCAAGGGGCTGAGGCTCACCGCGCAGGTCCCGATGATCGTCACCGCACACGAGCGCATCCGCCACGGCCAGACACCGGTGGCCCCGGATCCCTCGCTCGGCCACGCCGCGAATTTCCTTTACATGCTGACCGGCAAGACGCCCAGCGCCGACACCGCGCGTCTGATGGACGTCGACATGGTGCTGCACGCCGAGCACGGCTCGAACGCGTCGTCGTTTGCCGCTCGCGTCGTGGCCGGCACCGAAGCCGACCTGCACGGTGCGATCACCGCGGCCGTCGCCGCGCTGGCCGGTCCGGCGCACGGTGGTGCGGCGGAGAACGTCATGCACATGGCCAAGGAGATCGGCGATCCTTCGAAGGCGGCCGAATACGTCAAGACGAAGCGCGCGAACAGGGAGGCCGTGATGGGCTTCGGTCACCGCGTCTATCGGGCCGAGGATCCACGGGCGCGCCACATGCGCGCTGGCGTCGAAAGGCTCTCCCGCGAGATGGGCCAGCCCCAGTGGTACCTGATCCTCGAGGCGCTCGTCGAGGCGATGAAGCCCTATGCACGACACGGCGTGAACGTCAACGTGGATTTCTACGCCGGCGTCGTGTACTACCTGAACGGCATTCCCGCCGATCTGTTCGTGCCGATCTTCGCCGTCGGGCGCGTCCCCGGCTGGACGGCATCGGTGCTGGAGCAGATGGAGAACAACATCCTGATCCGCCCGCTCACGCTGTACAACGGCCCCGAACCGCGGGAGTACGTGCCGATCGAGCGGCGCGGGTAGTCACGCCTGCTTGATCAGAAGCTTCGCGGTTTCGACAATATCTTCGGCGGTCGCGCCTCGCGAGAGATCGCTCAAGGGCTTCGCGAAGCCCTGCAGCACAGGGCCGACGGCGCGCGCTCCCGCCATGTATTGCGTGAGCTTGTAGGCAATGTTGCCGGCATCGAGATCGGGAAACACGAGGACGTTCGCCCGGCCCGCCACCTCGCTCGGTTCCTTCAGCTTCTTCGCCGCCACGCGTTCGACGAGCGCCGTATCGGCCTGGAACTCGCCGTCGATCGCCAGGTTCGGCGCCTTCGCGCGCGCGATCGCCAGCGCCTGCGTGACCTTGTCGACCCGCGGGTGCTTGGCGCTGCCCTTGGTCGACAGCGACAGCATGGCCACGCGCGGCTCTTGCCCGAGGCAGCGCCGGCAGCTCTCGGCCGAAGCAATGGCGATGTCGGCGAGCGCCGCCGCGTCCGGGTCGACGTTGACCGCGCAGTCGGCGTAGATGAAAGACCGCTCGCCGCGGCCGTCGAAGTTCGGCACGACCATCAGAAAGAAGCTCGACGGCGTGGCAATGCCCGGCGCAAGGCCGATCGTCATGATGCCGGCCTCGATCACGCGCCCGGTCGCGTGCGTTGCGCCAGCGATCATCGCATCGGCTTCGCCCAGCTTGACCATCAAGCCGGCGCGGAACAGCGGTTTCGCGGCGATCCGCTTTGCAATCTTGGGATTGGCGTCGGGTCGGCTGCTCAGGTAAAGCGCCGCGTACGCGTCGATGCGCGCGGGGGCTTCCTCGTGCGCAAGCAGCAGCGGTTCGGCAATGCCCTCGTCGCGCAACCGCCGGGCCGCCTCGATGACCCGCTCGTCGTCACTCTCGGGGAACGCGATCCGCTTCATGCGAAAAAGAACGTGCCCGGCTCAACGTTGCGCCCAGAGGGACAGCGACGGCACGAACCCGACGAGGATCGAAATTCCGACCATCGTGATCACGAACGGAATCGCGCGCCGCGCGATCGCCATGATGGGAGTGCCTGTCAAGCCGGACATCACGAACAGGTTCAGCCCCATCGGCGGCGTGATGAATCCGAGGCCGAGGGAGGTGATCATGAAGACGCAGAAGTGCACCTGGTCCATGCCGATCTCCTTGGCGACCGGATAGAGCAACGGCGCCAGGATCACGATGTTCGGCGTCGTCTCCATGAACATGCCGGCGACGATGAAGATCACCAGCATCACGAACACCAGCGCGACGGGGTTGCTGGTAATCGACGTGAGGGCACTCACGAAATTCTGTGGCACGTCGAGGATGGTCAGCGCCTGGGCGAACAGCATGGCAATGCCGATGATCGGCAGGATCACGCCGTTGACGCGGGCCGAAGTCTCCAGCATCGCGGGAAAGTCCTTCAGCCGGATGGTGCGCTGGACGATGCCCACCACGAGGGCCACCGCGACCGCAACCGCGGCCGATTCGGTGGGCGTGAAGACGCCCGAATAGATTCCGCCGAGGATGATCACCGGGATGGACAGCGCCCACTTGGCGTCGTTGAGCGCGCGAAACCAGCGCCGCCACGAAAAGCGGTTGCGCGAAGTCTCGAAGCCGTTCAGCCGGTTGACAACGACGTTCGTGAGGACAACGCCCAGGAGCACCAGCACGCCGGGCACGGCCGCAGCGACGAACAGCGACGCCGACGAGATGCCCAGCACGAGGCCGATGATGATGTAGGCGATCGACGGTGGAATCAGGATGCCGGTGCAGGCGCCGCTCGCCACCAGCGCGCAGGCGTACGGCTTGGGGTAGCCCAGATCAACGAGCCGGGACATCGTGATCCGGCCAATCGCCGCCGCGTCCGCCGCGTCCGAGCCGGAAATGCAGGCGAAGAAGCCGCAGCCCAGGGCGGTCGACGTGCCGAAGCCGGAGCGGAAACTGCCGGTCGTGGCTTCGGCAAAGTCGAGCAGCTTGTAGGCGAGCCCCGAGCGCACCATCACGTCGCCCGTGAGTACGAACAGCGGAATGGCGATCAGCGCGAAGGAATCGACGCCCTGGAACAGCGCCTCGCCCAGCAGCGACAGCGGCAGCGCGCCCGTGCCGAGCAGGAGCGCGACCGTGCCCAAACCGAGCGCGACCCAGAACGGGACGGCGAGGAAGAGCAGCAGCAGGACGAATCCGACGCCGAGGGCAACTTCCATCGCGGCCGCGCCTGTCGGTCAGTCGAACAGCAAGGTGCCGGAGTAGGCGTCGCGTCCCGCACGAATGTCCTGGATGTCGCGCCACGCCGACTGCAGGATGCGGGCGACCATCATCGTGAATCCCAGCGGTACCGCCGCCTCGAACCAGACCTGGCTCACGCGCAGCGCGGGCGCCAACGCGTCGAATTGCAGCATCGTCGAGATCGTGTCAAGCGACCAATAAAGCGCAAAGCCGGCAAATACCAGCGTGCAGAGCTCGCCGAACAGATAGAGGTAGCCGTGCAGGCGGCGCGGGAGAAGATGAAGCAGGACATCGAACCGGATGTGCGCGCGCTGCTTGACCGCGTACGAGGCGCCCACCCAGCCGAGATAGATGAATGCAAAGCGCGCGGCTTCCTCACCCCACAGCGAGGAGAAGTCGAGCAGGAACCTGCGCAGCACCTCGATCACGATCACGAACACGATGAAGCAGTAGAAGACGAGCATCAGGAAACGCTCGCCATTCGCGTCGAGCTGTCGCAAAGCCTTGCGCATCGCAACCCCTCCCACAGCCGGGGGCGGCCTGAGCCGCCCCCGTTTCACGTGACAGCGCCGATCAGCCTTCGACGCTGATCGGTCCCTTCGTGTTGGCGGCAGCCTTGAGCTTTTCGAACAGGTCGATCGAGCCCGCGAGCTCCTTCTTGATGTCGTTCCATTCGGGCCGCTGCTCGCCGCACGCCTCGACCCACTGCTTCTTCTCGGCGGCGGTCGGCGTGTAGAACTTGATGCCGACCTTGCTCATCGCTTCCATCGAATTCTTTCTCGCCACGAGGATCTGGGCGAAGCTCTGTGCCTGTGTCTTCGCGCTGGCCTCGTCGAACGTGGCCTGAAGATCCTTGGGCAGGCTTTCGAACCATTTGTAGTTCGCGGCAAACATCTGGGCATCGGGGACCGATTCAACCAGCGTGATCGCCTCGAGAATGTCGATGAAGCCGAAGGTGTAGAGCGCGCCGACCGCCGGGTCCAGCCCGTCGGCAACGCCCTGCTTGAGCGCGGTCGGCGTCTCGCCCCACGCGACCACGGTCGGGTTCGCGCCGGCGAGGCGATAGAACTGCTGCAGCAGCTTGGACGACGGCACCCGCATCTTCATGCCCTTCATGTCGTCGGGCGTCTTGACGATCTTGCCGAACCCCTTGCGCACAGCGACCGTGCGGGGATCGACCGTGAAATAGAAGATCGGCTTGTAACCCTTGACCGTCACCTTGGGCGTGATCTCGTCGTTCCACGCTGACGAGGTCACCAGATTGGCGAACTTCTGGTTCTCACCGCACCAGAACGGAATGTTGATGAGGTCGACCACCGGCGTGAACGGCGAGAAATTGGACAGCGACACCGAGCCACCCTGGACGGTGCCTGCCTGAACCTTCTGCGCCAGCTGGCTGCCGATGCCCAACTGCCCGGCCGGGTGCAGCTTCACGTACACCGCGCCCTTGCTCAGCGTCTCGAGGTTGTCCTTGAACTGCGTCTGCATGATCGGGTACGTGTGGAAGGCGTCTTCCTTGTACTCCGTGGCAAAGATCATCTGGTGCTTGGCTGCCTTCTGCTTGGCCGCCTCATCGGTCGCCGCCAGCGCGACATCGGCTTCGGACCAGAGATAGCCCCCCGCGGCGGCCATCGCTGCCGTGGTGAAGCCGTACCGGCCGGCGACCTCGAGGAAACGCCGGCGCTGCGGTGAGGGGGGTGTCGCAACATGCTTTCGAGTCTTCACGATTCAGCTCCTTCTGGATGGTTGTGGCCCACTGTTGTCGGTGATCCCGGCGACTCCTCGACCGCGAGTACGCCGGCTACGAAGAAAGACATGGCGATGAGGACCACGAGAAACTCGCCCACATCGCCGAGCCGCCAGAGCGTAACCCCGAGCTTGATGTGAAGCATGCGCAGGGCCACGTTGGCGACGAACATCGCGACAAACAACCCGGCGAGGATGAACCACGCGCGGCCGCTGCGTCGGTCAGCTCCGATCTGCTCGCCTTGTTCTGTTCGCGTTTTCACTTACGGTTTCGTCTGCGGCAGTACGCGCCGAACCTAGGCGCTGCGGCTACCCCTGTCAAGATGGACGACACGGCGGATTACCCGCGTCGTTGCAGGACGATCCTGGTGGCGCCACTGCGATTTCGATCGAGGCCCGCGAGCGCCTCTGCGCACGCCACCGCTAGTTGAGATTCGTTCCAGGCTGGAGTGGCGCACGCAGCGGGGCGCAGCCGATTCAGCGCAACGCACCGATCGGCTGTCGCAAACGTGGCGCGGCGGATGAGCGAACGTGGTCTGTGCGGCCATGCGCCTGCGTATCCAGTTCGACGTTGCGACGCTATCAGCCGACAGGGCCCATGGCAAGATGAAGGCAATGCCCACTCTTGCGCTCTCCAGGGGCAAGCCGCGACCTGCAGCGCGCGGGCCAGCCGCTGGCGCCAGCGATTGGGCCCATCTGGCTCTTGGGCCACTGGCGCCGACGCTTCTAACGTTGTAGTTTTGCGGGCGCTCAGGCGTGCGCGCCTGACGCGTGCGCAGCAGCCCGACATCCCGAACCTGACAGGAGAAGACATGACCGCCAACCAACCGATCGCCAAGCGCACCGTGACCGCCGGCCTGGCCCGCATGACACCGAGCGAGGCCTTCGTCGAGACGCTCGTCGCGCAGGGCGTCACCGAGATCTTCGGCATCATGGGCTCGGCGTTCATGGATGCGATGGACATCTTCGCGCCGGCGGGAATCCGTCTGATCTCGGTCGTCCATGAACAGGGTGCGGCGCACATGGCTGATGGCTACGCGCGCGTGAGCGGCCGCCACGGTGTCGTGATCGGGCAGAACGGGCCGGGCATCAGCAACTGCGTGACCGGCATCGCGGCCGCCTACTGGTCGCACAGCCCGGTGGTGATCATCACGCCCGAGACCGGCACGATGGGCATCGGCCTCGGTGGCTTCCAGGAGGCCAACCAGCTGCCGATGTTCCAGGAGTTCACCAAGTACCAGGGCCACGTCTGCAACCCGAAGCGCATGGCCGAGTTCACCGCGCGCTGCTTCGACCGCGCGCTGTCCGACATGGGTCCGACGCAGCTGAACATCCCGCGCGACTTCTTCTACGGCGACATCACCTGCGAGATTCCGAAGCCGATCCGGATCGAGCGCGGCGCCGGTGGCGAGCAAAGCCTCGACGACGCGGCCGAGCTGCTGGCCAAGGCGAAGTTCCCGGTCATCCTCGCCGGTGGCGGCGTCGTGATGGGCAACGCGGTTGCCGAGTGCCAGGCGCTGGCCGTGCGCCTCGGCGCGCCGGTGGCCACCGGTTATCTGCGCAACGACGCCTTCCCGGCCGGCCACCCGTTGTGGTGCGGTCCGCTCGGCTACCAGGGCAGCAAGGCGGCGATGAAGCTGATCGCGCAGGCCGACGTGGTCGTCGCGCTGGGCTCGCGGATGGGCCCGTTCGGCACGCTGCCACAGCATGGCCTGGATTACTGGCCGAAGAACGCCAAGATCATCCAGATCGAGGCCGACCACACCAACCTCGGACTGGTCAAGACGATCGACGTCGGCATCCACGGTGACGCCAAGGCCGCCGCGAAGGCGATCACGCAGCGCCTGGCCGCCCGGAGCCTCGCCTGCGATGCCACCAAGGCCCAGCGCGCGGCAACGATCAAGGCCGAGAAGGACGCCTGGGAGAAGGAGCTCGACAGCTGGACGCACGAGCGCGATCCGTACAGCCTCGACGTGATCGAGGAGGCCAAGCACGAGAAGCCCTTCTCCGGCGGCCAGTACCTGCATCCGCGCCAGGTGCTGCGCGAGTTGGAGAAAGCGATGCCGCCCCGCCGGATGGTGTCGACCGACATCGGCAACATCAATTCGGTGGCCAACAGCTACCTGCGCTTCGAGGAACCGCGCAGCTTCTTTGCGCCGATGAGCTTCGGCAATTGCGGCTACGCGCTGCCCACGATCATTGGCGCCAAGCTCGCGGCACGCGACCGGCCGGCGATCGCCTATGCCGGCGACGGCGCGTGGGCGATGAGCATGGTCGAGATCATGACCTGCGTGCGCCACGACATTCCGGTCACCGCGGTGGTGTTCCACAACCGCCAGTGGGGCGCCGAGAAGAAGAACCAGGTCGACTTCTACGACCGCCGTTTCGTCGCCGGCGAACTCGACAACCCGAGCTTCGCCGGCATCGCCAAGTCGATGGGGGCCGAAGGGATCGTCGTCGATCGGCTCGAGGATGTCGGCGCGGCGCTCAAGCGGGCCGTGGACATGCAGATGAACGCAAAGAAGACCTGCGTGATCGAGGTCATGTGCACGCGCGAGCTCGGCGACCCGTTCCGCCGTGACGCGCTGGCCAAGCCGGTGCGCTTCCTCGACAAGTACAAGGACTACGTCTGACGCGGCGGGGTCCGGCGGGCGCAGCCCGGCCCGCGGCGGGCGGGCCCTTCGAGGCCTCCCGCCCGACGGGTATGGCTGCCTGCCGGTGAGCACCGCTGCGGCGCGCCGCAGCGCGGTGCCACTTGTCGCGGCCCCGCTCATCAGATGCTCGGTTCGAGCACGACCTTGGCCGCTGCCAGTCGGCCGTGGTGCAGGTCGTCGAAGGCCTGCGCACCGGCCGACAGCGGCCGGCGCTCGACCCACGACAGGTCGCCGAACACGCCGCGGTCCAGCGCCGCGACCGTGGCGCGCAGGTCGGCCATGCTGTAGGTGTAGGTGCCCAGCAGCGTGATCTCGGCCAGCGTCAGCTTGCGCATGTCGATCTCGCTGGCCCAGTCCTGCAGGCCGATGTGCATCACCACGCCGCCAGGGCGCACCGCCGCCAGTGCGGCCTGCCGCGTCGTCGCGCTGCCGACCGCGTCGATCACGAGCTCGAAGGCGCTGTCATCGGCTGTGCGCTGTCGCGGGTCGAAGGCCACGCAGCGCGCGTGCTGTTCGATTGAAGCGCGGCGCAGTGAATTGACTTCGGCCACCTCGAGGCGATCGACGCCCTGATGGCGCAGCAGCAGCGCAGCCAGCATGCCGATTGCGCCGCCGCCGAGCACCAGCACGCGGCCCTCGCCGAGCGGCCGCGCCATCGCGCGCGCCGACAGGGCGACCGCATGCCACGCGGTCGCGGCCGGCTCGGTGAGCGCTGCGGTCGCGGCGTCGAGCGCATCGGGCAGAGCGATCAGGCAGCGCGCCGGAATGCTCATGCGCTCGGCGAAGGCGCCGGGGCGTGTCATGCCGACCATCGTGCGGTTTGCGCACAGGTTGTCGCGACCTTGCACGCAGTAGTCGCAGTGCCCGCAGGTGATCAGCGGGTTGCCGGTCACGCGCTGACCGATCGTCCAGTCGGCGCTCGCGCTGTCGATCACGGTGCCGGCGAACTCGTGCCCCAGCACCAGCCCGGGTTTGCGGCGCGGATCGTGGCCATGGTAGGCATGCAGGTCCGAGCCGCAGATGCCGACCGCGTCGATGCGCAGCACGACGTCGCCCGGTTGCGCGGTCGGCGCCTCGCGCTGCTGCAGCTGCACTTCGTTCGGTTGCGTGTAGACGAGGGCTTGCATCTTCACTCCGGTGTGGCTCATTGCGCGGTGTAGCCGCCGTCGACCATCAGGGTCTGGCCGGTGATGTAGTCGCTCGCGGGGCTGGCCAGGAATACGGCCGCGCCGTACAGATCCTCGAGGCGGCCGTTGCGTCCGATGGCGGTACGCGCCGCATGGCGCGCCGAAAGCTCAGGATCGGCGAACACCGGTGCCGTCAGCGCCGTCGGGAAAAAGCCGGGGCCGATCGCATTGCAGGTGACGCCGCCTGCCGACCACGCTTGCGCGATCGCGCGCGTCAACTGCACGACGCCGCCCTTGGCCGCGCCGTATGGCGCGCTGTCGGCGAACGCACGCGTCGACTGCAACGAAGCGATGTTGATGATGCGGCCCCAGCCACGCGCGGCCATGCCTGGCGCCAGCGCCTGAGTCAGGAAGAACGGCGCGGCCAGATGCAGCGCGATCTGCCGGTTCCAGCTTTCGGGGCTGACAGCGGCATAGGGCTCGCGCAGGTTCACGCCGGCGGCATTGACCAGGATGTCGGCGTCGGGCGCGCGCGCGGCAATCGCATGTCCGACCTCGGGCAGCGACTCGGTGCGCGACAGGTCCTGCGCCAGCGTGTCCACCGCGATCCCGAGGCCGTGCAGCCGCGCCGCCGCGGCACGCAAGGCCTCCTCGCGGCGCGCGACCAGCAGCACGCGGGCTCCGGCCAGCCCCAGCGCGGTGGCGATGGCTTCGCCAATGCCGGAGTTGCCGCCAGTCACGACCGCATGTCTGCCTTGCAGCGAGAACCAGCGGGCGAGCACCGACACGTCCATTCAGACCTGCACCGGCTCGCCGAGGTCGAAGCGCGTGCCGGGAAAGTACTTGGCGAGCCGGTCGTCGGCGGTGCGTGCATGCGCTTCCATGCCCTCGATCCGCGAAATGCGCGCGCTGACCTCGCCGATGTCGCGCGCCGCCGTTCGCGTCATGCGCTGCCAGGTGAGCGTCTTGACGAATTTGTGCACCGACAGTCCGCCCGAATACCGCGCCGCCCCCTTGGTCGGCAGCACGTGGTTCGGTCCGCTCGCCTTGTCGCCGTAGGCCACCGTCGTCTCCTCCCCGAGGAACAGCGAACCGTAGCAGGTGAGGTTGGCGAGCCACCAGTCGAGGTCGCGCGCGTGCACTTCGAGGTGCTCGCTGGCGTAGCGGTCGGACACCGTCGCCACCTCTTCGCGCGTGTCACAGACGATCACTTCGCCATAGTCGCGCCAGGCAGCGCCGGCAGCGTCGCGCGCGGTCGGTGGCAGCGTCTCGATCAGCGCCGGCACGCGTTTCATCACGTCGTCGGCCAGCGCGCGCGAAGTGGTGAACAGCCAGGCCGGCGACTCGTGGCCGTGCTCGGCCTGGCCGACGAGATCGCTCGCGACGAGCGCGGGGTCGGCCGAGTCATCGGCAATCACCGCCACCTCGGACGGTCCGGCGAAGACATCGATGCCGACCTTGCCGAACAGCGTGCGCTTGGCCTCGGCAACGAACTTGTTGCCTGGCCCGACGACGACATCGGCGCTGCGGCCGGTGAACAGCCCGTAGGCCAGCGTCGCGATTGCCTGCACGCCGCCCAGCGTCATGATGACGTCGGCGCCGGCGGCCTTGAACGCATAGAGCACGTAGGGGTGCATGCCGCCGCCGCGGTACGGCGACGAGCAGGCAATGACGGTCTGCACACCCGCCGCCTTCGCGGTCGCGACCGTCATGTATGCCGAGGCGACGTGCGCATAGCGGCCCGCCGGCGCGTAGCAGCCGACGACGTTGACCGGGATCACGCGCTGGCCGGCGATCACCCCCGGGTGCAACTCGACCTCGAAGTCGGTGATCGAGCGCCGCTGCGCGAGTGCGAAGTCGCGCACCTGCCGCGCAGCGAAGTCGATGTCCTCGCGGACGCGCTGCGGCACTTCGCGCACGGCTGCCGCAATCGCCTCGGGGCTCATCACGATCTCGCCGTCCCAATGATCGAGTTGCTTGGCGTAGCGCCGCACGGCTTGTTCACCGCCGGCTTCGATCGCGGCGAGCATCTCGGTGACGACCTTCTGTGCCGTGGCGGTCTCGGTCTCGGGCGTCTTCGATGCACGTTTCAAGTAGGTTTCGGCCATGGCGACTTCCTGTCAGTAAGGTGGGGATTCGATCGCGGCAGGTCATGCCGTGATCGGGCCATCTACGCAACGGCAGCCGGCATCAGGACGCCGATGCGCTCGGTGTCCATCGCCGCGGCCGCAGCCGTGCGGCTTCGAGCAACAAGTGCGCACCACGTACCCGATGAAAGCGCTTGCAGACAGCATAGATACTGGCCTTCCTTTGGTCAATAAGAAAGGCGTAGTGGACTTCCCTACAAGCGTTTTCATTGTGCTGCTACAGTTCGGGCCATGTCCGCAATCGGCAGCCCGCGCTTGGCCGACGTCGCCCGCATCGCGGGGGTGTCGCTGGCCACCGCGTCGCGTGCGTTGTTCCAGCCGCTGCTGGTGCGCGAAGGCACTCGCCAGCGGGTGCTCGCGGCCTCGGCGATGCTCGGCTACGTGCCTCATGGCGCGGCGCGCGCGCTCGCGACGCGGCGAAGCCACACCATCGGTGCGGTGTTCCCGCCGGTGGACAACCCCATCTTCGCCAGCAGCACGCATGCGCTGGCGCAGGAACTGGCGGCTGCCGGTTACACGCTGCTGCTCGCCAGTCACGACTACGACCTTCACGCCGAGCTCGCCGCGACCAAGGTGCTGGTCGAGCGCGGTGCCGAAGGGCTGGTGCTGGTCGGCAACGACCATCTGCCCGAGACCTATGCGGTGCTCGCCCGGATGGGGGCGCCCTACGAGTTGACCTGGTCGATCGACCCGAGCGGGCTGCACCACAGCGTCGGGCTGTCGCACCGCGGCGCCTCGATTCGGATTGCGCAGCATCTGCTCGACCTCGGCCACCGACAGATCGCGGTGGTGGCGGGCGACACGCGCCACAACGACCGGGCAGCCGAACGGCTGGCCGGCGTACGCGACGCGCTGGCCGCTCACGGCCTCGAGTTGCCGCCAGACCGCGTCGTCGAGGCGAAGTTTTCGGTGGCCAACGGCCGCGAGGCAATGGCTAAGCTGCTCGAGCAGGCGCCGGGCTTCACGGCGGTGGTCGCGGGCAATGACCCGCTCGCGATGGGAGCCTGGTTCGAGTGCCAGGCGCGCGGCATCGCCGTGCCCCGTGCGATGTCGATCGTGGGCTTCGATGACATCGAACTGGCTGCGCACATCGCGCCGGGGCTGACCACCGTGCACGTGCCGTCCGCGGAAATCGGCCGGCTCGCGGCGCGCCGCCTGCTGGCCCGGCTGGCCGGACAGAGCGTGCCACGCATGATGGAGCTTCCGGCGCCTGTGGTGGTGCGCGGCACGACGGCGCCGCCGCCCGGTGTCGCGAACGCGTGATCGACTCGAGACGGGCCGCTTCGGCTTGCCTTCAGCGCGGGGGAGCGGACTGCGCTGGCGCGAGCACGGACGCCGGCACTTCGATGCCCGCCTGCTCAGCGCGCCGCAAGGCCTGTTCCCGACGCGTACCAGCCAGCCGCACGCCGTCGTCCTTGAGCATTTCGGCCACCAGCACTTCGATGCGATCGAGGTAGCGGTCACGGCCGGCGAGCGCATCGGGGTCGATGACGATGAAGGCCTGGCCGATGCGCGGCCGGTTGCCCTCGTCGACGAAGAAGCTCGACGCCTCGAATCCGAAGCTCGCGCCGATCAGCGCGGTCACCAGCAACTCGACGATCAGTGCGAGCATGGCTCCCTTCGGCGACGAAACCGCGCCGATCGGCAGCATCGAGCCCTCGAGCGCGGCCTTCGCGTCGGTGGTGGCGTTTCCGTTGGCATCGAGAGCCCAGCCGATCGGGATCGGCTTGCCTTCCTTGGCCGCAACCATGACCTTGCCGCGCGCGACTTCCGAGAGGCTCAGGTCGATCAGCAATGGGTCGGTCGCACGGCGCGGGAACGCGGCCGCCACCGGGTTGGTGCCGAAGATCGGATGCCGGCCACCGGCGGCCGGCATCGCCGCGGGGGAATTGGCGAATCCGAGCCCGACCAGGCCCGCGGCCGCCGCGGCGCGCAGGTGATCGACGAGGACGCCGCAGTGATGGCTGTTGCTGACGCCTGCGAAGGCCACGCCGTGGCGGCGCGCGCGCTCGATGGCTTCGCGCACGGCCAGTTCGCAGGCCGGGAACGCCAGCCCTTCCCCGGCGTCGACGACGAACGCGGCGTCGCGTCCGGCGACCACGCGCGGCTGCGCCGCACCATTGACGCGGCCGTTGCGCAGGTGCGTGGCGTACTGCGCCACGCGCGACAGGCCGTGCGAGCCGAGTCCCTGGGCCTCGGCGAGCACGAGCGCATGCGCTGTCGCCGCCGCCATCGGCGCGCAGGCGCCGGCGCGCTCCAGTGCCTGTGCCACCAGCTTCTCGGCCTCCGCGATGGGCAGTTTCATGCGCTGGCCTCCAGCGCATCGAGCACCTTCTGCGCGATCAGGAAGCTCACGCGTTCGTTGGACTCGGCCGAGACACCTGCGATGTGCGGCGTCAGCACGAGGTTCGGGCAAGCTTCGAAATGCGGCGCCGCGGGCAGGGGCTCGTTCGCGAACACGTCGATCGCCGCGCCGCCGAGATGACCGCTCTTCAGCGCGGCGGCCAGTGCGAGCTCGTCGACGATGCCGCCGCGCGCGGTGTTGATCAGCACCGCTCCCTTCTTCATCGAGGCAATGCGCTGCGCGTCGAACAGGCCGCGCGTCGACTCGACCAGCGGCACGTGCAGGCTCACCACGTCGGACATCGTGATCACCTCTTCCAGCCCGGCGCAGCGCACCGCGTGCTGCGCAAAAGCGGGGTGGTCCATGTCCATCATCGCGTCGAACGCGGTCACTTCCATGCCCACGCCCCGCGCGAGCCGGGCGGTGAGCTGACCGATCGAGCCGAAGCCGATCAGGCCAAGCGTCTTGCCGGCCACCTCGCGTCCACTGGATAGCGCGGCGCGCGGCCAGCGGCCTTGCGCGACGGCCGCGGTCGACGCGTAGGCACCCCGCAGCAGCAGCATCGCGGAGGTCACGACATACTCGGCCACCGACAGCGCATTGGCGCCCGTGGCCGGGATCACGCGCAGGCCCCTCGCTTCGCAGCCGGCAACGTCGATGTTGTCCAGACCGACACCCAGGCGCCCGACCACCTTGCAGCGCGCGAGCGCAGCGAGCAGCTGGTCGCGCACCGGGGTGCGGTTGCGCACGATCAGCGCGTCGGCGCTGGTGGCCCGCGCCGCGAGGCGCGCCGGGTCGTCGACCAGCGCGGGGTCGTAGTCGACCTCGTGCTTCGCGCGCAATTGATCGACCGCGCGCTCGTCCATGAACTCGGTGATGACGATCTTCATTGGGGGTTGGCCTTGGCAACGCCGAGAATCAGCCAAGCTACGCTAGGACGGCGCCGGCGGCAATCGGGCGAGCTGATGCGCAACATGGACAACGCAAGAAGGGGCTCGCCGAACATCGCCCGAAAGCGCGAAGCCGACTTCGTGATCCACCGGGTCAGCGCAGCGCCAGCCGCAGCGTGTGCCTGTCCAGCGCCGACTCAGGCACTCTCGTACAGGCGGGTGAGGACGAATTCGCGATGTCCCAGCGCCTCGGCCGCCGTCAGTCGGCCGTTGGCGGTACGCAGCATCATCTCGAGCAGCCGGTCGCCGGCCTGGTCCAGCGTGAGCTCGCGCTGCAGCAGCCCGGTGACGTCGACATCGACATGCTCGCTCATCGTGCGCACCGTGCGCGGGTTGGCGCAGATCTTGATGACCGGCAGGATCGGATTGCCGATCACGTTGCCCTGGCCGGTCGGGAAGAAGTGCACCGCGTAGCCCGAGGCGGCGCACAGCGTCACCATCTCGGCTGCGGCCGACGACGAATCCATGAACCACAGGCCCGGATGGGTGGGCATCTCGGCTTTGTCGATCACGCCATCGACGCTGCACTTCTTGCCGATCTTCTGGATGTTGCCGAGCGCCTTCTCCTCGATCGTCGTCAGGCCGCCGGCAATGTTGCCCTTGGTCGGCTGGCTCTCGGACAGGTCGCTCGTCTTGTGGCGGTCGATGACCTCCTGATAGCGGTTGAACATGAACATGAACTTCTCGCGCACCGCGTTGTTGGCGCAGCGCGCGGCAACGATGTGCTCGCCACCGGTGAGCTCGGTGGTTTCGCCGAAGCACAGGTAGTTGCCCAGCGGGTGCAGTTTGTCGAACGCATTGCCCACGGTCGGGTTCGACCCGCAGCCGCTGGTGGTGTCGCTCTCGCCGCACTTGGTCGAGACCCACAGTTCGTGGATCGGGCAGGCCTCGCGCTGCTTCTCGCTCGCCCACTGCACATACTCGCGCGCGGCCTTGCTCGCGCGCATGATCGTGTCGTGATCGCCGTGCAGCTCGATGCCGAAGCCGACCACCGGCTTGCCGGTGGCCTTGATGCCCTCGACGACCTTGTTCGTCCACCCCTCCTCGATGCCGATCACGACCACTGCCGCGACATTCGGGTTGCAGCCGGCGCCGATCAGTGTGCGGAAGTGCAGATCCAGGTCGGCGCCGAACTGCAGGCGCCCATACGGGTGCGGTATCGCGAGCGTGCCCTTGATGTTGTGCGCGACCGCCTCGGCGGCGGCGTTGGACAGGTCATCGAGCGGCAGGATGACGACGTGATTGCGCACGCCGACGCGGCCGTTCTCGCGCCGGTAGCCGAGGAAAGTGGTGTCTTTGCTGATGACTGGCATGTCGCGATCCTTTGCTTGCTACGAAAGCGGCTCTTCGAGCCGCGAAGACCTTCGGCCTACGATCCCCGCTACGCGGGGACCCGCTCACGGCCTTCGGTCTTCACCACCTCTTCGTCTTGACGTTGTGCACGTGGGCGTGCTCGCCGGCCTTGATCGGCGCGACCACCTTGCCGATGTCGATGCCGTACTTGATCACCGTATCGCCGGGCGCCATGTCCTTCAGGGCGACCTTGTGACCGATCGGAATGTCCTGCCGCGCGACGACGGTGGCCGACTTGTCCTCGTCCATGATCCAGCCGTTGAGCGACATCCCGGACTTCACGCCTTCGACGACGACCACCGCGACCGTGTCCTTTGCGTCATGCAGCACGAAATGAATCATCTGCGGGGCTCCTGGGGTTCGAGATCCGGCATCTTTGGCGGAGTTTGCACGGCTGTCAATCAGGTCATATAGATGACTTGCATGAGTGGGCAGCAGGCCGCTACGCTGCGAGTCCATGCGTGCGCCGGTCGTCGAGTTTTCCCCGCTGATCCTGCAGACCTCCCGAGGGCCGCTGTACCGGGCATCGAAGCTGGCGCTGCTGCGCGCGATCGAATCGGGGGCGATCCCTCCCGGTGGTGCACTGCCCAGCGAGCGCGAGCTGGCGCGCCAGCTCGGGGTCTCGATCGGGACATTGCGTCGCGCGGTCGACGAACTGGTGGCCGAGCACATCCTGATCCGACGGCAGGGACGCGGCACGTTCGTCGCGACCCACACGGCCGACCGGTTCCTGTTCCAGTTCTTCCACGTCGAGCGCAGCGATGGGCTGCGCGAACCGCCGCAGGTGGAGTTGCTCGCCTTTGAGCGGGTGCGCATCGACGAGGAGGCGGCCGCCGCACTGGCGTTGCGCAGCGGCGAGCCGGGCATCCAGATCGAGAACCGGCTCTCACTGCAGGGCAGACCGGTGATGTACGACCGCATCGTCGTGCCGGCGGGACTGTTCCGCGGCCTGACCGAAGCGCGCTTTGCCCGGCGGCCGAGCACGATCTATCACCTGTACCAGTCCGAATACGGCATCACGGTGACGCGGGCGCTCGAGCGCGCCCGCGCGGTGGCCGCCGACCGGACGGCGGCGCGGGTACTGGGCGTCGCTGTCGGCGCGCCGTTGTTGCAGGTACGCCGTACGGCGCTGACCTTCGGCGACAAGCCGGTGGAGTTCCGCGTCTCGGTGCTGAACACCGCGCACCACGACTACGTGCATCTGCTATCCAGACCGAGTTGAAGTGCGGCAGCGCGCAATCAAGGCGGATTTGGGACAATGGCGGGCACCATGACGCCGACCGACATCGCCGCATACATGGCCCATGTGGGCGTTCACGCGCGCGTGGCCGCCACCGAGATGGCGCGCGCTGCGACCGTGGCCAGAAACACGGCGTTGCTCGAACTCGCTCGGCGGCTGCGCTCGGCCCGGGCGGCGCTCGAACAGGCGAACGCGCAGGACGTGGCTGCCGCGCAGGCGGCCGGTCTGGCCGCGCCAATGGTCGACCGGCTCCAGCTGACGCCCAAGGTGATCGAGACCGTCGCCGAGGGGTGTGAGCAGATCGCGGCGATGCCCGATCCGATCGGCGAGATCAGCGGGGTGAAGCGCCGGCCGAGCGGCATCAGCGTGGGCCAGATGCGGGTTCCGCTCGGTGTGTTCGGGATGATCTACGAGAGCCGGCCCAACGTCACGATCGAGGCGGCATCGCTTGCGATCAAGAGCGGCAATGCCTGCATCCTGCGCGGAGGATCCGAGGCGATCCAGTCAAACCTGGCGCTGTGGCGGCTCGTGCAGGAGGCCTTGCGCGCCGCCGGGCTGCCCGACCAGGCGGTGCAGCTCGTCGAGACGACCGACCGTGCCGCCGTCGGCTACCTGATTGCGATGCCCGAGTACGTCGACGTGATCATTCCGCGTGGCGGCAAGGGGCTGATCGAACGCATCAGCGCCGAGGCGAAGGTGCCGGTGATCAAGCACCTGGACGGCAATTGCCATGTCTACGTCGATGCCGAGGTCGACCTCGATCTGGCGGTGACGGTCACCGACAACGCCAAGACGCAGAAGTTCAGTCCGTGCAATGCGGCTGAGTCCCTGCTCGTGCATCGTGATATCGCCGCGCACTTCCTACCGCGTATCGGCGCGGTGTTCGCCGCCAAGGACGTCGAAATGCGCTGCGACCGCGCCGCCGGCGAGCTGCTGGCAGCGGTGCCGCAGGCCAGGGTCGTCGGGGCGACCGAGGAGGACTGGTCCACCGAATACCTCGCGCCGATCATCAGCATCAAGCTGGTGCAGTCGCTGGACGAGGCGATCGCGCACATCAATCGCTACGGGTCGCACCATACCGATGCCATCCTCACCCGCAACCACATCAGCGCCATGCGTTTCCTGCGCGAGGTCGACTCTGCCAGCGTGATGGTCAACGCGAGCACGCGCTTCGCCGACGGCTTCGAATATGGCCTAGGCGCCGAGATCGGTATCTCGACTGACAAGTTCCACGCGCGCGGGCCGGTGGGTCTCGAGGGGCTGACGTCGCTGAAATGGATCGTGCTCGGCAACGGCGAGGTGCGCACCTGATGGTGCCTGCAAGAGGCGCGTCCGGGATCTGCTGCGATGAGCGAGCGCTTCCTTCAGGTGATGCGCGCGGGGCCACGTTCGATGGCTGACTGCCGCCGCGTTCGTGCAGTTGCGGAGATCGCTGCCGCGGGCGGTAAGTCGGTCGCCGGCTGGTGTGTTCCGCGGCCTGGCGCTGGCCAGGGGCTGGTCGGACCCACCGATGGCCGATGCGGGGCCGAGCGAGCGCGATCCAGCCGCGTGTCGCAATGCGGGAACGGTTGGCCGTGTGACTTACGACGCAAAGGAGTGGAGCGATGGATCGCCGGCGGCGGATGGCCCGACGAGGGGCGGCCATTCGGCAAGTCGGCTGCGTTATCGTGACATCGGTGTGAAAGTTCCCGCGCTGTTCCATGTCGACCTCGCAGATCGTGCTGGCTGTCGTGGCCGCCGTGCTCGCTTTCTGGGCGATCGGCGGCTACAACCGCGTGATCGCGCTGCGCAACGCGATATCGGTCGCGTGGACGCGGGTCGAGGAAGAGCTGACGCGACGGCGCGAGCTGGCGTTGCAGCTGGTCGATGCAGTGCGCAGCGAGATGACAGGCGAGGCGGCCCTGCTCGACTCGGTGATCGCCGCGAGCTCGCAGGCCGCTGCAGCCGCGCAAGCGGTGCGTCCGCGCGCCGGCTCGGCCCGCGCGGTGGCGAGCTTCGGGATGGCGCAAGCCGTGTTCGACGCTGTCGCCGGGCGCCTGTTCACGTCGATCGAGGGCAGCGAGGTGCTGCGTACCCGTGCCGCCGTGGCCGTTGCGCTGAACGGCTGGCGCGAGGCCGAAGCAAGCATCGGATTTGCACGACAGGGCTTCAACGAGGCGGTCCAACGCTACAACGCCGCCGCGCAGCTGTTTCCGACTCGCGTCCTGTCGTGGGTGTTCGGTTTCACGGCCGCGGGGGTTTGGTGAGGGCGCGATGAACGAAGCTTCAGCCTCGGCGGTTGCGGCGCCCGTCATCGGGTTGCCGGCGCGCATGCCGGTCTCGCGACGCCGAGACGACGATCCAACACCGGAGCCTATGCAACGGCTGATGCGTCTGCACGGCCCGGGCGAGCTCAGAGCGGCGCTGCTCGCGATCGTGCGCACACCAGGCAGCCGGCGCGAATTCAATGCCTGGCGCGATGAGGTTTCCGACGTTCCCTCTGCCGACGCGATCCGCCACGACCTCGACGGGCTCGATCCCGCCGCGCGCATGCCCTGGTTCGAGCTCTTCTGCAAGCGACTCGCCGAAGCGCCGCCGTTGCAGCGCAAGCAGGTCGCCGAGGCCATGCGGCGAGTGATGCGTGCCGATGGGCGCGTTCGGCCGATCGACCGCTTGTTGTGGCTGGCGGTGCGAAGGCAGCTGGGCGAGGCGAAGTCACCCCTTGCGCCGGCCCAGGGCGACAACGATCTGAGCGGGCTCACGCCCGACCAGGTGGCAGCGGTTGCGAAGTACTCGGCATTCGTCTCGCGACTGATCCCGCAGCGCGAAGTTGAAGCCGCGCTCGCCGACCCGACTGAACTGCCGGGCGAGCGCTGGTTCCGCACGGTGATGTCGCACTGGCCCACCGCGACCATGACCCGACCACCAGTCGACGGCGACGCCCTGCTACGCGCGCTCCGCGTAATCCAGGCGCTGCCGTGGATGTTGCGCCCGGTACTCGTGCGCGCCTGGTTCGAGGCAGCAACCGAACTGACCGAAGGCCAACCGTTGCCGATCGATGCGGCCGATGCGTTGCGCCTGACATGCCTGCTGCTCGACTCGCCGATGCCCGAGGGGCTCGCGCGCCAGTTCATCGAGCCCGCAGAGCACTGAGCCGTTCCTCACGGCAAACATGCCTCTGCGGCACGGCCTCGGGCCGCTGACCGCGCCAATCCAGGAGTTCGCGCATCGATGCGGCAGCGCAGCATGTTTGCGCGCCTGGAGCCTAGATCAGGAAGCGGTCCATGCGGAGTGGCCGAGCGCGGACCCGACCCCGTGGATTCCCCAATGCCGACCCCATAGATTCCCCAATACCTCTGAGGATTCATTTAATTAGCATGCAGTGATCTTCATCGCAATGATCCTCATCAAGGAGTGCGTTCATGACCGATCGTCGTCAAGTGCTCAAACACAGTGCCACGGTGGCTGCGCTGATGGCGGCCAGCGGCGTACTGCCCCAACTGGCCGTCGCGGCGGGCCCCGCGACGAGCAAGGGCGCCTTCCAGGCCAAGTCGATGGCCGACGTGATGAAGGCGCTCGGTCTGGGCGCACCAGCCGAGAGCAAGGACGTCACGATCACCGGGCCCGACATCGCCGAGAACGGTGCCGTCGTGCCCGTGGCCGTCGCGTCGGGGGCTGCGGGCGTCAAGCACCTGATGTTGCTCGTCGAGAAGAACCCGAACGCGCTCGCTGCGCTGTTCAACGTCACGCCCGACATCGAGCCCAACGTCTCGACCCGCGTCAAGATGGGTCAGTCGTCGAACGTCTACGGCGTCGCGGTGACGGACGACGGCAAGGTGCTGTTCGCGCAGAAGGAAATCAAGGTCACGCTGGGCGGCTGCGGCGGCTGATGGCGTCGTGCTGGCGCGTACGTCCGCGCCGACCGTTCAACGTATCCGAACCTCTTCGACAGGAGAAACAACATGGCAGACCCGATGCGCCTCCGCGCTCAAGTTGCTGGTGACAAGGCCACGGTGCGCGTGCTGATGGCCCACGAGATGGAGACCGGCCAGCGCAAGGATTCCGCCGGCAAGGTGATTCCCGCCTGGTTCATCCAGGACGTCACGGCAACACTCAACGGCAAGACCGTGATGACGGCCGAATGGGGCCCCGCGGTTTCGAAGAACCCGTTCATGCAGTTCACGATCAAGGGTGCCAAAGCGGGCGACAAGGTCGCGATCAGCTGGGTCGACAACAAGGGTGACAAGCGCACCGACGAGGCGACCGTTTCCTGATCATTCGGGGCGCTGTCGCCACACCGCTCCGCGAGGTCGCCGGCCTCGCGGCTGATGCCCGGATTTCGGGCTAAACAGACGACCAGAGGAGACGTAGTGAAGAAGACACTCTTCATCGGAGCGGCCGCGTTGGCGCTGAGCCTCAACGCGCAGGCCCAGAAGTCGGTCAGTGAGGGCATTGCCGAATACCGCGAGATGCTGGCCGATGGCAATCCCGCCGAGTTGTACGAAGCCAAGGGCGAGGAGGTCTGGAAGACGCCAGACGGCCCGAACAAAGCAACGCTCGAAAAGTGCGACCTTGGCAAGGGGCCGGGCGTAGTAAAGGGTGCGTTCGTCGAATTGCCACGCTACTTCGCCGACACGGGACGCGTGGAGGACCTGGAGTCCCGGCTGGTCACGTGCATGGTGACGCTGCAGGGTTTCAAGGTCGAGGACATCGTCAACGACGCCTTCCGCAAGGACGAGAAAGGCGACGTCGCGGCCATGGCGACCTGGATCGCTGGGCAGTCGCGCGGCATGCGATTCAATCTGCCGCAGGGCCACCCGGAGGAGCGCAGGTTCTACGAGCTGGGCAAGAAGGCCTTCTTTTTCCGCGGTGGCACGCACGACTTTTCCTGCGCGTCTTGCCATGGCGAGGAAGGCAAGCGCATCCGGTTGCAGGACCTACCTAACCTGACGAAGAACCCGGGCGACGGCATTGGCTTCGCCGCCTGGCCGGCGTATCGCGTGGGCAACGGGCAGATGTGGGGGATGCAGCACCGGCTTAACGACTGCTACCGGCAGCAGCGCTTCCCGTACCCGGGCTACATCTCCGATGTGACCATCGCACTGTCGACGTACATGGGCGTCAACGCCAAGGGTGCCCGATCGGTCGCGCCCGCGCTCAAGCGCTGACTCGAAAGGCTCGACACATGAACAGAAAGACAATCGCGTACAGCTTGTCGGCAACGTTGGCGCTCATCGTGGCCGGATGCGCCGGCATGCCGTCGGACAACCGCGCCGACTTCACGGCAATGATGAAGTCTTCGTTCAGAAGCGAGGGCATCGCCACGGTCGACCGCCTGGTACAGGACGAAGGGCAGGCCGCCTGCTCGTCGGACCAGCCGCCGTCCGAAGCGGTCGCACGCCGCATCGAGGCCGAGGCGATTGCGTCGATCCAGTGGCCCGACGGGCGCCGGTTCTTTGGCGACTGGAAAGCCGGCGAGAAGCTGGCGCAGAGCGGCCGCGGCATGACATGGTCCGACAAATCGACCGATCCGAAGAGCAACGGCGGCAATTGCTACAACTGCCATCAGATTACCAGCGCCGAGATCTCGTACGGCACCATTGGCCCGAGCTTGTGGAACTACGGCAAGTTGCGTGGCGTCAAGAGCCTCACCGATCCGGCGGCGGCGCCCGTTATCGAGTACACCTGGGGCAAGCTTTGGAACAGCAAGGCGTATGCCGCGTGCTCCAACATGCCGCGCTTCGGCCACAAGAAGCTGCTCGATCAGGATCAGCTCCGCGACCTGATGGCGCTGCTGCTCGATCCGAACTCACCGGTCAACCAGTAGTCGGCATCTGCGCCGACCGCACGCCCGCGCTCGCGGGCGTTTTCATTCCTCTGTTCGCGATGACTGCTGAATCATGAGCCTGAGCAAGCGTGAGTTCCTTCAGGTGCTGGGCGCGGCTTCGGTGGCGGGCATGGGCCTCGGCCGCTACGCCGACGCCGACGCGGCAACGGCCGAGCAGGGGCTGTATGACCTCCCGCGCTTGGGGCAGGTCTCGTTCCTGCACATGACCGACTGCCACGCGCAGCTCAAGCCGATCTACTTCCGCGAGCCCAACGTCAATCTCGGCCTCGGTTCGATGCAGGGCAAGCTGCCGCACCTGGTCGGCGAGCGGCTGCTCAAGGCGGCCGGCGTGCGGCCGGGCACCGCGCTCGCGCACGCCTACACCTACCTCGATTTCGAGAAGGCGGCGCGCCGTTACGGCAAGGTCGGCGGCTTCGCGCACCTGGCCACGCTCGTCAAGCGCCTGAAGGCGAGTCGCCCGGGCGCGCTGCTGCTCGACGGCGGCGACACCTGGCAGGGCTCGGCGACCTCGTTGTGGACCAACGCGCAGGACATGGTCGACGCATGCAAGCTGCTCGGCGTCGACGTGATGACGGGTCACTGGGAGTTCACGTACGGCCAGGACCGCGTCAAGGAAGTGATTGACAAGGACTTCAAGGGCAAGGTCGCGTTCGTTGCGCAGAACGTCAAGACCGCCGACTTCGGCGATCCGGTGTTCGAGCCCTACGTGATCCGCGAGGTCAACGGCATCCCCTGCGCGATCGTCGGCCAGGCGTTTCCGTACACGCCGATCGCGAACCCGCGCTACATGGTGGCCGACTGGACGTTCGGCGTGCAGGACGACAACCTGCAGAAGGTCGTCGACGAGGCGCGCGGCAAAGGCGCGCAGGTCGTGGTCGTGCTGTCGCACAACGGCATGGACGTCGACCTCCAGATGGCCACGCGCGTCACCGGTGTCGACGCGATCCTGGGCGGCCACACGCACGATGGTGTGCCGTTGGCGGTGCCGGTCAAGAACGCGGGTGGCACGACGCTCGTCACCAACGCCGGCAGCAACGGAAAGTTCCTCGGTGTGATGGACTTTAGTGAAGGGCGGCAAGGTCGCGCGCTCGCAGTACCGGTTGCTGCCGGTGTTCAGCAATATGCTTGCGGCCGACGCCGAGATGGACGCGCTGATCGCGAAGATCCGCGCGCCCTACGAGGACAAGCTCAGCGAGAAGCTCGCCGTCACCGACGGTCTGCTCTACCGCCGGGGCAACTTCAACGGCAGCTGGGACCAGCTGCTGTGTGACGCGATGATCGAGGTGCAGGGCGCCGAGATGGCGTTCTCGCCGGGGTTTCGCTGGGGCACTTCGCTGCTGCCAGGCGACGTGATCACGCGCGAGCTGATGATGGACCAGGTCGCGATCACCTATCCGTATGCGACCGTCTCCGACATCAGCGGCGAGATGATCAAGACGATCCTCGAGGATGTCTGCGACAACCTGTTCAATCCCGACCCGTACTACCAGCAGGGCGGCGACATGGTGCGCGTCGGCGGTCTCACGTATGCCTGCGAGCCGGGCGCGAAGATGGGCAGCCGCATCCACGACATGCGCCTCGGTGGGCGGCCCATCGACCCCGCCAAGACCTACAAGGTCGCCGGGTGGGCGCCGGTTTCCGAGGAGGCGAAGAACGCCGGCAACAAGCCGGTGTGGGAAGTCGTCGAGCAATGGCTCAAGGCCAAGGGACGCGTCGCGCCACGCAAGCTCAACACGCCGCGGCTGATCGGCGTCAAGGGCAATCCGGGCCTGGCGGGCTGATTCCTCCATAGGCGGCGTGCTGTTGCCATCCGCGGCCGAGGTCCATCGTCGAGTTGCCGGTAGACGGGCCATGCACGAGACGTCGAACATATCCGGACGGCGCATGCAGGTGCTCGAGTTGGTGGAGTCGGCCGGCCGCTGGGCTTGGCGCAGCACGTGGCGAGCGGCCCTTGCGCTCGTTGCTGCCAGCGCAGCGCACGCGCAGGGTTCGCCAGCGGTGCGACCGGTGGAGGTCGCGCCGCAGACCTGGATCGCGCAGGGCGAGTCGGCAATCGGCTCGTCGGCCAACCGCAACTTCATTTCGAACGCGGGCTTCGTCGTCACGCCCGACGGTGTGATCGTGATTGATGCGCTCGGCTCGCCCCCGTTGGCCGACGAGCTGATCGCCGCGATCCGCAAGATCACGCCGCTGCCCGTGCGTTACGTGATCGTCAGCCATTACCACGCGGACCACATCTACGGGCTGCAGTCGTTCAAGGCGGCCGGTGCGACCGTGATCGCGCATGCGAAGGGGCAGGCCTATCTGCAATCGGAGACCGCGCGGCTGCGCCTGCAGGCGAGCCGCGAGGACATGTTTCCGTGGATCGACGAGACGACCCGTCTGGTGCCGGCCGATCGCTGGATCGAGGGCGCGACGACGCTGCGACTGGGCGGTCTGGACTTCATGCTGCAGCCGGTCGGGCCGGCGCACACGCCGGAAGACCTCGTCGTGTACGTGCCGCAGCTGAAGGTGCTGTTCGCGGGCGACCTCGTTTTTCGCGGGCGCATCCCGTATGTCGGGCAGGCCGACAGCCGCCAGTGGATCGCTTCGCTCGACCGCCTGCTCGAGTTCGACGCCCAGGTGATCGTTCCGGGGCATGGCCCGATCTCGAAGACACCGCGCGAAGACCTGCAGATCACGCGCGACTACCTCGCCTTCCTGCGCCAGGCGATGGGCCAGGCGGCGCGGGATCTGGAGCCGTTCGAGCAGGCCTACGCGAGGACCGACTGGTCGAAGTTCTCGAAGCTGCCGCTATTCGGTGCCGCCAACCGCATCAACGCCTACAACACCTACCTGCTGATGGAACAGGAGGCACGATGAACAGGCGCCTGCTGCTCACCGCCGGGCTGGGATGGCCGCTCGCCGCGGCCTTACCACGTGCATTCGCCGCGCCCGCTGCACCCGGTGAAGCTGTGCAATGGCCTGAAGTGCGGTTGCTCGATGGCAGCCGGTGGGTGCCGCCGCCGGGTCATGCGGCGGTCGTGGTGTTCTGGTCGACGACCTGCGAGTACTGCCTGCGCCACAACGTCCATCTCGAGAAGCTCTATCGCGCCGCCGCGGGTCGACCGCTGGCGATCTTGGGCGTGTGCAAGGATGGTTCGGTAGCGATCGCGCGGCAGCACATCGCGGAGCACGGCTACACCTTCCCGGTGACGCTCGACGTCGCGCCGATGGCGGCGGCGTTGTCGACGCGTCGCATCACGCCGCTGACGGTGACGGTCGATCGCCAGGGCCGGCTCAAGCAGGTCATCCCCGGCGAGATGTTCGAAGACGACGTGATGGAACTGCTGAACCGGCTCGCTGGTTGAAGCCGGCCTTCCCGCCGCCGCGCGGCGCAGGCGCAGGCGCAGCGAGCCTCACATCGACAGAGAGCCCTCGCGGAACGCGGTGCGATCGAGCCACGCGTTGACGAGCACCGGCTTGCCCTGACGCGCGATCTCGCGTGCGCGCCGCAGCGCCGGCGCGACCTCCTCGCCGCGCCTGACGATGATGCCTTCGGCACCAAAGCCGGCCGCCACAGCGTGGTAGTCCGTTCGCGCCAGCACCGTTGCCACGTCGTCGTGCAGCATCTTCACCTGCTCGCGCGCGATCTGCGTCCAGCCTGCGTCGTTGCCGACCAGCGCGATGACCGGGACCCGGTGCCGCACGAAGGTGTCGAACTCGGCAAGGCCAAACCCGCAGGCCCCATCGCCGAAGACGATCCACACCTCGCGATCGGGCCAGGTCGTCGCTGCACCCAGCGCAAAGCCGGCACCGACACCGAGCGTGCCGAACGCACCCGGGTCGAGCCAGCCAAGCGGTCCGCGCGGGTGCAGCACGTAGCTCGCAGCAGCGACGAAGTCGCCGCCGTCAGCGACGAACAGCGCGTCGTCACCCGCCTCGCGTTCGAGCTCGCGCAGCAGCGCGAGCGGGTTGACATGCTCGCCCGGGATACGCGCCTGCGCGTCGATCTCGGCTTGCCTCGCGTCGTCGCGCGCGCGCAGCGTGCCAAGCCAGCCGGCGCGGCGCGTCACCTCGTCGCCCGTTGTTCGCTCGCCCAGCGCCTGAAGGAAGAAACCGGCATCGCCAATCGCCGCAACGTCGGGCCGCCGGTTGAGCCGCGCATCCTTTCTGCTGCGGTTGGCCGCGATCAGCGTGGCACTGCGCCGCACGTGCCGGCCATAGTCGAGCCGAAAGTCGCAGGGCACGCCCGCCAGCAGGACGCAGTCGGACTCGCGCAGCGCCAGGCGGCGCTGGTGGCGCACTTGCAGTGCGTGGTCGCGGCCGAGCAGGCCACGCGCCATGCCTGACAGGTAAACGGGAATGCCGAGCCTCTCTAAAGCTTCTGCGAGCGCCTTCACTTGCGAAGCCTCGACTACCGCCTGGCTGCCGATCACGGCCAGTGGCCGCTCGGCCTTCTCGATCGCGGCCCAGGCCGCGCGCACGCTCGCCTCCGACGCACGCGCTGGCTCGGCAGGGGGGGTGGTCGTCACGGCCGCTGCTTCGTCGCTGTGCGCGAACAGACGCCGTACGTGGCGGCCCAGGTACCAGCGCAGCGCACGGTCGGCGAGTGAGCTGCCCTTGCCTGCGGCATCGGCATACCACTGCCGCACCAACGCCTCGTCGTAGAGCAGATCAACCGGGCATTCGACGAACACCGGGCCCGGCACGCCCGCACGTGCGATTGCCAACGCAGAATCGACGGCCGGCGCGAGCTCGCGCACGCTGCGCGTCTTGAAGAAACGCTTCACGTGCGGGGCCACCAGTGGGCGCTGGTCGATGTCCTGCAGTGCCCCGCGGCCCTGCAGCGCGGTCGGTGCGGCACCGCCGAGCAGCACGAGCGGGCTCTGCGCGAGCTGCGCGTTCTTCAGCGCGGTGATCGTGTTGGTGATGCCCGGCCCGGCGGTGACTGCTGCGACACCGGGCCGCCCCGACAGCCGCGCGGCGGCGTCGGCGGCAAACACCGCGGTGGCCTCGTCGCGCACGTCGACGATGCGAATCCCGCGTGCCTTGGCCGCGGCGAGGATCGGCGAGATGTGACCGCCGCACAGCGTGTAGAGGCACGGCACGCCGTGGCTTTGCAGCGCCCGCGCGACGCGGTCGCCGCCATCGCGAGCGGCATCGCTCAGCTCGATGCCCACTGCACCCTGTGGCTGTCGGCGTACCAGCGCTCAACCTCGGGCGCCACCGCGGCCTCGATGCGTGCACGCTTGATCTTCATCGTCGGCGTCAGGCAGCCGTTCTCGATCGTCCAAGGCTCCTGGTGGATCACGATCATG
The DNA here is from genome assembly GCA_020354665.1 of Burkholderiales bacterium. Lineage (GTDB taxonomy): Bacteria > Pseudomonadota > Gammaproteobacteria > Burkholderiales > Burkholderiaceae_C. Next base: position 3,149,625 of record CP070653.1, read on the forward strand.
CGCAGCTGCGCGTAATCGGGAAGTTCCTGGTTCACCTGCGTGAGCAGGCGCTCCATCTCGGCCTGGACTTCGGCCCGCACCGCGGCGTCCTTGAGTCGCGGCCGCAGTTCCTCGGCCAGCACGACGATCGCATAGGCGGCCGGGTGACCGACACCGGACACCATCGACAGCTCGACCATCGGATGTGCGTTGATCCGGTTCTCGATCGGGGCGGGCGCGATGTACTTGCCCTTGGCGGTCTTGAACAGCTCCTTGACGCGGCCGGTGATCTTCAGCAGGCCGTCGGCCCGCAGCTCACCGAGATCGCCGGTGCGGAAGAACCCATCCTCGGTGAACGACTCAGCGTCGAGCTCCGGACGCTTGTAGTAGCCGGTGAACCGCGCAGGCGACTTGATCAGGATCTCGCCTTCAGCGCTGATGCGCACCTGCACGCCGGGCATCGCGACGCCGACGTAGCCCGGCGCACTGAACTGGGCGTTGGAGCTGTGCGAATACGAACAGTCCTCGGTCATGCCGTAGCCCTCGTAGAGCGCCAGGCCGATGCGGCGATACCACGCAATCAGGTCCGGCGGGATCGGCGCCGAGCCGCTGCCCGCGACGATCACCGCATCCAGGCCCAGGCCCTTGCGCACCTTGCGCGCGACGATGCTGCCGAGAATCGGGATCCCGAGCAGCCGGTCGAGCTTCTTGGCCGGCATCTTCGCGAACACCCCCAGCTGGAACTTCAGCCACAGCCGCGGCACCGAGATGAACAACGTGGGCCGCGCACGCTGCAGATCCTGCAGGAACGTGTCGAGCGATTCGGCGAAGAACAGGTGCGTGCGACCATCCACCAGCGCGTCCGCCTCGACCCAAGAGCGTTCGAAGCTGTGCGCCAGCGGCAGGTACGACAGCATCCGGCTGTCGGTTTCCTGGCCGATGCGCGAACGGGTGTCGGCAGCGATGCCCTCGCCGGCGCGCGTGATCGCGTCGAAGCTGATCATCACCCCCTTGGGAGTGCCGGTGGAGCCCGACGTGTACATCAACATCGCCATCTCGTCGGCCCGGCGCGAGGGCTGGCCGGCGAGCGGCGCGGTGCGCGCGATGATCGCGTCCCAGGTGTCGTAATCGGTCTTCGGCGCGAGCGGAAACGCGATGCGCGGCAACGCGGCCGGCACACCGCGTTCCTGCTGTGGCCACGTGTCGAGCTTGCCGACGAACAGCACGCTCGCCTCGCTGTGCTCGAGCACGTACTTGACCGTCTCGGCGGTCTCGGTCGGGAAGATCGCCACCGTCGTGTAGCCGGCCATCCAGATCGCGAGCTCGGCCATGATGAAGTGCGCGCAGTTCTTCGACAGCATCGCAATGCGCGCGCCCGGCGCGAAGCCCTGCGCCTGCAGGTGCGTGGCCATGCGGCGCGACTGGTCCAGCACCTGCGCCCAGGTGTAGTCGATAACCTGGCCGCCACCCACCGGCTGTGTCAGGAACACGCGGTTCGCTTGCCGGGCTTCGTGGTCGAGTACGTAGTCGAGGATCAGTTTGGACTGCGTCATGCGAAGGTCCTTCGATGAAAGCGGTTGGCGGGAAGCGACAGGGTATGCGCAGTGGGCTTGGCGCTGCCACTGGTGGATTCCTGTGGGCGCGGGGTGTGCCAGCTCAGGAATTGGGTTCGGGTGTGCCGCCGGGCGCATCCGGCTGCGCGCGGCCAAGCAGCGGTGCGTCGTGCCCAGCGAGAAAGGCCTCGCCGCGCTCGAGCATGAAATAGCGGAACGCCTCGGCGGCCGGCGACAGCACTTTCGACAGCAGGTGCACGACGTTCCAGGTGCGCATCACCGGCGTGCCCTGCACGTCGAGCACCTTCAGCACCCCGGCACGCACCTCCAGCCCGATCGTGTGCAGCGACAGGAATGCCAGCCCCATGCCGGCGATCACCGCCTGCTTGATGCTCTCGTTGCTCGGCATCTCCATCGAGATGCGCGGCTCGATCCGGTGCTCGCGGAAGAAACCCTCCATCACGGCGCGCGTCCCCGATCCGGGCTCGCGAACGATGAAGGGGTACGCGGCCAGCGCACTGGCGGCGACATGGCCGGCCTGTACCAGCGGGTGCGCAGCCGGCGCCACGAACACGAGCGGGTGGGCGGCGAAGGGTTCGGCGCGCGTCGCCAGCTCCTTGGGGGGCCGGCCCATCACCGCGAGGTCGACGTCACCCGCATGGAGCAGCGCAACGAGCTGCTCGCGGTTCTGGCAGACCGACAGGCGCAGCTCAACGCCAGGGTGCTCCTCGCGGAAGCGGGCGAGCAGCTGGGGCACGAAGTACTTGGCGGTGCTGACGAGCCCGACTGACAGCAGGCCGCCCTCGACGCGCTTGAAGCGCGCCATCGCGTCGTCGGCCTCCTTGAGTGTTGCCACCAGGCGCCTTGCGTAGACGAGCAGGTACTCGCCCGCCGTCGTCAATGCGACCTTGCGGCCATGTCGCTCGAACAGCGGAAGCCCCGCCTGGCCTTCGAGTTCCTTGACCTGCATCGTGACCGCCGGGGGCGTCAGGTGCAGCGCTTCAGCCGCCCGCGCAAAGCTGAGATGCCGGGCCACTTCAGTGAAAACCCTGAGCTGGCGAAAGGTGACGTTTTTCATTCAGCTTTAGATGAACTGAAGGTCAAGAATATCTGAATTCCCTTTATTTCGCCCGGAACTTAGATTTCGGCTCACGGCGTCGCACCGACGCGCAAACCGCAGGAGCCAAGCGTGAATCAACCTGTCGAGAAAGGCCTCGTCACCGAGGCGACCAAGATCACCGACGCCAAGAAGCGCTATAGCGCTGGCGTTCTGAAGTACCGCCAGATGGGCTACTGGGTGCCTGACTACGTGCCCAAGGACACCGACACCATCTGCCTGTTCCGCATCACGCCGCAGGAGGGCGTGGACCCGGTCGAGGCCGGCGCCGCCGTGGCCGGCGAGAGCAGCACAGCGACCTGGACCGTGGTCTGGACCGACCGCCTGACCGCCTGCGAGAACTACCGCGCCAAGTGCTTCAAGGTCGAGCCGGTGCCCGGCCGGCCGGGCGAGTTCTTTGCCTGGGTGGCCTACGACATCATCCTGTTCGAAGAGGGCTCGATCGCCAACGTGACGGCCAGCCTGATCGGCAACGTCTTCAGCTTCAAGCCGCTGAAGGCGGCGCGGCTGGAAGACATCCGCGTGCCGGTGGCCTACGTCAAGACCTTCAAGGGCCCGCCGACCGGCCTCATCGTCGAGCGCGAGCGCCTGGACAAGTTCGGCCGCCCGCTGCTGGGTGCGACGACCAAGCCGAAGCTCGGCCTGTCGGGCCGCAACTACGGCCGCGTGATCTACGAAGGCCTCAAGGGCGGCCTGGACTTCATGAAGGACGACGAGAACATCAACTCGCAGCCCTTCATGCACTGGCGCGACCGCTTCCTCTACGTGATGGACGGCGTCAACAAGGCGAGTGCCGCCACCGGCGAGGTCAAGGGCAGCTACCTGAACGTCACCGCCGGCACGATGGAAGCCATCTACGAGCGCGCTGAGTTCGCCAAGCAGCTCGGCAGCGTCGTGATCATGATCGACCTGATCGTCGGCTGGCCCTGCATCCAGAGCCTGGGCGAGTGGTGCCGCCGGAACGACATGATCCTGCACCTGCACCGCGCCGGACACGGCACCTACACGCGCCAGAAGAGCCACGGCGTCAGCTTCCGCGTGATCGCCAAGTGGCTGCGCCTGGCGGGCGTGGACCACATGCACACCGGCACCGCGGTGGGCAAGCTCGAGGGCGATCCGCTGACCGTGCAGGGCTACTACAACGTCTGCCGCGACGCCGTCACGAAGCAGGACCTGCCGCGCGGCCTGTTCTTCGACCAGGACTGGTGCGACCTGAAGAAGGTCATGCCGGTGGCCTCGGGTGGCATCCACGCCGGCCAGATGCACCAGCTGCTGCACCTGTTCGGCGACGACGTGATCCTGCAGTTCGGCGGCGGCACGATCGGCCACCCCGCCGGCATCCAGGCCGGTGGCGTCGCCAACCGCGTGGCGCTGGAGGCCATGGTCAAGGCCCGCAACGAGGGCAAGGACATCGTCAACGAGGGCCCGGACATCCTGCGCAAGGCGGCCCAGTTCTGCACGCCGCTGAAGCAGGCGCTCGATACCTGGGGCGACATCAGCTTCAACTACACGTCCACCGACACCAGCGACTACGCCGTCACCCCGGGCGTGGCCTGACCGATCAAGGAGACCGACACCATGATGACCAACCCCACCGGCCGCGTCACGCAGGGCCAGTTCAGCTTCCTGCCCGACCTGACGGACGCCGAGATCACCGCGCAGATCCAGTACGGCCTGGACAAGGGCTACGCCTGGAGCGTGGAGTACACCGACGATCCGCACCCGCGCAACACCTACTGGGAGATGTTCGGCATGCCGATGTTCGACCTGAAGGATGCCGCCGGCGTGATGATGGAGCTGCAGAACTGCCGCAAGACCTTTCCCAGCCACTACATCCGGTTGATGGCCTTCGACAGCACGCGCGGCATCGAGTCGATCGCGATGAGCTTCATCGTCAACCGCCCGGCCAACGAGCCCGGCTTCGGCCTGGTGCGCCAGGAAGTGGACGGCCGCAGCATCCGCTACACGATCCACAGCTACGCCACCGACATGCCCGAAGGCGAGCGTTACGCGGGTTGACCGCGCAACGACGCGTTGTCCACCGCATCGAGGTCACGCCATGTACCGTATTGCTCCGTCGATTCTGAGTGCTGACTTTGCCCGGCTGGGCGAGGAGGTGCGAGCGGTGATTGCTGCGGGGGCCGATTGGATTCACTTCGATGTGATGGACAACCACTACGTGCCCAACCTGACGATCGGGCCGGCGGTGGCGCAGGCGCTCAAGCCGCACTGCGTGAAGGCCGACGGCAGCAAGGTACCGCTGGACGTGCACCTGATGGTGCAGCCGGTGGATGCGCTGGCGCAGCTGTTTGCGCAGGCCGGGGCGGACCTGATCAGCTTTCACCCCGATGCGAGCATTCACGTGGACCGCACGCTGCAGCTGATCCATGCGGCGGGCTGCCAGGCCGGGCTGGTGTTCAACCCGGCGGCGCCGCTGGAGGTGCTGGAGTGGACGATCGACAAGGTCGACCTGGTGCTGATCATGAGTGTGAACCCGGGCTTTGGCGGGCAGGGCTTCATTGACAGTGCGCTGCGCAAGGTCGAGCAGGCGCGGCGGCTGATCGAGCGAAGCGGGCGCGAGATCCGGCTGGAGGTCGACGGCGGGATCAAGGTCGACAACATTGCTCGGGTGGCTGCGGCGGGGGCTGACACGTTCGTGGCGGGCAGTGCGATCTTCGGGCAGCGCGACTACAAGGCGGTGATCGATGCCATGCGCGCGGAGCTCGCCGCGCCGCTGGCCAGAGCCGCTTGAGGAGGGCGTGATGAGCAGGCCGACGTACTCGATTCCGGGCAGTACGGCGCCGCCGGCGAGCGCGCCCGCGAGCGCGGCCCCCGAGGCCGACGCATCGGCCGTCGCCAACGCACGCACCGTCAACGAGGTGCTGGCGCAAAGCCAGGTCGAGGCGGTGATGGACGAGCTCGACCACGATCTGGTCGGCCTCAAGCCCGTCAAGCAGCGCATACGCGACATCGCCGCATTGCTCGTCATCGACAAGCTGCGGCTGAACCTGGGGCTTTCGTCGCAGACGCCGAGCCTGCACATGTGCTTCACCGGCAACCCCGGCACCGGCAAGACGACCGTGGCGCTGCGCATGGCCGAGATCCTGCACCGGCTCGGCTACGTGCGGAAGGGTCACCTGGTCGCGGTGACGCGCGACGACCTGGTCGGCCAGTACATCGGCCATACCGCACCGAAGACCAAGGAAGTGCTGAAGAAGGCGATGGGTGGCGTGCTCTTCATCGATGAGGCGTACTACCTGTACCGCCCTGAGAACGAGCGCGACTACGGCCAGGAGGCGATCGAAATCCTGTTGCAGGTGATGGAGAACCAGCGCGAGGACCTGGTCGTGATCCTGGCCGGCTACAAGGAGCGCATGGACACCTTCTTCAAGTCCAACCCAGGCATGAGCTCGCGCATCGCGCACCACCTCGACTTCCCGGACTACACGCCGCCGGAGCTGCTGCAGATCGCCGAGAAGATGCTGCAACAGCAGAACTACCGCTTCGGCCCCGGCGCGCGCGAGGCGTTCGACGAATACCTCGCGCTGCGCATCAGCCAGCCGCACTTCGCCAATGCACGCAGCGTGCGCAACGCGCTCGACCGCGCCCGGCTGCGCCAGGCCTCGCGCCTGTTTGCCGAACGCGACCGCGTGCTGACCGAGACCGATCTCACCACCTTGACCCCCGAAGACATTCGCGCCAGTCGGGTGTTCGCGGGCGGACGCTGACGACCACCATCGCCCAAGGGGCTCGCTGCCATGCCACTCTCGCAACGCTGGACCCTCTCCCGCTACCTGATCGAGCAGCGGCGCCGCTTCCCGCAGGCCAGCGGCGAGCTCAACGCGCTGATCCTGGACGTGTCGCTCGCGTGCAAGGCCATTGCCCGCATCGTGTCGTTCGGCGAGCTGGGCGACTCGATCGGCCAGGCTCCGCAGCCGGTCGGCGGCTCGGTCAACGTGCAGGGCGAGGTGCAGAAGCCGCTCGACGTGCTGTCCAACGAAATCTTCCTGCGCATGAACGAGTGGAACGGCCACCTCGCGGGCATGGCCTCCGAGGAGATGGAGACGCCCTACCAGATCCCGGCGCAGTTCCAGCGTGGCAAGTACCTGCTGGTGTTCGATCCACTCGACGGCTCGTCCAACATTGACGTCAATGTCTCGGTGGGCAGCGTCTTCTCGGTGCTGCGCGCGCCGGACGAGGCCGGCGAAGGCGCGCGAGACGTCACCGAGGCCGACTTTCTGCAGCCCGGATCGGCGCAGGTGGCCGCCGGCTATGCGATCTACGGGCCGACGACGATGCTGGTGCTGTCGGTGGGTTATGGCGTGGCCGGCTTCACGCTCAATCCGAACCTGGGCGAGTTCGTGCTGACGCATCCGGACATCCGGATTCCGGCCGATGCGCACGAGTTCGCGATCAACACCTCCAACAGCCGCTTCTGGGAGCCGCCGATCAAGCGCTTCGTCGACGAGTGCCTGGCCGGTCGGACCGGGCCGCGCGGCAAGGACTTCAACATGCGCTGGATCGCCAGCATGGTGGCCGAGGCGCACCGCATCCTGATGCGCGGCGGCGTGTTCATGTATCCGCGCGACACGAAGGATCCGGACAAGCCGGGGCGGCTGCGCCTGCTCTACGAGGCCAACCCGATCGGTTTCATTGTCGAACAGGCCGGTGGACGGGCGAGCACCGGCCGTCAACCAGTGCTGGGCGTCAAACCGAGTGCGCTGCACCAGCGCATCGGGCTGGTGTTCGGATCGAAGAACGAGGTCGAGCGCATCGAGCGCTACCACCGCGAGCCGGCGCCGAACGATTCAAACGTGCCGTTGTTCGCAGAGCGCAGCCTGTTTCGCGATTGAGGAGAAAGCCATGTCAGAACGCCATCCCATCATCGCCATCACGGGCTCGTCTGGCGCGGGCACCACGTCGGTGACGCGCAGCTTCGACAACATCTTCCGCCGCGAAGGCATCAAGGCCGCGGTGATCGAGGGCGACAGCTTCCACCGCTACGACCGCAAGGAGATGAAGCTGCGACAAGCCGAGGCCGAGGCGCAGGGCAACAAGCACTTCAGCCATTTCGGCGCCGAGAACAACCTGTTCGCCGAGCTCGAGCAGCTGTTCCACTGCTACAGCGAGAGCGGCACCGGCAAGCGGCGCAAGTACTTGCACGATCCCGTCGAGGCGGCGCCCTACAACCAGGAGCCGGGCACCTTCACCCCCTGGGAGGACCTGCCGGCCGACACCGACATGCTGTTCTACGAGGGCCTGCACGGGGCCGTCGTGACGCCGGAGATCAACGTCGCCAAGTACCCCGACCTGTTGATCGGCGTGGTGCCGGTGATCAACCTCGAGTGGATCCAGAAGCTCTACCGCGACAAGACGGTGCGCGGCTATTCGGCCGAGGCGGTGACCGACACGATCCTGCGCCGCATGCCCGATTACGTGAACTACATCTGCCCGCAGTTCGCGCACACGCATGTGAACTTCCAACGGGTGCCCGTCGTCGACACCAGCAACCCTTTCATCGCGCGCGACATCCCGTTGGCCGACGAGAGCATCTGCGTGATCCGCTTCGCGAACCCGAAGGGCATCGACTTCCAGTACCTGCTCAACATGATCCACGACTCGTGGATGTCGCGCGCCAACACGATCGTGGCGCCGGGCGGCAAGATGGAGCTGGCGATGCAGCTGATCTTCACGCCGTTCATCTGGCGAATGATGGAGCGCCGCAAGCGCGCGCTGGGAGCCCTCTGATGGCATCGAACTCGACCGACCGTGTGATCCGCGACGGTGCCGGCGGCACCGACGTGCGCGCCAACGCGCTGCGCGCGCTGGCGATGGACGCCGTGCAGCAGGCGAACTCCGGTCATCCCGGCGCGCCGATGGGCATGGCCGAGATGGCGGTGGCGCTGTGGGACCGCCACCTCAAGCACAACCCGGTCAACCCGCGCTGGGCCGACCGCGACCGGTTCGTGCTGTCCAACGGCCACGCGTCGATGCTGCTCTATGCGCTGCTGCACCTGAGCGGCTATGA
>CP070653.1:3158401-3193080 GCA_020354665.1 Burkholderiales bacterium
CGCTGGCCCAACCGGCACACCACGTCGCGTGTATCGGGCCCCGTGGCGGCCGCATTGACGTTCCAGGCACGCTGGCCGTGCTGCCGCGGCGCATCCTCGACGACATCTTGCGACGCAGCGCACTGGCTGCCGGTGCGCGCTGGAATGCGCCGGCGCGCTTCGAAGCGCCGATCGAGGAGGGCGGGCGCGTGGTCGGCGCGATGCTGCGCACCGGCCACACGGCACGCGCCGTTCGTGCACGCTGGACGGTGCTTGCCACCGGCGCGGTGCCGCAGGCGCTGATCGCCGCCGGCATGTGCGAGCGCCGGGTGCCCAGCGGTGTGGCACTGCGCGGCTACGTGCGCAACGCGTCGATGGCTGGGCACATTCGCGCACTTGAGATCGTCTGGCATTGGCGGCTTCGGCCCGGCTATGGCTGGATCTTTCCTTGCCCCGACGCCATTTTCAATATTGGCGTTGGCGTGTTCCACGGCCATCACGAGATCGCCAATAGGCAGGCTTCCACCACCGACGTCAATCTGCGCGAATTGTTCGAGGCATTCACCGACTTCCATGGCTCGGCGCGCGAGCTGGTCGCCAGCGGCACGCTCGAGCGCGGGCTCAGAGGCGCACCGCTGCGCTGCTCGTTGCAAGGCGCGCGATGTGCGCGTCCCGGACTGCTGGTGACGGGTGAAGCCGCCGGCAGCACCTATTTGTTCACCGGCGAGGGTATCGGCAAGGCGATGGAGACGGGGTTGCTTGCCGCCAAGGCGATCGCCGAGCACCGTGACGACGAGCCTATCTGTGCCTCCTATCGTGCGAGCCTGGCCGCGCTGAAGCCGCGGTTCGAGATGTATGAGCGTGCCAACCGGGTCAATACCCACCCCTGGCTCGCCGAATTGGTGATCTGGCGTGCACGCAAAAGCGCGCGGCTGCTGCGGCGTATGAGCGGCGTGCTCGAGGAGACCAGCAACCCCGGCAATCTCATCACGTTCAAGGGCATGGTGCGGCTGTTCACCGAATAGCTGGACGCTGCCGCGCGGCCGCGTTGACAACGAGATGCACGAACTGCAACTTGCGCACCGCCGCGTGCGGCAGCACGAACGGATACAGGTCCGGCTGGCCCATGCTGCGCGTCAGCTCGTTGAACACGCCGGTCAGCTCGACCCACGCGTTGACGAACGAGAGGAACGCCGACGCGCCGGCATCGTCGGGACGCCACAGCTCAGCGGGGGTGAACGGGTCGACGTGGAACTCGAGGTTCTCCGCGTCGAGCCCGAACGACAGCGCGGTGTCCATCACGTCGACCATGTGCAGGTAGTGCGCCCACGTTTCCGACCAGTCCTCCCACGGATGGGCGCTGGCGTAAGCGCTGACGTGGCGGAGTGACCAGTCCGTCGGCGGGCCCTGCTCGTAATGCGCCCGCAGCGCTTCGGCGTAGGCTGCGCGCTCGTCGCCGAACACGTTGCGGAACGGCTCGAGCCAGTCGCTCCGGCCGACCAGCCGGTCCCAGTAGTAGTGGCCGACCTCGTGCCGCAGGTGGCCGAGCAGCGTGCGGTAAGGCTCGCGCAGCGCGCGGCGGATCGTCTCGCGACGCGCATCGTCGGCTTCCTCGACGTTGAGCGTGATGACGCCATTGGCATGGCCGGTGGTCACCGGCGGTGCGTCCGGTGCACCGCGCAGGAACTCGAACGCGAGGCCCTGCGCGGGATCCTCGGTGTCGCGGGAGGCCACCGGCAGGCCCAACGCCAGCAGAGCGGAAACCAGTCGCCGCTTGGCGACCTCGATGCGGTGCCAGGCTTCCCGGTTGCGCGGGTCGTTCTGGTCAGGAATGGTGCGGTTCAGCCGACATGCGGCGCAAAGGCCGGCGTGCTGGTCGGCCTCGTCGTCGGGAACCAGCCAGTTGCATCCGGCGGCGGTCTCGAAGTTCGCGCAGCGGCGGTACAGGCGGTCGGAGATCAGCTCGCCGTCGAGCTTCCAGGTGCCGGCGCGCTCGCCGGCCCTCAGCGGTGCGACGCGCTCGAGGTGTGGCTCGTAGCCGAGCGGTGAACCGCAGCTCAGGCAGAGGCTGTTGCCGAAGAATACCGGCCGGGCGCACTGGCAGCGAAACGACCGCCAGGTGGTCGGCCTCGGGCGCGGCCGCCAAGGCGCGCCGAGCTGTTCCGCCAGGGCGTCGAACGGGCCTTCCACGCTGTGCATCTCCTCGCAAGAGTCTGCCATGGCGTGGCAACTCGGGGCTGCGCTAAGCTGCACGCCGGCAGTCGGCCGATGCGTCGCCGCCGGGCCTTCGATCTACCCAGCCATTCCACCCACCGGCCTCATGTGCGAATTGCCCGGCGCGAAGGCCAACACGCCGACTGACGTGACGTTCACTTTCGCCGACGTGGCCCGGCGCGCCGACGTGTGCGCGGACGGCTTCGGTATGGCCTTCGCCGAAGGTCATTCGGGGTGGCCGCTCGTTGAGCGGCAGCGCGCGGCCGCCGCGCCGGTGGCCTGATCGGCTTTGTTTGAGCCAACGCGCCCTGATGCCTCCGATTCCACGCTTCGACACCTTCGCGCGCTACGACGAGCTGACGCGCCTGCTGTTCGGTTACGCCGAGGCGCGCCCGGATCTGGTCACCGTGCGCTCACTCGGCAAGAGCCACGAGGGGCGCAACATCTGGCTGGCCGTCGTCACGAACAGCGCCACCGGCCCCGACACCGACAAGCCGGCGTTCTGGGTCGACGGCAACATCCACGCCGCCGAGCTGACTGCCTGTACGGCATGCCTGTACTGGTTGCACCGTCTTGTCACGCAGCATGGCCGCGATGCGCAGGTCACGCGCCTGCTCGATTTCACGGCGATCTACCTCTGCCCGCGCATCGCGGTCGACGGCGCAGAGCTGGCGCTGGCCGAGCGGCCGCGCCAGATCCGTTCGAGCACACGACCGTACCCCTTCGACGAGCCGGCCCTCGAGGGGCTCACCGTGCAGGACATCGACGGTGACGGGCGGATCCTCACGATGCGCGTGGTCGACCCGCACGGCGGCTACAAGGCGCATCCCGACGAACCGCGTCTGCTGGTGCCGCGCGAGCCGGGCGAGTTCGGCGGCACCTACTACCGCCTGATGCCCGAGGGCCTGCTCAACAACTACGACGGCCTGACGATCACCGTCAGTGCCGATCGCGAAGGGCTCGACCTCAATCGCAATTTCCCGTCGCAATGGCGCCAGGAATTCGAACAGGTCGGCGCGGGCCCGTATCCGACGAGCGAGCCGGAGGTCCGTGCTGTCGTGCAATTCGTCATCGAGCACCGCAACATCGGCGCCGCAGTGAGTTTCCACACGCACAGCGGCGTGATCCTGCGCCCGATGGGCACGATGCCCGACGAGCAGATGCTCGCCGAGGACCTCTGGACCTACACGAGCCTGTCCGCACTGGCCGAGCAGCTCACCGGTTACCGCGTGGTCAGCAGCTGGCACGAGTTCAAGTACCACCCGAAGGAAGTCATCACCGGCACGCAGGACTGGCTCTACGAGCATCTGGGCGCTTTGTTCTGGACCGTCGAGTTGTGGTCGCCAAATCGCGAGGCCGGCATCACCGACTACGCGTGGATCGACTGGTACCGCGAGCATCCGGTGGCCGACGACCTCAAGCTGCTGGCATGGAGCGATGCCCAGTGCGGCGGGCAGGCGCACGTCGACTGGCAACCGTTCGACCATCCGCAGCTGGGCCGTGTCGAGATCGGTGGCTGGGACAAGATGAACTTCTGGCGCAACCCGCCGCCGCATTTGCGCGAGCGGGAGGTCGAGCGCTTCCCGGCCTGGCTCGAACGCCTGGCGCTTGCACTGCCGCGGCTGGAGGTGCTGCGCGCCGAAGTGCGCGCGCTCGGACCTGACACCTGGCGCGTTCGCTTCGCGGTGGCCAACGGCGGCTGGCTGCCGACGTACGTGACGCACCGCGCGCTCGAGCGCAAGGCGGTGCGCGGCGTCGTGTTCGAGATCGACCTGCCGCCCGGGGCCGCATTGGTCGAGGGCGTGCCGCGCATCGAAGGGCCGCAGCTTGAGGGCCATGCGCCCCGCCGCTCGCAGCAGAACTTCGTGCCGACGCGCGAAGTCACCGGGGACCGTGCAGCCGCGCAGTGGATCGTGCGCGCCGAGGCGGGAACAACCGTGTGCCTGCGCGCACGCGCGGAGCGCGCGGGGGCGGTGCACTGTGAAGTCGTGCTGGACTAGGCGCGGAGGCGTCGCGATGAAGGCACCGCATCGCTTCGGGCGGTCGAGATTGCCCGCACTGTCGCGTCAGATGGCGTGGTCCATCGCGCGTGACAGCGCGCGCAGCATCTGCGCCGGCTCGATCGGCTTGGTCAGAAAGTCGTTCATGCCGGCTTCGAACGCCTGCTCGCGCTCCGAGACGAGCGCCGCCGCGGTGAGCGCGATGATGGGTAGCTCCGTCGCGTCGTAGCGCTCGCGCAGACGGCGCGTCGCCTCGTGGCCGCTCATGCCGGGCATCTGCACGTCCATCAGGACGACGTCGAACGGATCGCCGGCCGCTTGGGCCCGCTCGACGGCGTCGAGCGCACGCTGCCCGCTGTCGGCCTGCTCGACCCGCAGCCCCTGTTGCTCGAGCAGCGCGACGCAGATCATCATGTTGACCGGATTGTCCTCGACGACCAGCGCGTGGGCGCCGAGCAGCGCGGGCGCCTGGGCGCGGGCGTCGACCTGGCTCGCGATCCCGTCGCCGGCTGAGGGCAGCAGCAGCTCGGCCCAGAACACGCTGCCGTTCCCCGGCTCGCTCATCACGCCGACGCTGCCTCCCATCAGCTGGGCGAGTTCACGGCAGATCGATAGGCCCAGACCGGTGCCGCCGAAGCGGCGCGTCGCCGAGTCGTCGGCCTGGGTGAAGGGATGGAACAGCCGTTCGCGTGTCGCGTCGTCGATCCCTGGCCCCGTGTCCTGCACCTCGAAGCGCACCCGATCGCCCGGAAGCGCACGCATGCGCAGGACGATCTCGCCTTCGTGCGTGAATTTCAGCGCGTTGCTCAGGTAGTTGCCGAGGATCTGCCGCAGTCGAACCGGATCACCGACGACGACGTTCGGCGCTGCGATGTCCAGATCGAGCTGCAGCGCGAGACCGCGCGCCACCGCGAGCGACTGATGGGCGCGGTGCACCGCAGCGACCGTGGCTGGCAGGTCGAATGCGAGCGTTTCGAGCGTCAGTTTGCCGGCCTCGATCTTCGACAGGTCGAGAATGTCGTTGAGGATGTCGGCGAGCGCCTGCGCGTTCTCGGCGATCTGGTCAACGTAGTCGCGCCGCTTGGCCTCGGGAAGTGCATCGGCCTGTGCGAGGCGGGTCAACCCGAGCAGGCCGTACAGCGGTGCGCGGATCTCGTCACTGGAGTCGGCGAGGAACGCGCTCTTCGCTTGGCTCGCAGATTCGGCCTCCTGGTAGGTCCGGGCCAGCTTCTGCTCGGCTTGTCGTCGCTCGGTCACGTCTTCGGCGATCCAGATCGTTCCGCCTTGGCCCGGGTCCGCCGGGTCCACCGCCTTGGCCAGCACGCGACAGCAGAACGTGCTGCCGTCGCGTTTGCGCATCAATCGTTCGAACTCGACCTGTTCGCCCGCGGCCAGGCGTGGACCCACGTCGTGGCTGATCTGCGCGTACTCGTCGTCGCTGAGCCAGACCACGCTGCCCGGCCGCCCGACGAGTTGCTCGGTGCGCCAGCCGAACATCTGCGCGAAGCGCTCGTTGGCCTGCATGAATCGACGTGCGCGCGTGAACGCGATGCCGATCGACGCATTGTGCAGGATCGCTTCCTGTTCGAGCCTGCGTTGTTCCTGCTCGGTGACGTCGCGGGCGTTCAGCACGAGGTACTCGCGGCCGTCTATCTCGAGGCGTGCCGCCGACGCGATCATCGACACGCGCTCGCCGTCCCTGCGCACGAAGCGCAGCGCGTGCCCCTCGATGCGACCGCCATCACGCAGTGCATCGACCAGCCGCTGGCGGTTCGACGGGTCGTCCCACAAGCCGAGCTCGAGCGATGTGCGACCCATGACGTCCTCGCGCTGAAAGCCCATGACGCGGCAGAACGTGTCATTGACCATCGCGAACCGCCCGGTGGCCAGCTCGGTGAGCATGATCATGTCGGGGCTGGTCGCCACGACCAGCGACAGGAGCGCCTCGGAATGGCGCACCGCTTCGACCGCGGCGCGCCGTTCGGTTTCGTCGTGGTAGATCGACAGCGTGGCTGGCCCGCCCTGCGCGTCCACGCGCACGCCGGTGCCGCGCGCATACACCTTGCGGCCGTTGCGCGCCCACAGCACGAACTCGCGCGGCGGCAAGCTCTCGCCGATCGACAAGACCTCGAGTCGCTCGACGCACTGCGCCGCGAGCGCGCGCGAGCCGTCGCGGTCGTCGTAGTGCGCGAGCAGGTCAACGCCGATCATCGCTGCAAGGTCGTCGTACCCGAACAGATGCAGCGCCGCGGGGTTGGCGTCGATCACTCGTCCTTCGCGATGCAGCACCAGTGGCGAAGGCGAGCGATTGAACAGCTCGCGATAGCGCGTTTCGCTCGCGGCGATCGCCTGGCGTGCGCGCACCTCGGTCGTGACATCGCGGCCAACGCCCCAATAACCCAGGAAACGCCCACGCCGGTCGAAGCGCGGCTGGCCGCTGATCGCCAAGTGGCGCACCGTGCCGTCGCCGGCCGTGCGACGCACGATCAGGTTATGGAATGCATTACGCCCCTCGAGGTCCGCGCGGTGTGCATCCAGCTCATCGTCCGACAGCCCCAGCGGCAGATCCCACGGATGGCGCCCCATGCGCTCGGCCGCCGACACTGCCGAGACGCCATCGGCATGGTCGGACACCTCGGTAAAGCGAAGGTTCTCGTCGAGCTCCCAATGCCAGTCCGCAGCGATGCCCAGCAGCGCGCGAAAGCGCTGCTCGCGATCGGCCAACTGCCCGAGTTGGCGCTGCACCAGGTGCGAGACCCCGGCGCCGATCGCCAGCCCGACCGCGAGCAGTGCAGCATGCCCGCCGACCACCACCGCCAGCGGCGCAGCGCCGGGCCACACGATGCGGCCCTGCGCGGTCGCCCAGGCCAGCGCGGCCAGACCGACGCCGCATGCGGCGACCAGCGCAAGCCCGGCCCGCAACCCACCGACGACCACGAGCAGCGCGACGAGCACCGGCCACGCACCGAGCGCCACGCTCAGCAGGCCGTGACCCAGCGCCGCGGCCGCTGCGGCGGCACTGAGCGCGCCAAGCCACGCAATCGTACGAATCGTCGGCTCGATGCGCGGCTCGCGCGTGCCCCACCCGAGCCACAGGCACACGAGGCCGAGCAGCAAGCTCGAGCCGAGCAGCGCAGCGCCCCAGCCGGAGCGCTGCACGGCCGCATCCAACGCGTAGGCGAGAGCGCACAGCAAAGCACTGCCAGCGGCCGCGCCGCAGGCAAGCCGCACCGGCGCGACCTCGTCACGCGTAGCCGGCAGCAGCGCGTGCCAGACTCGCTCGTCTCCGTCAGGGAAGGTCAGCATCGGCCTGGTTTGCAAACCGGGCGATTTTGCAGCACGGAGACGGTGCCGGCGGCTGCGGGACGCGTGCACGGCCGGTCGACGTGCCGTCCTTGGCGATCACCACGTCGGCAAAGAAAGAATCGGCTGCCGCCGTGCGGGTCCTCTCAGTACCCCCCCGGTCGTCCGCAGGTACGGATGCGCCCTTCGGGGGCAGCGAGCAAAGCGAGCGTGGGGGTCTCACGTCACGCTGCCGGTGCCGCTGCGCGCGCGGCCTGCAGCAGGTCGCGCGTGGCTCTTGCGACACGGCGCGCCGCGTCGGCAAAGTCTTCGTCCGACGACGCATAGAGCACCGCGCGCGAAGAATTGACGAGGATCGGCGCGCCCGGGCGCCAGCCCGCTCGTACCGCCGCGGCGGCATCGCCGCCTTGCGCACCGACGCCAGGGATCAGCAGCGGCAGCGTCGGCGCCAGCGCCCGGACGCGCTCGACCTCGGTCGGATGCGTGGCACCGACCACCAGCCCCAGCTGGGCGTTGCGGTTCCACGGCCCGGCGGCCAGCCGCGCGACGTACTCGAAGAGGCGTTCGCCCGAGGCGAGGAGCTGTGCCTGCAGCTCGTCGCCGCCCGGATTCGACGTGCGGCACAGCAGGAACGCGCCCTTGCCCGGCCAGCGCAGGTACGGCTCGATCGAATCGAAGCCCATGAACGGCGACAGCGTGACGGCGTCGGCCTGGTAGCGCTCGAAGGCCTCGTGCGCGTACTGCTCGGCGGTGCTGCCGATGTCGCCGCGCTTGGCGTCGAGAATCACCGGCACGTCGGGTGCGACGCGCCTGATGTGCGCGATCAACCGCTCGAGCTGGTCCTCGGCGCGGTGGGCGGCGAAGTGCGCGATCTGCGGCTTGAATGCGATCACCAAGTCCTTCGTCGCGTCGACGATGCGCGCGCAGAAGTCGTGGATGTATGCGCTGTCGTTCCGCCACATCCCCGGGAATTTCGCCGGCTCGGGATCCAGGCCGACGCACAGCATCGAGTCGGAACGCTTCTCGGCGGCGTTGAGGCGATCGAGAAAGTTCATCGTAGGTCACCCGATGCGTCTGGCGAGCCGGGCTGCCAGGCCGATGTACGTCGAAGGCGTCAGCTCGCGCAGGCGCGCCTTCTCGGTTTCGGGCAGCTCAAGCGTGTCGATGAAAGCGGCAATATCCTCGCGCGTAATCGTGCGGCCACGCGTCAACGCCTTCAGTTGCTCGTACGGCTCGGGCAACCCGAAGCGCCGCATCACGGTCTGGATCGGCTCGGCGAGCACCTCCCAGGCGTGATCGAGGTCGGCGTCCAGCGCCTCGCGATTCACCTCGAGCTTGTCGAGCCCGCGCGCCAGCGAGTCCAGCCCGAGCACCGCGTAGCCGACCGCAATGCCCATGTTGCGCAACACCGTGCTGTCGGTCAGGTCGCGTTGCCAGCGACTGACGGGCAGCTTTTGCGCCAGGTGCGTCAACAGCGCGCTGGCCAGCCCGAAGTTGCCTTCGGCGTTCTCGAAGTCGATCGGATTGACCTTGTGCGGCATCGTCGACGATCCGACCTCGCCCTGCGTGAGCCGCTGGCGGAAATAGCCCAGCGAGATGTAGCCCCACACGTCGCGTGACCAGTCGATCAGCACCGTGTTCGAGCGCGTGATCGCGTCGAACAGCTCGGCCATCCAGTCGTGAGGCTCGATCTGAATCGTGTAGGCGTTGACAGTCAGGCCCAGGCCCTGCTCGACCACCCGTTTGCTGAATGCCTCCCAATCGAAGTCGGGGTAGGCAGCGTGGTGGGCGTTGTAGTTGCCCACTGCGCCGTTCATCTTGGCCAGCGGTTTGACGGTCGCGATGCGCTGCCGCGCCGCACGCAGACGCGCGACGACGTTGGCGATCTCCTTGCCGAGCGTGGTCGGGCTCGCCGGCTGGCCGTGCGTGCGGCTGAGCATCGGCACTTCGGCGAGCGCCTGCGCCATCGTGGCGAGCTTGTGCGTCACCCGATCGAGCGCGGGCAGCAGCACCTCGTCGCGGGCGGCGCCCAGCATCAGCGCGTGGCTGGTGTTGTTGATGTCCTCGCTGGTGCAGGCGAAGTGCACGAACTCGCTGGCACGCTTGAGCTCATCGCTCGAATCGAACCGCGACTTCAGCCAGTACTCGACCGCTTTCACATCGTGATTGGTGGTGCGTTCGATGTCCTTGATCGCCTGCGCGTCGGCTTCCGAGAAGCGCGTCACCAACCCACGCAGAAGGCCGCGCGCCGCCTCCGACAGCGGCTTGAACTCGGCGAAACCGGCTTCGGACAGCGCGATGAACCATTCCACCTCGACCTGCACGCGGCGGTGCATCAGGCCGAACTCGCTCAGCAGCGGCCGTAGTGCGGCGAGACGGCCCGCGTAGCGACCGTCGAGCGGTGACAGGGCCGTGAGGGCGGACACAGACATCGGGAAGCGGCGCAGGGCTGCGGCGGCGAAACGAGCGCGCCCGCTGCCGCAAGGCAAGCCGGGCACGGACGGATTCTAGGCGACGGTTTGGCGGATCAGCGGCTCGGGGTGGCTGGCGCGATCGCCGACTTGCACCGCGTCGATGACGTTGCGGATGGCCACCTCGGCCGCGGCCTCGTCGGCGGCGTGCACGCGGGCGAGCGGATCGCCCTTGCGTACGGACGCGCCAAGAGGTCGAACGTTGTCCAGACCCACGCGCGGATCGATCGCCTCGCCGGGGCGGCGGCGTCCGCCGCCGAGTTCGACGACCGCCAGCCCGATCGCGCGCGTGTCCATCGCGCTGATCGCGCCGTCGCGGGGCGACGGCACGTCGCGCTGCACCGGCGCCCGCGGCAGCCGCGCATCGTGCAGCGCGTCGCGCGGGCCGCCGAGCGCTGCGACCATGCGCGCGAAGCGTTCGGCCGCCGCGCCGTCGTCGAGGGCACGCTGCACGAGGGCCTCGCCCGCTTCAGTCGTCGCGACCACGCCGCCGACCTGCAGCAGCCGTGCCGCGAGCGCGCGCGTCAACTCGAGCAGCCGCGCGTCGCGGGCGCGGCCGGTCAGGAAATCGACCGCTTCGCGCACCTCGAGCGCGTTGCCGGCCGAGTGACCGAGCACCTCGTTCATGTCGGTGATCAGCGCCGAGCAGCGCAATCCGGCTCCGCGCGCGACCGCGACCAGCGTCCGGGCCAGTCTCAGCGCGTCCTGCGGCGTCGTGCAAAACGCGCCGTTCCCGCATTTCACGTCGATCACGAGCGCGTCGAGGCAGGCGGCCAGCTTCTTGCTCAGGATGCTCGCGGTGATCAGCGGCACCGACTCGACGGTGGCCGTCACGTCGCGGATCGCATACAGGCGGGCATCGGCGGGTGCGAGCTGCTCGCCAGCGCCGACGATCGCGCAACCCGCATCGCACAGCGTTGCGAGCAGGCGGTCGCGCGCCGGGTGCACGCTGTAGCCGGGCAATGCCTCGAGCTTGTCGAGCGTGCCGCCAGTGTGCGCGAGCCCGCGGCCGCTGATCATCGGCACGACCGCCCCGCATGCGGCCACCGCCGGCGCGAGGATCAGGCTGACCTTGTCGCCGACGCCGCCGGTCGAATGCTTGTCGAGCACCGGACCGGGAAGATGCGCGTCGCGCCAGTCGAGCCGTTCGCCCGAAGCGGCCATCGCCTGCGTCAGCGCGACCGTCTCGTCGGTGCCCATCCCGCGCAGCAGCACGGCCATCGCCATCGCCGCGACCTGCCCTTCGCTCCACGAGCCGTCGACCAGACCGCTGACGAATGCGGCGATCTGCGGGCGGCTCAAAGCGCCGCCGTCGCGCTTGATGCGAATCAGCTCCTGCGGTAGCGAGGCCATCAATTCAGCCGCCGGATGCGCGGACCCGAAGCCGGCGGCAGGCCCCCCGCCACGTAGGCCTCGAACGCGTCGATGTCCATCATTCCGGTGCGCGCATCGCGGCCTTCCTTGAACACGGTGAAGTTGTCTCCGCCCGCGGCGAGGAAGCTGTTGACGGTGACGCGGTAGCTCGCCAGGGGGTCGAGCGGGCGGCCGTCGAGCGTTACGCTGTCGGGCACCACGCGCGCCCCGACCGGGCGCGCGTTGTCCCATGCGTACTCAAATCCGCGCGAGACCTGCAGCACCCGCGGCTTGGGCTGCCCGCGCCACTGCTGCTCGAGCACCTGCACGATCTGTGCGCCGCTGAGCGTCAGCGTGACCAGATTGTTGTAGAACGGTTGCACGGCGAACAGGGCTTCGTAGCGCACGCTGCCGTCGCCCGCCGGCTGCAACGCCGCGCGAATGCCGCCCGGATTCATCAACGCGATCTGCGCGCTGCCATCGGCGGCGGCGCGCGTCGCCGCGAGCTGGGCATCGGCAATCACCTGGCCAAGCGGCATTTCGCCAGCCGGCGTCTCCTCGCGCGACAACGGCGCGCTGAGCCTGCCCACGACGCGCTGCCCAAGCGGTGCCGCGAGCCTTTCGTACGCCGCGATCAAGCGGGTCTGTGCCGGATCCTTCGCGAAGCGGTCGTTGCGAACGATCAGGTTGTCGGCCTTCGCCGACACGACATCGCCGCTGCGCGGGTCGAGCGCGAGGTCGATCTCGGTGACGATCGTGCCGTACTTGTCGGCGCTCGTGACCAGTCTTCCGTCGATCACGCAGTTGTACGCGCGGTGGGTGTGGCCGCTGATGACCAGATCGATGGCCCGGTCGAGCTTCTTGACGATGCCCACGATCGGCCCGCTGATCCCCGGGCACTCGTTGTAGTCGCCGCTCGGAAAGCCGCCCTCGTGGATCAGCACCACGATCGCCTCGATGCCTTGCCTGCGCAGCGCCGGGACGAGCTCGTTGACGGTCTGCGCTTCGTCGCGGAACGCAAGCCCCGCGACGCCGCTGGGCACGACGATCGTCGGCGTGTCCCTCAGCGTGAGCCCGATGAAGGCCACCGGGATGCCACCGAAGCGCTTGACATGGTATGCGGGCAGCACGGTGCGCCCGGTGCGCTCATCGATCGTGCTGGCCGCGAGGTACTGGAAAGCGGCGCCACCGAACGGCCGCGGGCCCTTGCAGCCGTCTTCGGGGTGGCAGCCGCCCCGCTGCATGCGCAGCAGCTCGGCGGCGCCGCGGTCGAACTCGTGGTTGCCCACCGCGCTGACTTCAAGGCCCATCAGGCTCAGCGATTCGATCGTCGGCTCGTCCCGAAACAGCGCCGACAGCAATGGAGTCGCGCCGATCAGGTCGCCGGCCGCGACGAAGACGTGATTCGGATTCTTGCTGCGCAGCTCGGCCACTGCGGTAGCGATGAACTCGGCGCCTCCGGCGGGCACCGCGACCGTCTTGTCCGGATCGGCCGGATCCTTGATGCGGATCCCGCCCGGCGGCGGCTTGAGGTTGCCGTGGAAGTCGTTGATCGCGAGTATCTTGACCGCGACCGGTGCGGCCGCGTGTGGCGGAGGCAGTTGCGCGCAACCGGCGAGCAGGCTCGCAAACCACGCAACGACGAGGGCTTGGAGAAGGCGGCAATTCCACATGGAGCGGCTCCCGGTGCGATCTACGCGATGGCGTCAATAGCCTGCACCCGGTGAGCCGGGCGCAGCGCGGCCGTCGAGCACGCTCTCGATGTCGGCGAGCAGGCTGCTCGCGCCGATGCGAAAGCGCGCGGGCGTCAGTGCCTTGGCGCCCAGGATCTCGTTGACGAGTGCCACGTAGATGCCTGCATCGAGGACCGAGCGCACACCGCCCGAGACCTTGAAGCCGGCGACGTCGCGGCGGGCGTGGTGCGCGATGGTCTGCAGCATCGTGCGCGCGGCCCGCGGCGTCGCCGACCGAGCCGTCTTGCCAGTGCTCGTCTTCAGGAAGTCCACGCCTTCATCGAGGCCGAGTTCGCAGGCGGTGCGGATCGCCGGGTCGTCGTCGAGCTCGCCCGATTCGACGATCAGCTTGAGCGTCGCCGAAGCCAAGGCGCGGCGCACCGCGGCGACGAGCTTCGCGCACGCGCGGTGTTCGCCCGCCAGCAGCGCACGCCACGGCAGCACCAGGTCGATCTCGTCGCCGCCGGCCTCGACGATCGCAGCGGCCTCGCGCAGTGCCCGGCTGACGTCGAGCGCTCCGTCTGGGAAATTGGCGACCGCCGCGACGTGGATCGATTGAGGCAATGCTGCGCGTGCCTGCGCCACGAAGCGCGGCCATATGCACACCGCCGCAGCGTCGCCGTGACGACTACGTGCGCTGGCGCACAACGCCGCGACGGCCGCCTCGTCGTCGCTGTCGTTCAGACGGGTCAGGTCCAGACAGGCCAGCGTCAGGCGAGCGAGCTCGTGCGGGGTGCGGTTCATGGCTCAGAGGTCCAGGGTGCCGACCAACGACTCGAACCACGGCACGATGCGCTCGCTGGCCGCGGCCGCGACTTCGATCGTGTGCGCATGGCTGAGCCGCTCGTCGGCGAGCCCACAGCCCATGTTGGTGATCAGCGCGAAGGCAAGTACGCGCAGCCCCGCATGCCGCGCCGCGATCGTTTCCGGAACCGTACTCATCCCCACCGCATGCGCGCCCAGCCGCTGCAGCATGCGGATCTCGGCCGGCGTTTCGAATTGCGGGCCGAGCATCCACGCGTAGACGCCCTCATGCAGGTCGATCTCGCAGCGCTGCGCATGGGTATGTGCCGCGGCACGCAGGCGCGCGTCGTAGGCCTCGCGCAGGTCGACAAACCGCGACGAATCGCTTTCGCCGACCAGCGGCGAACGCTGCACGAGATTGAGGTGGTCGGCGATCAGCATCAACGCGCCGGGGCGCATCGCCGCGTCCAGGCTGCCGGCCGCGCTGGTCTGCACAAGCACCTCGACGCCGCACGCCGCAAGCGTGCGCACGAGGCCGTTCATCGCCCCGGCCTCACCGCGCTCGTAGGCATGCCGGCGGCCGCACAGCACGATCGCGTCGCGGCCGCCGACGCTGCCGGCAAGCAATGTTCCGGCGTGACCCGGCACCGATGGGACAGGGAAGGCCGGCAGTTCGGCGTACGGCAGCGCTACCGCGTCGCGCACACGCTCAGCCAGCGCGGCCCAGCCCGAGCCGAGCAGGACCGCCAGCCGCGGCGCCCGGCCGCCACAGCACGCACGGACCCGCTCGGCACTGCGCGCGATCGCGTCCTGGGCGTTCACGGTCGTGCCGCGCCGATATGCGCCGGCCCAAAGCTCGCGGGCAGCAGCTCGCCGAGCGTGTAGCGTGCCGACACCTGGTGCAGGTCAGCGCACCAGACGGGCGTATCGTCGTCGGCGAACTCGCGCAGCTTCTGGCGGCATCCGCCGCACGGCGTGACGGGCTGGTCCGATACGCCAACCACCACCGCGGCGCGCACCCGCGTGCCGCCAGCGAGCACCAGGTGCGCCAGCGCGCAAGCCTCGGCGCACATCCCCTGCGGGTGGGCCGCGTTCTCGACGTTGCAGCCGGCGTGGATGCGGCCGGCTTCGTCGAGCAGCGCCGCACCGACCGCGAACCGCGAGTACGGCGCATACGCGCGCACCCGGGCCACGCGTGCGGCTTCGACGAGTTGCTGCATCACGGCATCGGTCACCTCAGACATCATCGCCTCCCGCCTATCCCTCCTTGACATACGGTACGCCCAGCGCCCCGGGTGCGCGTGCCCGGCCGAAGAAGCCCGCCAACAGCACCACTGTCAGCGCGTACGGCAACGCCTGGATGGCCTGCACCGGCACGGCACCGACGAGCGGCAGCGGCGCGCCCTGCAGGCGGATCGCCGCGGCGTCGAGAAAACCGAACAGCAGGCAGGCCCATAGCGCCCCCACCGGGTGCCATTTGCCGAAGATCATCGCTGCGAGGGCCATGTAGCCACGGCCGGCCGTCATCTGCGGTACGAACGAGGGGTTCTGCGCGAGCACCAGATACGCGCCGGCCAGCGCGCACAGCGCACCGTTGCCCGCCAGCGCCAGATAGCGCATGCGCACGACTGAAACGCCGGCGGCGTCGACCATGGCCGGGTTTTCGCCGGTCGCGCGCAGCCGCAGACCGAAGCGGCTGCGATAGAGCAGCCACCACACGATGCCCACGGCGGCGAAGGCGCCGTAGACCAGCGCGTTGTGGCCGAGCAGTCCGAGGCCGAGCAGCGCTCCGACCAGCGGCACGGCGCGTGCCGCCGCTGCGGCATCGGTCAGCAGCGGCGCAAGGCGCGCCGCGTCGGCAAGCGGCGGCGTCTGCCCGCCCTGCTCGAACCAGGCTGCGCCGAGCACGACGGTCAGCCCGGCCGCCGTCATCGTGATCGCCATGCCCATCACGACCTGGTCGCCGCGGTGGCTGACGCAACCAAAGCCGTGCAGCATCGACAGCGCCAGTCCGACCCCGAGTGCCGCCAGCAGGGCCAGCGCAATCGAACCCGTCACCGCGCCGGCGCTGCCGGCCGCAAAAGCGGCCATCAGCATCTTGCCCTCGAGGCCGAGATCGATGACGCCAGAGCGCTCGCTCAGCGTGGCGGCCAGCGCGCACAGGATCAGCGGCGTCGAGACGCGCAGCGTCGAAGCCACCAAAGTGGCGAGTCCAACCTCATCCATGCGCGCGCTCGCGTGCTGCATCGGCACCGCCACGGTGCTGCCAGGACCGCCAGGCGCGGCCGAACATCGGCGCTGCGACCTGGGCCATGGCCCCCGAGAACAGCACGATCAGGCCCTGCAGCGTGAACACCATCTCACGGCTGAAGCCGGGGATCTCGAACGCCAGCTCGGCGCCGCCCTGGTAGAGCGCGCCGAACAGCAACGACGCGAGCACGATGCCCACCGGATGGCTGCGTCCGATCAACGCGACGGCGATGCCGGCGAATCCCGCGCCCGCCACGTAGTCGAGCAGCAGCCGGCCATGCACGCCGGCAACCTCGTTGATCCCCACCAGCCCTGCGAGCCCGCCGGCCACCGCCATTGCGACCATGGTCTGCGCAGGCGGGTCGATACCGGCATAGCGCGCCGCTTCGGGAGAATGGCCGACGGCGCGGATCGCGTAGCCGGTACGGGTCCTCCACAACAACCAGTAGACGCCGACCACCGCCAGCGCCGCGAGCAGCAACGACAGATTCAACGGCGAGCGCGGCCAGTCGATCCCCACCAGGGCCAATGCTTCGTGGGCCCCGGGCAGCCTCGCGCCGATGCCGAAGCTGCGGCTTTCCACCGTCATGGTGCCCGGTGGCCGCAGCACGTTGACGAGCAGCCAGGACAGCAATGCGTAGCCAATGAAGTTGAACATGATCGTCGTGATCACGACATGGCTGCCCCGGTACGCCTGCAACGCGGCCGGCAGCGCCGCCCAGAGCACGCCGCATGCCACGGCGACCAGCATCATCGCCGGCAGCACGATGTAGGCCGGCAGATCGTCGCCGAGCGCGAGCGCGACGAGCGCCGTGCCGATGCCGCCCAATACCGCCTGGCCCTCGCCGCCGATGTTGAACAGCCCCGCGTGATAGGCGACCGCGACAGCCAGGCCGGTGAACACGAAGGTCGTCGCGTAGTACAGCACGTAACTCACCGCCAGGCGGCTGCCGAACGCGCCCTTGACCAGCAGCCCCACCACCTGCAGCGGGTCGTGCCCGACGATCAGCATCACGATGCCGCTGGCCAGCAGCGCGAGGGCGAGGTTGAACGCCGGCAGAACGATCAGGTCGATCCAGCGCGGCAGCTCCACCGGAGGGCTCACGCTGCGGTCTCCTCGACCCGGCCTGCCCCCATCATCCGTCCGAGCACCGCCTCGCTGCAGGCGTCGATCGGCAACGCACCGGTGATGCGACCGCCGCCCATCACGATGACGCGGTCGTCCAGCGCGAGGATCTCGTCGAGCTCCGAGGAAACCAGCAGGACCGCGCTGCCGCCGTCGCGCAGCGCACGCAGCCGCTGGTGGATGAACTCGATCGCGCCGATGTCGACGCCGCGGGTGGGGTGTCCGACCAACAACACACGGGGCTCGTGCAGCGCCTCGCGCGCGAGCACCAGTTTCTGCTGGTTGCCGCCCGAGAACTTCGACGAGCGCAGGTCGCAGTCGCGCGGCCGTACGTCGTAGCGCTCCATCATCACCGCGCAGTCCGCGCGCATGCGCGCGTGGTCCATCCAACCATGGTGGCTGTAGCGTTTGCCGCGCTGGTAGCCGAGCGCGGCCGACTCCCACGCCGGGAACGGCAACACCAGCCCGCGCCGCTGCCGGTCTTCCGGCACGTGAGCGACGCCGAGTTCGCGAGCGATGGCCGGGTCGAGCCAGCGCGCGGCGACGAAGCGACGGCCGGCCAGCACCATCTCGCCGGCATCGGGCGCCAGCATTCCCGACAGCACCTCGAGCAGCTCGCTCTGGCCGTTGCCCGAGACGCCGGCCACGCCGACGATCTCGCCTTCTCGCAGCTCGAGCGAGACGTCGGCCAGCCGCACGAGGCCGGACGGATCGCGCCAACGCAGGCTGTGTGCCTGCAACAACGGCGCGCCGCGATCCGTTGTGGTTTTCGAAGGCTGGGCCACGCGTCCCAGCTGCACGTGGCGACCGACCATCGCCTGTGCGAGCGCATCGACGCTCGTCTGACCAATCGGGGAGTCCAGCACCACCGCGCCATGGTGCATCACGGTGACGGCGTCGCACAGCGCCATCACCTCCCTGAGCTTGTGCGTGATCAGGATGACCGTGGTGCCGCGCGAGCGCAGTTCGCGCAGCGTCGCGAACAGCCTCTCAGTCTCCTGCGGCGTCAGCACCGCGGTGGGTTCGTCGAGGATCAGGATGCGCACGCCACGGTACAGCGCCTTCAGGATCTCGAGCCCCTGTCGCTCACCGACCGTCAGGCTTTCCACCGGCGCGTCCAGGTGAACGTGTAGGCCCGTATCACGCATCAGTGCCCGCAGGTGTGCGCGTGCCTGGCGCCGCGCGCGCGTGATCCGCCAGTCGGGTTCGGCGCCGAGCAGCACATTGTCGAGCGCCGAGAATGGCTCGACCAGCATGAAATGCTGGTGCACCATGCCGATGCCCAGCGCGATCGCGCGGTGCGGCCCGGCGATGCGCACCCGCTCTCCATGGACTTCGATGCGGCCGCGGTCGGCCTGATAGAAGCCGTACAGGATTGACATCAGCGTGCTCTTGCCGGCGCCGTTCTCGCCGACGATGCCGTGCACGGTGCCGGCGGCCACGCGCAGGTCGACCGAGCGGTTGGCGTGGATCGCGCCGAACCGCTTGTCGATGCCGCGCATCGAGATGGCCGGGGGCTTCGGTTCCGGTGCCACCGCTGCGCCTTCAGCTAGCCCGCAGAACGCTGCCCGGCCACACCGCCAGCGGTGGGCGAGCGCGGCGCATCAGTACTTGCAGGCGTTGTCGGTCATGTAGTCGGCCACCTTGATCCGGCCCGCAATGATGTCGGCCTTTGCAGCGTCGACCCCTTTTTTCATCTCGGGCGCGACGAGCTTATGGTTGTACTGGTCGAGCGCGTAGTCGACGCCGCCCTCCTCCAGGCCGAGCACGGTCACGCCGGGCGTGCTCTTCTTCGCGCTGTTGTAGACGGCGGTGTCGACGCGCTTGACCATCGAGCTGAGCATCGTGCCCGGCTGCAGGTGGTTCTGGTTGCTGTCGACACCGATCGCAAGCCTCGCGGCGTCCTTGGCGGCCTGATAGACCCCCACGCCGGTGCCACCTGCGGCGGCGAAGACCACGTCAACGCCTCTGGCGAACTGTGCCTTCGCAAGTTCGCCACCGCGTGCCGGGTCGTTCCACGCCGCGGGCGTCGTACCGGTCATCGCTGCGCTGACCTCGACTTTCGGGTTGACGTACTTTGCGCCCTGCTCGTAGCCGCACTGGAAACGGCGGATCAGCGGGATGTCCATGCCCCCGACGAAGCCGACCTTGCCGGTCTTGCTCGCCAACGCCGCCATCATGCCGACCAGGAAGCTGCCCTCCTGTTCCTTGAAGACGATCGACTCGACGTTGGGTTGCCTGACGACCGCGTCGATGATCACGAAGTTGAGCTTCGGGAAGTCCTTGGATACTTTTTCGATGCTGCTCGCTTGCGAGAAGCCCACGCCGATGATCGGATTGGCGCCACGTTCGGCCATGCGCCGCATCGCCTGCTCGCGCTGTGCCTCGGCGGTGATCTCGAAGTCGAGGTAGGCCTTGCCGGTCTCCTTCTTCCAGCGCTCGGCGCCGTTGTACGCGGCCTCGTTGAATGACTTGTCGAACTTGCCGCCCATGTCGTAGACAACGGCGGGCTGGGCCTGAACCAGCGATGCGAGTGCCGTCAGACCGGCAAGGCACGTGTGCTTGAGCTTCATGGCGTGCGAACTCCTCGGCGGTTGGAATTGCGGGTCAAGCCCAGGCGCAGCAGCGCTCGAGCATGGCCCATGGCAGGATAGCAACAGGCGGGCCGGCGCAATAGCGAACGATCCCGCGGGCGCCGACGCCCGGACACGCGGCGGGCGTCGGCGCATATCCCCAGGCCCTGACGCGCCCATACCGCAAGGGTGAAAGGTGGTTTCGATGAGCGATCCTGCATCTCCCGCGCTGACCCGCAACCGTCACATCCGGCTGACGTCGCACCCCGGGCAGGATGCGATCGGCGCGCCGGCGATCCGGTGGGGTGCCGACGATGCGATGGAGCGCGGCCCGATCGTCGGCACCACCTCCAGCCGGAGCCAGCGTAACGTGATCGGTACCCACAGCGGCAGCTACGGCGTCTACCGTGCGCTGGCGGTGGCGGCCGGCAACCTCGTGCGCGGTCACCGCGCCGATCTGACCGACACCTCGCCGACCGACCCGATCGGCCCGCATCCGTCATGGGGCCACCCCGAGCGCATTGTCTCGATCGACCCCTGGGGCGCGATCGTCCAGCAGGCCTTCGCGGACTATCTGGCCGAGGGCTACGACATCCGGCCGACGATTGCGGTGACGAAGGCGCGCATCCATCTGCCCGAGGTCAAGCAGGCGATTGCCTTGCAGCGCCTTGCGATCGACGGGCGCATCGTGCTCGACGATGCGTCGGCGGCGGTGACCAAGATCGCCGCCGAGCCGGTGTGGTGGCTGCCGGGCGTGGCGCGCCGCTTTGGCGTCGGCGAGGCCGACCTGCGCCGGGCCCTGTTCGAGGAGACCGGCGGCATGTATCCCGAACTCGTCACGCGCAGCGACATCGAGGTGTTCCTGCCGCCGATCGGCGGACAGACGCTGTACGTGTTCGGCAACGCGCGCGACCTGGCCGACCCCCACGTGACGCTGACGGCGCGCGTCCACGACGAGTGCAACGGCAGCGACGTGTTCGGTTCCGACATCTGCACCTGCCGGCCTTACCTCACGCATGCGATCGAGGAGTGCATCCGCGGTGCACAGCAGGGCGGCGTCGGGCTGATCGTCTACAGCCGCAAGGAAGGGCGTGCGTTGGGCGAGGTGACGAAGTTCCTCGTCTACAACGCGCGCAAGCGGCAGCAGGGCGGCGACCGCGCGGACAGGTATTTCCTGCGCACCGAATGCGTGGCAGGGGTGCAGGACATGCGATTCCAGGAGCTGATGCCCGACGTGCTGCACTGGCTCGGCATCACGCGAATCCACCGCCTGGTGAGCATGAGCAGCGACAAGTACGCCGCGATCACCGGCAGCGGCATCGAGGTCGGCGAGCGCATCCCGATTCCGGAGGCGCTGGTGCCTGCCGACGCGAAGGTCGAAATCGAGGCAAAGATCGCCGCCGGCTACTTCACCGACGGTTCGGTGCCCGACGATGTGCGGCTGACCAGCGTCAAGGGGCGCGGGCATGACTGACGTCGGCGAGATTCGTCGCTTGCGCGATCCGGCGACGATCCGCGAGCGCTGCGCGGCGCTCACCCAATGGATCGGCGAGGGCCAGTCCGCGCATTTCACGATCGACCGCTTGCGGCTCGGGGACGCCGCGGACCGCGTCGTGCGACTGGCGCGCATGCGGTTTGTCGACGGTTGCATTCCCTGGCACAGCCGCTGGCGGCATTTCGAGGCCGGCGGCGTCGACCGCAAGGCCGGTCTGGAGGGTCGATTGGCCGGGCGCAGCAACGCCGCCCGGGCACGCGCCCACATCGACCTCGCGGTGGTCAGCGTGCTGCTCGATGCCGGCGCCGGGCCGAACTGGCGCTACGCGGAGCCGCAGACGGGGCAGCACCTGGCCCGCTCCGAAGGATTGGCGGTGGCCAGCCTGCGTGCCTTCGAGGCTGGACGATTTTCGTCGGACCCCGGCGATCCGCTGCGCGTGGACGCACGCGCGCTGGCCGCGGTCGATGTGGCGGCGCTGGCCGAAATGTTTCAGTGCAGCGACATCAACCCGCTCGTCGGACTGCAGGGTCGCGCGCAGCTGCTGCGCCACCTGGGCATCGCGTTGCGCGCGCGTCCCGAGATCTTCACCAGCGAAGGCGAACCGGGTCATCTGTTCGATGCGCTGACCCATCATCCGCACGCGCCGACACGCCATCCGCGCCGCGCGCACCCGACGACCCAGCATCACCAGGTGACAGCGGGGCGCATCCTGAGCTCGTTGCTCGATGCCTTCAGCGAGATCTGGCCGGGCGGGCTGCGGGTCGATGGCGTGCCGGTGGGCGACGTCTGGCCGCACCGGGCGGTCGGTCGGGTGCCGTTCCACAAACTGAGTCAGTGGCTCGCCTATTCGCTGCTCGAGCCGTTTCAGTGGGCCGGTGTCCGCGTCGAAGGCATCGATGCGCTGACCGGACTGCCGGAGTACCGCAATGGCGGCCTGCTGATCGATGCCGGCGTGATCGTGCCGCGCGACGCCGGGTTCGCGGCGCACGGGTACCAGCCGGGTGACGAATGGGTCGTCGAGTGGCGTGCACTGACCGTCACGCTGCTCGACGAGCTGGCCGCTCAGGTGCGCGAGCGTCTTGGACTCGATGCGCGGCAACTGCCGCTGGCCGCGGTGCTCGAAGCCGGCAGCTGGGCCGCCGGGCGCGAAATTGCGGCGGAGCGGCGCCCGGGGGGCGCGCCACCGGTGCGCATCGAGAGCGATGGAACGGTTTTTTGAGCAGGAGGCCTTGCCGATGAGTGAACGCGAGTTGCATGTGCTGACCCATCCGCTGATCCAGCACAAGTTGACGCTGCTGCGCCAGAAAGACCGATCGACCAACAGCTTCCGTCGGCTGCTGCACGAGATTGCGATGCTGATGGCCTACGAGGTGACGCGCGAGATGCCGACGCAGCTGGTGCAGATCGAGACGCCGCTGGCCACGATGCAGGCGCCGATGATCGACGGGAAGAAGACCGTGTTCGTCGTCGTGATGCGCGCCGGAGCTGGCCTGCTCGACGGCATGCTCGAGGTCATTCCGGGTGCCCGCGTCGGCCACGTGGGCCTGTACCGCGACCCGAAGACACTCGTTGCGGTCGAGTACTACTTCAAGATGCCGCACGACATGCACGAGCGCGACGCCATCGTGCTGGATCCGATGCTCGCCACCGGCAACTCCGCGGTCGCCGCGGTCGAGCGGCTGAAGGAGACCGGGCCACGGTCGATTCGGTTCGTCTGCCTGCTCGCCGCGCCGGAAGGGATCAGGAACTTCCACGACCATCACCCGGACGTACCCGTCTACACCGCGGCGGTCGACAGCCACCTCAACGACCACGGCTACATCGTGCCCGGGCTTGGTGACGCGGGCGACCGCTTGTTCGGCACCAAATAGCGCGGGGCCTGGCGGCTCGCGATCGACTCGCCGGTCGACACGTGCGATCGGCAGCCGCACCGCGTCGACGTACGGTGGCTGCGGCCCCCGCTTCGCGGTGGGGCGCGGCGGCACTGAGCAGCATGGCGCGTGCAGGTGCTTCGCTAGAATGAAATTTCTTCCACGGCCCGCGCCCACTTCATGAAACTGATCGGATCGCTGACCAGCCCGTATGTGCGCAAGGTGCGCATCGTGCTCGCCGAAAAGCGGCTGGATTGCAGGTTGGTCCTCGAGGATCCATGGGTCGGCGATGCGGTGCAGAAGATGAATCCGCTGGGCAAGGTGCCTTGCCTCGTGCTGGAAGGTCAGGACACGATCACCGGGGCGGTGTTCGACTCACGCGTGATCGTCGAGTACCTCGACACGCTCAGCCCGGTTGGCCGACTCGTTCCGCCAAACGGGCGCGAGCGGCTCGAAGTGCGGACCTGGGAGGCGCTCGCTGACGGCCTGCTTGATGCGAGCCTGCTGGCGCGGCTGGAACTCACGTGGTCCGAACGTGCCGAGAGTCAGCGGTGCCAGGCGTGGGTCGACCGCCAGATGGGCAAGGTGCTCGCGTCACTGAAGGCCATGGACCAGGGACTGGGTGATCGTACCTGGTGCACCGGCAACCATTTTTCGCTGGCCGACATTGCCGTGGGCTGTGCGCTCGGGTACCTCGATTTCCGCTTCCCGCAGATCGATTGGCGCGGCGACCACCCCAACCTCGGCAGGCTCTATGGTCGGCTCGCGCAGCGCCAGAGCTTCATCGACACCGCGCCGCCGTCGGCGTGACCACCACAGCCTGCCGGTGCGGCGGAGGGGCGCGTCAGGCGGCCAGCAGCGCCGAAGCGTCGATCAGTCGATCGCGCTGCATCTTGCGGTAGATCTCGCGCATCGCCAGGCCGATCTCCGAGGGCTCGAACGCGTAGTCGCGAGCCAGTGCCGCGATCGACACCCCCTGCGAAATCATCGTCACGAGCCGGCGTTGCCCAGCCTCGAGCCGCGAGCGGCGGCTGCCCGACCCCGTCTCGACGAAGTCGTCGACGGCATGGCGGCCGAGCAGACCGCAGTGGCCGAGCGGCTGGTCGAAGTGGTTGAGCACCTGCCGCGCGACCAGCGGATCGATTTGCGACTCGCCGCGTACGACTGCGGCGACCGCGAGGTCGACCCCCCGCATCGCGTCGCCGCGGTCGACGAAGTAGCCATCGGCGCCGGCAAGCAGTGCCTCGAACAGCAGCTTGTCGTCGCTGGCCGCGGTGAGCACCAACACGCGCGTGCGCTGGCCGTTCAGTTCGCCACGGGCCAGCTCCGAGACCAGCGCCAGCGCGTCGCCATCGTCGAAACGCAGGTCGCAGACCAGCGCGTCGACCTTCGCTCCTTGCAGCGCGGTCCGCGCCCGGCAGATCGTGGCGGCGGCATCGCAAACGTGCACGAGCGGCGAGGATTGCAGGGTGTCGAGCAGTCGTTGCAGGTCCGCCGGCTGCCTGCGCAGGACGAAGGCGGGCGTGGTCATGGTGCAGGTCGACACAGCGATTTCACGGCAATTCATTGTCGCGCTCTCGCGTGCAAGCGCATCCCCGCAGATCGGGCCGGACCCCGGCCTGCGGGATGGTTGCCCCTGAGCGGCTGACGGCGATTTGGCTGCGGGGGTCGCAACTTCAACCGAAGAACGTCCTCAGCAGCACCGCGGTTTCGCCGGGCAATTCCTCCGGGATGTAGTGACCGGCCTGCATCGCCTGCGCCGTGACCGCAGCGGCGCACTGCGCTTGCCACAGCGCCGGCGGATCGAAGAGGCGATGCACGACGCCGCGGTCGCCCCAAAGCACGAGGGTCGGGCAGGCGATCTTCTGGCCCGCCGCCCGCGCGGCGCGGTCGTGCTCCAGGTCGATCCCGGCGGCGGCGCGATAGTCCTCGCAGGCGGCGTGAATCGCCTCAGCCCGGCAGAAGCACCGCTCGTACTCGGCGAGGGCGCGTGCCTCGATGTATTGAAGGCCGGCGCTGCCCCAGCCGCCGAGCTTCCAGCGCAGGTAAAACACCGCGTCGCCGGCGATCATCCGTTCGGGCAACGGTGCGGGCTGGATCAGGTGAAACCAGTGGTAGTAGGCGCGCGCAAAGGCCATGTCGGTGCGCTCGTACATGTCCAGCGTCGGCGCGATGTCGATCAGCGCCAGCTTCTCGACGCGGTGCGGATGGTCGAGTGCGAGCCGGTGCGCGACGCGCCCGCCGCGGTCGTGCCCGCAGGCGAGGAAGCGCTCGTGGCCGAACGAACTCATCAGTGCAGCAATGTCCGCAGCCATCGTGCGTTTGCTGTAGTTGGCATGGTCCGGGGTGCCCGGCGGTTTGTCTGAGTCGCCGTAGCCACGCAGGTCGGGTAGCACGAGCCGGTAGTGCGGGGCCAGCGCCTGCGCGACGCGATGCCACATCACGTGGGTTTGGGGAAAACCGTGCAGCAGCACGAGCGGCTGCCCGTCATGGCGTCCACCGACGCGAAGGTGCAGGCGAATCCCATCGATTTCATGGGTCTGGCTCTCGAAGCCATCGAACCACGGTTCCATGCGGGCCTCCTGTGCGTCTTCCGCGGATCGTGCCTGCACCGCGACCCGGTCTGCAAGGGCGTGGCCCTGCCGGCCGTCACGCGATAGAGCCTGTGTGGGTTAGGGGCCTCGCGTCGAGCACCGCGCTCACGGCTGCCGTGAATGCGTGGCCGGCCGCGGCTGCTGCGCCGGTACCGCAGTTCGAGCGCAAGGCTGAAGCACCGCCCGCCGGGGCTGTCTTTCACGCGGGGGCGCCTTGCAGCAGCAACTCGGCCGGCCAGCATCCGCCGCCCGGTGCCCACCCAGGCGCGACTTGCCGCACGGACCGAACGCGACCGGCGTACCGAGGCCCGGCATGCCGCGGCGCGCCGCGATGTCGCGCGAGCGCGAGGCCCAGCTATACTGCCGCGCACAGCGCCGATTTGTTCCGGCTTGCGGGCGCTCCATAAATGCCGCTAAAAGAGACATCGCACCCGGTGTCCGCTTTCGCTGCGGCACCGGGTTTTCTTCATGGGTTCGGTCGGCCACGTCACACCGCAATCGATGCACTTCAGCGAGCCGCTTGTGCTCGCCAGTGGCGCGCGCTTGCCAGAGTACACGCTCGTGTACGAAACCTACGGCAGGCTCAACGCGGCGCGCGACAACGCGGTGTTGGTGTGTCACGCGCTCAATGCATCGCACCACGTTGCCGGAACGTACGAAGACGATCCGAAGAACGTGGGATGGTGGGACAACCTGGTCGGGCCGGGCAAGCCACTCGACACCGACCACTTCTTCGTGATCGGCGTCAACAACCCGGGATCATGCTTCGGCTCGACGGGGCCGGCGTCGATCAATCCGGCGACCGGCCGCCGCTGGGGTGCGGACTTTCCGGTTGTCACGGTCGAAGACTGGGTCGACGCCCAGGCGCGGTTGCTCGACGCCCTGGGCATCGAACAGCTCGCCGCGGCGATCGGTGGCAGTCTCGGCGGCATGCAGGCGCTCAGCTGGACGATGCGCTACCCGCGTCGCGTGCGTCACAGCATTGCGATCGCGACCACGCCCAACCTCTCGGCGCAGAACATCGCATTCAACGAGGTTGCCAGGCGCGCAATCGTCACCGACCCCGAGTTCCACGACGGCCACTACTACGAACACGGCACGTTGCCGCGGCGCGGGCTGCGCGTGGCGCGGATGATCGGCCACATCACCTACCTCTCGGACGACGTGATGGCCGAGAAATTCGGTCGTCAGCTTCGCAACGCCGAACTCGCCTACAGCACGCAGGCGATCGATTTCCAGATCGAGAGCTATCTGCGCTACCAGGGCGAAAAGTTCAGCGAGTACTTCGATGCCAACGCGTACCTGCTGATCACCCGTACGCTCGATTACTTCGACCCGGCCCGCCCGCACGGCGGTGACCTCACGCGTGCCTTCGAGGCGGCCGCCGGCAACCGCTTCCTCATCGTCAGCTTCACCACCGACTGGCGCTTCTCGCCGGAGCGAGGGCGGGAAATTGTCAAGGCGTTGGTCGACAACCGCATCGACGTGAGCTACGCGGAGATCGATGCACCGCACGGACACGACGCATTCCTGCTCGACGATCCACGCTATCACGGACTGCTGCGCGCCTACTTCGATCGGATCGTGCGCGACGGCCCGGTCGCCGGTTCGGCTGGCAAGGGGTCGCTGGCCGTGGGGCAAACGGAGGTGTCGTGAGCGAGCGCCGCGACATGGAGCGCATCGCCGAGCTGGTGCCGGCGGGCTCGCGCGTGCTCGACCTCGGCTGCGGCACCGGCGCGCTGCTTGCGCTGCTGCGCGACACGCGCCGCTGCACTGGCTATGGCGTCGAGATCGACGACGGCAAAGTGCTCGAGTGCATCAAACGCGGCGTCAATGTGCTGCAACGCAACCTCGACGAGGGGCTCGCGCTGTTCGATGACGGAAGCTTCGACGTCGTGCTGCAGCTCGATACGCTGCAGAACCTGCGCAACACCGAACAGATGCTGCGCGAGACGGCGCGCGTTGGGCGCATCGGCATCGTGAGCTTCCCCAACTTCGCGCATTGGTCCAATCGGCTCTCGGTGCTGCGCGGTCGCATGCCGGTGACGAAGACGCTGCCCTACCAGTGGTACGACACGCCCAACATCCGCGTGGGCACGTTTGCCGACTTCGAAGTGTTGGCACGCCAATGCGGCCTGCGCGTGCTCGAGTCATTCGGTCTGAGCGAAGGCGAAGTGGTGCGCCGCTGGCCGAACCTGCTGGCCAGCACCGCGGTCTTTAAGTTCGATCGCGGCTGAAGCAAGCGGGTTTGCGCCCCGAGCGGCCGTGCAGGCGCTGCCCGCAGAAGCGCCGCCCTCCTCGCGCGCGCCGCGTCGCTGCCTGCCGACACGACCGACGCATCTTCGCCGAGGCTCGTTGCCTTCGGTTACCAAAGGATTCACGTCGGTGACACACAAGGCGGCCAGACTGGGCCATTCTTCCTGCCCGAGCCACTGAAGGAGCACGCCATGAAGAAGGACGCGTGGCGATTCTGGTTGACCGGTGGTGTGGCCGCAGTGCTGGCCGCGGCAAGCCAGACCCAGGCGGCGAGCGATCCTTCGCGCATTTCACGCAGCAGCCGTTACTCGGCGGCCGAGACCGCCAAGCGACTGGAGAGGCTGGCGCGCAAGCGCGGGATGGCAGTCTTCGCGCGGCTCATCTCGCCGCAGCGACATCACCCGGCGGCGCCGGGCCCCGCTCCGGCATTGCTGCTGGTGCTCGGCACTGACGAGGCGCACACACCCGTATTGCAGGTCGAGCCGGATGCCGCGCTGGATTTGCCATTGACCGTGCGCATCGAAGAGCACGACGGCAACACGTCGGTGGTGTTCAGCGAGTCGATCCGGATTTCAGAATACGCGGACTTGCCGAGCGATGTGGTCGAGCGGGTCGCCGCGTTGCCAGAGCTCGTCGACGCGGCGGTCAGCTGACAGCAGCCGGAGGCCCGCCGCGATGCACCGCATCGCGGGCGCTCGTCGCCATCTCGCACGGATGCGGCCAGTGCTTGGCGGCAGCGAAGCGGTGTCGGCCGTCAGCGCAACGTGAAGCCGGTCGTCGTCAGCGGGCCGGCCATCGGCTCGAGCAACTCGATCAGCGGAGTAAGCGGCGCATAGCGCGTGGCCACTCGCGCCAGGTAGCCGAAGAAGCGTGGCAGGTCGCCGCTGTACTGCGGCTTGTGGTCGCGGTGCTTGAGACGGCAGAAGATCCCCAGCACCTTGAGGTGGCGCTGCGCGCCCATCCACTCGAGCGCGCGCCAGAATTCGCCGAAGTCCTCCGGCACCGGCAGCGCAGCCCGGCGCGCCTCGTGCCAGTAGCGCGCTGCCCAGTCGATCTCGCGCTCCTCATCCCATGAGATGAACGCATCGCGCAACAGCGACGCTAGGTCGTACGTGATCGGGCCCGCCACCGCATCCTGGAAATCGAGGATGCCGGGGTTCGGATCGGCCACCATCAGGTTGCGCGGCATCCAGTCACGGTGCACGGCCACGCGCGGCTGAGCGAGCGCACTGTCGATCAAGCCGCGGCAGGTGCGTTGCCACTGCGCGCGCTGCGCGTCGCCCCACGAATGGCCAAACTCGCGCTCGACGCACCAGGTCGGGAAAAGGTCGAGCTCGCGCTGCAGCAGGGCTTCGTCGTACGGCGGCAGCGTGCGCATGTCGGCCTGCGACTGCCAGCGCACCAGCGCTGCGATCGCATCGCGCATCAGGCGATCGGCCTGGCTGGCACTGGCCGCCCGCAACGCATCCAGATAGAGCAACCGACCGAGGTCGGACAGCAACAGGAAGCCGCGCTCGACGTCAGCCTCGATCACTCGCGGGGCATTCAGGCCGGCGTCGGCCAGCATCGAGGCGACGTGCATGAACGGCCGCACGTTCTCCTGTGGCGGCGGGGCGTCCATCACGATGAAGCTGGTGTCTTCTCCCTGCACCCGCAGGTAGCGGCGGAAGCTCGCGTCGCTCGATGCCGGCACCAGCGTCTGCGCGCGCAGCCCATGGCGCGCGGCGATCGCGTCGAACCACTGTTCGAAATCCTGTTTACGGCGATCGTCGCTCCAGGCGACGGTCTGGGCATCGTTCATCGAAGGGGCGCATGCCGCCGTTGCAGCGCTTGAATACGGGCCGGCGCGGGGCCGCTGGAAGGCTCGCGGATAATTCATTCTACAAACTGCCGTCTTGATGAAAGACGGGTCGAACGGGTCGGGCGCCGCATTGACGTCCAGCGGGCCGTCCCGTCTGTCCTCCGTCATTTGCTCGTCTTGGCCTGCCGGTGTCCCTCAACGCCGTATCAATGAGCACTCGCCTGCGGTGCCTGGTGCGGGCCGTGGCGGGGCTCCTGTGTCTGGCGGCCGGCCTGCCGGCATCGGGCCAGAGTGCCGATTCGGTCGGGCCATCCGCGAGCGGCACCGCACCCATACCGGCTTGGGCTGGCGAGGCGGTGCGCCGGCTGCCGATCGTCGTTCGTGGTCAGCGCGTGCACGGACAGATCGACGGGCAGACCGTGGTCGAAGGCGATGCTGAGCTGAGCCAAGGGGGGCTGCTGTTGCGTGCCGATCGGCTCAACTACGACCCGGCCTCGGATCGCGCCACGGCCAGCGGCAACGTGCAGATCAGCCGCGACGGCGATCGGTACGGCGGCCGCGAGCTACAGCTGCAGCTCGGTGGCTTCGAGGGCTTCTTTGTCGAGCCAACGTACTTCTTTTCGAGAGTGGGCGCTGGCGGAAATGCTTCGCGTGTCGATTTCATCGGGTCGCAGCGCTTGCAGGCCACCGATGCCACGTACTCGAGCTGCCGCGCCGACACGCCCGACGGTCCAGCGTGGGAGCTGCGAATGTCTCGGATGCGGCTGGACTTCGAGGCGAACGAGGGCACCGCAGAGGGTGCCGTGCTTCGTTTCAAGGGGGTGCCGATCCTGGCCGCGCCGGTATTGACCTTTCCCGTAACCGAGGATCGCAAGTCGGGTTGGTTGCCGCCGAGCTTGAGCATCGACGACAAGGGCGGCGTCGGCCTGGCGGTGCCCTACTACTGGAACATCGCGCCCGACCGCGACGCGACGCTGACGCCGTTGTTCTACTCGCGCCGCGGCCTCGGGCTCGGCAGTGAATACCGCTACCTCACGCCGAATTTCGGGGGGACGCTGGGTCTGAATGTCCTACCCGACGATCGCGTCGCCGCGCGCTCGCGATGGGCGCTCAGAGTGAACCATGATGCCGCGCCGCAGTCGGCATGGGATTACCGTCTGTTCGCCCGTCGGGTGTCGGACGATGCGTACTGGAAGGACTTCCCGGGCGGCGCCGACACCCTGATGCCGCGCCTGCTGCCGCTGGACGCGCAGGCGCGCCGTCGCTTTGCACGGGCGCTGGGCGACTTTGAGATCTATGGCCGGGTGCAGGGCTGGCAGGTGCTGCAGGATCCTGACCCGCTCGCACGCATCGAGGCGCCCTACCAGCGTGCGCCGCAGCTTGGCGTGCGCGCCAGTGCGCAAGTCGGTGGTGGGCTCGAACTCGCGCTGCAAGGTGAGGTCAACCGCTTCGTGCTGCCGGACGGCGAGGCCGATCCGGCGCGCAACACCGGTGTGCGCGCGCACGGGCAGGGCAGCTTGGCGTGGCCCTGGCGCACGCCCGGTTGGTCGCTCGTGCCGAAGATGAGCGTCAACGCAGCGACATACCGCACCGATCAACCACTGGCTGACGGTAGCGATCAGGTCACTCGCGTCATCCCCTCGCTCAGTGTCGACAGCGCCTGGATCTTCGAGCGCGACAGCACCTGGTTCGGCCGCGCGGTGCACCAGACACTCGAGCCGCGATTCCTGTACGTCAACACGCCGTACGTCGACCAAGACCTGGTGCCGAATTTCGATGCGGCCGGCAAGGATTTCAACTTCGATTCGATCTTCACGGAGAACGCGTTCTCGGGGATCGACCGCATCTCCGATGCGCACCAGCTCACCGCGGGCGTGACGACGCGGCTGATCGACCCGGGGAACGGCGCGGAGATGATGCGTCTAGGTGTCGCACAGCGCTATCTGTTTCGCGAGCAGCGCGTCACCCCGGATGGCATCCCCTTCACGCAGCGCTTCTCAGACATCCTGCTGTTCGGTTCGACATCGATGGTGCCGCGATGGACGCTCGATGCGTCGCTGCAGTACAGCCCGGAGCTCGGCACGACGATGCGTTCGATCCTTGGCGCGCGCTATTCCCCCGGGCCGTTTCGGACCGTCTCGGTGACCCACCGGTTCACTCGCGACACCAGCGAGCAGCTCGAACTGGCCTGGCAATGGCCGATCGCCGGGCCGCCGCCCGATCCGGCGGGAGCCGTAGCGAGCGCGACGCCACTCGCGCGGGCCGTTGGCGGTGCCGCGGCGTCTTGCACCGGCTCGTGGTACTCGGTCGGACGAGTCAATTACAGCATGCGCGACAGCCGCATCACCGATTCGCTGATCGGCTTCGAATACGATGCCGGCTGCTGGATCGGTCGCATCGTGGCCCAGCGGCTGTCGACCGGTCGCACCGAGGCGACCACCCAGCTGATGCTTCAGCTCGAGCTGGTCGGCCTGTCCAGGCTGGGTTCGAATCCATTGCAGACGCTGAAGGACAATATCCCTGGCTACCGGCTGCTGCGTGAGGACCGTGCAGCACCGGCAACGGGATCTGATCATGATTGAAGTCACCGTGTCTCACCGAACGTGGCGCTGCTGGCAGGGCGGCGCGCTGGCCCTGCTCCTGATGGTGCACGCGCTGCCTGCAGCGGCGCAGACGCCGCCGCGCGCGCCGACGCCGCGCAGTGCCGACTACATCGCTGCCGTCGTCAACCAGGAACTGGTGACGGCCAGCGAGGTCGAGCTGCGCCTCGCAAGCATCCGCGCGGATGCGCAGCGCGCGGGGGCGCGCTTGCCGCCCGAGGCGCAATTGCGCCGGCAGGTGCTCGACGATCTGATCGCCGAGCGAGTCATCGTGACCTATGCGCGCGACAGTGGCGTGCGCGTCGATGAAAGCGAAATCGATCGCGCGGTCGCCAGCGTCGCGGCGCAGAACCAGCTGACGGTGGATCAGCTGCGCGACCGGCTGCGCAGCGAGGGAATCAACCTGACGCGGTTTCGCGCGTCGCTGCGCGAACGCCTGCTCGTCGAGCGCGTGCGCGAGCGCGAGGTGACGTCGCGCATCCGCATTTCCGATGCGGAGATCGACGCCTTTCTGGCCAAGCAGCGCGCCGCGGCCAGCGCCGCCACGGAACTCAACATCGCACAGATCCTCGTCACGGTGCCGGAGGGTGCGAGCGATGCGATGGTGGCCGAGCGCCGTGCGCGAGCCGAACAGGCGCTTGCGCGCGTGAGGGCCGGGGAGGACTTCGCACGCGTCGCGCGTGAGGTGTCCGAGGACGGCAACCGAGAGCGTGGTGGCGAGATCGGCCCGCGCAATGTGGACCGGTTGCCTGATGTTTTCGTCAACGCCGTCCAGCCATTGCAGCCCGGCGAGGTCGCCCCAGCGCTGCTTCGCACCGGCGCCGGGTTCCACGTGCTCAAGCTCATCGACCGCCAGAAGTCAGCCGGGCCCACCGTCGTGCAGACGCGTGTGCAACACATCCTGCTGCGGCCGTCGGCGCAGGCGAGTGAACAGGCTGCTGCGGCGCGGCTGGCCGCATTCAAGCGGCAGGTCGAGAGCAGTGCGAATCGCTCCGAGGCGTTCGCAGCGCTCGCACGAGAGTTCTCCGAGGACGGCAGCGCTGCCGGCGGCGGCGACCTCGGCTGGGCGTCTCCCGGCGCCTTCGTGCCGGAG
Source organism: Burkholderiales bacterium (assembly GCA_020354665.1). GTDB lineage: Bacteria > Pseudomonadota > Gammaproteobacteria > Burkholderiales > Burkholderiaceae_C. Next base: position 3,191,858 of record CP070653.1, read on the forward strand.
TTCGAGCTTGCGATGGACGCATTGCCGATCGGTGGCGTCTCCGAGCCAGTGCTGTCGCGCTTCGGCGTGCACCTGATCCATGTCGTCGATCGGCGCCGCACCACCCCCGACCTCAAGCAGCTGCGCGAACAGGCTCGCAACGCGCTGCGAGAACAAAGATTCCAGACTGCGTACGAGGAGTGGGTACGCGACCTGCGGGCACGGGCCTACATCGAACTGCGCGAACCGCCGCAGTGACTCGCGGCCGCGCCGGCGACGCTGTGAGGCACGTGGCGCGCCGGCGCTTCGGGCAGCACTTCCTGGTCGACCAGGGCGTGATTGCGGCGATCGTCCGCGCGATCGACCCCCGGCCCGGCCAGGCGCTCGTCGAGATCGGGCCGGGCCTGGGCGCAATGACACAGCCGCTGCTCGATCGGTGTGGCTCCCTGACGGTGATCGAAATCGACCGCGATCTCGCGCGTCGGTTGCGGGTGCTGCCGGGCCTGACGGTCATCGAGTCGGACGTGCTGCGCGTCGACTTCGGCGCGCTTGCGGCGGCGCGCGGCGCAAGGCTACGCGTCGTCGGCAATCTGCCCTACAACATCTCGACGCCGATTCTCTTCCACCTGCTCGGCGCGGCCGCACAGGTCGTCGACCAGCACTTCATGCTGCAGAAGGAGGTGGTCGACCGGATCGTGGCGCGCCCCGGCGGGAAGGACTACGGACGCCTGACAGTCATGCTGCAGTGGCGCTACACGGTCGACCGGGCGCTCGAGGTGCCGACCGCGGCGTTCAATCCGCCGCCACGAGTGAAATCGTCGCTGGTGCGCATGGTGCCCCGACAGCCCCGGCCAGACGTCGATCCGGCTTGTCTCGGCGAGATCGTGACGGTGGCCTTCTCGCAACGGCGCAAGTTGCTGCGGCACGCGCTCGGCCGCTGGCTCGAGCAGCGCGGATACTCCGGTCGATTCGAGCTGCAACGGCGGGCCGAAGAGGTGTCCGTCGACGAGTACGTCGCGCTCGCGCGGTCCCTCGGCGTCTGCTGACCCGGCTTGCGAGGAGCAAGGCCGCGATCGCTGCCTCAAAACAGAACGAGCGGCCTCGCGACCGCTCGCAGGGATCGACTCGCCCGCGCGTGCTTCAGGCGGGCGTGAGCAACATTGCAGTGTCGAACACGCTGCTCATCGGCGGCATGTTCATGCCGAAGCCGCTGTTCGACACACTTTTCGACGCGCTCTTCGGCG
>CP070653.1:3193180-3199097 GCA_020354665.1 Burkholderiales bacterium
AAGCGTGCAAGGCATGCCACTGCAGCGGGCTGGTGTCCTGGAACTCGTCGATCAACAGGTGCCGGATGCGCGCGTCGAGCCGCTCCTGGACCCAGCCAGCAAGCGTGGCTTCGCGCATCAGCGCGAGCGCGACGCGCTCGAGATCGACCATGTCGGCCAGGCCGCGCAGCCTCTTGAGCGCCGCGTACTCGGCGAGCAAGACCATGGACAGCCGTGCCATGCACCGGTGTTCGACTGCTGCGTCATGCTGCGCGACGGCCCGTTCGATCTCGGCGATCGTTGCCACCGCCGCTTCGAGCTCGGGCGCCTCGAGGTGCGCGCGCAGCACGCCCTTGTCCGTCAGCAATGCCAGCCGCGCCGCGGCCAGCGCCTGGGGAGCGTCGGCATGGGTGAGTGCCGCTTCGAGTTGCGCGGCCTGCCTGCGTGCCGTCGCCTTGTGGTGGCTGCCGAGCGCGCCAGCGACTCGACTCAGCAACGCACGCACGGATTCGCTGTGCAGCCGCTGCGCAGGGTGTGCGAAATCCGCATACGCCGGCCACTGCGCCTGCGCCGTGGCCACGCTGCCGGCGAGCACGCCGGCCGCCTCGGCCAACTCGATCTCGATGCGGCGCTCCCATGCGGCCAGGAGCCACCGGCGCACCGCGGAGCGGCCGCGCGCCTGCACGAGCGCCGCATGGTCAGCCCGTAGCAAGGGGTCGGCGGCGACGGCCGCGTGGAAGCGGCGAAATACGTCGGGTCGAAGTTCGTCGACGTCTTCGATCAGTTCGACGGCAGGATGCAGGCCGAGCTCGGCGAGCAAGTCAAGCGGTGCCGCGCGAAGCAGTTGGGCGAACCACGCATGGAAAGTGCGGACCTCGACGCCCCTGCCATGGGCGAGCAGCTGCTCGTGCAGGTTCGCGAGCACCGGCGCGAGGCGGTCGGCCTCCAATGCCGTCACGCCGCGTTCGACGAGTGCCTGCACGCGTTGTGCGTGGCTGGACTGCGAGGCTGCCAATTCGAACAGCCATTCCTGCAGCCGTGCGCGCATCTCGCCGGCCGCCCTGCGCGTGAAAGTGATGGCAAGGATCTGCTCGGGTCTCGTGCCGTCGAGCAGTGCACGCAGGATGCGCGAGACGAGCATCCACGTCTTGCCCGCGCCGGCGCACGCTTCGACGACGACGCTTGCCGTCGGATCGCAGGCGCGCGCGTAGAACGCTTCGCGCGACGCAGTCGCACCGTCGATCACATAAGCGGGCGCGTGAGGCGAGGCCATCGTCAGTGATCGTCGTCGTCAACCGGGATGGCTACCGGCCAGTCATCGCGCCGGCAGAGTCCGCGGGCTTCGCAGTAATCGCACGTCGCGCCCTCACCCAGCGCGGCCAGTCCCGCACCGGAGCGCACCTGCTCGAGGTCGCGGGCCACCCCCTCGAGCAGTGCCTGCGCGCTCGCCGCCACATCGACGTGTTCGACGAAGTGCAGCCGTCGCGGATCGTCGATCGCGAGGTAGTACGCCCGCACCGGGCCGTCGATGTGGCCGCTGGCTCGCGCCAGCGCGGCATAGAAGGCCAGTTGCGTGTCCTCCAGCCGATCGCGCGCCGCCGCCTGCAGCTGCGTCACACTGCCGGTCTTGTAGTCGATCAGGGCGACTTCGGTCGCACCACCGTCGGGCGGGGCCGCCACATCAATGCGATCGAGACGGCCGGTCAGCTCGACGCCCTCCAACTCGCCGGGTCGCGCCGTCAGCTCGACTTCGCCGTCGCGCCAACGCCAGCCCCGGGCTTCGCGCTCGCGCAGCCATTCGACGTACAGCTCGACGAAGCGGTCGAACGTTGCTGCATACGGCAGGAAGCCGGCGTCGTCGAGGCCACGCGCTTCGCGTTCATCGGCAGCGATGCGACGCAAGTCGCGCGCATCGGCGGCGGGCTCGGCCGGCTGCGAACGGGCAGCGTGGAATCGATGCAGCACCGCATGCAGCCAGCTTCCATAGTCGCGCTTCTCGGGATCGTCCTTCAATTCTTCGGTTTCGCGCAGTCCGAGCACGACACGGCTGAAAAATCGGTAAGGACAGGCACGCAACGCCTCGACACTGCTGGCACTCAAGCGAGCCGGCACACGTCGCGGCCTCGGTGCGGGCCGCGGCGTGGGCCGCGGCGTGAACGACACATCGACTCGCGGGTCGACCCACTGCGGCAGGTTGCGTCCGCTGGCCCGCCGCCATTGCATCGCGAGTGCATCGACGAGCGGGCTCGCGCCAAGCGGCTCGTCGCCGTCCGTGCGCCGCCGCAGCAGCAGGACCCGTGGCTGTCGCAGCAGCAGCTTGAATGCATTGCGCTGCGCCTCGCGCTGCTGTGCAATGGACGGCAGACCAAGCTCGGCGGCCAGTGCGTCGCCCAGCAGCGACTGTGGCTCGAAGGCGGTCCCCAACCTCTTGTCGTCGCAACCCGGCAGGACCACCGCGCCGAACGGACGCAGGACGGCGCGCGCCATCGGCGTGATCACGACCGGTGCCTGTGGACCAGGCGACGGTGGCAGGAAGACCGACTGCTCGAGCGCGCCATCGACCCATTGAACGAAGGCGTCAAATCCGATCGCAGTGTGCGGGAGACTGGCCGGCACTTGATCGAGATGAAGGGCGTAAGTCACCTGCGCGAGGGCGGCGTCGGCACCCGGTGTCCCCAGCGTGGCCGACAGCGCGAGCGTTTCGATCGTGCTGCGCAGCGTCGCGAGCCATTCGACGAGCGACCTGCGACGATGGCTGCCCAAGGTGTCGAGGACCGCGGTTGCCCGTTGCCACAGCGCCGCGCAGTCGGGATCGAGCATGCTCGTGCGTACACGGTGTCGCCGAGTCCAGCCCTCGCGCCGCAGCACGGCCTCGGTCCGCTCGATCAGCTCGTCGCCGCAACGCGATGGCGCAGCGGCTTTGAGGGCGTCGAGCACGTCATCGGTCGCCGCGTCACTGCGCGCCGCACGTAACAGGCTCATCACGAGCGCGCCGGCGCGCGTCGTCGACAGCCGCCACCCGGTCTCATCGGCGATCGGCACCGCGTTGCGCGCCAACAGCGCCCGCACGCGCCGCACCAGTTCGCGGTCGGTAGCGATCAGTGCGACGGGACTCTGCCCGCGCGATAGATGGTGAAGCACCTGCGCAGCCGCCGCCTGCGCCTCATCCTCCAAGCCGTCGCAGACCGCCATGGCGAGGCTTGTTGCCTGCACGTCGATGCCTTCCGCGGCGTTCATGTCGATCCTCAGGCATGCAGCGACGCTCGCTGTGACGAGACAATGGGCCAGGGCGTCGGGCTCGCCGGCCTCGATGAGAACCCATCCGGCAGGCTGCAGTTCGAACAATGCATCGCTCACGGGCGGATCGGCGACCGCGGCCCATTCGAGCGCGACACGCGCAAGCAAGCGCTCGGTTGCGCCGGGTCCAGGCACCGGGTTGAGCCGTTCGCGCGCAAATTGCCAGTAGGCATCACGTTCAGCCGGATGCCGAGCAAATGCCGCGCGCGCCAGCGCCGTCGCGGTCGCGACGACCTGCGCCACCGCGGCGTCGAACGCGCGCGGATCGCGCCGCGCCCAGGCACGCGCCCATCGATGCTGTTGCATCAACTCGCTGGCGGTCAGGCCATCGAGCGCCGGGTCGAAGCGAAGTTGCCCCGGTTTGGCTGCCGCCGGCGGCCGGCATGCGGCCGCGAGAGTCAGGGTTGTTTCGATGCGCGGCATCCAGCCCTGCCGGCTCCCGAACCCGCGGCGTGCCGGCGCCAGCAACTCGGCGTAGGGCACGAGGACGACGACCTCGCGCAATTCGAGGCGCTTCCTGCGCGCCCAGTCATCGACGATCGCGACGACGCGCGCCCAGGGCGCTTCCCGACGCGCGCCCTCCGGCATCGCCTGCCGGTCGGGGCCCTCGAGGAAAACATGCTCAAGCGTGTCGGTCGGCCCGTGCATTGCGCTTAAGGGCGTCCACGCCCGTGTCCAGCGGGCAGGAACGCCTTTGTGTCAGAATCATTCTGCCTTGCCGCATGTCGAGCGACGCCGGCCAGGCAGCATCTGTCCCGCACTGGGGATGACGAAGGAATAGCGGTATGAGCTCAGACTTGATCAAACATGTCTCGGACGCTTCGTTCGACGCCGATGTACTGAAGTCCGCCAAGCCTGTGTTGGTCGACTTCTGGGCGGAATGGTGCGGCCCGTGCAAGATGATCGCGCCGATGCTCGACGAGGTTTCAAAGGATTACGACGGCCGCCTGCAGGTGGCGAAGGTTAACGTGGACGAGAACCGCGACACTCCCGCCAAGTTCGGCATCCGCGGCATTCCCACGCTGATCCTTTTCAAGGGCGGAGAAGTCGCCGCGACCAAGGTCGGGGCCCTGTCGAAGGCCCAGTTGACGGCGTTCCTCGACGGGCATCTATAATCACGTATATCAGCCGGCGGCGTCGGCGCCACGAGGCGCCCGCTCCGTGGGCTGTATGAATTGCCGCCGCGCGCATATCGGCGCGAGGCCGCGGCGATCCAATCCAAGCCAGTCGGCCACGCTCGAAGCGCGGTAGCTCTTGCTGCCCCGGGAGCTCTGCTCTTCACCGCTCAACGCGGTCCCGTCGCGACGGTCGGTCGCGAACTTCTGACGCCGGCGATACCGGCCCCCAACCTGCCATGCACCTGTCCGAACTGAAGGCACTCCACGTGTCCGAGCTGATCAAGATGGGCGAACAGCTCGAAATCGACAACGTCAGCCGTATGCGCAAGCAAGAGCTGATGTTCGCGATCATGAAGAAGCGCGCGAAGGGCGGCGAGCAGGTGTTCGGCGACGGCGTGCTCGAGGTGCTGCCGGACGGGTTCGGCTTCCTGCGCTCGCCGGACACCAGCTACATGGCAAGCACTGACGACATCTACCTGTCGCCAAGCCAGGTGCGCCGCTTCAACCTGCACACCGGCGACATGGTCGAAGGCGAGGTGCGAGTACCCAAGGACGGCGAACGCTACTTTGCGCTCGTGAAGGTCGACCGCGTCAACGGCCTGACCCCCGAGGAGAGCAAGCACAAGATCATGTTCGAGAACCTGACGCCCTTGTTCCCCAAGGAGCAGTTCAAGCTCGAACGCGACATCAAGAGCGACGAGAACATCACCTGCCGGATCATCGACCTGATTGCACCGATCGGCAAAGGCCAGCGCGCCCTGCTCGTCTCGCAGCCCAAGAGCGGCAAGACGATGATGATGCAACACCTGGCACACGCCATCACGGCCAATTACCCGGATGTGCACCTGATCGTGCTGCTCGTCGACGAGCGGCCCGAGGAAGTGACCGAGATGCAGCGCACGGTGCGCGGCGAGGTCATCAGCTCCACGTTCGACGAGCCGGCGGCGCGCCACGTCCAGGTCGCCGAGATGGTGATCGAGCGCGCCAAGCGGCTGGTCGAACTGAAGAAGGACGTGGTGATCCTGCTCGACTCGATCACACGCCTGGCCCGTGCCTACAACAACGTGTTGCCGTCCTCCGGCAAGGTGCTGACCGGCGGCGTCGACGCCAACGCGCTGCAACGGCCCAAGCGCTTCTTCGGCGCCGCGCGCAACGTCGAAGAGGGCGGCTCGCTGACCATCATCGGCACCGCGCTGATCGACACCGGCTCGAAGATGGACGAGGTGATCTACGAGGAATTCAAGGGCACCGGCAATTGCGAGATCCACCTCGACCGCCGGATGTCCGAAAAACGCGTGTACCCGTCGATCCTGCTCAACAAGAGCGGCACACGGCGCGAGGAACTGCTGCTCAAGCCGGAGATCCTGCAGAAGACGTGGATCCTGCGCAAGCTGCTGTACCCGATGGACGAGATCGAGGCGATTGAATTCATCCTCGACAAGATGAAGGCCTCTAAGAACAACCTTGATTTCTTCGACATGATGCGCCGCGGCGGCTGACGCGGCGCGCGGCTATAATTTCTT
>CP070653.1:3199197-3207666 GCA_020354665.1 Burkholderiales bacterium
AGGCAACGTTGTCGGACCCGCAGACGCCGGTGACCTGCGCGCCGACGTGCCGTGCATACTGCAGCGCGAAGTGACCGACGCCGCCTGCTGCACCGACGATCAGCACATGCTGTCCGGCCGCGAGCTGCGCACTGTCGGCGAGCGCCTGCACCGCCTCGCCGGCCGCGACGGGCAGGCAGGCCGCCGCCTCGAAGCTCACGGGATCGGGAATCGCGACGACGCGTTGCGCGTCGACGATGCACGACTGCGCGCACGAACCCGCGCGGCCGAACGGTGACAGCGAGCCGAACACGCGTTCGCCGCCCCGCCAGGATGCGGCGCCACCGCCGACCGACACGATCACGCCCGCGAAGTCGATGCCCGTCGTGCGCGGCGGCGACTTGCACAGCGGTACGAAGCGCAACGCTCCCTCGCGCACTTTGAAGTCGACCGGATTGAGGCTGGCCGCCTCGATGCGCACGCACACCTCGCCGGCAGCCGCAACCGGCTCGGGGACCTCCACGACGCGAAGCACGTCGGGCGGACCGTAGCGTTCGTAGCGAACGGCGCGCATCATCGAATCCGCGCGAATGACCCCTTGCATCGTACGCGCCTGCAGCGGCCATGTCCCGTCGCGGTGCGCCTGGCGTGGCAGCCTTGCAGCGATAGTGGGATCATCCTGACAGCAACCGACGTGATCAGATGCCTCGCCCGCTCGACCTCTCGAAGCGACTGATATCGCTGGATGCGCTGCGGGGCTACACGATCGCCCTGATGGTGATCGTCAACAACCCCGGCTCGTGGAGCCATGTGTATCCACCGCTGCTCCATGCACGGTGGCACGGCATCACGTTGACGGACCTGGTCTTCCCGCTGTTCCTGTTCATCCTCGGCGTGTCGATCGCGCTGGCCTATTCGAAGCGCCTCGATGTCGGCGCCGACCGCCAGGAGCTCTACCTGAAGGTCGTCTCTCGCGCCGTCAAGATCTTGCTGCTCGGCTGGCTGCTGCGCCTGTTGCCCGACTTCGATTTCGCAGCGATGCGCTACCTGGGCGTGCTGCCGCGGATCTCGATCGTCTTCCTCGCCTGTGGGCTGCTCTTCTTGAGCACCACCTGGAAGCAGCAGATCTGGATCGCCGCGCTAGTGCTGATCGGCTACTGGCTGCTGCTGGTAATCGTGCCGGTGCCGATCGACGATGTCGTGCGCAATGCGCTGGCCACGGGCCAGGTCGGGTACAGCGACGGCCAGCTCAAGATCGGTCCGATCCAGGAGCTGGCGGGCGGCCTTGTCGCGGCGAACTACGAACCCGGCGTGAACATCACGGCCTGGCTCGATCGCCGGCTCCTGCCGGGCACGCTCTGGGAGGTGACGTGGGACCCGGAAGGCCTGACGAGCACGCTGCCCGCGATCGTCACCGGGATGATCGGCATGCTGGTCGGCCGACTGATCCTCGCGATCGAGGAGCCCTACAGAAAACTCGCGTGGATCTTCTTCGCCGGCTTCGCCATGTACCTGGCGGGCGAATTGTGGGGATGGTTCGTGCCGCTGAACAAGAATCTGTGGACCAGCTCGTACACGCTGTGGACGGCGGGCATGGGCACGATGGCGCTCGCCGCGTGCATCCTCGTCGTCGACGTGCTCGGCTACACGAGGGGCACGGCGTTCGGCCGAGTGTTGGGGGCCAACGCCATCGTGCTGTATGTCCTGTCCGTGCTGCTGGCGCGCGTTCTTCATGCGCACATCTTCGGTGGGATGCGGCTGGGTCGACTGTGGATGGACGGCCTGAGCAGCATCGGCATCGCGCCGAAGCTCGCTTCGCTGGCATATGCGGTGCTGTTCGTGCTCGTCATCTACGGCACCGCGTACCTGCTTTACCGCAGGAAGATCTTCATCAAGCTGTAGCGGCACCGCTCGAGCACGTATCACGTTCGAATGTCGTGGTGCCGTTGCGCGAAACGGCAGTCTTGTGCCTTGCCAGCAGCCAGAAGAGGCACGCGTCGCGGAACAGCCGCCGCCCGCCGCAAGCACGCACCTCAAGCACCGCGTCGCGCACGCTGGCCGGCGCGACCCGTTCGGCCAGCCGCACGGCATGCTTCGGATCTCAGCAGCATTTCTTCATCTGCTCCTCGAGCTGCGCGATCGCGGCGCGATCGCCGGTGGCCGATGGTGCCGATCGCAGGAACAACATGGCCAGCATTGCGCAAGCCGCTGCGGCGGCAGTTGCCAGAGCCCACCGCTGCGCCACTAGGCCGTACGCCGCAGCAAAGCCCAGCGGAAGGGCGAGCGCCTTCCACAACAACGGGGAACGCTGCTGCGGAAGCCGCGCCTCGACCCACTGGGCGCCACCGATCACGGACGCGCCAACGAATATCGCAAGCATGGTCTCGTCGACGACGGCGCCGCCGAGCCGCGCCGCAACCATCCACAGCCACGTTCCGGACACGCCGAAGCAGACCGGGCAGATCGCCACGCTCATCGCGCGGCGCACAAGCCACGCCAGGACCGTCAGCGCCACCAGCGATGCGATCGGCAACAGGAAGGTCGTCGGGGCGGTATCCACGGCGTCACAGTGCAAAGATGAGCAGCCCGAGCGCAACCATCGCCGTTCCGCCCCACAGGCGCATTGCACCGCGCCGTTGCTGCTGCCACTGCTGGACCTTGCCCAGCAGCCGGTTGTCGCTCGCAAGCAGCAGGATCAATACGAGCGGCGAGACGAACAAGACGTTGTACATCAGCAGGTAGCCAACGCCCGTGTAGTACGAGGTCTGGTCGTGCAGCAGGCCCAGCACCATCAGGTAGGGCCCGCCGGTGCACGGAAACTCGCACACGCCGACCAATCCGCCGAGCGCGACGGCGGCCGGAATGGACCCCCGCTCCATCAGCACGGCCATCTTCTTGTGCGCGCCATGCGGAATGGCGAGCTTGACCGGGAACGCCGGCACGAACTCGTTCACGATGTTGATGAGCCCGAGCGCCACGAGAAGGACGGCCCCGACGTTGGCCATGAAGTGCGGCGTGTCGAAGATGTGCAGCGTCTGCAGCAAGCCAAGGCCGATCAGGAGATAGACGACAAACAGTCCGGCGATGTAGGCGCTGCCGATCTGCAGCACGTTCGACCGCAGCTTGCCAATGCTCAGCAGGAACGCAACCGTCAGCAGCAGGATCGAGAAAGCGCACGGATTGACGCTGTCGATCAGTGCCGCGACGGCAACGAGCGGCAGCAGCCAGTGCCCTTGCTCGCTCACGCCCCACAGCGTGGACGCCCCGAAACTGCTGTACTTGAACAGCGCGATGGTCACGAAGAAAGCAACGGTCGCGAAAGCGAGCCATTTCAGTCTGTTTTCCATGGCGTCAGGGCCTCACGTTGGCGACGAAAGCGAGCTGCAGACGCTGGCGGGCATCGGTCTCGATGCTGACGACGCGCTCGGTGTGGCCCAGGCCGGCGGGGCCGTGCGCGGCGGGATCGAACACCACGTCGACGTACGCGGCTTCCCCGGGCGCGAAGGATTCGTTGACATCGGGCATCGGCCCGTGTCCTGCCATGCCGTAGCTCCCGACGATGCGCATCGCCTTGACGAGCGTCGCAGTCGTGCACATGCACGAGGTGTAGATGCGCTTGACCAGTAGGGGCGCGGCGGCGTCGTTCCTGAACCAGAAGCGGTGACTGACCTTGCCGGCAGCCATCGATATCGTGCCGAAATCGAAAAAGTCCTGGCGTGCGGTCAATCCGGCCGCGGCAGGCGCTGCAATGGTTCCGGGCGCGGTGGTTGCTCGATCGACCGCGCGTGCCTGGTTCGCCGATGTCCCGGTGTCGCCGCCTGGCCTGGCGGCGACGATGGCGATGATCAGCGTGAGCGCGAGCAGAAGCGCGCCGACGAGGAATCCCTTGTGCGGCGGATGCCGTGCCGCGATGGCTGTATTGGTTCGCATGAAAAGTTCCTTCTTGGGGCTGCGTGGTTGCTGTTGCGGATCCCGGCCTCAGTGCTGTGCAAAGACGCGGTAGCCGCGCGCATCGAACGCGAGCGTCGAGTAGCGCTGGGGCGTGCCTTGTTCCATGCCCGGCGAGCCGACCACCATGCCGGGTACCGCCAGTCCGATCACCTTCGGCCGCTCGATCAGCAGGCGCTTGATGTCGGCCACCGGGACATGTCCCTCGATCGCATAGCCGGCGACGATCGCGGTATGGCACGAAGCGAGTGCACTGGGTACGCCATAACGATCGCGGATCGGCGACACGTCGCCGACGTCGTGCGTCTGCACCTGCAGGCCCCCCGCGCGCACGTGCTTGACCCATTCGCCGCAACAGCCGCAGGTCGGGCTCTTGTAGACCGTCACCAGTTCGGCCTTCTGCGCGTTCGCGCGCGGAAGCAGGCCCGGCAGCATCAGCGCGCCCGCGACTTGCAGCAGCATCCGTCTTTCAATCATCGTGATCTCCTTGTTGAACATCAAAGGCCACGCGCAGCCAGGCGTGAACGCAGGCAAGCCTCCGATCGGCTTGCGAGCTCAGGTGCGTGGCCGCGACTGCGCAAAGGGTCATCGGTGGGATCTCTTTCGCCTCGCCGTTCATCCGATCGTGCCCAGCACCGGCAGCGTTTCGAGTAGCCAGCTGGAGAACGGTGTCAGTTGACCGGTAAGCATTGCGACTCCGAATGCCACCATTACCAGCCCGCCGCCGATCTGAAGCGTTGCACCCACGCCGCGTAGCCTGCCCAGCAACTGCGTCGCGCGGTCGATGAACAGCGCCGTGAGCAGGAACGGCACACCCAGGCCGAGCGAATAGGCGCTCAGCAGAGCGACCCCGCTCGTGCCGGTATGGGTGGCGGTCACGGCGAGGATCGCGCCGAGGATCGGACCGATGCACGGCGTCCAGCCGAACGCGAACGCAAGGCCGAGCACGAATCCCGCCAACGGCGTTCCGCCGGCCAGGCGAAGGTGCAGCCGCAGGTCACGCTGCAGCCACGGCACCCAGCGCCACAGCCCGAGCATGAACAGGCCGAACGCGATCACCACGATGGCGGCAACCAGGTTGGCCTCGTAGCGATAGCGCTGCAGCAGCAGCCCCAGCGCGCTGGCGCTGGCGCCAAAGGCGATGAAAACCGCCGAAAAGCCGGCGACGAATGGCACGCTCACACCGAGCGCCGCGAGCCGCACACGCGGTCGCTCGATGCGTTGCGCGCTGTCGCCGGCGACGTACGACACGTACGCCGGAACCAGCGGCAGCACGCAGGGCGACAGGAACGAAATGACTCCGGCGCCGAAGGCCGCGACGAAGCCGATGGTCGACACGTCGGTCACGTCGTCACTCCGACTGCAATCGGCGCACCAGCGGCAGCAGGCGCTCGTCGACCGACTCGCGCGTGATGGCGCCGATGATCTTGTCGCGAATGACGCCGTTCTTGTCGATGACGAACGTCTCGGGGACGCCGTAGACGCCCCAGTCGATGGCGACGCGCCCATCTCGGTCGGCGCCGGTCCGCGAGTAGGGGTCGCCCAGTTGATTCAGCCAGCGCTGTGCGTCGTCTGGCGCGTCCTTATAGTTCAGTCCGTGGATCGGCAGCGTGCGCCGGCTGGCCAGCTCCATCCACAGCGGGTGCTCGTCGCGACAGGCGAGGCACCATGACGCGAACACGTTGACCACCGAAACTTCGCCGCGCAGGTCTTCGGTGGCGAGCCCGAGCGTGCGCCCCTGCACCGGCGCGAGCCGGAACTCGGGCACCGGCTTGCCCACGAGGGGCGAGGGCACCAGGCGTGGGTCGAGCGTCAGACCGATGCCGAGAAAGACCGCGAGCAGCGCGAAGATCGCCAGCGGCATCAGATACGGAGATCGCCTACGTGCAGTGGGCGTGGACGCTGCATCGTCATTTGCCGATGCCGTCGCGGACGCCGCCACGACCTCGCCATGCGCGGCGGTGCCAGCTCGGACAACTTCTCTCATGATCGACCTCTCCGACTCGGGGCGGCTGCATCCGCACGGATGCAGCGCCGCAGATGTGCGTGGGACAAGCGCACGTCACCGCGAGGCCATGCGAACGCGGCAACGCTGCGGACCGTCGCGCTACGGGCGCGGGCCCGCCGAGCGCGTCAACGCAGCAGCCGGCGGAGGGTCAGGAATCGAGGGACAGGCGACAGCGGTGCCGCGTCGTGTCGCGGCTGCACCTGCTGCGCCGATGGCGCCGGGGGCCAAAGTGCGGCGACCGCGACCGGCGGCCCGAGTTCGGGCAGTTGAACGGTGCGTTCGCTAGCAGGTGCCTGATTGGCCGGCGCGAACTCGCTCGCGCAGATCTGGTCGCTGGCGCCCCCGTCAGGGTTGGCGACCGGCGCGCAGTTCTGCGGCACGCCATGTTGACCATGGGCATAGTCGGGGCAAGCGGCCGCTGCGGCTGCAAGCTGCACGAACACCATCAGCGCCGCCAGGCCGCGCAGGAGCCATCGCGTCCTCGACGTGCCGCATGTAGCCGAAAGCCCATTGACCATGCGCGGCAGTCTAGGCTGCGGCAGGAGCGCCAGTCTGATGCAAATCAAGTCAGTGCGTTGAATAGCGGTGGCCTGTCCGCCGAGCGTTACCAACGCGCTGCGGAATCCGCGCATCCCGACCGATACGCCCGACGTCGGCGCCGACTCGCAGCCTGCCGGCGTCCTCGGCGCTGCAGGGGCCGGTCAACGGGCGCCCAGCACCTTTCCGCGCAACCGCAGCGCATTGCCGATCACCGATGCCGAGCTCAGGCTCATCGCCAGCGCGGCGATCATCGGTGAAAGCAACCAGCCGGTGAACGAGTACAGCACGCCGGCCGCCAGCGGCACGCCGAGCGCGTTGTAGACAAAGGCGAACGCGAGGTTCTGCTTCATGTTGGCCACGGTCGCCACCGAAAGGGCACGCGCTGTCGCGATACCGCGCAGATCACCCTTGACCAGCGTGATCTGGGCGCTGTTCATCGCCACGTCGGTACCGGTGCCCATCGCGATGCCGACGTCGGCCCGCGCCAATGCCGGCGCGTCGTTGATCCCGTCGCCGGCCATCCCAACGATGCGGCCTTCGGCGTGCAGCTTCTCGACCAGCTTCAACTTGTCCGCAGGCTTGACTTCGCCGTGCACCTCGTCGATGCCGAGGCGCTGCCCGACGGCTCGCGCCGTGGTCAGCCCATCGCCGGTGGCCATGACGACGCGCAGTCCGGCCTCGTGCAGAGCCTTCAGTGCCTCGGGTGTGGTCGGCTTGACCGGGTCCGACACGGCGAGCAGGCCCGCCAGCTTCCCGTCGATCGCCAGGTGCATCACGCTGGCGCCCTGCCCACGCAGTTCCTCGGCCTGGCTCTCCAACGCCGAGACCGGTACGCCGAGTTGTGCCATCAACGCCGTGTTGCCCAGCGCCAGCGCCTTGCCGTCGACCGTACCGTGCACGCCGATGCCCGATTCCGAATCGAACGCTTCAGGCTTGGCGAGGGCCAACCCCTGCTGGTTTGCAGCTGCGACGATGGCGGCGGCCAGTGGGTGTTCGCTGCCCTGGTCCAGGCTTGCGGCCAGGCGCAGCACCTCGTCCTCGCTGAACTCCTTTGTCGCGACCGCACGCTCGAAGGTCGGTCGACCTTCGGTCAGGGTGCCGGTCTTGTCGACGATCAGCGTGTCGACCTTGCGCAGGTTCTCGATCGCCGCGGCGTCGCGGAACAGCACGCCATGCGTCGCCCCCTTGCCGGTGGCGACCATGATCGACATCGGCGTCGCCAGCCCCAGCGCACAGGGACAGGCAATGATCAGCACGGCCACTGCGTTGATGAGCCCGAACACCCAGCTGGGTTGCGGCCCGAAGAAACCCCAACCAAAGAATGTCAGCAACGCGATGGCCACGACCGTGACGACGAAATAGCCGGCCACGACATCGGCCATGCGCTGCATCGGTGCGCGCGAGCGCTGCGCCTGCGCGACCATCTGCACGATCTGGGCGAGCACGGTGGCCGAGCCGACATGTTCGGAGCGCATCACCAGCGCGCCACTGGTGTTGAGCGTGGCGCCGATGAGCTTGTCGCCGGGGCGCTTGGTCACCGGCAGCGGCTCACCGGTCAGCATCGACTCGTCGACCGCACTGCTGCCTTCGACGACGACGCCGTCGACCGGCACCTTCTCGCCGGGGCGTACGCGCAACCGGTCGCCGACGTGCACATGCGACAGCGGCACGTCTTCCTCGGTGCCATCGTCATTGATACGGCGCGCGGTCTTGGGTGCCAGGCCGAGCAGCGACTTGATCGCTGCCGAGGTCTGCGAGCGCGCCTTCAATTCGAGAATCTGGCCGAACAGCGTCAGCGAGATGATCACCGCCGCGGCCTCGAAGTAGACAGCGACACGCCCATCGATGATGAAAGTTGCCGGAAACGCCTGGGGCGCTACGGTGGCGACCAGGCTGTAGACGAAGGCGACGCTGGTGCCCAGACCGATCAGCGTCCACATGTTGGGGCTGCGGTTGATCACCGACTGCACGCCGCGCACGTAGAACGGCCAGCC
>CP070653.1:3207766-3230872 GCA_020354665.1 Burkholderiales bacterium
CTTGATGAAACGCACAGACGAATAGCCAGTAGCTGATCAGAATTGCCGTGTGAACCGGCGCCGCCCGGGTGACACGAGGCGGCGCCGGGTGTCATGAGCGGCCCATTCCACGCCGGATCGGGGCTGCGACCGCAAGAACAACAGGGATACGAACATGACCGGCCCCTTCACCGCTCGCCGCCGCGCGTCGGTGCTCCGCCGCGGGCTTCTGGGCTTCGTCCTGAGCACCGTTCTTTGCTGGGCCGGCGCGGGGATGGCGTTCGCGGCAACCGCCGAGCTCTCGCAGGACGACAAGACCTGTCTTGGCTGCCACGAAGCAGCCGACCTGCAGAAGCAGCTGACCAACGCCGAGACCCTCTCCTTGCATGTCAATGCCGAGGCGTTCGCGAAATCGGTGCACGCAGCAATCGGTTGCACCGGGTGCCACGCCGACGTCGATCTCGGCGAACATCCGTCGGCCGAGAAGGCAATTGCCAGCGCGCGGCAGTACTCGCTGGCCGCGGCAGAAGTCTGCCGCAGCTGCCACAGCGACAAGTACGAGCTTTACGAGGGCAGCCTGCACGCGGTGGCGCTGCGCACGGGCAACGAGGCGGCACCGGTGTGCACCGACTGCCACGGCCCCCACGACGTCGGCCCCAAGGCCACGTATGCCACCGTCGCGGCCGTACCGTGCAAGAACTGCCATTCCGACATCTTCGACGCCTACGCGCAGAGCATGCACGGCAAGGCACGCGCCCAGGCCGAGGCAAGCGCCGCACCGCTTTGCTCCGATTGCCACAGCGCGCACGAAGTCAAGGCGGCATCGGCCGGCGAGGGACGCAAACAGGCATGCCTGAACTGTCACTCCGAGGCCGTCGCCACGCACAAGGAATGGCTGCCCAACACCGAGCTCCATTTCCAGACCGTTTCATGCCCGGCCTGCCATGCGCCGAATGCCACGCGCAGGATCGACCTCAGGATCTACAACGCAGCCACGAGCCAGCAGGTCGCCTCCGGGGAGACGGGTGTGCCGCGCATCGAAGGACGCATCAAGGCTGCCGAGGCGGCAGGCGGCAAGGGCCTCGATCCGATGGAACTGTGGAACCTGATCAGCGTGTTCGCCCGCGAAGACTCGGGCGCCATGGTGCTGCGCGGCCGTCTGGAGGTCAGCGACGGCGCCGAAGCCCACCGCATGGCCGACAAGGCGAAGGCGCTGAGCGACTGCAATACCTGTCATCGCGCGGGATCGGAGGCGTTCCGGAGCGTGACCATCTCGATCGCACGTCCCGATGGCCGTCCGGAGCGCTACGGCATCGACCGGGAGGTGCTGCACTCGCCCGTCTCGATCGATAGCGTGCGCGGTTTCTATGCGATCGGCGCCACGCGGATCAAGCTGCTCGATGTGCTGCTGCTGCTCGCCCTGGCGGCCGGCGTCGCGGTCCCGCTGGCGCACCTGACGGCGCGCTGGGCGTTCCGGCGGTATCTGAGGAAGATCGAAGAAGAGAAGGCTGCGGCTGCGGCCGCGACCGGGGACGCGGGCGCCACCGGCAATCGCGGTGCGGACGGCGACGCGTCAGCTTAGGAAGAAAGCGATGGCAAGAGTCTACGTCCACCCGCTGCCGGTGCGCATCTGGCACTGGCTCAACGCGTTCGGCTTCGTCGCGATGATCATCACCGGCGTGCAGATCCGCTACGCCGGCGTGATTGACTGGATGAGCTTCCGGACCGCGGTCAGCTTGCACAACTGGATCGGCTTCGTGCTGATCGCCAATTTCTTCGTCTGGCTGCTGTTCTACCTGTTCACCGACAAGATCAAGGTCTATCACCCGGAGCTCAGCCCGACCAAGCATTTCAAGGCCAGCTTCCGCCAGCTTCAGTATTACGGCTACGGCATCTTCCGCGGCGACCCCAACCCGCACCACGTGACCGCCTACCGCAAGTTCAATGCGATGCAAAGCATGCTCTATCAAGTGATCATGCTGATGCTGGTGCCGCTCCAGGCCTTTACCGGTCTGCTGCTCTGGGACGTGACGCGCTTTGCATCGGCCGTGCAGTGGCTCGGCGGCGTGCGGGTGGTCGACACCGTGCACGTGCTGATCTTCATCTTCTTCGTCGCCTACATTCCGATTCACGTCTACCTGGGCACGCTCGGTCACACGCCGCTTGCGCACTTCAAGGAGATGTTCACGGGCTATCTCGACGAGGAAGACGCGCACCACGCGCCCGCGAAGTAGCCGCTGCCCGCGCGGCGCTGTCTCGGTGCTGCGGCGCGCTAGGCGCCGCCCCGGTCTTCCTGCGCGTCGCGCCCGGCCTCGGTATCCCTGACGCGGATGCCGTATTTCTTCATCAACGCCTGGAAATTGGCGCGCTGCATCCCGGTCTGCTCGGCGCTGCGCGTCACATTCCACGCGTTGCGCTTGAGTGCCTCCAGGACGAACAGCTTCTCGATGTTCTCGACCGACTTCTCGCGCGCCTCCTTCTTGACGCGCTTGAGCTCCTCGCCCGTGCGCGGGATCTGCAGCTCGTCACCCGGCGCCCCCCTGTCGAGCAGGTTGACCAGGTGCGCCCGGCGAATGATGTGGTCCCCGGTGAGGATCACGGCACGGTGCACGGTGTTCTCCAGCTCGCGCACATTGCCGGGCCACTCGTACTTCATCAGCAGGCTCATCGCGCCCTCGGAGAACTCGGTCACCTTCTTGCCGACCTCGGCGCTGAACGTGCGCAGGAAATGGAACGCGAGCGCGGGAATGTCGTCGTGCCGTTCTCGCAGCGCCGGCACATGGATTGGAAAGATAGCGATGCGGTAGTACAGGTCCTCGCGAAAGGTGCCCTCGGCAATCATGGCCTTGAGGTCCTTGTTGGTGGCAGTCACCAGCCGGAAGTTGGCGGGCTGCGTCCGCGTATCGCCCACCGCCTTGAACTCGCGCTCCTGGATCACGCGCAGCAGCTTGGCCTGGATCGACGTCGACAGATTGCCGATCTCGTCGAGGAACACCGTGCCGCTGTCGGCGAGTTCGAACAGGCCCTTCTTGCTGGCCACGGCACCGGTGAACGACCCCTTTACGTGACCGAACATCTCGCTCTCGAGCAGGTTCTCGTTGAGCGCGTTGCAGTCGACCGGCACGAACGGCTTGTCCTTGCGCAGGCTGTTGTAGTGGATCGCCCGCGCGATCAGCTCCTTGCCGGTGCCGCTCTCCCCCGTGATCAGAACGGTGCTGTTGGTCGGCGCGCACTTGGCGATCAGACGAAAGACGTTCTGCATCGCCGGGCTGGCACCGATGATGTTCTCGAAGCGGTACTTCGCGCTGACCTCGCTCTTCAGGCTGAGGTTCTCGCGCATCAGGTCGCGCCGCTCGAGAGCGCGCTTCACCACGCGCTTGAGTTCGTCCGGATCGAACGGCTTGGGCAGGTAGTCGGTCGCGCCCAGCTTCATGGATTGCACCGCGGTGTCGATCTGCGACAAGCCGGTGACCATGATGACGTCGACGTCCGGATGCGTTTCCTTCACCCGCCGCAGCACTTCGAGCCCGTCCATGCCGGGCATCATGATGTCGAGGATCACGATGTCGTAGGCATGCTGGTTGATCATCCCCAGCGCTTGCGGGCCATCGTGGGCCACCTCGATGACATCGTCCCCACTGCTCAGCACACGCACGCAGCTGCGGGTGATGATTTCCTCGTCGTCGACGACGAGTATCCTGGCACTCATGGCACTGCCCTCTCCGGCTGCTGTGCGGCCTCTGCCGCAGAGGGATCGATCGGCAGGTAGACATGGAACGTCGATCCCTCGCCGACCCTGCTCTGCACCTCGATCGACCCGCCGTGCGCCGCGACGATGCCGTGGCTGACCGACAGCCCGAGTCCGGTGCCCTTTCCCACTTCCTTGGAAGTGAAGAACGGGTCGAAGATCCGCCGCAGGTCTTTCTCCGGGATCCCGCAGCCCGTGTCGGTGATCGCGAGCTCAACCATCGGCACGGCCGGCGCGCCCGGCTCGGCGCTGCGCGCCTCTTTGCAGCGCCGGCTCTGCACGGTGATGCTGCCGCCGCCCGCGATCGCCTGCTGCGCGTTGACGAGCATGTTCATCACGACTTGTTTGACCAGGTCCGCGTCGGCCCAGACCTTGGGCAGCTCGCGGTCGAGGTCCAGGCGAATCTCGATGTCGCGCACGCGAGCCTGCACATCGACGATGCTCACAGTGTCCTCGATCACCTGATTGAGGTCGACGTACTTCTGCTCGGGTGCCTTCTCGCGCGCGAAGTCGAGCAGCCGCCGGATGATCGACGCACAACGGCGCGTCTCCCGGATCACCAGGTCCATGTCCTCCGCCTCCGCGCTGCCGTCGGGCATCTTCTCGCGCACCAGATGCGAAAACGTGAGCACGCCCGTGAGCGGATTGTTCAACTCGTGGGCGATCCCGGCGGCCAGCAAGCCGACCGAGGCCAGTTTTTCGCCGCGCAGCGTCTCGGCCTGCGCGGTGCGCAGTTCGCGCGTTCGGGCCTCGACCTTCTCTTCCAGCGTGTGCGCCCATTCCCTCAACTGCTGCTCGGACTTCTTCAGCGCCGTCGTCATCGCGTTGAACGAGCCGGCCAGTTGGCCCAGCTCATCGTCGCTGCGCACCGGGATCACATGTTCCAGATCGCCCGAGGCCACGCGCTTGGCACCCGCTCCGAGATCTTTGAGCGGCACGTTGATCAGGCGGCGCACCAGCAGGCTCGCAATCAGCCCGACGCCCAGCGCGAACAGAAACGAGAGACCGCCGACGACCATCACGTGCAGGCGCTGCATCTTCTCGACCTCGTCGAGCGAGTAGACGATGTCGAGCACGCCGAGCACGGACGTCTCACTCGAGTGCTGGTGGCAGGCTGCCGCGTAGCACGACGGCTCGTTGCGGATGACCTCCATGCTGCCGAGCATGCGGCGGCCGTCCGGGGCGGTGAAGGTCCACGTTCTTTCACTCTTCGGGAGCTGCAGCAGCGGCTGGTCGCCCCGATGGCAGTTCACGCAGGCCTCGGCGTTGCGATCCACGGAGCTGCCGATCTCCGGTGCGTAGGTCGAGTGGATGATCCTGCCGTCGCGGCTGAGAATGCGGACCTTGTCGATGCGTCCCTGGTTCGCCACGTCGTGAATGATGCGGTCGACGTAGGTGGGCTGGTTCTGCAGCATCGCAAAGCGCGTGCTGCGGGCGATGACTTCGGACAGCTGAAGCACGTGATTGGCGGCGCTGTCGAACAATTCGCCGCGCTGTTGCCTCATCACCAGCAGCGTGAAGACCAACATGCCCACCATCACTGTGATGGCGAGAGATACCCCCACCTTGAAACGGAGACTGTGCTGTCGCATCCGCGCTGCCGGGTGGTCGATCCAATCCCTGCGCTAAGCAAAGGGTAACAGCCCACCGCACCGGTCCCTTGACTGCGGTCAACCCGCTCGGTGGCCTGATTGCAAGGGCCCGACGGCTTGCGTGCACTCCGATCGCTGTTCGACCACGCGCTTCAGGCCCAGCAACGATTGGCGCGCCTTGCTGCTGATCGATCGCCGTGTCGCGGCCTCGAAACCGAGGTCTGGCCCGCGACACGCCACGCCACGAACAGCCGACGGGCGATGGTCGCGCGGCACCGTCGGCGCCGGCTGCAGACGGTCGCGGCAATTTCTTGCCCTGGCTCAAGGCAGGCCGGGCGGCAAGCGCAGCCAATGTTCATCGGGGCCAGGTCGCCGACGACCATTCCAGACCCAGCCGGGAGACGGCCATGCCAGATACCGCACCGCCCGCGCACATCGATGCCCTGCGTGATCCCCTCACCAATCGCGGCACCGCGTTTACCAACACCGAGCGTGAACGTCTCGGCCTCGTCGGATGGCTGCCGCCGCGCGTCGAAACGCTGGGGGAGCAGGCGGCGCGCGTGCTCGACAACGTGCGCCGCCGGCCCACGAACATCGACCGCTACGCTTGCCTTTCCGCGCTGCAGAGCGACAACGAAACGCTCTTCTACCGCGTCGTGATCGATAACCTGCAAGAGATGCTGCCGCTGGTGTACACGCCCACCGTCGGCCAGGCGTGCCAGGAGTGGAGCCGCTTGTACGCGAGGCCACGCGGGCTCTACCTCACGCCCGAGCATCGCGGTCGCATTGCCGCGATCCTGCGCGGTTGGCCACAGCGCGACATCGCGGTGATCGTCGCCACCGACGGCGGGCGCATCCTCGGCCTCGGCGATCTCGGCGCCAACGGCATGGGCATTCCGATCGGCAAGCTCGCGCTCTACACCGCGTGCGCCGGCGTCGCGCCGTCGCGCTGCCTGCCGGTGACGCTCGACGTCGGCACTGACACTGCGGCGGTTCGTGGCGATCGCTTCTACATTGGCCGATGCGTGCCGCGGCTTGCCGGCGCGGCCTACGACGAGTTCATCGAAGAGTTCGTCAGCGCGGTTGAACAGGTGTTTCCCGGCGTGTTGCTGCAGTTCGAGGACTTCGCCAACGCCAACGCCTTTGCGCTGCTGGCACGCTACCGTGAACGGTTGTGCTGCCTGAACGACGACATCCAGGGCACGGGCGCGATGGGGCTTGCAGGTCTGACCGTCGCCAGTCGGTCGACGGGGCGCCCGCTGCGCGAACAGCGCATCCTGTTCGTCGGTGCCGGCGAGGCCTGTCTGGGCATTGGCATGGCCGCGCGCAGCGCGCTGCGGCGCGACGGGCTCAGCGACGAGCAGGCTCTTGCGCGCCTGTTGTTCGTCGATTCGCAGGGTATGGTCGTTTCGAGCCGCACCGACCTGCCTGTCCACAAGCGTGCCTTCGCGCAATCGCGCGAGCCGCTGCCCGACCTGACCTCGACGATCGAGGCGTTCAAGCCGACGGTGTTGTTCGGCGCCTGCGGGCAGGGCGGGCGGTTTACGCAACCGGTGCTCGAAGCGATGGCGCGTAGCTGCGAGCGGCCGGTCGTGTTCGCATTGTCGAATCCGACCGCGAAGGCCGAGTGCACGGCCGAACAAGCGTACGCGTGGACGGCAGGCCGCGCGATCTTCGCCAGTGGCAGCCCATTCGACCCGGTCACCCTCGCCGGTGAAGTCCACGCCGCGGGACAGGCGAACAATTCGTTCATCTTTCCCGGCGTCGGGCTGGGCGTGCTGGTTTCGCGCGCCTCGCGCGTCACCGATTCGATGTTCAGCGCTGCAGCCGCCGCGCTCGCCAGCGAGGTTGGCGGCGACGACGTCGCGGTGGGCCGCATTTACCCACCGCAGAACCGGATGCGCGACGTAGCGCGGGCAGTGGCCACCGCGGTGGCGAAGGTCGCCTACGATGAAGGCCTGGCCACTGCAACGCGGCCGGCCGGGATCCCGGGTGAAGTCGAGCGGGCGATGTACCGGCCCGAATACGCGACGTAGTACCCACCGGTCCGGTGCCGCGGACACCCGCTCATGAACCTGGCTCACTGGCTTCAGCGTACCGCTGCCCTTTATCCTGACCAGGCGGCGATTGCTCACGGCGCCGATATCTGGTGCAACTACGCCGAGCTGGCGCACAGTGCGCAGCGCGTGGCCCGCTGGCTGCGCGCCCGTGGCCTCGCGCCCGGCGACCGCGTCGCGCTGTGGATGACCAACCGGCCGGAGTACCTGGCGCTGCTGTGGGGCACGTGGTGGGCCGGGCTCGTGGCCGTGCCCACGAACGCCAAGCTGCATCCGCGCGAAGTCGCCTGGATCGCCGGCCACAGCGGCAGCCGCATCGTCCTGTGCGGTGCGAGCGACGCCGCCGCGCTGCAGATCGTGCTGCGCCAGGGCGGCGACGATGCAGCGGCGCCGTCACCCGCCGAGGTGGTCTCGGACCTTTCCTTCGTCAGAGGCGCCGCCCCAGCGCCGCTCGCGATCGCGCCGCGCGCCGAGACCGATGCCGCGTGGCTGTTCTACACCAGCGGCACGACGGGCCGCCCCAAGGGCGTGACACTGGCTGCTCGCCAATTGCGCTGGATGACGATGGCTTACCTCGCGACCGTGCAGCCGGTGGCACCGGGCGACGCGTGCCTGCACCCCGCACCGCTGTCGCACGGCGGTGGCCTCTATCACCTGCCGTACGTGCTGCAGGGCGGCGTCAACGTGGTGCCGCAAAGTGGTGGCTTCGACGCAGAGGAGTGCCTCGCGCTCGCTGCACACTGGCGCAACGCTTCGTTCTTTGCCGCGCCGACGATCGTGCGTCGCCTGACCGAGACGGCGCGCCGCAGCGGCCGCCGGCCCGTGGGTCTGGCGACGATCGTTTATGGTGGCGCCCCGATGTACCTGGCCGATATCGAAGACGCGCTGGCCGTCATCGGCCCGCACTTCGCGCAGATCTACGGGCAGGGCGAGTGCCCGATGACGATCACCGTGCTGCCGAGACACGTGATCAACGACCCTGCGCAACCGCGCTACCGCGAGCGGGTCGCGTCGGTGGGCTTTGCGCAGCCGATGGTCGAGGTGTCGGTGCGCGACACACGGGGCCGCGAGTTGCCCGCCGGTGAAAGCGGCGAAGTCTGCGTGCGCGGCGGCGTGGTGATGGAAGGCTACTGGAACGATCTGGCCGCGACGCAGGCGGCGATCCGCGATGGCTGGCTCCACACCGGGGATGTCGGCTACCTCGACGCCGACGGCTTCCTGACGCTCCTCGACCGCAGCAAGGATCTGATCATCAGCGGCGGCAGCAACATCTATCCCCGTGAGGTTGAGGAAGCGCTGCTGGCGCACCCCGCGGTGGCCGAGGCGTCGGTGATCGGGCGGCCCGACCGCGAATGGGGCGAGGTGGTGGTGGCCTACGTGGTGGCGCGCGAGCCCGTGACGGCCGAGCAGCTCGACGCGCACTGCCTCACCTGCATTGCGCGCTTCAAGCGCCCGAAGCACTACTGCTTCGTCGACGAGCTGCCGAAGAACAACTATGGCAAGGTGCTCAAGACCGAGCTGCGCAGCCTCGACGCCCGCGGCGCCGCGTAGCGCCGCCCGCGTTGACTCTGGCGACTGGCGCGCACCGGGCCGTCAACACGGCGAGACGACGCGCACGACGCTCTCGCGGTAATCCACGAAGCCGAGGCGCCGATAGAGCTCCCGCGCACCGGTGTTGTCGCGCATCACGTGCAGGAACGGCGTCTCGCCGCGTTGCAGTTGGCGGCAAATGAGCTTGATCATCAGCCGGCGTGCGTAGCCCCGACCCTGGAAATCCGGATGGGTACAGACGCCGCTGATCTCGCGCAGGCTCCCGGCGTGCATGCGCTCACCGGCCATCGCGACCAGACGCTCGCCGTCGAAGCATCCGAAGTACTCGCCAAGCTCGATCGTCCTCAGACCGAACGGGCCGGGCCGCGTCAGCAGTGCGAGCTCGAGCGCCAGTGCCGCATGCCGGGGGCCGAGCGCGATCGCCTCGTGCGCATCGTCGGCCGCAGGCGGCGCGGCGTCCCAGATCATCTTGAACATCGTCGATTCGGCATCGATCCGCCAGCCAGCGGGAACCGCACCGCACCAGCCGTCGCTGTAGAACTGCTCGCCCGGCGCGCAGTGGCTTGCCAGCGCGGCGAAGTCGGGGTGCTCGGGGTCCGCGAAGCCGACGATCGGCGAGAACCCCGGCGCGTACCGGCGCGCCTGGTCACTGCCGACCGCGTACTTCGCGTGCGGCCCGGCCAGCGTGTGCCACGTGATGTTGTCGAGAAGCTGCTTCATCGTCTTGAACGCTCTGCGCCGTGGCTTGTCACGGCCGCTGGCGCAGTTCGCGCAGCGCGTGCAGGACACGCTCGCCATCGCTGCCGCCGGCAGGCCACGCATTGACCGCCAGCAGCAACGCGTTGACCGCAGTGAACACGGCCACGGCGTGGCTTGCCATCGGCTGCGTTGCTGACCCGCCGTTCAACAGCCACAGCGCCGTGCCCGCGAGCAAGACGGTCTGCGCGAGCAGCCCGCCCGCGCTGTAGAGCAGCTCGTGCGATTCGTGCCCGGCCTCGCCGGCGACGCAGCAGCCGCCGGCGGCGGCCAGGTACACGCCATGCACTTCGATCGACAGCAGCCTGGCCATGAGGACATGACCGGCTTCATGGACGAGGACCACGGTGGCCACCGCCGCCACCGCCCCAGCGAAAAGCGTCATGGCGATTTCACCGGCCGCGACGAGGCCAACCAGACCGACTGGAACGCCGATGCCCAGTCCAACACCGGCGAATGACCAGTGCAGCCAGACCGGTGTGCCGAGCAGACGAAACGCGAGGCATGCGCCGGCCGGGCGCAGCGACATCGCGGGTTGCACGGGTTCGCGCCGACCGATCGCAATGCGCCGCAAACCGGTCGATCGCCGCCGGCGCAGCCTGCCATTGGCCCGACGCGGTGGGCACTTGCGCCTATTTGGCATGGCGAGCGCCCGCCAGTGCAGCGAACACACCCAGTCCGACGAATACGCTACCGGCCACGAGCCGGCCGATGCGGCGAACGCCGCGGCGGGCGAGCGCGGGCGCCGCCGCACCCGCCGCCGACACCAGCCCGCCGCGGGCGCCGTGCACGAGGCTGCGCGTCACGACGTAGAGGACACCGGGACCGGGCGTGACGGCAAGCACGAGGCTGGCCAGCAGGAACGCCGAAAACAGCGGCCGAGGTGGCAACAGGTCAGTCACGACCGGGATTCTCTACCCGGCTGCGCGCCCGGCGCGCGGCCCACCGCCCCTCGTCTGCGACCTCGCCGCACCGACGACGCCGCAGGCGCTGCGGACCCACTCACACACAGCCGAGCGGGTGAGTCCGCGGCTGCTGCCTCAACCGAACGATCCGGTCGGACCGGGATAGCTCACTTCGTCGAGCTTGCCGGTGTCGACGTCGTAGATGAAGCCACGCACCGTCACCGCATCGGCGCCGCTGGTCGGTATCCACGGATGGTTGAGGATCGCCGACATACCGCGCCGGACGTCCCACTGCAGCCGCTCGGTGTTCTTGGCATCGCGCGGTGAGTCCAGCGGTTCGATCGCGCCGCGGAACGCGTGAAATGCCGATGGCGTCGACGCGCACTTGCCGCAGCTCACGAACTTGCGTCCCGTCGCCTGCCCAAGCACCTTCTCGGCAGCGGGGTCGCCCTCGAGGCCGGCCTTCAGCAGGTCGTCGGTGAAGGCGAGCATGCCGCAGCGCGTGTGATGGATCAGGATGATCTCTTTGGTGTTGAGCAGGTGGTGCGAGATGATGAGGCAGCGGATCGCGTCTTCGGTCACCACACCGCCGGCGTTGCGGATGATGTGTGCGTCGCCCGTCTGCAGGCCAAGCAGGTCTTCGACGTCGATCCGCGCGTCCATGCACGCGACCACGGCCACCCGCTTGGCGGGCTGGATGGGTTGCTTACCCGGATGGGCGGGTTTGTGCACGGATTCGCCCGCGGCGTATTTCTTGTTGTTGGCCAGATACTGGTCCGTCATCGATTTGGTCATCGTGTGTCTCCTTTTCGAACTTGCGAACGCCTCTGATCTTCGCTTCACCGACGGGACCGCTGGCCCGATCGGCAGGTCATGCTACTCCTGGCACGGCGACGATGGCGAAACGCCTTGGCCGGCCAGCGTCGAGCGGGCTCGCCATCCACGCACCGACTGGCGGCCCGCCAGCGCCATGTCATCATTTGCAGGTCGTGATCAAGACACTCAAGGACCTGGTTGACCGGGTGCTGTCGCCGGCGCCCGATGCGGCGCCGCAGAACGTCGAGCATCTGCTGCAGCTCGCCACCGCGGTGATGCTGGTCGAGGTCATGCGCGCCGACGCGAGCTTTCACCCCGACGAGCGCCGCGCGGTGCTGGCCGCGCTGCGCGACAAGTTCGACCTCGCCGATGACGAGGCGCAGCGGCTGGCCGACCTGGCCGAGGCGACGGCGCGCGATGCGACCGACCTGTTCGCCTTCACCTCGCGCATCAATGCGCGCTTCGAGATGCCGCAGAAGCTGCGCATGGTCGAGCACATGTGGCGCGTGGCGTATGCGGATGGCCACCTCAGCGAGCACGAGCGCCATCTACTGTGGCGCATTGCCGACCTGCTGCACGTTCCCAAGGGGGCCTACGTCCACGCGCGCATGCGAGCGCAGGCCGCGGCGACCACCAAAGACGACCCCACCGGCGCGACGGATGCCGACACTGCTGCGCCGGGCTAACCCCATGCGCCCCACGCGATCAACGCCGCTGCAGTGCCGAAGATGAACGGACAGAGGCGAAACGGCAGGAATGCGATGCGGAACCCGGTAAACAGCGAGACGACAGCCAGCACGACCAGCGTCAGGATCGCGATGGCGTAAACCGCCGAAGAGACGGCGGCCCCGGGATCGATCGCCGTCGCGAGGGCAACGAACGCAGCGATCGACACCAGCGCGACGCCCTCGACAATCCACTCCATCGTGATGATCCGCCGGTTGTCGACCGTCAGGTCGCCGAAACCGCTGACCACGCTGCGCGTGGCCAACAGATGCGCAATGCCCCACAGCGCAGCGAGCGCGGCGGCGATGTACAGCGCGGTCTGCTGCATCGTTGCCCAGGTGTGTCGGGTCACCAGGGCAGCACGTCGCCGTTCTGGTGCAGGAACCGTCCAGTCGTTTCGATCCGCAGTTCGTCGATGCGTTGCAGCAGCCCGCGAACCGATTCCTCCACGGCGATCATGCCCTGGCCCCGGGTCATTGCCGTGCGCACCGACCCCGGATGCAGGATGATCACCGCGATACCGCGCGGCTTCAGGTCGTGCGCCAGCGAGACGCCGGCGGCGTTCAGCGCCGCCTTGCTCATCCGGTAGCCGTAGTAGCCGCCCGAGCCGTTGTCGCCGATCGAGCCCATGCGGCTCGTGATCAGCGCGACCTTGGATCCCGCGCGCAGGTGCCGCGCGAGTGCACGGGTCAGGAACAGCGGCGCGACGGCGTTGACTTCAAACTGCGCGCGCACCCTGGCCGGGTCGACGTCCTCGAGCGAGTCCGCCAGCAGCACGCCCGCATTCTGGATCAGCAGGTCGATGTCGTCGTGCGCGAGCCGCTCGACGAGTCTCGCCCATGCTGCGGGCTCGGTGACGTCGATTCCGCTTTCGACGCGTACGCCGAGCGCTTCGAGCTCGGGCGAGCGGGCGCGGCACACGCCGACGACGTCCGCTCCCCGAGCCTTGAGCTGGCGCACGAGTTCCAGCCCGATCCCGCGATTGGCTCCGGTGACGACGGCTACACCCATCGGGCGACTCCCTTTTTTCGGTCGGTCTTGCGCATGCTGCACGCTCGTCGCGGTAATGGCAACCGCGCCGGCAACCGCCGCGAACGAGCGTGACCTGTGCGCGCACGGCACGATGCCGTCGACGGCCGCACGAGCGGCGATCGGGGCTGGTTCGCCAAGGCCTCGACGGTCCCGTCCGACGTCGGTCCTGCCAGCCACACGCCGGCGATCAGTGAAGTCGATCGCGCGGATGACCCATCGTCACGCGACGGCGAAGCGCCCGGCCGCGCGTTGGCGGCGCGTCAGACCCGCAACGGCCTCATGCGCGAGGCGCTGGCCGGTCGCCGTGCACTTCAGCACGCCGGCGCCGGCTCATCCGATGCGCACGGAGCAAAGCGGCCGTGAATCGTCATTCCTTCATACGACGACGAGCTGCAAGGGGAAAAGAATGAATCCGCCGGCCGATGTCCAGCCAGACAAAGGGTCGTGCCGGTCGGGTCGGAGCAGGGTCACGCGCCGCTGTCGACGAGCGAAGGGTTCGGGATCATTTCGGAGGTTTCCATGGCCACCTTAGCTACTGCGAACCAGGTCTGTGCGATGCCAAGCGCGCATCAACTGCGCTTCACCTCGCTCTTCGATCCTGGCCGGGGCGTGGTTGTCCCGTGCGACGAGGCGGGTCATGTCAACCTCGACCTGCTCAGCGACCGGCTGCGCAACGCCTACCTGTGGGCGCGTGCGATGGTCGGACGAGAGTACGGCTACCCGGTCGTCGAACGGCGACATTGAGCAGACCCCGCTGAGTCGGGCCGCCAAGGGGCACGCCGTTCGGCTAGCCTAAGCCCGCCACTCGCACCAGCGGCAGGCGGGACCGCAGGATCGCGAGATTCGCCTCGCGACGATCCGCGTTCGGATCGATGTCCGCTGTGACCGCCTCGATGCCGGCCACATAGCTGGCCGGCAGGCCGTGCTCAATCGCGCCGGCGAGCACGAGCCCAAGGTACCAGTCGAAAGGTCGCAGCGAGCGATCGATCTGGGTCGCGCAGTAGACGCCCGCCGCGACCGACCGACTGTCGGTCAGGATCGTCACGGTCCTGTGTTCGTATCCGCGCCCCAATCCTTCGGCCTGATCGAGGCCATGCCGTTCATTCGAGGCGATCTCGTAGAGCACGCCCCAGACGGCGTCGTCGGGCCGGTCAGACGGCGTGATGTCGCACTTCGCGGAACCGTCGCGGCCCGCCTTGTGCCAGGCGAGCCGATGGCCCGCCAACCTGCCAACGCCGATCGGTCGCGCGGACGGCGCGCGTTCGCGAATGCGACGCGTCGACATGTTCGAACCGTAGGCGAAATTGACGAAGGTGGGCGGCGACACGTGATTTGCAATCAAAAACGAAATTTTAGGGCTGGCACCGCCCTCAGTCGCCCCTTCGCAGCGCGGCACGCAGTTCGGCGCCGATGTGCGGCCGCTCGGCAAACGGATCGGTCGGATTGCGCTGCTGCACGATGTCCTCCATCCGTGTGCGAACGCCGCCGAGCGCCTGCGGATGACTGAAGATGTAGAAGCGGTTGTCGCGCATCGCTTCGAACACGAGCTGCATCACCTGTGCGGCGCTGACCTTGCCGCTGCTGACGGCCTTGTCGATCATCGCCTTGGCCACCTGCTGGCTGCGCGTCGGTGCGACGCCGGGCTCGCGGTGCGTCGCGGGTCGGTTGCGCTCGCTTTCGTGGATGCCGGTCGGAACGAAGTAGGGGCAAAGCACGTGCGCGTGGACCTGGTCGGTGACAAGCGCCAGGTCCTGGTAGAGCGTCTCCGACAGGCTCACCACCGCATGCTTGCTGACGTTGTAGACGCCCATGTTGGGCGGGTTGACCACACCGGCCATCGATGCGGTGTTGACGATGTGCCCCTCGTAACCGGGATCGGTGCGTGCCGCTTCGAGCATCATCGGCGCGAACACGCGCACGCCGTGCGCGACGCCCATCAGGTTGACACCGAGCACCCACTCCCACTCCTTGACGGTGTGCTCCCAGATCAACCCGCCCGCACCGACGCCGGCGTTGTTGAAGACGAAGTGCGGCACGCCGAAACGCTCGCGCGTGGCCGCACCCAGCGCCTCGACGTCGGCGCCGCGGCTGACGTCGGTGAGCCGCGGCAGCACCCGCGTGCCGAGCGCGCCAACCTCGCCGGCGGCGCGCTCGAGGGCGTCGGCCTGCACGTCGGCCAGCACGACGTTCATGCCGCGCCGGGCCGCGATGCGTGCCGCTTCGAGGCCGAATCCCGAAGCGGCACCGGTGATCACGGCGGTCTTGCCCCTGAAGTCGAGCATGCGGTTTTCCTCTTGACCGGCCTGTCCGTCAGTGCGGCAGCGCGCGCTCGACGATCGCCTCGAGGTCGTGACCGTGGGGCAGCAGTCCGAAGACGTCGGCCTCGCCGGCCAGACGCGATGCGCAAAACGCCGCGAACACCGTGTCGGTCGCGTGCTGATGCAGCAGCGCAGCCTGCACGACGAGCGCGATCTGGCGCGCCAGCTGCCGTGCCTGCGCTTCGTCGGCGAGCGTGTCGATCGCCGGGCCGAGCGTGTCGGCGGCGCGGTCGAACGCCGGATGCGCGCCGCGCGCCGGCGCCACCTCGTGCTGCAGCGCGTCGGCAGCCGCCCCGGCGCGTAGCGCGCGCAGCAGGTCGAGCGCGATGATGTTGCCGGCCCCCTCCCAGATCGAATTGACCGGCATCTCGCGGTAGATGCGCGCCATGACGCCCTCGCCGGCCTCCTCGACGTAGCCGTTGCCGCCGAGGCACTCCATCGCCTCCTGCGCGAAGTGGCTGCCGCGCTTGCAGATCCAGAACTTGCCCACCGGCGTCAGCACGCGACGCATGATCGCCTCGTGACCGTGCGGGTCCTGACCGTGCTCGGTGCGGTCGACCGCGCGCGCGACGCGCAGCGCGAGCGCCGTCGCCCCCTCGCTTTCGAGCGCAAGGTCGGCGAGCACGTTCCTCATTGCCGCGTGCTCGGCGATGCGATGCCCGAACGCCTGGCGCTGCCGCGTGTGGTGCAGCGCGAGGCAGAGCGCGTGGTGCATCAGCCCGGCGGTGCCGAGCGCGCAATCGAGCCGCGTGATCGCTCCCATCGCGAGGATCTGCGGCACGCCGCGGCCCTCCTCGCCGACCAGCCAGCCGGTCGCGCCGTCGAACTCGACCTCGGCGCTGGCGTTGGCGCGATTGCCGAGCTTGTCCTTCAGCCGCTGCACGGCCATTGCGTTGACCCGCTCGCCTGCCCCATCGGTCAGCCAGCGGGGCACGAAGAAACAGCTCAGGCCCCCGGGCGCCTGTGCCAGCACGAGGAACGCGTCGCTCATCGGCGCCGAGAGGAACCATTTGTGCCCGGTGATCCGGTAGCGGCGTCCCCAGGGGTCTTCGCCCGCGGGCTCGGCCCGCGTCGTATTCGCGCGCACGTCGGAGCCGCCCTGCTTTTCGGTCATGCCCATGCCGAGCGTGACCGCACGCTTGTGCACGAATGGCACGAAGCGCTCGTCATAGCCCGTCGCGGCGAGCTTTGGCCCCCAGGCCGCGTGGATCGCGGCGTTGTCGCGCAGCGCCGGCATCACTGCGTAGGTCATCGATACGGGGCAGAGGACCGACGGCTCGAGCTCGGTGAAAAGCATGAACGCCGCCGCACGCTCGACGTGCCCGCCTGGCGCCTCGCTCCACGGCGCGCCGTGCAGACGGTGCTGCAGCGCGAGCCGCATCAGCGCGTGGTAGCTGGGATGGAACTCGACCTGGTCGATGCGCCGTCCGAAGCGGTCGTGCGTGCGCAGCGCCGGCGTGTGCGTATTGGCCAGGCGGGCGTGCACTTGCATCTCGGCCGAGCCGGCGTCGCCGCCGAGCTTCTCGAAACGCGCGCGGTCGTAGCCCGCCTGGTTGAAGCGTAGCGCGCCCTGCAGCGCCAGATTGCCGGCGAACAGGTTGACGTCGGCGAGCGGCGCGCTCTGGTTGGTGACTTCGTGCGTGGTCGTCATCGCAATGTCCTGAATCCGCAGGCCCTTCAAACAAGCTTGACCAGCTGCTTGCCGAAGTTGCGTCCCTTCAGCACGCCCAGAAACGCCTCGGGCGCCGCCGCGATCCCGTGCGCGACCGACTCGCGGTACTTGAGCTGACCCGCAGCGACCATCGCGCCGAGCTCCTTGAGCGCCTGCGGCCACAGCTCCATGTGCTCGCTGACGATGAAGCCCTGCACCTTGAGGCGATTGATCAGAATCAGCGACGGGTTGGCCATCGGAATTGGGGTGCCGTCGTATCCGCTGATCATTCCGCACACCGCGATGCGTGCGAACGCGTTGGTGCGCAGCATCACGGCATCGAGGTTCACACCGCCGACGTTCTCGAACACGCCGTCGATGCCGGCGGGGCATGCGGCCTTCAGCGCGGCCGCCAGCGCCTTCAGGTCGCGGTGGGCCTTGTAGTCGACGCAGGCGTCAAAACCCAGCTCGCGCTCGACATAGCTGCACTTCTCGGGCCCGCCAGCAATCCCCACCACCCGGCAGCCGCGCGCCTTGGCCAACTGGCCCACCACGCCGCCGACGGCACCGCTCGCGGCGCTGACCACGACGGTCTCGCCTTGCTTCGGGACGATGATCTGCGTCAGTCCGTACCAGGCGGTCACGCCGGGCATGCCGACCACGCCGAGGTGCGCGGCAAGCGGGATCCGCGACGTGTCGACCTTGCGCAGCACGCCGCGCTGCGCGTCGGCGACGACCGAGTACTCCTGCCAGCCGCCCATGCCGACCACCTTGTCGCCCGGCGCGAACGCCGCACTCCTCGATGCAACCACTTCGCCGGCGGTGCCGCCGACCATCACCTCGTTCAACGGCTGCGGCGCAGCGTAACTCTTGGCGTCGTTCATGCGCCCGCGCATGTACGGGTCGAGGCTCAGGTAGTGGTGGCGCACCAGCACCTGTGCGTCCTGCAGCTCGGGCAGCGGCCGCTCGATGAGGCGGAAGTTGTCGACGCTCGCCTCGCCTTGCGGACGCGAAACGAGCAGCCATTGGCGGTTGATCGTCATTTGCCGTTCTCTCATTCAGTCGGAGGCGTTCTGCCGCTTGATCGTGCGCCCGCCGGCCGGCAGGCCTTCGAGGTACTTGAAGGTCCCGGTCGCATGCGCGACGAGTTCACCCTTCTCGCCGAACAGCGCGCCCTCGCAGAAAGCCATCGCCCAGGTGCGGTGCAAGAGCCGGCCCTTGGCGACCAGGCGGCCGGTGCCTGGCCGCATGAAGGTCGTCTTCATCTCGACCGTGACGACGCCGGGACGCGGCTCGGCGGCGCCGGCGTCGAGGCTGCGTGCGGCGTGCGCCATGGCCGCATCGAGCAGCGTCATCGTCACGCCGCCGTGACCGACGCCCCAGGAATTGGTGTGGTCCTTGCGCAATTGCACTGCGATCTCGGCTTCGCCGCCTTCGAACTTAACGAGCTCGAAGCCCAGCGCCTCGAGGAATGGAATGCGCACGGGAAACTGCATCTCGAATGTCCTTGTGAACCGGTCAACCGGCGTGCACGACCGAAGCGCCGCCGTCGACCGCGAGGACCTGGCCGGTGATGTGCTTGCCCGCCGCGCTCGCGAACAACACGACCGCGCCCTTCAAGTCATCTTCGTCGCCCAGCCGCTGCAGCGGCGTGGCAGCGGCCAGTCTGTCGGCGCCGAGCTCGGCCAGCGTCGCGCGCGTCATACGGCTCGGGAACAGACCGGGCGCCAACGCGTTGACGGTGATGCCGTAGGCGCCCCACTCGGCGGCCAGCGTGCGCGTGAAGCTGGCCAGCGCACCTTTGCTCGTGCCGTAGGCGATGAACTTCACGTGCATCGAACCGCCCAGCGCAGCGATCGAAGCCACGTTGATGATGCGCCCGGCGTGGCGCGGGATCATGCTGGCCTTGCCGACCGCCTGGGTCATCATGAACGCGGCGCGCACGTTGAGGTTCATGACCTTGTCCCAAGCCTCGAGCGGATGGTCCTCGGCGGGAGCGCCCCAGGTGGCGCCGGCGTTGTTGACCAGGATGTCGACCTGGCCCAGGCGCTGCAGAGTCTCGTCGACGACGTGGCGCACCGCCTCGGGCTGGCTCGCGTCGCCGGCGACCCAGCGCGCGTCGATACCGCGGTCCTGCAGGTGCTGCACCGCCTGTTCAAGGTCGGCCGCCTTGCGCGACGTCACCATCACCTTGGCGCCAGCTTCCCCGAGCGCCTCCGCAATCTGCAACCCGAGCCCGCGCGACCCCCCAGTGACCAGCGCAACCTTGCCGGTGAGATCGAACAGGGCCTGCACCGGCGTGCTCATGGGCGGTCTTTCGCGGCTGGGTTCACGACTGGAACTCGTAAGGAAACGTTGCGGCACTTGCCGCTTGCAGTCTGCCACGTTGGCGCGGCGGCGGGTTCCGGGGCGCTCTTCGTGTGACCGACGCCCGCTGGCGCCGCCTGCCCCGCCCGTGCTCAGTCCCAGCGCGTGTCGACCCGTCGGGCGCACAGCGGTGTAGTTCTCGCCCGCGCCGTGCACGTGACCACCCGTCCTGCTCGTGTGCTGTTCGGCCACCTACCATTGGCTGTCGCCCCGGCGATCGATGCTGTTTGCAGACAGGCCGATGCAGTCAGCCACCGCGCTGGCAGCGACGACGCACCCAAGGGCCGAGCCAAGCCGCCGGTGCGTGCAGCACACGCCGCCGCGACCTTGCCAGAGGATCACGCCATGCAGGACGACACTGCCTTCAACGCCAACGCGATCGACGACACGTCACCGATCCACTCGCGCCTGGCCGCGCATCCGCGACTTCACCGGCTCGCGATCAGGTTCGTCGAGCAATGGCCGCAACGGTTTGCCGAGATGCGCAGTGCCTACGATGCCGGCGATCTCGCGGAACTGGCGCGGCTGGCACACGGCCTCATGGCCAACGGCAGTAGCGTTGGCTTCGATGCCCTGTCCGAGCCGGCCAAGGCGCTTGACGCGGCGGCCCAGGCAAGGGACGCGACACAGGCCGGGCGCTGGCTCGAGTTGCTCGGCGCGCTGGGCCGACGTTTGAAGGCACCGATGCCCATGCCGCCGGTGATGGCGGCAGCCTCGCCGTTCGCAGCGCGGCGATGACGCAGACGACGACCGGCGCCACCGACCGGCCGACCAAGCCGGTCGACGAGCGCGAACCGCTGCTGCACAGCGCATCCTGAAAGCACCCCATCGGCCAGCTGCGTCGCTCGCGGCTTCTCCCGGTACGGCGATCGGTTCGCGACCTTGGCCGCCTTTGGCGGTTGCGCGCTCACCTCAATGCGGTGGCGCGTCGCCGAGCTTGACGATCGTGCCCTGGGCCAGCGCACACAAGCGCTCGTTGCCGTCGGCGACGACGAACACCTCGCATCGGCACACCGACTGGCTTGCACCGACATGCACCGCATCAGCACGCGCCACCAGGCGCTCGCCTGCCGCCGGGCGCAGGTAGTTGATCTTGAACTCGCTGGTGACCACCGGCGCGCGCATTGCCGTGCCGCCGGCATAGGTCAGCGCGTTGTCGGCCAGGTAACTGATCACGCCACCGTGTGCGAAACCGTTCTGCTGCCTGAGTTCGTCGCGCAGCACCAGCGTCAACATGCAGTGCCCTGGGCGCAGTGCGTCGAGCTCGGCGCCCATCAGCACCGAGAACGGCTGGCGCGTCAGCACCTCGCGTCCGAGTTCGAGGAATTGCTGCTGCTCCTGCGGTGTCATGCGGCCTCCCGGTTAGAACGCGCCGAGGTCGGCGCACGCTGCGACCCTCACAGGACTTCGAACACGCCTGCGGCACCCATCCCGCCGCCGATGCACATCGTGACGCAGACCTTCTTCGCGCCGCGGCGCCGACCCTCGATCAGCGCGTGACCGGTCAGGCGCTGACCGCTCATGCCGTACGGGTGGCCGATCGCGATCGCTCCACCATTGACGTTGAGCCGATCCATCGGGATGCCCAGCCGGTCGGCGCAATACAACACCTGCACCGCGAATGCTTCGTTGAGTTCCCACAGGTCGATGTCATCGACTTTCAGCCCCAGCCGCGTCAGAACCTTGGGCACCGCAAACACCGGGCCGATGCCCATCTCGTCGGGTTCGCAGCCCGCGACCGCGAAGCCGAGAAAGCGCCCGAGCGGCTGCAGGCCCTTGCGCTCGGCAAATGCATCACTGACGACCACGCACGCGCCGGCCCCATCGCTGAACTGGCTCGCGTTGCCGGCGGTGACCACGCCGCCCGGCAGCGCGGGGCGGATGTCCTTGATGCTCTCGTAGGTGGTACCCGGGCGCAGACCTTCGTCGGCCTTGACGGTGACTTCCTTGCTGCGCAGGCCCAGCACCGGGTCGGCCACGCCGGCCGTGACCGTGACAGCGACGATCTCGTCATCGAACAGACCCCGGTCCTGCGCAGCGCAGGCCTTCTGCTGGCTGGTCGCGCCGAAGCGGTCCATGCGCTCCTTGGGGATCGCGTAGCGCTTGGCCACGTTTTCGGCCGTCTGCAGCATCGGCCAGTAGATCTCGGGCTTGTGCTCCTTGAGCCAGCCGTCCTCGAACATGTGGGTGTTCATCTCGTTCTGCACGCACGAAATGCTCTCGACACCGCCGGCAACGAAGACGTCACCCTCCCCGGCGACGATGCGTTGCGAGGCCAGCGCGACGGTCTGCAGGCCGCTCGAGCAGAAACGGTTGACCGTGGCGCCGCTCACTGTGATCGGCAGGCCGGCGCGCAGCGCGACCTGCCGCGCGATGTTCGAGCCGGTGGCGCCTTCGGGAAAGCCGCACCCCATCAGCACGTCCTCTACCGCGCCGGGGTCGACGGCGGCACGCTCGACGGCGGCCTTCACCGCAAAGCCGCCGAGCGTCGCACCATGGGTCATGTTGAAGGCACCTTTCCAGCTCTTGGCCAACGGCGTGCGGGCAGTCGAAACGATCACGGCTCGGGTCATGGCGGGGTCTCCTGGCGAGTCAACCGTTGAAAGTCCGGCTCTCGGCGACCAGCCGGGCGAGCAGCGGCGCAGGCTGCCAGAAGCCGGCGTCGTCGTGCGGGTTGCGTGCGAGGCGCTTCATGGCCTGCGCGACGTTGAATAGCCCGACGGTGTCGGCATACCACATCGGCCCGCCGCGCTGCCGCGGGAACCCGTAGCCGGTCAGGTAGACGATGTCGATGTCGCTGGCTCGTTGCGCGATACCCTCTTCGAGCAGCCGGGCACCTTCGTTGACGAGCGCGAACACCAGCCGCTGCACGATCTCGTCGGCGCCGATGCGACGCGGCGTGATGCCGAGCTCGCTGCGATGCTTCTCGATCAACTCGACGACCGCGGCTGAAGCGATCGCGTCGCGCCGGCCGGCGCGGTAGTCGTACCAGCCTGCGCCGGTCTTCTGGCCGAAGCGGCCCGCCTCGCAAACCCGGTCGGCGATCTTGCTGTAGCGCAGCTGCGGCTTCTCGACGTAGCGCCGCTTGCGAATCGCCCAGCCGACGTCGTTGCCGGCGAGGTCGCTCATCCGAAACGGCCCCATCGCAAAGCCGAAATGCTCGATCGCACGGTCCACCTGCTGCGGCGTGCAACCTTCCTCCAACAGGAAACCGGCCTGGCGCAAGTACTGCTCGAGCATCCGGTTGCCGATGAAGCCGTCGCACACCCCCGCCACCACGGCGGTCTTGCCGATCTTGCGGGCGAGCTGCATCACCGTAGCGAGCACGTCCTTGCCCGTCTTCGCGCCGCGCACCACCTCGAGCAGTTTCATCACGTTGGCCGGGCTGAAGAAGTGCAGGCCGAGCACGTCCTGCGGCCGTCGCGTGAACGAGGCGATCGCATCGACGTTCAACGTCGAGGTGTTGGTCGCCAGGATCGCGCCAGGCTTGGCTACTTCGTCGAGCTTGCGGAAGACACCCTCCTTGACGCGGAGGTCCTCGAACACCGCCTCGATCACCAGGTCGGCGTCCTTCAGGTCGTCGTACCTCATCGTTGGCTTGAGCAGCG
>CP070653.1:3230972-3251034 GCA_020354665.1 Burkholderiales bacterium
CCTCGCTGCTGCGCGCCGCCGTCGGCCGCGCGCTCGCGGCAACGGCGCTCGACGAGCGCCTGAGCCAGCACGCCGGCATGGCGCCGATCAGCAGGCAGGGTGGCAACGTCGTGTTCTGGCTGGTGCTGCTGCTGTTCCTGCCGGCCGTGCTCGGCGCGTTTCGCCTGAGCGGCACGCTGGCCCCGGTGCAGGAGATGCTGACGCGCGGGCTCGAACTGCTGCCGAACATCTTCGCCGCCGCGGTGATCGTGTTCGTCGGCTATCTCGTCGCCCGCGTGCTGCGCGGCCTGGTGACCAACCTGCTCGCCGCCGCCGGCGCCGATGCGGTCAGCGAGAAGGTGGGGCTCGACGCGTCGATCAAGCTCTCGCGGCTCGCGGGCACGCTGGTGTTCCTGCTCGTGCTGGTGCCCTCGCTGATCGCCGCGCTCGAAGCGCTGAAGATCGAGTCGATCTCCGGCCCGGCCACGCTGATGCTGGGCAAGCTGCTCGACGCGGTGCCGCACATCCTGGCGGCGGCGGTGATCCTGCTGCTCACCTGGTACGTGGCGCGCTTTGCCGCGGCGCTGCTGGCCAAGGTGCTGGACAACGCCGGCTTCGATGCGCTGCCCGAGCGGCTCGGTCTTCAGCAGGTGTTCAGCGGCTCGGCGCGGCCGTCGGTGCTCGCGCATTGGGCGGTGATGTTCTTTGCGATGCTGTTCGCGGTGGTCGAGGCTTCCGACCAGCTGGGCTTTTCGCAGGTGCGCGAAGTCGTCACGACGTTCATCAGCTTCGCTGGCGAGATCGTGCTCGGCGGATTGATCCTCACGGTGGGGTTCTGGCTCGCCAACCTGGCGTACCGCGCGATCGACCGCGCCAGCGGGCCGAACACGCGCGGGCTGGCGCCGATCGCCCGCATCGCGATCCTGGGCATCGTGGTCGCGATGGGCCTGCGCGCGATGGGGATCGCCAACGAGATCGTCGAGCTGGCCTTCGGGCTGAGCCTCGGTGCCGTGGCGGTGGCCGTCGCGCTGTCGTTCGGCCTGGGCGGACGCGAGGCGGCCGGCAAGCTGATGGAACACTGGCTGTCGCGCTGGCGCGGCGGGGGCGGGGGCTGAGCGCCGAGCGCAAAGCCCGAGCTGGCTTCGGTCTTCGGCGCCGGGATGCGTCGGGCTTCGGAGGCGGTGCATCTCCCCGGCGCCATGAAAAAGGGGCGGGACCCGAAGGTTCCGCCCCGAAAGGCACGCGGGGTGCCAGGAGGAGACAAGCAAGAAACCGATCCACTCAGCCGACTCAACGGCGCCGACTGCTTGGACTCAAGACTAATCCAAGTGAAGTGCGCCCGCACCCTCTTCCTTGCCGACTCTTGCGGCCAATTGCACAGTCCGCACGCCTAGTTGCCTGGCAATTTCGTGAGGATGCGTAACAGCGCCGCCGCACTTCGCGTGACACGTGAACGCGCGAGCCGCTCGAGATGCTGGCGCGCCGCTCGATCAACGCGCTGCCGGGGGTCAACGCCGCGTTGCAGCGCGAGATGATCGAGGAGGGGCTGATCAAGGCGCGTGCCCCCCCCCGCTGGCGCCGGTGGCAGCAGCCCAACGCGAAAAGGTGCACGATTCCGCTTGTCGTGACAAACAGGGCGAGCGAGAGATGAAGCGTTTGACTGGATCCGGATGGCAGGCGGCGGTGCGGCCCCTTGCGGCGGCGCTGACGGTGGCGGCCGTGCTCGGCGGCTGTGCCGGCTACACCCCTTCGCAGGCACTGATTGGGCAGAGTGCCGAGGATGTCGCCCGCGAAATGGGCTCGCCCACCAGCCGCTACACGCTGCCCGATGGAACGACGAGGCTCGAATACGCGCGCGGGCCTTACGGCAAGCACACCTACATGATCGACCTCAATAGCGCCGGCCGCGTGGTGCACGTCGAGCAGGTGCTGACCGAGGACAACTTCAATGCGATACGGCCCGGCGACACGCGCATGTCGGTGCTGTTGCGGCTGGGCCGACCGAGCGAGAAACAGGGCATCTGGCGCGGCGCCGAGCTGTGGGCGTACCGGTACGACGCCTTTTTGTGCCGGTGGTTCGTGATCACGATGGAAACCGAAGGCGGCGGCGTGCGCGATTCGGGCTATCTGCCCGACCCGATGTGCGAGGATCGCGACCGCAGCGACTGGAGGATGCGGTGACGGTCGCCGTCTACGGCATCTCGAACTGCAATACCGTCAAGCGTGCCAGGGCGTGGCTCGACGAACGCGGCGTGGTGTACGCCTGGCACGACTTCAAGAAGGGTGGCGTGCCCGCGGTGCGAGTGGACCGCTGGATCGCGCAGCTTGGCTGGGAGGCCCTGCTGAACCGGCAGGGCACGACCTGGCGGCAGCTCGACGAGGCGGCCAAGGCGCGGGTCGCGAACGCCGAAGCGGCCCGCGCGTTGATGCTCGAGCGGCCGAGCGTGATCAAGCGGCCCGTCGTCGAGTGGAGCGCGCGGGTCACGACCGTGGGCTTTGCCGAGGACCGATTTCAGGCGCAGCTGCGCGCGTAAGCCGCTGCGGCGGTCGACCGGCAGCCGTGCTCGCACAACGCGGCAGCGCGCTCTGCCGTATGGGTCTCATCCTGCGCGCGCGGTTCCCGGATGAAGGCGCTGCACCGAAGGCAGCGAGCCCGCCCGAGCGAGGCGCCGACCGCGTGGCCCACGGATAAGTCTGCCGCCGGGACAGCCCAGACAGTCTAGAAGCCGCCTGCCGGGCCACTCGGCAAGGGCGAGCGTCCACGCGTCACTGCACTGCAGCGCTCGCGGCACGGCGCAAGGCGGTTCCGGCGTCGAGTATCACGCGCGTGCGCGATGCGGCAGGTCGTGTGCGCCGCTGCAAGTGCGACGGATCGAGTCCTCACCGGATCGGGTGAACCGGCGCTCACCCATTTGGGTGAGCAAGATTCATCCCGTTACAGGATTCGCGTGCGTGGATGGTCACGCACCATGTGCCTCGCGCTTCGCCCGAGGCAAGCGGTCGGGCCGGGCTCGATCTGTGTCAAGACGGAGCGCGTGGTGGCATCAGGAGGAACAGCGAGATGGCCATTTACGAGTATCGATGCGATCAAGACGGGGTGTTCGAGGTGATGAGACCTCTTGGTACGGCGCCGGCCGCGGTCGCCTGCCCGGTCTGTAACCGCGAAGCACCGCGAATCGTCTCGGCGCCAATGATCTTGACCACGAGTCGCAGTGCCTGGTCCGCTGCGATCGAGCGAGCAGACAAGACGCGCTACGAACCGGAGGTGGTCACCTCGGTACCGGCCGCCGGCGCGAAAGGGCGACCGAGGGTGGTGCCGTTGACGCCCACCCTCCGTGGCTTGCCGAGGCCGGACCCGCTGCGACCGAAAAAGCGCCCGGCAGCCAAGCTGTCGACGTCCGGCGCTGGCGGGCGTTGACAGCGATCTTGACGCACGACCGGCGCGCAACACGTTGGCTGACAGCCGACAAGGCTGCGGCGACGAGATTCAGGAAAGGAGAAAGCCTCGAAGACATCAACGCACACAGTGTCGAAATTTGGCAAACGTACGCAACTCATGAATGAGAGGTCTTGACATGCCGAAGAACGTCTTTCCCCTGGACAACACGAAGAAGTTCAAGGATCAGAAGCTGGTAGGGCACAACAGATGGCACCCGGACATTCCCGCGAATGTGACGGTCAGGCCGGGCGATACGTTCCGCGCGGACTGCCGCGAATGGTTCGATGGCGCCATCAAGAACGACGATTCCGCAGATGACATCCGCAACGCTCCGTTGCCAGGCGTGCACGTCCTTTCGGGGCCATTCCACGTCGAGGGCGCCGAGCCGGGCGACCTGCTGGTCGTCGACATCCTGGAGATCGACTCGTGCGACCAGGAAGACTCGGGCCCGTTCTCCGGCCAGGGCTGGGGCTACACCGGCGTGTTCGCAACGAAGAACGGCGGCGGCTTCCTCACCGAGCGCTTCCCGGACGCCTACAAGGTGATCTGGGACTTCAGCGGCGACGTCGCGACTTCGCGCCACATTCCGGAACTCTCCTATGTCGGCATCCATCACCCGGGTCTGATGGGCACCGCACCGTCGGCCGAGTTGCTGGCGAAGTGGACGAAGCGCGAAACGGCCCTGATCGCGACCGACCCCCATCGTGTGCCGCCGCTGGCGCTGCCCCCGCTGCCCGACAGCGCGATCCTCGGATCACTCAAGGGTGCCGACTTCGATCGCGTGGCCAAGGAAGCCGCACGGACCGCCCCGCCGCGTGAGAACGGCGGTAACCAGGACATCAAGAACCTGACTGCGGGAAGCCGCGTGTTCTATCCCGTCTTCGTTCCCGGCGCGAAGCTGTCGTTCGGCGACCTGCACTTCTCGCAGGGCGACGGCGAGATCACGTTCTGCGGTGCGATCGAGATGGGCGGGTTCATGGACCTGCACGTCGACCTCATCAAGGGCGGCATGGCCAAGTACGGGGTCAAGGAGAACGCGATCTTCATGCCCGGCCTGCGTGATCCGCAATACACCGAGTGGCTCGCGTTCTCGGGCGTCTCGGTGGACAAGAACGGCAAGCAGCACTACCTGGACTCCGGGCTCGCGTATGCGAATGCGTGCCACCACGCGATCGACTACCTGATGAAGTTCGGCTACACGGACATTCAGGCGTACATGATCCTGGGGACGGCACCGGTCGAAGGACGTCTGTCCGGCGTGGTCGATATCCCGAACGCGTGCTCCACGATCTACATCCCGCGTTCGATCTTCCACTTTGACGTGCGTCCGTCGGCGGTTGGAGTCCCGCACCAGGTCAAGCAAGGAAAGCAAGTTCCGCGGTCAGCGAACTGACGAAGCGGTCGACTCGCGCCCGGTCGGGCCGAGTCGCATCGCTCGCCATCGCTCCGTCGTTCCTCCTGACCCTCGCGGGTCAGGAGGGCGATGGAGTCATTCGAAAACCGTCTGGAGGGAACACGCCATGCTTGGTCTGGTACTTTTTTATGTGGGCGCCGTCCTGTGCCTCAACGGCCTGTGGCTGCTTGGACGGATCGGCGATAACGAGATCGCCGTGATCGACATCTTCGTCGGCGGAATTACGTTACTGGTGTCTTTGTACTTGGCCTTCGGGCCCGGTGCGGATGCAGCCTCGATCAAGGCGGCTGCATTGACGCTGTTGTTCACCTTCACGTACTTCTGGGTGGCGATAAACCGGTACAACGGGGCCGACGGTCGCGGGCTGGGTTGGTTCTGCCTGTTCGTTGCCATCTCTGCGGTGCCGGTGACCATTCAGACGCTTGCCGGCGCGACCACGACATGGGGCGTCTGGTTCGGCCTGTCCTGGGGCGCGTGGGCGGTGTTGTGGTTTCTGTTTTGGTTGCTGCTGGTGCAGCAGAAGCCGATTGCCAAGTTCGTCGGGGCGGTCACGGTCGCTGAAGGGGTTCTTACCGGATGGTTGCCGGGCTTCTTGCTGCTTAACGGAATGATCGAGTGAGCGTTTGGCGCTCTGCTTGAGACGGGGGTGGAGGAGACAACGCCATGCCGCTGTACGACTACCGATGCGAAGACTGCGGCGAATTTCGTGCCCTACGTCCGATGTCCGAAGCCGACGCTTTGCAGCCGTGTCCCGTCTGCGGTACGGCGTCGGCCCGCATGCTGTCGGCACCCTTCCTCGGCGGCGGCCAGTCCTCCGGCGGTTGGTTGACGAGCCCCCGCCGCGACGGACAGGGACACGCGTCCTGGCGCGCAGCCTGCGGTTTCGGTTGCTCGCACGTGAACTGCCGCTGAAGCCTCGGCCGGCGCAAGCCGCCGACGGTTTCAGTGTGCGGTTCGCTTTGCCTGTTGCAGGAATTCGGTGACGTCAGCCGGCGCGCACGCGACGGCGAGCGCGTCGCCCTGGCCCAGGTCACAGCCTTCCCACTTGAAGAACTGCGGGTCGGCATCCGATGAAATGCCGTCGGCGATCGCAGCTATCTTCAGCGTGTGAGCCTGCGCAATCAGCGAGCGCGCGAGCGCGATTCGCTCAGGATCACCGGTGACACCGCGGACGAACAAGCGGTGCAGCTTGACCCGATC
Organism: Burkholderiales bacterium; assembly: GCA_020354665.1. Classification (GTDB taxonomy): domain Bacteria; phylum Pseudomonadota; class Gammaproteobacteria; order Burkholderiales; family Burkholderiaceae_C. The sequence continues at coordinate 3,237,005 of CP070653.1, forward strand.
GGGGACCAATTGGTTCAGACGCTGCAGCGCAATCGTCTGCGCTCCGAAGTCGACCAGCGTCAGCGTCAGTCCCGCGGTACGCAGCGTCTGCACGGCGGCCTGCAGGGCGGGGCCACCGGTCAGCCAGGTGGCCTCGCTGACCAGCAGGTCCAGTACACCCGGCGCCAGGCCAGCGTCGCGCACCGTACCGACGATCGCTTCAAGCGTGGCGCGGTCGCTCAGGCTCTCAGCGACCACGGGTACCGACACCGTCACGGGCCTGCCGGCGCCAGCGTGCCAAGCACGCGCCCACAAACAGGCCTGGGCAAGCACCCACTGCACGACGTGACGCCGCGTAGGACCGTCGGGCAACGCAGCGCAGACTCGTGCTGCTGAAAGCAGGCCAACGGACGTCTTCCACTGCGGGATCAGCTCGATCCCAGCCACTTGGTTTGACGCGAGTGCGATCTCGGGCTGCGCCTGCATCAGGATACGCTCGGCTCCGCCGGGCGTGGCGAGCTCAGCCGCCAAGATATGGCCCAACGCAACCGGCTCGGTCGGCGACCAGCCCTCCACGTCGGGCTGGCGCACACCACGCAGTGCGCGTGCGTGGCGATAGCTGCGCAAACGTGAAATGACGATCGAGTGCAGGCGTTGCGCCGTCATCTCGGTCTTGAGGACGTAACCGTTGATCTCATAGTGCGGCACGATGTCGCTCTCGGGCGCCATCCCCGGCTGGCCCGTGCGCAGGACAATTTGCATGTCGGCATCGAGCAACTGCTCGCGAATGTGTTGGACCAGGGCAATGCCGGCATCGTCGGTTTCCATCACGACGTCGAGCAGGGTGAGCGCCACATCGCGGTGGTGGCCCAGGATGTCACGTGCCTGCGCCGCCGAGCTGGCGCTCAGCAGTTCAACCGCGCGTCCCTCGAATGTCAGCCCGGCCAGGATCAGCCGCGTCACTTCGTGGACTTCCGGCTCGTCGTCGACCAGCAGAACCTTCCAGGGGGCGAGCGCGGCCGAGGCCTGCAGTTCAGGAGTCACTGTCGGGCGTTGTCTGCAATGCAGTCAGCATACGGCCAACCTGGGGTGCGTGACGCGCAATCCTGGGAAACCGCATCAAGAAGTGCACGCCGCGGCCGGCACCATTCTCCAGGTCGATCGAGCCATTGAGCTGACGCGTCACGATCTGGTTGACGAGGAACAAGCCGAGGCCGCTACCGCCGAGCAGTCGGCGCGTCGTGACGAAGGGCTCGAAGACACGAGGCGCCAGCGCTGGGTCAATGCCGCGGCCGTTGTCGCTGTATTCGATCTCGACGTCATCACCTTCATGCAGCTGCCCGCGGATCGTGATCTGGCCGGTTCGGTCGCCGGGTTCGAACGCATGCTGTAGCGAGTTGACGACGAGGTTGGCGATGACCTGTGCCAAGGCGATCGGGTAGCTGTCCATTTCAATTCCCGGCGCAATGTCGACGCGCACATCGACACCGGCATCGTGCAGCCTGGGTTGCAGCTCACGGATCGTTTCCTCGACGTGCTCGCGCAGGTCGAAACCGCGTCGTTCTTCGCTGGCACGGTTCAGCGCGAGCTGTTTGAAGTTCAGCACCAACTGCCCCAGCCGGGTCGCGTTGGACAGCAACAGGCGGGCTGACTCGCCAGCGTCGCGCAGGTACTTCTCGACCGCTGCCCGCTCGAGCGTCGCGGTGCTCGCGGCGGTCTGCAGCGCCTGTGTGCGGTCCTTCAAATACGAGGCCGTGCTGACCACGATCCCGACGGGCGTATTGATTTCGTGGGCCACGCCGGCGACCAGGCCGCCAAGCGAAGCCAGCTTCTCGCTCTCGATCAAGCTCGTGCGCGTCTGCTCGAGATGCTGCATCGACTCCAGCAGCTCGCGTTCGGACTGCTCTTGGCTTTCGTGCGACAAGACCATCCACCAGACCCCCAGCGACGCGAGGACCAAGGTGCCGACATAAAGGCGGACCATCACACGTACCAGCTCGGCGGTGGCCTGCGCGTCCCCCAGGTCCATCAGGCGATACGTCAGGAGAAACGCTGCGCCCAACAGTGCTGCGACGGAGGCAAACAACCCGAGAAAGCGGCCAGTGCGGCGCAGCACGTGTGGCCGGAATCGCAATCCGCTCAAGTCGAGCTGCGGCGCGTGGGACGGTGACGTCTGAGGACGCTTGCAATAGTCGTGGCAGTGCAACTCCAGGCCGCAGCACAGCGAGCACAGCGATCCCTGATAGAAGGGACAGTGCGCCATGTCAGGCGCCTCGTATTCGCGCTCGCAGATGGCACATGCGACCAGCGTGCGCGGCGACTTGGGTCGGAAGTGCTGATCCGGGCGTGCGAGGTAGTAGCGGCCCTGCGTTGCGTAGGCGATCACGATCGCCGAAACGAACGCCACCGCCAATGCGATGAAACCGAAGAATGCCTGGACGGCCGCGCCGAGCGCACCGGCATAAGCGAGGAGCGCCACGACCACCGCAATCGCCGTGGCACCGCAGCCCACCGGGTTGAAGTTGTGCAGATGGGCGCGCTTGAATTCGATGTACGGCGGACTGAGCCGGGTGCGCTTGAGTACCACCAGGTCGGCCACCAGGGCGCCGATCCAGGCGATCGCGACGGTCGAGTACACGGAAAGCACCGTCTCCAGCGTTTCGAAGATACCGAGCAGCGAGAGCAGCAGGGCGATCACGACGTTGAAGACGAGCCAAACGACACGACCGGGGTGGTAGTGCGCCAGCCGCACAAAGCAGTTCGACCACGCCAGCGATCCGCTGTACGCATTGGTCACGTTGATCTTGACTTGCGACACGGTCACGAAGACGGCGGTGAGCGCCAGCGCCACCGCCGGATCTCCCACCAAATACTCGTAGGCGTGGGTGAACATGTGCGCAGGTTCGACAGCCTGCGCGCTGCTGCTGCCCAGGCGCAAGGCGAGCACCGCCAGCAGGCTGCCGCCGATGACCTTGAGCGCGCCAATGACGATCCAGCCGGGTCCGGACCACAGCATGGCCGCCCACCAGGCGCGCCGATTGGCGGGCGTGCGGTCGGGCAGGAAGCGCAGGTAGTCGGCCTGCTCACCGATCTGGGCTACCAGTGAAAAGAGGACACCCGATGCGGCACCGAACAACAAGAGGTTGAAACCGCCAGCCCCTTCGCGTCCATCGAATGTCGTCCATGCCCGCACGAGTTCAGGATCTTTGAACAGGATGTACGCGAACGGCGCCACCAGCAGCAGGACCCAGATCGGCTGCGTCCAAGCCTGGAGCTTGTTGATCAACGTCACGCCGAAGAAGACGAGGGGAATGATGACCAGCGAGCACAGCAGGTAGCCGACCGCCAGCTTCAACCCGAAAGCCAGCTGCAGGGCCTGCGCCCAGATCGCCGTCTCGATGGCAAAGAAAATGAACGTGAACGAGGCGTAGATCAGCGAGGTGATGGTCGAGCCGATATAGCCGAATCCAGCGCCTCGGGTCAGCAGGTCGATGTCCACGTTGGCCACGCTGCACCAGTGGGCGATCGGCAAGCTCACCAGAAAGATGACCAGCGAGACGACGAGAACCGCCGCGATTGCGTTCTGGAAACCGTAGCTCAGCGTGATGCTGGCGCCGATCGCCTCGAGCGCGAGGAAAGAGATCCCGCCGATTGCGGTGTTGGCCACCACGCCGGGCGACCAGCGCCGGTACGAGCTCGCCGCGTAGCGCAATGCGTAATCCTCGAGCGACTCGTTTGCCACCCAGGATTGGTACTCACGCTTGACTCGAAGCATCGAGCGGATCGGCCCACCAGGACGCGCAATTCGCGTTTTCCTAGGGTAGCCGAATGATGCAGTGCACGCAGCCTGCAGCTATCCCTGACGTTGACGCGGGCAAGGCGGTTAACACCATTGACAGGCATGTCGCGGGGGGCAAAATCTGCGCGTGCCCTTGGTCGCGTGACCTCGCTAAAGCAGGGTGCCCCGCCCTGCGGGTCGCGCGACTCGGCACGAACCCTGCCCACAATCGGAGCCGCCGCTATGGCAAGGATTGGTTCAGGAATGGACGCCCCCCGCTCGGCAGCCTCGCTGGTGCGCGCGATCCACGGCGCGAGCCTGAGTGCGGCCGAATGGCCTGACGTGCTTGAGCGGCTGCGCAGTCACCTTGACGCACAAGTCGCGTCCCTGAGCTATCACGACTTTACTTCCGGGTCCGATTCTCTGTTGTTCGAGTCGCCCGACGACGCGAGCTTCAGCCAGGAAATGGCAGCGTTTTCAGCGCGCAATCCCTGGTTCTTGTCGAGCCAGGACTACGTGCCGGGACGCGTCATGACAGGCGACGAACTGATCAGCAACGCCAACCTGCGGCGCACCGATTTCTACCGAGGCTTCCTCAAGCCCCGCGGCTTGCTGCACCTGCTGTGCGGCGTCGTCGTGCAGCGCGCGCGCGGGGTGCACTTCCTGTCGATATACCGCGCTGAAGACCAGGGGGCTTTCGACGATCAGGCCAGATCCGAGCTGGGGATGCTGCTCGAGCACGTCACGCTGTCGCTGGAGAGCCAGTGGCGCTGGCAGGAGGCGAACGACCTGGCGCGTGCGCTGCTGGCTTTGACCGACCACGACGCCAATCCGCTGATCCTCGTGACTGCGGAGGGCGAAGCGATCCACCGCAATCCTGCAGCCGAGCAGCTGCTCCAGCGTTGCATTGGGGTGCGTCTCGAAGGTTCCCGGCTGGTGGCCGCCAGCGCAGCAGACCAACGTCTGCTGCGCGAGACGATCGCACGCGTGGCACGAGACGACGCGGCAGTCGCGCCGTCTGTGTTGACGCTTGCCTCTGCGCCGCCGGCACCCCCGGTCGTGGCCGTGGTGCGCCCCGCGGGTCAGGTCTTCACGCGCCAGGTGGGATCGCGCCGCGGCCTCGTGATGGTCACCATCCGCGGTGGACACGCCGCGCATGACGCTTCCTCATGCATATTTGCGCGGCAGTACGAGCTGACAGCAGCCCAGGCCAAGGTTGGTGCGCTCGTGTTCGCCGGTCAATCGCTGGCCATGATTTCCCAGACGCTGAACCTGTCCGAAAACACGGTACGCAGTCATCTGAAGCAGATCTTCCAGAAGACCGGTACGCACGGGCAGATGGAACTCGTCCATCTGCACGCCCGCGTGTGCCCTGCGTTGTCGTAGCGTACTTCAGGGGCCGGTACACGAACCGGCACCGTCCGCGGCAGTTGTCGCCTCCTCGTCCAGCAACTCGGCCGGTCGAATTTCTTCGCGCGGCTGCCCTCTCTCACCCGTTCGGGTCAGGCCAGTCTCACTTGTTTGAGGTAGATCGGATTCACCCAAAAAGGTGAGTGTGGCTTCACCCATTTGGGTGAGTACGCAGTCATTGACTCGGGTGACGGCCGGCCGGCGTCCTTCGTGAGCGGCACTACCCGCGGCGGGGGATTCGGTGCTCGCGCGCCCTTTCTAGGATGCGATCCAGTTCGCGCTGTGCCGGCGCATGACGGCGCCTTCCCCGAACTGGCCATGAGTGGTGCCTCGCAGTGACGGCTCTTCGCACGAACATCGGTACAACGGCGGGATCTGCACCTGCGGTCGCTGGCCCACGGGGCTGCGGTGATCTTCGGGGCATCGACGGGGGTTTCGGATGATCGGCCTGAGTGTCGTCGTCGCGATGTGCGCGCTGGTCAATGCTGGGGGCCTGGCGGCCGCGGCGTTCGTGCTGTATCGCCCGCGCGGCAATCCCGGGGGACCGCGGGCGCTCAGCTTCGCGATTGGCGTCTTGCTGGGGGCCGTGCTGGTCGACCTGCTGCCTCATCTCTGGGAGGCGACGGGAAATCTGGCTGCCCTGGGTGGGGTGATAGCGGCCGCGGTGGTGGCGAGCCGGCTTTTCGACGGCGCATGTTCGTGCAGCCGTCGGTTGGATGGACATGCCTCTGCGACTCACGATCACACCCGCCACGACGCCGCCGTGCGGTCGAATGGCGCACAGGTTGCGCTGGTCGGCGACTTCGTGCACAGCCTTGCCGATGGTGCGCTGATCGTTGCGGCGTTGGCGGCGGGTGTCGTGCCTGGTGCCGTGGCAACGATGGCCATTGCGATGCACGAAGTGCCGCGGCGCATGGCCATCGTGGCGCTTCAGGTGCACGCGGGACGATCGCCCATGCTCGCACTCGGGCTGTCGCTGTGTGCCGGCATGGGCACCGTGCTTGGTGGAACGCTCGCGTGGTGGTCTGCGACAGCGATTGAGCAGGTGTTGCCGTTTGCCCTGGCGCTGTCGGCGGCCGCGCTCCTGTACATCGTGCTGGCGCAATCTGCGCAGGCGCTTCACGCGTGGCGTGCGCGCGTGTTCACGCTGGACCTCGGACTGCCGTTTCTGTCCGGAATCTTCATCGTCGGCGTGTCGCACCGGGTGCTGGAGAGGCTGGGCTGAAAAGCACGTTCGTGCACGCCGACGCAAGCCTGGGTTGCACGGCCATCCTGTCCGTGGTGGCCGTTGTCGTCCGGGGCATCATCGTGCGGCGCTCGGCTGCAATCGATCAGCCACTCGGGCCCGTGGTCCCGAACTCCACGCGCGTCGAGACGTAGAACACCTCGACTCGCTCGCGCGCAAGCAGCGCGAAGAAGTCCTGCAACTGATCAGTCGTCAAGGCGAGTTGCACTTCGACGGGCTGATCGGCGAGTTCGAAGAAATGGGCCGAATGGCGTCTGCCATCGTGACCGAAGCTCTCGGCACCCGGCACCACCGTGCCACCTCGCAGGCCGAGGCCGCGCGCTGCATCGAGCAGCCATTCGTGCAACGGCCGGTGCGCGTGTCGCCGATCCTGGTGCGTGAAGAGCGTGAGCAGGTAGCCGTCCATCTCAACCTCCCGCGGTGACAGAGCGAAGCCAGGACATCGACACGATGCCAAGAACCGTCAGAGCGAGGCTGCCGACAACATGTATCGCGGTTCCAGCGAGCGCCATGAGGGCGTCGCCTCGCATGATGTTGTTGACGATCTCGGCAGAGAACGTGGAAAACGTCGTGAGGCCACCGAGAAAGCCCGTGACCACCATCAGCCGCCACTCTGGCGGAAGCTCAGGGTGTTGAGCGAAGAAGGCGAGGGCGAGTCCGATCAGGTAGCCACCGATCAGGTTGGCGGCGAGCGTGCCGGGGGGGACCGCGGGCCAGAGCGCGTTGAGCCACGTGCCCAGCTGCCACCTAAACAATGCGCCGAGCGAGGCGCCGACGGCGATAGCAACAATGGAGAGTCCCATGCGTGCGCCCTTCTTTGTGAGGGACACACTTCACGCCGTGTCCCGTGTGGAACCCGCAGGCATCATCAGCGCGGCACCGGCCGATGCGCTTGAACGAGGAATGCCATCTCCCGAATTTCAGTCTAGCAGCCCCTGAATCGCGTCGAAGCCAGCGCATCCGCGGCCCCGGGCGAGAGCTTCTGAACCGATCTCATCCGTGCTCACTGGCGGCGACCGTGCCGCCATGCACCCCGCTCGTGCGCGGCCGTGGCTCAAAACGGTGCTTCGGGACCTGAAATACCCGAGTTGGTGCACGGCCGCGCGAACCGCCCCGCACCGAGCCGGGTACGGGACTTGCTCATTGCGGTGCTTCGAATTTCCAACGTGGTGCGCCGGCCGGCGATCCGGCGCGGCGGAGGAGGAGTCATGGATCAGGTCAAGCACGGCACCGACGCGCTGTTCATCCTGCTCGGAGCGGTCATGGTTCTCGCGATGCACTCGGGCTTCGCATTCCTCGAGCTCGGCACGGTGCGCAAGAAGAACCAGGTCAATGCGCTGCTGAAGATCCTGGTCGACTTCAGCGTTTCTACCGTGGCGTACTTCTTCATCGGCTACACCGTCGCCTACGGCGTGGACTTCTTCAGCGGCGCCTCGGTGCTGGCCGAGAAGAACGGCTACGAACTGGTCAAGTTCTTCTTCCTGCTGACGTTCGCGGCGGCGATTCCGGCGATCGTCTCGGGCGGCATCGCCGAGCGGGCGCGCTTCGGGCCGCAGCTGGCTGCCACCGCGGTGCTGGTCGGCCTGGTCTACCCGCTGTTCGAGGGCGTGGTGTGGGGCGGCAAATTCGGCGTGCAGCCGTGGATCAAGGAGTTCACCGGTGCGGAGTTCCACGACTTCGCCGGCAGCATCGTCGTGCACGCGGTGGGCGGCTGGATCGGACTGGCGGCGGTGCTGCTGCTTGGCGCGCGCAGCGGGCGCTACCGCAAGGACTCGACGGGCGGGCACGTCGTCAGCGCGCACCCGCCGTCGAGCATCCCGTTCCTCGCGCTGGGCGCCTGGGTGCTGACCGTGGGCTGGTTCGGCTTCAACGTGATGAGCGCACAGACGATCGACAAGATCTCGGGATTGGTCGCGGTCAATTCGCTGATGGCGATGGCCGGCGGCACACTGATGGCGGTGCTGCTCGGACGCAATGACCCGGGCTTTGCACACAACGGCCCGCTGGCCGGGCTGGTCGCGGTGTGCGCCGGATCGGACGTGATGCATCCAGCCGGTGCGCTCGTCGTCGGCGGCGTCGCCGGCGCGATCTTCGTCGTGATGTTCACGCTGACACAGAACCGCTGGCGAATCGACGACGTGCTCGGCGTGTGGCCGCTGCACGGGCTGTGCGGCGCGTGGGGCGGCATCGCGTGCGGCATCTTCGGCGCGCCGGCGCTCGGCGGTGCCGGCGGCGTGGAGCTGGCCGCGCAGGTGATCGGAACGCTGGCGGGCGTCGGCTGGGCGCTCGCCGCCGGCTTCGTCACTTATGGCGTGCTGCGTGGTGCAGTCGGGCTGCGCCTGTCACGCGAGCAGGAATTCGAAGGCGCCGACCTGTCGATCCACAAGATTGGTGCGACGCCCGAGCGCGAGGTGAGCTGGTAGCAAACAGCGGTTGAAGTGCCCGCAAGGGGACGCGCACAGGCCGCGATCCTGCGGCCAAACGCTTACCTGGCCGCCGAGTCGATCACCTCGCCGAAGCGCACCCAGCTCTTGCCGTCGAAGCGTATCAGCTGCACCGCCTGGATCGGCGCGAAGTCGCTCGAGCTGGTATTCATCTTGATGCCTGGCAGCAGCGTATTCGGCGCGAAGTCCTTCAGGTTGGCGGCCTGCTTCATGACGTTCTCGCGTGTCAGGTTGTCGCCGCACTGCTTGAGCACCTGCACCAGCGTCTGTGCCGCCGCGTAGCCGTAGACGTTGAAGTTGTCGCTCAGACCGCCGTCGGGATAGTACTTCTTCATGAAGGTGCGCCACTCGTCCATGCCCGGGTCGTTGTCCCACTGCGGGTCGGTCGGGTCCTTGACGTAAGCGGTCGAAATCAGACCGACCGACTTCTCCAGCCCGGCCGGGGTGAGCACGGAGCCGACCCCGACCGACACGTTGTTCAGGTAGTGCACCGGCTTCCAGCCGATGTCGTACGCCTTGCGGATCGCCTGCGCGGCGAACTTCGGCGTCGTGATGTTGACGAACACGTCGGCACCCGAGCCTTGCAGCTGCACGATCTGCGAATCGACGGTCGGATCGCTGACCTCGTACGACACTTCGGCGACGATCATCTTCGCTGCCTTGTCGCCCAGCCCGTCCTTCAGGCCCTTCAGATAGTCCTTGCCGTAGTCGTCGTTCTGGTAGAGCACAGCGATCTTGGCGTTCGGCTTCTCCTTCAGGATGTGCTTGGCATAGATCGTTGTTTCGGTCTGGTAGTTGGGCTGCCAGCCCATCGTCCACGGGTTGCCCTGTGGATCGTTCCACTTGGTGGCGCCGGTGGCGACGAACAGCTGCGGCACCTTCTTCGTATTGAGGTACTTCTGGATCGCCGTGTTGACGGCGGTGCCGAGCGTCTGGAACACGAGCAGCACTTCGTCCTGCTCGACCAGCTTGCGCACCATTTCGACCGCCTTCGGCGGGCTGTAGCCGTCGTCGAGCGACACGAAGTTGATCTTGCGGCCGTTGATCCCGCCTTCGTCGTTGATCTTCTTGAAGTACGCCGCCTCGACCTTGCCGATCGTTCCGTACGCCGATGCCGGGCCGCTGTACGGCATCGTCTGGCCGATCCGGATCTCGGTGTCGGAGGCGCCCGCGTCGTACTTCTTCTGCGCGATGGCCGTCGGCGCAGCGAAGGCGAGAGCGGCGCTCACGACGATGAGCAGATGATTGGTCGGCATGGCTGGCTCCGTCGGCGAGGGGTGGGGCGGATTGTCGGTGGCTTCTGCGCGGCAACGCAAGGCGGATCGACCCTGCAGACCCGCTCGATACGTCCGCGGGTGGCCGCGAATGCGCCGGCCGGGTCCAACGGCAGCTTAGCGCAGGGCGGGCGCGACCTTGCCCGGTCACGCCCGCTCGCGGCGGGCCGCGCGACGCGCCAGCCGGCGCCACCCGAGGCGCAGCGCACCGCTGATGCCCGCCGGCATCAGGAACATGAACGCGATCAGGAACACGCCGTAGATCGCCCACGGCGCGGCCTTCGAGATCTGGTCGGCGATGTTGGGGATGAACTGGATGAAGAACGCGCCAAACAGCGCGCCGGGGATCGACGCCAGGCCACCGACAACGACGCCGACCAGGAACGTGATCGACAGGAACGCCGAGAAGCTGTCGGGTGCGACGAACTGCACCGCGATCGCGCCGAGCGCGCCGGCGACACCGGTGTACATCGCGCTGACGCCGAACGCGAGCGACTTGTACAGCGCGGTGTCGATGCCCATCGCCGAGGCCGCGATCGGGTGGTCGCGGATCGCCACCAGCGCCCGGCCGACGCGGCCGCGCAGCAGGTTCCAGCCGAGCACGAACATCGCCACCGTGATCGCGAGCGTGAAGAAGTAGAGCCACTGGTCCGGCGTCAGCGGCACGCCGAACGGCGCGTCGGGCTTGACGATGACGATGCCCTGCACGCCGCCGGTCCAGCCTTCGATGTACTTGTACTTGAGCAGGTGCGGCATCGAGACACCGAGCGCAAACGTGGCCAGCGCGAGGTACAGCGGCTCGAGCCGCAGCGCCGGCAGGCCGAACAGGAAACCGACCGCCAGGCACACGAGGCCGGCCACCGGCACCGTCAGCCAGTACGGCGCACCGAACTTGTCCATCAGGATCGCCGCGGCATACGCCCCGATCGCGTAGAAGGCGCCGTGGCCGAGCGAGATCTGGCCGTTGTAGCCGGTCAGGATGTTGAGGCCCAGCAGCGCGATCGCGTAGACCAAGACCAGTGTCAACTGGAACGTGCGGAAGTTGCTCACCACGAACGGCAGCGCACAGGCGACGGCGAGCAACAGCGAAAGGCCGAGCAGGCGCATCCGCTGATCGCTGGCGCGGGCCGCGGCGCCGTTGGTGGCCGGAGCGACCGCGCTCATACGCGCGTCACCTGCACCGATCCGAACAGGCCCGAAGGCTTGATCACCAGCACGCCGACGATCAGCACCAGCGCGACGACCAGCTTCAGTTCGTTACCGACCACGTAGGCGCCAAGCACGTTCTCGAGCACGCCGACCAGGAAGCCGCCGACCACGGCGCCGCCGGGGCTGTCGATGCCACCGATCAGTGCCGCGGCGAACGCGTAAAGCAGAATGCCCGCCATCATGTTCGGGTCCAGATAGACGATCGGCGCGACCATCATGCCGGCCACCGCCCCGACCGCTGCCGCCAGGCCCCAGCCGAGCGCCAACATCCAGCCGACGCGGATGCCGACCAGGCGGCTCGAAACGGGGTTCTGTGCCACCGCGCGCATCGCCAACCCCAGCGGAGTGAAGCGGAAGAACGCCCACAGCAGGACGAGCACGACCAGCGTGACGCCGATCGCGCCGACTTCGTGCGACGACAGGTAGCGCTGGCCGAACAGCGGCTCGCTCGGGAACGGGCTCGGGAACACCTTGATCGTGTACGTGAACAGCCAGCCGGCGACGCTGTTGAAGATGACCAGCAGGCCGATGAAGACGATCACGAGCGGCAACACCGAGTCACTGCGGATGGGTCGCAGGACGAAATGCTGGACCGCCGCGCCGATGAAGAACGAAATGCCGACCGTGAGCAGGAACGCAGCCCAGTACGGCATGCCGGCCTGGATCAGCGTCCACGCAAGGTAGGTCGAGAACATCGCCATCTCGCCCTGCGCGAAGTTCACCAGATGCGTCGCCTGGTGGATCATCACCAGCGCCAGCGCCACGCTGGCGTAGATGCCGCCGGTCGCGAGCCCTGCGAGCACCTGGTGCACGAAGACGTCCACTGTCGTCAATACCCCAGGTAAGACGCGCGCACGGCGTCGTTGCGCCTGATCTCGTCGGCGCTGCCGTCAAGAACGACGCGCCCGGTCTCGATCACGTAGGCGCGGTCGGCGAGGTCGAGCGCCATCGCGGCGTTCTGCTCGACCAGCAGCATGCTGACCTTGCCTTGCCGGTTGATCGCGCGCAGGATGTCGAACAGCTCGCGCACGATCAGCGGCGCCAGGCCGAATGACGGCTCGTCGAGCAGCAGCAGGCGCGGGCGCAGCATCAGTGCGCGCGACACCGCGAGCATCTGCTGTTCGCCGCCCGACAGCGTGCCGGCCTGCTGTTGCCGCCGCTCGCGCAGGCGCGGAAAGTAGTCGTAGACACGCTCGATGTCGTCGGCCACTGCTGCCCGGTCGCGCCTGACGTAGGCGCCCAGCCGCAGGTTCTCCTCGGTGCTCAGGTGCGCGAACGTGCCACGACCGTCGGGCACGTGCGCGATGCCCAGGCGGACGATATCTTCGGTGGCGCGGCGCTCGATTGCCTGCCCGGCGAAGCGGATGCTGCCTTCGGTGCGCACCATCGCGCACAGCGCGCGCAACGTCGTCGTCTTGCCGGCGCCATTGGCACCGAGCAGCGCCGTGACGGTTCCTTCGGCGAGGCTGAAGTCGATGCCGTGCAGGACCCGCGACGGGCCGTAGCTGGCACGCAGGTTCGCCACCTCGAGCAGCGGCGCGGTTGCGCTCGGTGTCATTCCGCAGCTCCGAGGTACGCCTGGATCACGTCGGGGTGCGCACGCACATCGGCCGGCGCACCTTCGGCGATCTTGCGGCCGAAGTTCAGCGCGACTACCTTGTCGGACACGCCCATCACGAGGCCCATGTGGTGCTCGACGAGCAAGATCGTCACACGCAGGCGGTCGCGGATCTCGCGAATCAGCCGGCCGAGGGCACCGACCTCCTCGTGGTTGAGACCGCTCGCCGGCTCATCGAGCAGCAGCAGCCTGGGCTCGCTGGCGAGCGCCCGCGCGAGTTCGACGCGCTTCTGCATCGCGAACGGCAACTCGGCAACGGCGGTGCTGGCCACGTCGGCCAGCTCCAGAAAGCGAACCAGCTCGTCCGCACGTTGCTCCGTCGCAGCTTCCTCAATGCCAACCCGCGGCAGGCGCAGTGCATTGGGCAGAAAGCCGCTCGTCGTGCGGCAGTGTCGGCCGACCTTGACGTTGTCGAGCACGCTCATCTTGGCGAACAGCGCGAGGTTCTGGAACGTGCGGCCAATGCCGATGCCGGCCATTGCATGCCGAGGCATCGCGATCAACGACTGGCCGTCAAAGGTGATGCTGCCGCGACTGCATTCGTACAGCCGCGAAAGGCAGTTGAACAGCGTCGTCTTGCCAGCGCCGTTGGGGCCGATCAGCCCGGCGATCTCGCCGGCATTGACGTCGAAAGACACGCCGTCGAGCGCGACGATCCCGCCAAAGCGCACCGAGACGTCGCGCACGGCGAGCAGGGGGGATGCGGCAGCAGCCGATTGCAACGCTGAGGCGGGATGGGGCATCTGGTCTGTGCAGCGCCCGCGGCGCGCGGCGCGCGGCACCGGCGCCGCGGCTGGTCCCGGCGATCTTGCATCAGCCGGCGCCGGCCGACAATGGGTGGGGATCGGGAGGCGTTGTCAGCGCGGACGCACCGAGGCTGCGAGTTCAACCGCCCGGCCAGCGGATCGCAAGCACGGTGATGTCGTCGGACTGTTCGGCGCCCGCAGCGAATTCACCGACTTCGTCGAAGACGGTGTCGACCAATCGTCCGGCCGTCCTGTCCGCAGCGGTGCCGAGGCGCACGAGCAGGCGATCTTCCCCGAGTTGTCCGCCGCGACCGTCCTCGGCCTCG
>CP070653.1:3251134-3255030 GCA_020354665.1 Burkholderiales bacterium
GTCGAACAGCCACGGCGTGGACGTAGAGGAGGGGTCCGGGTCTTGCGAAGCGCGGCGCACGGTGGTTCTCCCTGGTGTCGATTCCCTGCGGCCATCGGCGATGGCGTGACGCGGAGGATCGATGCCGCATGCGAAGCCCGTTCGAAGCGATGACCGCCTACGTGCGCTGTACGTGAAGTCAATGTGAAATCGATATGAAGCCCCATCGCGGCGCACAATGCCCGCACGCGACCCTCCGCGCCGCCATGTCAGGACCACCCGACGCCGCAGCAGGCGAGCCCGAGCAGTGGCTCGCCACCGCGCACGCGCTCGCCGACCTCGCGCGGGCCGTCTCGCTGCGCTGGTTTCGCACGCCGCTCGACATTCACGTCAAGGCCGATCACAGCCCCGTCACGCAGGCCGACCGCGAAGTCGAGGCGCTGATGCGCGAGCAGATCGGTCTGCGTCATCCCACCCACGGCATCGTCGGCGAGGAGCACGGCGACACGCGGGCCGATGCACCGCTGGTGTGGTACCTCGACCCGATCGACGGCACCAAGAGCTTCGTCTGCGGGCTGCCGCTGTGGGGCACGCTGATCGCGCTCGTGCAAGACGGCGTGCCGGTGCTCGGCCTGATCGACGCGCCGGTGCTCGGCGAGCGCTGGAGCGCGCTGCGCGACGGCCCGGCGTGGTTCGGTGCCACCGGCCACACGCCGCAGGCGTGCACGGCGAGCGCGTGCCGCGAACTGGCCGACGCGCGCCTGTGCATGCCCGTTCCCGACAATCTCGGGCCGGCCGGGCGTGCGGCGGTCGAGCACCTGGCCGAAAAAGTCGCCGTCGTGCGCTGCGGCGGCGATTGCTACGGCTACGCGCTGGTCGCGAGCGGGCACCTCGACATCGTCGTCGAGTCCGGGCTCGACGCGCATGACTTCCTGCCGATGGTGCCGATCATCGAAGCGGCAGGTGGCGTCATCACCGACTGGCAGGGCCGGCCGCTCGGCCCGCAACGGGCCGGCGACGTGGTGGCTGCCGCCACCCACGCGCTGCACCGGCAGGCGATACAGCGGCTGGCACCTCGGTCGCGCTGAAACTCGCACCGACGCCTTCGCGCAGGCTGCAGCCCCGCGTTGACATCTCTGCGGCGGCCCGCTCCGCCAGCCTCAAAGCGGACCGTGAGGCGAATGCTCGAGCAGCAGCCCGATCAACGGCACCACGCAAAGCAAGAACACGAAAACCAAGAACAGGATCGCCCAAGTTACTTCCATTGCGCGCTCCTTGTAGGTCCCTTGGCGCCGCATTGCGGCCTCAGGTTCCGCGCGGGAGTCCGCCACGCTCACCTCGGCGGTGCTGCGGGCGAGGGGTGCACGGCGAGCTTGTTCGTCTTCCCCTGCACTGCCTTGCAGACCACCTTGCTGACTTCGACGGCCTCGCCAATTTCGCAGTCACCGACACCTGTCATGCGTGCGTCGGCGACTGGGCATTCCACTCACGAATGGGTGTGTGCGCACGCGCTCACCCCAATCGCGATCGAGATGCATTTGATGTTGCCTCCTTTCAATCCAATAGACGAGGCAACGGCGAAAAAGGATACGCCGCCTACTTCGGCCGTTCTGTCCGCTTGACGACGGCGGGCTTCGGACCGCACGCGAGCTCGCTGCCGCCGTCGCAGTAGAAGTCGCAGCCGGCTTCGAGGTCCGAACGAAGCCTGGCGCGGGCACGGTGCAACCGGATCTTGACCGTTTCGAGGCTCACGCCGAGGATTGCTGCAATCTCGCTCAGCTTGAAACCTTCCAGGTCGCTCAGCGCGATCACCGTCTGGTAGTTCTCGGGCAGGCGGTCGACGAAACCGCGAACGCACGCGCTCATTTCCGCCCGCATCACGACAGCCTCGGCCGATGGCGCCTGCGCCTCGACCACGCCGTCTAAGTCCTCGAGATCGTGCTCGACATCCGCGAGTCCTTCGATTGGAAGGAGCACATGCGCGCGCTGCGCTCTCGAACTGCGCAGCGCGTCCAGCGCCGCATTGGTTGCCACGCGATAGATCCAGGTCGCGATGCACGACTCACCACGGAAGCCGGGCAAACCATCGCTGACCTTGAGCATCACCGACTGCGTCAGGTCTTCCGCATCCGACTCGCCGACCAGGCGAGTCAGGTACTGCAACACCTTCGGCCGAAACTTGTCGTGGACCGACTTGAAGTCGACGTCTGTCGCCGGCGCCCGCACGCCGTCCTCGCGATCGCGACCGCTGGCACGGCCAGCGCCCTCGGTGCGGACTGTTGCGTGACCCATCGCGCGCCCTTCAAACAACTTGAGCGATGCGGTGCGGCGGCGGTCTGCTGAGTGGTCCCGCTCGGGCCGCATACCGGCAACCCGGTGGCAACCAAATGTAGAAGCGCCGCCAAGGCTGGTCAAGGCTTGTCGGCGGCTGACCGGCCGTGCGCCAGACATCGGCGATGATCCACGCCGGCTCTGCATGCACCCGATCGCCCAACGCTGACGCAATGCTCACCGAAACCGCTCTCGCGCTCTGGCGCCTTCACTCGGAGGCGGCTTGAACGCGCTGCCGCTGCGCCACGCGGCGCTGGCGATCGCGGTGGTTGCGGTGTGGGGCACCAACTTCGTCGTCATCAAGGTCGCGCTCGGCGTGCTGCCGCCGTTGCTGCTCGCGGCGCTGCGATTTGCACTCGCGTGGCTGCCCGCGGCGCTGTTCATCCGCCCGCCGGCGGTGCCGTGGCGCAACCTCGCGATCTACGGCCTGCTGATCGGCGTCGGCCAGTTCGGCCTGCTCTACTTCGCGATGACACGATTCATCTCGCCCGGGCTCGCGTCGCTCGTCGTGCAGACGCAGGTGTTCTTCACGATCGGGCTGGCGATGTTCGCCGCGCGCGGCACGCGCACTGAGCGGCCGACGCGGCTGCAAACGATCGCGCTCGTGCTCGCCACCGCCGGCATCGGCGTGATCGCGATAAACACCGGCGGCATGACGACGCCGCTGGGCCTGGTGCTGATCCTCGGTGCGGCGCTTTCGTGGGCTGGCGGCAACTTCGTCGCGCGCCTGACGCCGCGGGCCGACATGCTCGCCTACGTCGTCTGGTCGAGCGTGTTCGCGGTGCCGGTGCTCGCCGCGGCGTCGCTCGCGTTCGAGGGTCCGCAGGCAATCGTGCAGGGGCTGCGCGCGGCGGACGCGGCAACGTGGGCCGCGGTGGCGTGGCAATCGGTGGGCAACGCGCTGTTCGGCTTTGCCGCCTGGGGATGGCTGCTCGCGCGCTACCCGGCGGCCACCATCGTGCCGATGGCGTTGCTCGTGCCGGTGTTCGGCATGACCTCGTCGGCGCTGTGGCTCGGCGAGCCGATGCCGCCGTGGAAGCTCACCGCCGCTGCGCTCGTGATGGGCGGGCTCGCGCTCAACGTGCTCGGCCCGCGGTTGCTCAGGCGCTGAAACGCCTGGCCGACATCAAGGCAAGACCCTGCAAGGCCTGACAGGGTGGCGCCCGCGGCCCTTGCCAAGCCTGCCGCGTGGTGCGACAACGCATACGGCGCAACACACCGAAAGGCCAGCGATGGCGATGCAGCTCGACATGACCGCCGTGCGCCGCGCGATGCAGGACGCGGCGAAGACCGCCGCCGGCGCCGAATGGCCCGACGTGCGCGACAGCGTGCGGCGCGCGATCGACGGCCAGCTCGACTACCTGCAGCGCCTTGCGCACCTGTACCTGTGCGGCGAGCTCGACGAAGACACTTTGGACCAGCATCTCGCGCGCGAGTGCGGCACGGTGCAATCGCTGCTCACCGGGCTGGCAGTGAGCGGCGCGGCGATCGACGCCGAGCACCTTCACGACATCGCCGCTGCGGCGATCGGCGCCTTCGCGCAGCGCGTTGAAGCCGCGCAGGCTGCACGGCCGCCGCCAGCCGCA
>CP070653.1:3255130-3259913 GCA_020354665.1 Burkholderiales bacterium
CGCGGTGTCGGTGCTGCGCAGCATGGAGGGCGAGGACAGGCCCATGCTCGGGCGCCGCGTCGTCGTCTACGGCGGCGGCAACACCGCGATCGACATGGCGCGCACCGCCAAACGCCTTGGCGCCACCGAGGCGATCATCGTCTACCGCCGCACGCGCGAGAGAATGCCAGCGCACGACTTCGAGGTCGAGGAAGCGCTGCAGGAGGGCGTGATGGTCAAGTGGCTATCGACCATCAAGCAGCAGGGCGATGCGGGCGCGCTGACGATCGAGAAGATGGTCCTCGACGCGAAGGGCAATCCGCAGCCCACCGGCGAGTTCGAGACGCTCGAGGCCGACAGCCTGGTGCTCGCGCTCGGCCAGGACGTCGATCTGTCGCTGCTCGAGGGCGTGCCCGGACTACAGATCAAGGACGGTGTCGTCCAGGTGGACCCGGCGACGATGATGACCGGCCATCCCGGCGTGTTCGCGGGCGGCGACATGGTGCCCGCCGAGCGCAACGTGACGGTCGCGGTGGGACACGGCAAGAAGGCGGCCAGGCACATCGACGCGTGGTTGCGCGGGACCACGGTGATCCCGACGGCCAAGCACGGTGCGGCGACGTTCGAGCGCCTGAACACCTGGTACTACACCGATGCGCCCAAGACAATGCGCCCGCAGCTCGATCTGGCGCGACGCACCAGCAGCTTCGACGAGGTGCAGGGCGGACTGACCGAGGACAACGCACTGTTCGAGGCGCGCCGCTGCCTGAGCTGCGGCAACTGCTTCGAGTGTGACAACTGCTACGGCGTCTGTCCGGACAACGCCGTGATCAAGCTCGGCCCGGGTCAGCGCTTCGAGTTCAACTACGAGTACTGCAAGGGTTGCGGCATGTGTGCCGCCGAATGCCCCTGCGGCGCGATTGAAATGGTGGCCGAGCAGGTCTAGCCAGCGACCCAGCGCACGGTCGGCCTGCGCGCGAGCCGGACGGTGCAGGCCCTCAGCGCGGCTTTCTGAAGCTCAGGTACCACGCCTTGCCGTTGTAGAGCTCGCGCGATTCCACCTCCTCCATGCCCGGCGGAATCAGCGCCACCGGCGGTACGATCGGCCGCTGCTGGTGCCTGAACCACGCGTTGATCAGTGGAATGTTCTCGAGCATGCGGGCGACCTTCTCGGTCTCGTCCATGATGACGATTTTCGAGCCCTTCTTCGCGACGCGCACCATCTCGCGGATCGCACGCTCCTGGTCGCTGAAGAAATTGATCCCGCCCATCTGATAGACGACGTCGAACATCTCGGCCTTGAACGGCAGGTGCTCGGCGTTGCCGATGAAGAGCTCGGCTTGCACGCCGAACTTGCGCATCTTCTTCTCGCACACGGCGAGCATCTGCGGCGACAGGTCCAGCCCGTAGAGCTTGCAGCCCTGCGGAAGGAACGGCAGGTCCGAGCCGGTCCCCACCGAGGTCGCGAGCACGCGGTCGCCCGGCTTGATCTCGAGGCTCGCGACGAAGTTGCGGCGCAGCTCGATCTCCGAGATGCCCAGCACGTACAGCCCGACCCGGCTCAGCAGGTCGTAGTACGGCGCCCAGCGGTCGTAGATGCCGCGAAAGCGCTGATTGATGCCGGTGATCTCCTCGGGCGCGATGAAGATCGGCACGCCCTTGCGGACCGGAAACCTCAGCCCGTGTTCGCCGTTGACGAGGAACTGCACCGGCTCGCCGTTGTGCGATGGTTCGGATGCGACTTTCAGCGGCGCATGCTCCTGGGGGCTGCAGAGGATTTCGAGGGTCGTGGGGCTCATGGTCGTGGGCCGGTCCCGGGGTGTTTCGACAGGGCGTGATGGTACAGCGCCCGCCGATGCCGCCCGGCGGCGGCTGCGCCGGCGTGCCCCCGGAGGAAGCGGGCCACCGGCACTTCACGCGCCGGGCCGGGCCGTTGCCGCGACGGCGTAGAGGGCGAGCGCGATCGCGATGACGAACGTGAATCCGACGTGGATCGCGAGCAGCGTCGCCAGCACGGCGCCGATCACCGACGCGCAACCGTTGACGGCCCACGCCCACGGCACGAGCCGCGCGTCGGCGGCCTCCGTCTCGGCCAGGCCGAGCGGGAACGGCATGCCCATGAACAGTGCCAGCGGTGCGATCAGCGCGATCGCGATCGGGATCCGCGCCGCATCGGGCAGAGCGATCGCGTGCTGCACGAGCCACGGCTGCACGGCCAGGCACAGCAGCGCCAGGAGTCCGATCGCGAGCACGACCGCCGACAGCGGCTGCCGAAGCACCGAACCGGCGCGTTTCGGCAAGCGACGCGAAAGCCGGCTGCCGACGCCGGCAAAAACCAGGAATGCGCACAGCACGACCGCTACCGCATACAGCGGATGGCTCAGGAACAGCACGAACTTCTGGATGAACGCGATCTCGATGAACATGAAGCCGAAGCCGATCGCGACGAAGTAGACGAGCACGCGGCGGCGCACGGCGCCTGCGGGTGCGCGGTCACCGGCTCGCGCGGCGCGGTGCACGCCCCACGCCGCGGGCAGGGCGATCAGCAACACGCTGGCCACGACGGCCTGGGCGAGCGTGGCCACAAGGACGGGATAGCCCCATTCGATCAGCGGCAGGCCGCCCTGGTCCTTCAGCGCGAGTAGCTCGGACAGCGCGCGCCACTTGAAGAAGTGGAAGAAGTGCGGTTTGTCGTCGGTTGCCGGTTCGATCTGGAACTTGTAGCTGCTCTGAAACTCGTCGCGACCCGCGCCCAGCAGTGCCAGCGCGCCGTCATACAACGTCGGCGGCGCAACGACGTTGAGGCGGTTGGCTTCCTGCGGCGGCATGCCGGGATAGAACGCGACGTCGAACGAGCGCTCGGCGCAGAATGCCTTGATCGCCTCGATGTCCGCCGCACCGAAGGTGCCGTTCCTGACGAGCAGCGTGCTGGTCTGCCAGCCGCGCACGAGCGCCAGCTGCAGTGCCGGGTCGGCCACGCCCGATCGCTCGAGCGCGATCACGGCGGCGGCGAACAGCTTCAGCGCACCGCGCGGCGGCAACGTGACCCAGCGCGTGATCGCGAGCAACCCGCCGGGTTGCAGGTGACGCAGCGCGTCCTGCAGCGCCTCGACCGTGTAGAGGTAATTCTCCGCCAGTGCATGCAGCCCGGCCGAGGTCGCGCTGAACGAATCGAGCAGTGCGACATTGATCAGGTCGTAGCGCTGCGAGCTCGCCGCAACGAAGCCGCGCGCTTCGGCGACGTGTACCTTCGCGATCCGCGTGTACAGGCCGCCGCTGTAGTCGGCGTAGCGGTCGCGGACGAGGTCGACGATCTGCGGGTTCAGCTCGACCGCGTCGATCGCGCTGGCACCGTGATAGTGGGCCTGCAGGACGTCGGCACCGGCCCCGGCTCCCAGGACGAGGACGTACGGGCGGGCGATCAGGTGATAGGGCAACGCCGACGTCATCTGGTCGAGGTACGCGAGGCTCTCGCGCTGGCCGTCGAAGCGGGTCAGCGCGCTCAGACCCTCGCCGTCGCTGAAGATGCCGAGCTGCGGGGGTGGCTCGACCGTGGCGCTCAGGCTCAGTCCGGGCGCGTGGCGCAGCGGCGTGATCGGGCTTTCGACCACGCTGATCATGCCCAGCGGGCTGAAGCGCTGCTCGACGACGCGCGTGCCGGGGATGCGCAGCGTCTGCGACAGCTCCTTGTAAGGCGACATCCCCGGTGCCACCCAGGCGGGCGGCAACGCGAGCAACGCTCCCGCCAGCGCGACCGGCGCCACTGCCCACCAGCGCCCGGGCCGGCGGCTCTGCAGCCAGGCGAGCGCCGCCGCCATGCAGCCGAGCGCACCGATCAGCTTCAGCGCGTCGTGCGGTGGCAGCACGAACAGCAGCGCGAGCACGCCGAGGCTGCCTGCGCCGGCGCCGAGGATGTCGAAGCTGTAGATGCGCCACTGCAGGCCGTGAAATCGCGTGAACGCCATGCACACGCAGCCGCCCGCGAACAGGAACGGCAGGGCGAGCAGCAGGTAGACCGCGAGCAGGTAGGCCGGCTGGCTCGCATCCCATAGGACCTCCAGCGGATTGAAGGGCACGCGCTGTGCGAGCGCGTAACAGGCGATCGCGCTGACCCCGAACGCCGCCGCCGCGGCGCTGAACAAGTGGGCAAAGTGCCGCCGCACCGCGCTTTGCGCCAGCGTCAGCACCGCGCCGCTGGCGCCGTAGCCGAGCAGCGCGAGGCTGATGATCATGTAGGCGAAGTGATGCCACAGCGCGATCGAAAACAGCCGCATCAGCAGGATCTCGTAGGCGAGCGCCGTTGCCGACATCAGCGCCACCGCGATCACCGGCGGCGCGGGTGAGCCGTTGGCCTCGATGCGTCTGGCGACCATCGTGCGGGTCGTTCAGCCGCGCAGCGCGCGGCGTGGGCCGCTGGCGACGATGCGCTGCCAGATCAGCTCCCTATTGCGATGGACCTCGCGCACGCGGTGGAAGGGCACTTCGTGCACCGAACCGTCGGCTTCGATCGCGGTGAACGAGAAGTGATTGGCCGGATCGATCTCGATTCGATCGAACGGCAGCGTCACGACGGTCTGCGCGACACGGTCGTAGTAGCCGATCGTGAAATCGGCGCGGCCGAACTCGGCGTCCCAGCGGATGCGGTCCAGCAGCGACTCGATCGGCACCATGCAAAGGCAGCTTAGGCGCTGCCGGGGCAGCAGCGTTGACCGCAGTCAAGCGGGCGGTCGGCCCCTTGCGGTCAGCGTCGGCCGGTCAGCGGAACGAAGCGCACCGGCATGATCTGCCGAGTCGAGATCCTGCC
>CP070653.1:3260013-3269168 GCA_020354665.1 Burkholderiales bacterium
CGAACTGCCCGAGCTGCGCGTGCTCGCTTTCGGCGGCGACGAGCCGACGGTGGACCTGCCGCTGCCGCCCGGCACCGAGTTCGTCCGCAGCCCGCCGCAGGACTGCCTTGCGTCGCTGTACGCGCGTTGCGACGCTTGGCTGTTCGCCTCGCGCCGCGACAGCTTCGGGTTGCCGATCCTGGAGGCGATGGCCTGCCGCACGCCGGTGGTCGGCGTGCCGGTCGGTGCGGCGCCCGAGCTGCTGGCCGACGGCGGCGGACTGCTCGTGCCCCCGGAGTCGCCGCAGGCAATGGCCGATGCGATCGTCGCGCTGTGCCGCGTGTCGCCGGCCGATTGGCAGCTCGCCTCCCAGCGCGCCTACGCCCGCGCTCGGCGCTACTCCTGGGACGACGCCACCACGAGGCTGGTCGCGGCGCTCGGGGCGTCGTGACCGTCTGCAAGGCTCGCGCGCCAGTGCGCCGGCGCTATCGACCCAGCGTGATCCGGTGCAGGATGAAGCCTGAGGTCTCGGCGCGTGTTGTTAGCCGCACGGTATTGAACCCCGCGTTCAGCTGCAGCCTGGGCATCGGCTGCGGCCACGAAGCACCCCACCCACTGGCCGGCAGTTCCACTTCGGCCGAAACCGGCGCGTTGTTGACCGCGATCGCGATCCGGTTGCCCGGCTGGGCCGCTTCGGCCAGCAGCGTCGGCGCGTAGTCGCCGGCCTGCTCGGCCAGCACCAGGTAGTCGACGTGTTGGCCGGCGTGCAGGTGCCGCAGGACACCGGGCTCGGCACCCGCTGCGCGGCCCACATGGGTCCCCGCGGCGAAGCTGCCCGGCGCGACATTGGGCGCACGTGCGGCCGGCGTCGCGTTGACCATTGCCTTTTCAAGACAGCGCAGCTTCGGCGCCTCCGCGTTTGCGAGGTCGTCCGTTAGCTCATAGGCGCCGAAGCGGCTGTTCCATTGACCGGCGCCGGCGGTGTACCACATGAAAAGCTCGCCGCCTGCCTCGCGCCAGAGCCTGAGGTAGCGCAGGCACAACGACTCGATCCGGGGATCCATCTGTGCCGCGGCCTTGGCCGCGATGCTGCCCGGCCCGAAGGTATCGGCGCCACCCTCGTACGCCATCCAGTGCAGCCCGTACCAGGATGCCAGCGCGCGGTTCTTCTCGAACGCGTTGACGACCGCCAGATCGCCGATCGAGGTGTCCATCGCCCGAATCACGTCGCCGACGGTCAACCGATCGGCCGTCTGCGCGGGACCCAGGTTGAAGTACGGGGCGCCCGCGACGGCGTAAAAGAAGCGCGCGGGTGGTCCGTAGACCGCATCGATGAACGACAGCCCGACCTCGAGGACATGGGGCTGCACGACCTGCCCAGCGAGCACTGGGCGGACCGTGCGCATCATCGCTGCGTCACCGTACTCGGCGCGAAAGATGTCGCTGATCCGCTTGAGCCGATGCGCAACGCGGCGAAACGCCAGTACCTGGGCGTCCGTCGTGCCGTCATAAGCCAGCGGCGACCGCGGATCGGCGGAGACCTCCCTGCGGGCCGCCTCGGCGTTAACTTGGAACTGCGGATACCCGCCGTTCCACAACTCGTTGCTGTATTCGACATAGATCCGCGACGCCGGGCGCAACGTCGACTTCAGGAGCCTGGCGAGCTGGCGCACGTAGTCGTCATCCGCCCGTACCGGCACGTTGATCCAAATGTCCTTGCCAGTCAGGTTGGCGAGCGCGATCACGTGCTCCCACGGCACGCCGGCTTGCGAAGCATGCCGAACCCGTGACGGCGTCGGCCGGGTCCCCCAGTCGCGGCTGCCACTGTCGTGGTTCGTCGCCAGCCAGTCCATGAAGCGCAGCGTGCTGAACGGCGCCAGGTGGTCGAGCAGCGCGCGAGTGAACAGCGGCGGCGACTCCACGCTGTAACCGGGCCGGATCACCTGCAGGTCCTTGATGCCGCCGCGGGTCCGGGTGAATTTCAGTGCGAGTTGGTCGGCGCCTTCGGCGACGACAACCTCGGCCGTTGACCGGTCGCTGGTCGCGTCGTAGGAGAGCCTGACGACGCGGGCATTCGATGCGACGACGCCGATCTCGGCCTTGCCGCGAAACCGCACCGCATACGTCCCGGCGGTGCCGGACACGCGGAATTGGCCGGTCATCAGGAAGATGCCAAAGTCTCCGCTGGGCCAGCCGTCAGCGCCGATCGCCGCGGCTTCATCCCAGGGCGCATCAGGCGAGCCGAACCGCCGCGCCTGGTGCACCAAGTCCACGTAGACCGGCGTCGCCGACCAATCGGACACCGCGGGGAGATTGACGCCGATCGTTTCCGCCGCGCCTCTCGTGCCCTTGCCTGCGCCACTTGCTTGGCCGAAGGCCACAGCGGCCCACGATGCGACGACCGCGGCCAAGAGTAGCGGTGCCAGCGCGCGGCATGCTCGCCGCCTGCGTGACACCGGCCACCGGCCGGCCTGAGCGGGATATCCCGCCGCCCAGCGTGGACGGCGGGAGTTCACTGGGCGGGCCGCGGCCGCGGGAGGCTCCGCCGTGCCAGCAGCGTCGACCACCACAGCTTCCATGGCGCCAGGCTCATGAAGTCCTTGAACCTTCGACCGGTCAGCGTCTCGATGATTAGCGGCTCCATATAGCCAGCGCCGCGGAACACGGTCACCTTGGAGACGAACAGGCCGACGGCATCGGGGTCAAGTTTTTGCAGCAGCCGGTTCGCCCGCGTAATCTCACCGACAGAGACGGCATCCGACTCGACGGCAAGGACAACTTGGCCGACCGCATCGACGAGCAACTCGGCGTCGGCGCTAACCAACAGCGGGGGCAGGTCGACCAGGACAAAGTCGTAGCTGGTTGACCATTGGGCCAGAGCCGCGCGGAACCGGTCCAGACGCGTTAGGGCAGTCCGTGCCCCGCGACCGAGTCCGACCACGTCCAGCTGCACGTCGCCCCAGTGGAGGGACCTCGTCAGATCTCCCAAGCCGGCGCTGCCGCCGAGATGGTCGGCCAGCCCCGGGCCGGACGCACCGAAGTCGGGATGGGGGTTAAAAGTGTTCGCCTCGACGACGAGCACGCGCTCGCCGAGCTGTTTCAGCGCCCGCGCCGTGTCCAGGATACTGGTGGTCACCCCCGCGCCCGGCTTGACCGACGTGAACGCAAACACGTGGCGTTGGCTGCGCGCGCGGTTGCGCATCAACGTGGAAGCGAAGCGCCGCGCCTGCTCGTCGGCCAAGAACTGGGTGGGCAAGTCCTCGCGGCGCACCTGCCATCCCGCGGCTGGCATGCCCATCAGTCGCTCGGCGTCGTTGACGCTGCGGATGCGCCGGTCGAGCAAATCGAGCGCCACTGGCACTGCGATGCAGAAGACAGCGGCGGCTGCCAGCACCAGCAGCAGCAGCCGGGTCTTGCCCAGGCCCATCGGCGTCTCGGGCGCGAGCGCCCGGGTGACGACGCGCACGAAGCCCAGCGCGTTGCGTTCGGTGTCCAGGTAACTGATCCGGTCGCGCAGCTTCTCCAGCTCCGTCTCGCGCTTGCGGATCTCGCCGGTCAGCTGCATCGCGCGCTGGAAGGCGCGCGCGAATTCCGCCGCCTGCCCCTCCAGCCGCACGACCATCGCCCGCAGCTCCTCCTCGACGCGGACGCGCTGCTGCTGGTTCGCGACGAGGCGGGAGCGGAAGTTGGCGGCCGTCTCGCGGTCGAAGCTGCCTTCTGCGGTCTTCAGGCGCTGCGCAACGGCGGCGAGTTCGGCGGTCGCCGCCCGTCGGGCGGGGTGCTCCGGTTCGAGGCCCGTGATCACACGGTTGAGCTCCTCGGTGCGCTTGACAACTTCGTTGCGCAGCGCCTGCAGGCCATTGTCCTGCAGCCGCATCTCGAGCAGCGAGCGCCCGACGAAGCCGCTGGGCACCTCGTGCTGCCGGTCGAAAGCTACGAGCGCCGCATCGGCCTGCGCGCGCTCGATCGTTGCCGCGGTCAGTTTCTCGCGCGCCTGCGCCAGCATGCCGTCGTACGGGTTCTGCGTATTCTCGCCGAAGGTCGTGAGCGTGAGCCTGGAGGCGAGCACGACGCGTTCGTCCTGCAGCTGCTGGATTTCGCCGCGGATCTCACCGATGTTCTTCTCGAGGGCGGCGAGCCGCTCGCTCGAACCGTAGATCTGCTCGGCGTGGGTGGTCGCGACAAAGGCGTCGGTCACCGCGTTGATGACATCCGCGATGTGCACCTTGTCGGCATCCTCGAGCCCGATGCGCACCATGTAGGTATCGGGGATGGCGCGGACGTAGATCGTGCGCTTGAGCTGTTCGATGTACTTGCGTTCGGTCAGCGCGCCGGGGCGGGTGTCGATACCGCGCGCCTTCAGGTCCGCCAGCGCACGCTCGAGGATGTCGTTGCGCGTGACGCTGCTCGACAGATGATTGACAAACTCGCGGTACTGCGAGTTCGACTGCAGCTCGAGCTCCTTGTCGGCCTCGAGGTTCTTCATGTACGACGGCGCGACCTGGAACACCGACTCGGCGACCCAGTGGCTGCGCCCCTTGATCCAGGCGATCGGGGTGCCGATCAGGATCACCAGCAATGCGGCGACGAGACCAGCACGGCGATGCCGCCGCCAGCTCAGCAGCGGCTTGACGCCGATCTTCGGCAGCGCGGCGGTATCGGTCACGGCTTCAGTGCGAATGTACGGACGCTTCGCGCTTGGTCCGCACCCAGGCCGCGCGCGCGCCGATCAGGTAGGCGGCGTAGACCGGCAGCTTCCACAGCACGTACAGCGGCAGGCCGAGTAGCTCGCGCGCCGACAGCAGCTGCCGGCCATGGCGCAGCCAGGCGATCGCGACCGCGACTGCGAACGACAGCGCGCCCAGGACCGCGGTCGCCGCTGCCGCGTGCATCGCGGGCGTGATCCAAGCGCCAGCCAGGCTGCCGGCCAACACTGCGGCCAGCACGACGCAGTACAGCGCGAGCGGCGGAATCATCAGGTCCATCGCTAGCGCGATTAACCCCAGGTTTCGGCGCACCAGTCCTGCGCCGAGCAAGCTCGGCAGCTCCGCGACGAGGGTCGCGAGGCTCCCATGCTCCCAGCGCGATTTCTCCACCCGCGCCACGCCGCTGTCCCGCACGAACACGCTGCTCACCATCACCTGCGGCAGGAACAGGGGCGCATGACCGGACTTGGCCAGTTCGATCCCGAGCTTCATGTCCTCGGCGACGTGGCCGGTCGCGAGCTCGGCGGTGCTCACCAGCGCCCAGGGCAGCGCCATGCCGGTGCCGTTGAGCAGGCAGGTGCCGCCCAGCCGCGAGGTGCCGAGCGGCCGCACCAGGTTCTTCATCACGTTGGCGAACTCGAGCACGCGAATCCGCGCCCCGGTACCGGCGCTGGCGTGGACCCGGTCGAGCATCTGCACCGGCTTGCCGGTACGGCGGCACTCGCTCCCGATCGCTGCCACGGCGCCTTCGGAGAGTTGGCAATCGGCGTCGACGATCAGGACCACGTCAGGTGGATCGGCGCGCAGATGATCGACGCCGAATGCGAGCGCGTAGCCCTTGCCGCGAAGCCCCGGGTTCCGGCGCTCGACAACCTCGGCACCGGCGCGGCGTGCGATGTCGGCCGTGTCGTCGTCACAGTTGTCCGCGACGACGAGCAGGCGATCATCCGGTCCGAGTTGCGAGCGCAGGCAGGCGATCGTTGGCAGCAGATGCGTCGACTCGTTGTGCGCGGGCACGAGCGCGGCGATGCGCGCGGCGGGTGCGGAATCGTTTCGGTCGGTCAGCGCGGCCTCGGGCCGCCGCAGCGATGCCAGCGTGAGCGCTAGGAGCGAAAACGCCGGCAGCAGCCATGGCAGGACCGCGAGGATGAAGACGATGCTCATCGGCAGCCTCCGGCCACCGCCACTGCGGGCACGGCACCAGCCGGCGCGCGCTGCGCGCGCCCGGCCGGCTTGACGACCGCCGGAACGCCGACTGCGATCGAGTGGTCGGGCACGTCGCGCAGCACCACTGCGTTGGCGCCGATGTGGACGTGGTTGCCGATGCGGATGTTGCCCAGCAGCTTGGCCCCGGCTCCGATGTCGACGTGGTCGCCGATCTGTGGTGCGCAGGGATCGTCGACCCGTGCGAGGCCGACGACGACGCCGTTGCGGATGCGGCAGTGCTCTCCGAAGCGGGCGAAACCGCTGATCACGATACCGCCCGAATGCTCGATCACGAAGCCGCGGCCAATCGGCACCTCGCACGGCAGCTCGATGCCGGTGATCACCTGGACGATCTTGTACAGCGCGCGGTAGGCGGCCGAGAGCAGCTTGCGAAGTAGCGCCGGTCGCACGCCATAGCGCCATCGGCCGAAGCGGTAGACCACCAGCGCCCAGAAGCCCTGGGCGCCCCAGTCGCCGCGGTGTGCAGCCAGGTCGTTGCGGATGTTGTCGAGCATCGGAGGGTTCCGGATCGTTGGCGGGCGTCGGATCGGTGGGGCAAGGCGCGGGCCTGGGGTTCCGGCAGCGACGACGTCGCTTTGGCGAAGGCGGTGCGCCGGCAATCGATCACGGGCCGCATTCTTAGGCGCCGCCGGCCGCCGAGTGTGATCGCAATGTGACGTTCACCGCTGCGACGCAGTTGCCCGCCACCCCATCGTCGTGGCCTCGGGAACCGTGGCCGTGGGCAGGCTGCTGGCGCGCCCCCTGCTCAGCGACAAGACGTCTGGCACCGGCTGCGCAGGGCGCAGCAGCTGGTGAAGACGCTGCAGGCGGCGACTCGATCTTGCGATTTCGCGACATTCCGCGCTACCGCGGTGGTAGTCTGGCAGGGATCCTTTGAAGGAAGGAAGCAAACCTGTGTACGGCTTGGTCAACAAGGCAGTCGAGCAGATGGTCTGCATGCACCACGGCGATTTGGCGTGGGAGCGGATCAAGGAGCGCGCGGGGGTCGATGTCGACGTGTTCGTGAGCAACGAGGGCTACCCCGACGACATCACCTACCGGCTTGTCGCCGCCGCAAGCGCGGAACTCGACCTGCCGGCCGAAGCAGTGTTAGAGGCCTTCGGCCAGCATTGGGTGCTGCACACGGCGCGCGAGGCCTACGGCGGCCTGCTCGAGGCCGCCGGACGCACGCTGCCCGAATTTCTTGGAAACCTGCCTGACTTCCACTCCCGCGTCGCGATGATCTTTCCGAATCTGCAGCCCCCCCGCTTCGTCTGCACGGACGTCAAGCCCGGCTCGCTTCGGCTGCACTACCACACACACCGTCCGGGGCTGGCCCCCTTCGTCGTCGGCCTGCTCAAAGGTCTGGGCACGATGTACTCGACCCCGGTCGAGGTGCGCGTCGTCGCCGCGTGCGATCAGGGCGCGGACCACGACGAGTTCGACGTCGTCTGGTCGCCCGTGCCCGCGGCATGACGCCAGCAGAGCGGCCGGGCGTCGCGTCGTTCGGGCTACCGCCGGAACAATTCGCTGCCGCATTTCCTTTCCACATCGTCACCGATCCGCGGCTGACGATTCTGCAGGTCGGTGCGAGCCTCGGGCGCATCTGTCCGGACATCCGCCCGGGGGCACGCCTCGATGCGGTCGTTCGCGTGGTGCGGCCCGAAGGTCAGATCGGCTACGACTGGATCGTCGCGCACGCCGCACGCTTCTTTCTGCTCGAGCACCCTGCGGACGGCCTGAAGCTGCGCGGACAGTTCCTCGTG
This sequence comes from Burkholderiales bacterium, assembly GCA_020354665.1. Lineage (GTDB taxonomy): Bacteria > Pseudomonadota > Gammaproteobacteria > Burkholderiales > Burkholderiaceae_C. The sequence goes on from CP070653.1 coordinate 3,267,671, forward strand.
CTTCCGGGCGACGGAACGCTGCTCTTTCTCGGGTCGCCGTGGTTCACCGACACAACGCAGATCCCCGCGCATGGCCTTCGCTTCGACGATTTCGCGATCCACGATCCGGTCGTCGATCTGCTGGAGGTGTTCCAGGCGAGCAAGATGGGGCTGGCCGACGCGAACAAGCTCGCGGCCAAGCTCACGGCGCAACGCGCCGAACTGCGCGCCGCCAACGAGCGCCTGCGCCAGCAGGAGGCCGAGGCGCGCAAACTCGCGCTCATCGCCGCGCGCACCGACAACGCGGTCTTGCTCACCGACGCCGCGGGCCGAATCCAGTGGGTTAACGAGGGCTTCACCCGCATCAGCGGCTATTCGCTCGATGAGGTCGTGGGCAGGACGCCGGGCTCGGTGTTGCAGGGGACAGGGACGAACCCGGCAACCATCCTGCGCATCAGGGAGCTTCTGCGCCGCGGCGAAGGGTTTACCGAGGAGATCCTCAACTATACGAAGGACGGTCGCGCGTACTGGATCGCGGTCGAGGTGCAGCCGCTGCGCGACGAAGCCGGCCTCATCACCAACTTCATGGCGATCGAGTCCGACATCACCGAGCGCCGCGCCGCGCGGCAGCGACTCGCCATCCAGTTCGAGGTCTCGGCGGTGCTGGCCGATGCCGACGACGAACGGGTGGCGCTGGAGCGCATCCTGCGGGTCATCGGCGAGCACCTCGAGTGGCGGCTCGGCCAGCTCTGGCTGCCGAGCGGAGAGACGATGGCCTGCGTCGGCACCTGGAAGGCCGCAGGCGCCCAGGTCGACGAATTCGTCGCAGCCAGCCGCGCGACCCGGCTCGGCCGCGGGCAGGGGATGATCGGGCACGTCGGGCAGCAGGGCCGACCGATCTGGGTCCCCGACGTCTCGCAGGACACGGGTCTCATGCGCGCGGCGCCGGCCGCTCGCGCCGGGTTGCGCACCGCGATCGCGCTTCCGATCGCGGTGCGTGACCAGACCTGGGGCGTTCTCGAATTCTTCAGCGCGCAGGCCGAGCGCCACGACGCGGCGTTGCTCGAGACTTTTGCCGCCGTCGGCCGCCAGGTTGGCCAGTACGTCGCGCGGCGCGACACCGAGAAGGCGCTGCGCGCGGAGAAGGAACTGCTCGAGCAGGCCCGCCTGCGCGAGCTCGCCACCGGCCACGAGATCCAGCGCACGCTGCTGATCGGCGACCTTCCCACAGGCGTCGACGGCGCGGACATCGCCAGCTACGCGGAGCCCTCGCAGGGAATTGACGGCGACTTCTTCGCGTTCATGACCTACCGATCCGACTGCCTGGATCTGCTCGTCGGCGACGTGATGGGCAAGGGCGTGCCCGCGGCGCTGATTGGCGCGGCGGTGCACACGGTCTTCAATCAGACCGTGAGCGCGTTGATGGCCAAGTCGCTGCGTAGCGGGGTGCTGCCGTCGCCTGCCGACGTCGTCGATGCGCTGCACCGGCGGCTCACGCCGCGACTGATCGAACTCGAGA
>CP070653.1:3269268-3272389 GCA_020354665.1 Burkholderiales bacterium
TGCTGCGTAGTTCGTGTCAGCAACGAGCGCGCTGCGAGGTGGCGCGAGTCGCCCGAGCTCAGGGGGCGAACCTCACCGTTGATCTCGCCGACTTCGCGCGCGACTATGGGTGCAGTCCACCTCTCGCGCGGGCATCCGCGCGCCACTCCCACAGCGGCATCGGATGACTGTCAGCCGATAGTCCGCGTCGCATAGCTCGCGCCTCGTCCTGTACCGGATACAGGCTACGGTCGGTAAGGTAACTGTCGAACACCCAAGCCATGCCGGAGCGAATCTGCTCGGCATTGGCCTCGACGCCGTTGCACTCCACGCGCGCCACGGTTCGACCGTAGCGATCGGTCGTCTGCGGTTTCACCACGGCCTGTTTATTGAAGCAAATGTTGGCCAAGTGTGATCGTCAAACCGACACTTGTGGCCGCTGATCGAATGTTGGATGTCTGGCGCGACGACGCGCACTGGACCCTGCACGGGCGCATCGTCCTCTCTCGCGTGAGGGTCGATTGGGCTTGACGCCTAACCACGGCTGCCGTACGGTCAGACACACTCCTGATGCGGTCGGAGTGGCGAAGACCCATGCGTGACACGAGGCGCGCAGCGAACCATTGGCATTGGCACCTCTCGTCGGAGGAAACCGATCCCCTTGGGGTAAGGCGGGCGGCGATCCCAGCTCGCGGGATATCGATGGACCGACGCGCGCTCCTCGCAACGCTCGTGGCCAGCGGGGTCGTCCGCCCCGCCGCCGTCCGCGCGCAACCGACTCCGAGGCGACCGCGAATCGGCGTCCTCGGGACCGCCTACGGGCCGACGACCGAGGTGCTGCGGAAGGCCCTCCGCGAGCACGGGTGGATTGAGGGTGAAAACATCACGATCGAGTGGCGCTGGAGCGGCGGTCGCCCGGAGCTCTACGCCCAGCACGCCGCCGAATTCGCCCGACTCCCTGTGGACCTCATCCTCGCCCCAGGCTCTGCTCAAGTTGAGGCCGCCCGTCGGGCCACGCGGACCATCCCGATCGTATTCACCTTGCATGAAGATCCAGTGGGCGCCGGCCATGTGGCGAGCCTCGCCAGACCTGGCGGGAACATCACGGGCGTGAGCCTGCTGCTGACCGAGTTGAGCGCCAAACAACTTGAGCTTCTCAAGGAGACGCTACCGACCCTCACGCGCGTCGGCGTGCTCCGCAACTCGGCCTTCCCGGCCCACGCGCTGGCCGTGAAGGCGATGACGAATGCGGCCAGCCGGCTGGGTCTGATTCTGGATCCGGTGGACGCCGGGACGCCCGACGAGTTCGATCCCGCCTTTAGGCGCCTGACGCGTGTGCCGGTCGGGGCCATCGTGGTACTGACGTCCACGATTGTTATCAAGGAGCGCGAGCGGCTTGGCAAGGTGGCGCAGCACTACCGGCTTCCCATGATGTTCGGAGCGCGGGAGCCGGTTCGCTTCGGCGGGCTCATGAGCTACGGACCCGACGTCGCAGCGCTGGTGCGACGATTCGCGGTCTATGCCGATCGGGTGCTGCGCGGGACGAGCCCGGCCGATCTCCCGGTCGAGCAAGCCGCGATCTTCGAGTTGGTCGTCAACCTGAAGATGGCGAAGACACTCGACGTCACGATCCCGCCGTCCGTGCTTGCGCGGGCCGACGTGCTGATCGAATGAGGGTCCGTCGGGACGTAGCTTGCTTTCTTCGGCCATACCGTGGCGCACCCTCTCGATCAGCGCGCGGATGACGACACAATGAAAGGGCAGCTGGGCGTTGAGCGCAGAGCCGAGCCGGTGAATGAAGGCAATCGCGCCGATGCGCGCGTGAGTGCCTGAAGGCGGGCAGCGCGCCCGCAGGCCCTACTCGACCGCACCGCGGAGCAGGCGCTGGAGTCGGCGAACAGCGTCAACTCGGTGCAGGAGCTCAGGAGCGAGCTCGGTCTTCCGGAGCGCAGCCCCAGCGAGGGGTTTCCCCGCAAGGCGCCCAGCGCCTGATCGAGGCGCCGTGACAGCTCGGCAAACGTCTGGCCAACGCGTCGTGTCAACGATTGCGATGTTCACGCAGCGCGACTCAGGCGCTGCACACTCGCCGCCAAGCCAACATCACGGAGAATCAGAACTGGGCGATCGCCCAGCAGGGCCTGATGCCGTAGTGCATCAACGTGCGGACGCAAATTTCCCAGAGCCGACCCGTTATCGCTGATCGCTTGTTCCGTGTCGCGGCGGCTGCCCCGACGCCGATTGCGATTCGTCCTCTTCAGCCACGTGTTCGCTTGACTGCCCGCTCGTCGCAGCCGTGGCCTTCGCTACGTGATAGCGGTGAACCCGCAACGCGGCTTCCATCAGCGCGTTCCAGACATCCGATTCGGACTTCGGTTTCCCGTTGCGCGGCAACACAGGGGCTTCCCGCTCGCGTGTGGCCCGTCCTGGGGCGGCGCCCGTGACAGCACGGTCCGGATTGGGTCCCATCGCTCGGTACCGAGACGACATCTTCCAAAACGATCGTCAATCGCTGGCCGAGGTGCCGCGCTCCAGCGGTTCCATGTCAAAGGGCATCGTCGCGGCCCACTCCCTCTCAGCCGACAGCTCCACGACTTCGAGACCTGCCATCAGGTCCATGGACGACTCGGTCCAATTGGCGGGGTGCATGCGAGCCACACCCTCGCTGTGCTCGACGTTGCGCCACTCGTCCGGGATGGCGTTTGTGATCGGATCCTTGCGATGCTTCATGCGCGCGTCCCCCGGCAGTGCCCCCATCGTCGGAGGGAGATAACCATATCCGCACCTGGGCCGACTCGCATACCCCGCGACATTGGGTTGTCCCTCAATTGAATGGGCGCGTCGTCAGCTCGAGCGGAGCGCGCGCCCAGAGACACAGCGCACGGCACCTGGCCGATGTGTTGTTCACAGGGCGCGCACGCGGGTCGATGAACGCGATGTCGGTCGGTTCAGGATTTGCGCCGCTGCCGTCGCCGGCCCCGATGGCTACGCCGCCGCTGCAGTCTGTCGCCGCGAGGCGGCCGAAACCAATGCCGGCCCCGGCCCTGCGTCACTTCGCGATGGTGATGGGGACGCCAACACTCTTGATGTCCCCGACGGTGGTCTGGAACAGGACATTGAGCATCTGGAACGACGTTCGATCCCA
>CP070653.1:3272489-3275497 GCA_020354665.1 Burkholderiales bacterium
ACCATCACCAGCGAGCTCTGCACGCTCATCATCGAGCGGTAGCCCGAGTCGACGCGCTCGACCTCGCGCGCGACGAGGCCGTAGCAGACGTAATTCATTCCCGCGCCGCCGTACGCTTCGGGAATCGTCGGGCCGAGCAGGCCCAGTGCCCCCATCTCGCGGAAGATCGCGGGGTCGGTCTTCTCGTGGCGAAAAGCCTCCAGCACGCGCGGCCCGAGCCGCTCCTGGCAGTACGCCGACGCTGCATCGCGCACCGCGCGCTCGTCAGCGCTTAACTGGGCATCGAGCTGCAACGGATCATCCCAGCTGAATTTGGCGGCTCTGGCCATGGCAAACGAGTCCCTTGGGCTGTGCTCTGCGAGGCACGCAGGCAGGCAGGCATTATCGACAAACGCCCGGCGAGCAGCGCTGCTGAAGCGGCCGATGGCCGACGCGGGCCTGTCAGATCAGGCCCATGCCCTTCAGCACCGACAGCATCACCGCCGCGGCGATCACCGAGCCGATCTGGCCGCCGGTGTTGGCGCCGATGGCGTGCATCAGCAGGTGGTTCTTCTTGTTGAACCGCAGGCCTTCGGTCTGCACGACGCGCGCGGCCATCGGATACGCAGAGATGCCGGCCGCGCCGATCAGCGGATTGACCTTGCCGCCAGTCAGCGCGCACAGCAGCTTGCCGAACAGCACGCCGGCGACGACGTCGAGCGAGATCGCAAGAAACCCCATGCCGAAGATCGCCAGCGTGGTCGGCGTGAGGAACGCGTGGCCCTCCATCGTGCCGCCGATCGCCAGGCCGAGAAAGAGCGTCACGACGTTGGCGATCTCGTTCTCGGACGCCTTGGTCAGGCGTGCCACGGCACCGGATTCGCGCATGAAGTTGCCGAGCATGATCGTGCCGAGCAGCGGCAGGCCCTTGGGCGCGATCAGTCCGCCGACCAGCGTGACGACGATCGGGAACAACAGCTTGGTGGTCGGCGAGACGCTCTTCTTCACCGTGACCATCTTGATCGTGCGCTCCTTCTCGGTAGTCAGCGCACGCATGATCGGCGGCATGATGATCGGCACCAGCGCCATGTACGAGTACGCGGCCACCGAGACCGGCCCGAGCAGGTGCGGCGCGTATTGCGAGGTCACGTAGATCGCGGTCGGGCCATCGCAGGCGCCGATGATCGCGATGCTGACCGCTTCGAGGACCGGAAAGCCCAGCGCGAGCGCGAGCATCAACGTCAGGAAGATGCCGAACTGTCCGGCGGCGCCGAACAGCAGGATGCGCGGATTCTCCAGCAGCGGACCGAAGTCGATCATCGCGCCGATCGCCACGAAGATCAGCAGCGGGAACAGCTCGTTGGCGACGCCCATCTCGTAGAAGATGTTGAGCAGGCCGCCTTCGTTGCCGAGTTCGCTCAACGGGATGTTGACGAGCACGCAGCCGATGCCGATCGGGATCAGCAGCAGCGGCTCGACACCCTTCTTCGCCCCCAGGTACAGCAACGTGCCGCCCACCAGCAACATGATCACGTTGGGCAGACCGGCGGTGAACAGGTAGACGACGCCGGCGGAAAGCCCCGACAGCCCGGCGATGATGCTGTCAATCATGGCCGGGCTTCTCCGGCGTCAGCGGGAAGATGCGCTTGAGCAGGTCGATGACCAGTCCGAGCAGCCACAGCGTGACGAACGTGCCGCCGCCGGCGACGATCATCATCGTGAGTCCGAAAGTCCATTTGTCCATCAGAACGGCTCCGCGAAGTCGCACCGGGCTCGAGGCCGTCTGCCCGCCGTCCTGAGGTGCCCGGCGATACCGCAGCGATGCGCGACCGGCGCGACCCTGCGATTGTTGCAGGTGGCTTCTGGACGGCGCTGTCGTACCCGCCGTGGCTGTCACTTTCTCGCGACGACCTGCGCGAGGACGATCCGCCCCTCCTCCAGGTTGCGCCGCTGGTTCTGTCCCATCGCACGGAACTCGGGGCCGAACAGGAGGTGAACGCCGAGCGCCGGCGGCCCCTGCTTGCGTGCGCTCTCGGCAAGCGAGGCCATCCAGGTGCGTGCCGCATCGGTCGTATCCGCCCAGTGGACAATCCTGAAGCCAGCCTGTTCGAGGAGCGCGCGCAACTCCTCGGGCGTGACGACGAAGCTCGTTTCCGGACCACGCGCCCACGGCACCGGGAACAGTATCGGCCCCGCCGACCCGGCCAGCACGTCGTAGATCGCCAGCGGTCCGCCGGCCTTGAGCACGCGGTGCAGCTCGCGGTACAGGCCGGGTTTGTCGGCGATGTTCATCGCCATGTGCGCAGTCCACACGACGTCGAATGCGCCGTCGGCAAACGGCAAGCGCATCTCATCGGCCTGCTGGAACTTCACCAATGCCGACAGGCGCGTTCGTTCGGTCAGCAGCGCGGCTACCCGACAGTATTCGGCCGTCAGATCGACGCCGGTGACGCGGCAGCCGAACTCGTGCGCAAGGCAGCGCGCAGGGCCGCCGATGCCGCTGCCCACGTCGAGTACATGGTGCGTCGACTCGATGCCGGCGGCGCGCGCGAGGTCGAGCGTCGCGGCACGGCCGCGCACATGGAATTCGTCGATCAGCGCCAGATCGTCCGGGTGCAGCTGTGCCGTGTCCTTGCCGGCGGCTTGCAGCGCATCGAGGATGCGGGTGCCGAGATCGGCCCGCGTGTAGTGACCCTCGACGCGTTGATGCAGCTCAGATGACACACCGGGCTCCGGTCGTACGCTCTGGATTCGGCGCATCAGCCGGCGGGCATAATCGTTTTGAACTTCGGCGAGCACTCATGTCGGCCATTCTCGCCGACTGCAGTCGAAGAATCCTCGCAGGTCAGGGTCGCGCACCGTAGCGCGGAGCGTGGCGATCGCCAGTGTGGCGTCAACCGGGAAAAGGGGTCGAAATGGCAGAAGAGGTGAGGGCACCACTGGCGGGCAACATCTGGTCGGTGCTGGTGGAAGTCGGGGCGAAGGTCGAGGAGGACGACGACCTGCTCATCATCGAGGCGCTGAAGATG
>CP070653.1:3275597-3293353 GCA_020354665.1 Burkholderiales bacterium
GGCGGGAACCGTCACCGAGCCGTCCGCGTTCTGGTAGTTCTCGAGGATTGCGACCAGCGTGCGTCCCACTGCGAGCCCCGAGCCGTTCAGCGTGTGCACCAGCTCGGGCTTCGCCTGCGGCCCACCAGCAGCCGGACGATAGCGCGCCTGCATGCGCCGCGCCTGGAAGGCCTCGCAGTTGCTGCACGAGCTGATCTCGCGGTAGGTGTTCTGCGCCGGCAGCCACACCTCGAGGTCGTAGGTCTTGGCGGCGCCGAACCCCATGTCGCCGGTGCACAGCAGCACCACGCGGTACGGCAGCGCGAGCTTCTGCAGGATCGCCTCGGCGTGGCCGACCATCTGCTCGAGCGCGGCGTTGCTCTGCTCGGGCGTGGTGATCTGCACCATCTCGACCTTGTCGAACTGGTGCTGTCGGATCATGCCGCGCGTGTCGCGCCCGGCGCTGCCGGCCTCGCTGCGAAAGCACGGGCTGTGCGCGGTGAGCTTGAGCGGCAGCAGCGCCGCGTCGAGGATCTGCTCGCGCACGGTGTTGGTCAGCGAGATCTCCGAAGTCGAGATCAGGTACTGCTCGCCCTGCTCCTCGCTGCCGCCGCGCAGCACCCAGAACATGTCGTCCTTGAACTTCGGCAGCTGGCCGGTGCCCTCGAGGATCTCGCGATTCACGATGTAGGGCGTGTAGCACTCGGTGTAGCCGTGCTCCTGCGTCTGCACGTCGAGCATGAACTGCGCAATGGCCCGGTGCAGCCGCGCCACCGGCCCGCGCATGAACACGAAGCGCGATCCCGAGAGCTTCGCGCCGGTCTCGAGGTCGAGCCCGAGCGGCAGCCCCAGGTCGACGTGGTCCTTCGGCGCGAAGTCGAACGCGCGCGGCCCCGACGCGTCGGGACTCCAGCGCCGCACCTCGACGTTGGCCGCTTCGCCTTCGCCCTGCGGCACGTCGTCCTGCGGCAGGTTGGGCACCACCATCAGCAGTGCCGCGAGCTCGGCCTGGATTACGTCGAGTCGCTGCGCCGAGCCTTTCAGCTCGTCGCCGATGCCGCCGACCTCGGCCATCAGCGCCGCGGTGTCCTCGCCCTTTGCCTTGAGCTGGCCGATCTGCTTGGACAGGCTGTTGCGCTTGGCCTGCAGCTCCTCGGTGCGCGTCTGGATGTACTTGCGCTCGCCCTCGAGCGCGCGAAAGCGCTCGACGTCGAGAAACGGCTGCGGCGATTGGCGCCGTTCCAGGTGGGCGATCACGCCGTCCAGGTCGCGGCGCAGCAGGGCGATGTCGAGCATGAAGGCTTGAGACGCGCGCGGCCGGCGCGGTCACTTGGGCAGTTCGAAGCGATCGATTGTAGGCAGCGCGGCCGCCGCACTGCCCCCGATCGTTCAGGCGTCCCCGGCCATCGCCTTGTCGCCGAGCCCTTTGGGCAGCGGGAAGTGCACCGTCTCGGCGACACCGTGCATCTTGCGCACGCTCACCGCACCGAACTCGCGCTGCCGCGCGATCACGTCCTGCACCAGCACTTCGGGCGCCGACGCGCCGGCGGTCAGGCCCACGCGCGGGTGCGCGTCGAACCATTCGCGCTTCAGGTCGGCGGCGGCATCGACCATGTAGGCCGGCGTGCCGAGCCGCTGCGCGAGCTCGCGCAGCCGGTTGCTGTTGCTGCTGGTCGGGCTGCCGACGACGATCACGACGTCGACCTGCGGCGCGAGCAGCTTGACCGCGTCCTGCCGGTTCTGCGTCGCGTAGCAGATGTCCTGCTTCTTCGGCTCGCGCACGTCGGGAAAGCGCCGCTTGACGGCCGCGAGGATCTCGACGGCATCGTCGACGCTGAGCGTGGTCTGCGTCACCACCGCGAGCTTGTCCGACCGCGGCCGGACCTGCGCGACGTCGTCGACGTCCTCGACGAGGTAGATGCCCGCGTCGAGCTGGCCCATCGTGCCCTCGACCTCGGGGTGTCCCTTGTGGCCGATCATGATGAACTCGTAGCCCGCCTTGGCGAGCTTGGCGACCTCGACGTGCACCTTGGTCACGAGCGGGCAGGTCGCGTCGAACACCGCGAAGCCGCGCTCGGCTGCCTCGCGCCGCACCGCCTGGCTCACGCCGTGCGCGCTGAACACCAGCGTCGCGCCGGGCGGTACGTCGGCCAGATCCTCGACGAAGATTGCGCCCTTGGCCTTCAGGTCGTTGACAACGTAGCTGTTGTGCACGATCTCGTGGCGCACATAGATCGGCGCGCCGAACTTCCTGAGCGCGCGCTCGACGATCTCGATCGCGCGATCGACGCCGGCGCAAAAGCCGCGCGGCTCGGCGAGCAGGACGTCGTCAACGTGCACTGTAGGCTCCAGCGGCATCACAGCACTCCGATCAGTTGCACTTCGAACGTGACCGGCTGGCCGGCCAGCGGATGGTTGAAATCGAGCAGCAGCCAGTCGTCGCCGACCTCGCGCACGACGCCAGCCAAGCGCGGCTGCCCATCGGATGCGGGGAACTGCACGACGTTGCCGGCCGCGAACGTTTCGTCGGGGTCGCCGTGCTCGCGCAACAGCTTGCGGCTGACGCGCTGCACGAGCGCCGGGTTGCGCTCGCCGAACGCCTCGCCCGCGGCGAGCTCGAAACGCGCGCGCGCACCCTCGGCCAGCCCGAGCAGGCAGCGCTCGATCGCCGGTGCCAGCTCGCCGTTACCCAGCGACAGCGTGGCCGGTTTGTCGTCGAAGGTGTCGATGATGCGCGCCCCGTTGGGGCCGGCGAGGCGGTAATGCAGGGTCAGGAACGACCCGGGCTGCACGGCGTTCACGCAGGAATTGCCCACTAGAGGGGGATTGCTCACTCGCTAGACTGCGACGATTCTATCGACCGCCCCTCGCCTGCCTCGCCGCGCGGTGCGCTTCGCCCGATGACGATCAAGGACTTGCCCCACGCTGCACGGCCGCGCGAGAAGCTGCTTGCGCAGGGCCCGGCCGCGCTCGCCGACGCCGAGTTGCTTGCATTGCTGCTGCGCACCGGCATCCGCGGCGTGGGCGTGCTGCAGCTCGCGCAGCGGCTGCTCGAGGAGTTCGGCGGGCTGCACGGGTTGCTGAAGACGGCGCCCGAAGACCTGAAGCGGATCAAGGGGCTCGGCCCGGCCAAGCGCTCGGAGGTGGCGGCGGTGCTCGAACTCGCGCGACGCTCGCTGGCGCAGGAGCTGCGGACCGGTCCGGTGTTCAACGCGCCCGAGCGCGTGCACGAGTTCCTGCGACTGCATCTCGCAACGCGCGACGTCGAGGTGTTCGCGGTGCTGTTTCTCGACGCACAGCACCGGCTGATCGTGCTCGAGGAGATGTTCCGCGGCACGCTGACGCAGACCAGCGTCTACCCGCGCGAGGTGGTCCGCCGCGCGCTCGCGCTCGGCGCGGCGGCGGTGATCCTCGCGCACAACCATCCGTCGGGCACCGCCGAGCCGTCGCGCGCCGACGAGTTCCTGACACAGTCGCTGAAGAGCGCGCTGGCGCTCGTCGACGTGCGCGTGCTCGACCACTTCGTCGTCGCGGCGGCCGGCGTGGTGTCGTTCGCGCAGCGGGGGTTGCTGTGAAGTCCCCGACGCGCACGGCCATGCGGCACCTGGAGGAACTCGCGGGGCTGCGCGACGAGTTGCAGCGGCGCCGCAAAGAGGTGCTCGGCCGCGCTGCCGCCGAGCGCGCCACGCGCAAGCAGCGTGAGCACGAGCGGGCGGCTTTTGCGAGGGCCGTCGGCACGGTGACGCCGCTTGCTGCGCACGGCCGCATCGAACCGGTCGCGAGCCCGGTCGCCCCGCAGCCGCGGCAACGCGAACGGGACGAGCAGCAGGCGCTGCGCGAGTCGATGTCCGACGGTCTGGACGGCGATTCGCTGCTCGAGACCGACGAGGCGCTGTCGTTTCGCCGCCCGCATGTCGGGCCCGACGTGGTGCGCAAGCTGCGACGCGGGCACTGGGCGATCCAGAGCGAGCTCGACCTGCACGGACTGAACCGTGACGACGCACGCGCCCGCCTCGCGAACTTCATTCGCGAAGCGCAGCGGCGCGGACTGCGCTGCGTGCGTGTCGTGCACGGCAAGGGCCACGGGTCGCCCGGCAAGGCGCCGGTGCTGAAAGGGCGCGTGCAGCGCTGGCTCACGCAGCGCCAGGAGGTCGCCGCGTTCACGCAGGCACGCGCCGCCGATGGCGGCGCCGGCGCTGTCGTCGTGCTGCTCGCGGCCGGAGCCTCGGCCGGCGGCACGTAGAATCGAGATCGGTCGGCGCAGTGTCGGGACGCCCCACGACGCGGCCGGCCATTCGTCTTTCTGGGAATCGCGATGAACGACGACGCAGCGCCCGCCTCGCCCGAGCCGCACGTGATGAACACGTACGCGCGGCTGCCGATCGCGCTGTCTCATGGCCGCGGCTGCTGGGTCTGGGACACCGAGGGCCGCAAGTACCTCGACGGGCTGGGCGGGATCGCGGTGAACACGCTCGGCCACGCGCACCCGAAGCTCGTGCCGGCGCTGCAGGAGCAGATCGGCAAGCTGATCCACTCGTCAAACTACTACCGCGTGCCGCTGCAAGAGGAGTTGGCGGCGCGGCTGTGCGAACTCTCGGGCCTGACCAACGCGTTCTTCTGCTCGACCGGACTCGAGGCCAACGAAGCGGCGCTGAAGATCGCGCGCAAGTTCGGCCACGACAAGGGCATCGAGCGGCCCGAGATCGTCGTCTACGAGAAGGCCTTCCACGGCCGCTCGCTGGCGACGCTGTCGGCCACCGGCAACCCGAAGGTGCAGGCGGGGTTCGGTCCGCTGGTCGAAGGCTTCGTGCGCGTGCCGCTCAACGACATCGGCGCGATCGAAGACGTCGCGCGCAGCCGGCCGAACGTGGTCGCGGTGTTCCTCGAGACGATTCAGGGCGAAGGCGGCATCAATCCGGCGCGCCACGACTATCTGCGCGCCGTGCGCCGGCTGTGCGACGAGTGCGACTGGCTGCTGATGCTCGACGAGGTGCAGTGCGGCATCGGCCGCACCGGCAAGTGGTTCGCGCACCAGTGGGCCGGCGTCCGGCCCGACGTGATGCCGCTCGCCAAGGGGCTCGGCTCGGGCGTGCCGGTCGGCGCGGTGGTCTGCGGCCCGCGCGCCGCGAGCGTGCTCGGCCCGGGCAACCACGGCACGACCTTCGGGGGCAATCCGCTGGCGATGCGCGCCGGCGTCGAGACGCTGCGCATCATGCAGGAGGAACGTCTGCTCGAGAACGCCGCGAGCGTCGGCGCCGCGCTGCGCGCCGGGCTGCAGCGCGAGCTCGCCGGCGTGGCCGGCGTGGTCGAGATCCGCGGCGCCGGGTTGATGCTCGGCATCGAGCTCGATCGGCCGTGCGGCGACCTGCTCGGACGCGCCGCGCAGGCAGGCCTGCTGCTCAGCGTCACCGCCGATCGCGTGATCCGGCTGGTGCCGCCGCTCGTGCTGTCGGCCGATGAAGCAGCGCAGATGGTCGCGATCGTCTGCCCGCTGATCAAGGCCTTTCTCGCTGAAGCGCATCGCAAATGAAGCCCGGCATGAGCCTGATCCGCCACTACCTGCAGTTCAAGGACCTGCGCGCCGAGGAGTACGCGTACCTGTTCGGGCGTACGCGCATCATCAAGACACGCTTCAAGAACTACGAGCGCTACCAGCCGCTGGCCGACCGCACGCTGGCGATGATCTTCGAGAAGGCGAGCACGCGCACGCGCGTCAGCTTTGAGGCGGGCATGTACCAGATGGGCGGCACGGTCGTGCACCTGACCACGAGCGACAGCCAGCTCGGCCGTGCCGAGCCGGTCGAGGACAGCGCGCGCGTGATCAGCCGCATGGTCGACATCGTGATGATCCGCACCTTCGAGCAGAGCAAGCTCGACGCCTTTGCCGCGCATTCGCGCGTGCCGGTGATCAACGGGCTGACCAACGAATATCACCCGTGCCAGATCCTGGCCGATGTCTACACGTTCATCGAGCACCGCGGCGACATCAAGGGCAAGGTCGTCGCATGGGTCGGCGACGGCAACAACATGGCCAACACCTGGCTGCAAGCCGCCGACGTGCTCGGCTTCACGCTGCACGTCAGCTCGCCGGGCGGCTACGGGATCGATCCGCAGGTGGCGGGCGTCGGCAATGCGCGGTGCCTGAAGACCTTCAAGAACCCGCTCGACGCGTGCCGCGGCGCGCACCTCGTGACGACCGACGTCTGGACGAGCATGGGCTTCGAAGCCGAGAACGAAGCGCGCAAGAAGGCGTTCCTGGCATGGTGCGTCGACGCCAGGATGATGGCCGCCGCGCAGCCCGACGCGCTGTTCATGCACTGCCTGCCGGCGCACCGCGGCGAGGAGGTGGCCGCCGAGGTGATCGACGGCCCGCAGTCCGTCGTCTGGGACGAGGCTGAGAATCGCATGCACGTGCAGAAGGCACTCATGGAGTACCTGCTGCTCGGGAGGATCGGCTGAGGCAGCGCGCGGCGGTGGTCACGAAACCCCCTGCGCGATGAAGCTCGCCCTGTTCACCGACCTGCACGCCAATCGCGAGGCGTTCGAGGCCTGCTTCGACGCCGCGTGCCGTGCCGGTGCGCAGCGTTTCGCGCTGCTCGGCGACTTCGTCGGCTATGGCGCCGATCCAGGCTGGGTGCTCGACCGCGTAATCGAACTGGTCGAGGACGGCGCGGTCGCGGTACGCGGCAACCACGACGACGGCGTCGTGCACGGTCCGCGCCCGACGATGACCGACGACGCGCGCCGCGCCGTGCATTGGACGCGCGAGCAGCTGACCACGGCGCAGATCGCGTTTCTGCACCGCTTGCCCTACACCGTCGAGCAGGGCGGGCTGCTGTTCACGCACGCCAATGCGTTTGCCCCGAGCGCCTGGGATTACATCGTCGGCAGCGCCGAGGCGGCGCGCAGCCTGAATGCGACGCAGGCGCGCATCACGTTCTGCGGCCACATGCACGACCCGATGCTCTACAGCCTCTCGGCCACCGGCAAGGTCACGACCTTCACGCCGGCGCCCGACGTCGCGATTCCGGTGTCGCCGCTGCGCCAGTGGCTCGTGATTCCCGGCTCCGTCGGCCAGCCGCGCGACCACAATCCGGCCGCCTGCTGGGCACTATTCGACGCGCACGAAGGCCACCTCGTCTTTCATCGCACGCCGTACGACCACGACACCGCGGCCGCCAAGGTGTTGGCGGCCGGCTTGCCCGCATTCCTCGCCGAACGACTGCGCGATGGCCGCTGACACGCACAGGATCCCGACGCTCGCGAGCGGCGCGGTGATCGACGGCTTTCGGCTCGGCGAGCTGCTGCACGAGGGCGCGATGGCGCGCCTGTGGGCCGCCACCAGCGAGGGCTGCGCGGCACCGGTGCCGCTGGTGATCAAGGTGCCGCGGATCAGCGGCGACGATCCGGAGGCGATCGTCGGCTTTGAGGTCGAGCAGATGATCCTGCCGACGCTGCGCGGCGTGCACGTGCCCCAGTTCATTGCGCGCGGCGACCTGGCGCGCCAGCCGAACCTCGTGATGGAGCGCATCCCGGGACCGTCGCTCAAGCCGCGCATCGACGAGGCGCCGTTGCCTTACGACGAAGTCGCCGACATCGGCGCGCGCGTGGCCGCTGCGCTGCACGACCTGCACCGCCAGCATGTCGTGCATCTGGACGTGAAGCCGAGCAACGTGCTGTTCCGCGCAAGCGGCGAGGCGGTGCTGGTCGACTTCGGACTGTCGCGCCACGACCGGCTGCCCGACCTGCTCGACGAAGAGTTCCGCCTGCCCTTGGGCACCGGCCCGTACATGTCGCCCGAGCAACTGCACTACGTTCGCAATGACCCGCGCAGTGATCTGTTCGCGCTCGGTGTGATGCTGTACCTGCTCGCCACCGGCGAGCGCCCGTTCGGCTGGCCAACCACGGTGCGCGGGCTGCGCCGCCGCCTCTACACCGACGCGGTGCCGCCGCGCGCGCTGCGGCCGGGCTTCCCGCCGTGGCTGCAGGAGGCGATCCTGCGCTGCCTCGAGATCGAGCCGGCGCAGCGCTACCAGACGGCCGCACAGCTCGCCGCCGACCTCCGATCGCCCGATCAGGTCGCACTCACCGAGCGTGCGCAGCGCAGCGCGCGGCCGGGCGCGACGCGGCGCGTGAGGCTTTGGCTCAACTCGCTGGGCGGTGAGACCCGCAGCCCCGCACCGCGCGAGAGGGAAGCCACCGACATCGTCGCGCGCAACCCGATCGTGATGGCTGCGGTGGACATCGAAGGCGCAGCGCCCGAGCTGCTCGAGCTGCTGCGCGAGACGGTGCGCCGGGTCGTGCAGGCCGAGCCCGGCGCCCGCCTGGCCTGCGTCAGCGTGATGAAGGCCGGTCGCATCGCAATGGACCAGCGCACCGATGCGCGCGGCCGCAGCGTACATGACAGGCAGCTGGTTGCGCTGCGGCACTGGGCGCGGCCGATCTCGCTGACGCTGCAACTCGGCGAGGGCCGGCTGACGTTCCACGTGCTCGAGGCGCCCGACCCGGCCGCGGCGATCGTCGAGTTTGCCGCGCACAGCCAGGTCGACCACATCGTGATGGGCGCGCGCGCCCATTCGACACTGCGCCGCTACCTCGGCAGCGTCTCGTCGCAGGTCGTTGCGCAGGCCGGCTGCAGCGTCACGGTGGTGCGCGCGCCGCAGCCGCAGTGATCCCGCGCAATATGCCTGCCGAAGAATCCGCTAGGCTTCGCAAAACCGCCAGCCGCGCCGGCCCTGCCTGGCGCGTCGCGCGGTCGCATCGAGGAGTGTGGGATGACCAAGCGCGCGCCGCTGCGTTTGTACGTGCCGGAGCCGACCGGACGGCCGGGTCACGAGACGGACTTCTCCTATCTGCGACTGTCGCCGGCGGGCGCCGTGCGCCGGCCGGCGGTGGACGTCTCGCCGCTCGACACGGGTGACCTTGCCTACGCGCTGGTGCGCGTGCTCGACGACGAAGGCCGCGCCGTCGGGCCGTGGGTGCCCGAAGCCGACGCGCAGCTGCTGCGCAACGGCCTGCGCGCGATGCTGAAGACACGGCTGTTCGACGCGCGCATGCTGATCGCGCAGCGGCAGAAGAAGATCTCGTTCTACATGCAGTGCCTCGGCGAGGAGGCGATCGCGGTGGCGCATGCGTTCGCGCTGCAGCCCGGCGACATGTGCTTTCCGACCTACCGCCAGCAGGGTCTGCTGCTCGCACGCGACGACGTCTCGATGGTCGAGATGATGTGCCAGCTGATGAGCAACCAGCGCGACCCGCTGCGCGGGCGCCAGCTGCCGGTGATGTACTCGTACAAGCGCGCAGGCTTCTTCAGCATCTCGGGCAACCTCGCGACGCAGTTCATCCAGGCGGTCGGCTGGGGCATGGCCTCCGCGATCAAGGGCGACACGAAGATCGCCTCGGGGTGGATCGGCGACGGCGCGACCGCCGAGGCCGACTTCCACACCGCGCTGACTTTCGCGCACGTCTATCGCGCGCCGGTGATCCTCAACGTCGTCAACAACCAGTGGGCGATCTCGACCTTCCAGGCGATCGCCGGCGGCGAGGCGACGACCTTCGCCGGGCGCGGCGTCGGTTGCGGCATCGCGTCGCTGCGCGTCGACGGCAACGACTTCCTCGCCGTGCTCGCGGCGTCGCGCTGGGCGGCCGAGCGCGCGCGCTGCAACCTGGGCCCGACGCTGATCGAGTGGATTACGTACCGCGCCGGCGCGCACTCGACCTCGGACGACCCGTCGCGCTACCGACCGGCCGACGACTGGCAACACTTCCCGCTCGGCGACCCGATCGAGCGGCTGAAGAAGCACCTGATCGCGAGCGGCCTGTGGTCCGAGCGCGAGCACGAGGAAGCGACCAAGGAACTCGAAGCCGAGGTCTCGGCCGCGCAGAAGGAGGCCGAGCGCTACGGCACGCTGCTCGACGGGCACATCCCGCCGCTCGCATCGATGTTCGAGGACGTCTACAAGACGATGCCGCCGCACCTGCACGACCAGCTGCGCCAAGCGGGGGCTTGACCATGCCGCAGATGACGATGATCCAGGCGCTGCGCTCGGCGATGGACGTGATGCTCGATCGCGATCCCGACGTGGTGATCTTCGGCGAGGACGTCGGCTACTTCGGCGGCGTGTTCCGCTGCACCGAAGGATTGCAGGCCAAGTACGGCGCCTCGCGCGTGTTCGACACGCCGATCAGCGAGGGCGGCATCGTCGGCGTCGCGGTCGGCATGGGCGCGTACGGCCTCAGGCCCGTGGTCGAGATCCAGTTCGCCGACTACTTCTACCCGGCCTCCGACCAGATCGTCTCCGAGGCGGCCCGCGTGCGCTACCGCTCGGTGGGCGACTTCAGCGCGCCGATCACGATTCGCATGCCGTGCGGCGGCGGCATTTACGGCGGCCAGACGCACAGCCAGAGCCCGGAGGCACTGTTCACGCACGTCTGCGGCGTCCGCACCGTGCTGCCGAGCAATCCGTACGACGCCAAGGGACTCCTGATCGCGTCGATCGAGTGCGACGACCCGGTGATCTTCTTCGAGCCCAAGCGGCTGTACAACGGGCCGTTCGACGGCCATCACGAGCGGCCGGTCGTGCCGTGGTCCAAGCACCCGCTCGGCGAGGTGCCCGAGGGCCACTACACGGTGCCGCTCGAGTCGGCACGCGTGTTCCGCCCCGGCAGCGAACTGACGGTGCTCAGCTACGGCACGATGGTGTTCGTCTCGGAAGCCGCGGCCAACGAAACCGGCATCGACGCCGAGATCATCGACCTGCGAAGCCTGTGGCCGCTCGATCTGCCGGCGATCGTCGACTCGGTAAAGAAGACCGGCCGCTGCGTCGTCGTGCACGAGGCCACTCGCACGAGCGGCTTCGGTGCCGAGCTCGTCTCGCTTGTTCAGGAGCATTGCTTCTACCACCTCGAGGCGCCGGTCGAGCGCGTGACGGGCTGGGATACGCCGTATCCGCATGCGCTCGAGTGGTCGTACTTCCCCGGCCCCGACCGCGTCGCCACGGCGTACCGGCGCGCGATGGAGGCATGACATGACACCCCCACGCTCGCTCCGCTCGCTGCCCCCCGCCGTGGCGCCGCACTGTCGTCGGCGGTACTGAGATGTCAGAGCACGTCATCAAGATGCCCGACATCGGCGAAGGCATCGCCGAGGTCGAGATCGTCGAGTGGCACGTGCAGCCCGGCGACCGCGTCACCGAGGACCAGGTGCTCGCCGACGTGATGACCGACAAGGCGACGGTGCAGATCCCGTCGCCGGTGGTCGGCACCGTCGTCTCGCTCGGCGGAGAGGTTGGGCAGTCGCTCGCCGTCGGCACCGAGCTGATCCGGCTCGAAGTGGGTGGCGCCGCCGCGCAGGCGGCCGCTGCACCGCAGGCCACCTCTGCAGCACCAGCACCACCGGCAGCCGAGGCACCCGCGCCCGCGCAGCCGATCGCGACAGCGCCCGCCCCAGCACCACCACCGCGCGCCGCGCCACCGGTCGCCGCGCCACCGGTCGCCGCGCCAAGCCCTGCCGCCGCGCCTGCGCCGCCGCCGGCACCATCGGCGAAAGCACCGCCAGTAAGGCGCGCGAAGGCACCGCAGGCCACCGACCGGCCGATCGCCTCGCCGGCGGTACGTCGCCGCGCGTGGGAACTCGGCATCGACCTGAAGAACGTCGCGCCGACCGGCACCGCCGGCCGCATCACGCACGACGACCTCGACAAGCACCTCGCGTCGCTGCCGGCGCAGCCGGCAGCAGCGGCCGTCGTCGCGCGAGCCTACACCGAGCGACACGAAGAACAGGCAATCCAGGTGATCGGCCTGCGCCGGCGCATCGCGGTGAAGATGCAGGAATCCAAGCGCCGCATTCCGCACTTCGCCTACGTCGAGGAAGTCGACGTCACCGAAGTCGAGGCGCTGCGCGCACGGCTCAATGCCAAGTGGGAGGGCCGCCGGCCGCGGCTGACGCTGCTGCCGCTGCTCGCGCGTGCGATCGTGCTGGCGGCGCGCGACGTGCCGGTGGTCAACGCGCGCTTCGACGACGACGCCGGCGTCATCACGCGCTACGACGCCGTGCACCTTGGCGTGGCGACGCAGACGACGCATGGCCTGCTCGTCCCGGTATTGCGCCATGCCGAAGCGCGCGACCTGTGGTCGACCGCGAGCGAAGTCGCACGCCCGGCCGAAGCGGCGCGCGCCGGCCGCGCGACGCGCGACGAACTGACCGGCTCGACGATCACGATCAGCAGCCTCGGTGCGCTCGGCGGCATCGTGACGACACCGGTCATCAACCGTCCCGAGGTCGCGATCGTCGGCGTCAACCGCATCGTCGAGCGCCCGGTGATGCTCAGCGGCTCGGTCGTCGCGCGCCAGATGATGAACCTGTCGTCGTCATTCGACCATCGCGTCGTCGACGGTGCCGACGCTGCGCAGTTCGTGCAGGCGGTGCGCGGCTATCTCGAAGCGCCAGCGACGATGTTCGTCGAGTAGCCCACCGCGGCCGGCCACCTCAGTAGTAGTCGTTCATGAGCGTCACCCAGGCCCGCTCAACCGTGGCCTTGCGATGGGCCGTCCCATCTTGAGATTTCTTCTGGCTGCGTACTGCGCCTCACAAGTGCGCACGAGGCCGGACAGCAGACTGTTACTACGAGCTCGCGACCCGTTGCGGAAGTTCGTTCTGGCAGGCCGAATGACCGCTTAGCAGCGGAGACGGCCGTTGAGGTCGGACCTCGGGGCGAGCGTTGATGGCGGGGTCCCGAAGGTCCATGTCGGCGGACGGTCGCAAAGTCGTGGGCGCGTCGATGGCCCTGCGCGAGCATCACTTCCCGAACGACTGCGCCGGTGTCGTGCACTGAACTTCTTGGCGAAAGGCAGAGAAATCACGGCAGGAGAGTCGATGCGCACAAGGAGGGGTCGAACGTCCCGACACTTTCGGGCAGCAGCCGATCGCTCGTTTTCAATGCTGCGAGCGTGGTATTTGACTCCCATCGGCACCCCGCCAATAGACTGCGCGGACAGCCCCAGGCGCGATCGTCGCCACGATCGGCCGCGAGCCGAGGGGCGGGAGCCACAGGGAGACACACCGAGCGAATAGGAGGAAGACATGACGGTCATCGCCAACACGATCGCCAGGCCCCATCCCGGCAAGGGCATGATGGTGCAGAGCCGAGCTCGTCAGCTCGCTGAAATCTACGCCAGGCACGGAGCATCTGTGAGGGTCGCCAGCGTGATCTCCGGTCCGAATACCGGATGCGTCGTGGTCTCGCGCGCCTATGCGGATTTCCGGACGGCGGCGCGGGCGTTCCAGGCAGTCCAGAACGATCCCGCACACATCGAGTTCTGGCGGGACGTCGAGGCGAACCCCGGCGCCGACACCGTGATTGCGCGAGACATTGCCAGGACGGTTTACGGCGAGCTCCGGTGGAACACGCACCCCTTTTCGCACATCCGGGTGTACGAGATCTCCCGGGACAAGCTGGCCGACGCGTTGCAGCTCTTCCCCGAGGTCGCGAACCTCGTGTCCAAAGCGGATGCCAACGTGGTCGGGCTCGTTCCGGTGACCGGGGAAAACCTGAGCACGATGGCCGTGTCGTACCAGTTCCGTTCGGTCGAGCACTGGGCCGAGGGGCTCGATACCGTGGGGATGTCCGACGAGTTTCAGGCCATCGTCACCAAGGCGGCGAAGTTCGGAGCTCTTCGCGCGTCGTTCGCGATGACCTCGCTCTAGACGCCGGGAAGCCTCGCGAGCGCTCCCTGCGGGGCGAGCTGCCCGCGCCGACGCCGGGCCGGCGGCGCGACGGGGCACCGGCGTGGATCGACTCGATGACCGCTTCTGGGCCGCCCGGAGTCGTGCTCACGCGCCGGACATTCCTGCATGAGTTGCCGAGCGGTGCGCCATGAACGATGCGATCGATCCTTTCTCGCACCATCCGGAACTGCGTGGCCAGATAGCCGATCCTCTGCAGTCGTTCTTCAGGACCTTCACGACCGAGGCCCTCGCGGCCCGAATGAGGCAGATGGGCCTGCCGCTGGACTGGTGGCACCCGGACGAGAAGCGCGAGGCGATGCGGGCGGCGACCCTGGCCGGCCGCCGCGAGGCCGGCCTGTGGGTCTTCGCCTATGGCTCGCTGATGTGGGACCCCGGATTTCGCTTCGCCGAGGTGCGCCGTGCCCGCGTCGCACGGGCCTGCGCGTCGCGTCGGCACGATGCTGTCGACGTCAGGGTGAACCCTGATGCAGAGGCCGCGGACGCGGCCAGGGTACGGTCCAGGAACCGGCGACGCAGGGCCGAGCGGCGGTCGACGCGCCCACTGCAGGCCGCTTTTGGCCCGGTCTTGGTCGCTCCGATCCCCTTGATGCCCTCGATGCCAGCGGCGATGGCGTTTAAACTTCCTATCGCCCGGTACCACGGCGCCGACGCGCGGCTCGAGCTTGCCGGGCAGCGCGTCTTCGTCGTGCACTGTGACGACTACGGCGATGCGATGGCCTGTACCGGCGACTGGGTCCCGGTGTGCTGTGGCCACTCGCACCGGGCGGAGGTGCGCCAAGTGAGAAGCGTCAAAGGCGGCGACACGTGGCTGGTCAATCCTGGCACGGTGGCGGGGCTGGCCGCCCCGTCGACCTGGGTGCTCGGCGACCTGGCCGCGATGCGTTTCGAGTTGCGCTCGCTGGGTCGTGAGGTGGAACAAGGCGCGTTGCCGACAGGCACATAGCAAGCTGACGAGGAGATCGACTCGATGTTCGCCACCAATCCGTTCGCCTCATTGCCCGGCGGCTTGTCGGCTGGCTCGATGCAGACCTACGTCGTGCTGATGGTGCTGGCCGTGATCGCCGGCACGCTGCTCGACATGGTCCACAAGGGCAGCGCGAAGTACTTCTTCGCCAACTGGCGCAAGACGCGGAGCCAGGGCGCGCCGGTCGACGTGGCGTCGATCGCGGTCAAGACCGCCGTGGTGGACGTTCTCGCCTCGGGCGAGTTCTGCAACCCGCGGCGCCGCATCGCCCACCTGCTGACCATGTACGGGTTCATCCTGTATGTCGTCACCACCGCGATCATGGTGTTCGCCTACCCGACGGCCGCGACACCGACACCCGCCCTGGTGCCGCAGCTGTGGTGGCTCGGAGGGTTGATGGTCCTCGCCGGCGGCTACTGGTTCTGGTTCTTCATCCGCGTCGACGTCGCGGCCGAGGGCAACTCGCCCTTGCGCGTAGTGCGCGCCGATCTCTTCATCCTGTCGCTGCTCGCCAGCGTGACGCTCGCCCTCGTCTGGGCCTGGCTGCAGGCGCGGGGCAGCGCGGCCTCGGGCATCTTGTTCGGCCTGTACATCATCGCCACCACAGTGCTGTTCGGCGGGGTGTACTGGTCCAAGTTCGCGCACATGTTCTTCAAGCCCGCGGCGGCCTTCGAGAAACGCGTTTCCAAGGCCAACGGCACATACGCCAATCTGCCCCTGCAGACCCGGGACGATCCTGCACAGCGGGAACGGCACTCAATGGAGCTGTTGCGAGACGCTCCCATGGACATGGGTCTCGGCATCAAGCGCGAAGCGCCGCGCCACTACTAAAAGTCAACCCGCAGATCCAGCGGAACAGAAGCAGGAGCCAGCCCATGCCTACCTTCGTCTACATGACAAGGTGCGACGGATGCGGACATTGCGTCGACATCTGTCCCTCGGACATCATGCACATCGACAAGACCTATCGGCGCGCCTACAACATCGAGCCGAACATGTGCTGGGAGTGCTACTCCTGCGTGAAGGCTTGTCCGCAGCATGCGATCGACGTGCGTGGCTATGCCGACTTCGCCCCGCTCGGCCACAGCGTTCGCGTCGACCGCGACGAACGCAAAGGCACGATCGCCTGGCGGATCAAGTTCCGCAACGGCACGGAAAAGAACTTCCTGTCGCCCATCACCACCAAGCCCTGGGGACAGGCGATCCCCAAGCTCGCGGACGTTCCCGCACCGAGCAAGCAAATGCGCGACGGCGAGCTGCTCTACAACGAACCGAAATACATCCGCATGGATGACGGCGGTCTGCGCACGCTCGCCGCCGCGGGTCTGAAGATGAAGATGGGGGTCACCTACTAATGGCCTACGACACGATCATCGAGGACGGCATCGACATCCTGGTCGTCGGTGCGGGCCTGGGCGGCACCGGTGCCGCCTGGGAGGCGAGGTTCTGGGGCCAGAACAAGAAGATCGTCATTGCCGAGAAGGCCAATATCGATCGCTCGGGCGCGGTCGCCCAGGGTCTGTACGCGATCAACTGCTACATGGGCACGCGCTGGGGCGAAAACAACCCGGAGGACCATGTCCGCTACGCCCGCATCGACCTGATGGGCATGGTGCGGGAAGACCTACTGTTCGACATGGCCCGTCACGTCGACTCCACGGTGCATCAGTTCGAGGAGTGGGGCCTGCCCATCATGAAGGACCCGAAGACCGGGCGCTATCTGCGTGAAGGGCGATGGCAGATCATGATTCACGGCGAGTCGTACAAGCCCATCGTGGCCGAGGCCGCCAAGAAGTCCGCCGATAAGGTCTTCAACCGCATCTGCGTCACCCACCTGCTGATGGACGACAGCAAGGAGAACCGGATCGCCGGTGCCGTCGGGTTCAACGTCCGCACCGGCAACTACCACGTCTTCAAGTCCAAGACCGTGATCTGCGGCGCGGGCGGCGCCTCCAACATCTTCAAGCCGCGTTCGGTGGGCGAAGGTTCGGGCCGGACCTGGTATGCGCCCTGGTCGTCCGCGTCCGCGTACGGCCTGATGATCGATGCCGGCGCCAAGATGACGCAGATGGAAAACCGCATCGTGCTGGCGAGGTTCAAGGACGGTTATGGCCCGGTCGGCGCCTATTTCCTGCACCTGAAGACCTATACGCAAAACTGCCTCGGCGAGGAGTACGAATCCAAGTGGTTCCCCGAGCTGCAGAAGATGGTCGGCAAGGAATATCTGGATCCGGAAGCCTCGCATCTGACCCATCGGCCGATCCCGACCTGTCTCCGTAACCATGCCTTGATCAACGAAGTGAATGCCGGCCGAGGCCCGATTCACATGGTGACCATGCGCGCCTTCCAGGACCCTCATCTGGAAGAGGTCGGCTGGGAGAACTTCCTCGGCATGACGGTCGGCCAGGCGGTCCTCTGGGCAGCCACCGACGTCGATCCCAAGAACGAGAATCCCGAGCTGACCACATCGGAGCCCTACGTGATGGGCTCGCACGCGACCGGCTCGGGTGCCTGGTGCTCGGGTCCCGAGGACGTCTCCCCGCCCGAGTACTTCTGGGGCTACAACCGCATGACGACGATCGAAGGCCTGTTCGGCGCCGGTGACGCAGTGGGGGGCACGCCGCACGCCTTCTCGTCGGGCTCGTTCACCGAAGGTCGTCTCGCCGCGAAGGCGGCCTGCAAGTACATCGACGACGGCAAGGCAGAAGGCATCGTCGTGTCGGATGAGCAGATCAACCGCCGCAAGGTTGAGATCTACAAGCCTCTGGAGCTCTACAGGGTCTACCGCAATGCGATAGTGGCGGGCAGTGTCAACCCGCACTACATCAATCCGAAGATGGGCCTCTACGGCCTGCAGAAGCTGATGGACGAGTATTGCGGCGGCGTGACGGTCAACTACATGACCAACGAGAAGCTCCTGCACATCGGCCTGAAGAAGCTCAAGATCATGGAGGAAGACCTCGAGAGCCTGGCCGCCGAGGACATTCACGAGTTGCTGCGCGCCTGGGAGCTGAAGCACCGTCATCGCGCCGCAGAGTGCGTGACTCAGCACACGCTGTTCCGCAA
>CP070653.1:3293453-3297378 GCA_020354665.1 Burkholderiales bacterium
AAGCGCGCGGAGAGCGTCTCGCCGAGAAAGACGATGCCACCGAGCGCGGCGATGACCGGCACGCTGAGCTGCACGGTTGCAGCAGTGACTGCCCGCAGCGCCGGCAACACCGAGTACCAGACCGCGTAGCCCAGCCCCGAGGCGATCGCACCCGACGCGACGGCGTAGCCCGCGCCGGCCGTGTCCCATTGGGTGCGAGCCAGCGGCAGCAGGACCAGCAGCGCGGCCAGTGGCACCGAGCGAACGAAATTCCCGGCTGTCACGCGGGTTGGGTCACCCGTGCCTTTGCCGCGCAGCGAATAGATGCCCCACGCAATGCCGGCGATCACCATCAACGCCGAGCCGAGCAGTGGCGGGGCCGTGAGGCCCGGAAGCAGCAGGCCCACCAAGCCGCCGAGAGCGAGCAACAAACCGACGATTTGCCACGGGGTCTGTCGTTCGCCATTCCAGATACCGTGGCCGATCATCGTCGCCTGCACCGCGCCGAAGAGCAGCAGCGCACCGGTGGCTGCCGACAAGCTGACGTAAGCGAACGAAAAGCCGGCTGCATAAGCAAACAGTGCAAGCGCCGAAAGCCAGTTGCCACGACCGGTTCGATCGCGGCGCAGCAGGCCCGCCAGCACCCACAGCACGAGCGCACCCGATGCCAAGCGGATTGCCGTGAAGCTGGCCGGATCGATGGGCGTCTCCTTCAGCGCGATGCGGCACAGCACCGAATTGCCGGCGAACGCGATCATCGTCAGCAGCATCAGCGCAATCACTCGGGCAGAGAGCATCAGAACAGTCCTCGATCACGACTCGACGCGACCGACGAGATCGGCCCTTGCCGCGTGCTCCGCGGTCAACGGCGCGCGCATCGCCTGCGACTGCAGGGCGTCAGCTCTCGCGCCGGTGCCACCACTCGCGGAACTCTTCGCAGCGCATCTCGTCGTCGAATCTTGCCAATAGGGTGCCGTCGAGCTCGACGAAGACCCTAGACGGCACGCGCCGAAACGTCGCTCGCCACCGTGCAACTCCGGTCGTGCCGTCGAACCAGAGGAGCGTCGCTTCGAACTGCACGGCCGTCTGGGCATTCTTGGCGCCCTCGGTCCAGTAGCGGCGGATCGCCTCAGTGCCAACCATCGGCGGGTCGAACGGCGTCTCATGATAGGCAGCTGACGGCGCAAACAATTGAACCGCCGCCTGCGGGTCGCCGGTCATCCACGCCTGCCCGTAGCCGTCAAGCCAGCGCTGGAATCTTCCGGGGTCGTGTTCGCCGGCCGGAACCGGGCGGACCGGCGCGCCACGCGGCGGGCCTTTGAGCTCCACGACGTTACCCTCCGGGTCGGTGACGTAGACCGATGGGCCTTCGCCCTCGGCACCGTAACGTGACGCGATCGGCCCCACCGGGACGCCGTGCACTGCGAGCCGGTTGCGAATCTCGGCCTCGTCGAACGGCTCGACGCGAAAGCAGAAATGATCGAGGTTGCGGCCTTCGCGACCGGGCGCGGCGCCCCCGGCGCGTCCGAGCTTGCCGTCCACCGGCACGAGGTCGAGCAGCGACCGCCCGGCGCGCAGCTGTACCAGCCCGAGCGTCTCCTGGCGGCGCTCGACCGTGCAACCGAGCACGTCGCAGTAGAAGCGGAGCATCGCCTCAAGGTCGACGACGCGCAGCACCAGATGATCGATCTCGCGAACGCGGATCACTGCGTCTGCCTCATGGAACCGCGTTCACGAGGGGCCGCCGTTCGACGCGCTACCTGCACACACCGTCGGCCGGCTGGGACCCATCCTTGCATTCGGTGATCATCGACGCCGGTTTTCTCGCTTTGGGCGGGGCGTTTGCCGCGGTCGCCGCCCGCGGCTGCGGTGCGACGCCGCCCGCGTCGCCTTTCACGTACACGAGCTTCTTGGTGCCGGCCTCGCAGTTGCCGACCACCTTGCCGGGCACTGAGGCAGCCGCATCGACGATCGTGACCGTGAACCGCTCGACGCCGGCCGCGCGAATCGTGGTCTCGACCCGCTCGCGCAGCGGTTCGCAGGTGCCGGCCGCGACGGCGGCCGGAAGTTGCACGAACAGCAACGAAAAGGCGATGCTTCGAGTCATGGCCTGGCGGATGGTGTCGGTTGCCGATCCGGCAATGCTACGGGACGCCACCGGGCGACCGCGGTTCTCTACTGAAGCGACGGGTTGGACGCCGCAACCGGCTATTGCGGCTCGCGGCCGTAGCGGATCGACTGGACGATGCCGGAGCGAAAGCGCACCGTGGCCATCAGGTTGCCGGGCCCGCGGTCGTAGAGCCACTCCTCGACTTGCTGGCACGGGACCACAATCGACGCGAACGGCTCCGGCACAGGGTACAGCGTTGGAACGTAATAGACCGGGGCACAGTAGCTGTCCTTGAGCAGCGGCTGGCCACATTTGTAGAGCACCGACAGTCGTGAATCGCCTTCGCCGGCGCTGTGTCCGTTGCAGCGTAGAGACTCAGCATGCGCGGCCGGTCCGCCGAGTCCGAGCACCGCTGCCAGGCAGATGCGCAGCAAACACTTCATGTGCGCCTCCATCGACAAGTTCCTCGGTGCATTGTGCGCCGGAAGCGAGCCATTGACTCGCTGGCCAGCGCGCAGGCCGTACCCCGGTACCCCGCGCGTCATCGCGATAATCGCGACATGGTCGTCTTCTACTGGGTGATGGGCGTGCTCGTCGTGGGCACGCTGCTGCCGTCGCTGTTCTATCTGGTGCTCTACGCCGCCACCGGCGAGGAAGTGGCCGCCCGCCGCGCTCGGACGCTGTTCAACTTCACGCGCGTGTTTGCGCTCGGTGGCTTCAACATCCTGATCTGGGGCCACGTGATCGTCGGCCTGTGGCGGCTCTGGTTTGACTAACCCGGTGCGAGCGCGCGCGTCGACGCGTGCACCGAAGAGTGTGGCCCGCCGCGCTCGTTGCCGCGGAGCCCCTGTTAAACGCGTCACTCTCTGCGCGCCGCCCACGACTTGAACCAATCCCGGAACTCACGGACAAAGCGCTCCTGCAGTTGCGACGGGTCACGGCTCGCCGGGTGATACATGTAGAGGTCAAAGCTCACGGCTGGAGCAAACGGACGGATCGCCACCCGGTTTGGGTTGGCCAGCGTGGCCGCAGCCTCATCGATAACTGCGACGCCCGCGCCATGGGTCACCAGCGCCAGCGCCAGCGCAGATTGAGGGGTCGTCAGGCGAATGTCGCGTTCGATGGCTTGCGGTGAGAAGGCTGCATCGATCCGTGTGCGTGAGTGATCGACGTCCGCCAGCGAGACAAACGCCTCGCCCTGCAAGTCTTCCGCACGGATCAGCCTTTTGCGCGCCAGCCGATGACCGACGGGAAGGGCGCATACCGCGCTGATCTTCCCCAGCGGCTCCACGTGCACGCCTGGCCGCGGCGCGAGGATCGCGGCAATGCCGAGGTCTGCCTGACCATCAGCGGTCCAGTCGATCGCTCGCGGTGACGACTGCGAGTGCAGAGCAATCGTGGCCCGGTTCGCTCTGCGCGAAAACTGAACAACGAACTTGGGCAGGACCGTCTGCGCAAAACTCGGAAACGACACGACGGTCAGTCGGCCTCGTCGCACATCGCGCACATCCTTGGCCGCCTCCTTCAACTCGACGACACCGCGCCAAGCGCGATTCACCGATCCCATCAGCGAAATCGCTTCCGGGGTCGGAGACAGGCGCCCACCGTGGCGCTCGAACAGCTCGACCTGCAGCTCCTCCTGAAGTTGAGCCAGCAGCTTCGTCATCGCCGGTTGCGAAATCTTGAGTGCGCGCGCGGCCGCGGAGACGGTGCCGCACTCCATCATCGCCTTGTACGCCTCTATCAGCCTGAACTTCATGCCTCGCCAGCAGCCGGGTATAACCACCGGTTATGGACAGTCTACCGCTCGCGCCTGCGCCTTGAAAGGCCGATCCT
>CP070653.1:3297478-3303435 GCA_020354665.1 Burkholderiales bacterium
CCATTCCACAGCGGCACGCGTCGCGAGGCCTTCAGCCGCATCGTGCCCGGCAACCGGGGATTCGGGCTCAGCACCCACGCCGTCCAGCCAGCCGGGTGCTGCGTGAACGCGCGTTTCCATTGCGCCGCGAGCCGTACGAAGAAGTCCGGCGGCGGGGGCGGCATCTCGGACGCGGTGGGTGGCCCGGTACGCGGCAGTCGGCCCGTCCCCTTGGGCGCTATGCGCTCGCCGTAGGGCGGGTTCACGATCAGCGTGCCGGGCAGGTCGGCGGGCAGTCGCGGCGCGGGCCGCTCGAGCGCGTCGCCGGCGTGGAACTCGATCGCCTCGAGTACGCCTGCGCGCTGCGCGTTGCCGCGCGCGAAGTCGATCATCCGGAACGACACGTCACTCGCGAAGATCGGTACCGCGCTGCCGTGAACGAGCGCCCGCGCGGCGCGTCTGAGCTGTTGCCACTGCGCGGCCATGGCGGGCCCCGCGAACGGCGCGAGTCGCTCGAACGCGAAATGACGGGTCAACCCCGGCGCGATGCCACACGCCAGCTGCGCGGCCTCGATCGCGATCGTGCCCGCGCCGCAGCACGGATCGAGCAGCGCACCGCCAGCCTCGGGCGTGCCGCGCCAGCCCGCCGCGGCGAGCAGGGCGGCGGCCAGCGTCTCCTTCAGCGGGGCCTCGCCTGCTTCCTCGCGCCAGCCGCGTTTGAACAGCGGTTCGCCCGAGGTGTCGACGTAAAGCGCCGCGCGCTCGGCATCGAGATGCAATACGAGAGCGAGGTCGGGGGCGCGGGTGTCCACGTTCGGGCGCGTGCCGGTGGCCTCGCGCATCGCGTCGCACACCGCATCCTTGATGCGTAGCGCCGCGAAGTTCAGGCTGCGCAACGGCGAGCGGCGCGCCGTGACGTCGACGCGAAGGCTCTGGCGCGGCGTGATCCATGCGGTCCAATCGACGCTGCGGCCCATGTCATACAAGTCGCGTTCGTCGCGATACGCGGCCCCAGCCACCCGCACCAGCACGCGCTGCGCGATGCGGCTGCACAGGTTGAGTCTCATCACTGTCGGCAGGTCGCCGTCCAGCGTTACACCGCCGCGCATCGTCAGCATCGCCTGCGCGGGCAGCAGGGCGCGCACCTCGTCAGCGAGCAGCGCTTCGGTACCGCCGGCGCACGGCAGGAACAGCGGGAAGGTCGCAGTCACCTCCGTCGCGTCGACGCGCCTTAGAGCGCACGTCGCAGGTTGGCGGGGGCAATCTTGAGCGCCTCGCGATACTTCGCGACGGTGCGGCGCGCGACGTGGATGCCTTGTTCTTCCAGCATCTGGCTGAGTTGGCTGTCCGACAGCGGCTTGGCGGCATCCTCGGCGGCCACCAGCTGCTTGATCAGCGCGCGCACGGCGGTGCTCGACGCACTGCCCCCCGCCTCGGTGGCGAGCGAGGAGCCGAAGAAATACTTGAGCTCGAAAGTGCCGAACGGCGTGGCCATGTACTTGGCCGTCGTGACGCGCGAAATCGTGCTTTCGTGCAGACCGAGCTCATCGGCGATTTCGCGCAGCACCAGCGGCCTCATCGCGACCTCGCCGTGCGTGAAGAAGGCCCGCTGCCGTTCGACGATGGCCTGCGCGACGCGCTGGATCGTCTCGAAGCGCTGCAGGATGTTCTTCAGGAACCAGCGGGCCTCCTGCAGGCGCGCCGCCAGCCCGGCGCCGCTGCCGTTGCGCTGACCCTTGATGGCCTGCGCGTAGACGTCGTTGATGCGCAGGCGCGGCATCACGTCCGGGTTGAGCACCACGCGCCAGCCACGGCCCGAACGCTGCACGATCACGTCGGGCACGACGATATTGGCCTCGGCACGCACGAACGGCCGGCCCGGCTTGGGCTCACAGCCGATGATCAATGCCTGCGCCTCACGCAGCAACTCCTCGTCGGCACCGGTGGCGGCCATCAGCTTCTTGGTGTCGCGGCGCGCGAGCAGGTCCAGATGATCCTTGCAGATCAGGATCGCGACCATCTGTGCCTGGCTGCGCGGCAGCGCGCGCAGCTGCAATTGCAGGCATTCGGACAGGTTACGCGCCCCCACGCCGGTGGGTTCCATACTTTGCAGCCATCTCAGCGCGCAGCTCAGGCGCTGTTGCAGTTGCTCCCGGGCCTCCTCCTCCTCGATCCCGAGCGAAGCGGCAAGCCGTTCGGCGATCTCGTCGAGCGGATCGGCGAGGTAGCCGTCGTCGTTGAGCGAATCGATCAGGACGAGCACCGCGGCCGCGTCCTCGTCGGCGAGCCGCATGCCGAGCAGCTGCTGGCGCAGATGGTCCTCGAGCGTGGGCGCCGCGCCCCGCCGCTCGTACACGCCGGTGTCCTCGCCGTCGGCGCTGGACGAGTTCCCCCCCGACCCGACCGGCGCCTCGGCGATGCCGTCGAAGTCGTCGCCGTTGGCGCTGTCTTCCCAGTCCACGGAGTCGGTCGTTGCGAAACCGGCCATGTCGGTGCTGTCCGGCTCGTCACTGACCTCGTGAGTGTCGCGTTGCGGGTCTTCGCCGCGCGCGTCGGGTGCGGGCCGATCGGCCAGCGGCTCGAACGCCGGGCCGTCGTCATCGGCCTCGAGGAACGGATTCTGCTCGAGCATCTGCCCCACCTCCTGGTGCAGCTCGAGCGTGGAAAGCTGCAGCAGGCGGATCGACTGCTGCAGCTGCGGCGTGAGCGCCAGGTGCTGTGACAGGCGGATCTGCAGGGACGGCTTCACCACGTGCTCCCTACATCCGGAAATGCTCGCCGAGGTAAACCTTGCGCACGTCCGCGTTCTCGACGATCACATCGGGCGTGCCCTCGGCGAGTACGCTGCCTTCGCTGATGATGTAGGCGCGGTCGCAGATGCCCAGTGTCTCGCGCACGTTGTGGTCGGTGATCAGCACACCGATGCCGCGCGCCTTGAGAAAGCTGATGATGCGCTGGATCTCGATCACCGCGATGGGGTCGACTCCTGCGAACGGCTCGTCGAGCAGGATGAAGCGCGGTTGCGTGGCCAGTGCGCGCGCGATTTCGACGCGCCGGCGCTCGCCTCCTGACAGCGCCGGCGCCGGGTTGCCGCGCAGCTTCTCGATGCCCAGGTCCTCGAGCAGCGACTGCAGCTGCTGCTCGATCGAGGCGGCGTCGAGGGGGCGGCCGTTGGGGCCGACCTGCAGCTCGAGCACGGCCCGGATGTTCTCCTCGACAGTCAGCTTGCGAAAGATCGACGCTTCCTGCGGCAGGTACGACAGTCCGAGACGCGAGCGCTGATGGATCGGCAGGCGCTGGATCGGGCGGCCGTCGATGCGGATCTCACCGTCGTCGGCCCGCAGCAGTCCGACGACCATGTAGAACGTCGTCGTCTTGCCCGCGCCATTGGGTCCGAGCAAGCCCACCACCTCGCCACTGCCCACCGCCAAGTGAACGTCCTTGACCACCTTGCGCGCGCCATAGGATTTCTGTAGCCGCTCGGCTTCGAGCTGGCTGCCGGCGCCCGTCGTGATGGCTGCCGCCGGCGTCAACGCCGCTCTCCCGGGACGGGCGCGGGCGGGGCAGCCGCGCTCGCCGCCGGGCCCGGCTGGCGCGGCGTCAGCACCGCGCGTACACGCCCGCCCGCCGCCTGAGCGTCCCCGCCGCCGCTGACCTCGAAGATCTCGGTCGTGTTGTTGTAGGTGATCAACGCGCCGCTCACCTCTTCGGCCACGACCGTGCCGCGCAGCCGGCGCACGACCGCTTCGCCGCTGAGGCGCACCGTGTCGGCCCGAGCGTCGTAGTCGAGCTTCTGTGCTTCGCCTTCGACGAATTCGTCGACGCCGTCGCGCCTCTGGCGGAACACCGCCGGCCGGCCGGTCGCGGTGGCCTGATGGAAACCGTCGGGCGTCTCACGCACCTCGACGCGGTCGGCGCGTAGCGTCATCGTTCCCTTGGTGACCACGACATTGCCGGTGAAGGTGACGACGCGGTTGGCGACGTCGATCCGGCTCTGCTGGTCTGCCTCGACATTCAACGGCTGGTAGCGGTCCGCCTGCTCGGCGGCAGCCGGTGTGCCGGCAGCCATGAACGCGAGCGCAAGCGCCGCCGCCACAGCGCCTGTTGTCAGACGGGCGCCGCATCGAGGCCAACGGAGGGATGGAATGGGGTGCATGGCGGCATGAAACTTGCATGCGATTCTAGCCAGAAGCTACGTCTGGGATCGCACGGGCCTCAATTGCTTGGCTGGCGCCGTGAACGATGTCGCCGGCGCGGCAGCCCCGGGTGGCGGGGCCACGACCGGCACGCCGACCGGGCTGTCCCCCGCGACCTGCGCCGGCCTTACCGTACCTTGCGCGCCTGGGCGATGAGCCAGTCGGCCACCGTCAGCGATCGCTCGAGCGAACCGGCCAGCGTCCCCGACGTGTAGTAGCGGCCGTGCACGCCGAGCGCTGGCACAGCATCGATCTTGTACCCGTCGGACAGCTGACGCGCCTGCCGCAGTCTGGTCTGGACCGCCGACGAACTCGCGAGCTCGGTGAACTTCGCACCGTCCACACCGTTCTTCGTCAGCCACGCCGCGATGTCAGGCAACCGGTCCAGACGAAGCCGCTGGTTATGGATTGCCGCGAAGACACGGCGATGCATCGCCCCGATCTGTCCCATCGCCTCGAGCGCGTAGAACAACTGCTGGTGGATCTCGAACGGCTCGGGCCGGAACGCTACCGGCACGCGCCGGAATGCGACGTCCGCGGGCAGCTTCGCCGTCCACAGGTCGAGCAGCGGCTCGAAGGCATTGCAGTGAGGCGAGCCGTACCAGAAGAACCCGACCACTTCGATCCTGCCCGGCGTCGACACCGGCAGCGGTTGCGCAAGCCGGACAAAGTGAGTGCCTTCGAGCGGTGCACCCTGCGCCGCCGCCGCCGGAAGCAGCCCCGACGACGCCCCTCCGGCAGCAGCGAACGCCGCTGCCAAACGTATCGAGAAATCGCGCCGATTCATCTCGCTCATCCTTGTCTGTGTGGCCCGCAGCACAGAAGCCCGGTCGACCGACACCGGGGTCAGCGATTCAGGGGCGTGGGGTCGAGCGACCCACGATGCGCATCGACGCGACTACTTCTGCACGCGCACCAGGGCCGATTCCACGCCGCTGCTCGCCAGCTTGTCGCGCGTCGATTCGGCTTCCTCCTTTTGCTCGAACGGCCCGACGCGAACCCGGTAGACGGTTCGACCCGACTGTTCGCGCTCGGTGATTCTTGCAGCGACGCCGATCATTGCCAGGCGAGCCCGCTGCTGCTCGGCTTCCTCGGTACGCGCGTAGGCGCCGGCCTGCACGAAGTACGAGAACGATTCAACGGGTGGTTTGACCGGCGCCGGCGCAGCGCCTGCAGGTACAGCGCCGGCCGGTGGCGGCGCTGGCTCCTTGCCCGCCAGGATCGCTGCCGGATCGCGGGCCGATGCCGGGGCTCCCTGGGTTGCCGCGGGAGCCGACGCCTGCGGCAGCGGTACCGTTGCCGCGGAGCGCGACGACAGCGGCGCGTTCGGATCCCAGTTGCGGTTGCGTTCGGCTTCTGCGGCTTCCTGCGCCGCCGAGCGCTGCGGCACCTTGTTGACGAACGGGACTGGTGCCTTGGTTACGTACAGCGCCACACTGAGCGATAGCACGAGCCCGATCAGCAGGCCGACCACCAAGCCCACCAGGAAACCACCCTTATGCGGCTTCATTGACGCTCCTCTGAAGGCAATCCGATATGGCTTGATGCGCTTTCGCCGAGGTGCTCGTCGCGCGCGCAGGACACCACCCGTTCCTGCCCGGCCTCCTCGCGCGCCATGCGTTCGGGCGCATCGACACCAAGCATAGCCAGGCCGCAGCGCAGCACCTGTCGGGTCGCGGCGAGCAGCGCAAGCCGGGCCTGCGTCAGCTCGGCATCGTCAGTCAGGAAGCGCTCCGACGCATAGTAAGTGTGCAGCGCGGCCGCCAGACCGCGCAGGTAGAA
>CP070653.1:3303535-3313159 GCA_020354665.1 Burkholderiales bacterium
AGTGCAGGTTCACCTCCGGCACCAAGGTGCAGATGCGGTCGATGTCGGGGGCGATTTCGGTGATCTGGGCCATGGCCGTCTCCTCTCAGCCGAACGGCGTGCCGTGACTCGCAGGAAGGTGCCGCGAATCTAGCCGGTGGCGCCGGACCGAGCAAGCGGATGCGCAGAAACCATTGCGGTCGACGCATCGGCAGCGGTGCACAGCGCCCGCGGCGGCATGCCATTGTCACGGCGCTGCAGGCTCGGGCGAGGCGCCGTTGCAGACGAGCACGATCTTGCCCGTGACGCCACCTTTGCCGAGCAACTCGTGCGCACGCCGCGCCTCTGCAAGAGGGAATCGCTGCGCGATCAGTGGCTTGATTTTCTGCTGCTGAAGGAGGTCGAGCAGGGCGATCAGATCCTGCCGGAACAGCGCCGGCTTCAGCCGCTTGAGCGTCTGGATGCTGTAGGGGATCACCCGTTTGCGGCCCGGCAGAAGCCAGCCGCCGGCGATGTACAGGGCAAAGACAGCCGTGCCACGAAAGCGTTGACGACGACCTGGACGGCTTGAAGTCAATCCTTCACCTCGCAACGACGTCGATAAACCGTAGCCCACCACCTTGCCCCCTGGCCGCAGTGCCTTGCGGGAATCCCAGAGATGACTTCCACCGATCGGGTCAAAGACGACGTCCACGCCGTCGCCCGTGAGGCGGTGAATTTCTTCGACGAAGTCCGGGTGCCGGTAATCGATCGGGATACCGCCCAATCCGGAAACGACCGACGCCCCTCGCGATGAACAGGTGCCGTACATCCGCAGCCCGGCGAGGCGCCCAAGCTGCAGGAGCGCGGTGCCGACCCCGCCCGCTGCGCCGTGAATCAACGCGCGCTGGCCCGATCCGACCTTCGCAGAGCGATGCATCATCTGGTACGCCGTGACGTAGTTCAGCACGAGGCTGACCGCCTCGGCGGGGTCCAGGCCGGAGGGCACCGGAACGAGCTCGAGTTGCGGCAGGCAGACGAATTCCGCGTACGCGCCGCTGATCGGCATCGCAGCAACGATCTGGCCCGGTTCGATGCCGGACACACCAGCACCGAGCCGATCCGCCACACCGACCAGATCCCACCCCGGCGTGAAAGGCACCGGGGGCGTTTCGGGGTGAACGCCCTCCCGCGCCAGCACGTCGGGCAACGCGACGCCCGCGGCCAGCACTCTCACCCGCACTTCACCCGGCTTCGGCTCAGGGCACTCTTCTTCAAGCACTTGCAGGGCATCGGGCCCGCCGTAGTGGGCAACGACGATTCGCGTGTGTTTCACGGACCCGTTCCTCCCTCGTAGCGCACGCGAGGCTGGCGCCGCGCTACGTTCAGCTTGTGACGCGCACCGCCTGCGGTGCGTACTTCTGCGAGCCGTCGTTCGCGCTCACGCGCGGCCGCAAATTCGCTGTCATCAGCGGCTGATCTTGGCCAGCGGCGTTCACTCGATGACCCGATCAGCGCGCACCAGCAGCGACTGAGGCATCGCGAGCCCGAGCGCGCGGGCCGTCGTCGCATTCAGGACGAGCTCGAATCGAGTCGGTTGCTCGACCGGCAGATCCCCCGGCCTGGCGCCCTTCAGGATCTTGTCCACGTACCCTGCCGCGCGCCGATAGGTATCGGTGATGCTGGGCCCGTACGACATCAGCCCGCCCGTTTCCACAAAGCTCTCGGCGAAATACACGGCCGGCAGTCGCCGGACGCTGGCGAACTCGACGAGCTTCGTGCGTTGCGACGCCGCGAACGGGCTCGGCATCACGATGAGGCCTTGCGCAGCGCCGGCGCCGACCGCCTTGAGCGCGGCCTCTAGTTCCTGAGGCTGCGCCGCCTGGTGCGTCTGCAACGCCACGTCAAGCGCACGCGCCGCGGCACGCAGCTCCTCGAGGTAGCCTGCCGCGGCCGCGTTGCTGGAACTCCAAAGCACCGCCACCTGCGAGACGCGCGGTGCCGCTTCCTTGAGCAGCTCCAACCACTTTCCGGCGAAGCCGTCCCCGTAGGCGAGCGAGAACCCGGTGATGTTGCCGCCTGGCCGCGCAAGGTTCGAGACGATACCCCCCGCGACCGGGTCGCTCGACCCTGCGAAAACGATCGGTATGGTCGTGGTGGCCTGCTTGGCGGCCCGCGCGCCGATGGTCGAGCCGACAACGAGGACGTCCGGTCTCAGCCGTATCAGTTCGGCAACGAGTTCGGAAAGCCGATCGGGCCGGCCGTCGGCAAAGCGCATTTCCAAGTCGAGGTTGCGTCCCTCGACGTAGCCGAGCTCGCGCAATCCGTTTGCGAACGCTTCATCCCTGGGCCCGCGTCGTACGGGAGACAAGAAGGCGATGCGATGGATCTTCCCTTGCTGCGCCCTTCCAGGCGCGGCCGCGGCCATGAAGGCGATGGCCACCGACAAGAAGCGTCTACGTTCAGACCGCGCCATGCCTGCTTTTCGACTGAGCAATGTCCGGAGCAGTCTACGCTCGCCTCGCAGTTCGCCAGAAGGCCAGAGCGACGCCCGGGTATTCAGAAGCGCGGCAGCCCACGCAACCGCCGCGATCGCAAGTCGGACAGCCAGGCCGCGACGAGGCTGCCCCCAATGAGGATGGCGCTTCAGCCTACGAGCGCACGCCGAGATGACCCGGATGCTAATCGTCGAGCAGCCCGCCCTTGTAGAAACTCCAGGCCCGGCCGTCGTGCAGGTAGAAGTGACCGTCGGCGCAGACTGCGCTCACCTCGGTGCGCTGGTGTCGTAGACCGGATCGACTTCGACTTGCAGACCGTTCACCAGGTGGTTCGTCTTGGCCGCCAGGGCGATGATGGCCAGGAGCTCTGCATGCTGCGCCTCGGTCATGCCCTTGGCGCGTGCCGCCGCGGTATGCGAATGCACGCAGTACGTGCAGCTGTTGGCTGCCGACACGGCGATGTAGACCAATTCCTTGGTCAGCGGGTCGAGCAGCGACGGCGCAGCCATGATGCGCTTGACCTCGGCCCACGTGCTCTCGAGCAGCGCCGGGTCGAAGGCCAGGGCGCGCCAGAAGTTGTTCACGTACTCCGTCTTGCGCGTGGTGCGGATGTCATCGAAGACAGCCTTGACGCGCGGGATCGATTCGGGGTCGGCGAAGATTGGGGCAGTTGTCATGTCACGAGCAGG
The DNA here is from genome assembly GCA_020354665.1 of Burkholderiales bacterium. Taxonomy (GTDB): domain Bacteria; phylum Pseudomonadota; class Gammaproteobacteria; order Burkholderiales; family Burkholderiaceae_C. Next base: position 3,306,681 of record CP070653.1, read on the forward strand.
GCTGTGGGTTGAAGACTGTGCCGGTCGCGTGTGCAGGCGTATCGCCGCCGACCTCGTGCCCCGGGGTCGACGGCGACTTGGCCTGCAGTGGTTGCGGGTCGGTACGCCTACTTTCCGGGCGGGCGGTATTGGGTCGACTTCTTGGCGGCGGCGTCGATGTCCTCCGCGGTCAGCAGCACCGTGACCTTGGCGGAGGCGGTTCCGGGGGCGCTGGCGGTCAGCGAAAGTGCTGCCGCGGTGACGTTGTCCGGCACGTCCGCGATGATGAACAGGTCGGTGTCACCGAAGGCGTAGTAGAAGGCCTCCACCTTGCCCCCGACCGAGGCAAACAGCTTCTCGACGGCTGCGCGGCGAGCGGAGCCGCCCTCCTTGAGCACTCCTTTGACTCCCTCATTGGAGTAGTTGGCTTGAACGAGATACTTCGGCATCTGAGTTTCCTTTTGGACAGTGAATCTCCACCCGATGGGTGGCGCGGTGACGAACGACTGTGAGCAGCCGACGTTGAGAACTGCGGTGTGGCCTATGGGCCGGTCAATCTGTCTCCTACGCAGTCGTCTCCACCATTTGACCTCGCGTGCCAGATCGATGCAATGGGCGGCCAAATACGTATCGGACTGCGGCGGCAGCTCTCAGCCGCCTCACCCGCGATCACAGGCCGCCGACAGCGCGACAAACGCCGCCATCATTGGCTCGCCTGGAGCATCGCAGCCATGCGCTGATGAATCAGGTTGATGGCCTTCAGTGGTCGCAGCATCACCTTGAACTCGACGATCTGGCCCGATTCATTCCACTTGATGATGTCGACGCCGTTGACGAAGATCCCGTCGATCTCCGTTTCGAACTCAAGCATCGCGTCCGACGGGCCGACGATTTCGCGCACGTAGCGGAAGTTCGGACCGAAGAAGACGCCGAACGCGGCGGCGAGGTACCACCCAGCAAGCTTCCTGCCCCGCTGCGGCGTGTGCACCACCGGGGAGTGAAAGACGACGTCCTCCGCAAGCAAGTCGTTCAGCCCCGCCGCGTCCTGGTCTCGGACCAGCCGGTGCCAGACGGCAATTGGATGCTCGGTCATCGGAAGCTCCTGCGGGTGAATGGTGATGCCCCGCGTGAATTGAACCGCACCACCATACCGCGTCTCACACGCCACCGTGATCCCGGACGAATCGCCCGACCTCGGCAACCCGACGTTCCCCCGGAAAACCCGTACAGTTCAAAACGAGAGGTACGGTCGCTTCCTGGCGCCCTTAGCGGGGCCGGTCAGTTCGACAGTCGAGGCCGATCGCGAAGCGCATAAACCTCGGTCTTGTCGCCCGTCGACCCAGATGCGGCGAACGGACGGCTCGTGTAGCTCTTGGTCTGCACGTAGTCGAGCGCACGGCGGAATGTGCGCGGGTCGCGGTAACCGGTGAGCTGCAGCACTTTCTCGCCGTTCATGTTCAGGAACACGATCGTCGGGGTGCCAACCATGTTGATGTGTCGCGCGAGCGACTTTTCGCTGTAGGTGCGACCATCCGTCCACTTCGCCTCCAGGCTTCCCTCAACGTTGACGGCGATGACGTCGAAGTGCTTTTCCATGAACTCGCGGTTGTCCCCGCTGACGAAGTTGTCCTTCAGCATTCGCGCACAGTACGGACAATTGTCAAGGTGCATGAACACCATGACGTGTTTGCCCTGCTCGCGCGCCTGCTCGACTTCGGCCGGGAAGTCCAGGAAGCTCATCTTGAACCACTGCGGGAGGGAATAGGCTTCCGCCTTCACCGTGCCCGGCACGGGGTCCGCGGCGTTCGCGCCGGTGAAAGCCAGCACGAGCGCGGCAAAGCAGATGGAAAGTAATTTCATGGTCGCTCCGATGCGGCGCGCGTTGACCGGCCGCCAAAAAGCCAGCGTTACTTGAGGATGGGTCTTAGGTCTTCGAGTTTGTCAAAAAGGTGCCAGACGTAGTTGCTCGTTCCGCTGATCCGACGGGGGTGCAAGTCCGCAAGCACCGGGTCGTCGCAGTAGCTGTCAAACGCCTCTTTCGATTGCCACTCGACGAGGATCAGGATCGTTCGAGGCTCGATGCTTCCGGCTGCAGACTCCCGGAACTTGCCCAGAGCGACCACGCGCCCGCCGTGCGCCTGGACTTCCTTCGCAGACCGTCGCGAATACGCGAGGTACTCCTCCTTGTTCGAGACGTCGAACAGGTTCAGCGCATAGACCGGCTGTGGCATGGTTTCTCCAGGTGGCTCGAGCAGCGCCTGACCGCCGCCCCACACCGCAGTGTGACGTTGGGCTCGCTGCAGGGCCCGCGAGCGGTCGCTCGAACAGATCTTCCTCACTCAATCAGCTGATCTGCCCGAACCAGCAGCGATTGAGGGAGCGAGAGCCCGAGGCTCTTGGCGGTACGCAGGTTAAGGAGCAACTCAAACTTCATCGGTTGTTCGACCGGAAGGTTGGCGGGACTTGCGCCTTTGAGAATCTTGTCCACCAGAGGCGCTCCAAGCTGGCGGTTCAGCTCCGCGAGGTTCGCGCCGTAAGCCATCAGGCCGCCCGCGGGAACGTATTCGCGCTGGCCATACATCGCAGGCAATCGGTCCTTGGCCGCGTTGGCAATGATCGTCTTCATTTCGGCGAGAAGCATGCCATCCGGGAACACGACGAGGGCCTGCACGCCTTTCTCAACCAGCGCGGAGAAGGCGGGCTCGAGTTCTCGAGGGTGCTGAACGGGGACTGTCTGAAGCTCGACGTTGAGCCGCTTCGCCGCCGCTTCGATGACCTTCAACGATGGCTTGTGAACCTGATTCGCGGGGTTCCAAAAGACACCGAACCGGGTCGCACTCGGGACCGCTTCCTTCAACAACTCCAGATACTTGCCACGCAGCTCGAGGCCCTGGTGCGTCCAGCCCGTGATGTTTCCTCCAGGGTGGGCGAGGCTCGCGACGATCCCGCTGCCCACCGGATCGGCGGCAAACCCAATGACGATCGGAATCGTTGTCGTGGCTTGTTTGGCAGCGAGCGCCGCCGGCGTCGTCGAGGTCGCAATGAGATCGACCTTGAGGCGGACCAGGTCGGCTGCCAGCGCAGGAAGCTGCTCCGTCTTGCCTTCCGCGAATCGGGCCTCGATGACGATGTTCCGGCCCTCCACCCAACCGAGTTCGCGAAGCCCCTGCCGCAGCCCATCCAGGAAAGCGCCATTGATGGCCTTGGAGCCCTGGTCAAGATAGCCGATCCGCCACACCTTTGCAGCCGGCTGCGCCTCGGCCCACGACGCTACGAACTGCAGCAGCGCGAAGATGACCAGGGTTGTTGCAAACCTCCACCTCATCGGGACTCTCCCCAGCGGCGGACCGCGGCGCGATCGTATTCCCTTTTTTTCCCGTTGCGCGGTGCGCCGCGCGAGCCGCTTGCGCAGTACGGCCGTGGCGGCTAGGCAGCGCCCGATGGGGCGCCGTCTGTTCCGGTCTGGTTCGCTTGTGTGCCGAGAAACTCCTGCAGCGCGGCATTCACGGCACCCGGTTCTTCGACAGTCGAGGTGTGGCCCGCGCCAGGGATCACCACCAGCCTCGAGCCGCGAATGCGGGCATGCATGCGCTGCGCTTTCGCCGGCACCGTCGCAACGTCCTGATCGCCGACGATGATCAGCGTTGGAGTCGTGATTCGGTCGAGCTGGTCGTGAACCCCCGCACGATCGATCACACCGTTGACTGCACGGGTGATGCCAACGCGGTGGTTGGCGATCATGCGTTCACGCCATTCGTGCTTTTGTTTGCTGCGGCCGGGATCGCTCAGAAACTTCTCCCCGAACATGATCGGCATCACCCGATCGGCCACGAGTCGCAAACCAAACCAGCGTGCGATGAAGTTGAGCAGCCGATAGCGACCGATGTTCTCCTCTGGCTCCGGGTCGGCTGAAGTCTCCAGGAGCATGAGGGATTTGAGCAGCGCGGGGCGACGAATCGCCAGGCGCATCCCGACGAAGCCGCCCATCGACAGCCCCAGGAAATGACAGGGAGCGCACTGCAGCGCTTCGATGAGGGCAGCGGCATCTTCGCTGAGGGTGTCAATGTCGTAGCCTGACTCGGTGACCTCGCTCTGACCTTGCCCCCGAAAGTCGAAGGTGATGCAGCGATACCGATCCTTGAGCGCGTTCACCTGATCATCGAACATGCGCCCACTCCACAGGAGTCCATGCGCGAAGACGATGGTCTCAGGACCGGCTCCGTGCTCCTCGTAGTGGAGCTGTGCGTCGTTGACCTTCAGCTTTGGCATTGGACGGGGCAGCGCAAGCGCGCACAGTCACTTCCTGCAGCAACTGGCCATCGCGTCATCGCCAATGCCGGGCTGTAGTTGCTCAATCCACCCGGAAGACACCTCTGACCAGCCGGACCTGGCCTTCTTCAAGACTGCGGCGCGCGTTCGCGGCCTTTTGCGCGAGGTTGTCGACGAACACCGCCAGACCCAGTTGTCCCGCTGCGGCGGGCGTGGCGTTGGCGGTCGTCCTGCTCAAATGAGCGTCGCTGGTGTCCTCGAACAGTTCGGCAATCAATCCGCATTCGCCGAGAAGCGACTGCATCTCCTCGGCTGAGACGAGGAAGTTGTCGGCAGGCTCGGACGCCCACGGAAGGGGAAAGTACGACGTCGCGACGTTTCCTGCGGTCATCTCCTGAAAGGCGTAACGGCCGCCCGGCTTGAGAACCCGCGAGATCTCCTCATAGAGCGTTCGCTTGTCCGCGATGTTCATGCCAACGTTTTGCATCCAGACGACATCGAACGAATCGTCGGCAAACGGCAGCTCGAGTGCACTGCCCTCGTGCACTTTAATCCGGTCCTCGAGGCCGGTCAGCCGATTCAGCAGCACGGCGCCGACGCAGTAATCGGGGGACATTTCGATGCAGTCGACGCGGCAGCCGACCGAGCTCGCGAGCAGCCGGGCGGAACCGGCCAGCCCAGCCCCAATGTCAAGAACGCGATCGTCGGCGCGAATCTGCGTCACCTCGAGCAACTCGCGGGACGCGCGAAGTCCGCCTGTGTGGAAATGGTCAAGCGCCCCCAACTCCTCGGGCGACAGGCGTTGCTCGGGATTCAGTCCGGCTGCGCGGATGCCCGCGAGGATTCGTGCCTCGATGCCACGGGCCGAGTAGTGCGTTTGCAGACCAGACATGAACTCTCCTCCTCAAGATTTGCCGTGTGCGACATGAGGCGACAGCCCCTCAAATGCCCAGTGCCGTCGTCGAGCCACAAGGGCCGGCGGCGCCGGCGCGATCGCGCGGCCCGGCTATCAGGGCGCTGGGCCCTTTGACGTGGTTCGCGAAGAAACGATCGGCCCGTCACCGTCCAGCCCGAACCTGGAAGTCAGCTCGTCCCAGATCGCGGGCGTGCAGTTGCTCTGGACGATGGGGCGCAAGCGACGCCATTGGTCCGGCGAGCACGCATGCTGCAATCCCCATGCGAAGGCGCGCGTGGCCAGATTCGGCGGCTGTGCCGATGAACCATGCTGGCTCAGCATGTGCACCACCCAGCCGATGTACCAATCGAAGTCTGGCAGCTGCTCGCTGGGCACCAGCAATCGCTCGTGGAAGACGCGGGCGCGCCCGTCCGGCGTGGCGGCCGTCTTCATCGTCAGCGGCATCATCACCTCCTCCTCGTGCGTGAGGTGATGCAGGTGATCCTCCTTCCACGCCGACCAGGCGGCGCGCAGCGCGCTGGTCTCGGCCGCTGCGAGTGCGGCATCGACCGCCGCCGCGAGCCTCGTATCCTCCACATGCTCTTCCGGCACCCTGGCCGTACTGATTGCGCCACCGCCAACGCCGTCGAGCAGGGCGAACATGAAGTTGTCCTCCATCGCCATGTGGACGGCCAGCGCACGCTTGAACGTTTGCCATTCCTCGCGAAAGCCTGCCAAGTCGCCGGCAGTGAGCTTCTGTCCCTGCAAGTGGATGCTCGCGCGCAATGCCTCGTGTGCATTGCGCATGACGGCGAACGGCATCGGCTTGGGCGCATCGCCGCTTGCAGCTTGAGCAGAGGTCTTGGGGTCCGACACCGTCGCAACGATAGAGGTTTTCCGCGCCGACAGCAATCACGCGCAATCGCCCAGGTCAGCGCGACGGGTTCGCAAGCTCAAGGGTCCTCTGTGCGGTCGCGCGCCGGCAGGGCATCACGGAACACTTCGAAAGTCTTCCAGGCCGGAACGGGCGGGGTGTAGTCCGGGCGCGGTGCGTAGGCCGAGTACTCGACGAGTTGCATCTTGTGGATGTAGCGCGGGCAGTTCGGGAAGATGCGATCGGCCGTGACGCGAACAATGAACACCGCACCCGGGCACTCATTGCGCAGAGGATCATCCTCGCTGATCCGGGCCGTGCCATTCACACGCAGCCGCTTCTGACGCTCGAAGTCCAGGAACAGCAACCCAACGTGGGCATTGACGAGCACGTTGCCCCAGGTGCGGTACATGCCATTGCCGTCGTAATCAGGAATGCAAAGCGTGCGCTCGTCGAGCACCC
>CP070653.1:3313259-3317048 GCA_020354665.1 Burkholderiales bacterium
AAGACCGATCCGACCAGCGCGTTCGGCGGCATCATCGCGTTCAACCGGCCGCTCGACGGCGAGGCGGCCGAGCGGGTCGCCAAGCAGTTCGTCGAAGTGCTGATTGCGCCGGCGTTCATGCCGGAGGCGCGCGCGGTGTTCACGGCCAAGGCCAACACCCGCTTGCTCGAGATCGAGCTCCCGCCGGGCGGTGCGACGGCGTGGCAGCAGGGCCGCAACGCGATCGACGCCAAACGCGTCGGCTCGGGCCTGCTGCTGCAGACGGCCGACAACCACGCGCTGTCGCGCAGCGAGCTCAAGGTGGTCACCAAGCGACGGCCCACCGACGGGCAGCTCGACGACCTGATGTTCGCGTGGACGGTCGCCAAGTACGTCAAGAGCAATGCGATCGTGTTCTGCGGCGGCGGCATGACGCTGGGCGTCGGCGCCGGCCAGATGAGTCGCATCGACAGCGCGCGCATCGCGAGCATCAAGGCCGGCAATGCCGGCCTGTCGCTGGCCGGATCGGTGGTGGCCAGCGACGCGTTCTTCCCGTTTCGCGACGGCCTAGACGTCGTTGTCGACGCCGGTGCGAACTGCATCATCCAGCCCGGTGGCAGCGTGCGCGACGACGAGGTGATCGCCGCGGCTGACGAGCGTGGCGTCGCGATGGTCTTTACCGGCGTGCGCCATTTCCGCCATTGACGCCCGCAGCAGCAGGCCGGTAGCAGCACGGTGGTCTGGAGCCGATCCGGGCTCGCCGACCTGCCGAAGGCAAGCGGCGGGCCGGATCGGTCGGCCCGCCGCTTGAGTACGATGCCCGCATGACGCTTGCGGGGCTGACGGGTCTGCTGCTCGCCTTCATCGCCCGGCTGATCACGGGCGCGCAGGGCCATTGGCGAGGCTGCCCGCCGAAGGCCGAACAGCGCATCTACTTTGCGAACCACCAGAGCCACCTCGACTGGGTGCTGATCTGGGCCGCGTTGCCAAGGGACCTGCGCGCGACGACACGTCCGATCGCTGCACGTGACTACTGGACGAAGTCGCGTTTCAAGCACTGGCTGACGCGCGCGGTGTTCCATGCGGTCTACGTCGACCGGCAGCGCACGCAGGACCAGGATCCGCTCGAGCCCCTCGTCGAGGCGCTGCGGCACGGCGATTCACTGGTGATCTTCCCGGAGGGCACGCGCAGCACGACCGGCGAGCCGCAGCCTTTCAAGAGCGGTCTGTACCACCTCGCCGAGCAATTCCCGCAGGTGGTGATGGTGCCCGCGTGGATCGACAACGTGCAGCGCGTGATGCCCAAGGGCGAGGTGGTGCCGGTGCCGATCCTGTGCTCGGTGACGTTCGGCGCGCCGATCGCGCTGGCCCCGGGCGAGGACAAGCGCGCGTTCCTCGATCGCGCCCGCGAGGCCGTACTGGCGCTGCGGCCGGCCCCAGCGTGATGGGCAGCCTGCGCGACCTCGACGCGGAACAGCAGGTCGCGCTGCTGTTTCTGATGCTGTTCGGCCTGCTCGTGCTGGTCAGCGCCTCGGCGATCGTGCTGTCGCTGCGAGAAGGAGCCGAGCCGACGCTCGCACAACAGGAACGCCACGACCGCTTCGTGCGCGACCTGCGCGCGGCCTGGATCGGTGCGACGCTGTTCTGGCTCGCCTGGATTTCGGGACCGGTCGGATCGACGCTGCTGTTCGGCGTACTGTCGTTCCTCGCGTTGCGCGAATTCATTACGCTGACCCACACGCGCCGCGCCGACCATCGCAGCCTGATACTCGCGTTCTTCGTGATCCTGCCGGCGCAGTACCTTCTCGCCGGCGGCCGATGGTTCGATCTGTTCTCGGTGTTCGTGCCGGTCTACGCATTCGTCGCCTTGCCGGTGGCCAGCGCGCTGGCCGGTGATCCGAAGCGCTTCCTCGAGCGCAACGCCAAGATCCAGTGGGGCGTCATGGTGTGCGTCTACGGACTGAGCCATGCGCCCGCGCTGCTGCTCCTCGACGTCGGGCCGACACCAGGCCGCGGCGCGTTCCTCGTGTTCTTCCTGGTCTCGGTGGTCGCGGTGGGTTTCATCGCGCAGGAAGTGATGGCGGCCCGGCTGCGTGCCCGTCCGATCGCGCGGCAGATCAGCCGCTCGTTTTCCTACCGCGCCTGGGCCCTGGGAGTCGCCGCCGGAATGCTTGCCGGCGTTCTGCTCTACTGGATCACGCCCTTCGAGCCGGGGCAGGCACTCGCACTCGGTGCGATCGCCGCGGCCACCGGTTCGCTGGGCGAACTCGTGATGCGCGCACTCAAACGTGACGCCGGGGTACGCACGTGGGGGCAGGCAGCCTCGGTGACCGGCGCGGTCGGGCTGCTTGACCGCGTCGCGCCACTGGCCTTTGCCGCGCCAGTGTTCTTTCACTCGGTGCGCTGGTACTTCAGGGCACCCGTATGAGAATCCTCGGCATCGACCCCGGATTGCGAACGACGGTTTTGGCTCCGGCCGCCGCACAGCGGCTTCACGTCGGCGATGCCGACATGAGCCTGCGCCGAAGCCCTCCCGCGTTGAACGGATAGCGGCGCGCGCCACATGAGAATCCTCGGCATCGACCCCGGATTGCGAACGACGGGCTTTGGCGTGGTCGACAGCGAAGGTGGCCGGCTGCGCTACGTGGCCAGCGGCACGATCCAGACCGGTGCGGTGGCGATCGGCGAACTGCCGCGACGGCTGAAGATCATCTTCGACGGCGTGCGCGAAGTCACCGCGCGGTATCGTCCCGACTGCGCCGCCGTCGAGTTCGTGTTCGTCAACGTCAATCCGCAGAGCACCTTGCTGCTCGGCCAGGCGCGTGGCGCGGCGCTGGCAGCGCTCGTGTCGACCGAGCTTGCGGTGGCCGAATACACGGCGCTGCAGATGAAGAAGGCGGTGGTCGGCCACGGCCAGGCTCGCAAGGAGCAGATCCAGCAGATGGTGATGCGGCTGCTCGGCCTGCCCGGATTGCCGGGCAAGGACGCCGCCGATGCGCTTGGCCTCGCGATCACGCATGCGCACGCCGGCGCGTCGTTCGCTGCAATCGGCCGTAGCGCCGCGCTGGCGCGCCGCGCGCATGCCCAGTTTCGCCGGGGCCGCGCGTACTGAAGCGCATTGAAACCTCGCCGTACACGATGCAGCGCTGCGTGTCGCTGCGCTACGGGTTGTCACCGATGAGCCAGCGCGCGGCGGTGCCAGGGCGCCGCGGTGCCCCAGCGGGCAACGAGTTCATTCGCGCGGTGTCTGTACGCTCGGCTCACGTCGTGATAGCGTTGTCACGTGCAGGTGGCCGGTCAGGTCGGCGGGCCGCGACTCTCGCGCAGCAGATGAGGTGGCGATGAAACGTCCCGCGCTTTACAGCAGCCGATCGGCCACGCGGTCGCAGGCCCGATCGGACGTGGTCGTCAGCCCGTCTCGCCAGCCGGCCGCGGCGCAATCGGGCGCTCCGCCCGCTGAGCGCGGTGACACCCGAGGTGCCGCCTCGGCCGAGGCTGCCGTGATCACGCGCCGGCGGTGGCTGCGATTGGCGCCGCGCGACCGGTGGTGGCTGGCTGCGGTCGGCGCGCTCGCGATCGCGGTGACGGCGCTGGGTTGGCGCGTCGCGGGGCCGCTGCCGCAGCGGCTGACGCAGGCCGACATCGATGCCGCAGTGCGTCATTCACTCGAGAAGAAGCCATTGCCGTCGGTAGCCGCGAAGGCCGCCGAAATCGTCGGTCCGTCGGTCGTCTACGTGCGCGGCATGCTCGACGACGAGGACAAGGGCAAGGACAAGGACAAGGACAAGGACAAGGACAAGGACAAGGACA
>CP070653.1:3317148-3336181 GCA_020354665.1 Burkholderiales bacterium
CCGCGGCGCTCCAGAAGCCCTGGGTGCTCGCGCTTTTTGCGCTGGTACTGTTCATCTTCGCCCTGTCGATGTTCGATGTCTACGAGTTGAGACTGCCGGCCGCGCTGACGGGTCGCTTGACTGAGACGTCGCAGCGCCTGCCCGCTGGCCAGGTGGCGGGCGTGTTCGCGATGGGTGGGTTGTCGGCATTGATCGTCAGCCCGTGCGTCACGGCCCCACTGGCGGGTGCCCTCGTCTTTCTTGGGCAGACGAGGGACGTCCTCCTTGGCGGATCCGCCTTGTTCGCGATGTCCGCCGGCATGAGCGTGCCCCTGCTGGTGTTGGGAGCCTCGTCAGGGGCCTGGCTGCCGAAGTCCGGTGCCTGGATGCACGCCGTGAAGCGCTTTTTCGGGTTGCTGCTGGTGGGCGTTTCGATCTGGATCGTGCAGCCGGTGTTGCCCGCGGCAATCGCGCTCGTGCTCTGGGGCGTGCTGCTGCTGGTGGCCGGGTTCATGATGCGGCCATTCGAGCCGCATCCGCACGCCGCCCTCCCGAGGGTCTGGCTGCAGCGCGCGCTCGGTGCGGCAGCGCTCGCATTCGGGGTGATGCAGGTAGTGGGTGCGGCTTCGGGCGGCCGCGATCCACTGCAACCCCTGATGCATCTCGCGCAAGCGCGTGTCGGCGGGTCCGAAGTGCCAGAGATCCCGTTCCGCCCGGTGCAAAGCAGCGCGCAACTCGACGAGATCCTGCGCACGGCCGGTCGGCCGGTGATGCTCGATTTCTACGCGGACTGGTGCGTGAGCTGCAAGGAGTTGGAGCGCTTCACCTTCTCGGAACCGCGCGTGCGCGAGCGCATGTCGCGAGCCGTGCTGCTCAGGGCAGACGTGACCGCCAACAACAGCGAACACCGGGAACTGCTGCGCCGCTTCGGTTTGTTCGGCCCCCCCGGTATCCTGTTCTTCGACGCGTCCGGACGCGAAATGGCCGCGGCACGCACGATCGGCTTTCAGGACAGCGATCGCTTCCTGCGCACGCTCGACGCCGCGGGGCTATAAAGCGCGCGCAGCACCTTGCTGCTAAAATGTCGCTTCGATCGCGGGGTGGAGCAGTCTGGTAGCTCGTTGGGCTCATAACCCAAAGGTCGCAAGTTCAAATCTTGCCCCCGCAACCAGAACTTGGGCGGCTGACGCCGCGCTGAAGACGCCGGCCTGCTGGCCGGCGTTGTTCATTGAAGCCCACGCGGAGTTGAGGCCGGTTCGTTTCGCGACGACCGGCTGCTTCCCCTCAGGGTACCGCGACGCCCGCCGCGTCTGGCGCGCGGAGGCGCAGCCGGACTTGGCGCGGAGCGCACCGGCCGAGTGCCGCCGGTGCCACGCATACAATTCGCGTTTGGATCGCCTGTCCCCCGTCAGTTTTGCCAGAGGATCGATCAGTGCTTATATCCAGTGCATACGCCCAGGCCGCGCCCGCGGCTACTGGTGGCGCCGATTCCAGCCTGCTCAGCCTGCTGCCGCTGGTGCTGATGTTCGTGGTGCTGTACTTCGTGATGATCCGTCCACAGATGAAGCGGCAGAAGGAGCACAAGGCCATGATCGAAGCGCTGGCCAAGGGCGATGAGGTCGTGACGTCCGGCGGTCTGCTCGGCAAGGTCAGCAAGCTCGGCGAGACATACCTGCATGTGGAGGTCGCCAATGGCGTCGAACTGCAGGTGCAGCGCACCGCCGTCGTTCAGGTACTGCCCAAGGGCACCTTCAAGTAACGCCACCGCACCGGGCCGCCCGGTCGTCAGCTGGTCGGACACGCATCGCTTGCGGGCGGGAAAAAGATCATGAACCGCTACCCCCTGTGGAAGTACGTGATCCTTGCGGTCGCCCTCGTCGTTGGCTTGGTCTACACGCTGCCCAATTTCTTTGGCGAAGCCCCCGCGGTTCAGGTATCCAGTGGCAAGGCCACGCTGAAGCTCGACTCGAGCCTCGTTCCGCGCATCGAGGAGATCCTGTTGCAGGCGGGCGTCAAGGCCGATTTCGTCCAGATGGAAGGCGCGTCGGCCAAGGCTCGGTTTGCCGACACCGACACGCAGCTGAAGGCAAAGGACGCGCTGCAACGAGCGCTCAATCCCGACCCCGCCGACCCCTCCTACATCGTCGCACTCAACCTGCTCAGCCGCTCGCCGAAGTGGCTCACGTCGCTGCATGCGTTGCCGATGTACCTGGGCCTGGACCTGCGCGGGGGGGTGCACTTCCTGATGCAGGTCGATATGAAGGCGGCGCTGTCGCGCCGGCTCGAATCGCTCACGGCCGACATCCGCACCCTGCTGCGTGACAAGAACATCCGGCATGCCGGAATCACGCGCAGCGGCGATTCGATCGAGGTGCGTTTTCGCGACGCGACCACGCTCGAGGCGGCGCGCGCGGTCCTTGTCGATCAGCTGCCGGATCTGCAATGGGCGACCTCAGCCGACAGCGCCGAGCCTCGATTGGTGGGTGGGCTCAAGCCACAAGCCGGACGGGCCGTGCAGGAGGCGGCGCTCAAGCAGAACATCACGACGCTGCACAACCGCGTCAACGAGCTCGGCGTGGCCGAGCCGGTGATTCAGCAGCAGGGCGTCGACCGGGTGGTGGTGCAGCTGCCGGGCGTGCAGGACACGGCCAAGGCCAAGGACATCATCGGGCGCACCGCGACGCTGGAGGTTCGCCTGGTCGACGAAAGCACCGAGGCGCAGGCGGCTGCCGCGGGCACCGGTCCGGTGCCGTTCGGTGCCGAGCGATACGTCGAACGGGGCGGCGCACCGCTCATCGTCAAGCGCGAGGTCATCCTCACCGGCGAGAACCTTACCGATGCGCAGGCCGGCTTCGACAACCAGACGCAGGAGCCCGCGGTTCACCTGACGCTCGACGCCAAGGGCGCGCGAATCTTCCGTGACGTGACGCGGGAGAACGTCGGCCGGCGCATGGCGATCCTCCTGTTCGAGAAGGGCAAGGGGGAGGTGGTGACCGCGCCGGTGATCCGCACCGAGATCGGGGGCGGGCGGGTACAGATCTCCGGGCGCATGACGACTGTGGAAGCCAACGACGTCGCGCTGCTGCTTCGCGCCGGATCGTTGGCCGCGCCCATGGAAATCATCGAGGAGCGCACGATCGGTCCCAGCCTGGGGGCCGAGAACATCGCCAAGGGACGCAACAGCGTGATCTGGGGGATGGTTGCCATCGCCGCGTTCATGTGCGCCTATTACCTGCTGTTCGGGGTGTTCTCGACGGTGGCGCTTGCGTTCAACCTGCTGCTGCTGGTGGCGGTGCTGTCGATGCTGCAGGCCACGCTGACCCTGCCCGGCATCGCGGCGATCGCGCTGACGCTGGGCATGGCGATCGACGCCAACGTGCTGATCAACGAGCGGGTGCGCGAGGAACTGCGCGGCGGGGCTTCGCCCCAGATCGCGATCAGCACGGGCTACGAACGCGCCTGGGGCACCATCCTCGATTCCAACATCACGACGCTGATTGCCGGGGTCGCGCTGCTCGCCTTCGGTTCCGGGCCGGTGCGCGGCTTCGCGGTCGTGCACTGCCTGGGCATCTTGACGTCGATGTTCTCGGCGGTCATGTTCTCGCGCGGCATCGTGAACCTCTGGTACGGCCGTCAGAAGAAATTGAAGTCGGTGTCGATCGGGCAGGTGTGGAAGCCTGCGACCGAGCAAGGCGCGAAGGCCTGAGGGCGGGGAGCGGCGATGGAGTTCTTTCGTATCCAGCGCGATATCCCCTTCATGCGGCATGCGCTGGTGTTCAACATCATCTCGTTCGCCACCTTTGCCGCGGCGGTGTTCTTTCTCGCCTCACGCGGGCTTCACCTGTCGATCGAGTTCACCGGTGGGACGGTCGTCGAAGCGGCTTACACGCAGAGCGCTGACCTGCCGAGGGTGCGTTCGACGGTCGAGCGACTGGGCCTGGGCGACGTGCAGGTGCAGAACTTTGGCACGTCGCGCGACGTGCTGATCCGCATCCCGCTGCGCGAAGGCGTCCAGCGGACCGAAGTAGTGAGCCGCGTGTTCGACGCCCTGTGCGGTGCCGAAGGGGGAACGGTGTCGGCGCGCGAGTTCACCAGCGACAAGGGCGAGGCGATCAGCCGACAGATGTGCGCGAGCGGCGCGGCCGAGCCGGTGCGGCTGCAGCGCAGCGAGTTCGTCGGTCCGCAGGTCGGCCGCGAGCTGGCCATCGACGGCGCCAAGGCGCTCGCCTTCGTGATCGTGGGGATCATGATCTACCTGGCGCTGCGCTTCGAATGGAAGTTCTCGATTGCCGCGATCGTCGCGAACCTGCACGACGTGGTGATCATCCTGGGCTTCTTCGCGTTCTTCCAGTGGGAGTTCTCGCTGTCGGTGCTCGCGGCGGTGCTGGCGGTGCTGGGTTACTCGGTCAACGAGTCGGTCGTGATCTTCGACCGCATCCGCGAGGCATTCCGCAGGTATCGCAAACTGACGACGACGCAAGTGATCGACCATGCGATCACCAGCACGATGAGCCGAACCATCATCACGCACGGCTCGACGCAGATGATGGTGTTGGCGATGCTGTTCTTTGGTGGCCCGACGTTGCACTATTTCGCGCTGGCGCTGACGATCGGCATTCTGTTCGGCATCTATTCATCGGTGTTCGTGGCGGCCGCGATTGCGATGTGGCTCGGCGTGAAGCGCGAGGATCTGGTCAGGGCCAGTGCCAGTGCTGCCAAAGACTCCGACCCCAAAGACCCGAACGCGGGGGCGCTGGTGTAGAGTAGCCGCCACCACAAGGAAGGCGACGCACCACCCCAATGGCGACTTCCGCCAGTTCGATGGCGCTGGCCGCACAGGCCAGAAAGACGTTCACCGACTGCCTGCTGGGTGGCCTTGTGACACTGTCCGGAGCGGTCAGAGAGTTCACCGGGCCGCTGTTGAGCCAGCGCGTTGCGCCTGAAGAGGTGCAGCCGCGGCGGCGGGCGGTCGACGAGTACCAGCGGCTGGGCAGTGCGTGGCTGTCCACGCTCAGCGCAGCGTTCCGCAGCGCCGAGGGCGGCAACCAGGTGCTGGGCCGGCCCGGTGACGCGTCGGGTCCCGGCAGCCGCAGCGGACCGCTGTCGCTCGTCGACGATGAGACGATCGATCGCGAGATCGTCGGCTCGCGGCTCGCGCTGGCCATCATGGATCGTGCGGCCAACGAATTTACCGATCTGCGCGCGCGGATGGCTTTCCTCGAGCGACGCGAGGAACTCGAGACGCATGACATCCTGCGCGCCCACGTCGTGGCCCGCCTGGCTGTCGACGCGTGGCGCCAGAGCGGGCTCGATCTGGAGGCGTGGCGCGTGCTGCAGGACGTGCTGCACAGCGAGTTCGCCCTCCTCGTCGAAGACGCGTATCACGAGACGAACCGCTGGCTGGTCGACCGCCGGGTGCTGGCCGACATCGACCTGCGTCCGCACGTGCGACGCTCGAGTGGAGTGGCCACGGGTTACACGACCACGACGGGGCCGGGCGGCTATGCCGTCTCGGGACGTGGCGGCGTCGCGCAAGAGACACGCCTGCTGACACGCGCGTCAGGGATCCAGCCGCCGAAGGATCATGCGAGCGCGGTGCTGAGTCGCCTGAACCGGCTGATCGGCCGTCAGCTGCCCGAGTTCAGCGTCACGGCGCCGGTGCGCCCGGCCTCGGCACCGCTGCGCGAGGCCATCAACAGCGTGCAGGCAGGCCTGCAGCAGCGCATCGCCGGCGGCGCCGTCATGACCGCTCCAGCGCTGCTCGAGGAGCTGAATCAACAGCGACAGCAGCTCAAGCAGGCCGCAACGACGCCGGTGGAGCGCGCGACCATCGAGATCGTCGCGCTGCTGTTTCAGAGCATCCTCACCGAAGACCGCATTCCGGCCAGCGTGCGCGTGTGGTTCGCGCGGCTGCAGATGCCGGTGCTGCGCGTGGCGGTCGGCGAACCCGACTTCTTCGCGACCGTGGAACACCCGGCGCGACGCCTGATCGACCGGATGGGGGCTTGCGTGATGGGCTTCGACGCCTCCGCACGCAACGTCGGCGATGCGCTGGAAAAGGAAATCAAGCGCGTGGTGCAGGTGGTCGAGGCATATCCCGACACCGGCCGGCGCGTCTTCCAGACGGTGCTGACGGAGTTCGAGAAGTTCCTCGAGCATTACTTCCAGAACGAGAACGAGGCCTCGCGCCGCGGTGTCTCGCTCGCCCAGCAGGTGGAGCAGCGCGAGACACTGGCAATCCAGTACACGATCGAGCTGCGCAAGATGCTCAACGAAGTGCCGGTGCAGGAAGGCGTCCGCGAGTTCCTGTTTCGCGTCTGGGCCGACGTGATGGCGACGACGGCCGTCAAGCACGGCCGGCAGGGTGAGGAGACGAAGGCAGTGACCAAGGCGGCCGCCGACCTGATCTGGTCGGCCAGCGCCAAGGTGTCACGCGAGGAGCGCGCCGAGGTGATCCGCCGTCTGCCACCGCTGTTGAAGACGCTGCGCGACGGCATGCAGAGCGCCGGAATCCCTGCCGAGCGCCAGGAGGAGTACGTCAGCACCCTTAACGCATCGCTCGCGGCTGCGTTCGCCGCGCGTGCGGAGGTGATCCCGAGCGAGCATCTCGAGGAACTGATGGACCGCCTCGAGGCCCTCGAAGACATGCTGCCCGACTCCGAGACGATCGAAATCGATCCGTCGATGGTGCTCGACCTGTCGGGCTACGAGAACAGCGAGCTTGAAGTCGTCGGCGAGGGAGGCTCGATGCCCACGCCGGCGATGCTCGCATGGGCGCGCGAGCTTCAGGTGGGCAGTTGGTTCATGCTCGACTACAACGGACGCAACGAGGGCGTGCAGCTCGTCTGGCAAGGCTTGCACAAGCAACTGTCGCTCTTCGTGTCGCCGGCCGGCCGGGGCGTTCTGTTCATGCAGCACCGGCTCGCATCGTTCCTGCAGGCCGGTCTGCTGCTGCCGGCACAGGAGGAGGCGTTGACCGTGCGTGCCACCCGATCGGCGCTCGCCAAGATCGACAGTGATCCGTCACGCTTGCTGAGCTGACGCGCGCCGCCCATTGCATGGCATTCCGCGTCACGAGCAGGCGCGTGTCCCAAACCTGTTGTCGCGGGGCCGGCCCTGCTGAAGCTGGCCGGGCGCCTGGGCGATCCCGGGTCAGTGGATCAGGCGATCCTCGGCATCGACGAACAGCTCGTCGAGGATCAAGGCATCCCGTTCCTCACCCAGGCTCCAGAAGACCATCAGCACGATGATCTTCAGGTCTTCGAGGTCAATGGGCCCGCCCGTGATGGCCATCGCCCGATCGATGGCCATTTCACGCATCGGCGGCGGCAACACGCCGGCCGACTCCAGAAAGCTGAGGAAGCCGATCGAGTCATCGCCGAGGTGCTCCTGCTCAGCGGCGGAATAGACACGCAGGCTCTGACTCCCGGGGTTGCCCTCGTACGATTCCGCGGTACTCGCCAGGCCGTCGAGCCAGGACAGCGCCTCCTGGATCTCTTCAGATTCAAAGCCGACTGCGGCCAGTTTGCGTGAAAGCTGGGCGTGCTCGGGGCACGCGTCCGGCCGCCAGTAGTTTTCGTACAGGTACACGAGGACCTCGAACATGAATTCACTATACCCCACCCCCGCCCAGCAGGTGTGGGGCTAATGCACGCGGGCCGCCTGTGCCCACCGGCAGTCTTATCCACGCGCGCGTCGCTGGAACAGCTGTCCCGGCAGCCGGGCGACCCGCCCCTGCATCTCGAGTTCCAGCAGTCGCGCGGCCAGCGTTGCGGCCGGCCAGCCCGTGCGCGCAACCAGTGCGTCGAGCGATACCGGGTCGTGTCCCAGTGCGATCATCAGCGGGTCTTCGTCGGCGTCAGCAGGAACGACCCCAGGCCGACTGTCGCTACCCGAAACCGGCCAGTGGAGCTCGTCGAGGAGGTCTCGAGCCGTTTCGACCAACTTAGCGCCCTGCCGAATCAACGCATGGCAGCCGCGCGACTGGGGAGAGTGGATGGACCCGGGGATCGCGAAGACCTCACGTCCAGCCTCGGCTGCCAATCGGGCGGTAATCAGCGAGCCAGATTGCAGCGCTGCCTCGACAACCAGCGTGCCGCGTGCCAATCCAGCGATGATGCGGTTGCGCTGCGGGAAATTGCCCGCCAGCGGCGGCGTACCGAGCGTGTACTCACTTACAATCAATCCATTGCGCGCTATGCGATGGGCCAAATCGCGATGCCTTGCAGGATAGACACGATCGACGCCGGTACCGACCACCGCGATGGTGCCTGAGGGCCCCAGCAGCGCCCCCTCGTGCGCTGCGCCATCGATGCCGAGTGCCAGTCCTGAGACCACCACCAGCCCCGCCTCGCTCAAGTGCCGGGCGAAGGCGCGGGCGTTGTCCTGGCCTTGTGGGGTCGGGTTGCGGCTGCCGACGATCGCGATCGCGGGTTCGCGAAGGAGCTCGACTCGGCCCTGCGCATACAGGAGCAGGGGCGGATCTGCCGTCTCCAGCAGCGCCGGCGGGTACTCCGGATCGCCGAGCGTGACGATCGAACGCGGTGCGCCGTCGCGCACCCCGAGCCATTCAATGACAGCCTGCACGCGCCGTTCGTGATCGGGCGGCGCCTTGGACAGCGCGCGGGCCAGCGTGGAGCCGACAACTTGAGAACGTGCGGCGCTGTTGGCCGCGAAGACTTGCTCGGGTGAACCGAACGCAGCGAGCAGGCGCCGGGCGCCCTCGCGGCCAACGTCAGACGCGCTCAGCAGGCGAAGCCAGGCGTCGAGTTCGTCGCGATCGGTCACCACGGCGGATCAGCGGCGTCGAGCGACAACCTTCGCGCGCGGATGCCAGCCGGCGCCTCGACACCGGTGCTTGCGCGCTTAGGGTTGCGTGAAGCGGTCGCCGGCCTTGACCGGTTCCTGAACCGAAAGGATCAGCGCGTAGGAGACCCTGTCGAAGGTGCGGAACACGAACAGCAGACCGTGCCGCTCGTCGGGCAGCTTGAGCTCAGCGCGGGTTGGATCGGTGCGGTCACGGACCTTGCTGCCGTCGCGCCACAACGCGAGGACATTGCCGCGCTCAAGCCCATCCCGGCTGCCGCGGTTCAGCGCGACGATCTCATTCTGGCCGGCCAGCAGGGCATCACCATAGATCGAGACGATCTGCCCCGAGATCGGCTTGTCTGGCGCGTGGGGCGCATAGTTGATGGCCTCGCGCGGTGGCACCGGCGCCAGGCGGTCGCCGACGCCGATCTCGCGTCGGTTGCTCGTTACGACGAAGGTGGCCGGCACGATCTCGGGTTTGCCGGCAGCGTCGGTACGTGTCTCGCCCGCACGCGTGAAGTCGGCCGTGCCAAGGTACAGAGCCTCGAAGCCGAGCACCTCGCTCGTTGTTGGGTCGAGCAGCGGCTTGGTCTCGCGGAACACGCGGTATTCGCGGCGGTCGCCGACGTCGCCGCGCACGTAAGCGCGGTCGCCGCGCGACAGAATCACACGCCCCTCCTGCGTCGCGACGATGCGCGGCGCCGCGGCAAGTTCATCGGAGTTGAAGACCACCGCCTCGTTCAGGAAAGGCTGAATCAGATTCAACGGGATCGAGGTGATCGCGCTATCAATCGCTTCGCTGCGCACGCGTGGTGACAGCTTGACCGTATCGACCGCCTGCGCCATGCGCAGCCGGGCGCGTCCGCCGCTCTTGTCGAGCACCAGCACCTGGCCGGGGTAGATCAGGTGCGGATTGCGGATCTGGTCGAGATTCATGCCCCACAGCTCGGGCCAGCGCCACGGGCTATTCAGGAACAGCTTGGAGATGTCCCACAGCGTGTCGCCCCGCTTGACGGTGTACGAGTCGGGCGCATTGGGGGCGAGCTCGGACAACGGCACTCCTGCCTGCGCGACCTGTTGCGCGGTGCCGCGCTGCTGCGCCGTCACGGGGTAGTTCACGGCTAGCGCCGAGCCCGATGCAAGCACGGCTGCGGTGGCAATGCCCAGCGCTGCGAGCGGGCGAATTCGGCCCGTCTGGACAGGAGAACGGGAAGGACGGCTCATGAAAGGAGACTCCCGAGGCGGCGAACTACTGGGGTTGTCGCCCGCAAGTCCGGGCTTTGCAAGGTTACTGTGCGGACGTCGCAGATCGGCGACCAAGTTCGGCGAAAATTGCTCAATTGGTTCCGCAGATTCTGCCCATAAACCCTTGATGCCGCAAACAAAGCTGTGCTCGTCAGTGATCGCTGTAGCGCCTGTTACGCGGCCCCGCGTTGCATAGCGCCCACAGCTGAGCGGTCGCGGAGCAAGCGCCCCCTGTCCTGATCGTTTGCCGATGGCACTGTTGCCGGTCCTTCGCTATCCGGATCCCCGCCTGCATACCATTGCCCGGCCGGTGATGGCCGTCGACGCACGTATCCGCCAGCTGGTCGGGGACATGCTCGAAACGATGTACCAGGCCGAAGGCATCGGGCTGGCGGCGACGCAGGTTGACGTGCACGAACGCGTGATCGTGATCGACGTCTCCGATACGCGCAACGAGCCGCGCGTGCTGATCAACCCCGAGTTGGTTTCGGTGAGCGACGAGTTGATCTTCAATGACGAAGGTTGTCTGTCGGTACCGGCGATCTACGACAAGGTGCAGCGCCACGCCCGCGTGACGGTCAAGGCGCTGGATCGCGATGGGCAGGCGTACCAGTTTGAGGCCGAAGGACTGCTCGCCGTGTGCGTGCAGCACGAGATGGATCATCTCGTCGGCAAGGTGTTCGTTGAGTACCTGAGCCCGTTGAAGCGCGACCGTATCCGCAGCAAGATGCTGAAGAAGTCGCGCGAAGAATCGCGCGCGCGGTGACCTACCCGGCCGACGACGAGGCACCCCGAGAGCCGACCTCGTCGGTCGACCGGACCGCACTCACGATCGGCTTCGCCGGCACACCGGAGTTCGCGGCACACGCCCTGCGCGCGCTGCTCCAGGGTGGGTACACGGTCCCGCTGGTTCTCACGCAGCCGGACCGGCCAGCGGGGCGCGGGCTGCGCGTGCAGCGCAGCGCGGTTGCCGAGGTGGCTGCGCAGCACGGCCTGCCGATGGCTCAACCGTGCGGTCTTCGCGTCGATGGGCGCCATGCCGACGACGCGCTGCGGGCCCAAGCGCTCTTGCGATCGGCGGGGCTTGACGCCTTGGTCGTGGCTGCCTATGGGCTGATCCTTCCGCGGTGGGTGCTTGAGCTGCCGCGGCTGGGTTGCCTCAACATCCACGCGTCGCTGTTGCCGCGCTGGCGGGGTGCGGCACCGATCCAGCGCGCGATCGAAGCGGGTGACAAGCGTACCGGCATCACGATCATGCAGATGGATACGGGACTGGACACCGGCAACATCCTGCTGATGGAAGCGCTGGACATCGCACCCGATGAGACAGCGGACTCGCTTCACGACCGTCTGGCGGTGCTGGGCGGCCGTCTGATCGTCGAAGCGCTCGACGCTGCGGTGCGCGGCACCCTGCGGCCGCGGCCCCAACCACCCGAGGGTGTCACCTACGCGCACAAGGTCGAGAAGCGCGAAGCGCCGATCGATTGGCATGACGAGGCCGTGCAGATCGAACGGCGCATAAGGGCATTCGATCCGTTTCCCGGTGCGACCTTCTCGTGGCGTGGGACCGAGATCAAGTGCTGGCGCGCCGAAGTGGTTCGAGCCGAAGGTCCGCCCGGTACCGTGCTGCAGGCCGATGCTCGCGGCCCGCTGGTCGCCTGCGCACGCGACGCCCTGCGCCTGACCGTCCTGCAGCGTCCGGGCGGACGCCGCCTGCCGGCTCGCGAGGCGCTTCAGTCGGCGCCGATTCCGGCCGGCGCGTTGCTGGATCGGAGCGCCGACCCGTCGAGCCGCCCCCGTTGAACTTGGCGGCATCGGACGCATCTGAAGCCTCAACGAAAATCCTTCGCGGAGGCCCCAGGCGATGTTCAACATGATGAAAACGGCCATCCTGATGGCCGCGATCACCGCCCTTTTCATGGCCATCGGCTCGCTGCTCGGTGGCCGGCAAGGCATGATGATGGCGCTCGTCCTTGCGCTGGGCATGAACTTCTTCAGCTACTGGTTCAGCGACAAGCTGGTGCTGAGGATGTACAACGCGCAGGAGGTCGACGAGAACTCAGCCCCGCAGTTCTACCGCATGGTGGCCGATCTGGCGCAGAGGGCGCAACTGCCGATGCCGCGCGTGTACCTGATCCAGGAGGACGCTCCGAACGCGTTCGCGACCGGCCGCAATCCGCAGCATGCCGCGGTCGCTGCCACCACCGGCATCCTGCGCGTGCTCTCCGAGAGCGAGTTGCGCGGCGTGATGGCGCACGAATTGGCGCACGTGCGGCATCGCGACATCCTGATCAGCACGATCAGTGCGACGATGGCTGGCGCGGTCTCGATGCTCGCGAACTTCGCGATGTTCTTCGGCGGGCGCGACAGCGAGGGACGCTCGGCCAATCCGATTGTCGGTCTGCTGGTCATGATCCTTGCACCGCTCGCAGCGAGCCTGATCCAGATGGCGATCAGCCGCGCGCGCGAGTTCGAGGCCGACCGCGGTGGTGCCGAGATCTCCGGCAACCCGGCTGCGCTCGCCAGTGCGTTGCAGAAGATTCAGAGCTACGCACGCGGTGTTCCGATCGAGGCGGCCGAGCGGCATCCGGAGACCGCGCAGATGATGATCGTGAATCCGCTGTCCGGCGGCGGGCTGCGCGGCTTGTTCAGCACGCACCCCAGTACCGAAGAGCGCGTTGAGCGACTGATGGCCATGGCGCGCGGAGCCTGAACGCGCTGCGGCGGCGAGTCATCGGTCGACACCCCGCTGCGGCGGGGTGTTTCGTTTCGCGGTGCCGCGGCTCAAGTTGGCTGGGCGGCTGTCGATAAGAATTCAGCCCCGGATTGGCAGGCCATCTGCGACCATGTCACGCGCGGCCGCCGCCGTGTTCCTCGCACTCGCTGCCACGCTGCTCGCCGGCTGCGACACGCTGGTATCGAGTCCGCTCAGGCGATCGCGGCCGGGTGCGAGGCGGAGGGCGGGCCCATTCGCGTCAAACGAACGGCCGAGCGCAGCGATGCTCGTGCCGGGTCGTTGCCGGCTGCTCAGACCGACGCCATCGGTCGCGGGCGCTTTCCTGCCGGCCGGTGGGCTGCCGACCGGCAAGAGCCTGGCCGGGCCCGCCGAGACGGCGATGGCCAAGGTAGCCGGCCAGGCGATGAAGGCGCGCGATGCCGAACGATTGACCGGCCGATCCATCAGGACCTAGGTACCAACGCGGAGTGCGTGACGCAGCGGCAGCGTTACGCTGTGGCCCTGCCAACGATCAAAGGAGACCGCCATGGGCAAGCCGCTGTCAGCTGCCGAGCAGGCCCTGCGCGACGCGGCGATCGAATTCCACCGTGCGCCGACGCACGGCAAGATCTCGATCGCGCCGACCAAGCCGTTGTTCAATCAGCGTGACCTGTCGCTCGCGTATTCGCCGGGCGTGGCCTATCCATGTCTCGCGATCGAAGAGGATCCGCGCCTCGCTGCGGAGTACACCTCGCGCGCCAATCTGGTTGGGGTCGTGACCAACGGCACGGCGGTGCTGGGGCTCGGCGACATCGGCCCGCTGGCGGCCAAGCCGGTGATGGAGGGCAAAGGCTGCCTGTTCAAGAAGTTCGCCGGGATCGACGTGTTCGACATCGAGCTGGCCGAGAAGGATCCTGACAGGCTGGTCGATATCGTCGCCGCGCTCGAGCCGACACTGGGCGGCGTCAACCTCGAGGACATCAAGGCGCCCGAGTGCTTCTACATCGAGCGCAAGCTCAAGGAGCGCCTGGCCATCCCGGTGTTTCACGACGACCAGCACGGCACGGCGATCATCTCCGGTGCGGCACTGCTCAACGGCCTGGAACTAGTGGGCAAGGACATCGCCAAGGTCAAGTTCGTCGTCTCGGGTGCGGGTGCCGCGGCGATCGCCTGCCTGGACCTCATGGTCGGCATGGGGCTGCGGCGCCAGAACATCTACGTCGTCGACAGCAAGGGTGTGATCCAGTCGGAACGCGACGACGCCAAGACCGGCAAGCTCGACGAGAGCAAGCAGCGTTACTGCCAGAAGACCGCGGCCCGCACGCTGGCCGACGTCGTGAAGGGTGCGGACGTGTTTCTCGGTTGCTCGACCGGGGGCGTGCTGACGCCCGAGATGGTCGCGACGATGGCTGACAGACCGATCATTCTGGCGCTGGCCAACCCGGAGCCCGAGATCCGCCCCGAGCTCGCCAAGCAGGCCAAGCCCGACTGCATCGTTGCCACCGGCCGTTCGGACTATCCGAACCAGGTCAACAACGTGCTGTGCTTCCCCTACATCTTCCGCGGCGCGCTCGATTGCGGCGCGACGCGCATCACCGAGGAGATGAAGCTCGCCTGCGTGAGCGAGATCGCCGCGCTCGCAAAGGCCGAGACGAGCGAAGCGGTGGCCGCTGCATACCAAGGGCGCGAACTGAAGTTCGGGCCGGACTACATCATTCCGACGCCGTTCGACGTGCGCCTGATCCTGCGCATTGCGCCGGCGGTGGCAAAGGCGGCGGCCGAGTCCGGCGTCGCGACCCGCCCGATCGCCGATCTGGACGCGTATCGAGAGTCGCTGACACGGTTCGTTTACCAGACGGGCATGTTCATGCGCCCGGTGTTCGCACAGGCCAAGGCGAATCCGGCACGCGTCGCGTATGCGCAGGGTGAGGATGAACGCGTGCTTCGCGCCGTGCGCGTGGTGGTCGACGAGGGCATGGCCAAGCCGATCCTGATCGGACGCCCGGCGGTGATCGACATGCGCATCGAACGCGCAGGGCTGCGCCTCAAGCCTGGCGTCGACTTCGAGGTCTGCAATCCGGAGGACGATCCTCGCTACCGCGACTATTGGGAGGATTACCGCCGCCTGACGTGCCGCGAGGGTATCTCGGCCGACACTGCGAAGGCCGCGGTGCGAAGGTCGAATACCCTGATCGGGGCGCTGATGGTACGCCGCGGTGAAGCCGACGCCTTGCTGACCGGCCTGGACGGACGGTTCGACCAGCATCTGGAGCGTGTGCGCCAGGTGATCGGCCTGGCACCGGGCGCACGGTCGTTCGCGACGATGAATGCGCTGATGCTCGAGCGCCACACGCTGTTCGTGACCGATACCTTCGTCAACGACGAGCCCGATGCGCAGACGCTGGCCGAAATCGCCGTGATGGCCGCCGAGGAGGTGCGGCGTTTCGGCCTGCCGCCGAAGGTCGCCTTCCTGTCGCACAGCATGTTCGGGACCTCGACGCGGCCGTCGGCACGGCGCATGCGGCAGGCGCGCGACCTGTTCATTGCGATGCGACCTGACATCGAATGCGACGGCGAGATGCACGGCGATGCCGCCTTGAGCGAGTCGATCCGGCAGGGCGCGCTGCCAGAGTCCACTCTCAGTGGATCGGCGAACTTGCTGGTGCTGCCCAACCTCGACGCGGCCAACATCCTGTTCAACGTGCTGAAGATGACCGGCGGGCACGGCGTGACGGTCGGCCCGATCCTGCTCGGCGCGGCGCGGCCGGTGCACATCATCACGCCTTCGGCGACGATGCGTCGCGTCGTCAACATGACGGCGTTGGCGGTTGCCGACGCCGGGGCGCAGCGGCGACGCTGACCGGCGACTGGCGCCGGGGGGGGGGGCAGTCAGGTCCGCCGCCGTCGTGCGCGGCCCGTGACGCGCGCCGGATAATGCCGGCGCCACGCGGTTCGCGGAGTCGTGCATGTCGCGCCAGTCAAAGATCGTCGCCACGCTGGGTCCGGCGTCGTCGTCGCCGGAGGTGCTCGCACGCATGATCGCGGCCGGGGTGGACGTCGTGCGGTTGAACTTCTCGCACGGCAGCGCACAGGACCAGATCGACCGCGCCACGCTGGTGCGCGAAACTGCGCGCCAGGCGGGCAAGGAAGTCGCGATCATGGCCGACCTGCAGGGGCCGAAGATCCGCGTTGGCAAGTTCGAAGGCGGCAAGACGATGCTCGAGGCCGGCCAGTCGTTCGTGCTCGACGCGGCGTCGGCGCAGCCCGGCAATCAAGAGCGCGTCGGACTCGACTACAAGGAGCTGCCGCGCGACGTCAGGCCGGGCGACACCCTGCTGCTCAACGACGGCCTGATCGTGCTGCGCGTCGATGCGGTGCGCGGCGATGCAGTGCACACCACCGTCAAGATCGGCGGCGAGTTGTCCAACAACAAGGGGATCAACAAGCAGGGCGGCGGCCTGACCGCGCCGGCGCTGACCGCCAAGGACATGGAGGACATCAAGACGGCGTTGGCGTTCCAGTGCGATTTTCTCGCCGTGAGTTTTCCCAAGAGCGCGACCGACATGGAGATGGCGCGCCAACTCGCCAACGTGGCTGGCGAACCTTGGCGCCACAAGCCGGCGCTGATCGCCAAGATCGAGCGCAGCGAGGCGATTCCCGTGCTTGAGGCGATCCTGAAGGCGAGCGACGGCATCATGGTCGCGCGCGGCGACCTCGCGGTCGAGGTCGGCAACGCGGCGGTACCGGCACTGCAGAAGCGCATGATCCGCATGGCGCGCGAGCTGGACAAGATCGCGATCACCGCGACGCAGATGATGGAGTCGATGATCACGAACCCCGTGCCGACGCGCGCGGAGGTCAGCGACGTGGCCAACGCCGTGCTCGACGGCACCGACGCGGTGATGCTCAGTGCGGAGACGGCGTTGGGCAAGTATCCGGTGGAAACGATCGAGCAGATGGTGGCGATCGCGCTCGAGGCCGAGGCGGCCGACGACGTCACGCTCGAAACCGACTTCGCCAACAAGCGGTTCGGCCGCATTGACCAGTCGATCGCCATGGGTGCGCTCTTCACCGCGCACCACCTCGGCTGCAAGGCCATCCTCGCGCTCACCGAATCGGGCTCGACGGCACTGTGGATGAGCCGGCACAACGTAAAGGTGCCGATCTATGGCCTCACCGCGCAGGTTGCCTCTCAGCGTCGCATGACGCTGTACCGCAACGTGCAGCCGCTGCTGATGCCGAGCTTCGAGGACCGCGACACCGCCCTTGCGCAGGCCGAACGGCTGCTCGTCGAGCGTGGCGCGCTGCGACCCGGCGACACCTACGCGATCACCTGTGGCGAGCCGATGGGATATCCCGGCGGCACCAACATGCTCAAGGTGTGCCGCGTCGCGTGATGCCTCTGTGCGCCGCGTCAGCGAGCGGCACGCGCGCGCTGACGCCCCGGTAAAATGCAGCTGATCGCGCGCCGTCGTGGCGTGCCACAGTCTCGTCAACTCGCCTGGAGAACGCCATGCCCCTCGTTTCGATGCGCCAGCTGCTCGATCATGCCGCCGAAAACGGCTATGGCATACCGGCCTTCAACGTCAACAACCTGGAACAGGTGCAGGCCGCGATGAGCGCTGCCGACGAGGTGGGCGCGCCCGTCATCCTGCAGGCCAGCGCGGGGGCGCGCAAATACGCCGGCGAGCCCTTCATCAAGCATCTGATCCAGGCTGCGCTCGAGCAGTGGCCGAACATACCGCTGGTGATGCACCAGGACCATGGCCAGAGCCCGGATGTCTGCCGGGGAGCCATCGACCTGGGCTTCAGCGCGGTGATGATGGACGGTTCGTTGCAGGCCGACGGCAAGACGATCGCGAGCTATGACTACAACGTCGACGTCACCCGCAAGGTCGTCGACATGGCGCACAAGATCGGCGTCACCGTCGAGGGCGAGCTCGGCTGCCTCGGCTCGCTCGAGACGATGCGTGGCGACAAGGAAGACGGCCACGGCACCGACGCAACGATGACGCGCGAACAGCTGCTGACCGATCCCGAGCAGGCAGCCGACTTCGTCAAGAAGACGCAGCTCGACGCTCTGGCGATCGCGATCGGCACCAGCCACGGTGCGTACAAATTCACCCGCAAGCCCACTGGCGACATCCTCGCAATCGATCGCATCAAGGAGATCCACCGTCGAATTCCCAACACCCACCTGGTGATGCACGGCTCGTCGTCGGTTCCGCAGGACCTGCTGGCCGAGATCCGCAAGTACGGTGGCGACATGAAGGAGACCTACGGCGTGCCGGTCGAGGAGATCCAGGAAGCGATCAAGCACGGCGTGCGCAAGATCAACATCGACACCGACATCCGGCTGGCGATGACCGCGGCGATCCGCAAGTTCCTGGCCGAGAACCCGAGCAAATTCGATCCGCGCGATTACCTGAAGCCGGCGCGCGAGGCCGCCAAGGCGATCTGCCGTCAGCGCTACCTGCAGTTCGGCTGCGAAGGCCGGGCCGGCAAGATCAAGGCGATCCCGCTGACCGAGGTGGCGCGCAACTACGCTGCGGGCAAGCTCGCGCAGACCGTGATGTGAGCGGTGCCGCGAGCGACTCCCGCCGCGCGCGATGCCTGCGCTGCTGAAATCGTCGATCCGCTCACTGCCGCTGCTCGCGCGCGGCAAGGTGCGCGACAACTATGCGGTCGGCGACGACCGCATCCTGATGGTTGCGACCGACCGCCTCTCGGCGTTCGACGTCATCATGGGCGAGCCGATCCCGGGCAAGGGCGAGCTGCTCACGCGGATGACGCTGTTCTGGTTCGCGCGACTGGGCCGTGTGGTGCCCAACCACCTCACCGGTGACGACCCGGAAAGCGTGGTGGCGCCCGATGAGCGCGCGCAGGTGCGCGGTCGCTCGATGCTGGTCAAGCGTCTGAAGCCGCTGCCGGTCGAGGCCGTCGTGCGCGGCTACCTCGCCGGTTCGGGTTGGCAGGAGTACCGGTCGGGAGGATCGGTGTGCGGCATCGGGCTGCCGGCGGGTCTGAAGAATGCAAGCCGGTTGCCCGAGCCGATCTTCACGCCCGCGACCAAGGCCGCGATGGGCGAGCACGACGAGAACGTCAGCTTCGAGCAGATCGCTGCGACGATCGGTCGCGAAACGGCCGAGCGCGTGCGCGAAATCTCGATCCGCCTGTATCGCGAGGCGGCCGACTACGCGCTGACCAAGGGCATCATCATCGCCGACACGAAGTTCGAGTTCGGGCTCGATGCCCACGGCACGCTGACGCTGATGGACGAGGTGC
>CP070653.1:3336281-3339625 GCA_020354665.1 Burkholderiales bacterium
GAGCTGAAGGCGCTGGGGCTCTGGGATGACGTGATGCTGATGGATCTGAAGCACTTCAAGGGGTCGTTGCACGCCATCGATCGCGTTCCCGACGAGCTCAAGCGGCTGTACGCAACGGCGTTCGAGATCGAGCCGCGGTGGCTGGTGGAGGCGGCGGCGCGCCGCCAGAAATGGATCGACCAGGCGCAGTCACTGAACATCTACATGGCTGGCGCCTCGGGAAAGAAGCTCGATGAAACCTACAAACTGGCTTGGGTGCGCGGTCTGAAGACGACCTACTACCTGCGTACTCAAAGCGCGACCCACGTCGAGATGAGCACGGTGAACACCCGCCAGCTCAACGCGGTGCCGACGACAGGCTCGAGCCTTCATGCCGGACCGGACGGTGCGCAGGACATCGTCGCTGACGTCAGGTTCTGCGCGATCGACGATCCGACGTGCGAGGCTTGCCAGTGAATCTGAACGCGATACGCGGATCGTCGCGTACCGCGACAGCACCCTTGGACGCGTTCGAGCACAAAGCACTGCGATGCTGAACAACAACATCGAGGGCGCCGCGATGTCAAGAAGTGCTTGGTGTTTGGACGCAACACTCTCATAATGCGCACCCATTAGGAACCACGTGCATGCTGGTTTGGGAAGAAGAAGTCAGATCCACCCCGATTCCTCCGAATCGCTCCGTGCCATCCCCGCAATTCGATGCGCGCGCGGCCTATCCGTCCCCCGGCTCGCACCCTCCGCAGCTTGCACCGACGACGGCCGAGCGCGTGCCGCCGGAGCAGAAGGCGCCTGTTGTCTCGCAGCGCCGCGTCAACGTGGCGGACAAGCGGATCATCAACGGGCGCACCGACGTCAATCAGCTGGTCCCGTTCAAGTACAAGTGGGCGTGGGAGAAGTACCTCGCGACCTGTGCCAACCACTGGATGCCCCAGGAGATCAACATGTCGCGCGACATTGCGACGTGGAAGGATCCCAACGGACTCAGCGAGGACGAGCGTCGCATCGTCAAGCGCAACCTGGGCTTTTTCGTGACCGCGGATTCGCTGGCGGCCAACAACATCACGCTTGGGACCTACCGCCACATCACGGCACCGGAGTGCCGCCAGTTCCTGCTGCGCCAGGCGTTCGAGGAGGCGATCCACACGCACGCCTACCAGTACATCGTCGAATCACTGGGCCTGGACGAGGGCGAGATCTTCAATGCCTATCACGAGATCGATTCGATTCGCGACAAGGACGAATTCCTGATCCCCTTCATCGACGCGATCATGGACTCCTCCTTCAGGACGGGCACGCTCGAGGCGGACCAGACGCTGCTGAAGTCCATCATCGTGTTTGCGTGCCTGATGGAGGGGCTGTTCTTCTACGTGGGGTTCACGCAGATCCTGGCGTTGGGTCGACAGAACAAGATGACCGGCGCCGCCGAACAGTACCAGTACATCCTGCGCGACGAATCGATGCACTGCAATTTCGGCATCGACATGATCAACGCGATCAAGCTCGAGAATCCGCAGCTGTGGACGCCGCAGCTCAAGGCCGAGGTCAAGGAGTTGTTTCTGAAGGCCGTCGAGCTCGAGTACCGCTATGCCGAGGACACCATGCCGCGCGGCGTGTTGGGACTCAACGCCTCGATGTTCAAGGGCTATCTGCGCTATATCGCCAACCGGCGTGCCACGCAGATCGGTTTGGACGCGCTCTTCCCGAACGAGGAGAACCCGTTCCCGTGGATGAGCGAAATGATTGACTTGAAAAAGGAGCGTAACTTTTTCGAAACGCGCGTCATCGAGTATCAGACCGGTGGCGCGTTGAGCTGGGACTGACGTCGGGCCGCGGTGCCCGCGCCGGTCGCAGCAACGATAGACAGATCAAGATTCGCGATGCGCAAAGACCAGTTTTCCCAGCTGGCGTCGTGTCGCAACCCCGTTCACCGAACCGCGGCGCCTGCGGCACTGAAAGACGCGGGAAGACTTCGGGCGGTGAATTGCCGCGCTGCATCGAGCAGTGCGGTGCTCTTTGCAACTTGATCAAGGAGATTGAAATGGCAACTGCGAAGAAGGCAAAGAAGGCGAAGAAGGCACCGGCCAAGAAGAAGGCACCGGCCAAGAAGAAGGCACCGGCCAAGAAGGCGGTGAAGCGGGCCGCGAAGAAGAAGGTAGCCAAGAAGGTGGTGAAGCGGGCCGCGAAGAAGAAGGTCGCCAAGAAGGCGGTGAAGCGGGCCGCGAAGAAGGCCGTAGCCAAGAAGGCGGTGAAGCGGGCCGCGAAGAAGAAGGTAGCCAAGAAGGCGGTGAAGCGGGCCGCGAAGAAGAAGGTAGCCAAGAAGGCGGTGAAGAAGGCCGCGGCCAAGAAGCGGGCGCCGGCGAGAAAAGCCGCCAGGAAGAAGGCGACCGCCCGCAAGCCGGCAGCCAAGAAAGAGCCTGCGCCTGCGGCGCGTACAGCGCTCAGTCCCCAAGCAGCCTGGCCCTTCCCGACGGGCAGCAAGCCCTGACGGGCTCGAGACCGCCGCGACAGCAGCCCTCAAGGGTGGCTAGGCGGTTGAGCTGACGGCGGCACGTGCGCCGCCGCTGCGCTGCAGCGTAGTGCAGACCCGGCTTCGGCCGGGTCTTTTCGTTTGCTGCGCTTCCCTCTGTCGGAGACTGGACCACCGCACTGTGCTTGCGCGTCATGCGGGTCCTACGCTCCTCCGCTCGGCGCGGAATTCCGCGCCGGGCGGCTCATGCTTCGAACTACCTGATAGACCCCCGTGGCCCGACTGCGCCGTCCAGGGGAATAAGGCAACGGGATTCGTTCGGCGCGTGGCTCTTGTGCCCGAGCAGGAAATGGCCGGGCCTGGGATCAGATGGGCCGCTTGGTATGCAACGACGCAGGACTTGATCGAGTAGTCGAATCGTGCCCTGCCTCGGTGGACCCCTATCGGGGCTGGCCGTGCCCGACCGCGCCGCTTGCTCCACGGGGCCCCGGCTGGGTTTCAACGACCGTACCGCGTTGGCGAGCGCCCCAAAGAAGTCGAGCGAATTATCAAGCGGGCTGGGTGTCGGCAAAGCCGCTGGGCGGAAGCCGCGACAGGCTGAAACCGTCGTTGCTTCGGCCGGGCAGCACGAGGGTCTGCTCTGCATCCAGGGCATCGCTGAGATCGCGCGCGCGTCTGCGCGCGCTCAGGGCTTCGGAGCGCGCCTTGTGATGCGAAGAGATCTCCTGCTGCAAGATCTCGATCTGCCGCCGCGCTTGCTGGCTGCGTTCCTGCGCGGTCTGTCGCGATATCTCGAGCCGTGCGATGGGCTGCATATTTTATTAAACCAGAAGGTAAAACTGCTCAAAATGGTATTTGAGGTGTAGAATTTACAATA
>CP070653.1:3339725-3352474 GCA_020354665.1 Burkholderiales bacterium
CAATGCTTGATTTCGCGTCGTTGTGGGGTACCAACAAGGAAAGTAATAAACAGATTATCAACAAAAGCCTGTGCGTTCGCTGGGGACAGTTACACACTCGATCATTCATCGTTGCCACGACTTCAAATCTTGGTTTGCGCAGCCAAATTCTAGCCAGCCGCCCCACGAATCTGCGCCCACCGCCACAGACCATGTCAGTGGCCGCAAACTTAGAAGCGCCTCTGACCGACCCTGCCCGGAGCATTCGGCCGCCCGGACCGGTCGCGTCCGGTCCCATCCGAGACTTCCCGTATGGCAAAAACCCGACGCCCCCGCTAGGCGTCGGGTCGGCCGGCGGCAACCGGGCGGGCGCTAACGGTTCGGCCGGATCACAAAGTAGTTGACCCATTCGCCACGCCGCACCAGCACGCTGACCGGCCGCGACTTGTCGAGCTTGGCAACCAGCGTACCGAACTGCCGCGCACTCGTGACCTCGGTGTTGTCGATCGACAGGATCACGTCGCCATCGCGCAATCCAGCGCGGGCTGCTGCGCCTTCGACGGCGTCAATTTGAACGCCCGCGCGCAGCTTGAGTTCGTGCTTTTTGTCCTCGCTCAGATCGGAAACCGTAAGGCCGAGCGCCGACGCCGCGGTGCCCTGCTCCTTCGCCCCCCCCTCGGCGACACGACGCGGACGTTCCGGCTCGAACTCGCCGACAGTGACCTGGATATCGCGATACGCGCCGCGGCGGAAGACCTGCAGCGTCGAGCGCGACCCCGGCTTGATGCTGCTGATGATGCGCGGCAGCTCGCCCGCGCGCTCGATCGCGCGGCCATCGACCTTCGTGATGATGTCGCCGGCCTCGATGCCGGCCTTGCCCGCGGGCCCATCCGCCTCGACCACGCGCACGAGGGCGCCCATCGGCTTGCCCAACCCGATCGACTCAGCCACCTCCTTGGTGACCTGGTCGATCTGGACACCGATGCGGCCGCGGATCACGCGCCCGCTGGTACGCAACTGGTCGGCCACGCGCATCGCTTCGTCGATCGGGATCGCGAAGGAAATGCCCATGTATCCGCCCGAGCGGCTGTAGATCTGCGAATTGATCCCCACCACCTCGCCGCGCATGTTGATCAGCGGCCCTCCCGAATTGCCCGGGTTGATGGCCACGTCGGTCTGGATCAACGGTAGGAAATCGCCCGTGTCGCGCTGCTTTGCGCTGACGATCCCGGCTGTGACCGTGTTGTCCAGGCCGAACGGCGAGCCAATCGCGACGACCCACTCGCCCACCTTGAGCCGGCTCACGTCGCCGATCCTCACCGCGGCCAGCCCGGTCGTGTCAATCTTGACGACGGCGACATCGGTGCGCTTGTCGGCGCCGATGATGCGCGCCTTGAACTCGCGCTTGTCCGTCAGCGTGACGATCACGTCGTCGGCACCGTCGACCACGTGCGCGTTGGTCATCACAAGACCGTCAGAACTGAGCACAAAACCCGAGCCGACGCCGCGCTGCTGCGGCTCACCGTTACCGTGCGGGCTGTCCCGCCGCGGGTCAGGACGGCCGGGCAACGGAATCCCGAAGCGACGGAAGAACTCCTCCATGCCCTCGTCGATCTCGGGCATGCCGCGCGCACCACGAGTGCGCTCGAGCGTTCGGATGTTCACCACTGACGGGCCGACTTGCTCGGCCAGATCGGTAAAGTCGGGCAGCGCGCGCGCTTGCGCCCCGGCCGGCGGCGGCGCGCCGAGCACTGCCAAACCGACGAACAGTGGCAGCAGGCCGGAAATCAAGGCGCGCCCAAGGCTATGGCCTGACGCCGTGCTCGATGTCATCAAGGTCGTTCCCCTTCTTATGGTCGACAAATCTCGACTGCCGGGTCAGCTTTCACCCCGGCGCGTCGCCACTTCAACGTCACGGGATCGGTGGCGGCCGACGCGGTACGCAGCGCAGGCCCTGCACCGCCACCTGCGTACCCGCCACTACCGCACCCGCTCGATGCCCTTCGCGAACTCCCTTAGCGTCGGCGCCGGTACGTCGCCCATCACGGTCAGCCACCACTCCCCGAACCGACGCATCACGGTCTGCGTTGCGCCGATCGAGGTTTGCAACTCTCGGGTGTGCCGCTGGGCGTCGAATGGCTCGATGAAGACCGAAACGCTGGTCAGCCCATCCGACCACACCGACTGCAGGAGGGGTTCACCGCCCTTCCGGCCGCCCTCGGCGGCGGGGCTGATCCGCTTGACGCAGCTGATCTGCCGAAAACCGGGGACCGAAACCCTCATCGACCAGCCCTCGTCCTCGAGCCGGGTCTCGATGACCTGCGGTCGAATGATCCGATAGCCGTCCAGCGTCTTCATTGAGCGCACGACGCTCTGCGGCTGTGGCTTCACGCCCAGCACAAGCTCGGTGAAGGCGGCGGCCTCGAGTACCTCGTCCCGCGTGCCGAGCACCTCGGCGCGCAACAGCAACCCCGTGGCTTTCTCGGACCACAGTCGGTAGCCGTAGCGCTGAGCGTCCCGTGGTTGCACCTGAAGTACCTGGGCATCGAAGCCCGCCACCCGGTCCGTACCCTCCACGCGCACTTGGTAGTAATCGACGAAACCGTCGTCGCCGGCACCATGCAGCAACGAGGGGAAGGTGCTCACCGAGCCGCGCCGCTCGACCAGTACGACCCGCCTCGTCGGCCACACCGTGTGGACGACATCGTTGTGACGCAGCACCTGCCGGACTTGTCCATCGAGAGACTCGATGCGCTCGTACTGGTCCGAGCCGCTGCAATAGTGGACGACCCGCGACCCCGAGATCATGCCGCTCGCACTAACGACAAGCGTTCCGCGGAAACTCTGGCTCGTGGCCGCATCATGAATGCGCGTGAGCCAGGCTCTGGCGGAGGCAGCGTCGAGGGACGCATCCTGCGCGTGCGCGGAAGGGGCGAAACCTATCGCCGCGCAAGCCAGCGACCCTGCGAGCAAGACTCTCAGATGCATGGCCGGTCAGCGCTGCGCACCGGCGTCCGGTGGTGCGCTGCGCACCAGGCCCGCGGGAATTCCGATCGCTGAATGCTGCTTGTGCGCAGCCAGGTAATGGTCCAGCCGCGTGTCGCGGATCAGCTGGCCATTGACCACCAGCACCTGGGGCTCCGGCGGCGGCATCGGCGCGGGCTGTGCCACGGCGACCGGCACCGCACTAGTGACCGGCGGCGCCTTGGCAAGCGACGGGCCGCTAACCGGTGCAGGCGGGTCACGCAATACAACCAAGGCCGCAGCCACCGCCACGAACCCGGCGGCCACTGTCGCCGAGGCGACCCACCTGCGGCGGCGCAGGACGGACCGGCGGGATTCGGTCAGCGACCGCTCGGGCGCCAGAACCACCGCCTCCTTGGCAAGCCGCTCGCGCAGCTGCACCAGGAAGGCCCCATCGCGCTGCGGCGTGGAAGACAGCTCGTCGGAGCGCAGGACATCGCCGATCAAGTGCCAGATATGCCACCGCTCGCGCGCCGCTGCATCGGCAGCCCATGCGGCGCAGGCGCGACCCGACCACGAAGCGTCAGCTTCGCCATCCATCAATTCCGACAGTGTGCGCATCGTCGGATCGGCATCTTCGGCTGAGACAGACATTTCAAAAAGCTCCAATCGTGGCGGCCGGCTTGCCGCTACCACCGCTCACCGTGACGGGTGTCCAGCAGCGGTCGCAGCCGCTCTGCGATCGCCTCGCGGGCCCGGAAGATCCGTGACCGCACCGTCCCGATCGGGCACCTCATGACCTCGGCGATTTCCTCATAGCTCAATCCTTCGATCTCGCGCAGGGTGATCGCCTGGCGAAGATCCTCGGACAACGCCTCGATGGCCGCATTGACCGTCGCCGCGATTTCCTTGCTTGCCAGCACAGCTTCGGGCGTCTCACTGTGGCTTAGTTCGTGCTCCACGCGGGAAGTTTCATCCTCGTCCCCACGAGCGCCAAGTGCCGATTCCGTCACGATTGGGTCCCGCTTTGCCTCGACCAGCGTCTTCTTGGCGGTGTTGACCGCGATCCGGTACAGCCACGTGTAGAAGGCGCTCTCCCCGCGGAACTGCGGCAAGGCCCGGTACGCGCGGATGAAGGTCTCCTGGGCGATGTCCGCCACCAGGTCCGCGTCGCGCACCATGCGTCCGATCAAGCGCTCGATACGCCGCTGGTACTTGACCACCAGCATCTCGAAGGCCCGCTGGTCGCCGCGCTTGGCGCGATCGATCAATGGGGCATCGGCATCGGTCGTCATTTGATCGGGCGGGCCACACCGGTGTCGGACGGATTCCCGCGAGCGGCCGCATCGCCGGCCGCGGGGATGGCGTACAGGGCACAGCGCAGGGCATGCCACTCGCCCTCAAGGCCGCGTCGCTGCAGCGGCAGCCACACCCGCTCAACCGCAGACGTCGAACCCTCGAATACAACCAGTAGCCAGGAGCCGAGGTCGATCATCGGGCGCGAGCACCCCGCAACGTCTTGGTCGCTCGCCGCTGCGGCGGGACCGAAGTGCCATCGGCAACCGTCCCAGCGCAGGCGCACAGGCGCGCGGCGGCTGCCGTGCCAGGCAAGCACCGCTGCGAAAGTGCACGATGCAAATGTCGCCACTGCCGTCGGCACCGTGCCCCATGCCAGCCGAGTACCAAACCACCCAGCCAGCGTTGCGACCGCCAACGCGGCGAGCGCAGCGACGCAGGCCTGCCAGCGGTCGAACCGCCTCACCGTAACCTGGATCGCCGGGGCGGATCTCACGGAATCGTGGGGACGGCCGCACACGCCGTCGCGCGCATCGTCACACGCGTCGGAACAGCAGCGTCCCGTTGGTGCCGCCGAAACCGAAGTTGTTCTTGGCGGCAACGTCGATCTTCATTTCGCGCGCCGCATTGGCACAGTAGTCGAGATCACACTCGGGATCCTGCTCGAAGATGTTGATCGTCGGCGGCGCGACCTGATGGTGCACCGCGAGCACCGTGAATACGGATTCGACTCCCCCCGCGCCCCCGAGCAGGTGCCCGGTCATCGACTTGGTCGAGCTCACCACCAGCTTCTTGGCGCAATCGCCGAACGCGAGCTTGATCGCGTTGCTCTCGTTCAGGTCGCCCAGTGGCGTCGAGGTACCGTGCGCGTTGACGTACTGCACCGCATCGGCACTGATCCCCGCGTTGCGCAGCGCGACTTTCATCGACCGCTTGGGTCCGTCGACAGTGGGGGCGGTCATGTGAAAGGCGTCGGCACCCATGCCGAAACCGACCAGCTCCGCGTAGATCCGCGCGCTGCGCCTGCGCGCATGCTCGTACTCCTCGAGGACGAGGACGCCGGCACCTTCTCCAAGCACGAAGCCGTCGCGATCCTTGTCCCAGGGACGCGAAGCCGTCGCCGGGTCATCGTTGCGCGTTGAAAGCGCGCGCGCCGCGGCGAAACCGCCGACGCCCAGCGGCGATACGGTGCTTTCTGCACCGCCGGCGATCATCACGTCGGCGTCGCCGTGCTCGATCAGTCGCCCCGCTTCGCCGATGCAGTGCAGGCCAGTGGTGCAGGCCGTCACGATGGCCAGATTGGGCCCCTGGAAGCCGAGCCGGATCGACACGTGCCCGGAGATCATGTTGATGATCGAAGCCGGGACGAAGAACGGAGAGATCCGCCGCGGGCCCCGCGCGGTGTATTCGGCGTGTGTCTCCTCGATCAGCGGCAGGCCGCCGATGCCCGAGCCGACCATCACGCCGATGCGTTCGGCAACTTCCTCGTTCAGCTGGTCGCCGGTCGGCAGGCCCGCGTCGCGCACCGCCTGCATCGACGCGGCCAGCCCGAAATGGATGAAGGTATCCATGTGCCGGGCTTCCTTCGCCGGGAGGTACTCCTCGACGTTAAAGCCCCTGACTTCACCCGCAATCTGGCAGGAGAAAGCTGATGCATCGAACTTGGTGATGCGCCCGATGCCGCAGCGCCCGGCCAGGATGTTCGCCCAACCCTCGGCAACCGTGTTGCCGACGGGGCTGATCAGGCCAAGACCGGTGACGACGACGCGGCGGCGACTCATGAATCGCGCAGCGTTCAGGCCTTCTGATGCTTGAGCGCGTAGTCGATCGCAAGCTGTACCGTGGTGATCTTCTCGGCCTCTTCGTCCGGGATCTCGATACCGAACTCGTCCTCGAGCGCCATCACGAGCTCAACCGTATCCAGCGAGTCCGCACCGAGGTCAGCGACAAAAGCCTTCTCGTTGGTAACATCGGACTCGGGCACGCCGAGCTGCTCGGCAACGATCTTCTTCACCCGCGCTTCGATATCGCTCATGACTCCTCCGGGAGTGTTGAAATGACAGACCGCGACGATTCTAAGGCGTGTCGCGCCCGCATCCATAGGGCCTATTCACCCTGTGGAAACCCGACTCGCCGCGCATTGCGAAGGCCGGCGCGCGAGGGCGCTCAGCTCATGTACATACCGCCATTGACGTGCAATTCGGTGCCCGTGATGTAGCCCGCCTGCGGCGATGCCAGGAACGCGACCGCAGCGGCCACTTCATCGGCCGCACCCAGCCGGCCCAGCGGGATCTGCGCGAGCAGCGCCGCCTTCTGAGCCTCGGCGAGTTTCTGCGTCATGTCGGTGGCAATGAATCCCGGAGCCACACAATTGACCGTGATGCCGCGACTGCCCAGTTCCCTGGCCAGCGCTCGCGTCATGCCGGCGACTCCGGCCTTGGCAGCCGCGTAGTTGGCCTGTCCCGGATTGCCGCTCGCGCCGACCACCGACGTGATGTTGACGATGCGGCCATAGCGCTGCTTGGTCATCGTGCGCAGCGCCGCCCGGCTCATGCGAAAGACGGCCTTGAGGTTCGTGTCGAGCACGGCATCCCAATCCTCGTCCTTCATGCGCATGGCCAGCATGTCGCGCGCGATGCCGGCATTGTTGACGAGCACGTGCAAGGTCCCATGGTCCTTGACGATCGACTCGACCACGGCTTCGCAGCCGGCGGCATCGTTCACATCCAGAACCACGCCGCGGCCACCCCGCGCGGCCAGCGATGCGCCGATTGCCTCGGCACCCGCCGGCGTGGTCGAGGTACCGACGACCTTCAGTCCCTGCCGCGCGAGTTCGGCCGCGATGGCACGGCCGATGCCGCGCGAGGCACCGGTGACCAGCGCGACCTGTCCGGCAAACGTGCGGGTGGTCATCAGAGCAATCCTTTGACTTCGGCCAACGAGGCGGGGTCGAACAACGCAGCGCACCCAAGCTCGCTGTCGATGCGCTTGGCGATGCCCGTCAGCACCCTGCCGGGCCCGCATTCGACCAGATGCGAAGCGCCGCGCCCGCGCAGCGCACGCACGACTTCGACCCAGCGCACCGGCCCGAATGCCTGCCGGTAGAGCCCATCTCGAATCGACTGTGGGTCGTCCAGGGCGGCGACGTCGATGTTGTTGATCACCGGGATGTGCGGCGCGACGATCGCCACCGACTGCAGCCGCTCGCGCAGCCGCTCGGCCGCCGGCTTCATCAGCGACGAATGGAACGGCGCCGATACCGCTAATGGCAGCGCGCGCTTGGCCCCCTTCGATTTCAGCAACTGGCACGCCCGGTCGACACCGGTCTTCGATCCGGCGATCACCGTCTGCATCGGGTCGTTGTAATTGGCCGCCTCGACCACTTCGCCGCTCGCTGCGGCGGCCTCGGCGCAACCGTCGCGCACCGCCTCGGCATCGAGCCCGACGATTGCCGCCATGGCGCCCGTGCCGACCGGAACCGCCTCC
Organism: Burkholderiales bacterium; assembly: GCA_020354665.1. GTDB lineage: Bacteria > Pseudomonadota > Gammaproteobacteria > Burkholderiales > Burkholderiaceae_C. Next base: position 3,347,451 of record CP070653.1, read on the forward strand.
TGCATCGCTTGCGCCCGAAAACGCACCAGCGGCAGCGCATCGGCAAACGCGAGCGCGCCGGCGGCGACCAGCGCCGTGTATTCGCCGAGCGAATGGCCGGCCACCGCGATCGGCTCGTTGCCACCTTCTGCGCGCCAGGCCCGGTAGCACGCGATGCCCGCGGTCAGCATGACGGGCTGGGTGTTGGTGGTGAGGTCGAGCTGTGCCTTCGGCCCCTCGCGGATCAGTCGTGCGACGTCCTCGCCGAGCGCCTGCGAGGCTTCGGCGAGCGTCTCTGCGACCGCTGGGTGGCTGCCCCACGCGTCGAGCATGCCCACCGCTTGCGAGCCCTGCCCCGGAAAGACAAAAGCCAGTGAAGTCATGATCGTCGATCGAGTGTCATATCGAGCCGGTCGCTGCGCTCGCAGCGCTACATGTCGAGCAGCACCGCGCCCCACGTGAAGCCGCCGCCCACGCCCTCGAGCAGCACCGTGTCGCCGCGCTTGATGCGGCCGGCGCGCACCGCTTGATCGAGCGCCAGAGGAATCGACGCCGCCGACGTGTTGCCGTGCTCGTCGACAGTGACGATCATCCGCTCGGCGGGCAGGTTCAGCTTCCGGGCCGTGCCGAGCATGATGCGGATGTTCGCCTGGTGCGGTATCAGCCAGTCAATCTGCCGGTCGGTGCGCCCGGCCTTGGCGAGCACCGATCGCGCGACGTCCTCGAGCACGCCGACCGCGAGCTTGAAGACGGCCTGACCGTCCATCTTCAGCAGCGGATCTCCAGCGATGTGCCCCGCGGATACCGTGCCGGGCACGCACAGGACGCCGACGTGACGCCCGTCGGCGTGCAATTCGCTGGCCACGATGCCGGGCTCGTCACTCGCCTCGAGCACCACCGCGCCGGCGCCGTCACCGAACAGCACGCAGGTGCTGCGATCCGAGAAGTCGAGCAGGCGCGAGAAGATCTCCGCGCCGATCACCAGCGCCCGCGTCGCCGAGCCCGCACGAATCATCGAATCCGCAACGCTCAAGGCATAGACGAAACCCGAGCAGACCGCCTGCAGGTCGAACGCCGTGCACCCGTTGGCACCGAGCTTGTCCTGCACGATGCAGGCGGTCGACGGGAACACCATGTCGGGGGTCGACGTCGCAACAATCAGCAAGTCGATGTCCCGCGCATCGCAACCCGCAGCGGACAGGGCCCCGCGGGCGGCCGCGACCGCCAGGTCGCTGCAGGCGGCATCGTCGTCGGCGAAGTGGCGTGCGCGGATGCCGGTGCGCTCGACGATCCACTCGTCCGACGTTTCAATTCCGCTGCGGGCGAGTTGCGCGGCCAGCGCGTCGTTGGTGACGCGCTTCGGCGGCAGGTAGCTGCCGGTGCCGGTGACGCGGGAGAAGCGACGTGCCGTGGCGGAGGATGGGCCCATGCTTCGGCTCACACCGCGTGTGCCACCGGCCCGGCGGCAGTGCCGGCCAGGTTCGTCGGCATGGCGCGAAGCGTCTCGGCCATGCGATCGTGCACGCGCTCGAGCAGCTGGTGGTTTGCGGCCTCGAACGCGCGCGCCAGGGCATGCTCGAAAGCAAAAGCGTCAGCCGCGCCGTGGCTCTTGAACACCAGGCCGCGCAGCCCCAGCAACGCCGCACCGTTGTAGCGACGCGGGTCCACGCGCTGCTTGAAGTGCTTGAGCACCGGCAGCGCAACGAGCGCCGCGATGCGCGAGTACCAGTTGCGCGTGAACTCCTGACGGATGAAGCTCGTGAGCATCGCCGCAAGCCCTTCGGATGTCTTCAACGCGACGTTGCCGACGAAGCCGTCGCAGACGACGATGTCGGTCGTGCCCTGGAAGATGTCGTCGCCCTCCACGTTGCCGTGAAAGTTGAGGTGGCCCGCCGCGGCTGCGGCGCGAAGCAGTTCGCCCGCGCGCTTGATGGTGTCGCTGCCCTTGATCGCTTCCTCGCCGATATTGAGTAGACCGACCGAGGGGTTGGCCTTGCCTTGCACCGCCGTCACCAGGGCGCTGCCCATCACGGCGAACTGCAGCAAATGCTCGGCCGTGCAGTCGACGTTCGCGCCGAGATCGAGGATCGTCGTGAAACCATCCGTCTGATTGGGCATCACGGTCGCGATCGCTGGACGGTCGATCCCTTCGAGCGTCTTGAGCAGGTAGCGCGCAAGGGCCATCAGGGCGCCGGTGTTGCCGGCCGACACGCACGCGTCGGCGCGCACAGCGCCGCCTTGGGGCGCCTTGAGAAGCCCGATCGCCACCCGCATCGACGAATCCTTCTTGCGCCGCAAAGCGACCTCGACCGGATCGTCCATTGCGACGACTTCACTGGCCGCAACGATCTCGCAGCGCGGCCACTGTTTGGCGACAGCCAGCGCTTCGGGTTGCCCGACGAGGAGGGCGTGCGCGTTCGGGTGCGACGCCAGGAATTTCTCGCATGCCGGCAGCGTGACCGAGACGCCGTGATCGCCGCCCATGCAATCGATCGCGATACGCACAGCGCCCGCGTTCGGCGACGGGTTGCTCACCACTTCGAGTCAGACCGCGGGCGCCCGGCCTCGCGGCGGGTTGTCAGCGCAGCGCGCATCGGCACCGCCTGTGCGCAGCGGCCTTCAGGTCAGGCGTCGGCCTTGGTCTTGACAACCTTGCGCCCCCGATAGAAGCCGGTCGGGCTGATGTGGTGTCGCCGGTGCACCTCGCCGGTTGTCGGTTCGATCGCGATGCCGGGCACCGGCAGTGCATTGTGCGACCGATGCATGCCGCGCTTGGACGGCGATTTCTTGTTCTGCTGAACAGCCATTTCTTTCTCCTAATGCCCTTGGACAGCCCTGCGCGTCAGGCAAAGGCGAACCGGCAGCGTGTCCGGCAAGGCAGCGCATCCGGGGGCCGGCCCAACGCCGGTCAATGGCACTGATGGGCTGCAATTTCGGTGCTGATGCGCCTCCGAAAAGGTCGCGAATCCTACCATGCCGAGGCGGTCCGCTGCGCCGGACGCTTCCGTCACTGCTTCTTGAGTGTCCCCAGCGCCTCGAACGGTCGCTGAAGCTCGGACGGCTCCTCGCGCACCCCGGCCATCAGGTCGACCGGGCATTGCTCATGGCTGGGCACGAGCGGCAAGGCCAGCAGCAATTCGTCCTCGACGAGTTCGAGGACGTCCAGCGCACGCGAGGTGACGAGCACTTCGTCCTCGCATTCGGCGTCCAGCGCCCCGGCCGCTGCTTCGTCGGGAAGAAAGCGGAACAGCCGATCGACCTCGACGTGCACCACCACCGGCTCGAGGCACCGCTGGCATTGCAGCTTGACCGTCGCGCTGGCGGTGATGTGCAGGCGCGGCTCGGGTCGGCTGCCGGTCGGCGCCGCAAGACTGCCCTCGATCCGCCAAACGGCGCCTGCGTCCACCGCCACCTCGTGCAGCATCGAGGTGAACCTCGGCATCTCGCGCAGCGGCAAGCGGCCGTTCAACGTCGCGGCGTCGCGCGCGAAGACCTCCACGTCGAGCCGGCGCGAGTCATGGGACGGCGGCTTCTTCATGTTCTGCACAGTGTACGAGCGCGCGCTGCAGGCGATGGGACAATGCGCGCGTGACGCCGCGGCCCGCACTCATCCTCGCTTCGACATCGCGCTACCGGCGCGAATTGCTCGCGCGGCTGCGTGTGCCGTTCGAATGCGTGGCGCCGGGCGTCGACGAGTCGGCGCTGGCGCAGGAAACGCCGGCGCGGCTGGCGAGTCGGCTGGCGCGGGCGAAAGCGCAGGCGGTCGCTTCACGGCGCCCGGACGCGGTGGTCATCGGTGCCGATCAGGTCGCCGACCTCGACGGCGAAACCATTGGCAAACCGGGCTCGCATGAGCGCGCCGTCGCGCAACTGCGGCGCATGAGCGGCCACACGGTTGTGTTCCAGACCGCGGTGGCCGTCGTGCAGGCGTCCCGCGGGTTCGTCGCCGAAGTGCTCGTGCCGGTCGCTGTACGTTTCCGTTCGCTCGATGCGGCGACGATCGAAACCTATCTGCGAGCCGAGCAGCCGTACGACTGCGCCGGCAGTGCCAAGAGCGAAGGGATCGGACTGGCGCTGCTCGAGGCGGTCGAGGCCGATGATCCGACCGCACTGATCGGGCTGCCGCTGATCCACACCTGCCGACTGCTGCGCGGCGCCGGCATCGACGTTCTGCAGCCGGATCCGCTCGGCCCGGGATGAGCGCGGGCGTGCGAAGCGCGGCGCCGGCGGCCGGCACGCTCTATCTCGTGCCGAGCACGCTCGACCTGGATCTGCCCGAGCCTCGCGCGCCGCTGGCCAACGTGCTGCCGACGGGGGTTTTGCAGCGCGCGGCGTCGCTGAATCATTGGGTCGTCGAGAACGCGAAGTCGGCGCGTGCGTTCCTGAAACGAGTCCACGAGGTGGTGCCGCTCGCGCAGCCCCTGCAGTTGCTCGACATCGTGGAGCTGCCCCGGCCTGTCAAGGGCGGTCAGCCCAGCAGACCACACGACCTGACGCCGTTGCTGGGCCCGCTGCTCGCGGGCCATGACGTGGGGCTGCTGTCGGAGGCCGGCATGCCCGCGGTGGCCGATCCGGGCGCGGCGTTGGTGGCGCTGGCGCACGCGCGGGACGTGGTCGTGCGTCCCCTCGTCGGCCCAAGCTCGCTGCTGCTGGCCATCGCAGCCGCCGGCCTGAACGGACAGAGCTTTGCCTTCGTCGGGTACCTGCCGGTCGAAGCGGCCAAGCGGTCAGCGCGGTTGCGCGAACTCGAGGCGTTGTCGCGGCGAACCGGGCAGGCGCAGTGGATGATCGAGACGCCTTATCGCAATCCTGCGTTGTTCGATTCGCTGCTGGACACCTTGGCCCTGACGACGCGGGTCGCAATTGCGTGCGGCCTCACGACCCCGCACGAAAGGGTGCACACCGATACCGTGGCCGGGTGGCGAGGACGACGCGTCACGATCGACAACCGCCTGCCTGCGGTATTCGGGCTGCTGGCAACCTGATAGGTTGCGCGGCGCTCGGGGGTCGTTTGCAGCGGATCCCGATGAACCCGCTCGCGGGCG
>CP070653.1:3352574-3361769 GCA_020354665.1 Burkholderiales bacterium
CCAGGCCCTTGATGCCGGCTGAACCGTCGTCGGTGCAAACGATCAGCTCGTCGCAGCAAGCGCGGAATTTGTCCTCCCAGAAGATCAGCGACTCGTTGCGGAAACCGAGCACGCCGATCACGTAGGCGCCGCTGTCCTTGTAGGCGCGCGCCTGCGGATAGACCGGCGCAACGCCCAGGCCGCCGCCGACACAGACGACCTTGCGCGCCTTGCCGATGTGGCTCGGGATGCCCATCGGCCCCACCAGCGCGTGCAGGTGCGTTCCGACCTTGCAGTTGGCCTGCATCTCGCGCGTCGTCTTGCCCACCGCCTGGATCACCAGCGTGATCGTGCCCTTTTCGCGGTCGAAGTCGGCGATCGTCAGCGGGATGCGCTCGCCGAGTTCGTTGGCCATCACGATCACGAACTGCCCCGGCCGCGCGGCCTTGGCCATCAACGGATGGCGGACTTCGAGCAGGAACGTGACGTCGGAGAAATCCGAGCGTGAGACGATTTCAAATTGAGCCATGACGATCCTCCGGCCCGCGGGACTCGGCGATTGTGGCTGCTCGGGGGTCCGCGGAAGGTCACGCCTGGACCGAAGGTGCCAGACATCAGAGAAATAAAACGATATTCTCGCACTGTCGCGGCTGATTGAGATGGATCAAATGGTGATCCACCAGGCCACTCGGGTTTGACGATTCGTAGGCGTTTGGCGACGCCTCGATCGCGGAAGCCGGTTGACCCACCACAAGCCGTGCGCCGCGACGCGATCGAATGATGTCGTGATGGCGCAGGCCCCGGTGAAAGCAGCACGCATTCCGGCCGCCGCGCATGCGTGCGACGCTGCGACCTTGCTCGAGCAGCTGGATTCGTCGCCGCGAGGCTTGAGCCACGCTGAGGCGCGGTCGCGGCTCGGGCGCTATGGCCGCAACGCGTTGCCGCGCGGCAGGCCGCCGTCGCTGCTCGGCGTGTTCGTGCGCCAGTTCAAGAGTCCGCTGATCTACGTGCTGCTCGCCGCGGCGTGCGTGTCGGCGCTGTTGCGGGAATGGGCTGACGCCGGCTTCATCCTCGCGGTACTGCTGATCAATGCCGCGATCGGCACGTTCCAGGAATACGCCGCGGAACGATCGGCGCTCGCGCTGCAAGGGCTGGTCGCCGCACGCACGCGGGTGCTGCGCGATGGCGACGCGCACGAGGTCCCGGCCGAAGAGCTGGTGCCCGGCGACATCGTGCTGATCGAGCCAGGCGCGAAAGTCGCCGCGGACCTGCGGCTGCTCGAGGAGCACAACCTGACCATCGACGAGTCGCTGCTCACGGGTGAGTCACTGACGGTCGACAAGTCGGCCGCCGGGGCCTTGCCGGCGGACAGTGCGCTGGGCGAACGCGTCAACATGGCTTATGCCGGCACGCTGGTCGCGAGCGGGCGCGGGCGCGGCCTGGTCGTGGCCACCGGCTTGCACACCGAGCTGGGGCATATCGCGGCCTCGGTGCTCGGCAAACCCGCGGCCAAGGCGCCGCTGCTGGTGCGGATGGAGCGCTTCACGCAGCTGCTCGCGATCGGCGTGGGCGTCGCCGTGTTGCTCGTCGCTGCGCTCGAGCTCGCGCGTGGTGCGCCGCCGGTCGACATCTTCGTGCTCGGCGTGGCGCTCGCGGTCTCGGCAATTCCCGAAGGACTGCCGGTGGCCCTCACCGTCGCGCTGGCCGTCGGCATGCGGCGCATGGCGCGGCGCAATGTGATCGTGCGCCGCCTGGTCGCGGTCGAATCACTCGGTTCGTGCACGTACATCGCGTCGGACAAGACCGGGACGTTGACCGTCAACCAGCTCACCGTGCGCCGGGTGCAGTTCGCCGGGCAGCCGGCGTGGGAAGTCACCGGCGAAGGGCTGGCGCCCGAGGGCACCTTCGTACTGCCGCAAGGTGCCTCAAGCGACGAGCAGGTGGAGCTGCTCGCGCGCCTCGCCCATGCGGCGGTGCTCGCGAACGAAGCGAGCCTGTGGGAGCGCGAGGGCACCTGGGCCGGGGCCGGCGATGCGGTTGACCTGGCGCTGCTCGCCTTCGCGCACAAGGCCGGCGTGACCCAGGCCGCAGCGCGCGAACGGTTTGCCGAGATCGACACGATCCCGTACGAGTCAGACGCGCGCTTTGCCGCCAGCCTCAACCATTACGGCGCCGGCTGCCGCGTGGCGGTGAAGGGCGCGGCCGAAACCGTGCTCGCGATGTGCACACGCATGGCGCGGGCGAACGGCGACGTCGAGCTCAATGCCGACGAGATCCGCAGCCAGGCCGAGGCGCTGGCGGGCTCGGGTTATCGCGTGCTCGCACTGGCCGACGGCGCGCTCGAGCTGGCGCCAGGCGAATCGCTCTCGGCCGAGCATCTGCGCGGGCTGACGTTGCTCGGACTCGTCGCGCTGTCCGACCCACCGCGCCCCGAAGCGCGCGATGCGGTTGCCGACTGCGTTCGTGCCGGGATCACCGTCGCGATGGTCACCGGCGATCATCCGGTCACCGCACTGTCGGTGGCGCGCGATCTGGGCATCGCGAGCGACGCCGAGACGGTCGTCAGCGGCGGCGAGCTCACCGACGCCGCCCGAGACGATCCTGCGGCCTTCGAGATGCTGTGCCGGCAGGGACGCGTGTTTGCGCGCATCGAGCCGCGCCATAAGCTCGCGATCGTCGAAGCGCTGCAGCGGCAGGGGCATTTCGTCGCCGTCACCGGCGACGGCGTCAACGACGCGCCGGCGCTGCGCGCCGCGCAGGTCGGCGTGGCGATGGGTCTAGCGGGCACTGACGTGGCGCGCGAGACCGCCGCACTGATCGTCGCCGACGACAACTTCGCGTCGATCGTCGCCGGCGTCGAAGAAGGCCGCATCGCCTACGGCAACGTGCGCAAGGTGATCTTCCTGCTCGTCTCCACCGGAGCGGCCGAGATCGTGCTGTTCGCGCTGGCGCTGGCGGCCGGCATCCCCCTGCCGCTGGTCGCCGTGCAGCTGCTGTGGCTCAACCTCGTGACCAACGGCATCCAGGACGTCGCGCTCGCGTTCGAACCGGCTGAGGGCGACGAGCTCGCGCGGCGGCCGCGGCCGCCGCGCGAGCGGATCTTCAATCGCCTCATGATCGAGCGGGTGCTGCTCTCGGCACTGGTGATCGGTGGGCTCGCGTTCGCCGCCTACCATTGGATGCTCGCGCAGGGCCACGACGTTGCGCAGGCGCGCAACGCGACGCTGCTGCTGATGGTGCTGTTCGAGAACGTGCAGGCGTTCAACAGTCGGTCCGAGACGCGGTCGCTGTTCCTGCACAGTCCGCTGCGCAACAAGTTGCTGCTGTTTGGCGCGCTTGCTGCGCAGGCGGTGCATATCGGCGCGATGTACACGCCGGGGCTGCGCGACGTGCTCGGCATCGCGCCGATCCCGCCCGGGCAATGGCTGACGCTGCTCGGCATCGCCCTGGTCCTGCTGCTTGCAATGGAAGCGCACAAGGCGCTGTGGCGACGCTAGCGCAGCGTTCTCGCCCGCATGATCGTCGTCGCTTCCCGAGCGGCGCCGTCGGTGCGCGAAGGCCGCGCAGACGCAACAGGTCCCGCCGGCAGCTCGCGAACGGCTCAAACGCGTTTGGCAGGCGCCGCCGCCCTGCGCCGTGGCGGGCGCAGGTCGAAGCGCCTCGACTCGCCCGCCGCCAGTTCGTGCACCAGCTCGCGCAGCCCAATGCGGATCGGCGCGGCGTTCGACTTGCGCGCGCGGATCTCCAGCCGCTGCTGCGTGACATTGACGTCGAGCGCGTGGCCGCGGTAGCGCAGGCACATCTGCAGCTGCGCAAGCGCCTGCGGAATGCACGGATTGAACCAGAGCGTATCGCCCTGCGTCACGATGCCGGTATAGCAGCGCTGCACCATGTCGACCGTGCCGGCCATTGCGCCGAGGTGGATGCCCTCGCGCGTCGTGCCGCCCTGGATGTCGGCCACATCACTGCCGAGCGCCTCCTGGAACACCTGCCACGACTGCGGCCGGTCCGACCGCGACAGCACCCAGGCATGCACGACGCGGCTCAGCGTCGAGCCGTTGCTGCTGCGCTGCGCGTAGTACGCCACGTTGCGCGGGATCGTCTCGTATTCGAACGGATAACCCAACCGGCCGAACAGCTCGGCCAGCTCCTCGGCCGAGAACAGGTAGAACAGCATCAGCACGTCGGCCTGCTTGGCGGCCTTGTAGCGATTGGGCGTGTCGCCCTCGGCTTCGAGGATGCGGTCGAGCCGGTGGATGTCGCCGTAGCGCGCGCGATAGCCGTCCCAGTCGAACTCTTCGAGCTCGTCGTAGCCCTCGAACTGGCTGATGATGCCGTCGCTGTGGAACACGATTCGCATCTTGCTGCTCACCTCGTCCCAGTGGGCAAGCTCCCTGTCGGTGAGCGTCAGGCGTTCGCACAGTTCGTGACGGCGCTCCTCCGGCAGGATCGCGAGCAGGTCGCGCGCCCGCCACAGCACCCACACCGCCATCAGGTTGGTGTACGCGTGGTTGTTGAGCCCGGGACTCTCGGCGCCGGGATAGCCGGTCTGGAATTCGTCAGGCCCGATCACGCCCCGGATCTCGTAGCGGCCGAGCTTGTCGTTGTAGGTCGCGATGCTGGCCCAGAAGCGCGCGATCTCGAGAAACACCTCGGCGCCGCTGAATGAAATGAACTCGATATCACCGCTCGCCTGGTAGTACTGCCAGATGTTGTAGGCAATCGCCGCGTTGACATGCCGCTGCAGATGCGTCGAGTCGACCATCCAGCGGCCCGACCGCGGGTTCAGATGCAGGCGCTGCGTCTCCTCACGGCCGTCGCTGCCGCTCTGCCAGGGGTACATCGCACCGGCATAGCCGGCCTGCCGCGCATTGGCACGCGCGGCGTCGAGCCGCCGGTAGCGGTACAGCAGCAGCGAGCGGGTGATCTCGGGCAGCCGCAGGTTGAGCAGCGGAAAGATGAACAGCTCGTCCCAGAAGATGTGGCCGCGGTAGGCCTCGCCATGCCAGCCCCGCGCCGGCACGCCGACGTCGAGGTCGATCGAGTGCGGCGAGGTCGTCTGCAGCAGGTGAAAGATGTGCAGGCGCAGGACGCAGGTGTTGTGGTCGCCAACCGCGGTGTCGAGTTCGGCGATGCCGATGTCGAACCGCCGCCAGAGGTGCGCCCACGCCAGCGCGTGCGACTCGAGCAGGGCCGGGTAGTTCGCAGCCGTCTTGATCAGTTCACTCGCGGCCAGGCCGCACTCGGAGATCGCGTGGTCGCGCGACGTGAACAGCGCGACGACTTTCTCGACGGTGATCGTCTCGCCCTCGCCCTGCTTCAGGCCGAAGGTCTGTGCCACCCGGTCGGCTTCCTCGTGCAAGGCCGGCGCGGGCGTGACGTCGTCACCGTCGCGCCAGAGCCGTGTTCGCGCCGCCAGCGCGACCTCGAGCCGCGACTGGCGGGTGCGCATCTTGAGGAACAGCGCCTCGGCATCGCAGCGCGCCTGCAGCGGCTCCAGGTGCTGGCCGTCGAGCTGGCGGTAGCGCTCGACGCCGGCATTGCGCACGCGCCCGTCGATCGCGCTGCGCACCTCGATCGTGCCCGACCAGTTCTCGGCGGTGATGCGCAGCTCGACCGCGGCCAGGTGCGGTTGCTCCATGTGCACGAGGCGCCGCTCGGCCACGCGCGTGCAGCGCCCGGCGTCGTCGCGCAAGCGCAGCACGCGCTCGAGCACGCCGCGCTGCATGTCGAGGACCTGTTCGCACTCGAGCAGTTCGACCCGCGCCGGGTCGAACCAGTCGCCGCCGGTGATGCGCCAGCGCAGCGCGAGCCAGTTCGGCAGGTTGACGAGGTCCTCGTTCTCGACGCTGCGCCCCGCCACCTCGCTCACCAGCCGGTCATAGCCGCCGGCGAGGTAGGTGCCGGGATAGTGGATGCCATCGGCAATCGACTCGATCGCCGCACCGCGCGTCGCGAAATAGCCGTTGCCCAGCGTGCACAGCGCCTCGCGCAGGCCCTCGGTCGAAGGATCGAGACCCTGGTAACGCAGGTGCCAGTCGTTCATCGGCCCCGTTCCAGGTGATCGGCGAGCGAATTCAGGAATTGGGCCACCTGCTGCGGGTCGTTGAGACGGTAGTGGGCCGCCGTCGACCGCGCAACGTCGCTCACGACGATGCCGACGCCATCGTTGCGCAAGACCCTGAAGGCATCCTCGTCGGTGACGTCGTCGCCGATGTACATCGACATCGTCTCGGCGCCGGCCCAGCCGAACGCTTCGCGCAGCCATTGCACCGCCGCGCCCTTGTCCCAGGCGATGGCTGGCAGCAGCTCGAAGACCTTCTTGCCGTGCCGTTTCTCCAGCCGCGGCCGGCCGCGCAGCGCGGCGTCGACCGCACGCTCGACCGCCACCTCGCCGCCGGGCGCGACCATGCGGAAGTGCACCGCGAGGCCGAACCGCTTGCGCTCGAGCAGCGCCCCGCGCACCTCAGCGACGCGTGCCCGCAGCTCGTGCTCGGCAGCATCGAGGTCCGGCACCGCCGCCTGCGCCGCGGCCGGCGCGTGGCCGTAGCCGGCCGGGCCCACGATGTCGAAACCGTGACTGCCCGCGTAGGCGAGCTCGGCGACACCGACACGCTCGCGGATGTCGTCGAGATCGCGGCCGCTCACGACCGCGACACCGCACAGACGCGCCAGGCGCTGCAGCGTCACACGCATGGGCGCGGACAAGACCGCGAGATCGGGGCGCTCGACGATCGGCGTCAGCGTGCCGTCGAAGTCGAGGAACAGCGCGAGCCGGCGCGCACCCAGTCTCTGCACGATCTGCGGCAACGCCGCCAGCGCGGACCCGGCTGCCGCGGCCGGCGCGACCGCCAGCTCCGCCAGGTCACGCACGACCCGATCGGCGCCGTGTGCCCGCAATGCCTCCGCCTGATGGGCGCGGTCGACGCCGATCACGACCGCGAAGCCGCCGGCGCGGCCGGCGGCGACACCGGCCAGCGCGTCCTCGACGACGGCGGCGCGTTGCGGAGCAACGCCCAGACGTCGCGCCGCGGCCAGAAAGATGTCGGGCGCCGGCTTGCCCGCGAGCGCTTCGTTGCGCGCATCGATGCCGTCGACCCGCGCGTCGAAGAGCTCGAGCACGCCCGCGGCCCGCAGCACCGCGTGCGCATTGCGGCTCGACGAGACGACCGCAGTGCGCATGCCGGCAGCGCGCAGCGCACGAACGAGCGCGAGCGAGGACTCGAACACCTCGACGCCGTGCCGCTCGAGGAGCTGCAGGAAGATCGCGTTCTTGCGCTTGCCCAGGCCGCAGATCGTCTCGCGATCGGGCGGATCGTCGGGCCGGCCCTGCGGCAGCGCGATGCCGCGCGCGCGCAGGAAGTCGCGCACGCCGTCCTCGCGCGGCTTGCCGTCGACGTAGCGCCGGTAGTCGCTGTCCGCGTCGAACGCGCACAGCGGCGCCGGCCCGCGCCGTGCCAGGAACTCGTCGAACAGCGTCTTCCAGGCCCGGGCATGCAGGCGGGCCGTGCGCGTGATCACGCCGTCCATGTCGAAGATCACCGCGTCATGGTCGCGGCGCGTGAAGGTGAACTTCGCTTCGTCGGGGGTCATCGAGCGCGGCTCCGTCAGCCTAACAGGCTGCGAACGAGGTCCGCATCAGCATGATGCGCCGTTCATTCGCGCCGAGCCAGCGGAAGAAGCGAAGCCGGGCCGGCCTTCAGCCCACAACGCAACCCGACAGCGTCGTCTCCCCATCGCGGGCCCGACTCACTTCAGCGAGAAATCAACCCGCGACGGTGACAGCTTGCCGGCCTCGCTGCTGGCGGCCTCGAGCGTCGGCGCGACCAGAAAGATCCTCTCGGTGGGCACGTTGCCGCGGCTGACGAGATGGTTGCGGACGGCCGTCGCGCGGTCGTTGGCAAGGCGCCGCAGGTCCTCTTCCTCGACCTTGATCGTGCCCAGGATCAACTGCTCCATTTCCGCGCTCGGAATTTCCTTCGCGATGCCGAGGAAGTTGCGCGGCTTGTCGGGGATCTTCTCTTGGGCGTAGACGTTGGCGATCAGTGCCTCGCGCTCGTCGGCCTCGATTGTCACGGTGGCCGGATCGACGCTCTGCCCAGCGCGCACGAGCTGGCGCACCTTGGCCGTGCGCAGCTTGTGCTCGAACAGTCCGTGACGCAGCGGCTCGGTGTCGGCCGCCGCCAGCGCGCGGCCGGTGACCTCGAGCTTGAGCGCCGGCCGGTCGTTGAGCGCCTTGGCCAGCATCTCGAGCTTCTTGACCGCGGCCTCGGTGACCACCGCGCTTCCCGCGGCAAAGTCCACGTAGCCCAGGTCGGCGCCGCCACCAGCGACCGCCCCGAGTACCGCGAACGGCGCGGTCACGACCTTGGTGATCAGGTTGACGATGACGCGGACGATGATGCCGCCGATCGAGAACTCCGGATCATTGAGCGAACCCGAGATCGGCAGGTTGATGTCGATGTTGCCCTCGCGATCCTTCAGCAGCGAGACCGCGAACAGCACCGGCAGCTTGGTCGCCGTCGGGCTCTCGACCCGTTCGCCGAACGTCAACTGGTCGAGGAAAACGCGGTTGTCGGCGGTCAGCTTGCCGTCCTTGACGAGATAGGCGACATCCATCGACAGCTTGCCCTTGGTGATCGGGTAGCCCGCGTACTTGACCGAATACGGCGTCAGGCGCGGCAGCTCGACGCCTTTGGCACTCGCGCGAACGTCGAGCGCGAGTTCGCTGGCCAGCGGATTGAGTTTGCCGGCGATCTCGAGCGGCGCGTCGCCGTCGACTTTGCCGCGCACCGCCACGTCGGCCATAGCTGCGGTATCGGATGACAGCGCGCCGACCGTTCCGGCGAGGTCCGTGAGGTTCGCCGAATAGTTCGGCCTGACGAAGTTGTCGGTGTAGTTGACGTTGCCGCGTACCAGCTCAATGCCGCCAACTCGGATCAGCGCGCCCTTGTCGGCCGGTTGCGCGGTCGACGCCGCCGCGGCCGCTGTCTTCTCGGTCGTCGCTGCGCCGCCTTCAGCAGCGCCGGGTGCAGGCGTTGATGCGGGCTGCAGCACCTGCACCAGGCTGAGCTTTCCCTCCGGCGACAGGATTGCACGCGCGTAGAAGTCGTTGAGGCCGATCTTTTCGATCTCGACTGCCGCCGGCTGTGCTGACGTGTCGATCTTCACGCCGTCCAGCGCGAGCGCCTGCCAGCGCGCCAGCTCGCTTTCGCC
>CP070653.1:3361869-3369765 GCA_020354665.1 Burkholderiales bacterium
CGGACATCGTGCGCGCGTTCGCCGGTCAGCATGCGAAGGTCGGCTTCGTCGACCGCGACGAGGCGGCCGGCCTCGCGCTCGCGCAAGCCCTGCCCTACACCTTCTTCGAAGCCTGCGACGTCACCGACGTGCCGGCGCTGCAGACCGCGGTCGGCCGGCTCGCGCAGCAGGTCGGCGGCGTCGACGTGCTCGTCAACAACGTCGCGAACGACGAGCGCCACAAGCTCGACGAGGTCTCGGCGGACTACTTCGACAACCGCATCGCGGTGAACTTGAAGCCGCACTTCTTCGCCACGCAGGCGGTGCTGCCGTCGATGCGCGCCAAGGGCGGCGGCAGCATCGTCAACATCGGCTCCGGAAGCTGGAAGATGAAGGCCCTCGACCTGACGGTCTACGCAACCGCCAAGTCGGCGATGCTCGGCTTCACGCGCGTGCTCGCGCGCGAGTTGGGCCCCTCGAACATCCGTGTCAACTGCGTCGTGCCCGGCTGGGTGATGACCGAGCGCCAGTTGTCGCTGTGGGTCGACGAGGCCGGCGAGCGCGCGATGGACCAGAACCAGTGCCTGCCCGGGCGCCTCGTCGGCGCCGACATCGCGCACATGGTGCTCTTTCTCGCCGCCGACACATCGCGCATGGTCACCGCGGCCGAGATCGTCGTCGACGCCGGTTGGGCGTGACCGAAAGACTGCCGTCGCGCATGCACCTCGGCGATCCCGTGCATCGCACCGGTCGGCCCCGCGCGGCCATTCCGACTCACCGCGCCGTCGCGGCGCGCGCGTTCATCTCGTCGTGGCGGCGGCGCAGCTCGGGCGACCACTTCGACTTGATCCACGACAGGACCGCCAGGATCTCGTCGTCGGTGAGGATGCCGGCATAGGCCGGCATCGCGGTCTTGTAGCCGGGCTGGCCGATCAGCACACCCACCCCGTTCTTCGTCAGGCGGAACAGCACCTCGTCGGGGTGGTGCCAAGTGTGACCGGTCGCGTCGTGCGGCGGCGCGGGCAACAGGCCGTCCGGCCCGCGGGCGCGCCAGTCGGGCTGCCCCTCGAGCCTTGCCCCGTGGCACGACGCGCAGTGCTCGCGGTAGACCTGTTCGCCCCGCGCGGTCAGCGCAGCATCGTCGGGCCGCAGCTGCACGCGCTTCGGCGCACTCTCGAACCAACCCAAGGTCAAGCCGACGGCGACGAACACGACGCCGCACGCGACGACGATGGGCAACAGGCGGCGCGATCTCATCATCTCGATCGGTAGCGCAGCGACGTCGATGCGCTCGAGTATCCCACCGCCGGCGCAAGCCTGGTCCCGGACACCATGCCCGAGAATTGCGCCGGTAGATGCTCGGTGCCCGGGAGGCCGAATCGATGAACCTGACGATCGTGGGCTCGCGCTACTTTGGCGCGACGGTGTTCGAGGCCTTGCGCAAGGAGTCCGGCGTGCAGATCGTCGGCGTCGTCGTGCCGGCCGATGACGACCGCCTCGCCACCGCCGCACGTGCTGCCGGCGTGCCGGTGCACGTGCTCGCCCACCCGAAAGTCGCGCCGGCCGAGGCGATCGTCACGCCGTGCGACCTGATCGTCGCCGCACACACGCACGCACGCGTCAGCAACGAGGCGCTCGCGCGCGCGAAGCTCGGCGGTGTCGGCTATCACCCATCGCTGCTGCCGCGCCATCGCGGCATCGCCGCGGTCGAGTGGACGATCCTCGAGGGCGACCCGATCGCCGGCGGCAGCGTCTACCACCTCGCCGATCGCTGGGACACTGGCGCGATCGCGGCACAGGACTGGTGCTTCGTCGCACGCGGCGACACGGCGCGCGACCTGTGGGAGCGCGAGCTCGCGCCGATGGGGCTGCGGCTGCTCGCGCAGGTGGTGCGCCACGCACGCGACCACGGCGCGCTGCCGGCGAAGGAACAGGACCCGCGCTACGCGACGCGCGCGCCGACGGTCCGCAAGGCCCTCATGCTGACCGAGGACGCCGTGCCCGCCACCACCTCGATCGTCGCCACCGTCGCCGGCCCCGACCGGCCAGGCATCGTGCGCGCGTTGGCCGACCGCGCCCAACGCCACGGCGCCAACTGGGCCGTCAGCCACATGACAAGCATCGCCGGTGAGTTCGCCGGCATGGTGCACCTCGACGTGCCACGCGAGAGCGCGGCGGCGCTCACCGATGCGCTGCGCGCGCTCGAGTCGACCGGGCTGAGCGTGACGGTGGCCACCCCCGAGGGCGCAGCGAACGTGCCCGCCGGCTGGCGATCGTTCGAATTGGAGCTCGTCGGC
This sequence comes from Burkholderiales bacterium, assembly GCA_020354665.1. Taxonomy (GTDB): domain Bacteria; phylum Pseudomonadota; class Gammaproteobacteria; order Burkholderiales; family Burkholderiaceae_C. Next base: position 3,364,146 of record CP070653.1, read on the forward strand.
GACGACCGGGTGGGCATCGTCGCCGACCTGACGCGCGCGCTTGGCGATCGCGGCGTCAACATCGAACGCCTGCACACTGAAACGCTGCGCGACGGTGCGGGCAAGCCGCGCTTCAAGGTCGCCGCGCACCTGCTGGTGCCGGCATCGCTCGACAGTCACGCGTTGCGCAGCGAGCTCGGCGAGCTCGCGCGATCGCTGATGCTCGACATCCAGCTCGGCGAGCGCACGGCGGGCTGATCCTGCCGGGCTTCGCGGGTGCGCGCGGCAGTAAAGGAGCGCCCGCTGCGCTGAGATGTCCGCAGCGCTCCGCACGGCGGACCGCAGGCATGCCCTTACTGGGGCGCGCCGATCTTACGTTTCTTCTTCTCGCCGCTCGCTGTCGCGCACGACGGGCGCCAGCTCGCCCAGCGGCGAGCCGTAGTGCCCGCCCGGCGGCACCGCGCGCTGGCAATCGAGGCGCCACTCCTGCACCACCGCGGCCGTCGCCTTGCCTTGCTGCACGCGCTCGTGCCCGCGCAGGTAGATCGTGCCGTGGCGCACCGAGAGGATGTGCGGGTCGAACAGCTCGGCGGTGTTCGGCAGCATGTTGGCGTCGCCGACGCGGCGAAACACCAGGCACAGCACCGTGCGCGAACGCGTGTGTCTCTGCTCGCTCGAGACGAACCCTTCGAGCCAGTCGGCGGCCGGGCGAACGTCGCCCAGGCTTACGCCGTCCTTCCGTAACCGCAGCAACCATGCACGCATGATGCCGCATACTGTACAAAACAACAGCCACCGGTTGCGAGTGAATTTCGTTGCGCGCCGAGGCCACGGTCGCGCTCGGCCATCTCGCGATCGGGTGCGCGAGCGCGTAGAGTGGCAAGCGCCATGACACGCGTCACCGTCAACCGCGCGCCGGTGCTCACGCTGTGGGCCGCCGTCGTCGCGATGCGGCTTGGCTTCGATCGCGACGAAGCGTTGACGATGGGCCGCGTCGTCGCGGGGCTCAACGCCTACGCCAAGGGCAAGGCGCTCGGCATCTTCAAGCCCGCGCCCGAGGAGGTCCAACGCGAGCGGCAGCGGCTGCGCCTCGGCGCGCAGATGCACGTCGACCTGCTGCACCGCGCGGTGCCCGTCGTGCACACCGACGAGGGCTTGCGCGCGCTGTCGAAGGACAAGCCGGTCTCGCCCGACAGCGTGCAGCGCTACCTCGACGGCAAGTTCGGCGATGCGTTGGCCGACGTCGAAGAAGCGATGGCCGCGCTCGCCCACTCGCTCGCGCCCGACGAACTGGCACAGCGGGCCTACGACCTCTACGAGGCATTCCGCCCTGCGGTGCCCGCCGGCACGAAGGGCTGGGGCGCGGCCGGTACGCTCGACACCGTGCAGATCCGCGCGGCAAGTCGACACGGCGGGTAGGAGGCGATCGACGGCTCCGCGGCCATCGCCTGGGTGCACGCTCGCGGGGCGACGGTCGCCCCGGCAACGCGTCGCCTTTGTGCCCGCGGCTGTTCAGGCCTTGACGACCAGCACCGGGCAGGTCGCCTGGCCGATCACCTTCTCCGACACGCTGCCCAGCAGCAGGCGGCCAAACCCCGTGCGACCGTGGCTACCCATCACGATCAGATCCGCGCCGCGTTGCTGCGCGTAACGCGCAACCTCGGTGCCCGGATCGCCCTCGACCACCGTGGCCTCGGCATCGACGCCATCGCGGGCCAGCGCAGCGCGCATGCGCTCGGCGGCCTCGCGCCCCTCGGCACGGCGCTTCTCGTCGTGCTTCGGCCCCATCACCGCAAGAACGGAAACCGGCAGACCGAAACGCTTGGCGAGTTCAGCCGTGGCGACGCCCGCCATCTCGCTGTGCCGCGATCCGTCGGTGCCCAGCAAAATGCGTCTGCTCCACATGGACGCCGCTTTCGGCACCACCAGCACCTTGCAATCGGCGTAGCCGATCACCTCGCGCGTCGACTCGCCCACCATGAGGCGCGCCAGTCCCCGCTTGCCGCGCCGCCCCATCACGATCACGTCGGCGTGCCAGTCGTCGGCCAAGCGCACGATCTCCTTGGTCGGGCGCGCGGCGTGGCGCAGCACGGTGCTGATCTCGAGTCCCTTGCGCACCGCTTTCTCCCGCACCTCTTGCAGGACACCCTCCGCCGCCGCCTCGGCCTGCTTGAGTTCGTCCGCACCCGTACCCTGGTCACCCATCTCGAGCAGAACCGCCGACATCACGGTCAGTTCGGCTCCGCTCTTCTGGGCAAAGTCGATCGCGACCGCAGTGGCTCCGTCGCTATATTCGGAACCATCGGTGGCAAGCAGAACGCGATCGACCCGCGCAAGCGGCGAGAGTTGCGATAGCGCCCGGACCGGCACGACCGGCGCCGTCGCCGCCTCCAGCGCCAGTTCGCGCCGATGAGCGCGCATCCCAGAAACCAGCGCCTGCAGGATGATCGCCGCGCCCACCACCAGCGCCGCCACCATCACCGCAAAACTCACGCTCTTGAGCACAGTGGCCGTACCTGGAGCGATCGGCGCGATCAGCGCCAGGTCCGACAGGTAGACCGGGATCACGATGGCGCGCGAGGCCAGCACGATGATCATGATGACGCCCATCACCACCTTGACCATGTACGGCTTCACGTAGGTCGTGCCGATCGCGCCGAGCTGGACGCCGAACAGCGAGCCGGCGAGGATGATCATCGCCAGGCGGATGTCGACATATCCGCTCCAGCCGTACTTGATGGTGCCGCCGACGCCCATGATGAAGGCGATCACCAGTTCGGTCGCACTCGCCATCAGTGACGGCACGCCGAGCACGTACATCATCGCCGGCACGCCAATGAATCCGCCCACCGCGATGGTGGCCGCGAGCATGCCGGTCGCGAACCCGATCGGGATCGTGACCAGCACCGAAATCCGGGCCTTGATGCTCGGGAAGTACATCATCGTGCCCGGAATGTTGAGCGCCTGAACCCGCTGCGCCAGCTTGCCGACTTTCTCCTCGGCCTGGGTTTCGCCGGCGCGGTAGACGCGCCAGGCGTCGCGCAGCACGTAGCCGCCGACCACCGCCAGCACGACCACGAAGGCGGCGCTCACATAAAGGTTGGAGCCGGCATTGCCGAAGGCCTCCTTGATCGATTCCTGGAGGTGAGCGCCGTAGAGGATGCCGGCCTCCGCCGACACGCCGAGCACGATGCCCAGCTTGACATCGACCTGGCCGTACTTGGCGCGCTTCATCGCGCCGACGAGCGCCTTCGGGAACTTGTGGCAGATGTTGCTCGCGACCGCAACGATGCCGGGCGCGCCCATGCTCATCATCGCGGGCGTGAGCACGAAAGCACCACCCGAGCCGATGAAACCGCTCACCATGCCGCCGACGAAGCCCACGAGCAGCAAGAATGCGATGCTGCCGGCGTCGAGGTGGATGAAGGAGATGCCTACCGCCTCCACGCTCTACCTCTTGGCCTTGATGCCGAAGAAATCCCAGAACGACGCCGTGAACGTACCATGGGTATAGGACAGCGTGAACGCGATCGCCAGCGGTATCAGGAAGCTCCAGCCGCCCTGTCCTGTCACCTCGAGAATCCGGTCTTCGAAGGCGAACAGCAGCGCGTAAAGGAGGGCCGTGACCACCCCGTACCCGACCAACCGGCCCGCATCGAGTGCTCTGTTTGCCATGAATTGCGCTTTCTTTCTGAGGGAAGTTGCAGCGCTCGCCATCGAGGCGAGGTGCACAGCAACGCAGAATTTTAGTGGGCGGTCGCCGAGCCTCGAGGTGACCAGGCCGATCAGCGGCAGCTCGCGTGCTGCAGGCCTCGGCACTGCGCCGGTCCGCGCGGCGCACACACGCACGATCAGCTTCTGAGCGCTTCAGAAGCCCGGCGCGGTGCGATGAAACCAGGGCTGCGCCCGCTCGAGTTGCCCGGCGAGTCGAAACAGCACCGCGTCGGCTGCAAACGGCGCAGCAAACTGGAGGCCGATCGGCAGGCCCGCCGCGTTCCAGTAAAGCGGAACCGACATGGCCGGCGTGCCGGTGACGTTGAACAGCGGCGTGTACGGCATATAGGCGAACATCTTGTCGGCGAGCGGCTTGATCATGTCGAGCGATTCGAACAGCCAGCCCGCACCGAGCGCGTTGACGACGCGCATCAACAGCAGCTCCGCCGCGCTCGGCTGCAGCGCGCCGATCGGCACCGGCGGCGCGGCGAGTGTGGGCGTCATCAACACGTCGTGGCGCTCGAAGAAGCGCGCCCCCGTGCGAGCGACCAGCTGCAAGCGCTGCGCCGCCCCGGCGTATTCCGCGGCGTTGATCGAGCGGCCGAGCAGGCCGAGGCTGTACGTGCCCGGCTCGAAGTCGGCAGCGCGTGGCTTGCGGCCGAGCGCCCGCGCGGCACGCTCGATGTCGACGCGCGTCTCGGTCGCGACAACGGTGAAGAAATCGATCGCGCAAGCGTCGCGGTCGACCTGCGGCGCAGCCTCTTCGACCACGTGCCCCAACGACTCGACCAGCCGCGCGCTCGAATCGAGCGCCTGCAGGCAATCGGGGTGCACTGCCGCCGCGTGGCCGAACAGCGGCTCGTGAGTGAACGCGATGCGCAGACGGTCTGGCTCGGCGTTGACTTCATCGGCGAATGGCCGCTGCGGCATCGGCGCGGCGTAAGGGGCGCCAACATCGGCACCCGCAGTGGCGTCGAGCATCGCTGCGCTGTCGCGCACGCTGCGCGTCAACACGTGCTCGATCACAAAGCCGTGCCACAGCTCGCCGAACGCCGGGCCCGTCGGCGTCAGGCCGCGGCTCGGTTTGAGTCCGAACAGCCCGCAGCACGACGCCGGGATCCGGATCGACCCGCCGCCGTCGCCGCCGCTGGCCAGAGGCACCATCCCTGCGGCTACTGCAGCCGCCGACCCGCCGCTCGATCCGCCGGGCGAGTGCGCCGCCGACCACGGATTGCGCGTCGGCCCGTGCACCAGCGGCTCGGTGTACGGCGTCAAGCCGAACTCCGGCGTGTTGGTGCGGCCGACGATCACCGCGCCGGCGGCGCGATAGCGGCGCACCATCTCGCTGTCGTACGGCATGTCCAGTTGACCCAGCGCGCGGTTGCCGCAACCGGTGGGCTCGCCCGCGAGCATCGCGATGAGGTCCTTGACCAGGAACGGCACGCCCGCAAACGGCGCTGCGCGGTCGACCCGCACGGCCTCGGCGCGTGCCGCCGCGTAGCGCTTGCGGATCACCGCATTGAGCGCCGGGTTGTGCGCTTCGATTCGCGCGATCGCCGTCTCGAGCAACTCGATCGGACTGACCTCGCCGCTGCGCACCAGGGCGGCCAGCCCGAGGCCGTCGTGGTGCGCGTACTCAGCGATGGCGGCAACGCTCATGCGCAGAGTCTAGGCCGCAGCCCGCGTTCGATCCCGCGACGTGGCCGTTCACCGTGCACCGCCTGCAGGCGTTCGATCTTCGGCTATGGCAGGGACCCCGCGGCCGGGCAGCAATGGCTCAGCTTACCGCCCCGACACCCGACGTTCGAGCTCGCAGAGCGCCCACCGCAAGCGCTCGCAGGCAACTCGGTCAAGGCTTCGCCATCGCCGGCTCCGGCTCGCCCCCGCGGCGCTGGTTCACGAAGCGGCGCTGCGGCTCGTACGGGAA
>CP070653.1:3369865-3374915 GCA_020354665.1 Burkholderiales bacterium
CAGGAACGCATGGGTGACGCGGTGACGCTGCATCAGCTCGAACGCCTTGTCCGGCGCGAAACGGCCCTGGTACCCGACGATCTGCCGGCCGAAGTAGAGCGTCGGCAGCAGGGCGTCCATCAGGCCGCCCGTCCATGCCCAGTCCGCCGGGGACCAGAACACTTGCGTGTTCCGGTCCCCGTCGGCTGGGCGTTGCCCGGTGTTGACGCCCCCCACCCCCCGCTCCCCCCGCCCCAGGGCGGAGGGCCCGACTGGTTCGCTGAAGCCGAACCAGTTCTGGCTGCAAACGAAGCCGCTCAAGTTGCCGATCAGCGCGCGGTGCGGAATCAGCGCGCCCTTCGGCGGGCCGGTGGTGCCGCTGGTGTAGATCAGTACGGCGGGATCGTCGGCCAGCGTCGCCTCGGCGGCCGTGCGGCCACTCCGTGCGCTGCGGGCCTCGGCCCAGTCGACGTCGCCGCGTCCCTGCGCGTCGCCGACCGCAATCACGCTGCGCAGCGACGGGCACGAAGCACGCGCGGCAAGGAGGTTGTCGATCGCGCTTTCGTCGACGATCGCGACGCACGCATCGCTGTCGGCCAGCCGGTACTGCAGCGCGTCGGGTCCGAACAGCATCGACAGCGGCATCGCCACCGCGGCGATCCGATGGACCGCCATGTGCGCGACGGCGGTCTCGAAGCGCTGCGGCATCACGATCGCGACGCGGTCACCGCGCCGCACGCCAAGCCGCACGAGCATGCCGGCGAGCCGCGCGGTTTCCTGATCGAGTTCGCGATAGGTGAAGTTCGCACTGCGACCATCTTCGTGTTCCCAGCGTATCGCGACCGCATCCGGCGTCGCGCGCGCCCAGCGCGTGCAGCAGGCTTCACCGACATTGAAATGCGCCGGCACCTGCCAGCGAAAGCCGCGGTAGATCAGGTCGTAGCGGTCGGCACGATGGGTCGCCATGGTCTTTGCCTCCGGGGGACGGGCGCATCGCTCGGCTGGACATTCTGTCACTCGCACCGGTCGAAGCCGGCGCTGCTCTGCCGTTTGATGTGCGCGACGCCTTACAGTCGTGTCCATGCCCGATGCCTACCGCCCGCTGCGCCCCGCGCACAGTCGCTTCGTCGACGTGCGCGGGCTGCGCTACCACCTGTGGCAATGGGGTGACCCTGGCCTGGCCAGCGTGCAGCGCCCGCTGCTCGTCCTGTTGCACGGCTGGATGGACGTGGGCGCGTCGTACCAGTTCGTCGTCGATGCCTTCAGCGAGCCGCGCTGGGTCGTCGCACCGGACTGGCGCGGATTCGGCCACACCGCTGTGCAAGGCGCGGACTGCTACTGGTTTGCCGACTATTTCGGCGACCTCGATGGCCTGCTCGACGCGCTCGCGCCCGGCGCCGCGGTCGACCTCGCGGGTCACAGCATGGGCGGCAACGTGGCGATGACCTACGCCGGGGTGCGGCCCGCACGCGTGCGCCGGCTGATCAACCTCGAGGGCTTCGGCCTGCCGCGCACCGAACCGTCCCAGGCTCCCCTCAGACTGGCGCGCTGGCTCGACGAATTGAAGGGGCCGGCGAGGCTGCATGCCTACGCCAGCGCCGACGCCGTCGCGCAACGGCTGATCAAGAACAACCCGCGGCTCGCTCCGGAGCGGGCCGCCTGGCTCGCGACGCAGTGGGCCGCCCCGGCGAGCGACGGCTCGTGGCACCTGCGCGCGGATCCGGCGCACAAACGGGTCCATCCCATGCTCTACCGTGTCGACGAGACCCTCGAGACGTGGAAACGGATTACCGCGCCGATGCTGTGGGTCGAGGGCGACCTCACCGATGCCGACAAGTGGTGGGGCCATCGCTACCCGCGCGCCGAGTTCCACGAGCGACTGGCCGTGGTGCCTGCACGCGTCGAGAAGCACGTGCTGTCGCCAAGCGGCCACATGCTGCACCACGAACAGCCACAGCGCCTGGCCGCATTGATCGAGGCATTTCTCGCTGGAACGGCGCACTGAGATGCGTGGTGCAGGCGCGGCGCGCCTGCGTGCGAAAATGCGTCCCCCTTGGCGCCGGCCGTCGCTGCCGGCGATCAACGAATCGCACAACACACGAAATGGACAACGAACGCATCAACGGCATCGGCTCGCTGCTCGCCGACCTCGCCGACCGCACCGAGCAGCTCCGGGGGTATCTTTGACTACGACCGCAAGGCCTTGCGGTTGAACGAAGTCAACGCCGCGCTCGAGAACCCGAGCGTCTGGAACGAGCCGAAGCGCGCGCAGGAGCTCGGACGCGAGAAGAAGTCGCTCGAGACGGTGGTCGAGACAATCGACCACCTGCGCCGCAACCTGGCCGACAACGCCGAGCTGTTCGAGATGGCACGCGCCGAGGACGACGAGGCGAGCCTGCTTGCGATCGAGGCCGATGCCGCCAAGCTCCGCGAAACCGTCGAGGAGCTCGAGTTCCGGCGCATGTTCAGCAACCCGGCCGATCCGGGCAACTGCTTCCTCGACATTCAGGCCGGTGCCGGTGGCACCGAGGCGTGCGACTGGGCCGAGATGCTGCTGCGTCAGTACCTGAAGTACTGCGAGCGCAAGGGCTTCACCGCCGAGGTGCTCGAGGAAAGCGCCGGCGACGTCGCCGGCATCCGCAGTGCGACGCTCAAGATCGAGGGTGAATACGCGTACGGCCAGCTGCGCACCGAAAGCGGCGTCCATCGCCTCGTCCGCAAGAGCCCATTCGACTCGGCCGGGGGCCGGCACACGTCGTTCGCCAGCGTGTTCGTCTATCCCGAGGTTGACGATTCGATCGAGATCGACATCAACCCCGCCGACGTGCGCACCGACACGTTCCGCGCCAGCGGTGCAGGCGGCCAGCACATCAACAAGACCGATTCGGCGGTCCGGCTCACCCATCTGCCCACCGGCATCGTCGTGCAGTGCCAGAACAGCCGCAGCCAGCACAGCAACCGCGAAGAGGCGTGGCGTGTGCTGCGCTCGCGCTTGTTCGAGCACGAGATGCGCAAGCAGCGCGAGGCGCAACAGAAGCTCGAGGACAGCAAGACCGACGTCGGCTGGGGCCACCAGATCCGCAGCTACGTGCTCGACCAGAGCCGCATCAAGGACCTGCGCACCGGCGTGGAGATCAGCAACACGCAGAAGGTGCTCGACGGCGACCTCGATGCGTTCATCGGCGCCAGCCTGAAGCAGGGGGTGTGAGCATGGCGGCGGTCCGCGCGCTGATCTTCGACATGGACGGCACCATGATCGACTCGATGCGCCACCATCGCCAGTCGTGGATCGACTTCGCGGCGCGTTACGGGCTTCAGATCGAGGCCGACGAGCTGATGCGCCGCACCACCGGCCGCACCGGTGCCGAGTGCATGACCGACCTGTTCGGCCACCCGATACCGCTTGAAGAGGCCTGGGCTCTGGTGCGCGTCAAAGAGCGCCTGTATCGCGAGGCGTTCGCGCCGGAGTTCCGCGAGGTGCCAGGGTTCCGCGAGTTCTACGCACGCGCTGGCGCGCGGGGCCTGCGGCTGGGAGTGGGAACCGCCGGCGACGCAGAGAACATTGCCTTTGCGCTGCACCACCTCGCCCTGCCCGGGCCGCCGCACGCGGTGGTCGGCGGCGACGAGGGCCTGCCTGGCAAGCCCGAGCCGGCCATTTTTCTGGAGGTGGCGCGCCGCCTCGGCGTGCCCGCGGCGCAGTGCGTCGTGTTCGAGGACGCCCCGCTGGGCATCGAAGCAGCGCGCCGTGCCGGCATGACGGCGGTGGCGCTGACGACCACGCTGCCCGCTGCTGCGTTCAGCGGCTTCAACAATGTGATCGCGGCGATCGCCAACTTCGTCGGATTCGACCTGGAGCGGGCCGTTCGCCCGCAAACCGAGGATAGCTCCCATGCGTGAAGGCACACCCACCGTCGTCCGGCGCACCGACTACGCCCCACCCGCGTACCGGATCCGCAGCGTCGAGCTGACGTTCGACCTCGACCCGGCCAAGACCATCGTTTCGTCGCGCATGCGCATCGAGCGCAACCCGGCCGCGCCGGCGCAGGCGCTCGCGCTGCACGGCGACGACCTGACGTTGCTGCGCGTGCTCGCCAACGGCCAGAGCGTGTCGTTCCGCCACGAACCGGGGTTGCTGATCATCGACAACCCGCCAGCGGGCGATGACGACGGCGGCTTCACGCTGGAGGTCCGCAACACCTGCGCCCCCGAGAAGAACACGCAGCTGTCCGGGCTCTACACGTCCGGCGGCGGGTTCTTCACGCAGTGCGAGGCCGAGGGCTTCCGGCGCATCACCTACTTCGTCGACCGGCCCGACGTGATGGCGGTCTACACGGTCACGCTGCGCGCGGACAAGAAGGCGTGCCCGATCCTGTTGTGCAACGGCAACCTGGTCGAGCAGGGCGACCTCGAAGCCGGGCGCCACTACGCGAAATGGCACGACCCGTTTCCAAAGCCGAGCTACCTGTTTGCGCTGGTGGCGGCCGACCTGACGGTGCGCGAGCAGCGGATCCGTACGCGCTCGGGCCGCGACCATCTGCTGCAGGTCTACGTCAAGCGCGGCGACCTCGACAAGACCGAGCACGCGATGCGCTCGCTCGTCGCCTCGGTCGCCTGGGACGAGGCACGCTTCCGGCTGCCGCTGGACCTCGAGCGGTTCATGATCGTCGCGGTGCCCGACTTCAACATGGGGGCGATGGAGAACAAGGGGCTGAACATCTTCAACTCGAAATACGTCCTCGCCAGCCCAGAGACCGCCACTGACCGCGACTACGAGCTGATCGAGGGCATCGTCGCGCACGAGTATTTCCACAACTGGACCGGCAACCGGATCACCTGCCGCGACTGGTTCCAGCTCTGCCTCAAGGAGGGGCTGACGGTGTTCCGCGACCAGCAGTTCTCGGGCGACGAGCGCAGCCACGCAGTGAAGCGGATCGACGACGTAAAGATGCTGCGCGCGCGCCAGTTCCGCGAGGACCAGGGGCCGCTGGCGCATGCGGTGCGGCCGGAGGAATACATCGAGATCAACAACTTCTACACCGCCACCGTCTACGAGAAGGGTGCCGAGGTGATC
>CP070653.1:3375015-3378816 GCA_020354665.1 Burkholderiales bacterium
GAAGAGAAGCGTCCACGCGCGCTCCGTCGGCGGCGTGTGGTGTGCGGTCTCTATGGGGCCCGGTGCTGGCATGGTGGCTGATGGTAGCGCGGGCCGCTTCAACAGCGCCTGCCGACGCAGGCCGCCCCAGGGGCCAGCACATGCGCTGACCACGGCGTAACATAAATCCTGGTTCGCAGCGCGAAGGAGTCGAAGGAGTGAGCACCAATCAGCTCAGGCAGCGCCTGGCAGCAATCCTGGCCGCCGATGCGGCCGGCTATTCGCGCCTGATGACCATCGACGAGCGCGCCACGCTGGCCGCGCTCGATGCCGCGCGCGACGTCTTTCGCCGGCAGATCGAGTCTCACCAGGGGCGCGTCATCGACATGGCGGGCGACTCGGTACTCGCGTTGTTCGACACCGCAGCGGGGGCGGCATTGGCGGCGCTGGCCGCACAGCAGCAGCTCGAGGCCGGCTGTGAGCAGGCGGCCGAAGACCGGCGATTGCGCTTTCGGATCGGCCTGCATCTGGGCGACGTCATCGAGAAGCCCGACGGAACGGTGTACGGCGACGGGGTGAACATCGCGTCGCGCCTGCAGGCGCTTGCCGGTCCCGGCGGCATCGTCGTCTCGGCTGCCGTGCACGGCGCCGTGCGCGACCGCGTCGCCACGCGCTTTGTCGACCGCGGCGAACAGCAGTTCAAGAACATCGCGCACCCGGTGCGCGTCTATGCGCTGGCAGCCGCGGACGGCGCAGTAACGAAACATCGCGCAGCGCAGTCCCCAAAGATCGAAGCGCAGCGTCCATCGATTGCAGTGCTCGCGTTCGAGAACATGAGCGGCGATCCAGAGCAGGAGTACTTCTGCGATGGCATCAGCGAGGACATCATCACCGACCTGGCCAAGATCCATGGCCTCGCCGTGATCGGCCGCCAGTCTGCCTTCGCTTACAAGGGCCGGGCGACCGACCTGCGACAGGTGGGACGCGAGCTCGGCGTGCGTTACGTTCTCGAGGGCAGCGTGCGCCGGGCGGGCGATCGCGTGCGCGTCACCGCGCAGCTGATCGAGGCCGAGACCGGCACGCACGTCTGGGCGAACCGCTACGACCACCAGGTCGAGGATGTCTTCCTGGTCGGCGATGCGGTGGTACACGACATCGTCGAAGCACTCGACATTAAGCTCGGACGCGGCGAGGACGCGCGCATCTGGCGCCGAGCGCTCAGGACGGTGGCAGCGCGCGAGGCCTTCCTGCGCGGCTGGTCGGCGTACTTCGAATCGACGCCCGATGCGATGCGCCGCGCGCGCGAGATTTTTCTCGAGGTGACGCGGCTCGAGCCCGAATCCACGATCGGCCATGCCTACTTGGGTCTGACGCACGCGGTCGAGGTGATGCAGGGCTGGAGCACTGCTCCGGCGCAGTCGCTGGCCGAGGCCCGGCGCTGGGCAGAACAGGCGATCGCAATCGACCCCTACAACGCCGCCGCTCACGGCGCGCGGTGCCTGGTTTCGCTTTTCGAACGCAAGTTCGACGATGCCCTCGCCGACGCACAGCGCGCGCTGGACAGCCGGCCGATGTGCGCAGGGCCGCGCGCCGGCCTCGCCTTCGCTCAGCTCTACACGGGCGACTACGCGAGCGCGATTCGCAACGCGCGCAGCGCGATCGAATTGAATCCGATCTACCCCGGCTGGTACCTCTACCTGATGGCCGCTGCCGAGCATTTCGGCGGCCACGCTGAAGAAGCGCTCGCCGAGCTCGATCAGGTGCTAGCGAGCAACCCTCGCCAGATCTTCGCGAGAGGGATCCGGATCGCCGCGCTCGTGGCCCTCGGCCGTCTCGACGAGGCCAAGTCAGAGGCCGCGATCGTGCTGCGCGATCGACCCGAGTTCACTGTCGAACATTTTGCTGCGACTCAGCCTTTTCGCGACGCTGGCCAAGCCGTACGGTACGCGGCCGCACTGCGTGCGGCGGGCTTGCCGTAGCCGCCAGCCCGTTGGCGGCACAGGCGGGCGCGCCGTCGGATTGCCAATGACGGACGTCTAGACTCTGTCCATCGCCCGCGGGAAAGGAGCCGCCCTCATGCGCGTCGTCTTGTTGGGGGCCGGTCACATCGGCCAGACCATCGCCCAGTGGCTCGCCGCGAGCGGCGACTACCGCATCACCGTCGTCGACCGCAGCGCCGAAGCGCTGGCAAAGCTGGCCGGGCGCGGCATCGCGACGATCGCCGCGGACACCGATAGCGAGCAGCGCCTGCGCGAGGTGATGCGCGACCATGACACGGTCATCAACGCGCTGCCGTACTTCCTGGCCACGATGGTCGCGACGCAGGCACGCGATGTCGGCTGCCACTACTTCGACCTCACCGAGGACATTGCGGCGACGCACACGATCATGCGGCTGGCCGACGGTGCGAACACGGTGTTCATGCCGCAGTGCGGACTGGCGCCCGGCTTCATCGGCATCGTCGCGCACCACCTGACCCGCGAGTTCGATACGCTGCACGACGTGAAGATGCGCGTCGGCGCGCTGCCGGCGTTCCCGACCAACGCACTGAAGTACAACCTGACGTGGAGCGTCGACGGGTTGATCAACGAGTACTGTCATCCGTGCGAGGCCATCCGCGACGGCGAGCGCTTCGACGTGCTGCCGCTCGAGGGGCTCGAGCACTTCTCGCTCGACGGCGTCGAGTACGAGGCATTCAACACGTCGGGTGGCCTCGGCACGCTGTGCGAGACGCTGGCCGGGCGCGTGCGCGCGCTCGACTACAAGTCGGTGCGCTATCCCGGCCACTGTGCGCTGATGCGCTTCCTGCTCGAGGAGCTGCAGATGAAGGCGCATCAGGAGTCGCTGAAGGAGATCCTGCGCCGCTCGATACCGGCGACGATGCAGGACGTCGTACTGGTGTTCGTCACGGTCAGCGGCACCAAGCGTGGCCAGCTGATGCAGGAGGTGTTCGCGCGCAAGATCTTCGCCGAGCGCAGCGAAACGGCGCCGCTGAGCGCGATCCAGATCACCACCGCGGCCGGCGTCTGCGCGGCGGTCGACCTGTTCCGCGAGGGCAGGCTGCCGCAGCGTGGTTTCGTCCGCCAGGAACAGATCGACCTGCCGGCGTTCCTCGAGAATCGTTTCGGCCGTGCGTACGAGCAGTCGCGCCAGATCGAATCGATCTATTGACCGCGCCGACCGGGAGCTCCGGCATGAACATCGACACCTTGATGCAGTCGCTCGGCGTGGACACGGCCGTCTACCGCGGCGGCACGTTGGCTGCACACACGCCGATCGACGGTTCGCAGCTCGGCGCCGTTCGGGAGGCGTCGCCCGCCGAGGTGGCGAGCGCGGTCGGCCGCGCACGCGAGGCGTTCGAGGGCTGGCGCGACGTGCCGGCGCCGCGGCGCGGCGAGCTGGTGCGGCTGTTCGGCGACGAGCTGCGTCGCCACAAGGCCGACCTGGGCCGGCTGGTATCGATCGAGGTCGGCAAGATCGCCGCCGAGGGCGCGGGCGAAGTGCAGGAGATGATCGACATCTGCGACTTCGCGGTCGGCCTGTCGCGCTAGCTGTACGGGTTGACGATCGCCTCCGAGCGGCCCGGCCACCGCATGATGGAGACTTGGCATCCGCTGGGCGTCGTCGGCGTGATCAGCGCGTTCAACTTTCCCGTGGCGGTGTGGTCGTGGAACGCCGCGCTGGCGCTCGTGTGCGGCAACGCGGTGGTGTGGAAGCCGTCGGAAAAGACGCCGCTCACGGCGCTCGCCTGCCAGAAGATCGCGCACGAGGTCTTTCAGCGGAACGGCTTCGACACCGGTCTCTCCAACCTCGTCGTCGGCA
>CP070653.1:3378916-3385163 GCA_020354665.1 Burkholderiales bacterium
CAGCCACAGCACGATCTCGGGGAACGCGACGATCAGTGCGAGCGCGATGAGCAGCGCGATCAGGAACGGCCACACCTCGACGATCATCTCCTTGAGCGTGATGCCGGTGACACCGTTGATCACGAACAGCAGGATCCCGTACGGCGGTGTGATCAATCCGATCATGCAGTTGACGACGACGACGACGCCGAAGTGGATCGGGTCGACGCCCATTGCGAGCGCGGCCGGCACGAACAACGGGATGATGACCAGGATGATCGTCGTCGCATCGAGGATGCAGCCGAGCGCCAGCAGCAACAGGTTGATCGCGATCATGAAGGCGACCCAGGACACCTCCATGCCTTCCATCGCCGCGGCCAGCGCCTCGGGCACTTTCTCTGACGCGACGACGTAATTCAGGATCAGCGCGCCGCCGATGACCAGCCCGACCGAGGCCGACGACTTGACGCTGCTCAGCATGATCGCGCGCAGGTTACCCAGCGTGACGCCGCGATACAGCACGGCTGAGACGAGCAGCGCGTAGGCGGCCGCCACCGCCGCCGCCTCGGTTGGCGTCGTCGCGCCGCCGTAGATGCCGTACAGCAGGATCACCGGCATCAGCAGCGCGGGAAACGCGCGCAGCGTCAGGTTCGGCAGTTTCTTCAACGGCACCACGTCGTCGGCCTCGAAGCCGCGGCGACGCGAGATGACGGCGTTCATCACCATCAGCATCGCGCCCATCAGCAGCCCCGGCAGCACGCCGCCCAGGAACAGGTAGCCGATCGATGCATCGGACACCAGCGCATAGAGCACCATCGGGATCGACGGCGGGATGATCGGCCCGATCGTCGCCGACGCCGCGGTGATCGCCGCCGCATAGCCGCGGGTGTAGTGCCCGCTCTTGGCCATCATGTCGATGATGACCTTGCCGATGCCCGCGGCGTCGGCCACCGCCGATCCCGACATGCCCGAGAAGATCAGGCTCGCAACGACATTCACGTGGCCCAGTCCGCCCTTGAAGCGGCCGACCAGCGCGACGCAGAACTCGAGCAGCCGGTCGCTGATGCTGCCCGCGTTCATGATGTTGGCCGCGACGATGAACAGCGGCACCGCGAGCAGCACGAAGCTCTCGTAGATGCCGTAGACGATCTGCTCGCCGGCCAGCCCCAGGTCCTGCCCGGCCACTGCCAGGTAGACCACCGCGCCGACGATCGTCGCGTGCGCGATCGGCATGCCGATCGCGGCCAGCGTGAACAGCGCGAGCAGGCACAGCGCGAAGGCCGTGCTCACCGCGCGGCCTCGTGTTCGACGTCTTCGGTTTCGGCGGGGCCCTTCAGCACGCGCACCAGCCGATGGCCGTACATCGCGATGGCCGCCACCATGAACACGAGGTAGATGCCGAAGATATAGGCCAGCGGGATGCGCAGCACGGCGCTCTTCTTGATCGTCAGGAAGCTGACGAAGTCCCACGTCGCGGGCAAAGCGCTTGCCAGCGCGATGACGATGGCCAGCGCGCAGATGCCCGCGAACACGCGGCGCGTGCGTTGCCCCACCGCGTGATACAGCATGTCGAACCGCACGTGGTCGTCATTGGACAGGCAGAACGCCGAGCCCCACATCACGGCCCACAGCCACATCGTCACGCACACCTCGAGCGTCCAGCCCAGCGGGTGGTTGAAGACGTAGCGACTGGTGATCTGAACGATGAAGGCGACGAACATGGCGGTGAGCAGCAGCACCGCCACGTCGTCGGCCCGGGCCCGCAGCCATCGCAGTGCGGGTCGCACGGCGCGGGCTCCTTCCTTAACCGCGCATCACAGCGCGTTGATCTTCTCGACCAGACCCTTCGGCCAGCTCTTGGACAGGTCCGATTCCAGGTAGGCCTTCTGCACGCGCTTGCGGAACGCGTCGACGTTCGGCGTGTAGACCTTCAGCCCCTTGTCCTTGAAGAACTGCTCGAGCTCGGCCTCGAGCTTCAGCTGCTTCTGGCGGCCCGACTCGGCGGCTTCGTCGGCGGCCTTCTGCAGCGTGGCCTGCTGCGCCGGCGTAAGACCGTCCCAGACCTTCTTGCTCAGCGTGAGGTAGTTCAGGTCGACCAGGTGGCTGGTCAGCACGATCTGCTTGGTCACCTCATAGAACTTCGAATCCCTGTTGGTGGGCAGCGGATTGTCCTGGCCGTCGATCGCACCGGTTTGCAGCGCGGTGTAGACCTCGGTGAACGCCATCGGCGTCGGGTTGGCGCCCAGCGCGCGGCCGAGGAACTGCCACGCCTCGGAACCGGGCATGCGCAGCTTGACGCCTGCCAGGTCCTCCGGGGTGTTGACCTGCTTGTCGATGCGCAGGTTGAGCTGGCGGCGGCCCAGGTACATCACCGTCAGCAGCTTCACGCCGAGCTTGTCCTCGACCATCTTCTTGAACGGCTTGAACAGGTCGGAGTTGAACACCTTGACCTGGTGCGCCGCATCGCGATGCAGGTAGCCGGCCGAGAAGATCGAGAACTCGGGAAAGAACTCGGCGAGTTCCTGCGCCGAGGCGATCGACATCTCCAGGTTGCCGCGCGAGATCGCCTCCAGCTCGGTGCCCTGCTTGAACAGCGACGCATTCCAGTGCGGCTCGACGGTCGCGAACTCGGCCACCGCCGGCGCGAACACGGTGGTCACCGCGACGGCACGCTGGTCGGTGGGCGTCGCGGGAGACGACAGACGCAGCTTGACCTTGTCGGCAGCATGGACCGCACCGACCATGGCAGACAGCGAAACGGCGACGGCGGTGGCGAGCACGCCGCGGCGATGGATCGAAAATCGCATGAGAAGTCTCCTTTGAGTTGCAGCAGGGGAATCATTGAATCGCCGGAGCGGTCACGGTGACCCCGTCGTCATGAAATCAGGACGGCGGTCTGCCCCGCGGCGAGTCATCACGCTTGCAGTCTGTCGCGGCTACAGCAGCCGGGAATCACCTGCGTCAAGGCTAGCCCGGTATTGAAGATCGAGAAAGAGGGTTGCAACGGAGCCCGCTGCCGTCCGTCTGAGGGATGACCCCCGTTGCGGTGGCGGAGCACGGTTGCCGTTCCCTGCCGTGGCGGTGCGTTGTCGCCTACGCCCGCAGCATCGCCGCGACGGCATCGAGGCCGGGCATGCCGCCGATCGCGCCGGCACCGGTCACCGACAGCGCCGCTGCGGCATTGGCCCAGCGCGCCGCCTGCTCGAGCGGCTCGCCGCGCGCGAGCGCAGCGGCGAGCGCGCCGGTGAAGGTGTCGCCCGCGCCGATCGTGTCCGCGACCGGCACGGCATGACCCGGCCACGCCAGTGGCGCTTGGCCGGCACGGAACAGCGCGCAGCCTTGCCCGCCCAGCGTCACCAGCACCGCGCGCGGTCCGCGCGCCAGCAGCGCCTCGGCCGCCGCTGCGATGTCGTCGTCGCTTTCGGGCGTACCCGCCAGCGCGTGCAATTCGCTCGCGTTGGGCGTCAGCACGTCGATCAGCGACCACAACGTCTCGGGCAGCGGCCGCGCCGGCGCCGGGTTGAGCAGCGTGGTCGCCCCGCCGGCGCGCGCGAGGCCGAATGCAGCTTCGGTCGCGGCCAGCGGCACCTCGCACGACGCCATCACGACGCGCGCGGCAGACAATCGCGACGCCGCGGCCTGCACGTGCGGCGCGGCCAGCCCTTCGCCCGCGCCCGGTGCCACCGCGATGCTGTTGTCGCCGTCGTCGTAGACCCAGATCTGCGCGACGCCACTGCGCTCGCCTGCCGCGACGTCGACCGCGCCGGTTTCGATGCCCTCGCGCGCCCACAGCTCGAGCGCCATCCGCCCGAAGTCGTCACTGCCGAGGCGTGCCAGCACCGCGACGCGCGCGCCCTGGCGCGCGCACGCGACCGCTGCATTCGAACCCTTGCCGCCGGGCAGCACCTCGAATCGTTGCGCCAGCACCGTCTCGCCGCGCGCCACCGGACGCGGCACCCGGCTCACCAGATCGGCGTTGAAGCTCGCAATGCAGACGACGTCGACCACCGGTGCGTTCATGCCGCGTCGCGCGCCAGGTCCAGCGGCGCCAGTGCGTCGACGAGCACCCGGTAGCGCGCGGCGCCGAGCGCGACGAGCGGCGGCCGCACGCGCAGCCAGCCGAGGTCGCCGCTGGTCATTGCCATCACGGCCTTCAGCGCCGGGATCAGCGCATGGCCGCTGACAGAGGCCAACAGGCGTTCGATGCGTGCGAGGTCGCTGGCCGCGGCCTTGCTGTCGGGTTCCTCGACGAGGCGGCGCACCGCGTGCGGCAGGAAGTTCGCGAGCCCGCTCACCGCGCCGCCGCTGCCGCAGCGCGCCAGCTGCGGCAGGTCCGGCTCGTGGCCGACATGCACGCCGATGCGCGGCGCACCCGCCTGCATGAACGCGGCCGCCCAGGCCAGCGAGTTGGCGCGATCGCCCGCACTGTCCTTGATCGCGACGATGCGCTCGGGATAGCCCGCGAGCAGCGTGGCGATGATGCCTTGCGTCAGGCCCACGCCGGCCACCTGCGGCAGGTGGTAAAGCACCACGCGCAGCGGCCGGTCGCCGGTCGCGTCGAACACGCGGCGGTAGGCCTCGACGATGCCCTCCTCGGGCACGCCCTTGAAGAAGAACGGCGGCATCAGCAACACGCCCCAGGCACCGAGGTCCTGCGCGTGCCGCACGAGCGCGATCACGTCGGCGAGCGCGGCACAACTCACCGACACCAGCATGCGCGCAGGCGGCACGCCGCCGGCGACCAGCGCATCGACGGCTGCGCGACGCTCGCCGACCGAAAACGACGGGCCCTCGCCGGTGGTACCGAACGGCGTGACGCCGCCGCAGCCCGCCTCCAGCAGGCGGCGCGAATGCGCTGCGAACGCGCCGAGGTCGACCGACAGGTCGGGCGCGAGCGGCGTCATCAGCGCGGGCCAGATGCCGGGTATTCCAGGGCGGTCCATGGCGAAGCTCCCTCACCGTGTCGGCGGTCGGATGCAGCGCACCGACCGGCGGCCAGTATGCACCGCCACTACCCGGAATCTGCCGACTTCTCAGTGCGACAGCGCCAGCGTAGATTCGGGCACAGGCCGCACAACCGGGCGCACGGCCTTGCCGGCCGCTTCCGCTGCGCCGCCCGGTCGCAAAGGATCGTTGATGAACGCCAGCCCCCGCCCCACCGTCGCCGAACTGATCGCGCGCTTTCTCGTCGCACGCGGTGTCGATCGCATCTTCGGCCTGCAGGGCGGGCACATCCAGCCGATCTGGGACCAGCTCGACCGCCACGGCGTGCGCGTCGTCGACGTGCGCGACGAAGGCGCCGCGGTGCACATGGCGCAGGCGCACGCCACCTTGTCGGGGCAGGTCGGCGTGGCGATCGTCACCGCCGGCCCTGGCGTGACCAACTGCGTCACCGCGGTCGCCAACGCGCGGCTGGAGCGCGCGCCGGTACTGATGATCGGCGGCTGCCCGCCGCGCCCGCAGGACGACCTCGGCCCGCTGCAGGGCATCGACCACGTGGCGATCCTCTCGCCGGTCACGCTGCAGGCACGCACGCTGCGCGTGGCCGAGCAGATCACCCGCGACCTCGACAAGGCGATGTCGACGGCGGCCGGCGACGGCAACCCGCCCGGCCCGGTCTACGTCGAGATTCCCTGCGATGCGCTGCGCGAGACCGTGCCGCCGGCGCTCGTGCTCGACGAGCATCTGCGGCCCAAGCCGCGGCGCCGGCTGCCGCCGCTCGCCGACGACGTCGCGGCGGCGGTGGCCGTCGTGCGCAACGCGCGCCGGCCGCTCGTGATCACCGGACGCGGCGCAGCCGGCTGCGCCGAGCCGCTCGCCCGCCTGCTCGAGGCGACCGGCGCGGTCTACCTCGACACGCAGGAAAGCCGCGGCCTCGTCGACCCTGCGCATGCTGCCTTCATCGGCGCGATGCGCGGCCGCGCGATGCAGGAGGCCGACCTCGCGATCGTCGTCGGCCGCAAGCTCGACTACCAGCTCGCCTACGGCTCGCCGGCCGTGTTCACGCAGGCGCGCTTCGTTCGCATCGCCGACAACGCCGAGGAGTTGCGTGACAACCGCCGCGGCGAGGTCGAACTGTTCGCCGACCCGGCGCTCGCGCTCGACGCGATCGCGACCGCGGTGGGCACGCCCGCCCCCGGCCTCGATCGCGCGTGGACCGCCGCGTTGCGCAGCGAGCATATGCGCCGCGCGTCGCGCTACGCCGAGGGGCTGAACCGCGCGGAGCCCGGCAGCGACGGCCACATGCACCCCAACCGCATCTTCGGCG
>CP070653.1:3385263-3388001 GCA_020354665.1 Burkholderiales bacterium
GAGATCGGCGATGGATTCGCGCTCGCGGATCAGCCAAGCCTGCGCGCCGTCAACCATCACTTCGGCCGCGCGCGGACGGCTGTTGTAGTTGCTCGCCATACCCATGCCGTAGGCACCGGCCGATAGCACGGCAAGAGCGTCGCCGGACCGCACCGCAAGGTCGCGATCCCGGCCGAGCCAGTCACCGGACTCACAGACGGGCCCCACGACGTCCCAACGCGTCGCCGGCCCCGTTCGCTGCTCGCAAGGCACGATCGCCATCGTCGCTTGGTACATCGCCGGGCGCACCAGGTCGTTCATCGCTGCATCGACGATGCAGAAGTTCTTGCGCTCGCCGTGCTTGAGGTACAAGACCGTCGTGAGCAGCACGCCCGCGTTGCCAACCAGCGAACGCCCGGGTTCCAGCAGGATCTCGCGATGACCGTGCCCGCGGGCGTCGATCCGCTCGAGCAGTCGCCCGATCAACACGTCGGCTGGCGGTGGTGCTTCGTCGGTGTAGGTGATGCCCAGGCCGCCGCCCAGGTCGAGGTGATGGATCGTCGCGATGCCCGCGGTCTCGATGGCGTCGACCAGGTCGAGCAGGCGCTCGAGCGCATTGAGGTAGGGCCCCACCTCGGCGATCTGCGAGCCGATGTGGCAATCAATCCCCACGACGCGCAGGCCCGGCAGGGCGGCCGCGCGACGGTAGGCATCGAGCGCGCGCTCGTGGGCGATACCGAACTTGTTGCCCTTCAGACCGGTCGAGATGTAGGGATGCGTCAGCGGATCGACATCGGGATTGACGCGCAGGCTCACCGGCGCAATGCGACCCCTCTCGGATGAGACCTGCGACAGCACCTCGAGCTCGGCGTCGCTTTCGACGTTGAAGCAGCGCACGCTGGCTTCGAGTGCCTGCCGCATCTCGTCGCGCGTCTTGCCGACGCCCGAGAAAACCACCTTCGCGGCGTCGCCGCCGGCGGCCAGCACGCGTTGCAGTTCGCCGCCCGAGACGATGTCGAAGCCGCATCCGGCGCGCGCGAAGGTTTGCAGTACGGCCAGGTTCGAGTTCGCCTTCATCGCATAGCACAGCAGGTGCTTGCGCCCGGCGAGGGCGCGCTGGTACGGCGCCAGCGCGGCCAGCATGGCCGCACGCGAGTAGATGTAGGTCGGCGTGCCGTGGTGACGCGCGAGCTCACCCAGCGCGCAGTCGTCGAGATAGAGCACGCCGTCCCGGTACGCCAGGTGCGGATCGCCCGGCAGCTTCATTGCAGGGCACTGGCTGACGCCGCTGATGCGGGCGGGCTCGCCGCCTTCGCCTTGTCCGGTAGCTTCAGTGGCCCCTTTTGGCCGCACGCCGCCAACAATCCCAGGATCGACACCACGACGAGCAGGGGAAGTGCCTGCGCGCCGCGGCGCGACCTGCGCGGTGTGGCTACACTCTTTCGACGGACTAGCACGATGCAGACAGTGTACCGGCCATGACCCAGCCATCGACTCCGCTGACCGACCTGGAATACGACGCGGCGACGTCGAAGGTTTTCGCCGCCATCGAGGCTGCGGTCGATCGCTGGCTGCAGCAGGATGTCATCGACATCGACACCCAGCGCACTGGCGGGCTGCTCGAATTGACTGTCCCGCGCGGAGGAAAGATCGTGATCAACACCCAGCCGCCCTTGCACGAGCTGTGGCTGGCGGGGCGCTCAGGCGGCTACCACTTCAAGCACAACGCGGGCCGTTGGATCGATCGCGACGGGCGCGAGTTCTTCGAGCGACTGTCCGAATGCGCAAGCGAACAGGCTGGCTGCGCGCTGCGCTTCGAATCTCCTGTCTGACGACCTGCTCTGCCCGATGCACGCTGCGCAGCGCGCAGCTATCGGAACAAATCGAGGATGCCCTTCTTTTCCTCGGGCTGTGGGGTGGCCGGCAGCTGGTCTTCGAGGCCGAGGCTGGTCACGCCGCCGCCTTCGGCGTACTCGCTGAAATACCACTCGCCGCCGAGGTTGACCAGCCCCGGCGGCGCTGGCGGCTCGCTCTCCGGCACGCCCTTCAGTTCGCTCGACATGTAGTCAATCCATACCGGAAGCGCCAGACCGCCACCGGTCTCGCGGCTGCCGAGCTTGCGCGGCTGGTCGTAGCCGATCCAGACCACCGCGGCCACCGTCTTCTGCCAGCCCGCGAACCAGGCGTCGAAGGAATCATTGGTGGTGCCGGTCTTGCCGTACACGTCGACACGCTTTAGGGCGGTCTGCGCTCTTGCCGCGGTGCCGCTGCGCGTGACCTCCTGCAGGAGACTGGTCATGACGAAGGCGTTACGTGCATCGAGCACGCGGCGCGATTCGGTCAGCGCAGGGACCAGGACTTCGTTGACCAAATGGCCTTTCGAATCGGTGACGCGGCTGATGAGCACGGGGTCAACGCGATATCCGCCGTTGGCAAAGACGGAATAGGCGGTCGCCATCTGCAACGGCGTCACCGCCCCCGCGCCCAACGCCATCGTCAGGAACGGCGGGTGCTTGTCGGCGTCGAAGCCAAAGCGCGAAATCCAGGCCTGCGCGTAATCGGGACCAATCGCCTCAAGAATGCGGATCGACACCATGTTCTTCGATTTCGCCAACGCGCGGCGCAGCGACATCGGCCCGTCGAACGTGCCGTCGTAGTTCTTCGGCTCCCAGGGTTGGCTGCCGGTGGTGCCCGCATCGAAGAACAGCGGCGCATCGTTGACGACGGTGGCCGGCGTGAACCCTTTCTCCAGCGCGGCC
>CP070653.1:3388101-3398169 GCA_020354665.1 Burkholderiales bacterium
CAGCACGAGCAGGAACACCAGCGTGCCCGCGAGCCGCGAGAGCTTGATCGACGCGTCGAGCCCCACCTTCTCGCTGACCGCATCGGCGCCGGCGGCGGCGAGCAGGTTGGTCACCAGGCCGCGCAACACGCGGGCGACGAGATAGCCGACGAACACGATCACCGCGGCGGCGAAGATGTTCGGCAGCAGTTCGAGCCCGCGCGTCAGCATCTCCTGCACCGGAGCCAGCGTGCCGCTCAGGCGAAACGCGCCGAGCACGGCCGGCAGGAACAGCAGCAGCACCAGCCAGAACACCACGTTGCCACCCTGCCTGCTGATCGGCGCCATGCCGGCGTGCTGGCTCAGGCGCTCGTCGAGCGCCGTTGCCGCGAGCGCGCGGCCGACGGCGGCGCGCAGCAGCGAGGCGATCAGCCACGCGACCAGCGACAACACGACACCGGCCACCAGGTGCGGCAGGTAGCCGAGGATGTCGGTCATCATCGTCGCGAACGGCCCGGACAGCGTGGAGAGGTCGAGCACGTTGAGCACCGCGATCGCCGTGACCAGCAGCAACAGCCAGAACACGCCCAGCACGACCGGCCGCTCGGTGTCGACCTTGACGCCGGTGCTGTCGGTGATGCGCTCGTTCAGCCGCATCAGCGAGAGCAGCCGTCGCGTGCCGGCGCGGGCGAGCACCGCGATCAGCCAGCCGATGATGAAGATGACCACCGCGCCCAGGATCTGCGGCACGTGGCTGCCGAACGCGCCCTGCAGCGCCTCGGTAAAGGATGGGAAGTTCACGAAAAGCCTCCTTTCACTACAGATCTTCGGTGACCTGTATCCAGTCGTATCCCAGCCTAACCGTGCATTACCGGCAGCTCAACCGGACCGATCCGCTAATGTGTTAGGGTGATCCCTCGGCGACTGCATTCAGGCGCAAGATTCAGTGCGCCTCGTCCCAGTTCGCGCCGACGCCGACGTCGGCCACCAGCGGCACCGCGAGCGCGGCCACGCCGGCCATCAGCTGCGGCATTTCGCGCCGGACCCATTCGAGCTCGCGCTCGGGCACCTCGAACACGAGTTCGTCGTGGACCTGCAGCACCATCTTGGTGGCGCGGTCGGCGAGTGCGCGGTCGACCGCAATCATCGCGAGCTTGATCAGGTCGGCCGCTGTGCCCTGCATCGGCGCGTTGATCGCCTGCCGCTCGGCGGCGCTGCGGCGCGGCCCACTGCCGCCCTTGATCTCGGGCAGATAGATGCGCCGGCCGAACAGCGTCTCGACGTAGCCGCGCTCGGCTGCGCGCGCTTTCGTCTCGTCCATGTAGCGCTTGACGCCGGCAAAGCGCTGGAAATAGCGGTCGATGTACGCGCTGGCCGCACTGCGCTCGATGCCCAGGCTCTGCGCCAGGCCGAACGCGCCCATGCCGTAGATCAGGCCGAAGTTGATCGTCTTCGCGTAGCGGCGCTGCTCGGCGCTGACGGCCGCGGGCTCGATGCCGAACACTTCGCTCGCGGTCGCGCGGTGCACGTCCATGCCCTGCGCGAACGCGCGCCGCAGCGCCTCGTCGCCGGACAGGTGCGCCATGATGCGCAGCTCGATCTGCGAGTAGTCGCAGCTCACGATCACGTGCCCGGCGGGCGCGACGAACGCCTCGCGGATGCGCCGGCCCTCGCTCGTGCGGATCGGGATGTTCTGCAGGTTCGGCTCGTTGCTCGACAGGCGCCCCGTCACCGCGACCGCCTGCGCGTAGTTGGTGTGCACGCGGCCGGTGGCCGGATTGACCATCAGCGGCAGCTTGTCGGTGTAGGTACCCTTGAGCTTCGACAGGCTGCGATGCTCGAGGAGCCGCGCCGGCAGCGGATAGTCCGCAGCGAGCTCGGCCAGCACTTCCTCGTCGGTCGACGGCGCGCCGGTGGCGGTCTTCTTTTTCACCGGCAGGCCGAGGCGGCCGAACAGCACTTCACCGATCTGCTTGGGGCTGCCGAGGTTGAACGGCTGGCCCGCCAGCTGATGCGCTTCGCGCTCGAGCGCGACCATGCGCTCGGCGAGTTCGCGGCTCAGGGCACCAAGCCGCGCCGCGTCGACCAGCACGCCGTGCCGCTCGATGCGACCGAGCACACCGCTGATCGGCATTTCGATGTCGGCGTAGACGTGCCTGAGCTGCGGTTCGGCCTGCAGCTGCGGCCACAGCACCTCGTGCACGTGCAGCGCCATTTCGCTGTCCTCGCACGAGTATTCGGCGGCGCGCCCCACCGCCACCTGTGCGAACGGAATCTGGTTGGCGCCCTTGCCGCAGACGTCTTCATAGCTCAGCCCGCGGCGGCCGAGGTGCCGGTCGGCCAGGCTCTCGAGGTTGTGCGGCTTGTGCGCCTCGAGCACGTAGCTCTGCAGCATCGTGTCGTGGACGTAGCCGCGCACCTCGATGCCGTGATTGGCGAACACGTGCGTGTCGTACTTGACGTGCTGGCCGAGCTTCGGGCGCGACGCGTCCTCCAGCCACGGCCGCAACGCCGCGAGCACGCGCTCGAGCGGCAACTGCTGCGGCGCGTCGGGGCCGTTGTGCGCGACCGGAATGTAGGCCGCGACGCCCGGCGCGGTCGACAAGGAGATACCGACCAGCCGCGCGCGCATCGCGTCGAGCGAATCGGTCTCGGTGTCGAGTGCAGCCAGCGGCGCCGACTGCACGAGATCGACCCATCGCGCAAGTGCCTCGTCGGTCAGCACCGTTTCGTAGCGGCGCTCGATGGATGCGCTGGATGCGCCGTCGGCATCCGCTGCGTCGGTCGATGTAGCGGCCGCCGCCTGCGGCGCGGGGTTCGCGTCGACAGCGCCCGCATTCGACTGCTCGAGCTCACGCAACCACGTGCGAAAGCCGAAGCGCCTGTAGAACGCGCGCAGCTGCTCGCGATCAGCCTCGCGCAGCGCGAGCGCGTCGAGCGCCGGCCAGCGCGGCACGTGGTCCGCCAGGTCGCAATCGGTGGCGACGGTGACGAGCTTGCGCGCGGTGGCCAGCCACGACTGCGCCTTGCGCAGGTTCTCGCCAACCACGCCCTTGATCGCGTCGGCCGCCGCGATCACGCCGTCGAGCGAGCCGCGCTCGGCGAGCCACATGGCCGCGGTCTTAGGGCCGACCTTGTCGACGCCGGGCACGTTGTCCACCGAGTCGCCGATCAGCGCGAGGTAGTCGACGATGCGCTCGGGCGGCACGCCGAACTTGGCCGCCACGCCGGCCACGTCGAGCTTCTCGTTGCTCATCGTGTTAACCAGCGTGACCCGCTCGGTGACGAGCTGCGCCAGGTCCTTGTCGCCGGTCGAGATGACCACCCGGTGACCCGTCTCGGCAGCCACGCGCGCCAGCGTGCCGATCACGTCGTCGGCCTCGACGCCGGGCACTTCGAGCACCGGCCAGCCGAGCAGCCGCACCACTTCGTGGATCGGTTCGATCTGCTGCGCGAGCGGCTCGGGCATCGGCGGACGGTGCGCCTTGTACTCGGGGTACCAGTCGTCGCGGAAGGTCTTGCCCTTCGCGTCGAAAACGCAGGCCGCGTGCTCGGCACCGATGTCGGCGCGCAGCCGCTTCAGCATCGCGACGATGCCGTGGATCGCACCGGTGGGAAACCCGTCCGGACTGCGCAGGTCGGGCAACGCGTGGTACGCGCGATACAGGTAGCTGGAGCCGTCGACCAGCAGCACGATGCCGCCCGATGTGGGCTCTGCGCTGCTCGCGGAGGCTTCGCTCATGCGGGAATTGTCGGCCAAAGTGCTTGCGCGACCCGGTCGCGTCGCCCGGGCGCCGGCCAGGCGCGGGACGTGCAGGGCCCCGGCCCATAGAATGCAGGCATGAACCGGACGCCTTTTCTCGCCGCACTGCTCGCCGCGGGACTCGCGGCGTGGTCGGGCATGGCTGCCGCCGAAGAACCGGCGCGGCCGACCGGCGACCCGCGGGGCGTCCCCGAGCCCCGCGTCGAGCGGATCGTGGTCGAGGACGACAACGCACGCATCGACGAGCTTCGTGTGCGCGGCCAGACGCAGCGCATCGTCGTGAAGCCCAAGCACAGCACGATGCGCAGCTACGAGGTGATCACCGGCGACGGTTCGCGCGACCTTTCTCCGGGCCATGCCTCGACGCGTGGCGCCACCGGGCAACGTGTCTGGAACGTGTTGGTGTTCTGAGCAAGCGTTTCGTCACGGATGGCCGTCTTCACCGAAGTGCCGTTCGACGAGGCGGCCGATCTCGTCGCCCGGCTGGACATCGGAACGCTGGTCGCGCTGCGCGGCATCAAGGCCGGCATCGAGAACAGCAACTACTTCCTGATTTGCGAGCGCGGTGCGACGCGGCGTGAATACGTGCTGACGCTGTTCGAGCGTCTGACCTTCGAGCAGCTGCCGTTCTATCTGCATCTGATGAAGCATCTGGCGCAACGCGCCATTCCGGTGCCCGAACCGCAGGCCGACCACGCCGGCGCGCTGGTGCACCGCCTGCGCGGCAAGCCTGCTGCAGTCGTCGACAAGCTCCCCGGCGCGCACGAACTCGCGCCCGACGTCGACCACTGCGAGCAGGTCGGCGCGATGCTTGCGCGCATGCACGCGGCCGGCGCGGACTTCCCGATGCACCAGCCCAACCTGCGCGGCATCGAGTGGTGGCGTGAGACGGTGCCGGAGGTGCTGCCGTTTCTCGACTCGCCGCGGCGCGCGTTGCTGCAGGACGAGCTCGCGTTCCAGGAAGCGCTCGCCGCATCGCCCGCGTACGGCGGGCTGCCGCGCGGCCCGATCCATGGCGACCTGTTCCGCAACAACGCGATGTTCGAGGACGGCCGGCTGGTCGGCATCTTCGATTTCTATTTCGCCGGCTTCGATGCGCTGCTGTTCGACATCGCGGTGTGCCCGAACGACTGGTGCATCGACCTCGACACGGGGCGCCTCGACGAGGCGCGCGCGCAGGCCTTCGTCGCCGCCTACGAATCGGTGCGGCCGCTGACCGCGGCCGAGCACCGCCTGCTGCCGGGCCTGCTGCGCGGCGCGGCGTTCCGCTTCTGGCTGTCGCGGCTGTGGGACCTGCACCTGCCGCGCGACGCGACGCTGCTGCAGGCGCACGATCCGAGCCACTTCGAGCGGGTGCTGCACGAGCGCATCGAGCGCCCGTGGCACGCGATGGGCGTGGCCTGATGGCGCTGCAGCTTCACACGGTTCCCGCAGCGCGCGGCCTGCAATGGTTG
This sequence comes from Burkholderiales bacterium, assembly GCA_020354665.1. Lineage (GTDB taxonomy): Bacteria > Pseudomonadota > Gammaproteobacteria > Burkholderiales > Burkholderiaceae_C. Next base: position 3,393,298 of record CP070653.1, read on the forward strand.
CGCGACGGCTGGCGCGTTTTCGCGCGCAAGCCGCTCGCCTTCACCGGGCTGTTCGCGATGTTCCTGTTCGCGGCACTCGCGGCGATGCTGATTCCGTGGGTCGGCCCGCTCGCACTGCTGGCCAGCATGCCACTGCTGACGCTGGGCTTCATGATCGGCACGCGCGAGGCGCTGGCTGACCGTTTTCCGACACCGGCAGTGTTCGTCGTGCCGCTGCGCAGCCAGACGAAGCGGCGCATCGCGCTGCTCAAGCTCGGCATCGGCTATGCGATCGCCACCGTCGTGATCATCGTGCTCGCCGACGCGATCGACGGTGGTGTGTTCGCCGAGCTGCAGGCCCAGTTGGCACACCGCGACCAGGACAGTACGCGCGTCGCCGAGCTGCTCGCCGACCCGCGGCTGCCCACCGGGTTGATCGTGCGCTTCGGCCTGGCCGCCCTGCTGTCGGTGCCCTACTGGCACGCGCCGGCACTGGCCTACTGGGGCGGCCAGCCGGCGGCCCAGTCGCTGTTTTCGAGCACGCTGGCGATCTGGCGCAACCGCGGCGCGTTCGCGATGTACTTCGTGGGCTGGGTCGCGCTGGTCGCCGGCTTCGCGCTGCTGGCTGGCGTGCTGCTCGAGATGTTCGGCATGCGCCAGGCGATCGCGGTGCTCGCGCTGCCCGCGGGGCTCACCTTCTCGGCGGCGTTCTACGCATCGCTGTGGTTCACCTTCGCTGATTGCTTCGCCGACAGCCGCACGATCGCGGGCCCGTGAGCGGGCTTGCCTTACTCCACCGGCGTTAGCTTGGCGATCGCGAGCGCCAGCCACTTCATGCCGTGGCGCCCGAAGTTGACCTGCGCGCGCGCGTCGGCGCCGCCGCCCTCGAGCGTGACGATCACGCCTTCGCCAAACTTGGCGTGAAACACCGCCTGGCCGGCGCGCCACGGACCGGCGGTCGTACCCGAGATCGGCGCCGGCGGGCGGACCGGCTCGACGCGCCCGGCGCCGACGATCGAGCCCAGGCCCGACCCACGCTGCCAGGCGGCCTGGTAGTCGCGCGCAAATCCCGAGCCGAACCCCTGCACGCGCGGCGTCAGCCACTTCAATGTCGCTTCGGGCAGCTCGTCGAAGAAGCGGCTCTTGATGTTGTAGCGAGTCTGGCCGTGCAGCAGCCGCGTCTGGCTGAAGCTCAGGTACAGGCGCTTGCGCGCACGCGTGATCGCCACGTACATCAGCCGCCGTTCTTCCTCGAGGCCCTCGAGGTCCGACAGGGAGTTCTCGTGCGGGAACAACCCCTCCTCGAGCCCGGTGATGAAGACCTGGTCGAACTCGAGCCCCTTGGCCGAATGCACCGTCATCAGCTGGATCGCGTCCTGGCCGGCCTGCGCCTGGTTGTCGCCGGCTTCGAGCGCGGCGTGGGTCAGGAACGCAGCGAGCGGACTGACGATCTCGCCGGTCTCGGCATCGGGCGTCAGGTCGACCGCCGCGACCGCGGCCGGCGTGCCGTCGGCCAGTGCGCCGGGGCGCTGTTCGTCGATCGGCAGCGCAACCGCGTCCTTGCCGAAGCCCTCCTGCGTGACGAAGGCTTCGGCCGCGTTGATCAGCTCGTCGAGGTTCTCGAGCCGCTCCTGGCCTTCCCGCTCGGTGCGGTAGAAGTCCACCAGTCCCGATGCCTGGATCACGTGCTCGATGATCTCGCGCAGCGTCAGCCCGCGCGTGGCTTCGCGCATCGCGTCGACCAGCGCGACGAACGCCGCCAGGTTGGCGCCAGCCTTGCCGGGCACCGCGGCGACGCTTTGCGCGAGGCTGCGCCCGCTCGCACGCGAAGCGTCCTGCAACTGCTCGATCGTGCGCGCGCCGATACCGCGCACCGGGAAGTTGACCACGCGCAGGAAGCTCGTGTCGTCGTTCGGATTTTCGAGCAGCCGCAAATAGGCGAGCCCGTGCTTGACCTCGGCACGCTCGAAGAAGCGCAGGCCGCCGTAGACGCGGTACGCCAGCCCGGCGTTGAACAGCGCGCTCTCGATCACCCGAGACTGCGCGTTGCTGCGGTAAAGGACCGCGATCTCGTGCAGCGGGCTGCCCTCGCGCATCAGCTGGCGTGCCTCGTCGAGCAGCCACTGCGCCTCGGCGAAGTCGCTGGTCGCTTCGTAGACGCGCACCAGCTCACCCGGCCCGGCTTCGGTGCGCAAGTTCTTGCCGAGCCGCCGCGCGTTGTGGCCGATCAGCGCGTTGGCTGCATCGAGGATGTGGCCGAAGCTGCGGTAGTTGCGCTCGAGCTTGATCACTTCGCGCACGCCGAACTCGCGCTCGAAGGTGGCCATGTTGCCGACCTGCGCGCCGCGAAACGCGTAGATGCTCTGGTCATCGTCACCGACCACGAACACCGCACTGTCGGGCGCGGCGAACATCTTGAGCCACGCGTACTGCAACCGGTTGGTGTCCTGGAATTCGTCGACCAGGATGTGGTGGAAGCGCCGGCGGTAGTGCTCGCGCAGCGCATCGTTGTCTCGCATCAGCTCATACGTGCGCAGCAGTAGCTCGGCGAAGTCGACCACCCCTTCGCGCTGGCACTGGTCATCGTAGGCCTGGTAGACCTCGACCAGCTTGGCGGTGTGCGCGTCGCGCACGTCGACGTCGCGCGGCCGCAGCCCCTCGTCCTTCGACCCGGCGATGAACCACGCGACCTGCTTGGGCACGTAGCGGTCCTCGTCGAGGTTCATCGCCTTGATCACGCGCTTGACCGCGCCCAGCGAATCCTGCGCATCGAGGATCTGGAACGACTGCGGCAGGCTGGCGAGCTTCCAGTGCGCGCGCAGGAAACGGTTGCACAGCCCGTGGAACGTGCCGACCCACATGCCGCGAACGCTGATCGGCAGCATTGCCGCGAGTCGCGTGAGCATCTCCTTGGCCGCCTTGTTCGTGAACGTCACCGCCATCACCCCGCCGGGCGACACCTGCCCGGTGGTGAGCAGCCAGGCGATGCGGGTGGTCAGCACGCGCGTCTTGCCCGAGCCGGCGCCGGCCAGGATCAGCGCCGGGCGCGCCGGCAGCGTCACGGCGGCCAACTGCTCGGGATTGAGGTGGCGCAGCAAAGGCTGCACGCCCCCACGGGCGTGCGGTTCTTCGTCAGAATGCAGATTCATCAGGACCATTCTAGGAGTCGCGTTGCCTCTCCCACCCTCGCGTGCGCTGGCCTTGGTTTGGCTGCTGGCCGCCGTGCCGGCGGCTGCGCAGTGTCCGCCGGCGCAGCGCCCGCAGGTGATGCTCGAGCGCTTCATTCCGGCCGATTGCACGGCGTGCTGGCAGGCGCCGCCGCCGCAAGTGGCGGGCACCGAGAGCAAGCCGGCGCTGGCGATCGACTGGATCGTGCCGAGCGCCTCCGGCGACAACGCGCCGATGGCGACGGCCGCACTGCCCGAAGCCGCAGCGCGCTCTGGTGCGATCCGGAGCGACGAGGCGCTGACCGTAAGTCATCCGCTGTCGTCGCGCTCGTCGCTCGCGGTGCGCGTCGCCGACGGCGTTGCCTGGCACGGCTACATCGGCATCAGCCTGGCGGTCACCTACGACGCCTCGCGCCCGCTGCCCGACGGACTGGTCGCGTACGCGGCGCTGGTCGAGCGCATCCCGGCGTGCGAGGAGGGCACGCTGGTCGCGCGGCGGCTGGTGCGATCGCTGATCGGCCCCCTCGCGTTGACCGGGCTCGCCCCGGGCCGGCCGGTCGAGCACCGGCTGGCCACGCGCCTTCCCGACGTCAATCGGCCCGAGCGACTGTCGATGGTCGGCTGGGTCGAGACGGCCAAGGGCCGCATCATTGCTGCCGCCGCGAGCGTCAACGAATCGTGCGCGGAGTTGCCGGCTGCGAGCAGCCCGTCCGACGCCGCGTCGTGTCCGAGCAAGTGAGGAGCGCCACCCCGGCGTAGAATTCGCCACCGGGCCCGCTTTTTCGGCGCCCGGTTTTTTGTTTGCACGCCGCCGGCGTCATGTGGGGCGCGTCGGGCGCCACGACCACCGGATCGCCGCGGCGCTTGCAGCCTGGCCTCCGCACTGCCTACAACGCGGGGCTGCGCCACCGCGCCCACGCCGCGGCGCGATCGTTTCGGGGGCAATCGACGACCATGGACATCTTCGACTACGACAACGTGCTGCTGCTGCCGCGCAAGTGCCGCGTCAACAGCCGCAGCGAGTGCGACCCGGCCACCGAGTTTGGCGGACGGCGCTTCAAGCTGCCGGTGGTGCCGGCGAACATGAAGACGGTGATCGACGTGCCGATCGGCGAGTGGCTCGCGGCCAACGGTTACTTCTACGTGATGCACCGATTCGACTTCGACAACTTCGCGTTTGCCAAGCGCATGCGCGAGCGCGACCTCTTTGTCTCGATCAGCTCGGGGGTGAAGCCCAGCGACCACGCAGTGATCACCCGGCTGGCGGCCGAAGGCATCGGCGCCGACTACGTGACGATCGACGTCGCGCACGGCCACGCCGACAGCGTGCGCAGCACGATCGAGCACATCAAGGCGAAGCTGCCCAACGCGTTCGTGATAGCCTGCAACGTCGGCACGCCCGAAGCGGTGATCGACCTAGAGAACTGGGGCGCCGACGCCACCAAGGTCGGCATCGGTCCGGGCAAGGTGTGCATCACGCTGCTGAAGACCGGCTTCGGCACCGGCGGCTGGCAGCTCTCGGCGCTCAAGTGGTGCGCGCGCGTCGCGACCAAGCCGATCATTGCCGACGGCGGCATCCGGCATCACGGCGACATCGCCAAGAGCGTGCGCTTCGGCGCGTCGATGGTGATGATCGGCTCGCTGTTCGCCGGGCACGAGGAGAGCCCCGGCCAGACGGTCGAGGTCGACGGCAAGCTGTACAAGGAGTACTACGGCAGTGCGTCGG
>CP070653.1:3398269-3401555 GCA_020354665.1 Burkholderiales bacterium
CAACGCGCCGCGCTGTTTATCGAAGCCGGCAAGATCGCTGCGCCGCTGCGCGAAGCGCTCGCTGCCGACGGCATCGCCGTCGCGCCGTACGGCGAAGCGGCGGCCGCGCTCGCCGCGCTGCCCGCGGGCCGCCGGCTGATGATCGACCCGAAGCGCGTCACGCTGGCGTTTCGCGAGTGCGTGCCGACGCAGGTCGAGGTGATCGAGGCGATCAACCCGAGCACGCTCGCGAAGAGCCGCAAGACCGCCACCGAGGCCGCGCACGTGCGCGATGCGATGATCGAGGACGGTGCGGCGATGTGCGAGTTCTACGCCTGGTTCGAGCATGCGCTTGCACGCGGCGAGCACCTCACCGAGCTGACCGTCGACGAGCGGCTGAGCGCCGAGCGCACGCGGCGCGTCGGCTTCGTCGGACTGAGTTTCCCGACCATCGCCGGCTTCAACGCCAACGGCGCGATGCAGCACTATCGCGCGACGCCGAAATCGCACGCGCCGATCGACGGCGACGGGCTGCTGCTGATCGACAGCGGCGCGCACTACCTCGGCGGCACCACCGACGTCACGCGCGTCTGGCCGATCGGCCAGCCGGGCGCGGCCATGAAACGCGACTACACGCTCGTGCTCAAGGGCACGATCGCGCTGTCGCGCACGCGCTTTCCGCGCGGCACGCCGGGACCGATGCTCGACGCGATCGCGCGACAGCCGCTGTGGGCCGAAGGGCTCGATTTCGGCCACGGCACCGGCCACGGCGTCGGGTACTTCCTGAACGTGCACGAAGGGCCGCAGACGATCAGCAAGGCCGTGCCCGATCCGACGATGGCGATCGAGCCGGGCATGATCACGTCGATCGAACCCGGCCTGTACCGCACCGGCCGCTGGGGCGTGCGCATCGAGAACCTCGTGCTGAGCGTTGCGTGCGCGACGGCCGAAGCCGATGTGTTCGGCGAAATGCTCGAGTTCGAGACGCTGACGCTGTGCCCGATCGATACGCGCTGCGTCGACTGCACGCTGCTGCGCGCCGACGAGATCGAGTGGCTCGACCGCTACCATGCGACGGTCCGTGAGCGACTCGCGCCGCAGCTCGGCGGCGCCGCGCTGGCGTGGCTGCAGGCGCGCACGGCCCCCCTGTAGCCGGCAGGCCGAACCTCCGCAACAACCGAATCCGCAGTGCGGTCAGGCCCCGACCGTCAGCGGTCGGGATCGCGCAATCCTGCAAGTCCTGCTGGTGTTGCACGGCCGTCGGCACTGCATGTCGACCGCGGGCCGCAGACGCGACCCGCGAGATCTCGTTTCGTGCGTCAGCCCAGGTTGACCGGCTCGATGATCTGATGTCCGTCTCGCGAGACGAGCAGCGCGACGTGCTTCGGGTGCTGCCGCAACGCTTCGCGCACCTGCCCGACGCGTTGCACCGGCCGGCCGTTCAGCGCGAGCAACACGTCGCCCGGCTGCACGCCGGCGAGCTGGGCCGGCCCACTCACCTGCTCGATCAGCAGGCCGTGGTCGACGCCGGCGCCGCGCTGCTCTTCACGATCGAGCGGGCGCACCGTCAGCCCGAGCGAGCCGCCCTCGGCTTGCACGACGGCCTCGGCTTTCTCGGGCTGGGCCTTGCCGAGCGACACCGATAGGTCGCGCGACGACTTGTCACGCCAGATGGCCAGCGCCACCAGCGGCGCGGCGACGCCGATCGGCAGCACGCTGCGCCAGGCCGCCGCGGTGGCCGGCCTGCGTCGCGCCGCGAGCGGCTGCCGGACCTGGACGACGCGCAATGGTGTGGCCGCGACGAACATGCGCCAGGCCTTGCCGTCGACGTCGACGTTGCTGAGGCCGAGCACGGCGCGTGTGGGCAGCGGCCGGGTCATCGCCGGCGGCAGGCTGCTGTACATCTCGACGCCCTCGATCGACCAGATCCGCACCAGACAGTCGAATTCGAGGTTCGCAAGCGCCGCACCCGCGACAGGATCGCACCGGGCCCCTCCATCAGCGCGTGCAGCAGCGAAAACTCGCGCGCCGACAGCACGACCGCGCGCCCGCCCCGCGTGACTTCGCGCGTCGCCGCGCGCGCGGTGCCTTCAGCACGTCAAGTCCGCTGCGTTGCGGTAGCCCGAGGTCGAGCAACACCGCGTCGAACCGCTCGGTCGAAAGCGCAGCATCGGCGGCGCGCCCATCGCGCACCCAGTCGGCGGCGAAGCCCTGACCGCGCAGCGCCTCGCGCAGGCTCTCGCCGATCATCGCGTCGTCTTCGACCAGCAGCACACGCATCGCTTTCCTCGCGGATCACGCGATGGTAGCGGCGTCGCCCAGCCAGTGACGTGCGGCCGTCGCTGCCACGGTTCAATCGCTGCACCGCGCTTGCTGTCGCGCTTCGCTGCAGGGTCTGCGCGCGCGATAGTGCTCGTGCAGTCGGCGGGGCGTTTCACAGTACGGCAAGTCACCCTCCAGCAATCGGTCGGCCTGCGCGCACGCCCGACCCTTGTGGGGCCAATTGCAGTCATCAGCGCCTCTCGTTTACCCCCCAAATGAGGGCAGATGCAATCGCTTACGGCGCCTGCTTACCATTTGGTACGGCATGACTGCACAGCAGTGTTGAAAATGCGCTGAGTTGTTCAGTAAACGTCTCGAAGGTGTTTTCATGAGATTCGGCGCACACGTACTACTGGCCTTTGCTGCTGCTGGTGTTATCGCAGCGTGTGGCGGCGGCTCCAACGAAACCCAGACGGGGACACTGCGACTGTCGCTTACCGATGCTCCCGCGTGTGATTTCGACCACGCGTGGGTAACCGTCGAGAAGGTGCGCGTGCACCGGAGCAGCAGCGCGTCCGACGGCGACCCTGGCTGGTTCGACGTGCCACTTCCAGCGCCAACACGTGTAGACCTGCTCACACTGACCAATGGCACGCTGCTGCCGCTTGGGCAGACCGAACTGCCCGCGGGCGCCTACACGCAGATGCGGCTCGTGCTCTCGGCTAACACCAGCGCGGACCCGTTTGCCAATGCCGTCCAGCCGAAAGGCAGCACCGACCCCATTTCACTGACTTCACTGACGACGCCGAGCGGCCAGCAAAGCGGCCTCAAGATGAACGTCAATGTGGAGGTGCCGGCTGGGCAAGTTGCCGACTTCGCGATCGACTTCGACGCGTGCAAGTCGTTCGTGAGGGCCGGTAACTCAGGCAAGATCCTGCTGAAACCGGTGCTTGCGGTGATTCCGATCCTATCGGACGCCGGGCAGCGCATCGTCGGCTGGGTCGACCCGACACTCGCGCTCTCGACGACCAGCGTTTCGGCTCAG
>CP070653.1:3401655-3406262 GCA_020354665.1 Burkholderiales bacterium
GAGCGGCGGCACGACCACGCCGCGAAGGCGGTGCGCCTCCGGCTGCGCAGTCCGCGCCGCGCCGGACCCGCATGGGTCGTCGCCGCACCGGTCTCAGCGCGTCGGCGGTGACTTGGTGATGCGCGTGCGGAACACCGTGAGCCAGCCCTTCAGCGCACGCGCGTTGTCGGCGCCGATGCGCAGCATGATCTTCTGGCCGGCGCTGCGCGCGCGAAGATCCGGGTCGCTGAAGTCGTAGTTCACCCACGGCCGGGTCGGTTGCACCGGGCCGCGCACTTCAGTCAGGAACATCTCGGGCGGCGACGCCGGCTCGGGCGTTTCGAGCAGGTGGTCGATGACCTCGACGAGCCGGTCGTTGAAGTGGCGTCCCGGATAGCCGAGCTCCTCGTAAGCCTTCTGCATCTGCGGATACAGCCGCACATAGAGCGTCGCGACGCGCCCGACGTCCGCCGAGGTGACCATGCTGACGAACGCTTCGTAGCGCTTCGCGTTGTCGGGCGACAGCACCGTCGTGTTCGCCTGCTTCGACACCGAGAAGCGCCCCGCGGTCGGCTGCACCGGCCACAGCCGCGACGACGCCTGCTCACGTGGGAGGTTGTCGACCGTCGCGACGACGCGCCGCGCGAAGTCGTCGGTGTTGAGCATCTCGAGCACTGCCTTGCGCCCGATCAGGTCGGCCAGTGCCTCCACGATCGCTTCGTACGAGCCGGCCACCGGCGCGCGCTGCTCCTGCGGCACCTCGACCGCCTCGATCGGATGCGCAATCGCGGGCGCCGAAGCCGGTGGCGGCGCCGGCGTGGCCACTGCCGGGGCTGGTGGCGGAGCGGGAGCCGGCGGCGGTGCCCGTCGCGACCACCACAGGTACACGGCGGCTGCCACCAGCAGCAACCCGAGGATCCAGACAACGCGTTGGACAGTGGACTCTTTCATCGCTTCCCCCAGACTTCAGCCAAGCCGCGCGCGGTGGCGCGCGATCTGTGCGCGCACCTGCTCCGGAGCCGTGCCGCCGGCCACGCGCCTGGCATGCAGCGCCCCGTGCAACGTCAGCACCTCGTGCACATCGTCGCCGATCGCCGCATGGAAACCCTTGAGCGTGGCGAGCGGCAGCTCGGCCAGGTCCTTGCCGTCGGCGATCGCCGCCTTGACCGCGCGCGCCACCGCCTCATGCGCGTCGCGAAACGGCACGCCCTTCTTCACGAGGTAATCGGCGAGGTCGGTCGCCGTCGCGTGGCCCGAACGCGCCGCGCGCTCCATCGCGTCGCGCCTGACCACGATGCCCGCAGTCAGCTCGGCAAAGATGCGCAGCGTGTCCTTCAGCGTGTCGACGCTGTCGAACAGCGGCTCCTTGTCCTCCTGGTTGTCCTTGTTGTAAGCCAGCGGCTGGCCCTTCATCAGCGTGACGAGCGCCATCAGATGTCCGACGACGCGGCCGGTCTTGCCGCGCGCGAGCTCGGGCACATCGGGGTTCTTCTTCTGCGGCATGATCGAACTGCCGGTGCAGAAGCGGTCGGGCAGGTCGACGAAGCCGAAGTTCTGGCTCATCCAGAGGATCAGTTCCTCACTGAGGCGCGAGATGTGCACCATCACGAGCGTGGCCGCCGCGGCAAATTCGATCGCGAAGTCGCGGTCGCTGACCGCGTCGAGCGAGTTCTCGCACAGGCACGGCGCACCGTCGTCGTCGACCATGCCCAGCGCGCGCGCCACTGCCGCGCGGTCGAGCGGATAGCTCGTGCCTGCAAGGGCCGCGGCGCCAAGCGGCAGGCGGTTGACGCGCCGGCGCACCTCGCCCATGCGCTCGGCGTCGCGCGCGAACATCTCGACGTAGGCGAGCAGGTGGTGCGCGAAGCTCACCGGCTGCGCCACCTGCAGGTGCGTGAAGCCGGGCATCACGACGTCGACGTTCGCCTCGGCCGTGCCGAGCAGCGCGCGCTGCAGGCCCTCGAGCCTTGCGACGATCTCGTCGATTTCTCCGCGCAGCCACAGCCGCACGTCGGTGGCCACCTGGTCGTTGCGCGAGCGGCCGGTGTGCAGTCGCTTGCCGGCGTCGCCGACGAGTTCGGTCAGACGCGCCTCGACGTTCAGGTGCACGTCCTCGAGCTCGAGCTTCCACGTAAAGGTGCCCGCTTCGATCTCGGCCTGGATCTGCGCCAGCCCGTCGCGGATTTGCGCCAGGTCCTGCGTGCTGATCACGCCCTGCGCCGCGAGCATCGCGGCGTGCGCGAGGCTGCCGTCGATGTCGGCCTTCCACAGCCGCTTGTCGAAGCCGATGCTTGCGGTGTAGCGCTGCACCAGCTCGCTGACCGGCTCGGAGAACAGCGCCGACCAGGCCTTGGACTTGTTGGCGAGCGGATCGGTGGCCATCGTGCGGGGGTTGCGGCGCGGTGCGGCTGAGAGAAGGGTCACGGCTGCGGCGCAACTGTCGATGCCATCCGCCACCGAGCCCGGTGCGACTCGTGGACAATCACCGGCAATGCGCGCTCGCCGCTGCGTCCTCAGGCTTCGATTCTATGCGCCGGTGTGTGGCGGCCCGCGCCGCGGTGCACCCGAGTCCTTGACCCACCGAACGTGACGACCCGCTCACCCGCTGCTTCTGTGCCACCGGCCGGTGAGCCAGTGCGCGCGTCGGCCCCGCCGCGTCTGGATTCGACACGCCCCAGCGACCTTGCCAGCACTTCGGCCGGCTCGCTTCTGGACCTGCCGCCGCCGGGTGCTGCCGACGGCAGCGCCGCGCCTGCGGCATTCGATGTCTGCCACGTCGGCGTCGTGCTGCGCGCGGTGCTCGCGGTGCATGCGGTGGTCGCGCTCGGCGCGATGTTCGTTGCCGCCGATGCGCGGCAGTGGGTGATGCTGCTGTCCACCGGTGCACTGATCGCGTTGCCCGGCACGATGTTCTGGCTGCTCGCCGCGTGCGGCCTGAAGCGCCCGCTGGACCGCGCCGCGGCCCCTTGGCAGTGGGTCGCAGCGATCGCGCTCGGTGCGCTCGGCGGGGCAGTCGGCTGGTCGCTGCACATCGCCACCGGCGTTGCTTCCGACGAAGGTCTGCACTGGCTGCCGCCGGTGGCCGCCGGCGCCGCGATGGCCGCGGCGCTGTTCTATTGGCTGCGCCTTCGCGCGCAGCTGAAGCAGCCAGCCGACGCGACCGCGCGCCTGGTCGAGCTGCAGTCGCGCATCCGGCCGCACTTCCTGTTCAACACGCTCAATACCGCGATGGCGCTGGTGCGCGTCGACCCAGGGCGCGCCGAGGACGTGCTCGCCGATCTCTCGGAGCTGTTTCGGGTCGCCTTGATGCCGAGCAACGAGTCGGTGACGCTCGACGAGGAGATCGAGCTCGCCAAGCGCTACCTCGAGATCGAGCAGGTGCGCTTCGGCTCGCGGTTGACGGTCCAGTGGGACGTCGACCCGCAGGCTGGCCGCGCGCGCGTGCCACCGCTGCTGTTGCAACCGCTGGTCGAGAACGCGGTGCGCCACGGCGTCGAACCCTCGGCGAAGGGTGGCGCGATCCGCGTGCGCACGCGCAACCGGCGTGGCCATGCGGTGATCGTGATCGACAACACCGTCAGCGGCGGCCCGTCGCGCCCCGGCCACGGTCTCGCGCTGCGCAACGTGCGCGAACGCCTGGCGCTGATGCACGACGTGGCGGCACAGTTCGTCGCCCGGCGCGACGGCGAGCGCTTCCGGGTGCAGATCGTCATTCCGCTATGAAGATCCTGATCGTCGATGACGAGGAGCTGGCGCGGCTGCGCTTGCGCCGGCTGGTCGAGGACCTCGCGAAGCAGCAGATGCCGGTCGAAATCGCCGGCGACGCCGCCGACGCCGCGCAGGCGCAGGCGTGGCTGAACCGCGAGAAGTGCGACGTCGTCCTGCTCGACATCCAGATGCCGGGGCTTGCCGGCACCGATCTCGCCGCACGGCTGCGTGCGCGCGCCGATGCGCCGGTGGTGGTATTCGTCACCGCGCACCCCGAGCACGCGGTACAGGCGTTCGAGCTCGAAGCGGTCGACTACGTGACCAAGCCGGTGCGGCTCGAGCGGCTGCGCGAGGCGCTGCAACGCGCCGCGCAACGCCTTGCGGCCCGCGCGCCGACGAGCGGCGCCGCCAATGCGGGGGAGTCCGCGGTCATCGTCGTGCAGGAGCGCGGGCGCGTGCACCGCGTGCCGGTGTCCGAGGTGCTGTACCTGAAGGCCGAGCTCAAGTACGTCACGCTGCGCACGGCCGAACACAGCTACGTCCTCGACGACTCGCTCTCCGATCTCGAGCAGCGGCTTGGCGACAGCTTCCTGCGCGTGCACCGCAATGCGCTGGTGGCCAAGCGCGCCATTCGCGCGCTGCAGCGCCACGTGCTCGAAGGCGAAGAGGGCGAGGGCTGGGCCGTGCGCGTGGCGCCGCTCGACGAGTGGCTCGCGGTGTCGCGCCGCCATCTGCCCGCCGTGCGCGAGGCCTTGTCGAGCAAAGACGCGTAGCCGCATCAGCGGCCGTTGCGCCTCGGCCGCGTGCAAACCTCATCGCATCGTTGCGTCGGGTTCGCGCGGCACGGGGCAGTGTCGCGAGCTCTCCGACCGACATGACGAGGCGCCGGCGCTGCCGACGTCACGAGCCCGGCCAGCAAC
>CP070653.1:3406362-3408951 GCA_020354665.1 Burkholderiales bacterium
ATGTCGGGAAAGAATATGGTCGATGCCTTGAACACGCCGGGCGCCGTCGCTTCGAACTCGGCGGGTGCGCGATAGGGGTCGTGGATCAGGCGGGTGGACAGAGTGGGGTGTTTGTCCATCGGGTTTCCTTGTCGCGGTCGCGCCCGTTCGGTCGGCACGGCGCGCAATCAGACGGGCTCGCCGACGAGGTCGTGCCCCTGCGTCGCCACGATGCGCACGCGGGCAAACTCGCCTGCGCGCAGCCGGGTCGACGCCTTGCGCGGCGGCAGGACATGCACGACACCGTCGATCTCGGGCGCATCAGCATAGCTGCGCGCAGTCGCGCCCTTGCGGCCCGCGGCCGGCGCGTGGTCGACGAGCACCTGCATCGTCGCGCCCATGCGTCGCTTCAGCCGTTCAGCCGAGACGGCCTCGGCCACCGCCATGAAGCGCACTCGACGCTCCTCGCGCACCGCCTGCGGCAACGCACCGGGCAGGTCGTTGGCCGCGGCGCCGCGTACCGGCGAGTAAGCGAAGCAGCCGGCGCGGTCGATCTGCGCCTGCCGGACGAAGTCGAGCAGCGTCTCGAACTCGGACTCGGTTTCGCCCGGAAAGCCGGCGATGAAGGTGCTGCGCACGACGATCTGCGGACACGCCTCGCGCCAGCGCTGCACGCGCTCGAGGTTCCTCTCGGCGCTGGCCGGCCGCTTCATGCGGCGCAGCACGTCTGCGTGCGCGTGCTGGAACGGCACGTCCAGATACGGCAGCACGCGGCCGGCGGCCATCAGCGGCACGATCTCGTCGACGTGCGGATACGGGTAGACGTAGTGCAGCCGGACCCAGGCGCCGAACGGTTCGGCGAGGTCGGCCAGCTTCTCGCACAAGTCGTACAGACGCGTCTTGACCGGGCGGCCCTCCCAGAACCCGGTGCGATAGCCGACGTCGACGCCATAGGCCGAGGTGTCCTGGCTGACCACCAGCAACTCCTTGACGCCGGCTTCGAACAGCCGTCGAGCTTCGTCGAGCACCGCGCCGATCGGCCGCGAGACGAGATCGCCGCGCAGGCTGGGGATGATGCAGAACGTGCAGCGGTGGTTGCAGCCTTCGCTGATCTTCAGGTAAGCGTAGTGACTCGGCGTGAGCTTGATGCCGGTTGGCGGCACGAGGTCGAGGAAAGGGTCATGGGGCCGCGGCAGGTGGCGATGCACTGCATCCATCACCTCGTTCGTCGCGTGCGGGCCGGTGACGGCGAGAACGCTCGGGTGCATCTGGCGGACGAAGCTTCCGCCGCCTTCGGCTTCGCGCGCGCCGAGGCAGCCGGTCACGATCACCTTGCCGTTGCCGGCGAGCGCTTCGCCGATCGCGTCAAGGCTTTCGGTGACGGCGTCGTCGATGAAGCCGCAGGTGTTGACGATGACGAGGTCTGCGCCCTCGTAGGTCCTGGTCGTGGCGTAGCCCTCGGCGCTCAGCTGCGTGAGGATGAGCTCCGAGTCGGTCAGTGCTTTCGGGCAGCCGAGCGAAACAAAACCGACCCGGGGAACGGGCCGGTCGGCCAAGGACTGGGTCACCGCGGGATCGTCTGTCAGCGTTTGTCGCTCGAAAATCCCGGTATGCCGCTGAACAGCGACGCCGACTGCTTGCGCATCTGCTCCTGCATCTGCTCGAAGAGCTGGCGCGACTGCTCGGTGTAGGCGCTCATCAGGCTCTGCATGAAAGGCGTCTGGGCGTTGACGAACTGGGTCCAGAGTTCGGGCGAGAGCTTGGCCGGGTCGTACAGCCCGCGCGAGTTCTCGGCAAAGCGCCGCTGCAGCTCGACGAAGGTCTGCAGGTTCTTCTCGAGGTACGCGCCCATCATGCCCTGCATCGCATTGCCGTAGAAGCGGATGATGTGCGACAGCATGTCGGTCGAGAAGATCGGCATGCCAGCGGTCTCTTCCTCGAGGATGATTTGCAGCAGGATGCTGCGCGTGAGGTCCTCGCCGCTCTTCGCGTCGCGCACCTCGAACGGCTGGTGCTCGAGCACCATCTTCTTCACGTCGGCCAGCGTGATGTAGCTGCTGGCGTGCGTGTCGTAGAGGCGCCGGTTCGGGTACTTCTTGAGAATGCGCGTACCGTCTGCGGCCGTCGTGTCGGTCTTCGCTGCGCGGGCGCGGCGGGAGGTGGCCATGCAAGTTTCCTTGAGCGCGTGCGGCACCATTCTAGTCCACCGAACCCGGTGGCTTGCGCGCGCGCCGGGTTGGCCAAGGGCACAGGGCCAAGCGCGCTTCGCAGCGCGGAGCCGGGCTCCAGCCAAGGACCGCAGCCGTTCGCGTGGTCGCCGGCCGATCGCAGCAAGCCGAGCGCGACGGTGGTAGGCGCGATTGGACTCGAACCAATGACCCCCACCATGTCAAGAAAAAAAGGTGGGACTTTGGCGAACATCAGGGAACCATAAGAAACACGCTCTCAGAGAGAAAACGGCCCCCACCAGTGCACGGTGGTGCGCTAAAGTACGCCTATGTTTTCCGTACTTTGTTCCGTACCGGGGTCAGCATGAGCAAGATCAACACCGTCGGGGGGCGTGGTGCCCTGGCTCCCCGCCGCGAGCCGTACTGGCATCGCGTCAGCCGC
>CP070653.1:3409051-3413262 GCA_020354665.1 Burkholderiales bacterium
ACCGCGCCCGACGCATCTTCGGCGCCGTCCGACTTGGCATTGGATGGACCGCCGACGACACCACGAGCAAAGAGGCCGTCGATTTGCGCGTGGGTGTAGCCGTGCTCGGCAAGGACTTCGCGCTTGTGTTCGCCGATGGTGATCCCCTTGACTCGCAGTTGGGGGATTCGATGATCGTAGCGGATCGGATGGTTGACGAGAACGACCGCACGCCCATGCACTTGTTTCTTGCACCGGACATCGTGCAGCGCATGGCCGAGGGTCGCCAGCCGCCCGAGCTCGGGTGCAGGACCTTGTTGTCGGCAGCACCCCTTCCGCTGGACTGGGACGAGCAGCGACGGGTGCTGGGTTTCTCGACCTGACCCGACCTCAGCCCAGCCGACGCGCAGCGCTGACGCTGCGCCATGTGAAGAGTCTCGTACGAACAGAGACCGCGCAGCCCAAAAGTGCGGGCCTCGCAACGAAAAAGGCCAACATGGTGTGTTGGCCTTGAATGTGTGGCGGAGCGGACGGGGCCCGAACCTACGATCCCTGGCGATTGATCTGCCTTTCGTCTTCAATCGGCCCGGCCCTCGGACGGAGTGCGGGCCCCGAGGGGTCCCGCTCCTTCCACTCCCCGCGGCCCGGGAAACCGCGACGGGCCGCTGCTGGCCAGCTGCTGCCGTCCGCGTGCTCTTGAGCCGACGGTGGCTACGA
Source organism: Burkholderiales bacterium (assembly GCA_020354665.1). Lineage (GTDB taxonomy): Bacteria > Pseudomonadota > Gammaproteobacteria > Burkholderiales > Burkholderiaceae_C. The sequence goes on from CP070653.1 coordinate 3,409,748, forward strand.
CCGGTCATCGAGGTAGAGCTGACATCGCTCGACGTCCTATACGCGGTGCCGCAAGCCGCGAAGCCGACGTTCGACGAACGACAGTGCCGGCCGATCCGAGATGCGGTTCCGGCGTCAGCTTGCTCGAGTCTTCAACTGGCGCAACCGACCCGGAAGCGACGTTCGCTGTCCTGATCTCGTCGCCGCAAACCCGCCAGTCGGGCCCGCACGTTGGCCCCCGAATGACGCCCGGCGGCGCCGACGCTGCTCGCCTCACAATTAGCACGTGACCCGCACCGGCGAACCCATGCTGCTGTTCGAATTCAGCGTCCTTACCGCCGCGGACGATTGGGTGCCGATCGACGATCGCGTCATGGGGGGTATCTCGCGCAGCAGACTGCGGCACGATCCGGCGGGCCATGCCGTCTTCGAAGGCGAGGTTTCGCTGGAAAGGAACGGCGGCTTCGCCTCGGTGCGATCCGCGCCGGGTGCGCGCGGCAAAGAAGGCGCCGAGGCCTGCCTGATCGACGTACGCGGTGCAAGCAAGCAATACAAGCTCAGTCTGCTCACCGACGACGGTTTTGACAGCCTGCACTACCAGGCCAGCTTCGCAACCGCAGGCGCCGATTGGCAGACCCTGCGCCTGCCCATCGCGACATTCCGCGCCCGCTTCCGCGGACGCGACATCCTCAGCGCACCGCCGCTCGACCCCGGACGCATCCGTCAGGTCGGCCTGATGATCGCCGAAAGACAAGCAGGCCCCTTCGCGCTGGACATCAAGCGGATCAGCCTGGCCTGATCCGCGCATGAGGCCGGTGGATACAAGCGGCGCATACCCAGGTGTTCCATGCAGACCTCAAAGCAGCCGTAGGCACGTTCGCGGATTTCAGTGGCGACGAATACGGCGCAGTACCGCTCGCCTAGTCACTGGCGAGCCCCGAACGCAGGGCGCGGACTTCGGCACGCGCGTGGAGCCCTCGGCAACCCGATCGGCCAGAATGGGTCCATGCCCAACATCGCCCAGGTCCTCAAGGAAGAGATTGCGCGGATCGCGCGCAAGCAGTCGCGTCCGGAAGTAGCGGCGCTCAAGCGCACGGTGGCACGACAGCGCGCGGACATCGCCGCCCTCACGCGACAGGTCGCCGATCTGGCCCGCCAGCTGTCGGCCCTGCGGAAGCAGCGCCCCGCACCGCCCGAGCTGCAGGCGCCAGCGGCGGTGCAACGTTTCAGGCCCAAGGGCCTGGCGTCGCACCGCCGGCGCCTTGGACTGTCGGCCGCTGAGTTGGGCCGGATGTTCGGCGTCAGCGGCCAGACTATCTATTTGTGGGAGACGGGTCGGGCTCGGCCGCGGCCGGCCCATATGCCAGCGATCGCTGCGTTACGCTCCCTTGGGCGCCGGCAGGCAGCAACCGTTCTGGAAAGCCTCGCGTGAGCGGCCCGGTCGCCTTTGTCCCGATGAAGCTCGCGCCCTACCTGCAGGTCGACGACATCGCATTCTCGATCCGTCCTGCCGACTTCGGGCACGTACATGAGGTGTCCGCGGGTGGCCGCCGCCGGCGGCAACCCCACCGCGGCTGAGTTGGCGGACGCGCTCGGCCCACCCGCTGGTTCAACTGCGCTCGAGCGCCAGCGTCAGCCCCTGCCTAACCCGCGCGGCGCGGTGGCGCTGCCGATTGTCGGTGGGCGGTAGCGCCTCGTCGAAGAAGAACTCGGGCAGCTCGTCGTCTGCCTCAGTGAAGCCGGCGCGGCGGTTGAACTCCCACTCCAGCTGCAGCACCTCGCGGCCGAGCGCGTCGAGGGCCGCCGTGTCGAGCTGCGTGCCGTGCGCGGCATTGAGCGCGTCGGCGACCAGCTGGCGGTTCGTGTCGGTGACCGAGCGGCCGAAAATGCAAAAGCCGATCGAGTCCGCCACGGCCACCGACGTCTGCAACCCCAGGCTCGCGGCAACCAGTTCGTCGGTGCTCTTGCCCTTGCAGTCGAACGACGGCGCGTTGCCAGCGGTGTGGTCGGCGCCTTGTGCGGTCAGCATCATCGAGATGCCGGTCACTTCGACCACCCGCGGGTCGTAGGCGCTGATGCCTTGGCGCTTGATCACCGGCACGCGCTTGACGGCGAAGTGCTCGCCCACCCGCGCCGCGCCCTGCGCCAGCAGCCTGCCGCGCGCGTTGCCGGCCCGGATGTCTTCCAGCGCCGTGGCCATGAATGCGACGTCGCCGAACGCACCCTGTCCGGCCTCCATCAGCACCCCCAGCGTGACGCCCAACTCGATGGTGTCGATGCCCAGGTCGTTGGCGGTGGCGTTCAGCCGCGCAACTTCATCGGGGTCGCCCAGGCCGCAGTTGCTGCCGACCAGGCCCAGGGTCTCGTATTCCAGCGGCGAGACGATCTCGCGGCCCTCGGCGTCGAAGTAGACATTGCTGCACTCGATCATGCAGCCGGGCATGCAGTCGTGCGCCGTCTTGCCGCCGCGCGCCAAGTTCTGCTCGCGGATGAAGGAGCCACCGAGCTTGAGTGGGCCGTCGGCTTCCTCGACCATGCGTCCGGCGCTGAAGTTGCGTACCGGGAGGCCGCCTATGTAGTTCGTCAGGTCGGCGACCATCGCCGTGCCCAGGCGCTTGAAGTTGTCGATCGCCGGCTCGCGGCCGAGCTTGGCGCCGTACTCGCGCACCGCGCCCATGACCTTCTGCCGATCGTGGAAGGGCGGCATCTTGTGGGTGTCGACTACGATCGCTTTGACCCTCTTCAGGCCCATCACGGCGCCGACGCCGCCGCGCGCCGCCAGCCGCGAGGGCCGCTGGTTGGTGTCGGAAAACGAGATGCCGGCCAGCAACCCGAGGTACTCGCCGACTGGGCCGCACAGCGCGAAGCTGATCTTCTTGCCGTACTTGTCCAGCAGCAGCCGAGCGACCTCGTTGTTGCCCTTGCCCAGGTACGGCGCCGCGTCCTCGAACGCGATCTGGCCGTCCTTGGTGATGCGGATCACGCACCACTCGGGCGCCGCGCCATGCAGCGTGAAGCCGGCGATCTCCAACTGCCCGAGCGCAAAGCCGAAGGTGCCGCCCGTGTTGGCCTCCTTGACGCCACCGGTCAGCGGGCTCCTGCAGCCCACGCTCAGCCGGTTGGCATTGGAGAAGTTGCTGCCGGCCAGCGGGCCGGCCGAGAAAATCAGCGGGTTGTTCGGCGACATCGGATCGATGCTCGCAACACCCGCGTCGAGCAGCGTCCTGGCAATCAGATGGCGACCGGCGCGGATGACGGCCTCACCGTGGAGTTCCTCGGTCTTGATGGCCTGCGTGGCCAGATCGATGTGAAGGTACTTGCGCATGGTGTGAATTGCCTTGATGAGGTGGTCTTGCTTCGGATTCGGTCGTGCTGCCGCGCTCATGCCGATCTGGCGCCCAGCCGCGCCTGCCCATCATGCCGCGGCTGCACCAGGCGGTACAGCGCGGTCTGCTCAAGGCGGTGTCGCTCGTAGTGGCGCTGGGCGCCGTCTGGCGCCAGTTGGGACAGCCAACTGACGGCTTGCAAGGTGGGCT
>CP070653.1:3413362-3417031 GCA_020354665.1 Burkholderiales bacterium
ACGGTTTCCTTCGCGTCCTTGCAGCGGTAGGCGACATGGTGGATTCGATCGATCGAAAGGGTCATGTCAGGCCTCCGTCTTGAGCGTGCCGCGGCGGATCTGGTCGCGTTCCAGGCTCTCGAACAGCGCCTTGAAATTGCCCTCGCCGAAGCCCTCGTCGTTCTTGCGCTGGATGAACTCGAAGAACACCGGGCCGAGCAGCGTCTCGCTGAAGATCTGCAGCAGCAGCCGCTTCTCGCCGCCTTTGGTGCTGCCGTCGAGCAGGATGCCGCGGGTCTGCAGCTCGTTGACGGGTTCGCCGTGGCCCGGCAGGCGCTCGTCGAGCATCTCGTAGTAGATGTCGTTCGGCGGCGTCATCAGCGGCACGCCGGCCAGCTGCAGCGCGTCAACCGACGCGAGCAGGTCGTCGGTGACCAGCGCGATGTGCTGGATGCCTTCGCCGTTGAACTTCATCAGGAACTCCTCGATCTGCCCGCTGCCGGCGCGGCCCGCCTCCTCGTTGAGCGGGATGCGGATCAGGCCGTCCGGCGCGGTCATCGCGCGCGAGGTCAGCCCGGTGTACTCGCCCTGGATGTCGAAGTAGCGGATCTCGCGGAAGTTGAACAGCCGCTCGTAGAAGCTGCCCCAGTACGCCATGCGGCCGCGGTAGACGTTGTGCGTCAGGTGGTCGAGCATGCGAAAGCCGTGCCCCTTCGGGTGGCGGTTCGTGATGGCCTCGAACGCCGGCAGGAACGCGAAGTCGATGTCGTAGATGCTCTTGCCGTCCTCGAAGCGGTCGATCAGGTACAGCGGCGCGCCGCCGATGCCCTTGATCGCCGGCAGGCGCAACTCCATCGGCCCGGTCGGAACGTCGATCGGCTGCGCGCCGAGCTCGAGCGCGCGCGCGTAGGCCTTGTGCGAGTCCTGCACGCGGAACGCCATCGCGCAGGCGCTCGGGCCGTGCTCGGCCGCAAAGTAGCCTGCCAGGCTCTTCGGCTCGCGGTTGACGATGAAGTTGATGTCGCCCTGCCGGTAGAGCACGACGTCCTTGCTGCGGTGGCGCGCGACAAGCGAGAAGCCCATCTTCTCGAACAGCGGCTCGAGCACGTTCGGCTCTGGCGAAGCGAACTCGACAAACTCGAAGCCTCTGAGGCCCATCGGGTTCTCGAACAGGTCAGGCATCGTCGACTCCAGGGTGCCAACGACGAGCAGCGCACAAGGGCCGGAGCCCGCGGCGCGAGGCAAAGCACGGCGTGGGTGATCTGCGGATCTGCATCTCAGCCGATCGGTACCAGCTCGGCGCGGTAGCGTGCCGAGCGCTTCGCGTCAACATCGGCGGCACGGTGAAGGCTGGCGAGTTCTTCGTCGCTGAGCGTGCGCACCGCCTTGGCCGGCGCGCCGATGATCAGCGAGCGGTCGGGAAAGGTCTTGCCTTCGGTGATCAACGCTCCGGCACCGACCAGGCATTCGCGGCCGACGACGGCACCGTTCATGACCACTGCCTGCACGCCGATCAGCGTGCCCGCGCCGATCGTGCAGCCGTGCAGCATGGCGAGGTGACCGACCGTCACGTTGTCCTCGATCTGCAGCGGGAAGCCCGGATCGGTATGCAGCACCGCGCCGTCCTGCACGTTGCTGCGCGCACCGATCGCGATCGGCTCGTTGTCGCCGCGCAGCACGGCGCCAAACCAGACGCTCGCCTGCGCGGCAAGCCTGACCCGGCCGATCACGTGCGCGCCGGGCGCCACCCAGGCGTCCGGCGCCAGGTCGGGCGCGTCCTCACCAAGGCGGTAGGTCGGCATGGTTCACTCCCGACGCGTTGCGGCCGCCAGTTCGCGCGTCAGCACGGCCGCAGGCACCTCCCTGCAACCGGTCGCGTTCTGGCCCGCCCAGAACGGCGAGAAGTCGCCAGAGCCTTGGCTCTCAGCCCGGGCACGCAACGGCGCGATCGCGGCGGCCGCGAGCGGGAACGCGGGCGCAGCCGGGCTGATCGTTCCGAGCTCGCGGATGAGCCGGTTGACGATCGCGCGCGCGGGCCGGCCGGTGAACAGATTGGTGAGCGCCGTATGCGTGGCGGCCTCGCTCTGTAGCGCCGCGCGATGCAATGCACTCGTGGTCGCCTCGGGGCACAGCAGGTAGGCCGTGCCGACCTGCACGCCGGCCGCGCCGAGCGCGATCGCCGCGGCAACGCCGCGCGCATCGGCGATGCCACCGGCGGCGATCACCGGCAGCTTCACCGCGCGAATCACCTGCGGCAGCAGCGCGAACGTGCCGACCTGGGTCGTCAGGTTATTGGACAAGAAGATGCCGCGGTGCCCGCCCGCCTCGAGACCCTGCGCGATCACGGCATCGACACCCCGCGCCTCGAGCCAGCGCGCCTCGTCGACCGTCGTCGCCGACGCCAGCACCTTCGCGCCCCACGCCTTCACGCGGGCCACCAACTGCCGCGACGGCAATCCGAAATGGAAGCTGACCACCGGCGGCTTGAACGACTCGAGCACCTCGGCCGCCTCGGCGTTGAACGGAACGCGCGCTGGTGCGGTGGGAATCGTGGTGACATCGACGCCGAGCTCGCGGTAGTACGGCGCGAGCAGCGTGCGCCACGCGGCTTCACCCACCGCGTCGGGTGTTGGCGGCGCGTGGCAGAAGAAGTTGACGTTGTACGGCCTGGCGGTGCCATCCCGGATGCGCGACAGCTCCGCGCGCAACGCGTCGAGGTCGAGCATCGCGCAAGGCAACGACCCGAGCCCGCCGGCATTCGACACCGCGATCGCCAGCGCGCTGCCCTGCACGCCGGCCATCGGCGCCTGGATGATCGGCAGCTCGATGCCCAGCAGTTGTTGCAGTGACTTCATTGGGATTTCCGTTCACCGAAATAGAGCGCGTGCCGATCCCACAAGGACGTTCGGCACGCGGCCGCTGGCGCAGGTGTCGCGACAGTCTACGCCGCGCGCGGTGACCCTACAGATCCGTGCGCAACTTCCAGATCTCGGGAAACAGCACGACGTCGAGCATCTTGCGCAGGTAGCCGACGCCGCTGGTGCCGCCGGTGCCGCGCTTGTAGCCGATCACGCGCTCGACCGTCGTGACGTGGCGGAACCGCCAGAGTCGAAACGCGTCCTCGAGGTCGGTGAGTTCCTCGCCGAGCTGGTACAGGTCCCAGTGATGCTCGGGGTCGCGATAGACGGCAAGCCAGGCCTCCTCGACGGCGTCGTTCGCGATGTAGGGCCGGGTCCAGTCGCGCGCGGTGTGGCTCGCCGGCACCGGCAGGCCCCGCCGCGCGAGCAGGCGCAGCGCCTCGTCGTACAGCGATGGCGCGTCATATGCGGCCTGCACCTGCGCGAGCCGTTCGGGCAGGTGGCGGTGCGGCCCGAGCATTGCCGCGTTCTTGTTGCCGAGGCGAAACTCGATGCAACGGTACTGCCAGCTCTGAAATCCGCTGCTGTGCCCGAGGTAGGGGCGGATCGCGGAGTATTCCGGCGGCGTCATCGTCGCGAGCACGTCCCACGCATGGACGAGCTGTTCCATCACGCGGCTGACCCGCGCGACCATCTTGAACGCCGGCGCCAGCCGGTCCGCGGCGATGTGGCCGATCGCCGCGTCGAGCTCGTGCAGCATCAGCTTCATCCACAGCTCCGAGGTCTGGTGCTGCACGATGAACAGCATCTCGTTGTGGTCGGGCGATCGCGG
>CP070653.1:3417131-3423631 GCA_020354665.1 Burkholderiales bacterium
GAGGACGACCACATCCATCTCAAGCCGCTGCCGTTCCCGGTGCCGGTGCACGGGCTGGCGATCGAGCCCAAGCGCCGCGGCGACGAACAGCGCATGTGGGAGATCCTGCAGAAGCTCATCTCCGAGGACCCCTGCCTGAAGGTCGAGCAGATCGCATCGACCAACGAGACCGTCCTCTATGGACTTGGCGAATTGCATCTGCGCACACTGCTCGAGCGGCTGCAGGAGGTCTTCAAGTTCGAAGTCAGCACGCATCCGCCCAAGATCGCCTACCGCGAAACGATCTCCGCACCTGCCGAAGGCCACCACCGCCACAAGAAGCAGACCGGCGGTGCCGGCCAGTTCGGCGAGGTGTTCCTGCGCGTCGAGCCGCTACCGCGCGGCGGGGGATTCGAATTCCTCGACCAGACCAAGGGCGGCGTGATCCCGAACCAGTTCATGCCAGCCGTCGAGAAGGGCGTGCGCCAGGCGATGGACACGGGCGTGATCGCCGGCTATCCGGTGCTCGACGTCAGGGTGACCGTCTATGACGGCAAGCACCACAGCGTCGACAGCAAGGAGATTGCGTTCGTGACCGCGGGGCGCAAGGCGTTCGCTGCTGCCGTGCGTGAGGCGCGGCCGATCGTCCTCGAGCCGATCGTGAATGTGGAGATCGTCGCCCCTGAGGCGAACATCGGCGACATCACCGGCGACCTGTCGTCGCGCCGTGGCGTCATCAGCGGTACGCAGGCGGCGCAGTCGGGGATGCTGGCTGTGCAGGGACAAGTGCCGCTGTCCGAGCTCGCCAGCTACCAGTCACGGCTCAATGCGATGACCGGCGGCCAGGGACGCTATTCGATTGTGTTCAGCCACTACGAGGCGGTACCGCCGACCGTGCAGCAGCAACTCACTTCGCAATTCCAGGTGAAGGAAGAAGAGTAGCCGCCTCTCAGCCCAACCCCTCGGGTCCTGGCAGGCCTGCAGCGCCTTCGCCGGCCGGCTTGGGCGCGCTGGCCACGACGCAGTCGGTGGTGAGCAGCAGGCCGGCGATCGACGCCGCGTTCTGCAGCGCAAGCCGTGTCACCTTGGCCGGATCGATCACGCCCATCTGCAGCAGGTCGCCATATTCGCGCGTGGCGGCGTTGTAGCCGAATGCGGCCTCTTGCGACGGCTCGACCTGGGCGATCACGATCGAGGGCTCGTCGGCGGCGTTGGCGACGATGCGCCTGAGGGGTTCTTCCAGAGCCTGGCTGACGGTCTTGACGCCCGAGGCGTGGTCGAGCGTCGGGCTGCTTACCGCGTCGAGCACACGCCGACACCGCAGCAGCGCGATGCCTCCGCCGGGCACGATGCCTTCCTCGACCGCTGCGCGCGTCGCGTGCAGTGCGTCCTGGACACGCAGCTTGCGCTCCTTGAGTTCGGTCTCTGTTGCGGCGCCGACCTTGATCACCGCCACGCCACCCGACAGCTTGGCTACCCGCTCGTCGAGCTTCTCGCGGTCGTAATCGCTGGAGGCCGCCTCGCGTTCCTTCTTGATCGCAGCAATGCGATCCTTGATCGCCTGGGGCGTGCCGGCACCACCGATCAGGGTCGTCGTTTCCTTGGTCACTTCGACGCGTTTGGCGCGCCCCAGTTCGTCGAGTCTGGCCTTGGCGAGCGAGTGCCCCAGTTCCTCCGCGAATACCGTGCCCCCCGTGACGATCGCGATGTCCTGCAGCATCGCCTTGCGCCGGTCACCGAAGCCCGGCGCCTTCACCGCACAGCACTTGAGCACGCCGCGCATGCTGTTGACGACCAGCGCGGCAAGCGCCTCGTGGTCCACCTCCTCGGCGATCACGAGCAACGGCACGCTCGCCTTGGCAACCTCTTCGAGCAGGGGCAGCAGCTCGGTGAGCGACGAGAGCTTGCGGTCACACAGCAGCACGACCGCGTCCTCGAGGAGGACGCTTTGCCTTTCGGCGTTGTTGATGAAGTAGGCAGACAGGTAACCGCGGTCGAACTGCAGGCCTTCGACCACCTGCAGCTCGCTGGCCATGCCCGAGCCGTCCTCGATCGTGATGGCGCCTTCGCGTCCCACCTTGTCCATGGCCTGGGCCACCAGGTCACCGATTGATGTGTCGTTGTTGGCCGAGATGGCCGCGACGTGCGCGATCTCCTTGGAGTCGGTGCAAGGCCGGGCAAGCTTCTTCAACTCGGCCACCACCGCTTCGACGGCGAGGTCGATGCCCCGCTTGATGTCCATCGGGTTCATGCCCGCGGCGAGGTACTTGGTTCCCTCCTGGATCATCGCGTGCGCGAGCACCGTGGCCGTCGTCGTGCCGTCGCCGGCCATCTCGCTGGTGCGTGCCGCGACCTCGCGCAACATCTGGGCACCCATGTTCTCGAAGCGGTCCTCGAGCTCGATAGAGCGTGCGACGACCACGCCCGAGTTGACGATCTGCGGTGCGCCGAAGTCGCGCTCGATCAGCACCGTGCGGCCACGCGGACCGAGCGTTACCCGCACCGCCTCGGCAAGCATATCGACACCCTTGCGGACCCTCTTGCGGGCCGCGTCGTCGAACAGCAGTTGCTTGGCAGCCATCCTCACCTCCCGCGCGATGCGGGCACTCGAACCCGCTCAGCAGGAAACATAGCCGAGCGGGACCGCATCGCCTTGAGCGGCCGCAAAGGAGAGCCGACCGGCACGTCAATGGATCATCGGATGCCGTCAGCCAGCTTCGCGAGTAGCCCGCACCGGCGCCTGGCTCGCGTACCACTGCCGGCATTCCGTCTCGCGGCCACGCACGACGCGGCGTCCAGCGAGTGCTCCGCGGGTTTCGGTTACCACGGTGTATTGGCGCTCGGCGGCACCTTCGTCGGCGCAGTAGATGACGACCCAATCGCGCACACGACCCAGTTCGTGAGCACGCGCGGTGTTCGAAAACAGCGCTGTGAAGTGCCAGCCACTGCGCTTGACATGCCACACCGGAAGCCAAGCCTCGCCCGCCGGGTTGAAGCGGCGTGGCGCGATACACGGCAGCCGGTTTATGTCGGCGAGCGCGCGATATTCGCGCTCGATCGCAAGCAGTAGCTCGACCGGCGGCACGGCCACTTGCGAGGCCGCCGGCCCTACGGCGGGTCTGCGGCCCGCCTGGCGGAACGCTCGCTCGCGGTCAAGCAGCATGGTGACTGCTGCCGCGATCGCCGCTGCGCGCCGCGGCCCAATGCCATGAAGCTGCTGCAAGCGGCCGTCGTGGGCGGCAGCTTCGAGCGCCTCGGGGCTGTCCACGCCAAGTTCTTCGTGCAATCGCCGCGCCAGGTGGATGCCGATGCCGGGCACCGCGAGCAATGCAACGCCTGCCTCGCCGCCATCACGTAACTGGTCGAGCAGCCGCCAATGCCCCGTGCCCAGCAGTTCTGCCAGCGCGGCAGCAATGCCCTTGCCGACATGCGGCAGTGCCTCGAGCCCTGCGATGCCTTGGCGCGCATAGATCGCTTGCAAGCCTTCCGGCCACGCGGCCACCGCGTCGGCGCCGCGTCGGTATGCGGCAACGCGAAACGGATTGGCTGCTTGTGCCTCGAGGCGGTCGGCCGCTTCGCGCAGGGCTTGGGCCAGCGTTGCGTTGTCGGCCGCAATCGCGCGCGCGGTCATGCCGCGGCGGACTCCGTCAGTGGCAGCACCTTAGCGCTTGGCCGCGTGGTGGCGCTCTTCATCCGCAGCCAACAAGGCAAGCACCTCGCGGTCGTCGAGCTGGCTGAAGTCTTCGTAATGCAAGCCGATGGCATAGAACGGCTCAGGCTGACGCAGGCAGACGATTCGATCCACTTCGCGCGCGAGCGCTTCCACCGTATCGCTGGGCGCCACCGGAACGGCCAGCACGAGGTGCGCGGGCTCGCGTCGGCGCAGCGCCTTGAGCGCGGCCCGCACCGTCGTTCCGGTCGCGATGCCGTCGTCGACGACGATCGCCGTGCAGCCGGTGACCTCGACCGGCGCGCGGCCCTTCAGATAGACACGACGTCGGCGCTCGATTTCCTGCAGTTCACGCTGCGCCTCAGCTTCGATGTAGGAGCGCTCGACGCCGGTGGATCGCTGCACCTCTTCGTCGACGACGATCTCGGGCCGCGTGCCATCGACCACGGCAGCCACCGCCAGCTCGCGCTGCCAAGGCACACCAATCTTGCGCACCAGCAGCAAGTCCATCGGCGCGTCGAGCGCACGTGCCACCTCGAGCGCCACGGGGATGCCGCCGCGTGGCAAGGCTAAAACGACGGGGCGCTCGAGCTTGAGCGGAAGCAAAGCCTGCGCCAGCGACTGCCCAGCCTGGGTGCGGTTGGCAAATGCTCGCGTCATGATGATGCCTCCCCTGAAAGATGCTGGACGAACCAATCGGCCGCCAGCGTCGCTGCTGCCTCAAGAGTGCCCGGCTCTTCGAACAGGTGCGTCGCTCCGGGCACCACCTCGAGCCGGGCTTCGCACCGCATGCTGCGCAATGCCAGCCGGTTGAGCCGCAAGACCTCGTGGTCTTCGCCGCCGACGACGAGGAGCGTCGGCGCGCGCACACGGTCCAGCCACGGCAACGCCAGATCCGGCCGGCCACCGCGGGAAACGACGGCGCCCACCCGTTCCTGCCGAGCTGCCGCAGCCGCGAGGGCCGCGGCGGCGCCAGTGCTCGCACCGAACAGACCGAGCACCTTGCCGCCGAGAGCACTGTGGCCCGCGGCCCAATCGATCGCCTCAACGAGACGCGCACCCAGCAGCTCGATGTCGAATACCCGCGCGCGATTCGCCGCTTCGGCCTCGTCGAGCAAGTCGAACAGCAACGTCCCCAGACCGCGCTGGTGCAGCAGCTGTGCGACGAAGCGGTTGCGCGGGCTGAGGCGGCTGCTGCCACTACCGTGGGCGAACAGCACCAGCGCTGTCGCCCCGGCGGGCTGCTGCAGCTCACCGGGGAGTCGGTGCGATCCAACCGTGACGGCCTCGGTGGTGGCGGACGGGTTCATCACGCAAATCGACCCGGGGTTCGTGCACGCGGATTCGCCTAATACACAGAGTTAAATGCTCGCGCGCCTGTTGAACATGCCACTGACCCAGGTCAACGTCGGTCAACACAGCGCCGCCCCGATCGTCTTGCGAGGCCGCTGGAGGATGGCAGCACCCTCGGCGCACGAGGCCTTGCGTCTTGTGCAACTCGGCAACCGGTTTCTGCGAATCGGTGGCCAGGGGCCGATGGCTGCAGCGATGTCCCGCCGCAGGCCCCTTGCGGGACCCGCATTCAGACAATCGCCAATGCCCGCTTGCGGCGCGGCGGCGGAAATACCCGGTCCAGCTCGGCCAGCGCCTCGGCATCGAGCGTAATTTTGGCGGCGGCGAGGTTCTCGCGTAGGTGCTCCTGGCTCACCGCCTTGGGGATCGCAATGACGTCGCCCCGTGCCGACAACCAGGCCAGTGCAATCTGCGCTGGCGTTGCGCCGAGCCGGCGAGCGAGCGGGGCCAGCGCACTCGAGCGCGCGAGCGATCCCTGGTCAATCGGACAGTACGCCATCAGCGGTACACGATGTTCGCGCTGCCAAGGCAGGAGGTCGAACTCGACCCCGCGCTGACCGAGCGAGTAGTAGACCTGATTGATCGCGCAACCCCGACCGCCCGGCACGCGCCACAACTCCTTCATCGGGGCAACGTCGAAGTTGCTCACCCCCCAGCACCCGATGCGGCCCTGCTCGAGCAACGTTTTGAAGCCTGCCACGGTCGCGGCCAAGGGATGGCTGCCGCGCCAGTGCAAGAGGTACATGTCGATGCGGTCAAGCCCCAGCCGCTGGAGGCTGCGCTCGCATGCCGCGATGACACCTTCGCGACTCGCGTTGTGCGGATAGACCTTGCTGACGACGAAGACTTGGTCTCTCCGCACATCGCCGGCGCGCACCGCTTCGGCAAATGCCTGGCCGATGACCCGTTCGGCACCGCCCTCGCCGTACATCTCCGCCGTATCAATGAGTCGGTACCCCAGCTCGAACGCGCGCCGCACCGCGGCGACCTCCGCCGCACGGCGGCGCGCAGACTCGCCGAGGTGCCAAGTCCCCAGCCCGATCGAATCGACCAACTCACCATCGGGCAGCCTGACCCGGTGCATCGTGCACTCCTTCGCGCCACGTACCAACATCCTAGCGACCGCCGGCGCAGCGGCTCAAGTCCGGTACCACGCGGCCGATAGTCCGATCACGCCGCAACGGCGCCGCTACTCCGATCCCACAAGACCGGTCCTGATGAACCGGTCGCTTGCGCCGGCTGTTCGACTGCCGTGCGATCTCGCCGGATGGACCGCATGGTTCGTCCGTGAGTCGATTCCGGTGCTTGCAGCCACGACAGAAATTACAGCGCATCGGATGGTGGCCATGCTCTTGGCCGTAGTGGCCACCATCATGGTCAACTCCGCGGCCGGTCCGGCCTACGGTCCTGGGGCGCGTCCGTCGGCTGACGCACGTCCGTGACCGGCATCGATGCGGAACTGCCGTCCTGAAGCTCGGCGAGGACGTCGCGCCAGATC
>CP070653.1:3423731-3438119 GCA_020354665.1 Burkholderiales bacterium
CCGGACCATTGCGTCCCCTGCTGTTGGCTCTCTGCAGACCCTTGCCGCCATCCCGCTGGCGGAGACTCTCTCCACTGAAGGCGATTGAGCGGGCGCTTCTACCTGCGCTGGTGCGGGCGCGGCTGCCACGGCACCGGTGAGTTTCGAGACTGGCCTGTCGAACAGCTTCATCGCCTCCACCTCTTGGTGTTACTGTCACATGGCGGCCCAAGGCCGCCCGCAGCTGGCGCTTTCCGCTAAACCTCAACCCGCGGCGTAGAAATTGAGCGTCGCACGCAAGTGTTCTGCCTTGACCGCCATCAATCGGCGCTCAAACTGCGAGCCGCTCGGCGTGGACCATGGGCCGGTTGTCATCCGACGCCGCCGTGGGAGTGGCACACCGATGCCCGCGCGAGAGGTGGACTGCACCCATAGTCGCGCGCGAAGTCGGCACGATCAACGGCGAGGTTCGCCCCTGAGCTCGGGCGACTCGCGCCACCTCGCAGCACGCTCGTTGCTGACACGAACTACGCAGCAACGACTGCTGAGAAGCGCACACTCAGTTCACGCCGGAGACCATCTGCGGGCGATAACCGGTTCCGCCCAATCTTTCCCCAGAAGAATACAAACAACGCGAGGAAGCGCCGCTAAGTCCTTGATTCTTTAGGTGATGGGTGGTGGGTGGTACTGGGATCGAACCAGTGGCCCCTGCCGTGTGAAGACAGTGCTCTACCCCTGAGCTAACCACCCGAAATAGCCTCGCCGTGGACCAACCAACGGCGAAAAAATTATGCCACGAGGCGGCGCCAGACCGTCCTCCCCTGGCTCGCCTCGTCGAGGTCCGCAAGCACCGCTTCGTGGGCTCGCAGCTCGTCGTCATCGGGCTGCAGTACGGGCAAGGGCAGTGTGCTGAAGTCGGCGGTGCCGAGGGTGACATCGCCCTGCAGCGCATCTGCCGCATCGATCACCAGGCTTTCCTGCCCGCGTGTCATGCGGATGTAGACCTCGGCCAGCAATCCCGCGTCGAGCAGCGCGCCGTGCAGCGCGCGATTCGAGTTGTCGACCTCGAGCCGACGGCACAGCGCATCCAGCGAGTTCGACTTGCCCGGAAACATCTCGCGTGCCATCGCCAGGCTGTCGGTGACGCGGGCGACGTGTTGCGTGAAGGGCGGGCGATTCAGCCGCGTCAGCTCCGCGTCGAGAAACCCAAGATCGAAGCCCGCGTTGTGGATCACCACCTCGGCCTGCGCGAGGTACTCGAGCAGCTCGTCGGCTACCGCGGCAAACAGCGGCTTGTCGGCCAGAAACTCGTCCGTCAGGCCGTGAATCTTGACGGCGTCCTCGCTGTTTGGGCGTTCGGGGTTGACGTAGAAATGCAGGTTGCGTCCGCTCAGCCGACGGTTGACCATCTCGATGCAGCCGATCTCGATCAGGCGGTCGCCCGCTTCGGGACTGAGGCCCGTCGTCTCGGTGTCGAGGAAGATCTGGCGCATGGGGGGATCCTACCGGCTCGGCGCAGCCTGCCGCGAGGCCCACCACCACATCGCGATGCCGATGGCAATCATCGGTACCGAGAGCCACTGCCCCATGCTCATGTTCAGCGCGAGCAGTCCGAGGAAGCGGTCGGGCTCGCGGAAGAACTCGGCGGCGAAGCGCAGCGCACCGTAGCCGATCAGGAAGGCACCCGACACCTGCCCTGTCGCGCGCGGCCTGCGTGCATACAACCAGAGCAGCACGAACAGCAGCAACCCTTCGAGCGCGAACTGGTACAGCTGCGACGGATGCCGCGGCACGTCGCTGCCCGACTGCGGGAAGACCATCGCCCACGGCAGCGACGGATCAGCTGCACGGCCCCACAGCTCGCCGTTGATGAAATTGCCGATCCGCCCGCTCGCGAGCCCGAGCGGAACGCAGGGAGCAACGAGGTCGGTGACCTCGAGCCAGCGACGGCCACGCGTCCGCGCATACAGGACGACGGCAGCGATCACACCCAGCATGCCACCGTGAAACGACAGGCCGCCCTTCCACACCGCAAAGATCTCGAGCGGATGGGCCGCGTAATAGTCTGGCTTGTAGAACAGCACATAGCCCAGGCGGCCGCCAACGACGACGCCGATCACGCCCCAGAACAGCAGGTCCTCGATGTCGCGCCGTGTCCAGCCGGCTTGCGCGAAATGCGGCTGGCGCACGCGCAGCGAGGCCAGCCAGAAGAACAGACCGAACGCGACCAGGTAAGTCAGGCCATACCAGTGGATGGCGATCGGGCCGATCTGGATCGCGACCGGGTCGAACTGGGGATGCACGAGCATGGCCGCGATGCTAGCAGTGCCACCTAGAATCGTCTTTTTCCGACCGAATCGCCACGAGCATCCCCATGGCCGACCCGACCAAGATCAACCGCCGCTCAGCCAACATCACCGAGGGCATCGAACGCGCACCCAATCGCTCGATGTACTACGCGCTGGGCTACAAGGCGGAGGACTTTCGCAAGCCGATGATCGGTGTGGCCAATGGCCACTCGACGATTACCCCGTGCAACTCCGGACTGCAGCGCCTCGCCGACGCCGCAGTCGAGGGCCTGACGGCCGCGGGCGCGAACCCGCAGGTGTTCGGCACGCCGACGATCAGCGACGGCATGGCGATGGGGACCGAGGGCATGAAGTACAGCCTCGTCTCGCGCGAGGTGATCGCCGACTGCGTCGAGACCTGCGTCGGCGGCCAGTGGATGGACGGCGTGCTCGTGATCGGCGGCTGCGACAAGAACATGCCGGGCGGCATGATGGGCATCGTGCGCGCCAACGTGCCGGCGATCTACGTCTACGGCGGCACGATCCTGCCTGGCCACTACAAGGGGCAGGAGCTCAACATCGTGAGCGTCTTCGAGGCCGTCGGCCAGTTCAGCGCAGGCAAGATGAGCGAGGAGGACTTCTGCGAGATCGAGAAGCGCTCGATCCCCGGCAGCGGCTCGTGCGGCGGCATGTATACCGCCAACACGATGAGCTCGGCTTTCGAGGCGCTGGGCATGAGCCTGCCCTATTCGAGCACCGAGGCCAACGTCCACGAAGAGAAGGTGCAGAGCACACGCCGCGCTGCCGCGGTGCTGGTCGAAGCGGTGAAGAAGGATCTGAAGCCGCGCGACATCGTCACGCGCGAGAGCATCGAGAACGCGGTGGCGGTGATCATGGCGATCGGCGGATCGACCAACGCGGTGTTGCACTTCCTCGCGATCGCGCATGCCGCGGGCGTGCCCTGGACGATCGATGACTTCGAGCGCGTGCGCCAGAAGGTGCCGGTGCTGTGCGACCTCAAGCCCAGCGGCCGCCACCTGGCCGTCCACCTGCACCAGGCGGGTGGCATCCCGCAGGTGATGAAGATGCTGCTCAAGGCGGGCCTGCTGCATGGCCACTGCGTCACGATCACCGGCAAGACGGTCGCCGAGACCCTCGCGGACGTGCCCGAGACCCCGCGCGCCGATCAGGACGTGATCCGCCCGATCGATCGTCCGATGTACGCCCAGGGGCACCTCGCGATCCTGAAGGGCAACCTCTCGCCCGAGGGCTGCGTGGCCAAGATCACCGGGCTCAAGAACCCGGTCATCACGGGGCCGGCGCGGGTCTTCGACGACGAACAGTCGGCGCTGGCTGCGATCATGGCGGGCAAGATCAAGGCCGGCGACGTGATGGTGCTGCGCTACCTCGGTCCGAAGGGCGCCCCGGGCATGCCCGAGATGCTCGCCCCGACGGGTGCGCTGATCGGCCAGGGGCTCGGCGAAAGCGTGGGCCTGATCACCGACGGGCGTTTTTCAGGCGGGACCTGGGGCATGGTCGTCGGGCACGTCGCGCCCGAAGCCTATGCCGGCGGCACGATCGCGCTGGTGCGCGAAGGCGACGCGATCACGATCGATGCGCATCGTCTGATGCTGCAGCTCGAGGTCGACGAAGCAGAGCTCGCGCGCCGTCGCGCGTCGTGGAAGCCGCCGGCGCCGCGCTACACACGCGGTGTGCTGGCCAAGTTCGCGATGAATGCCTCGAGCGCGAGCACCGGTGCCGTGCTCGACCGCTTCGAGTAGGTGGTGTGTCGAGTCGCTGCCGCGCGCGCTGGCTTCGCCCGCAGCACCGGCTGAGCGCGTCCGACGGCCTGCGCCGACTACTGTTTTTCGCGCGAAGCGCGATACGCCGCTGCCTTCTCGAGCCCGCTCGCGCTTTGCGGCTTGATGCCCAGCGCGTCGAACGCCTTGCGGCGACGGTCCTGGCGCTTGCGGTCGACCTTGTCCATTTCGCGCCGCCTCGTCATGCCCGAGGCGTCGGCGAAGGCCCACCAGGCCACCGCCAGCGCGAACGGGACGAGCACGGCCCACCACGACCAGTCGACCACCGGCCCAACGTCGAGCCATTTCATCAATACGAGCAAGACGCCAATCACGACGAACAGCATGGCAATAACCCTTTCCGGTGGTCACACGCCCCGCGGTGGTGCGTGGGGCGGTCAACCAAGCCCTTTTACAATGCGTTCGGGGATCTGGGAAGTGACGCTGGTCACGCTTTGAAGGAAAGGAACGTATGAAGCGCCCGCTGATGCTCATTGCTGCCGTATCGACCGTCGCCGTGGCGCCGGTTTTCGCCAATCAGGAATTGGCCCAGAAGAAGAACTGCATGGCCTGCCACGCGGTCGACAAGAAGCTTGTGGGCCCCTCCTACAAGGACGTCGCGGCCAAGTATGCAGGCCAGAAAGATGCGGTGGACAAGCTGGCGCAGAAGGTGATGAAGGGCGGTGCCGGCGTCTGGGGGGCCGTGCCGATGCCGGCAAACGCACAGGTCAACGAAGCCGAGGCCAAGCAAATCGTCAACTGGATTCTCTCGCTGAAGTAAGCCGCTTCGACGGCTGCAGGGCGACAAAAAAAGGCCACGCATCGCGTGGCCTTTCTTTCATTCTGGTGCTGCGCGCGCCGCGTCAATTGCTCTGCGCCAGCTGCTCCAGGATCGCCGGATTCTCCAGCGTCGAGGTGTCCTGCGTGATCGCCTCGCCTCGGGCGATCGCGCGCAGCAGGCGGCGCATGATCTTGCCCGACCGGGTCTTGGGCAGGTTGTCGCCGAACCGGATGTCCTTGGGCTTGGCAATCGGGCCGATCTCCTTGCCCACCCAGTCGCGCAACTCCTTCGCGATCTTCTTCGCCTCTTCGCCGGTGGGCCGCGGACGCTTGAGCACGACGAATGCGCAGATCGCCTCACCCGTGGTCTCGTCGGGCCGGCCGACAACCGCAGCTTCGGCGACCAGGTCGGTGTGCGCGACCAGCGCCGATTCGATCTCCATCGTCCCCATGCGGTGGCCGCTGACGTTGAGCACGTCGTCGATGCGGCCCGTGATCGTGAAATACCCGGTCTTGGCGTCGCGGATCGCGCCGTCGCCGGCCAGGTAGTACTTGCCCTTGAAATCCTGGGGGTAGTAGCTCTTCTTGAACCGCTCGGGATCGCCCCAGATCGTGCGGATCATGCTCGGCCACGGCTTCTTGACCACCAGGATGCCGCCCTGACCCCACGGCACCTCCTTGCCGGTCTCGTCGACGACAGCCGCGTCGATGCCCGGGAACGGCAGCGTGCACGATCCCGGCACCAACGGCGTTGCGCCAGGCAGTGGCGTGATCATGTGCCCACCGGTTTCGGTCTGCCAGAAGGTGTCGACGATCGGGCAGCGTCCGCCACCGACATGGCGGTGGTACCACTCCCATGCGGCGGGGTTGATCGGCTCGCCAACCGTGCCGATGATGCGCAGGCTCGACAGGTTGTACTTCTTCGGATGCACCGCTTCGTTCATCTCAGCGGCCTTGATCAGCGAGCGGATCGCGGTCGGTGCGGTGTAGAAGACCGTCACCTTGTGGTCCTGGATCATCTTCCAGAAGCGGCCCGCATCCGGATAGGTCGGAATGCCCTCGAAGACGATCTCTGTGCCACCGAGCGCAAGCGGTCCGTAAGTGATGTAGGTGTGACCCGTCACCCAGCCGATGTCGGCGGTGCACCAGAAGATGTCGCTGTCCTTCAGGTCGAAGGTCCACTTCGTGGTCAGCGCCGCGTGCACCAGGTAGCCGCCGGTGGAGTGCTGCACGCCCTTGGGCTTGCCGGTCGAGCCGGAGGTGTAGAGCAGGAACAGCGGGTGCTCGGCGCCGACCCATTCCGGCTCGCAGGTGGCCGGCTGCGCGGCGGTGAGCTCGTGCATCCACTTGTCACGTGAGGCGTTCCACGTGACCTTGCCGCCGGTTCGCTGGTAGACGATCACGTTCTTGACCGTCTCGCAGCCGCCCATGCCGAGCGCGTCGTCGACGATCCCCTTCAGCGGCAGCTGCTTGCCGCCACGACACTGCTCGTCGGCGGTGATGACCATCACGGCACCGGCGTCCTGCACGCGGTCACGCACCGACTGCGCCGAAAAGCCGCCGAACACCACCGAGTGGATCGCGCCGATTCGCGCGCAGGCCTGCATGGCCGAGACAGCCTCGACCGACATCGGCATGTAGATGACGACGCGGTCGCCCTTCTTGACGCCCTGGCTCCGCAGCGCATTGGCCAGCCGGCAGGTACGCTCGAGCAGCTCCTGATAAGTGACCTTCGTGACCTTACCGTCATCGGCCTCGAAGATGATCGCGGTCTTGCTGCCCAGGCCTTTCTCGACGTTGCGGTCCAGGCAGTTGTACGAGACGTTGAGCGTGCCGTCCTCGTACCACTTGAAGAACGGCGCCTTGCTCTCGTCGAGCACCTTGGTGAACGGGGTCTTCCAGCTCACCATTTCGCGCGCGAGCCGTGCCCAATAGCCCTGATAGTCCTTCTCCGCCTCGGTGCACAGCTTGCGGTAGGCGTCCATGCCGGACACGTTCGCGCCGCGCACCGCCCCTTCGGGCGGCGGATAGACCTTCAACTCGTGATGCTCGCTCATGCTCCTCTCCTCTTGCGTTCGGCCGGCCGGCACTCTGGCCGCATCGTCTGACAGACCCCTTACTCTAGCGGCGCCGCATGCCCCCCCGCCAGCCCCGGAAATCCCTGTCCAGGCGTGACCTCTAGCATCCGCACGGTCCCGCAGCGCCGCCACGATTCCGATGACCGACATCCTTCAGTTCATCGCCGGCCTCGCCGGATTGATTGCCGGCGCCGAACTGCTCGTGCGCGGGGCCTCGCGCCTCGCGCTGGCGCTGGGCATCTCGCCGCTCGTGGTCGGCCTGACGGTCGTTGCATTCGGCACCAGCGCGCCCGAGATGGCGGTGTCGGTCGGTGCCGTGATCGCCGGAAGGACCGACCTCGCGCTGGGCAACGCGGTGGGCAGCAACATCTTCAACGTGCTGTTGATCCTTGGCCTCGCCGCGCTTGTCGCGCCGCTGGCCGTGCACGTGCAGGTGATCCGGCAGGAGGCGCCGATCATGCTCGGCGCGGCCGTCCTGCTGATCGTGTTGTGCCTCGATGGCGTGATTGGCGGTTTCGACGGCGCATTGCTGTGTGGCCTGATGCTCGCGTACACCGCGTTTCTCGTGCGACAGGCTCGCGCTCAGGCGCCGTCCACCCACGACCAATATGCCGCCAGCTTGCCCGCGGCGGCGGCACGTGACTGGAGCTCGCGGCGCGCTGTCCAATTGCTGATGATCGTGGCAGGTCTCGCGTTGCTGGTCGGCGGCTCCGACGCGCTGGTCCGCGCCGCGGTCGCGTTCGCGCGGGTGTTCGGCGTCAGCGAGGTGGTGATCGGATTGACGATCGTCGCGGCCGGCACGTCGCTTCCCGAGGTCGCGACGTCGGTAACTGCAGCGCTCAAGGGCGAGCGCGACATCGCGGTCGGCAATGTCGTCGGCAGCTGCGTGTTCAACCTGCTTGCCGTGGTCGGGCTCGGCGCGCTCGCTGCGGTGGCCTCGGCGCAGCCCGGCCTGCCCGTACCGACCGCGGTGCTCAACTTCGACCTGTGGGTGATGCTCGCGGTGTTCCTCGCATGCCTGCCGGTGTTCATGACCGGGCGCGAGATCGCGCGCTGGGAGGGCGCTCTGTTCCTGGCGTACTACGCGGCGTACGTTTGCTATCTGATCCTCGCGGCCAACGAGCACGATGCGCTGCCCGTCTTCAGTGCCGCGATGCTCGGTTTCGTGCTGCCGCTGACGATCGTCACGCTGGTGGTCGTCGGTCTGCGCGAGCGCGGCTGAGCGTTCGAGGCCGTCTCCCGTCGCGCGAGGCTGCTCAGCGCGCGAGATAGGCCACCATGCCGCGCAGCGTGTACAGCTTCGGATAGTCGGCCTGCGGGATCGCGACGCCGCTGCGCTGGTTCAGGCCGGTCACCAGGTTCAGGAAGTCCATCGAGTCCAGATCGAGCGCCTCGCGCAGGTCTTCGTCGTCGCCGACCGTCGCGAGGTCGGCCTCGGGTGCGATGCCGGCGAGCACCTCGGCCACCAGCGCACGGATTTCTGAGTCTTTCATGCTCGCGCTGCTCTCACAGTTGGTCGGGCGCCTGCAGCGCTGCGTCGATCGCCGACAGCAGCAGCCCGCCGACGTGGCCGTCGCTTGCACGGTGATCGGCGGCCAGGCTCAGCGTGACCAGCGGCCGCACGGCGACCTGCCCTTCGACCACGCACGGCCTCTGCACGATCCGTCCGAAGCCAATGATCGCCACCTGCGGCGGATAAATGACGCCGAGCACGCTCTCCGCGCCACGGTCACCGAGACTGGTCACGGTGATCGTCGGGTCGGTCAGCTCCGAACTGCGCAAGCCGCCGGCGCGCGCGCGCTGCACGAGGTCGCGCAACGCGGCCATCAACTCCGGCAGCGCCTTGCGATCGGCGTCATGGATTGCCGGCGCGATCAGGCCGCCGCCGCGCAGTGCGATCGCCCAGCCGGGGTGGATTCCCGCGCCGGCGCGGAAGCCTCCCTCTTCGTAGAACCCGTTGAACTGCGGCACTTCGAGCAATGCCCTCGCCGTTGCCTTGAGCAGCAGGGCGGCCGGCAGCAGCCACTCGGCCGGCTCGCGATCGGCGTTGTAGCGTTCGATCCAGGCGTGCGCGGCGGCGAAATCGACGGTAGCCGTCAGGTAGTAATGCGGAATCTCGCGCTTCGATCGGCTCATCGCCGCAGCGATCGCCTGGCGCATCTGCGCGACATCGAAGCCGCGGCGCGCGACCCGTGGTTGCGGCGCCGCGGGGGTCGCCGCAGGCTTGGCCGCCGCATGAACCGCGGCGAGCTCGACGTCGGCCAGCGTGACCGCGCCGTCGACGCCGGTGCCGGACAGCGCTTCCGCATCGATGCCGAGCTCTTGCGCGCGCCGTCGTGCCGCCGGGCTGGCGCGCGCACGCGCCGCGGCTACGGGCGGCGCAGCGGGCGTGACAACCGGGGCGGGCTTGACGGCGGGCGCCGGGGGCCGGGCCGGCGGTGGTGCAGGCTTCGCTGCGGCTGGCGGTGCGCCGGGCGCCACGCGCGCGGCAGGCTTGCTTGGGCGTTCGCCCTCGCTGCGCACATGGGCCAGCACCGCGCCGACCGGGAGTTCCTCGTTGAGCGGCGCCAGGTCGTCGACGATGCCGTCGAGGAAGCACTCGACTTCGATCGCCCCCTTGTGCGTCTCCACTACCGCGATCACGCTGCCCGGCGTAATGCGGTCACCGGGCTTGACCAGCCACTCGACGACCTTGCCGGTCTCCATGTCGGCGCCCAGCGCGGGCATCAGGAAGTCGGCCATCTAGCTCGGCCTCACGAGCGCACGGGTCGTCGCGACGACGTCGTCGATGCGCGGCAGCGTCGCCTCCTCCATGTGCGCGGCATAGGGCACCGGCACCTCGCGGCTGCACACGCGCCGGATCGGCGCATCCAGGTCGTACAGCGAATCGTCGGCCAGCCGCGCCGCAACCTCGGCCGAGATCGAGCCGCTCTTCCAGCCCTCGTCGACGATCACGCAGCGGTGCGTACGCGCGACCGATTCGGCGATCGTCGCGAAGTCCAGCGGCCGCAGCACGCGCAGGTCGACCACCTCCGCGTCGATGCCGTCCTTCGCGAGCGCGTCGGCGGCAGCGATGCACTTCGGCAGGCTGTTGCCGTAGGTCACGAGGCTCACGTCCTGGCCCGGCCGGCGAACCTTCGCGCGCCCGATGTCGACCGCCGTCACCGCGGGATCGAGGTCTTCTTCGGCGTTGTAGAGCACGATGTGCTCGAAGATCAGCACCGGGTTCGGATCGGCGAGCGCGGCCGCGAGCATGTGGCGCGCATCCTCGACCGTGCCGGGCGCCAGCACCTTGAGCCCCGGGATATGCGCATACCAGCCCTCGAGGCTGTGCGAGTGCTGCGCCGCCAGCTGCCGCCCGCCGCCGGTGGCCATGCGGACCACGAGCGGCACCGCGAACTGCCCGCCCGACATGTGCGAGATCGTCGCCGCGTTGTTCAGGATCTGGTCGAGCGCGAGCAGGCTGAAGTTACACGTCATGATCTCGAGGATCGGCCGCAGACCCGCCATCGCCGCGCCGATGCCGATGCCGGTGATGCCGTTCTCGGCCAGCGGCGTGTCGACGATGCGCTCGGGGCCGAACTCCTCGAGCAACCCCTTCGTCACCGCGTAGCAGCCGCCGTACTTCGCGACGTCCTCGCCCATCACGAAGGTGCGGTCATCAGTGTTCAGCGCGTCGCGGATCGCCTGCCTGCAGGCTTCGCGGTAGGTCATGCGCACGGGGCCGGCCATCAGTCGCGCTCCTGGACCACCTCGTCCATCAGCACGAAGCGCTCGAGGTCGTCGACCGCCTCGAGCGTGCCGGCCTCGGCGAACTGCACCGCCGCGTCGATCTCGGCGCTGACTTCGGCGTCGATCGCACCGGCCTCGGCATCGCTCAGCTCGTGGTTGTCTTTCATCCAGGCGCGCAGCCGCTCGACCGGGTCGAGCTTCTTCCAGCCCTCGATCTCGTCGCGCGTGCGGTAGGCCTGCGTGTCGAACATCGAGTGCGCGCGAAAGCGGTAGGTTCGCACTTCGAGGAAGTACGGGCCTTCGCCCGCGCGCACCCGCTCGACGGCACGACGCGCGGCTGCCTCGACCTGCGTCGGATCCATGCCGTCGACCTGCTCGGCGGGCATGCGGTAGGCCTTCGCCTTGCGCCAGATCTGCGTCTCGACCTCGGCGTCCTCCAGCGGAACGCCCATCGCATAGAGGTTGTTTTCGCAGACGAACAGCACCGGCAGCTGCCACAACTCGGCCAGGTTCATCGTTTCGTGAAAGACGCCCTCGCCGACCGCCCCTTCGCCGAAGAAACACGCGGTGATCGCGCCGGGGCGCAGCTTCTTGTCGGCCATCGCGATGCCGGCGGCCAGCGGCAAGCCGCCGCCGACGATCGCATTGCCGCCGAAGAAGCGATGCGCGCGATCGAACAGATGCATCGAACCGCCGCGGCCGCGGCTGCAACCTTCGACCTTGCCCAGCATTTCGGCCAGCACCGCGTTCATCGGCACGCCGCGCGCGAGCGCCTGGCCGTGCTCGCGGTACGTGGCGACGACCGCGTCGCGCGCCTCGAGCGCAGCCATCACGCCCACCGCCACCGCTTCTTCGCCGTCGTAGAGGTGCAGGAAACCGCGAATCTTCTGCGCCTGGTACAGCTCGACGCACTTGGCCTCGAAGCGGCGGATGCGCAGCATCTCCCGGTACAGGCGATGCAGGTGCGCGCGGTCGAGGTGGATCTTCGCGGTCACGGCGCGCCTCACTTCTTCTCGTCGCTCTCGAGCGTCGACAGATCGCCCTCGGGCAGCCCCAGCTCGCGCGCCTTCAGCAGCCGCCGCATGATCTTGCCGCTGCGCGTCTTGGGCAGGTTGGTGCGGAAGTCGATCTGCTTGGGCGCGACGGCCGCGCCCAGCCGCTTGCGCGCGTGACCGAGCAACTCGCGGTTCAACGCCTCGCTCGGCTCGAATCCCGGCTTCAGCGCGACGAACGCCTTCACCACCTCGCCGACCGTCTCGTCAGGGATGCCGATCACGCCCGCCTCGGCCACCGCGCGGTGTTCCATCAACGCGCTCTCCACTTCGAACGGCCCGATCAGGTGGCCTGCGGACTTGATCACGTCGTCGGCGCGCCCGACGAACCAGAAGTACCCGTCGGCGTCGCGCCGGGCCAGGTCGCCGGTCAGGTACCAGTCGCCGGCAAAACACTTGCGATAGCGCTCGTCTTCGTGCAGGTAGCCGCGCATCATCGACGGCCACGGCGTCTTCAACGCGAGTTCGCCGTCGACGCCGGGCTCGTCGATCACCCTCGCGCCACCGCCTTCGAGCCGCTCGACGATCGTCGCAGTGATGCCCGGCAGCGGCTTGCCCATCGAACCGGGCTTGATGTCCATCGCCGCGTAGTTGGCGATCATGATGCCGCCCGTCTCGGTCTGCCACCAGTTGTCGTGGAACGGCTTGCCGAACGCTTCCAGCCCCCACAGCACGCCTTCGGGGTTGAGCGGCTCGCCGACGCTGGCCATGAAGCGCAGCGTCGACAGGTCGTAGCCCTTCACCGCATCGGCACCGAGCTTCATCATCATGCGGATCGCCGTCGGCGCGGTGTACCAGACGGTCACGCGCTCGCGCTCGAGCACCGAGTACCACGCCTGCGCGTCGAACTCGGCCTCGACGACGACGTTGGTCGCGCCGAGCGTCAGCGGCGCGACGATGCCGTAGCTCGTTCCGGTCACCCAACCGGGATCCGCCGTGCACCAGAAAATGTCCTCTTCGTGCAGGTCGAGTGCATATCGTGCCGTCACCATGTGCGCGAGCACCGCGCCGTGCACGTGCACGGCACCCTTCGGTTTTCCGGTCGTGCCGCTGGTGAAGTGCAGCAGCGCCATCGATTCGGCGTCGGTCGGCGCGATAACGTAGTCCGGCGAAGCCGCATCGACCAGATCGCTCCAACCGTGCACGCCGTCCTCGCGCGATGCCGGTCCGCCGGCGACGATCACGTGCTTCAGGCCCGGCAGCCGTTCGCGCAGCGGCTGCACCTTGCGCGCATAGAGCTCGGGCGTGGTGACGAGCACGCGCGCGTCGCCCATTTCGGCGCGCGTCGCGACCGGCTCGGGACCGAACGCCGAGAACAGTGGGCTCACGACGCAGCGCGCTTTCAGCGCACCGAGCACGGCGATGTACAACTCGGGCAGGCGCCCCATCAACGCAAAGACGCGCTCGCCGGGTTGCACGCCGAGGCCCTGCAGCGCATTGGCAAAGCGGTTGGTCGCGGCCGCGAGGTCGGCGTAGGTCAGTTCGCTGCGGCCGCCGGCCTTGCCGATCCAGCGAATCGCGGTGCGACCCCCGCGGCCGACGGCAAGATGCCGATCGACCGCTTCGTGGGCAATGTTCAGCCCGCCGCCGCCAGGCAATCCGTCCAGTTGCTTCGCCGCGTCTTCCCAGCGAAACGACGCGCAGGTCGCCGCATAGTCGACCAGGTTCGGCGGCAGCCGCTGCGCGTCGCGTTTCTTGCAGATGCGACGCGTCGCCGCATCGTCGAAAACGCGTGCTGGCTTGCTCAAGACCTGCTCCTCGTCGCAGCCTCCGCTCGCCAGTGTGGTCAGCCGCCCGGCTTGCGCGCTTCGTCCTTGCCCAACAAACCGCCGAGCAGGTTCATCGGCAGCGGCAGCACGACCGTCGAGGCGCGGTCGCCGGCCACTTGCGTCATCGTCTGCAGGTAGCGCAACTGCATCGCTTCGGGTTGTTGGGCCAGCATGCGCGCCGCCTCGAGCAGCGCCACAGCAGCCTGCTTCTCGCCGTCGGCGTGGATCACCTTGGCGCGCCGCTCGCGCTCGGCCTCGGCCTGGCGGGCGATCGCGCGCACCATCGTTTCGTTCAGGTCGATGTGCTTGATCTCGACGTTGGTCACCTTGATGCCCCACGCATCGGTCTGCGCGTCGAGGATCGTCTGCACGTCCTGGTTCAGGCGCTCGCGCTCCGCCAACATTTCGTCGAGCTCGTGCTTGCCGAGCACCACGCGCAGCGTCGTCTGCGCCAACTGACTGGTCGCCATCAAGAACTCCTCGACCTGGATGATCGCCTTCTGCGGATCGACGACGCGGAAGAACACCACCGCGTTGACCTTGACCGAAACGTTGTCGCGCGAGATGACGTCCTGCGGCGGCACGTCCATCGTGACGATGCGAAGATCGACCCGCACCATCTGCTGGATGCCCGGGATCACGATCACCAGCCCGGGGCCCTTGACCTTCCAGAAGCGCCCGAGCTGGAACACGACGCCGCGCTGGTACTCGCGCAGCACGCGCAGCGAGGAGACCACGAGAATGATGATCAGCGGCACCAAGACGCCGCCCACGCCCACGTTGAAATCGAAGATCATGGCAAGGGTCCTTTCTCGGTTGAGTCGTCGATCGCGCGCACTTCGAGCGTGAGCCCGGTCATCTTCACGACGCGCACGCGCTGGCCCACCGTCAGCGCATCGGGACTCGCGACC
>CP070653.1:3438219-3440795 GCA_020354665.1 Burkholderiales bacterium
ACGTTGTCAAACCGGCCCTTGACGTCGCGCCCGCCTGCTGCGCCGTGGCAGACCTCGCATTGCACGGCCTTGTGGGCATCGACCAGGTGGTGAACCCCCGTGGACCATTGTTCGTACGGCTCGGCGTGGCACGGCTCGCAGTACGCCGAGCCCAGGAACTTCGGCTTGTCGGAAGCGATCTCGGCCACCGAATCGCCACGGTAGTGACCGTAGCGGTAGAAGGAGTCGACGGTGAAGAACACCTTCGCCGCGTAGGCGAGGATCGCGAATGCGACCAGCAGGAACGTCAGGCGGGCTATGTGCTTCGGCATCTGCTATGCCTCCAGCGCCCCCCCGCGGGCGGGCTTGTCTCCGGCGTTCTTACAACGTCCGTAGGCCAGCCCGGCCTTCCCGTCAATTGCCCCGCAAGACACGGGGAGCAAGCCACGGGTCGATCGCGCAACCTCGGACAACTTGGACGTTGATTCTGGTGCCTCAACTTGCATGCAGTTTGCGCTACCGCAAATCTGTTTGAATCGACCCATAGGCGCAACAAGTCGCGCTCCTAAAGCGGCGATCGCTGCTCGATCGCTCCTGCAGGGCTCCAACGCCTCGTGGTTGCGACTCCAGATCGGCCGGAGGACATTGGCATGTAAGGCACAATGCGGCTCTTTACGGCGTGGCCCACAGCATTCGCTGGCAGCAAGACCTTGGATCAGACCGAATTCACCGATGCGCCGCGCGTGCATCACGCACGGCGTGTCCAACACGCCATGCCGCCCGCAGCATTTCCTGACGACGGCCACCCGGCGCACCCCGAATCCCGGCGGGCGGGCGCGTTGACGATCCCGCGCTATCTCGAGCAGGCGTACTGGTGGGCCTACGTGCATCCGAAAGCCGTCGACGTGTTCGAGCGCGAATGGCTGGTCAACGCGATCCTGTTCGGCAACTACGCGCGGCTGCGCGACGCGGCGCTGCGCGCGATGGGCGAGCACATCAGCGGACGCATCCTGCAGGTGGCCTGCGTGTACGGCAACCTCACCCAGCGGCTGCTGCAGCGCCTGGCACCCGATGCGAGCCTGGAGGTGGTCGACATCCTGCCGATCCAGTTGAAGAACCTGCGCGAGAAGCTGCCGGATGACGCGCGGGTCAAGCTCACCCACGGCGATTCCACCGCACTCGCACTGCCCGATGCAAGCATCGACCAGGTGTTGCTGTTCTTCCTGCTGCACGAGCAGCCCGAGCACGTGCGCCGCGGCACGCTGGCCGAGGCGATGCGCGTGGTGCGCCCCGGCGGCAAGATCATCATCGTCGACTACCACCGCCCGCACGCGTGGCACCCGCTGCGCCCGCTGATGCGGCAGGTGTTCCGCCGGCTCGAGCCCTACGCGATCGACCTGTGGCGCCACGGGCTCGACGAGTTCATGCCGGCCGACGTCAAGCCCAGCGTGTCATCGCACCGCACCTTCTACGGCGGCCTGTATCAGAAATGGGTGCTGACGCGCTGAGTGCACCAGCGCGCGCCTGACGCGCGCCGGCACGGTGACCTCAGCGGCGTGAACGGGTCTTAGAAGCGATAGCGCAGCGACACGCGAACGACGTTCTGCGTGTAATTCGGCGCCTGGTTGCCGAAGGCGAGCAGGTTCGGCACCGTGTCGGGCTGTACGCCATCGAGCCGCCAGTCGCTTGCGTCATAGTGCTCGTACCAGTAGCTGCCGATCAGCGACAGGTTCTCCCTCAGGTGATACGTCGCGTACAGCTTGAGGCTTTCGAAATCGACCGTGGCCGTCGGAAAGCTCCCGGTCGGCGCGGCCGGCTCCATCGTGATGTCGCTGCGCGAGCGCGAGTAGCTGATGTCGCCGCCGAGCTCGAGCTTGCCCTTCATCAGCACGTGCTTGATACCGGCGCCGACGACGTTGATCCTGTCCTTCGTGAGAGCCCACCAGTCGGGCTGCGCGAACGCCTGACTGCCGGCCTGCCGCGAGCGAACCTCCTCGCTGTTGGCATACAGATAGATGCGCGACTCGTGGCTCAGCGCGTACGACAGGTCCGCGCCCACGCTGGTGTCGCGCCCGTCGAGCAGGCCGATCGTCGAGCGTGAGTAATCGTCCTTCGAGTAATCCGCGCTGACGCCGACCGTCACCTCGTCACTGACGGCGACGTCGGCGCGCAGGCCGACCGTGTCGCGCGTGCGCTCGGCCAGGTTGTACTTGCGAAGCAGCGGGTTCTGTGGCGACTCGAGCCAGTTGGCGATGCCGTACGTCGAAGGATTGCGCTGCGCGTGCGCGAGCTTGAGCTCCACCCGCGTGGTCGGGTGCAACTGCGCGCCCAGACGGCCCCAGATCGTCGTTTCGCGCGTCCTGACGGCTTCCTGGTACGAGCGTTCGATCTGGTCGTAATCGGCGCCGACGACCGCCTTCAGCCCGCGGGGCCCGCGGTATTCCGCGTCGACCTTGAACCGGCCTTGCCAAAAACGGTACGGCAGGTTCGTGCGCAGCCCCGAACCGACGAACATGTCGGTCGTCACCGCCGGATAGCTCTGGCTGGACGTCTTGTTGTCGCGCGTGTCGCGTGCGTAGCTCGCGTTCAGGCGCACG
>CP070653.1:3440895-3443807 GCA_020354665.1 Burkholderiales bacterium
CGCGTGAGTTCATGCAAAGCACTGGCAACCCGGTTTGCGATTGATAGGCCGACGCCTGAGAAAGCTCGAAGTGAAGATCAAAGTCGTATCCCAAAATCCCGAGCGCGCTGAAGAGCTAGCCCGCCATGTCCGCGCCAGCGGACCAGGCCTCGATGTTCAGGCCGCCGCGAGCACGCTGGCCGGGCTGCCGGCAGTGATCAACGGCAGCAAGCCCGGTCTGCTGGTGCTCGACGAAGTCGACGCGGCTGGCCTCGACGCGCTGGCGCGCATGGCACAGGCGTACCCGGAGGTCGACGCGATCGTCATCTCGAGCGAGCAGTCGCCGGCATTCCTGCTCAGAGCGATGCAGGCTGGCGTGCGCGAGGTGTTGCCGCCCCCCGTTACCGGGCCGGCGCTGCAGGCGGCCGTGCAGCGGCTGCTGCGCAAGCGCGGACCCGGAGTTGGCGCTGCCAAGAACGGCGACGTGTTCGCGTTCATGTCGTGCAAGGGCGGCAGCGGCGCGAGTTGCCTCGCCGCCAACTTTGCGCACATGCTGTCGACACGCGACGGAAGGACCGCCGCGCTGATTGACCTCGACCTGCAGTTCGGCGACGCACTGGTGACGCTCAGCAACCATCGCGCGACCAGCAACGTGGCCGAACTGGCGCACAGCATCAACCGGCTGGATGCCGACCTCCTGCGCGCGTCGATGGTGTCGATCTCGGACACCCTTGCGGTGCTGCCGGCCCCCGAGGAGCTGTCGCAGGCGCTCGAAGTCAAGGCCCAGCACGTCGAGGCCATCATCAAGCAGGCGCGCGAGATGTTCGATTTCGTCGTGCTCGATGTCGGACGCTCGATCGATGCAGTGAGCCTGCAAGGTCTGGACATGGCACGCGTGATCTTTCCGGTACTGCAACTTTCGCTGCCGCAGCTGCGTGACGCCAAGCGGCTGCGCATGCTCTTCCGCTCGCTCGATTACCCCACGCACAAGATTCATTGGGTGGTCAACCGCTACCAGAAGGCCACCGACTTCACGCTCGACGCGGTCGAGCAGGCGCTCGGGGCCAAGTCGGTCACCACGGTGCCCAACCACTTTGCGAGCGTGAGCGCCGCGGTGAACCAGGGCGTGCCGATCGAGCAGATCGCGCGCAACGGGCCGGTCACCAAGGCGCTTCGCGACCTGGCGCAAGCCGTCGCGCCTGCGGACGCCGGCCACAAGGGCAGCTGGTTCGCCAGCATGTTCGGCAATGGCTGAACGATCTACAGCGATCAACCAAGGAAAGCCAACCATGTTCAGGCTCAGGGACCGACTGACCACCCCCGCCGATGTCGTGCCGGCCGACCGCCCCGTGGAAGCACGCGCACCGGCACCCGCGCCAGCGGCCTCCGGCAACTCACGCGCCTACCAGCAGATGAAGGCGCGTGTGCACGAGCTGTTGCTCAGCCGGCTCGACCTCGAGGCGATGGAGCGTCTGTCGCCCGAACAGCTGCGCACCGAGCTCAACGTGATGGTCGAGCGGCTGCTCTCCGAGGAGAACGTCGTCGTCAACGCAGCCGAGCGGCGGAGCCTGGTGCGCGACATCCAGAACGAGATGCTGGGCCTGGGCCCGCTCGAGGCGCTGCTGGCCGACCCGACGGTCTCGGACATTCTCGTCAACGGCTCGCAGCAGGTCTACATCGAGCGGCGCGGCCAGCTCAGCCTGACCGACGTCACGTTTGCCGACGACAACCACCTGATGAAGATCATCGACAAGATCGTCTCGCGGGTGGGGCGGCGCGTCGACGAGTCAAGCCCGATGGTGGACGCACGTCTGCCGGACGGCTCGCGCGTGAACGTCATCATCCCGCCGCTGGCTCTGGACGGTCCGGTGATGTCGATCCGGCGTTTTGCCGTCGTGCCGCTGACGATCGACAACCTGATCGAGTACCAAACGCTCACGCCTGCCGTAGCGCAGGTGCTGCAGGGATTGGTTGCCGCCGAGCTCAACCTGATCATTTCGGGAGGCACCGGCAGCGGCAAGACGACGCTGCTCAACATTCTGTCGGCCTCGATCGACGCCCGCGAGCGCGTCGTGACGATCGAGGATGCTGACGAACTGCAATTGCGCCAGCCGCACGTCGTGCGGCTCGAGACACGGCCGGCCAACATCGAAGGCCGCGGCGAGGTCACGCAGCGCTCACTGGTGCGCAACGCGCTGCGCATGCGGCCCGACCGCATCATCCTCGGCGAGGTGCGGGGCGCCGAAGCGGTGGACATGCTGCAGGCGATGAATACCGGGCACGAGGGCTCGATGACGACGATCCACGCCAACACCGCGCGCGACGCGCTGGGAAGGCTGGAAAACATGCTCTCGATGGGCGTGGCCAACATGCCTTCGAAGATCGCGCGCACGCAGATTGCCTCGGCGATCAACGTCATCGTTCAGGTCAGCCGATTGACCGACGGCCGGCGCAAGATCATCAGCGTGGCTGAAATCACGGGGATGGAAGGCGACGTGATCACGATGCAGGAGATCTTCACCTTCCGGCAGACCGGTGTCGAGACCGACGGCACGGTCAAGGGCTTCTTCCAGGCCACTGGCGTGCGGCCGCGCTTCGTCGAGCGGCTGAAGTCTCGCGGCATCGCGCTTCCCGAGTCGCTGTTCGATCCCGGCCGTCGGATGGAGTAAGAAGATGGATACCAGCTACGTTCTGTTCATCGTCCTGATGTTCGTCGCCGTCGTGCTGGCGCTCGAGGGCGCGTACACGGTCTGGGCGTCGAAGAACAGCGCCGAGGCCAAACGGGTTTCTTCACGGCTGCGCCAGCTCGAAGGCGCCAGCATGGAGACGCCGGTGACGATCGAGCGCAAGGCGGCCGAACGCCGCTGGGGCTGGCTCGAGGACGGCCTGATCGCCGGCCTTCCGAAGGGTGCCGACCTGCAGACGTACGTCGA
>CP070653.1:3443907-3448835 GCA_020354665.1 Burkholderiales bacterium
CGCATGAGCTGTCTGTTTTCGATGTCGACCCGCAGCACCAGCGCAAGCGCAGTCAGGTTCATCAGGATGCCCGAGCCGCCGAAGCTCATCAGCGGCAAGGTCAGTCCCTTGGTCGGCAGCACGCCCAGGTTGACGCCCATGTTGATGAACGCCTGCCCGCCGATCCAGATGCCGATGCCCTGCACCGCCAGCCCAGCGAACACGCGGTCGAGTGCGATCGCCTGCCGGCCGATGTGGAAGATGCGCCGCGTCATCCAGAAGAACGCGGCGAT
Organism: Burkholderiales bacterium; assembly: GCA_020354665.1. Taxonomy (GTDB): domain Bacteria; phylum Pseudomonadota; class Gammaproteobacteria; order Burkholderiales; family Burkholderiaceae_C. Next base: position 3,444,180 of record CP070653.1, read on the forward strand.
CACCGCGAACACGCCGATGAAACCGAGCTCCTCGCCGACGACGGCGAGCAGGAAGTCCGTGTGCGCTTCGGGCAGGTAATGCAGCTTCTCGACGCTGCTGCCCAGCCCCTGGCCGAACAACTCGCCGCGGCCGAACGCGATCAGCGAGTGCGTCAACTGGTACGCCTTGCCCTGCGCGTACTGCTCGTCCCACGGGTTCAGGTAGGCGAAGATGCGCTCGCGCCGCCAGTCCGACAGGGCGATCATCAGCACGAACGACGTCATCAGCACGCCGGTGATCAGCGCGAACATGCGGCCGTTGACGCCGCCGAGGAACAGGATGCCCATCGCGATCGCGGCGATCACGATGAACGCGCCCATGTCGGGCTCGGCCAGCAGCAGCACACCGATCAGGCCGAGCCCCACCACCATCGGCGTCACGGCGGTGAAGAAGCGTTCCTTGACGTCCATCTTGCGCACCATGTAGCTGGCCGCGTACAGCGCGATCGCAAGCTTGGCGAGCTCGCTGGGCTGGAAGTTCATGACGCCGATCGGAATCCAGCGCCGCGCCCCGTTGACGCCTTTGCCGATGAACGGCACCAGCACGATCAGCAGCAGCGCGAGCGAGACGACGACCAGCCACGGCGTCGCCTTCTCGACCTGCGCCACCGGGATCTGCACCACCACCAGCGCGACCACCAGGCCGATCAGCAGCGACAGCGTGTGCCGAACGAGAAAGTGGGTCGGCGCGTAGCGCGCGAACTTGGGGTTGTCCGGAAGCGCGATGGTGGCCGAGTACACCATCACCAGGCCGAGCAGCAGAACCGCCACGGCCACCAGCACCAGCTGCTGGTCGAAGCCGAGCAGCCGGGTGGGTTGGCCGCGTCCGACGCTGACCGAGTCGCGCACCCGCACGTTGCGCAGCGCGGTGGCCTCGTCGCGGCGCAACAGGGAAGCCACGCGGCTGCGCAGCGCGGCGATCCCGAAGCGCGTGGCGGTCGTGCTCATGCCAGCGCCTCCCCGTGCTGCGCCGCCAGCTCGCGTACCTCGGATACGAAGACCTCGGCGCGGTGCCCGTAGTTGCGAAACATGTCGAAGCTCGCGCAGGCCGGACTGAGCAGCACCGCATCGCCCTGCTCGGCCTGCGCGAAGCTCCAACGAACCGCTGCCTCGAGCGTGGCGTGGCGCTCGAGCACGACACCCGTGCCCTGCAATGCAGCCTCGACCGCCGGCGCGTCGCGGCCGATCGTCGCGATCGCGCGTGCGTGGCGACGCACCGGCTCGGCCAGCGGCGCGAAGTCCTGCCCCTTGCCGTCACCGCCCAGGATCACGACGAGCTTGCCCGGCGCCTTGTCGGCGCCGAGCCCGAGCAATGCGGCGACGGTGGCACCGACGTTGGTGCCCTTGCTGTCGTCGAACGCCTCGACGCCGCCAATCGCAGCGACGAACTCGACGCGATGCGGCTCGCCGCGGTATTCGCGCAGGCCGTAGAGCATCGGCGCGAGCGGGCAACCGATCGCGGTGGCGAGCGCGAGCGCCGCCAGCGCGTTGGCGGCATTGTGGCGGCCGCGAATGTGCAACGCATCCGCAGGCATCAGGCGTTGCAGATGGATTTCGCCCGGTTCGTCCCTGCGGCGTCGTTCGGTGACGTCGGCATCGAGCGCGCGTGCGAGCCACGTCATGCCGCCTTCGCTGACGAGCCCGTAGTCGCCCGGCCGCATCGGCGCCTCGAGGCCATAGCCCACGACTTTGCGCTCGCGGACTTTCGTCTTGCCCGATCCCTTGGCTGGCGCGGGCTGCGGCACCATCGCGCGAACCAGCGGATCGTCGCGGTTGACGACCATCACCGCGTGCTCGCCGTAGATGCGCGCCTTGTCGGCCGCGTAGGCCGCCATCGAGCCGTGCCAGTCGAGGTGGTCCTGCGTGACGTTGAGCACCACGGCGGCACTCGGCTCGAAGCCTTGCACGCCGTGCAGCTGGAAGCTCGACAGCTCGAGCACCCAGACCTCGGGCAGCGGCGCGGTGTCCTGCGCGGCCTCGGCATCGATCGCGGCAGCGAGCGTCGCGAGCATCGTCGGGCCGACGTTGCCGGCCAGCGCGACGCGCCGCCCGGCACGCTCGACGAGGCGGGCCGTCAGTGCTGCGGTGGTCGTCTTGCCGTTGGTGCCGGTGATCGCCAGCAGCTGCGGCGCATAGGCACGCTCGGCCGCGAGGTCGCTCAACGCACGGACGAACAGGTCGAGCTCGCCCTGCACCGGGATGCCCGCGCCTTCGGCTGCCGCCAGCAGCGCCGCGATGCGCTCATCGTGCGGCGCCAGCCCCGGGCTCTTGAGCACCAGCTTCGCGTCCGCGAGCGCCACGGGCTCGAGCGCGCCGCTGAAGAACACCGCCTGAGCATCGAGCGCGTCGCGCTGCGGCGGCGCTTCGCGCGAGTCCCACACGCGCACGCGCGCGCCGCAGCGCAGGCACCAGTGCGCCATCGCGAGACCCGACTCGCCGAGGCCGAGGACGAGGACAGGGAGGTCGTGCAGATGCCGCATCGTGCCCTTCCTATCGCAGCTTCAGGCTCGCCAGCCCGAACAGGCACAGCAGCATCGTGATGATCCAGAACCGCACGACCACCTGGGTCTCGGTCCAGCCGCTTTTCTCGAAGTGGTGGTGCAGCGGCGCCATGCGCAGGATGCGCCGGCCTTCGCCGTACTTCTTCTTCGTGTACTTGAAGTAGATCACCTGCACCATCACCGACAGCGCTTCGACGACGAAGATGCCGCCCATGATCGCGAGCAGGATCTCCTGGCGCACGATCACCGCGATCGTGCCGAGCCCACCGCCGAGCGCGAGCGCGCCGACGTCGCCCATGAAGACCTGCGCCGGGTAGGTGTTGAACCACAGGAACGCGAGGCCGGCGCCGGCCATCGCCGCGCAGAAGATCAGCAGCTCGCCCGCGCCGGGGATGTAGGGCATCAGCAGGTAGCGCGAGAACACTGCGTTGCCGACCACGTAGGCGAACAGGCCCAGCACCGCGCCGACCATCACGACCGGCATGATCGCCAGGCCGTCGAGCCCGTCGGTGAGGTTGACCGCGTTGCTCGTGCCGACGATCACCAGGTAGGTCAGGATGATGAAGCCCCACACGCCCAGCGGATAGCTGACCGTCTTGAAGAACGGCACCATCAGGTCGGCCTTCGGCGGCAGGCCGGTCGAAAACCCGCTCTGCACCCAGCGCACGAACAGCTCGAGCACGCGCAGGTTGGAGCTCTCGGAAACCGCGAAGGTCAGGTAGAACGCCGCGATCAGCCCGATCACCGACTGCCAGAAGTACTTCTCGCGCGACCGCATCCCTTCGGGGTTCTTGTCGACGACCTTGCGCCAGTCGTCGACCCAGCCGATCAGGCCGAAGCCCATCGTGACGAGCATGACGATCCAGACGAAGCGGTTGGTCCAGTCGAACCACAGCACCGTCGACACCGCGATGCCGATCAGGATCAGCACGCCGCCCATCGTCGGCGTGCCGCTCTTGGCCAGGTGCGTCTGCATGCCGTAGCCGCGCACCGGCTGGCCGATCTTCAGCTCGGCCAGGCGGCGGATCACCCACGGCCCGAACATGAGGCCGATCAGCAGCGCCGTCATCGCCGCCAGCACGGCGCGGAACGTGATGTACTGGAACACGCGCAGGAAACCGAGGTGCTCCGGGTAAAGCGTCTGCAACCACTGCGCCAGGCTAAGCAGCATGGCGCCTCCGATGACTCGCCAGGCTAAGCAGCATGACGTCTCCGCTGCATCGGCCGGCGGCTAGGCTGCATTGGCCTCTCCCGTGCGCGCCGCGCGCTGCAGGGCGTCGGCGACCCGCTCCATGCGCATGAAGCGCGAACCCTTGACGAGCGCCGAGGCAAAACGCGGCGCCTGCGGCAGCGCCGAGATCAGCGTCTGCACCTCGCTGTAGTGCCGCGCCCCGCCGCCGAACGCGGTCGCCGCCTCGTAGCTGGCGACGCCGGCGGTCCACAGCCGGTCGATGCCGCGCTCGCGCGCATAGCGGCCGACCTCGGCGTGAAACTCGGGGCCCCGGTCGCCGACTTCGCCCATGTCGCCGAGCAGCAGCCAGCGCGGCGCAGGCAATTGCGCGAGCACGTCGATCGCTGCGCGCACCGAGTCCGGATTCGCGTTGTAGGTGTCGTCGACCAGCGTTGCCCCGCCCGGCAGCGGCCGCAGCTGCGAACGGCCCTTGACCGGCTCGAAGGCGCCGAGGCCACCCACGACGGCGTCGAGCGGTGCGCCGGCGGCCAGCGCGCCGGCGGCCGCCGCCAGTGCGTTGCGCACGTTGTGCAGGCCGGCCACGCGCAGCGCGACCGACGCATCGCCGGCCGGCGTGTGCAAATCGATGCGCCAGTGCCCCCCCGCCGAATCACTCGACCACGCCGCCTGTGCGGTGACCTTGGCGGGCGATCCCAGCGCAAAGGTCACGCAGCGGCGCGACCCGGCCATTGCGCGCCACAGCGGCGCGTGAGCATCATCTGCCGGGAAGACCGCGATCCCCTGCGCGTCCAGCGCGTCGATCACCGCGCCGTTCTCGCGCGCGGCCGCTTCGACGCTCTTCATGAACTCCAGGTGCTCGCGCTGCGCGTTGTTGACGAGCGCGATCGTCGGCTGCGCGAGCGCCGCGAGCTCGGCGATCTCGCC
>CP070653.1:3448935-3468748 GCA_020354665.1 Burkholderiales bacterium
GGGCCACGAGCAGGCCACCGGCCGTGCCGTCGCGCACGCCGCCGCCGAGCTCTGGCGCGATGCCGAGACACCGCCGCTGCTCAGCTCGTTTAAGACCGCGGCGCTCGAGACGGCGCGCGAGGCTGCGCCGGCGCTGCCCCGGGCGCTGCTCCTCGACAAGCTGTGGGCGGGCTGGCTCGAAGCGGCAGAGGCGCTGGACTGCGTTGCGGTGGTGACCGACCATGCGTTGCAGGACGCCAAACTGGTCAGCCAGGTGCACGCTGCCGGCCTGCGATCGCTCGCCTACACGGTCAACGATCCGGCAGCGGTGCAGCGCCTGCTCGAGCTGAAGGTCGACGGGATCATCACCGACGCGGTCGACCGCTTCGCGCCAGTCGAGGCCGCCGGCAGCCCGTTCAACTGACGCCCGCGCTGCCTCTGAGACCCGTCGCAACCGCTTTCAGCTGCGATAGTCGGCGTTGATGCGCACGTAGTCGTACGAGAAGTCGCAGGTCCAGACGGTGGTGGTCGACGGGCCGCGGTGCAGGTCGACCCGCACCGTGATCTCGCTTTGCTTCATCACGCGCGCGCCGTCTTCCTCGCGGTACGCCGGATGGCGGCCACCGCGGGTGGCGACGTGGACGTCGTCGAGGTAGAGATCGATCGTCGACTGGTCGAGGTCGGCGATGCCCGCATAGCCGACCGCCGCGAGGATCCGTCCGAGGTTCGGGTCGCTCGCGAAGAATGCGGTCTTCACCAGCGGCGAATGCGCGATCGCGTAGGAGACCTGCCGGCATTCGTCGGTGGTACGACCGCCGTCGACCTGCACCGTGATGAACTTCGACGCCCCCTCGCCGTCACGCACGATCGCCTGCGCGAGTTGACGCGAGACCGCAACGATGGCGTCGCGCAGCGCGTTGCCCTGCGGCGAATCGAGGCGCGTGATGCGTTCATGGCCGGCGCACTGCGTCGCCACGAGCACAAAGGAGTCGTTGGTCGAGGTGTCGCCGTCGACGGTGATGCGATTGAAGCTTTCGTCGGCCGCTTCGCGCACCAGCGCTTGAAGCAGCTCGGGCGCGATCACCGCATCAGTCGCGACGAACGCCAGCATCGTTGCCATGTTGGGCCGGATCATGCCGGCGCCCTTGGCGATGCCGGTGACGGTCACGATGTGCCCGCCGATCTCGACCTGCCGCGACGCCGCCTTCGGCACCGTGTCGGTGGTCATGATCGCCTCGGCGGCCTGCGCCCAGTGGTCGGCGCGGCGTTCGGCCAGCGCCGACGGCAACGCCGCCTCGATCCGGTCGTTGGGCAGCGTCTCCATGATCACGCCGGTCGAGAACGGCAGCACGTGCTCGGTCGGCACGTCCATCCGATCCGCCAGCACCCTGCACACCGACATCGCCCGCGCCAGGCCGTCTTCACCCGTTCCAGCATTGGCGTTGCCGGTGTTGATGACCAGCGCGCGAACCGCCGACCCCGTCTGCAGGTGGCGAACGCAGACCTGCACCGGCGCAGCACAGAAGCGATTGGCCGTGAACACGCCCGCCGCCGCACTGCCTTCGGCCAACGAAATCACCGTCAGGTCGTTGCGACCCGCCTTGCGCACGCCGGCCATTGCGATGCCGATCTCGACGCCCCGCACCGGGTGCAGCCCGGAGGGGTCGGGAACCGGCAGATTCACCGCCATCGCGGATGCCTTCCCGTCACGCCAGCCGGCCGTGACAGTGTTTGTACTTCTTGCCGCTGCCGCACGGACACGGCTCGTTGCGGCCGACCTTCGGCACGGTGGCCACCATCGTGGCGAGGTCGCTCTCCTGAACGACGCTGCCGTCCTCGAGCGGATGGGTGTACCTCACGTTGCTGATGTGCTCGCCGCGATCCTCGATCGCCGTGGCGGCCTGCGCCACCTCTTCCTGCGACTGGATGCGCACCGTCATCAGGATGCGCGTGACCTCCATCTTGACCACATCGAGCAGCTGGCTGAACAGCTCGAACGCCTCGCGCTTGTATTCCTGCTTCGGGTTCTTCTGCGCATAACCGCGCAGGTGGATGCCCTGACGCAGGTAGTCGAGCGCCGCCAGGTGCTCGCGCCAGTGCTGGTCGATCGACTGCAGCAGCACCATGCGCATGAAGGGCGTGAACTGCTCGACGCCGATGATGTCGACCTTGGTCTGAAACGCAGCGTCGGCGGCTTTCACGACGCGGTCGACGATGTCGTCGTCGGTAATCGCTTCGCTCTTCTCGACCTCCGAGGCAAGCGGCAGCTCGACGTGCCACTCCTCGCGCAGCACCTTCTCGAGGCCGGGCAGGTCCCACTGCTCCTCGACGCTTTCGGCCGGCACGAAGGCCCGCACCACGTCGGTCATCGTGCCCGCCCGCAGCGCCGCGACCTGCTCGACGAGGCCGGCCGCCTCGAGGATGTCGCTGCGCTGCTGGTAGATGACCTTGCGCTGGTCGTTGGCGACGTCGTCGTACTCGAGCAGTTGCTTGCGAATGTCGAAGTTGCGCGCCTCGACCTTGCGCTGCGCGCTTTCGATGCTGCGCGTGACAATGCCGGCCTCGATCGCCTCGCCCTCGGGCATCTTCAGCCGGTCCATGATCGCGCGCACGCGGTCGCCGGCGAAGATCCGCATCAGCGAATCGTCCAGGGACAGGTAGAACCGCGACGAGCCCGGATCGCCCTGGCGGCCGGAGCGGCCGCGCAACTGGTTGTCGATGCGGCGGCTTTCGTGGCGCTCGGTCGCGATGATGCGCAGCCCGCCTTCGGCCTTGACCTTTTCGTGCAGGCTTTGCCATTCGCCGCGCAGCGTGTCGATACGGCGCACCTTCTCGTCGGCCGGCACGCCTTCGTCGGCCTCGACAAACTGGACCTGCTTCTCGACGTTCCCGCCAAGCACGATGTCGGTGCCGCGGCCGGCCATGTTCGTCGCGATCGTGATCATGCCGGGCCGACCGGCCTGCGCGACGATCTCCGCCTCCTTGGCATGCTGCTTGGCATTGAGCACCTGATGCGCCAGCTTAGTTTGGCCGAGCAGGCCGGAAATCAGCTCGGAGTTCTCGATCGAGGTCGTGCCGACCAGGACCGGTTGACCGCGGCCGTTGCACTCGCGGATGTCGGCGATGACCGCGTCGTACTTTTCCTTCGCGGTCTTGTAGACGAGGTCGTTCTCGTCCTTGCGGATCATCGGCTTGTTCGGCGGGATCACGACCGTCTCGAGCCCGTAGATCTCCTGGAACTCGTAGGCCTCCGTGTCAGCGGTGCCCGTCATGCCGGCGAGCTTGCCGTACATGCGGAAGTAGTTCTGGAACGTGATCGAGGCGAGCGTCTGATTCTCGCTTTGGATTCGCACGCCTTCCTTGGCTTCCACGGCTTGGTGCAGGCCATCGCTCCAGCGCCGCCCCGTCATCAGGCGACCGGTGAACTCGTCGACGATGATGATTTCGTCGCCCTGATTCACGTAGTGCTGGTCGCGGTGATAGAGGTGGTGCGCTCGCAATGCCGCATAGACATGGTGCATCAGCGTGATGTTCGCCGGGTCGTACAGCGAGGCCCCGGCGCCGAGCAGGCCGGCGTTCGACAACAGCTCTTCGGCACGCTCGTGGCCCGATTCGGTGAGGTAGATCTGGTGCTGTTTCTCGTCGACGGTGAAGTCGCCGGGCTCAATCACGCCCTCGCCGGTGCGCGGGTCGGCTTCGCCGATCTGCTTCTTCAGATTCGGCACGATCGCGTTGATCCGCACGTACAGGTCGGTGTGGTCTTCAGCCTGCCCGCTGATGATCAGCGGCGTGCGCGCCTCGTCGATCAGGATCGAGTCGACCTCGTCGACGATCGCATAGTGCAGGCCGCGCGCGACGCGGTCGGCGGTCTCGTAGACCATGTTGTCGCGCAGATAGTCGAAACCGAACTCGTTATTGGTGCCGTAGGTCACGTCGGCGGCAAACGCCGCCTGCTTCTCGTCGCGCTGCATGCCAGGCACGTTGACACCCACGGTCAGGCCGAGGAAGTTGTAGACGTGGCCCATCCACTCCGCGTCACGCCGTGCGAGGTAGTCGTTGACGGTGACGACGTGCACACCCTTGCCGCCCAGCGCATTGAGGTACACCGGCAGCGTAGCGGCGAGCGTCTTGCCCTCCCCCGTGCGCATCTCGGCGATCTTGCCCTGGTGCAGGGCGATGCCGCCGATCAGCTGCACGTCGAAGTGGCGCATGCGCAGCACCCGCTTGGCGGCCTCGCGCACGACGGCGAACGCCTCGGGCAGCAGCGCGTCGATCGCCTCGCCGTTCTCCACGCGGCCACGGAACTCGGCCGTCTTGGCCTTCAGCGACGCATCATCGAGTTTCTCGAACTGCGGTTCGAGCGCGTTGATCTTCAGGACAACCTGGCGGTACTGCTTGAGCAGACGGTCGTTTCGACTGCCGAAGATCTGCGTGAGTAGCTTGGGCAACATGCGGCTTCTGGGGGCAGGTACGAAGACAGGCCGCATCGGGGCTCACGCGGTCCGACTCGGTGGCCGCCGTGCACCTGTGGCCCGGGCCCGCCGGGCGCAAAGCGTGGCATGTTAACACCCAGCCTAAGATCGGCCGCCGCGCCGCAGGCCGGCGCATCGGCTAGCCTTGCGCGAGGTTTTCAGCGCCCCGTGCCGACACGCCCGCCGCGTGCCGCCGCGATGGTGTTTGCGCCGGCGAGAAATTTCGCCGGATCCTGTGGCACGCCATCGACCAGCACCTCGAAGTGCAGGTGCGGTCCGGTTGAACGGCCGGTGTTGCCCGACAGCGCGACAACATGGCCGCGCTTGACGATATCGCCCGGCTTGACCTTGATGCTCGAGCAATGCGCGTAGCGTGTCACGAGGCCATTGCCGTGGTCGATTTCGAGCAGATTGCCGTACGCGGGATGACGCCCGACACCGATCACGACGCCACCGGCTGCCGCCAGGATCGGCGTGCCGGGTTCGGCCTCAAAGTCGAGCCCGGTGTGTAACGCCGGCCGGTCCGTGAACGGGTCCCTCCGGAAACCAAAGCCCGAGCCCACCGCGGCATCGACGGGCTGGGTACTCGGCACCATCAGCGCTGAGAGCCGGGCCTGGAACAGGCGCGATTCGACCAGCGTGAAGACACCCAGCTGTTGCTCGGCCTGCTGCTCGAGCGCATCGAGCGCATCGCCGAGTTGTTCGAGCGAAGGTTGCGCGAGCGGAATGTACGGTCCACCCTGACCCGTCGCCTTCGGTGCAGGTTTGGCCGCCGGGAGCCTGTCGGGCGGCCTGAGTTCGCTCGGCTTCACGCCGGCGAGGTTCGAGACGCGCTCGCCCATCGCCTCGAGCTGAATGACCTTGGCCTGCAGCTCTCCCACCTTCTGGGCCATCGCATCGAGGTTCTCGCGCATGACGCGTTCGCGTTGCGCGGTCTCGTCGCGCATCACCAGCTTGACGAGCTCGCTGACCACCGGCCAGCCATCCCGGGCCGCCGCCAGGAAGACAAAATGGTAAGCAGCGGCGCTCATCAACATCAGGGCGATCACCAGACCGCTCAGGATCGCGCCCAGTTGCAGGGCACTAAACTGCAGCACCCTCGATGGGCTGCGTCCGTTATCGGTGATCAGCATCTGCATCGGTAGACTCCCGACATGACACAGTCCCGGCCCGAGGCGGTGCCCAAGCCGCTCGCACTGCATGACGCAATGGAGCGCAGCACACCGCTGAACCGGTTGCGCGAGCGGCTCGACGCCTCGAACCACCGCCTTTCAATTATCCGTCGCCTTCTGCCCAGCCCCCTCGACCAGCACGTTCACGCGGGGCCGTTCGACGAAGTCGGCTGGACGCTGCTCGCAGACAACGCGGCCGTAGCCGCCAAGCTGCGCCAACTGCAACCCCGCCTTGAGGAAGCGTTGCGTGAAGCGGGCCTGCAGGTTAGCGCAACGCGGGTCCGCATACAACCGCCGTGTTCCCCTTCTGGTCCAGGCCCGACGCCGATGAAGCATCAGCCCTGAAGATCCTGGTGCCCCCGGCAGGGATCGAACCCGCGACCTTCGGTTTACAAAACCGCTGCTCTACCAGCTGAGCTACAAGGGCCGGCCGGGCCTCCCGCCTGCATGCGCCTGACGCGGCAAGCAGCCTGGTGCGAGAGCCTCGACATCCTCGAATCATTGTCGCACGCGGTCTACTTGACCCGCTTGAGCGCCGGCCGGTGCGGCGGTGGCTCTTGTGGAGGACCGCTGCCGTCGTCCGAAGCGGCTTCGTCCTGCGGCGTGGCCAGTTTCAACCCGGGTGCAGCGGGCGCGCCTTCGACGCTGACTTCCGCGCCGGACGGCACCTTGCCGGCCGGCGCCGGGAATGCCATGCCCTGCCCGTTCTCCCGCGCGTAGATCGCGATCACGTGATCCACCGGCACCGAGATGTCGCGCGCCGTGCCGCCAAACCGCGCCTTGAACTCGATCACATCGTTGCCGAGCTTGAGACCGCTGGTGGCCTCGAACCCGACATTGAGCACGATCTCCTTGTTCTTCACGTATTCGGCCGGCACCTTGACGCCTTCGCCGACGAACACCGCGATGTACGGCGTAAGACCGTTGTCTGTGCACCAGTCGTGCAGCGCCCGGATCAGGTACGGTCGAGTCGAGGTGCCCTGGTCGGGCAGCGCGGGCGGTTTGGTCATCGGCAGGCGCCCTACTTGCGCATGACCTTTTCCGACGGCGTCAACGCTTCGATGTAGGCGGGGCGCGAGAAGATGCGCTCGGCGTATTTCAGCAGCGGCAGCGCGTTCTTGGACATGTCGATCCCGTAGTAGTCCAACCGCCACAGCAGCGGCGCGATGGACACGTCGAGCATCGAGAAGTCGTCGCCGAGCATGTACCTGTTCTTGATGAAGATCGGCGCCAGCTGCGTCAGGCGGTCGCGGATCTGCGAGCGGGCGCGCTCCATCTGCTTGTCGGTCGGCTTGATGCCGCGCGACTCGAGCACGTTGACATGCGCGAACAGCTCCTTCTCGAAGTTGAACAGGAACAGCCTGACGCGCGCGCGCGCGACGGGGTCACCCGGCATCAGCTGCGGGTGGGGAAAGCGCTCGTCGATGTACTCGTTGATGATGTTGGACTCGTACAGGATCAGGTCGCGCTCGACGAGGATCGGCACCTCGTTGTAGGGGTTCATCAGCGCGATGTCCTCGGGCTTGGCGAACAGGTCGACGTCGCGCACCTCGAAGTCCATCCCCTTCTCGAACAGCACGAACCGGCATCGGTGCGAGTAGGGGCAGGTGGTCCCGGAAAAAAGCACCATCATGACAGCGGGCTCCTTGGCGGGGCAGTCGGCCGCGTCGCTGCGCGCGTGCGGCGGGTGATCTGAGTTGGCATTTTCTGTGGACCCCGTAGGGCCACGGTCCCTGAGGCCGGGGCGTAAGAGCCGCTCCGGCCAATAAAGCTAGCTCACGTCCTTCCAGTAGGCCGCATTCAACCGCCAGGCGATGACGGTGAAGATCGAGAGAAAAATCAGCACGACGACGCCGAGTCGCACGCGGTCTTTCTGGACGGGCTCGGCCATCCATTGCATGAAAGCCACGAGATCGGCAACCGCATCGTCGTATTCAAGGGCGGTCATGGCTCCGGGCGAGATCTGCTCGAAGCCCTTGAAGACGTGCAGTGTCGCCTCTGGGTCGTGCGGATCCTTCTGCTCGACATACACCGGTCTGCGCTGGCCCTGCAGCGGCCACAGCACGTGAGGCATGCTCACATTCGGGAAGGCGAGGTTGTTCCAGCCGGTGGGTCTCGAGTCGTCGCGGTAGTAGGTCCGCAGGTACGTGTAGATGTAATCGGCGCCGCTGCCCTGGCCCACCGCCGAACGCGAGCGCGCGATGACCGTCAGGTCGGGCGGCGCCGCGCCGAACCAGTCTTTCGCGTGCTTCGGATCCATCGCCACCTGCATCGTCTCGCCGACCTTTTCGCCGGCAAACAGCAGGTTGTCCCGGATCTGCAGCTCGGTCAGGCCGATGTCGCGCAGCCGGTTGTAGCGCATGTAGGCGGCGGCGTGGCAGTTCAGGCAGTAGTTGACGAACAGCTTCGCGCCGCGCTGCAGCGCCGCAGTGTCGGTGAGTTTCTGCGTCGGAAAGCGGTCCCACGCAAGGCCGCCCTCCGAGGCCCAGGCGCCCGAGATGTACGCCAACGCGGCCAACAGCACGGCAATAACCCTCTTCATGTTGCGATGACTCCCTGCGGACTGTCAGTGGGCGGCGAAAGTGACGCGCGAGGGGACCGGCTTGAACTCGCCGATCCGGCTCCACCACGGCATGAGCAGAAAGAAGCCGAAGTAGTAGATCGTGCCGACCTGCGCGACCACGGTGCCAATGTCCGAGGGCGGCTGGATGCCGAGGTAGCCGAGGATGACAAAGAACAAGACAAAGATGCCATACAGCACCTTGTGCCAGCCCGGCCGATAGCGGATCGACTTGACAGGGCTGCGGTCGAGCCACGGCAGGAAGAAGAGGATGATCACCGCGCCACCCATCACGACGACACCCCAGAATTTGGCATCGAACGTCTTGAGCAGCAGGATCGAAACGACAGCGCCGACGACCGCAGCGATCTTGCCCTTGCCGGGCAGGCTTCCCATGAACAGGGCCGCCAGCGCGGCGAGGCCGACCAGGACCGAGAGCACGTTGACCATCACGTCGGTGGTCGCACGCAACATCGAGTAGAACGGCGTGAAGTACCACACCGGAGCGATGTGCGTCGGCGTCTTCAGCGGGTCGGCCGGGATGAAGTTGTTGTATTCGAGGAAATACCCGCCGAGTTCCGGCGCGAAGAAGATGATCGCGCTGAAGACGAGCAAGAACACGCTGACGCCGAGAATGTCGTGCACCGTGTAGTAGGGGTGGAACGGAATGCCGTCGAGCGGCCGCCCCGCTGCATCCTTGGTCGCCTTGATCTCGATGCCGTCGGGGTTGTTCGACCCGACGTCATGCAGCGCGAGCAGGTGCGCCACGACGAGGCCGAGCAGCACGAGCGGGATCGCGATGACGTGGAAGCTGAAGAAGCGATTGAGCGTCGCGTCGCTGACCACGTAGTCGCCCCGGATCAGCAACGCCAGGTCGGGGCCGATGAAAGGCACTGCAGCGAACAGGTTGACGATCACCTGCGCGCCCCAGTAGCTCATCTGCCCCCACGGCAGCAGGTAGCCGAAGAACGCTTCGGCCATCAGGCAAAGGAAGATCAGGCAGCCGAAGATCCACACGAGCTCGCGCGGCTTGCGGTAGCTGCCGTAGATCATCCCGCGGTACATGTGGAGGTAGACCATGACGAAGAACGCGCTCGCGCCCGTCGAATGCATGTAGCGGATCAGCCACCCCCACGGCACGTCACGCATGATGTACTCGACCGATGCGAACGCGAGGGTCGCATCGGGCTTGTAGTGCATGACCAGGAAAATGCCGGTGACGATCTGGATCACCAGCACCAGCAGCGCCAGTGATCCGAAGAAGTACCAGACGTTGAAGTTCTTCGGCGCGTAGTACTCCGACAGGTGCTTCTTGTACTCGGCGAAGGCGGTCGGGAACCGGTTCTCGAACCAGACAGTGACCTTCTGTGCGACCGAAGCGCCGGCCGGGGCTTCCTTGAACTCAGCCATGCTCGTTGCCCTTATCCCGCCTTCAGGCCTTGCCGTCTTCGCCGATCAGCAGCTTGGCGTCGGACAGGTACCTGTGCGGCGGCACCTCGAGGTTGTCCGGTGCCGGCTTGTTCTTGAACACGCGGCCGGCCATGTCGAATGTCGAACCGTGGCAGGGGCAGAGGAACCCGCCGGGCCAGTTGTCCGGCAGCGACGGCTGCGCACCCGTCTGGAACCGGTCGATGGGGGAACACCCAAGATGCGAGCAGATTCCGACCACGACCAGAATCTCCGGCTTGATCGACCGGTACTCGTTCTTCGCGTAGTCGGGTATCGGGTATTGCGTGCGCTGCGAGTGCGGATCGGCCAGCTGGTCGTCGATCTTCTTCAGTGACGCAAGCTGCTCGGAAGTGCGCCGCACGATCCAGACCGGCTTGCCGCGCCATTCAACGGTGAGCTTCTCGCCCGGCTTGAGACCGCCGATCTCGACCTCGACCGGCGCGCCAGCGGCACGCGCACTTTCCGACGGCTGGAACGTCGCGACAAACGGCACCATCGTCGCGACGCCGCCTACGGCGCCGGCACCCGCGGCCAACGCCACCCACGTGCGCCGGCTTTGGTCGACTTCGGAATTGCTCATGGGGATCCTCGAGGGCAGCCCGCGTCTCGTCGCGGACAGCCGGTCATTTTAGCCGAGCCGTCAAGCCCCCCGGTGCCACGGACGGCACCGCGACATGCAAGCGCCGCAGCGTTTGGTCCGCTTGATCGGAGCAACCGTCAGTCCGCGCGGACGGCGCGCTTGACTCCGCAGACCGGCGGGCAATACTGCGCCCCGCAGGCGCGGCACGCATCAGCCATCGGGCGCTTGCAACAACCCACCCACGAGGAGAGAGCACATGAGTTTTGCATCGGAGTTCAAGCAATTCGCACTGAAGGGCAACGTCATGGACCTGGCGGTGGGCGTGATCATCGGCGGCGCGTTCGGCAAGATCGTCGACTCGCTGGTTGGCGATGTGATCATGCCGATCGTCGGCCGGATCTTGGGCGGGCTCGACTTCTCCAACTACTTCATTCCGCTGGCCGGTCAGAAGGAGGTCGTCCTCGCCGAGGCCAAGAAGGCGGGCGCAGTGCTGGCCTACGGCAGTTTCATCACTGTCGCGATCAACTTCATCATCCTGGCGTTCATCATCTTCCTGATGGTCAAACAGATGAACCGCCTGAAGAAGGAAGCCCCGCCCGCGCCGCCCGCCGCACCGCCGGAAGACGTCGTGCTGCTGCGCGAAATCCGCGACTCACTTCGCAAGTAGCGCCGGCGCGCGCCAATCGGACCGTTTCCGACCACCGCGCGGCCCCGACAGAAATCGGGTTTAGCCCCATACTTGAGGCCGTTGGGGGCGGCCCCGTCGGGCGCCGCCGCTTGGTGCCTTGCTGTCCGGGTGCCCCGCGCACGATGAACCTGTCTGACTCCCGCCTCGATGCCGCCCTGCAGGCGGCCCTCAGCCGTGTCAAGTTCACTATCGCCGAGGCGACCGAGCGCGCACTGTTGAGCATCGCCGACCGGACCTCGCACGCCGAGAGCAACCGGCAGCGCGAGGTCTACGTCGGCGCACAGTACCAGTTGCGCCGCAGGCTGCCGGCGTTCCACCTGGCGTTCGCCGATGCGCTGCGCGAGGAAGTGGCCAAGGAGATCGAGCCGAAGCGCCGCTCCGGGTTCGGGCCGACCAACTGGCAGTCGCTGAGCCTTGTCGAAGACAAGCAAGTCGAGGCGCTCGTCTCATCAGACCGGCTCGCGCAGACGATCGCGCAGGATTGCGAGTGGGAACTGCGCGAGCTCGACGGCTTCATGGGGTCGCTGCTGCGCATCGGCCGCGCCGACAAGGATCGGAACCCGTTGCGCCCCGAGATCCTGGCCAAGGCGCTGCTGCGCGGAACCGAGACCGCGATCGAGGAGACCGAAAGCGCCACAGTGATCTCGATGGAGATCGCACGCACACTCGCCAAGGCGATGCCCAGCTGCTACACGTCGATCATTGCCGACCTGCACGCGCGCGGGGTGCAGCCCACCGGGTTGGCTGTCCGCTCGGTCGAAGGCCCGGGTACGGACTTCGTGCGTAGCGGCTTCGACAGCCGCCGCGGGCCAATGTCGAGCTTCGAGGAAACGCTCGGTCTGCCGGGCGAAAACCAGCCGTACCTCTATGGCACGCAACCGGATCGCCATCTGCAAGGAGGGGGCGACTATGGCGGCGTACCCCCGGGCTACGCCGCTAGCGGCTTTCCGGTGATCGGCGATGCGGAAAGCGACGATCAGGCCGGCCAGGAACAGCACGGACAGCTGGGCCGCGGCGCTGCCCGTTCGACGCGCAGCGGCGCTGAGCACGTCGGGCCCGATACCGGTCGATCAAGAACCGGCAGGCCGTCCACCCGTCACGGCCATCTCAGCCGTCCGCCGGCGCGGGGCAAGCCGATCGGCAACGTCGATGCGCCGATGATGGCCCTGCTGCGGCGGCTGGCCTACCTTGGCCCGCTCGAAAGTGGTCTGGACAGTGGCGCGGGTGGCCCCGTAACCGGCGGCTCGTTGACCAGCGCGCTGCTGTCGGGAGCCGCTGCCGGTTCTGGCTTCTCCTCGCAATTCAATACGCCGATCGCGGCCAACCTGATCCGGGCCCATCGCGACGAGCTGCGCCAAGCGTCGACCGGCGCGCTCGATCACATGGTGATCGACGTGGTGGGGAGCCTGTTCGACCAGATCCTGTCGGACCCCAAGGTACCGCCGCAGATGGCGCGACAGATCGCGCGCTTGCAGCTTCCGGTGCTGCGCGTGGCCCTGGGCGACGTCACGTTCTTCTCGTCGCGGCGACATCCGGTAAGGCGCTTCGTTAACCGCATTGCTTCGCTGGCATGCGCGTTCGAGGACTTCGACGAGGATCCCGGCAAGCGCTTCCTCGAGCGCGTGCGTGCGCTCGTGCAGGAGATCGTGCGTGGCGACTTCGATCAGATGGAGGTCTACGAGGCGCAACTGGGCGAGCTCGAGGCCTTCATTGCCGAGGAAGCCGAGCAGGACGTCGCCCGGCTGGGCGACACCGCGGAGCTGCTCGCCGTCAAGGAGGACCAGCTACGGCTGCAACAGCGCTACGTGCAGCAGCTCAACTTCGCGCTCAAGCCGGTTAACCTGCCTGCCTTCCTGCACGACTTCCTGGCGCAGGTGTGGAGCCAGACGATCGTGCACGTGTCTCGCAGACACGGAGCCGACAGCGACCTCGCCAAGCGGATGAAGCACGCGGCGCGCGCCCTCGTGATGAGCATCCAGCCCAAGGGGGCGCCGGCGCAACGCAAGAACTTCCTGCTCGGGCTGCCGCAGCTGATGAAGGACCTCAACGAGGGCATGGCCGCGATCGGCTGGTCCGACGAAGCCAAGAAGGGGTTCTTCGGTCAGTTGCTGCCGGCGCATGCCGAGTCGCTCAAGGCGGGCACGATGAGCGAGCTGGACCACAACATGCTCGTGCGGCAGCTCGACAGCATTTTCGGCGCGCCGCTGCCGCGTCCCGAGGACCTGCATCGCAGCGATTTCGTGCCAGTGCTCGACGATGTCGTGCATCCATCGCTGTTCTCGCCCGAGGAGGCCGAGAAGATCGGTCTGGTCGAGGAAAGCCGCGTCAACTGGGACGGCGTGGTCGACATCGAACTCGGCGCCGAGCCCGAGCTGACCGAGGTCGACATCAACATCGACGGCCTCCCGCCGCCCGAGCCGCCCGAGCCGACCCAGGGACCGCAACTGGTCGACCACATCCAGCTCGGCTTCGCGTACCAGATGCACCTGGCTGACAAGTGGCAGAAGGTGCGCCTGAGCCACGTCAGTCCGGGACGCGCGTTCTTCGTCTTCACCTACGGAAGCAAGCATCAGCAGACGATCTCGATGACCTCGCGCATGATCAAGCGGATGTGCGAGACGGGGCGCTTCCGCGCGTTCGAGAACGCCTACCTGATCGAGCGCGCCACCGCGCGCGCGCGCAAGCAGCTCGCCGCGCTCACGGCGTCTTCGCGCCACTGAGCGGGCCTCGCGCAGCGAACTGCCGAGCCGACAACTCGCGGGCCATGCGGATCGCGGCGGTGAGGCTGCGCGGGTCGGCCCGACCGGTGCCGGCAATCTCGAAGGCCGTGCCGTGATCGGGGCTCGTGCGGACGAACGGCAGGCCGAGCGTGACGTTGACGCCCTGTTCGAAGCCCAGGTATTTGATCGGGATCAGGCCGTGGTCGTGCGTCATCGCGATCACGATGTCGAACTCGCCAGGGTGACCCGCCGCATGCCGCGCGCGCATGAAGACGGTGTCGGGCGCGTAGGGCCCGCTCGCATCAATGCCTTCGCCCCGCGCGGCGGCAATGGCCGGCGCGATGTAGCGGATTTCCTCGTCGCCGAACAGACCGCCTTCGCCAGCGTGCGGATTGAGCCCCGCGACCGCGATGCGCGGCTGCGCCATTCCCCAGCGGCTGGCGGCCGCGGCGGCGATGCGGATCGTTGCCAGTACGTTGTCGAAGGTGATCTGTTCGATGGCCTGGCGCAACGAGACGTGAATCGTCACGAGCACGGTGCGCAACTCGGCACTGCAAAGCATCATGCGCACCGGTGGCGCGCCGCCGCGCTCGGCCGCCAGAGACTGCAGCATCTCGGTGTGACCGGGAAAGGCGATGCCCGCCGCATGCAATGCCTCCTTATGGATCGGCGCGGTCACGATCGCAGCACCCTCGCCGGCGTGGGTGAGCGCGACGGCGTGCTCGATGCAGACGGCCGCGACGCGACCGGCCCGCGCATCGACGCGGCCGATCGGCAGCTCATGCAGGTCCGCGGCCAAGCGCTCGGGCTCGAGCACCGGCATCACCCGCGGTGGCAGCGCCCACGCGTCGGCCAGCGTATCGATTTTCGCCACCGCAGCGCTGCTACCGATGCAGCGCACCGCCCGGCGCAGTACGCCGACGTGCCCGACGACCACGCAGCCTTGCGCGTCGCCCTGGGCGAACGCCTTGGCAATGATCTCGGGGCCAATGCCGCAGGCATCGCCCATCGTGATCAGGATCAGGCGCCTCTCGGCATTGCCATCGATGGTCGTCATGCGGGATTGGCGATGTCGATGAACTCGTGCACAAGACCGAATCGTTCGGCCACGTGCGCGGCCAGCGCAGGCGCGCCGAACCGCTCGGTGGCGTGGTGGCCGCAGGCAATGAAGGCGACACCGGTTTCGCGCGCCAGGTGGGCCTGCGGCTCGGAGATTTCCCCGGTCAGGTAAGCGTCTGCGCCGGCCCGGATCGCCGCCTCGTGGTAGCCCTGGGCGCCGCCGGTGCACCAGGCGATTCGACGCAGCGTGCGGCCATCGCCAGGTACGGCCAGCGGTGCGCGCCCGAGTGCTGCCGCGATCGCAGAACACAGGCCGTCGAGCTCGAGCGGCGCGAACGCCGAGCCGATGAATCCGAGGTCCTGCTCGCCGAAGCGGCCATCCGCGCTGAGGCCCAGGCGCGCGCCGAAAGTGGCGTTGTTGCCGAACTGCGGATGGGCGTCCAGCGGCAGGTGATAGGCGTAGAGGTTGATGCCGTGGACGATCAGCCGGGCCACGCGCGCCTTCAGCCAGCCGGTCAGGCGGCCATCCTGACCGCGCCAGAACAGACCGTGGTGCACCAGCACCGCGTCGGCCCGCGCAGCAATGGCTGCCTCGATGAAATCCAGGCTGGCTGTCACACCCGAGACGACCTTGCCTATCTCGGCCTTGCCCTCAACTTGTAAACCGTTCGGCCCATAATCTTCAAAACGACCCACCTCGAGGAGGGTGTCGAGGAAGGTAGCGATGTGGTCGCGCGAGGCCATCCTCGAACTCCATTCCTTCATGCGCAGAATCTGGCTGATTTTCTCGCAAGCCGTCACCCTCGCGGTTGCGGCGCTGTTCGTCATCGCGACCTTCAAGCCCGAGTGGCTGAGGCGTGACACGCAACCCCAGCTGCCCTCGATCGTATCCATCCCAACCGCGCCGGCGCCAGCGGCGATCGCCGCTTCGGAGGCCAGTGCAGGCTACCGCGCCGCGGCCAGACGCGCAGCTCCGGCCGTGGCGAGTGTGATGGCCAGCAAGGCGCCGGCGCGCGGACCCCACATCGACGATCCGTGGTTTCGGTTCTTCTTCGGAGATCGGGCGATGCAACAGCCGCAGGTCGGACTCGGCTCGGCGGTGATCGTTTCTCCGGAAGGTTACCTGCTGACCAACAACCACGTGATCGAGGGCGCGGACGACATCGAGGTCCAGCTCGCCGACGGGCGCGACGCGAAGGCCAAGCTCATCGGCACCGATCCGGAGAGCGACCTGGCCGTGCTGAAGATCGACCTCGACAAACTGCCGGTGGTGTCCTTCGGCAATGCCGACCAGCTGCAGGTCGGCGATGTGGTGCTGGCGATCGGCAATCCGTTCAACGTCGGGCAGACCGTCACTTCGGGCATCGTCAGCGCGCTGGGGCGCAACCGACTGGGCATCAACACGTTCGAGAACTTCATCCAGACCGACGCGGCGATCAATCCGGGCAACTCGGGCGGTGCGCTGGTCGATGTCCAGGGCAACCTGGTCGGCATCAACACCGCGATCTACTCGCGTAGCGGGGGCAATCTCGGCATCGGATTCGCGATCCCGACCAGCACCGCCCGGTATGTGATGGAAAGCCTGATCCGCGACGGTCAAGTGCGGCGCGGCTGGATCGGCGTCGAGCCGCGCGACCTGACGCCAGAGATCGCGCAGACGCTCTCGCTGCCAGTCAAGCAGGGTGTGCTCATCACCGGCGTGTTGCAGAACGGCCCGGCGAGCCAGGCCGGCATCCGGCCCGGTGACGTGGTGGTGCGCGTGGCCGACCGGCCGGTGACCAACACCGCTGAACTGCTCACCGCGGTGGCCGCGCTGCCACCGCAAAGCCAGGCAGCGATCGACATCCAGCGCGGCGAACAGTCGCTGTCCGTAAAGGTCACCGTCGCGCAGCGGCCGCGCACGCGTCGCGAGCAGTAGGCTTGGTCAGCCCCGCGGCGCCAGACTTCAGGTGCCGCGGCTCGATTCGGTCTCGCTGTCGGGCGCCTGGGTGCGCCGGACGAAGAACTGCGCAGCCCAGAGTCCCCCCTCGTACAGCAGCACCATCGGGATCGCGAGCGCGAGCTGCGAAATCACGTCGGGAGGCGTCACGATGGCCGCGACGATGAATGCCAGCACAATGAAATAGCTGCGGAACGCGCGCAGCTTGTCGACGCTGACGACGCCAATTCGCACCAGCACGACCACGACGATCGGAACCTCGAAGGCTGCCCCGAAGGCGATGAACATCGTCAGCACGAAGGTCAGGTAGGCCTCGATGTCAGGCGCGGCCGTGATGCTCTTGGGCGCAAAGCTCTGGATGAACCTGAAGACCTGACCGAAAACAAAGAAGTAGCAGAACGCCACGCCGATGAAGAACAGGATCGTGCTGCTGATCACCAACGGTAGCACCAGCCGCTTTTCGTGGCTGTACAGCCCCGGCGCGACGAACGCCCAGACCTGATAGAGCACGACCGGCAGCGCCAGCATGAAGGCGGCCATCAACGTGATCTTCAGCGGCACGAGGAACGGCGAGATCACGTTGGTGGCGATCATCGTCGAACCCTGCGGCAGGTGCGCGACGAGCGGTGCGGCCAGCAGGTCGTAGAGCCCAGCGGGCCCCGGCCACAGCGCGAGCGCTCCAAAGCACACGCCCACCGCGATCAGCAACCGGATGAGCCGATCGCGCAACTCGATGAGATGCGAGACGAAGGGCTGCTCGGTGCCCTCGAGTTCGTCGTGCTCGGGCGGCGGCGGCATCGAGTCAGGCCGACGAGCGCGGCGGCCGGAAGCGGGCCACGCGCGCCGCGCCCGACTGGGCGCGCGAGCGCACACCGTGACGCTGCTTGTACCACTGCGGCATCGCGCTGCGCTTGAGCCGCCAGTTCTTCTTCGGATGTCGGTACTGCGGCGGCGGCTCCGGTGGGACCGCCTCGCGTGACGGCGCACCTTCGAGCCCGGCGGTGGCCTCGCTCCACTGCTTCTCGAACTCGGCGCTGGTCTCGCGGATCTCGTGCGTCACGCTCTGTTCGACATTGCGCGCGGCGTCCTCGAACTCGGTCTTCATCTGCTTGAGCTCTTCGAGCTCGATTGAGCGATCGACCTCGGCCTTCACATCGGCCACGTAGCGCTGGGCCTTGCCGATCAGGTGCCCCACCGTGCGTGCGACACGCGGCAGCTTCTCGGGGCCGATCACGATCAGCGCGACGGCGCCGATCAGCGCGATCTTGTCGAAACCGAAGTCGATCATGGGCGGTTCAGGCCAGGCCGCGACGGCCGAGAATCAACAGTCCGGCCGCGCAGGCGCGCTCAGCTCTTCGTCTTGGTCTCGACGTCGACGGTGTTCGCGTCAGTCGACTTCGACGATGTCACCTGCTGCGGTGGCGGCGCCGCATCGGACGACGCACCGCCGTCACGCACACCGTCCTTGAAGCCCTTGACTGCGCCGCCGAGGTCCGAGCCGATGTTCTTGAGCTTCTTGGTGCCGAACACCAGCACGACGATCAGCAACACGATCAGCCAATGCCAGATGCTGAAGGAACCCATGAGATGTCTCCGAAAGCGAGGGGGATGCTCGAATCATTCTAGGCCACCCCCCCGGCGAGCGTGCGGGCGTCGCCGCCGAACCCAGCCAGCCAGCCCGGTCAGCCGCGCGCCCAGGGCCGCGGCCCGCCGATCACGTGGATGTGCAGGTGCGGCACTTCCTGGCGGCCGTCCGCGCCGGTGTTGATGATGGTCCGAAATCCATTGGTCACGCCGAGATCGCGGACCAGCCTGGGAGCCAGCACCATCATCTTGCCGAGCATGGCCTGGTGCTGCGCCTCGACGTCGTAAAACGACGCCAAATGTGTCTTCGGCACGATCAGGAAATGCACCGGTGCCCAGGGATTGATGTCGTGGAACGCGAGCAGCTCGTCGTCTTCGTAGACCTTCTTCGACGGGACATGCCCAGCGACGATCTTGCAGAAGATGCAGGTGGGGTCAGCCGTCATTGCAACCTCGTTCGGTTCAGGAATCGGCGCCGCCGCGCCGGTCGGCATTGCGCAGCGCGAATTCCTCGAGACCGGAAAGTCCCTCGCGCCGCTCGAGCTCGGCGAGCACGTCATCGGGCTTGAGCCCGAACGCCGCCAGCATCACCAGCGAGTGGAACCACAGGTCGGCGGTTTCTCGCACGATCTGCTGCGCGTCACCGTCCTTGGCCGCCATCACCGTCTCGGTGGCCTCCTCGCCGACCTTCTTGAGGATGGCATCGGTTCCTTTAGCCAGCAGGCGCGCAACATAGCTTTTCGCCGGGTCGCCGCCGTTTTCCGGCTTGCGCGACTCGATCACCGCGGCCAGGCGTGCAAGCGTATCGCCGCCAGCCATCGCCACCTACCCGTAAATCGAGTCGGGTTGCTTGAGCACCGGCTCGACCGTGCTCCAGGCGCCGTTCTCGTGGCGCTGGAAGAAGCACGAGTGCCGACCGGTATGACAGGCGATGCCCGGCTCGTGGCCGAGCTGGGTGACCTCGAGCAGCACGGCGTCGTTGTCGCAGTCGAGCCGGATCGCGTGCACCTGCTGGAAGTGCCCGGACTCCTCGCCCTTGTGCCATAGGCGGCGGCGCGAGCGGCTCCAGTAGACGGCCTGACCCAGCTCCGCGGTGCGTGCCAGCGCCTCGCGGTTCATCCAGGCCAGCATCAGCACGTCACCGCTGCCGCGCTCCTGCGCGATCGCGGGAACGAGGCCGTCGCGGTCCCACCGAATATCGTCGAGCCAGGTCATGGGGTCAGTTTAACCACGATGCGTCGGTCCGGCGTGACCGCGCTCCTGCGCGAACCAGCGCAGCACGGGCAGCGTGCCAGGCAGCATCGGCGCCACGTCCACCGGCAGCGACTGCCAGCTCATTTGCTGCCCCTCGAGCATGTGGAAGTCGCCGGCCCACTCGAAGACCTTGCAGAAGTGCAATCGAACCAGCGCATGCGGATAGTCGAACAGCTCGACTTGCCAGGGGTGCGCGCTGCCGATCGTGATGCCGAGCTCCTCGTGTAGCTCGCGCCGCAACGCCTGTTCGACTGTTTCGCCGGGCTCGACCTTGCCGCCCGGGAACTCCCAATAGCCCGCATAGACCTTGCCATGCGGTCGCGAGGTCAGCAAGAAGCGGCCTTCGTGGCCGCGCGA
>CP070653.1:3468848-3478147 GCA_020354665.1 Burkholderiales bacterium
GTGATCCCGTTCGCCGTCAACGTCGTGCAGTACCCGGTGCCGTCGGGCCGGCGCTGCTTCCAGCTCGGGCAGGCCATCCGGCGCGCGGTCGAGTCGTACGACGAGCCGCTGAAGGTGCAGATCTGGGGTACCGGCGGCATGAGCCACCAGCTGCAGGGTCCGCGCGCCGGCCTGATCAACAAGGAGTGGGACAAGCGCTTCCTCGACCGGCTGATCGAGGACCCGGCCGGGCTGGCGCAGGTGCCGCACATCGAGTACGTCCGCGAGGCGGGCAGCGAAGGCATCGAGCTCGTGATGTGGCTGATCGCACGCGGCGCGATGGCCGACGTCGCCGGCGGCAGGCCGCCGACGGTTGCGCACCGCTTCTATCACGTGCCGGCGTCGAACACCGCCGTCGGTCACCTCATTCTGGAGAATTGCTGACATGGCCAAGACAATCAAGGTCGCGCTGGCCGGCGCCGGGGCATTCGGCATCAAGCACCTCGACGGCATCAAGCACATCGATGGCGTCGAGGTCGTCTCGCTGGTCAGCCGCGAACTCGGCAAGACGAAGGAAGTCGCCGCGAAGTACGGCGTCCAGCACTGCAGCACCGAACTGGCCGACAGCCTCGCGCTCAAAGAAGTCGACGCGGTGATCCTGTGCACGCCCACCCAGATGCATGGCGCGCAGGCGCTCGCGTGCCTGAACGCGGGCAAGCACGTGCAGGTGGAGATTCCGCTGTGCGACGCGCTGAAGGACGGCGAGGCGGTGGCCGAGATGCAGAAGAAGACCGGGCTGGTCGCGATGGTCGGACACACGCGACGCTTCAACCCGAGCCACCAGTGGGTGCGGCAGCGCATCGTCGCCGGCGAATACAACATCCAGCAGATGGACGTGCAGACCTACTTCTTCCGCCGCACGAACATCAATGCGCTCGGTCAGCCGCGCAGCTGGACCGACCACCTGCTGTGGCACCACGCGGCGCACACGGTCGACCTGTTCGCCTACCAGGCGCGCTCGCCGATCGTGAAGGCCCATGCGATCCAGGGGCCGATCCACCCGGCGCTCGGCATCGCGATGGACATGTCGATCCAGCTCAAGACGGCCAACGGTGCGATCTGCACGCTGTCGCTGTCGTTCAACAACGACGGCCCGCTCGGCACGTTCTTCCGCTACATCGGCGACACCGGCACCTACATCGCACGCTATGACGACCTGTTCACCGGCAAGGAGGAAAAGATCGACGTCTCGAAAGTCGACGTGTCGACCAACGGCATCGAGCTGCAGGACCGCGAATTCTTCGCCGCGATCCGTGACGGGCGCGAGCCGAATGCGAGCGTCGCGCAGGTGCTGCCGTGCTACCAGGTGCTGCACCAGCTCGAGCAGCAGCTGGCAGCGTAGGACGAGTCAGACCGCGAGACCGGCCGGAAGACTCTCCCGATGAACAAACTCGCAGCGTGGGGCGGGCTGATCGCCAGCGTGCTGTTGATCCTGGCGTATGAGGCGCGAGCGCACAGCGTCAGCCGGCGCGACCCGACGCACCAGGCACGCTTCATCAACTCGCACATGCGCATGCTCTGGGTGCGGGCGATGGCGGCGCAGGCCGGGTTCGAGATCGTCGCGGTGCAGGCGCTGCGCAACATGCTGATGTCGGCCACGGCGGCCGTGCTCGTCGCGCTGCATTTCTTCGACCGCCCCACGCCGGTGGAGCTTGCCTGATGGACGTGTCCAGGAGATCGCTGCCCGCGACGAGGCGCATCGGGGCGTTGCAGGTCCGCCCGATCGGCCTGGGCTGCATGAACCTGAGCCACCTCTACGGCACGCCGCCGCCGGCCGAAGCGGCCGAGCGGCTGCTGCTGCGTGCGCTCGAGCTCGGCGTGACGCTGTTCGACACCGCCGCGATGTACGGCTTCGGCGCCAACGAGGAGCTGGTGGGCCGGGTGCTCTCGCCGCACCGCGCGAAGTTCACGCTCGCGAGCAAGTGCGGGCTGTACGGGGTCGCCGGCAAGCGGGTCATCGACGGCCGGCCCGAGACGCTGAAGAGCACGTGCGACGAGGCGCTCAAGCGTCTGCGCACCGACGTCATCGACCTGTACTACCTGCACCGCCTGGACAAGAAGGTGCCGGTCGAGGTCAGCGTTGGCGCGCTCGCCGACCTGGTGCGCGAGGGCAAGGTCCGTGAGATCGGGCTGTCCGAAGTGTCGGCGGCCACCCTGCGGCGTGCGCATGCGGTGCACCCGATCGCCGCGCTGCAGAACGAATATTCGCTGTGGACGCGCAACGCCGAACTCGGCACGCTCGAGGCGTGCCGCGAGCTCGGCGTCGCTTTCGTCGCGTTCAGCCCGGTCGCACGCGGCTACCTGACCGGCACGCTGCGCGACCCGACCCGTTTCGAGGCAGGCGACATCCGTCGCCAGATGCCGCGTTTCGAGGCGGCGAACTACGCGAAGAACCTGCAGCTGCTCGACCCCTACGCGGCCATCGCGCGCGAAGCCGGCTGCACGATGGCGCAGCTCGCGCTGGCGTGGCTGCTGCATCGTGGCGACCACGTGATCCCGATCCCGGGGACGACGAGCATCGCGCACCTCGAGGAGAACTTCGGCGCTGTCGACGTCCGCCTGACCGCGCAGCAGATCGCGCAGCTCGACGAGCTGATCAACCAGCGCACGGTGGCCGGCGTGCGCTACAGCGCCGCGGTGCAGGCCGACATCGACACCGAGGACTTCCCGTGACGCCGACGTGGCGTCGCGGCGCGCCGCCCCCCGTCGCGCGGGCCGCCGGTTCGCAGAGCGGCCTTGCGAATCGACCAGGGACAGGACCCACGTCGTTGGCCTTGTGCTAAAGCCGCAGGCGTCCCGCATAGCCGGTCATCTCGAGGTAGCCGCGACCGATGACGCGCCCCGCCGCGTCGAGCAGGTCGCACAGCCCCTCCCAGTAGACGGTGCCGGTCGAGCTGCGGCCGTCGATCTCCTGCGCATCGAAGCGAGGCCGCACGCTGAACGTGCCCGCCGGCGTCACGACGGTCCACTGCACCGGATAGCTTGCCTGCGTGGCCGGGCTCGTCCAGCGCCGGCCGGGCGTGAACGTCACCTCTTCGGGCGCGAAGCTGCGTGCGGCACCGCCCGGCGCGCGAAAGCTCCCGCCCGCCCACAGCGCGCTGCCATCGGCGCGTCGCAGCCGGAACGCGGTCAGCGCGCCGCCGTCGTCCAGGTTGATGCCGATCCAGTCCCAGCCGACCGCCTGCGCGTCGAGCAGCGAATCGCTCCACTCATGGTCGAACCACGCACGCCCGCGCACCGCGTGCGAGTGGCCGTCGAGCTCGAGCGTGCCGGTCGCGTCGAGCTGCGGCTGGCTGTAGTACCAGCTCGCCTGCGCCGCATGCGGCCCCTTGCGCGACCAACCCGCGTCGCCCTGCAGCAGCAGCGGCTGCGTGGCCGCGAGCTGCACCTCGAGCGCGAACGCTGCCGAATCGCTCGCGACGCGGGTCCGGTAGATGCTGCGCTGCGCCGGACCGCTGCGCTGCAGGGTCCAGTCGCGCAGCTTCAGCTGCGTGTCGCCGACCGCCGCCTCGGCGATGCCGAAGCCGGCGCGCGCGATGCGTTCGTCGTGGCGCAGGCGACGCGTGGCCAGCTCGCTCAACGCGGCGTGCGCGAACACCAGCTGGCGCGCCGCGAACGCGCTGGGTTGGTCGCCCGGCACATCGGTGCGCGAGCGAAAGAACGTCACCTGGAATCCGAAGCGTGGCTCCCCGTTGGCCGCTGCGGCGGCGGGTGCGAGCCAGCCGGTGATGTACCACCATTCGATGCGCGTCTCGGGATGCGCGCCGAAAGCGTCGGGAAAGGCAAGCCGGCGCGACGGCGTCGAGGCGACGTCGGAGCGCGCGCCACCGGCGGCCAGCGCGCGTGACAGCGGCAGCAGCAAGGCTGCACGCAGCAGGCACCGGCGGGCGCTGAGGTTGCCCGCGATCCTGCTCACGCCCGAGTTGTTTCGCATCCGAATGCGAGGGTGCAAGGTTGATCCACGACGGCACTGTAGCGGCGCGCGCGCGCCCGCGGTCGGCGGCTGAAGCGGGGGGGCTGGCGCGGCAGCATGCCGGCGACGTTCGTGTCCATCGCAGCCGAAGACCTGCAGCGAACGCGTGAGCGATCTCCCCAGCGGATCTGTTCTTTTTCGCATTCGGGCCCGACCAAACCCTAGGCTTGGGCATACTCGTGGCGCCGCGAAGGCGCAGACGAGCGCCCGAACCGATGCGCGAGGACGACCAATGAACGCTGTTGCAAGCCCGGAAGCTTCGTACTGCGAACTGCGTGAGCACGAGCTGCGCCGGACGCGCATGCTGATGATCGACGGCAGCCTGGCCGTCAATTCGCGTACCGCCGAAGCGGTCGTCAGCGCCCGTGTCTACGACCGCGGCTACTGGGGCTTCGCGTCGGCGCCGGCGGTCGGCAGCGACGCCGCGTCGACCCGCGAGCGCGTTCGCGCGCAGGCGCGCACGAATGCACGCACGATGGCGCGCTTCGGCAGCAGGTCGCCGCTCGTGCTGGCCGGCGACGTGCTGCGGCGCCTGAACGCGCCGGCGCCCGGCCGCGCGCTGCTCACGCCGGCGCACTGCGTCGAGCGGCTGTCGGCCCTGCAGGCCTGGTGCAAGGCCCGCTATCCGCAGCTGAAGTCGGCGCGCTTCATGTTGCACGACGAGCACCACACCAAACGGCTCGTGACGAGCAACGGCAGCGAGGTGGTCAACGCGATCGCACGCGCCACCGTCTATGTCACGCTCGCGACCGAGGACGAACAGGGCGTACCGATCGAGATCTTCGAATCGGTGTCAGGCCGCGGCAGCCTGGCCGACCTGGATCTGTCGGTCGATGCTTTGGCGCCGTTCATCGATTCGCTGCACGAACACCTGCAGGCCAAGCGCCACGCGGTGCCGGCACGCGGCGGCGAATGCACCGTGGTGCTCGCGCCCGAACTGGCCGGGATGCTGGCGCACGAGGCGATGGGTCACCCCTGCGAGGCCGACCTCGTGCTCGGCGGCGCGGTGACCGGCGACCTGGTGGGCCAACGCATCGCCAGCGAGCTGGTCACGATGGTCGATTTCGCGCACCACTACGACGGTGCGGAGGTGATGGTCCCCGTCTATGCCGACGACGAAGGGACACCGGCGCGCGACGCCGTCCTGATCGATCGCGGACGGCTTACCGAATTCATGTCGAGCCGCGAAACGGCCGCCCGGCTCGGCATCGCCGCAACCGGCAATGCGCGAGCCTACGGCCCGAACGACGAGCCGCTGGTGCGGATGCGCAACACGGCGATCCTGCCCGGCCACTCGAAGCTCGACGAGATGGTTGCTGGCGTCGACAACGGCTACCTGTTGATGAAGACGGGCAACGGCCAGGCCGACTCGACCACCGAATTCACGTTCGGCGTCACGCTCGGCTACGAGATCCGCAACGGCAAACGCGGCCGAGCGATCCGCGAGACCACGCTGTCGGGGTCGGCAATCAAGGTGCTGCAAACGGTCGACGCAGTGTCCGACGACATGTACTGGACGTGCTCGGGCTACTGCGGCAAGAAGCAGCTGATGGTGGTTTCGATGGGGGGACCGGCACTGCGCGCGCGCGCCCACCTGGGAGGGCAGGCGTGATGCACGACGACGCGGTGCTGCACGACGTTGCCGAGCGCGCGCTGGCGCTGATGCGCGCGCAGGGTTTCGACGAGGCCCAGGTCGATGCAAGCTCGAAGCGGCACGACGAAGTGAACATCGCGCACGACGAGCCGAGCCTGCTGCGCAGCACCGAAACTCAAAGAGTAGCGCTGCTGGGCATCGTCGATGGACGCAAGGCGAGCACCGAGCTGACCGAGGTCGACGATGCGAGCCTGCGCGAGCGCATCGCGAGCCTTGCTGCCGACGCGGGTTCGGCGCCGCGCGACGACGCCAACGCGGTGTCTTCGGCGCAGCGCTCGCGAATCGTGCAAGGCCCGCAGCAAGGCGATCTTGCGCTGCTTGCCGACACGGTGCGCGAGCTGCTCGAATTCCGCGCCCGCGAGACGCCGCAGTTCAGGCTCGAGGAAGGTTATGCCGCGCATACCCTGCTGCGCTCGTGCACGCTGACCAGCCGCGGCAGCGACCTGGCGTGCAGCGCCGGCTGGTACGCGATCAACGCGTTCGGCACCGCGCGCGACGGCCAGGCGGCCAGCTCGTTCAACCATGCCGGCGGCGCGACGCACGACCTGGCCGATCACGCCGTGCAGGACCTGTTCGGCATCGAGGCGATGCTGCGCGACACGGTGCGCCAAATCCACACGCAGCCGGTCGGAGAGAAGTTCGTCGGTGAGGTCGTGCTGACGCCGGGGGCAGTCGAAGACCTGCTCGGGTGGCTGCACGGGCAGATCGGTGACCTGCAACTGATCGCCGGTTCATCGCTGTACCGCGACAAGGTGGGCAGCGCGATCGCGTCGCCGCTGCTCACGCTGAAGAGCCGCTTTGACGCGCCGGGCGTCGTCGCACAGTCGGCCGATGCATTCGTCGCGCAGCCGCTCGACGTGCTGCGCGCCGGCGTGCTCGTCACGCTGACGCCAACGCTCTACGGCAGCCGAAAGACCGGGCTGCCACACGTGCCGGTCGCTTCCGGCGGCGGCTGGGAGCTCGTCGCCGGCACGACGCCGCGCGCCGAAGTCATTGCCGGTGTCGCGCGCGGTGCGCTGGTTGGCCGCCTGTCGATGGGCCGGCCAGCCGCGAATGGGGACTTCTCGGCCGTCATCAAGAACAGCTTTGCGATCCGCGACGGCGCACTCGGCCCCGCGCTTGCCGAAACGATGATCAGCGGCAACGTCGCGCACATGCTGCGCGACGTGAGCGCGGTCAGCCGCGAGCGGCTCGACACCGGCGCGACGCTGTTGCCGTGGCTGCGCGTCGGCGGGTTGCACTTCTCCTGACCCGACCGGCACCGCGCACGCCGATGGCGCGCCCGGGCACGCCGCGGGTGGGCCCGATCTGGCTTGAATCAAGCTTTGCGCGCAGCGCGTCAGGCCGACGTCAAGATCGGCGGCGACCGTTCCAGTACAGTGGGCGCGCCCGTATTCCAAGCCCCTGCGCGGCACGCCGAGGAGAAACTGCATGAGCGCCGAACCGACCATCATCTATACCCTCACCGACGAGGCGCCGCTGCTGGCGACCTGCGCTTTCCTGCCGATCATCCGCGCCTTCACGAAGCCGGCTGGCGTGCGGGTCGAGAAGAGCGACATTTCGGTCGCGGCGCGCATCCTGGGCCAATTCCCCGAGGCCCTGACGCCCGAGCAGCGCGTACCCGACACGCTGGCCGAGCTCGGCCGGAAGACGCTCGAGCCCGACGCCAACATCATCAAGCTGCCCAACATCAGCGCATCGGTGCCGCAGCTGGTGGCGGCGATCAAGGAACTGCAGGGCAAGGGCTACAAGATTCCGAACTACCCCGACGACCCGAAGACCGACGAAGAGAAGGCGATCCGTGCGCGCTACGCCAGGTGCATCGGCTCGGCGGTGAACCCGGTGCTGCGCGAAGGCAACTCGGACCGTCGCGCGCCGCGTGCGGTGAAGGAGTACGCGCGCAAGAACCCGCATTCAATGGCCGAATGGGCGCAGGCCTCGCGCACGCACGTGTCGCACATGCACAGCGGCGACTTCTATCACGGCGAGAAGTCGATGACCCTCGACAAGGCGCGCGACGTCAAGATGGAGTTGATCACGAAGGGCGGCAAGACGATCGTGCTCAAGCCAAAGGTCGCGCTGCAGGCCGGCGAAATCATCGACTCGATGTTCATGAGCAAGAAGGCGCTGCTCGCCTTCTACGAGCGCGAGATCGAGGACGCCCGCAAGTACGGCGTGATGTTCTCGCTGCACGTCAAGGCGACGATGATGAAGGTATCGCACCCGATCGTGTTCGGCCACTGCGTGCGCATCTTCTACAAGGACGCGTTCGACAAGCACGGCAAGCTGTTCGACAGCCTGGGCGTGAACGTCAACAACGGCATGGTCGACCTGTACAACAAGATCGAGCAGCTGCCCGAATCCCAGCGTGAGGAGATCCTGAACGACCTGCACGCCTGCCACGAGCACCGGCCGGAGCTCGCGATGGTCGACTCGGCCAAGGGCATCACCAACTTCCATTCGCCGAGCGACGTCATCGTCGACGCGTCGATGCCGGCGATGATCCGCGCCGGCGGCAAGATGTACGGCGCCGACGGGCGACTGAAGGACGTCAAGGCGGTCATGCCCGAGAGCACGTTCGCGCGCATCTACCAGGAGATGATCAACTTCTGCAAGTGGCACGGTGCGTTCGACCCGCGCACGATGGGCACCGTGCCCAACGTCGGCCTGATGGCGCAGCAGGCGGAAGAGTACGGTTCGCACGACAAGACCTTCGAGATCCCGGAGGACGGCGTGGCCAACATCACGGATCTGGCCACCGGTGAGGTGCTGCTGTCGCAGAACGTCGAGCCCGGTGACATCTGGCGCATGTGCCAGGTCAAGGACGCGCCGATCCGCGACTGGGTGAAGCTCGCGGTCACGCGCTGCCGCAACTCGGGCATGCCGGCGGTGTTCTGGCTCGACCCCTACCGCCCGCACGAGAGCGAACTGATCAAGAAGGTCAAGACCTACCTGCAGGATCACGACACCGAGGGCCTGGACATCCAGATCATGTCGCAGGTGCGCGCGATGCGCTACACGCTCGAGCGCGTGGTCCGCGGGCTCGACACGATCTCGGTGACCGGCAACATCCTGCGGGACTACCTGACGGACCTGTTCCCGATCATGGAGCTGGGCACCAGCGCCAAAATGCTGTCGATCGTGCCGTTGATGGCCGGCGGCGGCATGTACGAGACCGGCGCCGGGGGCTCGGCGCCCAAGCACGTGCAGCAGCTGGTCGAGGAGAACCACCTGCGCTGGGATTCGCTGGGCGAATTCCTCGCGCTGGCGGTGAGCCTGGAAGACCTCGGCATCAAGACCGGCAACGCCAAGGCCAAGATCCTGGCCAGAACGCTCGACGTGGCCACCGGCAAGCTACTCGACAACCGCAAATCGCCATCGCGCAAGACCGGGGAGCTCGACAACCGCGGCAGTCAGTTCTACCTGGCGATGTACTGGGCGCAGGAGCTGGCGGCGCAGAAGGAGGATGCGGCGCTGGCGGCGTACTTTGCGCCGTTGGCGAGGATGCTCGCCGACAACGAGCAGAAGATCATTGCCGAGTTCGCCGCCGTGCAGGGCAGGCCGGTGGACATCGGTGGCTACTACAAGGCCGACAGCGACAAGGCCAAGGCGGTGATGCGCCCGAGCGAAACA
>CP070653.1:3478247-3486736 GCA_020354665.1 Burkholderiales bacterium
CGCTGCCTATGCGCGCTCGGTGTACGACGTGGCCGCCGCGTTCAACACCGAAGTGGCCGGCCTGCTCGAAGAGCAGACCGCCGACATGCAGGCCAAGATGAAGGCGCTGGTCGAAGCGACCGCCAAGAACGCGCCGGCCGGCAGCGAGAACGCGGTGTCGTTCTTCAAGAGCACCTTCGCGGCCGCGAATGACGCTTTCGAGCAGGCCAACCGGGCCGCCAAGGAAGCCGCCGACGTGGTCGAGTCGAACGTGCGTCAGTTCACCAAGACGGCCAGCAAGGCCAAGCCGGCGCCGAAGCGCCGCCACGCCCGCTGATCGGCCAGGCAGACGAGACAAGCAAGAACGACAAGGCTGTCATCACGCGAAGGGCCCGGCGTTGCCGGGCCCTTCTTCTTTTGTGCGCGCGCCGCTGTCACGCGCATAGACCATCGACGAGCTGCACCGGGACTTCGCAGCGGGGCTAAAGTGAATGCATGCCGCGCCCCGTGATTGCCGTCGACGCCGACGGTGTGCTGCTCGACTTTCATCTCGGCTATGCCGATGCATGGCGGCGCGCATTCGGCGCGGCGCCGGCCGAGCGCGACCCGCAGGCTTACTGGCCGATCGACCGCTGGGACGTGCCGCGATTGGATGAACTGGGGCGCGAGCACTTCCGACGCTTCTTCGACGAGCCGTTCTGGCAGAGCGTGCCCGCGATCGAAGGGGCGATCGACGCCTCCCACCGGCTGGTCGAGGCGGGCTTCGACTTGGTGTGCGTATCGGCGCTCGAGCTGCGCTACGAGGCGGCGCGCCTTCACAACCTGCGGCGGCTGGGCTTCCCGATCGAGCGCGTGATCGCCACCGGCAACGAAGCCGGTCCGCGCAGCCCGAAGGCCGACGCGATCGAGCAGCTGCAGCCGGTGGCGTTCGTCGACGACTACCTGCCGTACCTGCGGGGCGTGCCGGCACACGTGCATACGGCGCTCGTGCTGCGGGCGCCTAACGGCAGCCCCAACACCGGCCCGGACCTGGCGCTGGTGAAGTCGGTGCACCAGGATCTGGCGCAATTCGTGCGCGACTGGCTGGCCTGAGGCGGTTGGCCGGCGTGCCCAAGCGCCGTGCGCCTGCCCGGCCTCTCAGGAGGCTTTCGGCGGCTTGAAGTTCTTGCAGGGATCGTCGCGCGGCGGTGCCGGGGCGACCACGATCGCATCGAAGGCGCCGCCCGCGCTGTCCTCGTCGCCGGGCTCCACATAGCCCACCGCCCAGGCGCGCGCGGCCACCTCGCCGCGCAACCAGCGCGGCACGCCCAGGTCGCGCCGCACGTGGCCGTTGCCGGCCAGCAGCACGACGCCACGATCGGCGTGGCGGGTCATCAGCTCGGCCATCACCGCATCGCGCGCGAACTGCGCGCGCACCATGCCGGGCACCACCGACGCCGGCAGCGCGCCGCAGTGGCTGGCTTCGATGATCTCCTGCTGCACCGCTTGCCAGTCCGCGGCGATCGGCGCGTCGAGCCCGAGCGCGCGGACGCGCTCGGCGCCGAACACCTCGTCAAAGCTGCGCCGCACGAGTTGCTGCGCCGACGTGCGCGCAAGGTTGGCGGCGAACAGCGGCAGGCCCGCCTTCAGCGCAAGCTCGACCACCGGGCGGTAGAAGGTCCAGTTCCAGCCGCCGCGCGCGGGGGTCGCCCCGTCGATTAAATGCTGCGCGTCGAGCGGGCGCTCACTTCGTGCGCGGTCGATGTCGGGCTGGCGGTCAGTGTCGAACTGCTCCATCAGCACCGCCGGCCGCCACCCGGCAGCGACGACCCGCTCGAGCGTGGCGAGGCGCAGGCGATGGTGCACCGGGTTGTCGTGATGCTCGCCGAGCAGAACGACCGCCCGGCCGGTCAGGCGGGACTCCCAAGGCTCCGGATCGTCAGCTTGTGAGTGTGCGCTTGCACATGCTGAGAGCCCTGCGGGCACGACGCTTACCGCCAAGAGGCCAGCCGCATTCTGGATCCACCGGCGTCGCGAAGAGAGGGTCATGGATGTCATGCCGTCCCAAAACCGGACAGAGCGCGCACCGCCGTGGCCCGCCGGCCAGTGCGCTTCGATCCCGGCGTTGGCGCCGCGAACGCGGCGGCCAGCCGCGCGCGTGGGCTGCGCTGCAGCGCTTGCAGCAGCGCATGGTCGACCACCCGATCGCCCAGCTCGGCAGCGTAGCGGCGCTCGATGTCTCGCTGCATTCGACAGAGCAGGTGAGCAGTTACTTCTGCATCAGCCATTGCACGGTGCGCACGACCAAAGCGCGGTAGGTCGTGCCACTCCGCGAGCGTGCCGAGCCGGTGGTTCGGAGCTTCTGGATAGAGGCGGCGCGCGAGCAGCAGCGTGCACGCAAAGCGACAGGCCTCGCAGCCACTCGCACCAATGTCGTCTACACAACCCGCGAGCGCGAGCTCGGCACGCCAGAACACGCGGTCGAACGCGGCGTTGTGTGCCACCAGCGGGAGCCCTTCGACGAACGCGCTGACCTCGCGCATCACCTGGTCGGCTGGCGGCGCCTCAGCCAGCATCGCGTTGCTGATGCCGGTCAGTCGCTCGATGAACGGCGGCACCCAGGCGCCGGCGTTCATCAGGCTCTGGTAGCGGCCGACGATGCGGCCGTTGCAGACCAGCGCCGCGGCGATCTCGGTGGCGCGCGCGCCGGCGGCCGGCGACATCCCGGTGGTCTCGAAGTCGATCACAGCCATCGTCTGCATCGCGCGCAGCTTACGTGAAGCCGGACCCCGCCCTTGAGGGGCGCGGGCCACGTGCCGGGCAAGGCGCCGCTACCATTCCCTCGTCCTTCCGATTCCCCCTTGCCGCCGGCCTCGGCGGCGCGTCGACGGGTACCCACCTTGAGCTTTCTTTTCTGGCACGGCATCGGCCGGTTGGGCGAGGCATTGATCCTGCTGCCGGCCGCGCTGGCGCTGTCGATCTGGCTGGCGCAGCGGGCGCGCGGCCAACGGATGGCGGTGCAGTGGCTGACGCTCGTGGCGGTAGCCGCGCTGCTGACCACGGCGAACAAGGTGGCGTTCATCGGCTGGGGCGTGGGCAGCGCAACGTTCAACTTCACAGGCATCTCGGGGCACGCGATGTTTGCCACCGCGGTGTACCCGCTGCTGCTGCGCACGCTCGCATCGACGTCGGCTGTCTACTGGCACCGCGCCTCCGTGCTGTTGGGCTACCTGCTCGCGCTGCTGATCGGCATTTCGCGCGTGAAGCTCGGCGCGCACTCGTGGTCCGAGGTGTTTTCCGGCTGGATCGTCGGTGGCGCGGCCAGCGCCATCGCACTCATGCTGGCGCGCGTGCCGCGCACCACGCCGCCGCGCTGGCTGCTGGCTGGCGTGCTCGCGTGGTTCATCGCGATGCCGGCCGGCGCACCGGCCTCGCCGACGCACGGCTGGGTGACCTCGCTCGCGCTGGCGATGTCCGGGCGCGACGTGCCGTACACGCGGCGCGATCTCTATCGCGACGCGCGTCGCGTGAACATGTCGATCGACGCGCCGCTGCGCGCGGTCGGACCAGCACCGACGACGCGCTGACGCTGCCACTAGGTTTGCGCCTTAGGTTGTGGCACTCCGCACCGTGGGGCCAGAGCACGCGGCAGCGCGTCGTGACCAGCGGCTTTGCGTCTCGTCAAGTTTCCGGCTCCGGGGACGCACGCGAAGTAGGTCACACGGGAAAGCCTCTCCAGTTGTAAGCAGAGCGCGCGCGCTCGCCTTTTTGCTTACATCGACCCGTGCCCGCGCCGATAGCCTTTGCTTTGCGTTGACCCACATTGCAGGACACGGAAATGCACAGCATCTCGACCCGCGCCAGCCGATACGACATCGCTCGCCGTGCGGCCGCGCGAATCGACACCGTCGAGTGGGACGAGCTGCCGTCGCTGACGGGTCCGCTGTCGGAAGCCCTCGCCGCCGCGGGTGTACGGCACATCACCGGGCAGACTGATTCCGGCGCGTTCGACGACCTTTCGCATTGCTCGGCGTGGAGCGAGACGATACCGTCGTCGCTCGATCAGCTCGAGCCGTCACCACCGTTCAGCGAGACGATCAAAGGTCTGATCACTCGCGAAGTGACCGAACCCGACGAGTTGCGCCACTTCTTCGGCGCCGTCGCCGCGGTCGGCTGATCGGTCGCGACCAAAACTGCGCGCGCTGGCTCAGTCGGCGAACGCCGAGCCCGCCTCGGCCTGCCGCACGACGATCGTCGCCGGCGCAAAGCGCGCACCGAATCTCTCAGCCAGTTCACGCGAGCGTTCGACGAAACGCCGCACGCCCATTGCGTTGATGAACTGCAGCGCGCCGCCTTGGAAGGGCGCGAAGCCCCAGCCGAGGATCGAGCCGACGTTGGCATCGGCCACCGAGCGAACGACGCCCTCCTCGTAGCAGCGCGCCGCCTCGTTCGCCTGCGCGAACCGCAGGCGGTCGATCAGCTCGCGCTGTTCGGGTTGCTGCGCGGCCGGCGGCCAGTACTGAGCAAGCCCCGGCCACAGCCGCTTTTCGCCCGATGACTCGCCGGGCCAGTCGTAGAACCCCTTGCCGGCCTTCTTGCCGACGCGGCCGATCTCGCACAGCTTTCGGATCACCGCGATCGCCGGATGCTCGCGATACGTCTGGCCCTCAACAGCCATGTCTTTGCGCGTCTGCTCGACCACGTGCAGCGCAAGGCTCAGCGACACTTCGTCCTGCAACGCCAGTGGCGGCATCGGCATGCCCGCCTGCAGGCCTGCCACCTCGATGCTGCGCGGGTGCACGCCCTCGGCGAGCATCGCGATGCCCTCCATCACGTAGGTGGCGAAAACCCGGCTGGTGTAGAAGCCGCGGCTGTCGTTGACGACGATCGGCGTCTTGCCGATCTGCAGCACGAAGTCGAAGCCGCGCGCCAGCGCCTCGTCGCTCGTTTGTGCGCCGACGATGATTTCCACCAGCGGCATCTTGCCCACCGGGCTGAAGAAGTGCAGGCCGAGAAAGTTCGCCGGCCGCACGCTCGCCCGCGCGAGGTTGGTAATCGGCAGCGTGCTCGTGTTCGAGGCCAACAGCGCCTGCGCCGGGATCACGGCCTCGGCCCGCTTTGTCACGTCGGCCTTGACCGCGCGGTCCTCGAACACCGCTTCGATCACCAGCTCGCAGCCGGCGAGATCTTCGTAGCGCGTGGTCGGCGCGATGCGCGAGAGCACCCCGTCGCGCGCTTTGCTGCTGACGCGCCCTTTGGCCACTGCCTTGTCGAGCAGCGCCTGCGCATGCGCCTTGCCACGCTCGGCGGCGTCGCGCGTCGTGTCGAGCAGTACGACGTCGATGCCGGCGCGCGCCGACACGTACGCGATGCCGCTGCCCATCATGCCCGCCCCGAGAATGCCCAGCTTGCCCACCTTCGACGCCGCGATACCGGCTGGGCGCGACGCGCCCTTGCGAACCGCGTTGAGCTGGTACCACATCGCAGCGATCAGATTGCGCGACTGCTGGCTCATCGCGCACGCCGCGAAGTAGCGGCTTTCGACCTCGCACGCCGCGTCGAAATCGAGCAGGCCGCCCTCGAACACCGCGCTCATGATGTGCTGCACGGCCGGGTAGTTGCCCCACGAGCGCGCCGATGCGATCGATGGCGCGATCGCGAGCAACTGCAGCGCCGCCGGCGAGCGCGAGTCGCCACCGGGGAAGCGGAACTTCGGCGCGTCCCATGGCTGCTGCGCCTTGGGGCTTGCGGCGATCCAGGCGCGGGCCTTGGCGAGCAGCTCGGCACGGTCGGCGGCCAGATCGGTGACGAGTCCCATCGCTTTGGCTTCGCGCGGCGTGAGGTCGTTGCCCTCGCCGATGATCTTGAGGGTCTGCTGAATGCCGAGCAGTCGCGACAGCCGCACCGTGCCGCCGCCGCCGGGCAGCAACCCGAGCTTGACCTCGGGCTGCCCAATCCTGAGCTTCGGATCGTCGATCACGAAACGCGCGTGGCACGCGAGCGCAATCTCGAGGCCGCCACCCAGCGCGTGGCCGTTGATTGCGGCAACCACCGGCTTGCCCTGCGTCTCGAGCCGGCGCAGCACCGCCTTCATCGCCATCGTGACATCGAACGCCTGCTCGGGCCGGGTCCACTGCGAAATCGCATCGAGATCGCCCCCGGCACAAAAGTCAGCCTTTGATGAGGTGAGGATCAGCCCCTTCACGGTCGCGTCCGCGAGCGCGTCGGTGGCTTGCCCGATGCCGCTCATCAGCGCGTCGCCGACGACGTTCATCGGCCGCCCGGGCAGGTCCATCGACGCCACGGCGATGCCGTCGGCGCCGATTTCGACAGTCACTGCGCTCGCCATGCTCACACCCTCTCGATGATCGTCGCGATGCCCATGCCGCCGCCGACGCACAGGGTGGCGCAGCCGGTAGCGAGGTCGCGCCGCTCGAGCTCGTCGAGCAGCATGCCGAGAATCACGCAGCCGGTGGCGCCGAGCGGATGACCCATCGCGATCGCGCCGCCGTTGACGTTGATGCGCGCGGGATCGACGTCGAGGTCGCGCGCGGCCTTCATCGGCACCGCGGCAAACGCTTCGTTGATCTCCCAAAGGTCGATGTCACGCGGCTGCAGGCCGGCCTTGGCGAGCGCCTTGCGGCACGCCGGCGCGGGGCCGGTGAGCATGATCGTCGGCTCGCTGCCGATCACTGCCGCGCAGCGGATGCGCGCGCGCGGCTGCAGGCCCGCCTTGGCCCCGCCCGCTTTCGACCCCACCAACATCAGCGCCGCACCGTCGACGATGCCGGACGAATTGCCGGCGTGGTGCACGTGTTCGATGCGCTCGACGGTGGTGTATTTGCGCAGCGCCGTCGCGTCGAAACCCATCGCGCCGATACCTGCAAACGACGGCTCGAGCTTGGCCAGCGTCTCGAGCGTCGTGCCAGGGCGGATCGTCTCGTCCTCGGCAAGCATCGGCAGCCCGGCGATGTCGGCGACCGGCACGATCGAACGGGCGAAGCGCCCCTCGGCGCGGGCGGCGGCCGCGCGCTGATGCGAGGAAACCGCGTATGCGTCGACATCGCGGCGGCTGAAGCCTTCGAGGGTGGCGATCAGGTCGGCGCCAATGCCCTGCGGCACGAATGCGAGTTTCTCGTTGACCCGGGGGTCCATGACCCATGCGCCGCCGTCACTGCCCATCGGCCAGCGGCTCATGCTCTCGACGCCGCCAGCCACCACCAGGTCCTCCCAGCCGCTCATCACCTTGACCGCCGCCAGATTGACCGACTCCAGCCCCGATGCACAGAACCGGCTCTGCGTGACGCCGGCCACGGTGAGCGCCCAGTCCGCGTCGAGCACCGCGGTGCGCGCGATGTCGGCGCCCTGTTCGCCGATCGGCGTGACGCAGCCGAGCACGACGTCGTCGACCAGCGCGGTGTCGAGTTCGCTGCGCGACTGCATCGCCTTGAGCAACGTGTGCAGCAACCACACGGGCGAGGCCTGGTGCAGCGCGCCGTCCTTCTTGCCCCGCCCGCGTGGCGTGCGCACATGGTCGTAGATGAATGCCTCGGACATCTTTGACTCCTTGCGGCCGCCTCACATCGAGCGAGCGGCCAGCTCCTTCATGATCTCGTTGGTGCCACCGTAGATGCGCTGCACGCGCGCATCGGCGTAGAGCTCGGCGATTGGATATTCCATCATGTATCCATAACCGCCGAACAGCTGGAGACATTCGTCAACGACGTGGCATTGCTGTTCGGTGACCCACGCCTTGACGAGCGCGGCGCGCGCCGCGTCGAGCTCGCCCTGCAGGTGCGCCACCATGCAGGCATCGACCAACGCGCGCGCCGCGAGCACGACGGCCTGCACCTCGGCGAGTTTGAAGCGCGTGTTCTGGAATTCCCAGACCGGCTGGCCGAACGCGGTGCGCTGCTTCACGTAAGCAAGGGTCTCGGTAAGGGCACGCTCCATCGACGCAACCCCCTGCAGCGCGATGATCAGCCGCTCCTGCGGCAGCTGTTCCATCAGCTGCACGAAGCCGCGCCCCGGCTCGCCGAGCAGGTTGCCGACAGGAACACGCACGTCGTCGAAGAACAGCTCGGAGGTGTCCTGCGCCTTCATGCCGATCTTGTCGAGGTTGCGCCCACGGCGAAATCCCGCCGCGCCATCGGTCTCGACAACGACCAGCGACAGGCCCTTGGCACCCGGCTCACCACCGGTGCGGCACACGACGATGATCAGGTCGGCGTTCTGCCCGTTGGTGATGAAGGTCTTGGCGCCCGAGATCACCAGTTCGTCGCCGTCGCGCCGCGCCGCGGTGCGCATCGCCTGTAGATCACTGCCGGCGCCCGGCTCGGTCATCGCGATCGCGCCGACGCGCTCGCCACGCGCCATCGCCGGCAGCCAACGCTGCTTCTGCGCCTCAGTGCCGTAATGCAGGATGTACGGCGCGACGATCGCCGAATGCAACCCGCCGCCAAAGCCACTCAGGTTTGCACGCGCCGCCTCCATGAAGACCACCGCGTCGTGGCCGAAGTCGCCACCGCCGC
>CP070653.1:3486836-3493188 GCA_020354665.1 Burkholderiales bacterium
CAGCACGTGCAGTCCAAGCTCGACCCGCAGAGCTGGGACAAGCTGTTCACCGACATCAAGCCGGACGCGCTGCAGAAGTACGGCCGTCCGTTCCCGCTGTCGGAGTACTTCACCGAGATCGTCGAGGGCTACGAGCGCGTGGTCCTGAAGTGAGGTTGTCGTCGCGCGGCGCCGGACTGTTGCTGATCAGCCCGGCGCTCGCGGTCATCGCGTTCTTCTTCATCCTGCCGCTCGGGCTGTCGGTGCATGGTGCGCTGACCGCTGCGGACGGCCGCCTCACGCTCGCGCACTTCGAGAAGTCGTTCGACCTGTACACGAACGACATGCTGTTCACGGTCGCGATCGTGCTGCTGTCGTGCGTGGGCATCGCGGTGGTGGCGATCGGCATTGCCGGCTACCTGACGCTGGGCGAGCACCCGCGTACCCAGGCGGCGCTGCGCTGGCTGTATCGCTGGCCGCTGTTCATCCCGTTCGTCGTCGCCGGGCAGGTGATGCGCACGTTCCTGGCCAAGAACGGCATGCTCAACCACGTCCTGGTCGGCAGCGGGCTGATCGACCCGCTGGCCGCGCAGAGCCTGCTCGACTGGCGCGGCATCGTGATCGCTTTCATCTGGAAGCAGGCGCCGTTCGTCACGCTGCTGCTCGCCGGCGCGATGGCGTCGCTGGATGTCCAGCACATCGAGGCGGCACGCAACCTCGGCGCGGCGCGCTGGCGCGTGCTGCTCGGCATCGTGCTGCCGCAGGTGCGCGGCACGCTGCTGGTGGGACTGGTGTTGTCGTTCGTGACGATGCTGTCGGTGTTGTCGGTGCCGCTGATGATCAACCCCAACTCGCCGACGATGATGACGGTCGACGTCGCCTACCGCATCAGCACACATGGCGACTACGCAGTGGCCAATGCGCTGTGCCTGATTTCGCTCGCGTTTGCCTCGCTGGGCGCCTGGGTCTATTTGCGCCACGCGGTCACCAGGGCCGAAGCCGCGCCATGACCGCCGGCGCGTCGATGCCCGCGCGGGCTGCCCGGTTGCTGGCGCGCGCACTGCTGATCGCGTTGCTGGCGTTCCTGATCTTCGGCCCTTTGGCCAACCTGCTGCTGTGGGCCTTTGCTGAACGCTGGTACTTCCCGGGCCGGATCCCGCAGGAATTCGGGCTCACCTTCTGGGGTCGTGTGTTCGAACCGCGCGGTGGCGCCGTGCAGTCGCTCGTCACCAGCGTCTGGATTGCGCTGCTGACGGTCGTGTTCTGCCTGCTGGTCGCAGTGCCGGCGGGCTATGCGCTGGCGCGCCTGAAGTTGCCGTGGCGCGCGTTCATCCTGCTGCTGTTCCTGCTGCCGCAGGCGATCCCCAACCTGCCGATCTACGTCAACATCGCGCGCATGTTCTATGAGGTGCGCCTGAACGGCACGGTGCTCGGCGTGGTGCTGGTGCATGCGTCGCACGGGCTGGTGCTCGCGGTGTGGATCGCAAGCGCCGCCTTTGCCGCCGTCGACATGCAACTCGAGGAGGCCGCGCGCAACATGGGCGCCAGCCCGTTGCGATGCTTTGCCACCGTGACGCTGCCGCTGGCCGCTCCCGGCCTGATCGCCAGTGCGATCTTCGTGTTTCTGGAATCGCTCGACGAATTCACCGGCACGTATTTCGTCGGTGTGCCCGACGTGACCACGCTGCCGCTGCTGATGTTCAACGCCAGCATGGGTGGCAACTACCAGATCGCGTCGATCACGGCGCTGCTGCTGTTGATTCCCTCGATCGGCTTCATGCTGCTGGTCGAGCGGTTCCTGAAGGCCGACGTGCTCGCCATGGTGGGGCGCTGAGCGTGGCGTCCCCGCAGGCCCGGGCCGCCGTCTGGATGCTCGGCGCCCTGGTGTCGTTCCTGGCGATGGCGCTGGGCGGCCGCGAGCTGGCCGTCGCCGGGTTGTCGACGTTCCAGATCCTGTTCTTTCGCAGCGTGGTCGGCCTGATCGTGATCGGTTCGATCGCGTTGCGGCACGGCGTGGCGGTGCTGCGCACGCACCGCATCGGCGAGCACGTGTGGCGCAACGTCGCGCACTTCGGTGGCCAGTTCGGCTGGTTCTTTGCCATCGCCACGCTGCCGCTTGCCGAAGTGTTCGCGATCGAGTTCACGATTCCGGTCTGGA
Source organism: Burkholderiales bacterium (assembly GCA_020354665.1). GTDB lineage: Bacteria > Pseudomonadota > Gammaproteobacteria > Burkholderiales > Burkholderiaceae_C. The sequence goes on from CP070653.1 coordinate 3,488,974, forward strand.
CCGCGCTGCTCGCGGCGGCCTTCCTCGGCGAGCGCCTCACTCGCACACGCGGGATCGCGCTTGCGCTGGGCCTGGCCGGCGTGCTGCTGGTGCTGCGGCCAGGTGTGGCGATCGTGCAGGTGGGCGCGCTGGCCGCGCTCGGCGGCGCGCTGGCGTACGCGGTTTCGCACCTGCTCACCAAGCGCCTGACGACCTCCGAGGCCCCGCTAGCGATCGTGTTCTACATGACGGCAGTGCAATTGCCGCTCGGCCTCGTCGGTGCCTTGCCCCAGTGGCAGCCCGTCACGGCGGCGCAGCTGCCCTCGCTGGCCGTGGTCGGTCTGACCGCACTCAGCGCCCACTACTGCCTGTCGCGCGCGCTGAGCCTGGCCGAGGTCGGCGTGGTGTTGCCGATCGACTTCCTGCGCCTGCCTCTGGCCGCGCTGCTCGGCTACCTGCTCTATGGCGAAGCAATCGGCGCCGCGGCGACGGCCGGCGCCGCGCTGATTCTGCTGGCCAACGCGGTCAACCTGCGCGACGTGCGCGCGCGCTGAGCGCGCCCGGCTCAGCGCAGCGTCAGCACGACCGCCTGATGGTCCGACGCGTCGCTCGTTGCGTCGACCTGCAATGCGACGACACGCGGCGCCAGGTCCTCGGACACGAACACGAAATCGCATGCGAGCGCGCGCGGCCACTGCAGCGTGTCGTACAAGCCGACCGTGTGGTCATGGGCTCGCCCCGGATGCGTCACCTGCCACGCGTCGCAAAGGGCCGGCGTACCGTCGTCAAAGGCTTCGAGCATGCGTGCGTGCCCCGGCGAGGCCGGCTCGCAGTTGAAGTCGCCGGTCACGATGCCCGCGGACGGGCGCGGTTGCCAGTGAAACGGGCCGTTCGACCGGTCGGCGCGCTCGGGGGCCCGTCGATGGCCCTGCGCAGCGGCGTGCAGCGCGCGCAGCGCGTTGACCTGCGCGAGCCGCTGCGCCGCCGAGTAGTAAGCCAGGTGCGTGGTCGTGACGCGCAGGTCGCCGACATCCGGCGCCTCGATGACCGCTTCCACCGCCACGCGTTGCATGTCGGCATGCACCGGGTCAGCCGGCCACGGCAGCAGGTGCCGCCAAGCCTGGCGCACCGGCAGCCGCGACAGCAGCAGGTTGCCGAACTGGCGCCGCCCGCCGCGCCCGTCGGCCACGTCGACCGCGACGCCTTCGACCGCGGTGTGGCCCGGAAAGGCCGCCGCCAGACGCGCGAACTGGTCTTCGCCGGCACTCCCGGCCAGCGTGTCGAAGCCGCGCGCCACCTCCTGCAAGCAGATGATGTCGGGGTCGCCCGCCAGCTCGCGCGCGACGCGGGCGATGCGCTCCGGGTCGACGCGCCCGTCGACGCCGCGGCACCACTGGATGTTCCACGACAGCAGCTTCGTCATGTCCCGCCACCTCCGGTGCCCGCATCTTATGCGGCGGGGGCTTCGTGTCGGCGCGCCTCGCATGGCTGCGTGCCGCGTCTGCGCGCCCCGCTCGATCGTCGCGGTCGTACGGGCGCAGCGCTACGACTGCGCACGCGCGTTCAGCGCGGCGCCTCTGGCGAGGTGCCGGGCGCGCGGCCCGTCGCGTGCGCGGCGCGGCGCCTGAACGAGCGGCTGGACGCGGTCGCCGCAGCGGTTCAGCCGACCACGAGCTTCGCGTTGTCGGGATTCACGTCCAGCGTGCGGTCGACGAGCGCGTCGGCAGCGTCCTGGTCGAGCACGAGCACGGTGTTGCCCTCGTGCGCGAAAGTCGAGTCGCCGTCGCGCTCGCGGTCGATCGCCGCGGAGAGCTTGCCGGACTCGACGAGGATGCGCACCGCGCACTCCGGCGGCGCGTCGGCCTGCTCGAGCAGGTCGTTGAGGTAGACGCGTGCAGCGGCTGTCACGTTCAACATCGCCTTCTCCTTCATCTCCGGGCCGGTCAAAGGTAGGTCGACCGGCTCAGCGGACGAGGGTTCCGTGGATCGGGCAAGAATGTTCGCGCGGACCCCATCGGTGCGCCCCGCCGGCCCTCTGGCCTCCAGCCGCGCAGCGAGCCTTCTGGGGCGCACGGCACCCCGCTGGCGGATCTCGGCGCGAAACTTGCAGGCGCCCACAGGGGTCTCTGTCCCCTTCACCGGGTCAGGACAACGCTCCGGCGGGCAAGCCCATCGGCGCCGCCGTCCCGGCCCGCGCTACTCCACGGTCACGCTCTTCGCGAGGTTGCGCGGCTTGTCGACGTCGGTGCCACGCGCGCATGCGGTGTGGTACGCGAGCAGCTGCAGCGGCACCACGTGCAGGATGGGTGACAGCGGCCCGTAGTGCTCGGGCATGCGGATCACGTGGATGCCGGGTTCGCTCTCGATGCGCGTATCGGCGTCGGCGAACACGTAGAGCTCGCCGCCGCGCGCACGCACCTCCTGCATGTTGCTCTTGAGTTTTTCGAGCAGCGTGTCGTTGGGCGCCACCGTCACCACCGGCATCGCCGCGGTGACGAGCGCCAGCGGGCCGTGCTTGAGCTCGCCAGCCGGATACGCCTCGGCGTGGATGTAGCTGATCTCCTTGAGCTTGAGCGCGCCTTCGAGCGCGATCGGGTAGTGCAGGCCACGGCCGAGGAACAGCGCGTTCTCCTTGCGTGCGAACTCCTCGCTCCACGCGATGATCTGCGGCTCGAGCGCAAGCACCGCCTGCACCGCCACCGGAAGGTGGCGCAGCGCCTTCAGGTGCGTCGCTTCCTGCTCGTCCGTGAGGCGCCTGCGCACCTGTGCCAGTGCGAGTGAAAGCAGAAACAGGCCGACGAGTTGGGTCGTAAACGCCTTGGTCGACGCCACGCCGATCTCGACACCAGCGCGCGTGAGGTAGGCGAATTCGCACTCGCGCACCATCGCGCTGCTTGCCACGTTGCACACCGTCAACGTGTGCGTCATGCCGAGCGCGCGCGCATGCTTGAGCGCCGCGAGCGTGTCCGCGGTCTCGCCGCTCTGGCTGATCGTCACCACCAGCGTGCGCGGGTTCGGCACGCTGTCGCGGTATCGGTACTCGCTCGCGATCTCGACCGCGGCTGGAATCCCCGCGAAGCTCTCGATCCAATAGCGGGCCGTCGTACCGGCGTAGTAACTGGTTCCGCAGGCGAGGATCAGCACCTGTTCGATGTCCTTGAACACGCGGTACGCGCCGTCGCCGAACAGTTCGGGGCTGACCTGTTGCACCGCATCGAGCGTGTCGGCGATCGCCTTGGGCTGCTCGAAGATCTCCTTCTGCATGTAGTGGCGGTACGGACCGAGCTCGGCCGCGCCGGTGTGCGCCTGCACGGTGCGCACGTCGCGCTGCACCGGCCGATAGGTGCCGTCGGCCTGGCGCGCGCTGATCCAGTGCTTGCCGAGTTGCAGGTCGACGACGTCGCCCTCCTCGAGGTAGACGATCTGGTCGGTCACGCCGGCCAGCGCCATCGCATCGGACGCGAGGAAGTTCTCACCCGCGCGCTCGCCGGTACCGATGCCCAGCACCAGCGGCGACCCCTCGCGCGCGCCGACGATGCGGTGCGGCTCGTCGCGGCAGAACACGGCGATCGCATACGCGCCCTTCAGGCGCAGCGTGGCGCGCTGCATCGCCTCGAACAGGTCGCCGTCGTACAGGTGGTCGACGAGGTGCGCGATGACTTCGGTGTCGGTCTGGCTTGCGAACACGTAGCCCCGCGCCTTTAGCTCCGCGCGCAGCTCGTCGTGGTTCTCGATGATGCCGTTGTGCACCAGCGCGATGCGCCCCGGCGCATCGACCGCCGTGCCGGCGCCGGACGAAAAATGCGGGTGCGCGTTGTGCACCGCCGGTGCACCGTGCGTGGCCCAGCGCGTGTGCGCGATGCCGGTGCTGCCCTGCACCTCGTCGGCCGCGATGCTGGCCTGCAGCTCGGCCACCCGCGCGGTGCCGCGCGCGCGCCGCAGACCGCCGGCCTGGTGCACGGCGACCCCGCACGAGTCGTAGCCGCGGTATTCGAGCCGCTTCAGCCCTTCGACAAGGACCGGAACGATGTTGCGGGTGCTGACCGCGCCGACGATGCCACACATGACCATCTCTCCCTGCAGGATGACGCCGGCATAGTATGACGATCTCTATGGCGTTTTGTTTCATTCTTTGACATAGTTCGACGCGAATCTTCAAAGTAGCGATAAGATGAATAAAAGCGACGTTTTATCCCCCGCAAATGAGTGATTCCGTCTCATTGATCGAGCTCGACG
>CP070653.1:3493288-3495910 GCA_020354665.1 Burkholderiales bacterium
GCTGTTGCGGGCCGGTACCAACGGTGACCGATTCGAGCGCGTGCGGGCCCCGCCCCGACGAGCGAGTCCGGCGCGCCCCTTCACTCCGCCGGCTGCAGGCGCTCCTTGAGGATCACGGAGCCGTTTTCCTGCGTTTCGATCACGCCGCGTTCCTCGAGGTCCTTCATGACGCGGCTGACCATTTCGCGCGACGCGCCGACGATCTTGGCCATGTCCTGCCGCGACACCTTGTTGCGGATGATCCGCTGCTCGTTGATGACCTCGGACATCTCCAGCAGCGTGCGCGCGACGCGGCCGTAGACGTCGAGCAGCGCAAGCGACTCGATCTGCTGGTCGGCCTTGCGCAGCCGCTGCACCAGCCCGCGCATGACCGCGTAGGCCAGGCTCGAATTCTCGGGAAGACAGCGCGCGAACTCGGCACGCCCGAGAATCAGCATGTCGGTCTGGACCTCCGCGCGCACCGTCGCCGAGTGTGGCTGATTGTCGATCAGGCTCATCTCGCCGACGTAATCGCCGGGTTGCAGCACCGCGAGGATGACCTCGCGGCCGCGCGAGTCCGACGTCAGAACGCGTGCGCGGCCGTTGAGCAGGATGAACAGCGCATTCGTTTTCCGTCCGTGCTCGACGATGATCTCGCCGCGCCGGAAGCGCCTCTTGACGACGCTGTCGGCGATCGCCTGGGCCTGGTCGTTCGTCAGCATTGAGAACAAGGGCACCCGACGGATCAGGTCGAGGTTGGAAAGCATCGACATGCGCGTTCTCCTTGTAATGAACCCAACCGGCCGTGCCGACGTTGCCAATCCGCTACGGCCCTAGAATTTCGCTATTGTGCCAATTACCGCGATCGATGCCACCGGGCCTGCTCCGGCGCCAGACTGATCGTCTCGCAAACGCATCGCCCGCTCGCCCCCGCCATGAGTTCGCCTGCCAAGCACGCCCGCGTTCTGATCCTCGGCTCCGGCCCCGCGGGCTACACCGCGGCCGTCTATGCCGCACGCGCGAACCTCAAGCCGGTGCTGCTCACCGGCATCGCGCAAGGCGGACAGCTGATGACCACCAACGACGTCGACAACTGGCCCGCCGACGCGAAGGGCGTCCTGGGGCCGGACCTGATGCAGCGCTTTCTGGAGCATGCGCAGCGCTTCGACACGGAGATCGTCTTCGACCATGCCGCGACGGTTGACCTGGCGCAGCGTCCGTTTCGGCTGAAGGGAGATGCCGGGGAGTACACCTGCGACGCGCTCATCGTGGCCACCGGTGCGAGCGCGAAGTACCTCGGGTTGCCCAGCGAGCAGGCCTTCATGGGCCGCGGCGTCAGCGGCTGCGCGACCTGCGACGGCTTCTTCTACCGCGGCGAGGTCGTCTGCGTCGTCGGCGGCGGCAACACCGCCGTCGAGGAAGCGCTCTATCTGTCAAACATCGCCAGCAAGGTCCACGTGATCCACCGGCGCGACAAGTTCCGGGCGGAACCGATCCTGGTCGACAAGCTGATGGACAAGGTCGCGTCCGGCAAGATCGAGTTGCACTTGTTTCAGGTGCTTGACGAGGTGCTCGGCGACGCAAGTGGCGTCACCGGCGTACGCATCAAGAGCACCGAGGACGGCCACACGAGCGAGCTGACCCTCAAGGGCTGCTTCATTGCGATCGGCCACCAGCCCAACACCGACATCTTCAAGGGGCAGCTGGAGATGAAGGAGGGCTACATCGTGACGCGGTGCGGCCCGGAAGGCATGGCGACGATGACCAGCGTGCCCGGCGTGTTCGCCGCCGGCGATGTCCAGGACCACGTCTACCGGCAGGCCGTCACGTCCGCTGGCACCGGCTGCATGGCGGCGCTGGATGCACAGCGCTTCCTCGAACAGCAGGACGCGTCGTGACCCGCGCGAGGCGGCTGCTCACCCCGTGACGCTATAATTCGCCGCTTCGCTGGGTGCCCGTCGATCTCGGGTCTGACGCGCGCCTTTCCCACGCGAATCGCCCCTTGCGAGCGCCCCGGGGTGCGGTTGCGATAGCAGAAGGATTCGGAGAAGCGTCATGGCACGCGTATGTCAGGTCACGGGCAAGCGCCCGCAGGTGGGCAATCATGTTTCCCACGCCAACAACAAGACCAAGCGTCGTTTCCTGCCCAACCTGCAGTACCGACGTTTCTGGCTCGAGACCGAGAATCGCTGGGTACGGCTGCGCGTGTCCGGCGCGGCGCTGCGTCTGATCGACAAGGTCGGCATCGACCAGGTGGTCGCCGACCTGCGCGCCCGCGGCAAGCTCTGAGCGGTTCAAGGAGAACGACATGGCCACCAAGGGCGGACGCGAGAAGATCAAGCTGGAGTCCAGCGCCGGCACCGGACACTTCTACACGACCAGCAAGAACAAGAAGACCACGCCGGACAAGATCGAGCTGATGAAGTTCGATCCGAAGGCGCGCAAGCACGTCTTGTACAAGGAGACGAAGCTCAAGTAAGGCGCGCCGGCGGGGCCCCAGCGGGGCACAGCCCGGTCCGCGGCGACGCAGGCAGACCGCGACTGCCTCAGGGTGCCGCGGGGAACCGCAGGGAACGCGTGGCGGCCAAGGGCCGTTCAATCGACCCGACGCGCGAGCGCCATCCACGAACCCGCACGCTTGAA
>CP070653.1:3496010-3499048 GCA_020354665.1 Burkholderiales bacterium
CTGGGGATCGATCCGGACGACGCCGCGCTGCGCGAAGGGCTTGCCGCCACGCGCGGCGGGCGCGGCCGACGCGCGCGCGAAATGGCCGAGAACCTGCAGCGCGTGGGCATCCCGGGTGCCTACGAGGGCGCGCTGCGCTACGTCGGCAACCCCGAGCTGATCTCGCGCACGCATTTCGCGCGCTACCTGGTCGAGGTCGGCGCGTGCCGCGACACCGGTGACGTCTTCCGCAGGTACCTCACCGAAGGCAACCCGGGATTCGTGCCGCACCGCTGGGCGAGCCTGCGCGACGCCGTCACCTGGATCGTCGCCGCGGGCGGCATCGCGGTGATCGCGCACCCCTCGCGCTACCGCTTCACTGCCAACGAGGAACATGCGCTGTTCGGCGAGTTCAAGACGCTTGGCGGTGGGGGCGTCGAGGTCGTGACCGCTGCACACGGCAGCGCCGAGGTGGCGAAGTACACCGAGCTCGCGATCGAGTTCGATCTGCTCGCCTCGCGCGGCAGCGACTTCCACGCCCCCGACGAGAGCCGCACCGATCTGGGCCGGTTGCCCGACCTGCCCGGCCGTCTGCGGCCGGTGTGGCAGGCGCTCGAGCACCGCGTGCAGCGACCTTTGTGAACGAGCGCAACCCCGCGCTCGGCATCGCGGCCATCGTCGCGGCGTCGGCTTGCTTTGCAGCGCTTGACACGACGACGCGCTATCTCGGCGCTTTGCTGGCGGTGCAGATCATGTTGTGGTCGCGCTATGCGGTGCATACGCTGGTCATGGGCGCGTGGATCGCGCTGGACCGCCGCAGGAGCTTTCGCACCCGTCACCCGGGGTTTCAGGCGCTGCGCGGCGCGCTGTTGCTTGGCGCCTCGACCCTCGCGTTCTTCGCGCTGCGGCATCTGCCAGTCGCCGAGTTCACCGCAATCGTCATGCTCACGCCGATCCTCGTGACGCTGCTGGCAGGCTGGTGGCTGCGCGAGGCCGTCTCGCCGCTGCGCTGGGCGCTGGTGGTCGGCGGTTTCGTCGGCACGCTGATCATCATCCGCCCGGGCAGCGGTCTGTTCGGCTGGGCGGTGCTACTGCCGCTCGGCGCCGCGCTGGCCAATGCGGTGTTCCAGCTGATCTCGAGCCACTTCGCAGCGCGCGAGAGCGCGGTCACGACCAACTTCTACACCGGCCTGGTCGGCACCGTCGTGCTGACGCCGATCCTGCTGGCCACGTCGGCGGACCTGCAGGCGAGCCTGCTCGCCCAACCGACGTCGGTTCTTCTCCTGCTGTTGATGCTCGGCGTGTTCGGCACGGCCGGACACCTGATGCTCGTGACCTCTCTGGGCCTGGCTCCCACCGCGACGCTGATGCCGTTCCTGTACACGCAGATCGCGTTTGCTGCGCTGGGGGGGTGGCTCGTGTTTCGTCGCGTGCCGGACTTCTGGAGCTGGCTCGGGATGTGCGTGATTGCCGTTTGCGGCGCGATGAGCGCGTTCCAGAACGTGCGCCGGCCGCTACCGGCGGTCGCGGCGGCTACCATCGCCGATTGACTGGCGCGGCGCGGCCGCGCTGCGCGGGCCTCCATGTCGCAATACTTCGAGATCCACCCGGAAAATCCGCAGCTGCGCTTGCTCAGGCAGGCCGCGCAGATCCTGCACGACGGTGGGGTTGCCGCGATACCGACCGATTCGAGCTACGCGCTCGTCTGCCACCTCGACGACAAGGCCGCCGTGGCGCATCTGCGCCGCATCCGCGGAGTCGACGACAAGCACCACCTGACGCTGCTGTGCCGCGACCTGTCGGAGCTCGCGAGCTACGCACGCGTCGACAACCGGCAGTACCGTCTGCTGAAGTCAGGCACGCCCGGGCCTTTCACGTTCATCCTCGAGGCGACCAAGGAGGTGCCGCGCCGCGTTTCGCACCCGCAGCGGCGCACGATTGGGCTGCGCGTTCCGGATCACCGCGTCACGCAGGAGCTGCTTGCTGTGCTCGGTCAGCCGCTGCTGGCCACGACGCTGATCGCGCCCGGGGAGGTCGAGCCGATGAACGACCCGCACGAGATCCGCGCGCGTTTCGAGAAACAGGTACAGGCCGTCCTCGACGCCGGCGCGTGCCCGATGCAGCCCACCACCGTGATCGATCTCACCGGCGACGAACCGGTGCTGGTGCGGCTGGGACGCGGTGACCCGGCACTGCTCGGCCTGGCCGTTCAGGTCTCGTAGTCCGTCGGATTGGCCCGCGGGACCTACTTGTGCGCCTTCGGCCGGTGCGCGGCGCGGCGCCGATGGGCTGCATCTGGTACCGGTGCGGCGGCTTGGGCCCGTGCACCGAGCCGGCTCTCGGTGCCGGCCAGGAGCTTGCGGATATTGCGCTCGTGCCGCCATACCAGCAGCAGGCTCATCACGATCACGCTGAACGCGATCGACCCGCCGCCCCAGATCAGCAGCTGGTAGACGACGGCGAACGCCGCGGCCACGATCGATGCCAGCGACGCGTACCGGAAGAACACCGCGATGATCACCCACGTGGCGAGCGACGCCAGCCCGAGCCACGGGTTGAAGCCGAACAGCACGCCCGCGGCGGTAGCCACGCCCTTGCCTCCGTGGAAGCGGAAGAACACCGGCCATAGGTGGCCCAGAAACGCCGCCAGACCCACCAGCGCCGCCGCGCCGTCGCCGAGGCCCCAGCGCTCGCCGAACGTCACGACCAGCCACACCGGGACGAATCCCTTCAGTGCGTCGAGCGCCAGCGTCAGCCCAGCCGCGGCCTGGTGTCCCGTGCGAAGCACGTTGGTCGCTCCCGGATTGCCCGAACCATAGCTGCGGGGATCGGCCAGCCCCATGACGCGGCTGACGATCACCGCGAACGACAGCGAACCGACGAGGTAGGCGGCGATTGCGGCGACGACGGCGCTGAGCGCGGAGGACATGACCGATGACGGCTCGACGACAGTTGCGAAACGCCATTGTGCCGTGCGCGCGCAACGCGGCGCCCGCTCGAGGCACGACGCACCATCGATCGGCCGCGCTTGTGCCGCGGTGAGGCGACGCGTCCTACAG
>CP070653.1:3499148-3502078 GCA_020354665.1 Burkholderiales bacterium
CCACGCGGTGTCATTGACCGTGTAGTACTGGCCGCCGTAGCGGACCGATGTTGCCCCGCTGCGCGGCTCGTCGGCTGCGACATTGATCGCCAGCGTCGATGTGGGACCCGGCTGCACGTTGCCCGACCGGGGATCAGGTGAGACGGCGAACTCCTCCGATTCGCGGATGCCCCCGGCCAGGAAGTCCAGCATCTGCATCAGGCTGCGCAATTTGATTGCGCCCTTGATGGGCAGGTCACCACCCGGGCCGTCCGGGCGGACGTCGAGATAGACGAAGCCTTGGGGGTTGTTGCGGATGCTCTCGTTCAGCGCATAGCGCTGCGCGTCGGACATCGCCATCGGGTCGTAATTGGCGACGATGACCCGCCCCGCGGCGGGTCGCGTCAGCTCGAAGTTGCCGTTCGGCTTCTGCCGCCAGCGCAGCCCCTTGTCGAAGCCGTTGTTGATGTCCTCGGCACGCATCGGACCCTTGAAGTCGGCAACGAGCGTCTCTTCGAAGACCAGGCTGCGGACAAACAGCTTGCGGTTGTCGTTGAGCCACTGCAGATGCATGGCGATGCGGCGGAACTCCTCGTACTCCTGCCGGCGACGCGGATCGTTCTCGATGAAGCGCACGAAACTGCCGCGGTCCGTCTGGACTTCGATGCCGCCGGCCATCAGCCGCATCACCTGATTGATGCTGCCGCCCTGGAACACCAGGAACTCGAAGGCGCCCTCATGAAAGGGCGTCACGACTCGCCGCGTGAACTCTTCACCGGACACCGGCACGATGCTGAAGGTGGGATTCTCCGACGCACTGGCGCCGAGATTCAGATCGAAGTAGTCCGCTGCCGAACCGCTGTTCAGCCGGCCGCCGAGACCCACCGTCGTCGTCCAGTCGAACGTCGCAGCGATGCTCGACGTGGAAGTGAAGTGAACCCCTTCGCCGTTATCGACCCGGGCAATGTTCAGCAGCAGCAGCTGCTCGTCGAGACTCTTGGCCACCTCGTCATAGCCGAGGACCTGTTGGCCAAGAACCGGCGGACCCGCGCAGGCGGCCAGCGCGAGAGACGCCGCCAGGGTGCAACAGAGGGCGGCAAGCCTTGACGACATGCCGGTCGAGGGCAGGGCGGTTCTTGTCGCGCTCATCTTGCGATCACGACCTGCCACTGGCAGTTTGAAACCAATCATGCGAGGAAAGCGGCTCGGTTGAGGGCAAGGTGATGTTGCTGCTCGAACAGCAGTGAGGTCAAGGGGTTCAGGCTGCCGTGCGGGCTGATGGCGCTGCCATGGCGGCGCGAGCCCGGATATTTCGTCATTGGCCCGATGCCAGCGACGCCGCAGAAGGCTGCGGTATAAGGGCGGCTGGCAATCCGCGCCTGAGTGGCGATGACGAGAAACTGCGCCGATCGCTTCCTACGCATGATGTGCTTCGCGTTCGCGGCCTGCGCGGGATCGGCCGTGCACGCAGCGTCCTCTACGTGCCATGACGCGTCAAATTCGATACCGGTCCGTCAGGAGCAGGCGGAAGCCGGCAGCGACTTCGCGCGCCGCATCGAATCGCTGACCGAGCGTGATCGACAGCTCGCCATACGCACCAGCCTGCTGGCGGGCAACGTGCCTGCGTTTCTCCGAGCCGCGGTTCCGGTGCAATTTCGGGCCCGTCTTGCCGACGGGGCGCTCGCTCGCGTGACGCTGTGCGTGCTGCCGGACTACCTCGCGATCGGCTCGAATACCGACTACCTGCTGATCCCGATGGGGCTCGACACCGCGCTCGCAGTGGCCTCCGCGTTCGGCTTCACGTTGCCCACGCGGCGCATCGTGGACGGCATCTACGCGCAGGCGAGGCTGCGGCTTGCACCGGTGCCGTTGCAGCCCGGCAGCCAGATGCGATCAGTCGACTACGTCGTCCGCCACAACGGCATCATCGCGGCGCAGCGCGCGACAGCGAACGCGCCACTCGGCGCGCTGATAGCGGGCGACAAGAAGGATCTGGTGCTGACGCCGCGCCTGTGGTCCGACCCCGGGCGCGTCGGGATCTACGGTTGGCACCGCGACGTCGGCCGGCCCATCCAGCCGCTGAGCACCGTCCATGGAGCGCGTTACGCCGATTACAGCCACGGCGTGCGTCTGGTCAGCACCCGGGTGTTGGTCGATGGGCGGCCCGCATCGATCTTCGACGTGCTGGGCGATCAGCGGCTCGCTCCGGTGCTGAGCGACGAGGGCACGATCGCGTCGCCTGATGCATTGCTCTCTGCGAGCGCGGTGGCGCCGGCCGAAGAGCGCTGGTAGACGGCCTCACTGAAGCTGCAGTGACGTCCCGTGCGCTGCGGGCGTGCGGTGGCGTTGCGTGCGCGGCTGGAGACTGCAGGGCAACCGGTTCCAATGCGTCAGGGCAGCGTCTTGCAGCAGCGGAAGCCCAGGTGATAGTTGGCGTGACTGCTTGGATCCATCACCCGGCTGCCGTGCCAGAACGGTGCACGCCAGCGGCACCAGTCCGGGTGCGCCCGCACAGTGTCGAAGACGAACCAGCTGCCCTTCATCTCGGTGTAGCCGAGAGACGTACTGCCACGGCTTGCCATCTGCGTCGCATCCAGCGGCAGGTTCATGTGCTCCGCGGCATTGCCATTGAGGTCGTAGACGCCGAGCGGGCTCTTGCAGTCGGGAAAGTTTCCGGCCGGATAGGTGTTGGAGCCGCAGATGTTCCAGCCACCGCCGCCGCAGCCCGGGGACTTCTGACTGCCCGTCGCACAGACGCCGCGCTGGTACGCGGGTCCGTAGCTCCATCGCTTGTCGGGCTCGCGCGATGCGTTGTGAGCCGCGCGCATGCGCCGAATCGCCTCGTCGGGCGGCACGTTGCGCGCGAGATCGAAGCGATAGTCGGGCGGCTCGAGCCGGCCGTCGCAGGCGCCTTCCCATTCGTGCGCGTCGCACAGGCGCTTGCCGATGGC
>CP070653.1:3502178-3509724 GCA_020354665.1 Burkholderiales bacterium
CCGTCGCCGGCGACGGGGTGCACGAGATCCCGGTCGGACCGATCCACGCCGGAATCATCGAGCCGGGGCACTTCCGCTTCTCGATCGTCGGCGAGAAGGTGCTGCGGCTCGAGCAGCGCCTGGGTTACGTGCACAAGGGCATCGAGTGGCGCTTCACCGAGCTCGCGCCGTTGCAGGCGCACCGCCTGGCCGGACGCATCTCGGGCGACTCGACGGTCGCGCATGCCTGGGCCTACTGCATGGCGCTCGAAAGCGCGTGCAACAGCCAGGTTCCCGAACGTGCGCAGTGGCTGCGCGCACTGATGCTCGAGCGCGAACGCGTAGCCAACCACCTCGGCGACCTTGGGGCGCTGGGCAACGACGCCGGCCTTGCATTCGGACTCGCGCAGTTCTCGCGACTGCGCGAGGACTGGCAGCGGCTCGCGATGCAGGCCTTTGGCCACCGCATGATGATGGATCGCGTGGTGCCCGGCGGCGTTGCCGCCGACGTCAGCGACGAGATGCTGCGCCGCTTGCGCGACCAGTGCGATGCGATCGAACTCGAGGTGGCCACGCTGCGCGGCATCTACGACGAGCACGCGGGGCTGCAGGACCGCCTGGTCGGCACCGGCCGCATCGCGCCGGCGCTGGCCCCGCGGCTGGGCCTCACCGGATCGGCCGGACGCGCGAGCGGTCAGGCGAACGACCTGCGTTGCGCCTTCGCATGGCCGCCCTACGACCGGCTCGGCGTGCGCATCGCGGTACGCGACGGCGGTGACGTCGCGGCACGCGTCGCGGTTCGGTTCGACGAGACATTCGAGTCGCTGCGGCTGATCCGCAAGCTGTGCAGCGAGCTGCCGTCCGGCGCGGTGCACGGCGAGGTCACGTTGCCGGAGGCCGCCGCCGTCGGCGCGGGCTGGGTCGAGGGCTGGCGCGGCGAGGTGTTCAACGCGCTCGAAATCGATGCAGCGGGCCGCATCCGCCGCTGTCACGCGCACGACCCGTCGTGGCAGAACTGGCCGGCGCTTGAGCATGCGGTGATCGGCAACATCGTTCCCGACTTCCCGCTGATCAACAAGTCGTTCAATCTGAGCTACACCGGTCAGGACCTCTGATGTTGCGGCTGCTGCGCCAGATCACCCGTATCGGCATCGCGACCGAGACCGCACCGTTGCCAGACCACCAGGCGCTCGCCGAAGCGGCTCGCATCCAGCGCGAGCTGCTCGAGATCCTCGGCCAGGCGCTGACGATCCGCCAGGTCGACGCGGGCTCGTGCAATGCGTGCGAGCTCGAGATCCACGCGCTCGGCAATCCCTACTACAACATCGAAGGACTGGGCATCAAGTTCGTCGCCAGCCCACGTCACGCCGACCTGCTGCTCGTCACCGGCCCCGTGTCGCGCCACATGGAGGAAGCCCTGCGGCGCACCTGGGAGGCGACACCCGAACCGCGGCTCGTGGTGGCCGTGGGCGACTGCGGTTGCGACGGCGGCATCTTCGGCGAGAGCTATGCGAGTTGCGGCCCTGTCTCGAACGTGATTCCGGTCGACGTCACGGTCCCGGGATGCCCGCCACCGCCGATCGAGATCCTGCGCGGCATCCTCGCCGCGGTGCGTCGCACGCGTGAGACAGCCCGGCCATAGGCGGGACAGTCAGTCACCAGAACGTGCGGGCGCGCGCAAAGTCGCGCACCACCACCGAGCAGTTGGCGAGCGCATCGTGGCGCGCGCGGGTTATCCAGCCGACGGCGAACCAGGCGCGCGGCTCGCCGGCCGCCGCCTGCGCGTAGAGCCGATGCGCGAGCTGCAGGTCGCCGAGTTCGCCCAGCGCGTCCTGCAGCGGACGCAGCGCGCGCAGGTAGCGGTCGACCGCCTTGCGGCGGTACAAGCCGGCGCAGAACTCGACCGCATAACGCAGCCGCTTGGCGCGCTTGCGCAGCGCGTGGCGCGCCTCGTCGTCGAGCGCGTCGAAGCGCTTGGCGTCCTTGCGCACGCGCCGGTGCAGTGCAGCGAGGTGGCTCGCGAGCTCGCTGGCCAGCGGCTGTCCTGCCGGTGGCCCGCCGCGATCGGCGCTCGCGAAGCCGAGCAGTTCGAGCCACAGCAGCGTCGCCGCCGGATCGCGCACGACAGCGACCGGATCATCCGCCACGCCCAGCAACTGCGGCGGCAGCTCGGCCCACGGGGCACCGGCTTCGCGCAACGCAGGCACGACGGTGGCCTCGAGCACGTCGCGGTCACGGGTGCTCCCCAGGCGCCGAAAGACGTCGGCGAGTCGCTCGCGCCACGTCGCATCGACGCCAGCCAGCGCGAACGGTTCGAAGAACCGGAGCGCTGAACGCGTGCGCCGCAGGCTGACGCGCAGCTGGTGCACATGCTCGGCGTCGAATCGCGCGCCAGCGATCTCCGCGGCGTTACCGAGCACCTGATCGAGCGTGTTGGCAAGCACCGTGCGCAGCGCATCGGCCGCGTCCATCTGCGCATCGAGCGCAAGGGGCCCGGCCTTGCGCGGCACACCGGCGTCGATGGCGCGCGCGAGACGCTCGCCGCGCTCGGCCTTGCTGCGCACGTCGAGCCACAGGCGGTGACGCCAGACCCAGCGCCGGGCGAGGTCGATCAGCGCGAGTGGCGATCCACTGACGAGCTCGAGCTCGAGCTCGCAGACCGGTTGGCGCCGATCGCCCGCGCTGATCGCGCCTTCGTCGAATGCCAGCTCGACGGTTGCGCCGCGCTGACGCACGCGGCGCGACGTGCGGCGCACATCGGTGCGGAACCGCTCGACCCACGCCACTGCGGCCGGATCGCCGAGCACGGCAAGCAGACGCTCGTACGCCGGCGTGCCCGCATGCCGCTTCACGTCGAGCGGCGGCTGGCTCCGGCCGGCACGCTCGACCACGACTTCGTGCTCGAGCCGGTGCATTGCCTGCGGCGTGCTGGTCTTGAGCGTCTGCACCCAGCGCGCGCCCTCGCGGCGCAGCCGCAAGGCGATGCCGGCCGCCGCGAGGGTCCCGTCGGCCGTATCGAAGTACGCCGCCTGCAACCGCTCGCGGCGCGCCGCCACTGAGCGCGCGCGACCGACGACCGCCTTCGCGACGCCATCGCGCGCGGCCGGCTGCACCTGGAACTTCAGTTCGATCTCGTGCACACGTGCTGATCCGATGTCGACGGATGACCCGATCCGCTTCGATTCTGCCGCGGCCGGGCGGCGCAGCGCGACGCCGGCTGCCGGCTCGCGCCGAGGCGGATAGGGGTGATCGCTAGCGGGCCGCCGTCTCGTCGCTTACCGCGGTGGACTGCACCTTGCCGTCGGCGTCGAACGTGATGGAGAAGACCTTGGATTGCGTGCCGTCGAGCCAGCGCCAATCCCAGACTTCCTCGTTCTTGAGCTCAAAGATCTCCGCCCGGGCCGGTCGGCCGATCAGCCGCCTGACCTGCGACTTGTCCAGGCCGGGTGTGATCGACGCGAACCGGTCGGGATTGAGCACCTGGCGTATCGCAACGAGCTTGCCCTGCGCGCCGATCGCAATCATGTAGTTGACCTGTCCTTCCGGCTGGTGCGGATACTCGAGCGTGCGCCCGCCGTCCTCCTCGTCGTAGACCGCGGCCGGCTCGCCGAACTGCGCCCGCACATCGGCCTCAGTAGAGACGCCCGCCTCCATCGGCTGCGTGCGCTGCACGTCGCAAGCCGCGAGCAGCGCGCAGGCCAGCACGACGAGACCTGCGCGCGCGGCCAGGTTGCGGATCCGCTCCATCGCCGTTCCCCCGGTAAAATGACCTTGTTTCCCCAATTGTCCCTGACGCACCGCCATTGGCGCCCTGTCCCATGCCACTGTTCTGGAAGCCCTACAAGTCCGACGTCACCGCGTTCATCGAGGAGCTCAAGGCCAAGAAACCAGCCCTCGAGGAAGAACAGCTCGCCGGCCGCGCGCTGCTGTGGGACAAGGCCGTGGACCGCGAGGCGCAGAAGCGTTACAAGGCAGCGCGCGTACCGCAGCAGCCATACGTCTATCAGACGCAGGCGTCCTGACCGCAGGCGCGGGTGATGGCCCACCAGCCGGTGATCCTGATCGGCGAGCGCACGCCCGCGGTCGTCCCGCCACCGGAGCCGTCGGAGATCGTGGCCGACGACACGGTCGACAGCGTGGCAGTCGCGCGCCTGTATGGCGAACCGCTGTTCGCGCTGCCGCACGACCTGTACATCCCGCCGGACGCGCTGGAGATCTTTCTGGAGGCCTTCGAGGGGCCGCTGGATCTGCTGCTGTACCTGATCCGCCGGCAGAACTTCAACATCCTCGACATCCCGCTGGCCGACGTGACCCGCCAGTACCTCGCCTACGTCGAACAGATCCGTGCGCGCAACCTCGAACTCGCTGCCGAGTACCTGCTGATGGCGGCGATGCTGATCGAGATCAAGAGTCGCATGCTGCTGCCGCCGCGCAAGACCGACGACGGCGCCGAACCCGAGGATCCGCGCGCCGAACTCGTGCGGCGGCTGCTCGAGTACGAGCAGATGAAGCTCGCCGCCGGGCGTCTGGAGCAGTTGCCGATGCTCGGCCGCGATTTCCTGCGCGCGCAGGTCGCGATCGAACAGGCGCTTGCGCCCCGCCTGCCCGAGGTCAATGGGCTTGACCTGCGCGACGCGTGGCATGAGCTGCTCAAGCGCGCCAAGCTCAAGGCGCATCACCATGTCACGCGCGAACAGCTGTCGGTGCGAGAACACATGAGTCTGGTGCTGAAGAAGCTGCAGGGACGGCGCTTCGTCGAATTCCAGGAATTGTTCGAGCCGTCGCGCGGCGTGGCCGTGCTGGTGGTGACCTTCATCGCGCTGCTCGAACTCGCGCGCGAGCGCCTGCTCGAGGTCACGCAGGCCGAGGCCTTCGCGCCAATTTACGTCCGGCTGGCGTATCAGCCGGAGTGACCCTGGCCTGCCGGCGCCGCGGGCGGCGAGCGGCGAGCGGCTGGCGCGAAACGCTCGACAGCGAATCGTCGGACCTCATCGCATGGACGATCGTCCAATTCGATGGGAAAGCCGATGGCTGCGGATGGCCTCGATGTTGGCAACGCACGGCAATCCCTGCGCCGCCCTTGGCAGAAAGTCACGTGGACGCGTTCGGACCGCCAACGCCCCATTGCCATTCCCGGTTGCCGATGTGAAAGTGATGGCGAGTCGGACGCGAGGTTCGAATGTCGAACCAGCAGCCTGTTGTCCCGGCTGCGATGTTGCGTCCGCATTGCATGTCCATGAGCGATTCAGCGACCGTGACCTGCAGCCGGTGCGGTGCCCCGATTTCCGACGAATCACTTGAATCGGCCCCGTGGCCAGGAACGTCTGACGGCGTGGGTGGTGCGGGCACGCTCCCCGTCCGGCCGGCGACCACCTCGGCCTTCGATGAATCTGCCTACGTCGATGGCGCTCCGGTTTCGGCCGAGGCGCGCCAACCCGGCTTCAACGGCATCCGGGTCGTCTTCCGCGAGGACGGCTCAGCCGTCCTGGAGTGCTCGCTGCCGGCGCCGTGCGAGTC
Source organism: Burkholderiales bacterium (assembly GCA_020354665.1). Taxonomy (GTDB): domain Bacteria; phylum Pseudomonadota; class Gammaproteobacteria; order Burkholderiales; family Burkholderiaceae_C. The sequence goes on from CP070653.1 coordinate 3,507,675, forward strand.
CGCGGACGATGAACCGCTTGCCGCGCCCCCGCTATTGATAGATTCGCTACCGACGCCTGTGGAGCCAGCGGCTCGCGCGGCTGAGGTGCCGGCGATTGAGCCGATGAACGGACCGCCGATTGCGTCCGTGCCGTCGCCGCGCGTTCAATGGATTGCTGCGAGCGCCGAAAGAGGCTCGATGACAGCCTTCGCCGTTGGCGCTGCGGTTGCCACTCTTGTGCTCGTTTGTGGTCACATCGTCTACCGGTCGCTCGCCCCTTCGGACGCACCAAGACTTGCCGAAGAGCGGCCAGTGGCGGCTGCCTTCGAGGAGCTGGCCAGCGAACGCGTGGTCGAACGCATTCAGGCAGAGCCAGCGCTTACGGCCAGACTGCGGTCCACGACGGCCGCAGCTTTGGTAGGTGACTCGCCGAGCACCCGGCCAATGCGCATCGCACCGTAACAAGCGACCGCGCCGCCAAGCCGGGACCGCCCGTACCGCTGATCGCGCCGGATCCCTCGCGGGGCCACCACCACTGCCAACGCCGCGCACAGCGCTTGCTGCACCGGCGACGCCGGATGCGGGAGTGCCAGCGCCGCCGTCGCTGCACGTGCCCTGCAACGCCGCAGTGACCCCGGCCCACCAGCGCTGCGGCCGGCGAGAGGCTGGCGCGAAGCGTCGGACCTCCGCGCAGGCGCGGTCAGCCGACGGGCTCGCTCGTTCGGCGGCGCTTGCCGTACGGCCGGCAGTTACACATGGCGGTCGTCCGAGCACGACCGGTGCGAACTTACATTTTTGGGTGCCGCGATCGGAGCCTCAGGCATTGCCTTCGCCAGTAGCGAATGCGATAGTGATGCCGAGTAGTGTGCAAGGTTCGAATGTCGAGCCGCCAGCCTGTGGCCCCGAATGCGATGTTGTGTCCGCATTGCATGTGCGTGAACGACGTAGCGGCGACGGTCTGCTACGTGTGCGGCTCTCCGCTCGACCACCCGTCACCTGGATTGGCTCCGTTGATGGGATCGTCTGAGGAGGGCGCGCGCAGCGATGTCGCGCTCGCCGCGCGGGCCCCAGCCACCGCGGCGGCGAACGAACCGATGCACGGGGAAAGCTTGTCCTCTTTCTCCGAAGCGGACCTGCACCGCTTTAGGCGCGTTCAGGTGATCTTCCGTGAGGATGGTTCGGCCCTCCTCGAGTACTCCGATGCGCCGGCAGGCGAAGCCCCGGTTGACGAGCCAACTCCGGCCGCGGCGGCCCCGGAAGGGGAAAGCGCGTTGCCGACTGTTGTCGGGCCCGTGGCGGACGCGGCCCAACTCCCGCTTCCGGTATTGACCAACGAGCCGCCGATTTCGACCGCCGCGCAGCCGTCGAGCGGTCAAGGGGTTGCTGGCAGTGCCGGGCCGGCTTCGATGACCGCTTTCACAGTCGGGGCTGCGGTTGCAACGCTGGTGCTCGTCTGCGGTTTTCTCGTTTATCGGTCGCTCGTCCCTTCGGATACACCGAGGATGGCAGCGCAGCCGCCGCCGCTGGTTACGTTCGAGCGCCCGACCGATGTTCGCGAGTCCGCACGCACTCGACCGGAACGGCTGGAGCCCCCGGCCGCAGGGGCGACGCCCATCGCATCACCGATGGCGAACACGCCAAGCCGGCAGGAATCGCCAGCGCCAACGATCGGCAGCGAGCGCCCGGCAACGTCACCCGCAGCGCGCGCACCCCTTGCCGCGCCGGCAGCTCGGGATGCCGAGGCGCCAGCGCCACGCTCAGCGCTTACCACGCCGGCGACTCAGGATGCGCAAGCGCCAGCGCCGCGCTCAGCGCTTACCACGCCGACGACTCAGGATGCGCAGGCGCCAGCGCCGCCACCGAACGTGCCCTGCAACGCCGCGCTCGTTGCACTCGCACTTTGCACACCAACCGAATCGGGGAGACCCTGACATGCTGCGGCGATTGCTTGCGACACTGATGATGCTGGGGCTGGGTCTTTGCGGCACGGCCGCGCTGGGCGGCGTGCCATACAAGATCATCACGGCATCCGAACGCGGCACCTACATCCAGATCGGTCGCGACCTCGCG
>CP070653.1:3509824-3519115 GCA_020354665.1 Burkholderiales bacterium
CAGTTGGCCGCGCTCTTCACCGCGGGCCGCTTCCAGGCGCTCGCCGCGACTTCGCGGTGCTCGCTGACGAACCACGCGGTGCGTGTGATGCGATCCTCCGGAACGGCCGCGGTGTCGCGTTGCGCCTTGCGGTGGTCGTCGCTGTAATGGCCGCGATCGTGATCACGATCGTCACCATCCTCGTCGTCGTGGCGACGCCTCTTGTCGGCGTTCGCGGTCAACCACGTCGCGATTTCCTTTGCGCTGGCTGCATCGAGCGACGCATCGGTGCCAAAGTGGCGCTCGAGCTTGCCCATCAGTCGCTGCCATGAGGCGGCCGGCAGCATCCCTGGCGGATAGGCGACGTGGCAGGACGCGCATTCCTGCTGGTACTTGGGCAACAGTGCGACGCGCTGCGATTCATGGTCGTCGGCACGTGCGGCGATCGCGCAGACGGCGAGCGCGGCCGCGCCGAGGCCCGTGGCGAGCGCTCGATGGCGAGGCGGGGTTCGAACAGGCATGGCGGTCCTTCTTCGTCGGTGGGCGTATTCGGGCGGCTGGCGTGCCTCAGTGTTTGATCGTCAGCAGCCATGCGATCACGTCGGCCTTCTCGCCGGCGCTGCATTCGCGGCCGATCACGTCGTTGCAATTGCGACGAAACCACTTCTCGACCTTCGCGCTGTCGGTGAAGCGCTCGGCGTTGAACGCCGGCGCCAGAGCGCCGATCGGCTTGCCGGTCGAGGCGTGCCGGCGGGTCTGCGTCGGCGGCGCGCCGTGGCACGTCGCGCAGCTCCATTCCTGGCCGTGGCGCTGCGTGAACAGCGCCTCGCCGCGGGGGGCCGAAGCCGCCGTGCCAGCTTGCGCCGCGTAGTCGGCCAGCAGCTCTTGTGGGGTCGCGGCGCGTGCTGAGGACAGCGTGGCGATCGTGAAAGTCGCGGCCAACAAAGGGACGGCCGCACGCCGGAACGGGGTTCGTTTCGTCATGGCAACTCCTTCGGTTGCCATGGTCGCGCTGGCGCCTTAGCGTTCTCTTAACAGTCGCGAAAGACCGGCGCGGTGCTGCCGGCTGTTGAACTTGCACGGCATGCCGTCAGCGACTGGCCAAGACGTCGCGGATCTCGATCGACAGGTCGCGCGTACCGACGGCCACCGGCTGTGACTGCCCTTGCAGGTCGCCGGCCTCGGGGACCGCGGTGCCCGACTTGCTGACGCGCGCGCCGACGATCACCTGCGAGAACGCCGAAAGCCGCGATTGCGGCGACATCGCCATGCTGTCGTCGAGCTCGAAGCGAAACGGCAGGTCCTTGACTTGCTTGCGAATGATCGCCAGCGGCATGCGCGAGCCCTCGGCCGGTCGCGCAAAAACGAACACCGTGTCCTCCGGCGAAGCGTTGGCAGCGAGTGCGGGCGCCAACGAGACCGTGCCGCTGATTGCTGCGGCGCCCGCCGCGACAGCGGGCGCCGGCGCCGCGGGCGCCGGCGTCGGAGTAGCGGCCGCAGATGTCTCAAGCGTCTTGCCTTGGGCGAGTTGGCGGGCCTCCTCGATGCCGCCGCGCATCTGCTGGGCCAGCGGGCTGTCGGCCGGAGCGACCTGCAGCACGCGCTCCCAGTGGCGAATCGCCGTCGCGTAATCCTTGTTGTTGAACGCGAACGTGCCGGCGAGCGACAGCGCCTTCACGTTGTCGGGGTCGAGCTTGAGTGCCTGCTCGACCAGACGCATCGGTTCGCCGTCGAGTGAGCGGCCCTGCGTGACTGCCAGCGTGTCGGCGAGATCGGCGAGGAGCATCGGGTCGTCCTTGCGCAATGCGAGCGCCTTGCGGAAGGCCGGCAGCGCGTCGGCGTGCCGGCCCATCACCGCATACGAGCGGGCCAGCACGATCCATCCTTCAACATTATCTGGTTCGTCCTTCAGGCGCGCGGCGAGCTTGTCGACCATCGCGATGATCTGCTCGTTGCTCAACGCATGCTGATCGCCGGTCGCCTCGGCGGCCCTGCCTGCGACCACAGTGAGCGCCTGCGGCGTACCGACCCACGCATAGCCTCCGGCCGCGATGGCGACCACGAACGCGCTCAATGCGAGGCCGAGGCTTCGCGACGGCTGTGCTGGTGCGGTTGACTGCGCAGGGGCGTGGACCATGCTGTCGACCAGCTTGCGCTCGAGGCCGGCCTTGCGCCGGTTGTAGTGTTTGTCGTCGATCCCGCCTTCGGCGTGGCGTTTCGCCAGTTGGCGCAACTGGTCACGCAGCTTGCGGGTCTCTTCGCTGGCGGCCGGGGACTCCTGTTCGGTTCGCGGTGCCCTCCACAAGGGTGCCAGCAGGATCGTCAGTGCCGCCGCCGCGACGAGGCATGCGAGGATCAGAAAGAGGCTCATGCGCGGCCACCGCCTTCGATCGATTCGGCCTCGGCCTCATCGGGCTCGAAGCGGTCGGCCGCGAGCCGCGAGCGCCGGCGCAGCACGATCGCGAGTATCGCCAGCCCGCCCACCAGCAACACGCCGGGACCGACCCACAGCAACGCCGTCGTCGTCTTGAGCGGCGGACGGTAGAGCACGAAATCGCCGTAGCGATCGGTCATGAAGCGCCTGATCTCGTCGTCGCTGGCGCCGCGCTTGATCATCGCTCGCACTTCGCGCCGCAGGTCCTCGGCCAGCCCGGAGTGTGAATCCGCCACCGTCTGGTTCTGGCACACGAGGCAGCGCAACTCGGAAGTGATCTTCAGCATGCGTGCCTCGACCTGCGGATCCTCGGCCGCCGGCGCGGCTTCGCCGGCGACGGCCACGCTCCAGGCGAAAAACAGCAACAGGCAAATCCACCTAGCCATTGAGTTCCTTCACGAGCGGCACGATCTTGGTCTGGATCACTTCGGGTGTGACCGGCCCGATCTGCTTGAAGCGGATGCGCCCTTCCTTGTCGATCACGAAGGTCTCCGGCACGCCGTAGACGCCGAGATCCAGACCCAGGCGGCCGTCCGGATCGAACAGCGAAGCCTCGTACGGGTCGCCGAAACGCGCGAGCCAGCCGGTCGCGTCGGGCCGCGTGTCCTTGTAGTTCAGGCCATAGAGCGGCGCCTGGCGCGTGCGCGCGAACGCGAGCAGGTGCGGATGCTCCTCGCGGCAGGCCGCGCACCACGAAGCCCAGACGTTGAGGATCCAGACCTTGCCCAGCAGGTCCTCCTTGCGGATCGTCTGCTGCGCGTCGTCGAGCCGCACAAGCGCGAACGCCGGGGCCGGCTTGCCGATCAGCGGCGAAGGCACTTCACGCGGGTCGAGCTTGAGGCCCACCGCGAGGAAGCCGACCAGCACCACGAGCACCGCCAGCGGCACCAAGAAGCGAAGCGCTTTCATGCACTGGCTCCCACGGCGGCCGGCGCGACCTCAGTGCGGCGCTGGGCCGCGCGATAGCGGCGGTCGGAGGCGGCGATCCCGCCGCCCAGCGCCATCAGCACGCAGCCGCCCCAGATCCAGGTCACGAACGGCTTGTAATAGACGCGCACGATCCACGCGTTGCCCTCGACCTGCTCGCCCAGCGACACATAGAGGTCGCGCGTCAGGCGGGTGTCGATCGCGGCCTCGGTCATCGGGTTGCGCTGCACGCGGTAGATGCGCTTCTCGGGATGCAGTTGCGTCACCGGACGATCGCCGCGCGTCACTTCGACCAGTCCGCGCGCGGCGACGTAGTTCGGGCCCTGCACCTCGCGCACGCCGCGGAAGGTGAAGCGATAGCCACCGGCCTCGGTGTAGTCGCCGACGCCCATCCGCACGTCGCGTTCGATTTCATAGGTCTTGACCATGCTGACACCAAACGCAAAGGTCGCCACGCCCAGGTGCGCGATCATCATGCCGACGACCGATCGCGGTATCAGGCGCGCACGCTGCAACAGTGCGCCGGCATCGCCGCCGTGACGCGGCCGCACGCGTTCCCAGAGATCGGTCGCCATGGTCGTGACGATCCACCACGCCATCAGGAAGCCCAGCGTGGCCATCAGCGAGATCCGGCCTGCGACCCAGCCGGTGGCAAGCGCCGCGACGACGGTGACGCCGGCGGCCCAGCGGACGCGGCGGGCCAGGTCGGGGATCTCGGTCTGCTTCCAGCGCGCGAGCGGCCCGATGCCAAGCAGGAACACGACCGGGGTCATCAGCGGAACGAACACGGTGTCGAAGTAGGGCGGGCCGACCGAGATCTTGCCGAGCCCGAGCGCATCGAGCACCAGCGGATAGAGCGTGCCAAGCAGCACCGATCCGGCGGCAACGACCAGCATCACGTTGTTGCCCAGCAGCATCGACTCGCGCGAGATCAATTCGAAACGCGTGCCCAGGCCGACCTTCGGCGCCCGCCATGCGTACAGCGTGAGCGAAGTGCCGACAACGATCGCGAGGAAGGCGAGGATGAACAGTCCCCGCGTAGGGTCGGTGGCGAACGCGTGCACCGACGACAGCACGCCCGAGCGGACGAGGAAGGTGCCGAGCAGCGACAGCGAGAACGCGACGATGGCCAGCAGCACCGTCCAGGACTTGAACGCACCGCGCTTTTCGGTCACCGCGAGCGAATGAATCAGCGCCGTGCCGACCAGCCAGGGCATGAACGACGCGTTCTCGACCGGGTCCCAGAACCACCAGCCGCCCCAGCCGAGTTCGTAGTAGGCCCACCAGCTGCCCAGCGCGATGCCCAACGTGAGGAAGATCCACGCCGCGGTGGTCCACGGCCGGGTCCAGCGCGCCCACGTGGTGTCGAGGTTGCCGCCGATCAGCGCCGCAATCGCGAACGAAAACGCGACCGCAAAGCCGACGTAGCCCATGTAGAGCAACGGCGGGTGGAACACCATGCCGGGATCCTGCAGCAGCGGATTGAGGTCGCGCCCGTCGGCCGCGGCCGGCAGCAGCCGGTCGAACGGGTTCGACGTCAGCAGCGTGAACAGCAGGAAGCCGACGCTGATCCAGCCCATCACGGCAAGGATGCGGGCGACCACCGGCAGCGGCAGCGCGCGACTGAAGCGGCTGACCGCGACCGTCCAGACGTTGAGCATCAGCATCCACAGCAGCAGCGAGCCCTCATGGCCGCCCCAGACGCCGGCCAGCCGGTACTGCAGCGGCAGCGCGGTGTTGGAGTTCGATGCGACATAGAGCACCGAGAAGTCGTTGTTGACGAACGCCAACGCCAGGAACGTGAACGCGGCTGCGACGAGCACAAACTGTGCGCGTGCCGCGGGGCGCGCGAGCAGCATCCAGTCGGTGCGCCCGCGGGTCGCACCGAGCAGCGGCAAGGTACCTTGGATCATCGCTACCGCCAGCGCCAGCAGCAGCGCGATCTGACCGAGTTCGGGAATCATCGTTCTTCTCCTGGCAAGACGTGCACGCCAACGATCGCATGGGCCGTCCCGGCGGCGCGACGCGCCCTGGGGCCGGCGGACCACCTGGCCGACTTGCCAGGCCGCAACAAGAACCCCCATCTGCCATCAGGGCTTTTGCCCCACGGCCACGTATGAAGGGTCTCGATCTTGCTCGGGAGCACGTTTGACCGACCTGCCCGGCTGCCGCGGCAGGCGTAACGGTGCCGAGCAACGCGAAGCGATTTCAAGGGGCCCTGATGATAGGTTGTCCGGCGTCCGCCCGTTTGCGGGGGGTTGCTAAAGCTCTGACGCCAGCGCTTGACCCGGGGTTCCGCCTGCGCCGTGAATCCGCCCCTGAGGAAATGGTCACCAACGGCGTCGGCATACCGCCGGGAGGCTGCCCAGCGGCTTCACCGCCGCAGCGCGGCGTGCCCAGTGCCCAGCCCCGGCGCATCGGCGCAGCGGGGGATTTCGCAGCCGTCGGCGATCGGCTCGCGCACCACCTGCAGCGTCACGTGGTCGATGTCGAATCGGTCGCGCAGCAACTCGCCGGCTTGGCGCAGGAAGGCATCGTCGACCGGCCCTTCGGGTACCACCAGATGCGCGGTCAGCGCGATGCGCGACGTGCCCATCGCCCACACGTGCAAGTCGATCACCTGCGCGACACCCGGTTGTGCCAGCAGCGCTGCACGCACCTCGTCGAGGTCGACGCTCTCGGGCACACCGTCGAACAGCAGATGCAGCGACTGGCGGAACAGGTCCCAGGTGCCCCAGAGGATCACCACCGCAATGGCGAGGCTGACCGCCGGGTCGAGCCACTGCCAGCCGAGCAGCAGCACGAGGATGCCGGCCACCACCACGCCGACCGACACCAGCGCGTCGGCGGCCATGTGCAGGAAGGCGCCGCGGATGTTGAGGTCGCGCTCGCGCCCGCGCATGAACAGCAGCGCGGTGAGGCTGTTGACGACGATGCCGATGCCGGCCACGACGATGATCGTCAAGCCGGCCACCGGCGCCGGGGTCGCGAACCGCTGCACCGCTTCCATCGCGAGCGCGCCCATCGCCACCAGCAGCAGCAGTGCATTGGCAAACGCGGCCAGGATGCTCGCGCGCTGCCAGCCGTAGGTGTGTCGCGCGTCGGGCCGCAGACGACCGGCGAACGCGCCACCCCAGGCCAGCACGAGCCCGGCGACGTCGCTCAGGTTGTGCACCGCGTCGGCGAGCAAGGCGAGCGAATCGACCTTCCAGCCGTAGAAGGCTTCGACGGCGACGAAGCCGACAATGAGCGCGATGCCCAGCGCGAAGGCCCGATCGTGGCTGTTTGGCGCATGCGCGTGGGCGTGGTCGTGCATCATCCGTGCCGATGGGGGTGGGGGCGAGAAGGCTGCGCGGTCATCGGGGGTGCTCGGTCAGCGGGGCGCGGCGGCCGGCGAGGGGTCGCCCCGGCTCCTGCGCAGTATCGCAAGCCAGCCCAGCGACAGCGCGACGATCGCTGCGGCGATGCCCCATGCGGTCACATCGGGCAGCGCGAGCCGCATCAGCCCGCGCAGTGCCGGCACACCCAGCGCGAGGGCGATCGTCAACGCCACCGCACCGACCATCGGCCACCACCAGCGGTTGGTCTCACGGCGCTGGCGGCGTGCAGCGCCGATGGCGACAGGTAGTTGCGCGAGGTTGAACCCGATCAGCGCGACGGCACCGGCGAGCAGCGACACGAAGACCACTGCGCGCAGCATCCCCTCGGCCGTTCCGATCTGGTGCAGCCAGGCTGCGCCGAGCAGCAGCAGCAGCGACACGCCACCACCTTGCAGCAGCGCGTGAGCGACGTTGGCCCGCGCAAACGGCGAGGCATCGGCTGCGCGTGGCGGGCGTGTCATCACGTCAGCCGCCGGCGGCTCGGCCTCGAATGCCACCGAGCATGCCGGGTCGATCAGCACCTCGAGCAACACGATGTGCACCGGCAGCAGCAGCGCGGGCCAGCCCAGCAGGGCCGGCAGCAGCGCGAGCACGACGATCGGCACGTGTACCGCGAACACGAAGCGCATCGCGCGCGAGATGTTGTCGAAGATGCGCCGGCCCTGCGCGATCGCACCGACGATCTTCGCGAAGCTGTCGTCGAGCAGCACCAGCGATGCGGCCTCGCGTGCCACGTCGGTGCCGCGTTGGCCCATCGCGATGCCGACATGGGCGGCCTTCAGCGCCGGGGCGTCGTTGACGCCGTCGCCGGTCATCGCGACGGTCTCGCCCTCGGCCTGCAGCGCCTGCACCAGGCGCAGCTTGTGCTCCGGCTGCACACGCGCGCAGACATTGGCCTCGCGCAGCCGCTCGCGCAGCGCCTCGTCCGACAGCTCGGCGATCTCATGGCCGAGCACAAGGCGCGGCCTTTCGCTCAGCCCGACCTGGCGCGCGATCGCCAGCGCGGTGGCCGGGTGGTCGCCGGTCATCATGATCACGCGCACGCCTGCAGTCCGGCAGGCGGCGATCGCATCGGGCACGTCGGCGCGCGGGGGATCCTGCAACGCGATGAGGCCAAGGAATTCGAAGTCGAAGTCATGCTGGCTGGCCGGCCAGGTCGGCTGGCCATCAGGCGTTGCGCGGGTCTCTTCCCAGTGACCCCGCGCGACGCCCAGCACGCGCAGGCCCTCGGCCGCGAGGGCTTCCACTTGTGCGCTGATCGCTGCGCGTCGGGGCTCGGGCAGGTGGCACAGGTCGACCACGGCCTCGGGCGAGCCCTTGGTCGCGAGCAGGTGGCGTCTCGGGTCGTGGCTTGCGTAGACATGCGTCATCGCGAGGATGCCTTCGCCCAGCGGGTACTTGAACTCGACCGGTCGACCGTCGTGCACATGCTCGGTACCGGCGAGTCGCTGGTGGCCGAACGCCTGGATCGCCTGCTCCATCGGATCGAACGGATCCGCCGGCGTGGCGAGCATCGCGAACTCCACCAGCGCGTGCAGCGGCTCGGACAACGCAGCGTCCGCTGCGTCTCGCCATACCGGTGCACCGACGGGGGCGAGCGCGACCACGGACATGCGGTTGAGCGTGAGCGTGCCGGTCTTGTCGACCGCGAGCACCGTGATCGCACCGAGCGCTTCGACCGCAGGCAGCCGGCGCGTCAGGACCTGCCGCTTCGAAAGCCGCCACGCGCCGAGCGCCGGGAACACGGTGAGGATCACCGGCAGTTCCTCCGGGATGATCGCCATGCCCAGCGCGATGCCGGCCAGCAGGCTCGGCAACAGCATCTCGCCACCCCACCACCAGCGCAGCAGCACGAGCGCCAGCGCCAGGCACGCCGCACCGATCGCGAGCCGGCGCACGATGCGGCGCGAATCGCGCTGCAGGCGCGAAGGCATGTCGGCGACCGTGCCGAGGGCACGACCGATGCGGCCCACGGCCGTCGCGCCACCGATCGCCGTGACCACCGCCTGGGCGACGCCGCGCGTGACCACCGTGCTCGCGTAGACCTCGGCGCCCGCGGCGGTCGGGCGATCAGCGCCGGCATCCGACAGCTCAGCGGACGGCGGCTCCGCGCTCTTGTCCACCGGCACCGATTCGCCGGTCAGCAGCGACTCGTCGACCGACAGCGCACCGGTGATCAGTCGCGCATCGGCGGGTACGCGGTCGCCTTCGCGCAGCACGAGCCAATCGCCGCGGACCACGTCACGGCCGGCGATGCGCTGCTCGCGACCATCGCGGATCACGCACGCGCGCGGCGCCGAGAGGTCGCGCAGCGCGTCAAGGGCATGCTGCGTCTTGCGTTGCTGAACGAGCGTGATGCCGATGATCACGAACACGAAACTGAGCAGGAAGGCGGCTTCCGCGCGATCGCCGAGCAGCCAGTACACGCTGCCGGCCGCCAGCAGCAAGGCGAACATCGGCTCGCGCAGCACGTCCAGCACGGTGGCGGCCAGCGAGGTGTGCGAGCCGCCGGGCAGCAGGTTGGGGCCGTCGCTCGCCAGCCGACGCGCCGCCTCGGCCTCGCTGAGACCC
>CP070653.1:3519215-3523239 GCA_020354665.1 Burkholderiales bacterium
GATCGCCTGCTGCGTTTCGGCCACGCCGAGGTCGGCCACGTCGACGAGCTTGGCACCGGTGGCTGGGTCGGTGACGGCAAACGTACCCTGGCCCGACACCCACTCGCCGTTGATCAGCGCGCCGGTCTTCACCAGGGTGGGATCGTTCAGAGCGGAAAGGGGCGAGGTCTTCATGTCCATGGTGGTGTGCTTTCGCAAGAGGTGGAACGTGTCTTCGCAACTGTACGCCACGTGCGCATCCGGATGCTCCGGAGGGCCCTAGCGCAGCGCGACGCCAGGCAGCACGCACAGCATTTCGTAGAGCAGGTTGGCGCCCAGCAGCGCGGTATTGCCGCTCGGGTCGTACGGCGGCGCGACCTCGACCAGGTCGGCGCCGACAAGGTTCACGCCGCGGCAGCCACGCACGATCTCGAGCGCCTGTGGCACGGTCAGACCCCCGACCTCCGGCGTCCCGGTGCCGCCGGCAAACGCCGGGTCGATGCCGTCGATGTCGAAGCTCAGATAGCACGGCGCGCTGCCGACGCGCTCGCGCACCTCGTCCATCAGCGGCGCGAGCGATCGGTACCAGACCTCGTGCGCCTGAACCACCGTGAAGCCCTGGCGGCGCGGCCAGTCGAAATCGTCGGCGGCGTAGCCGGTGCCGCGCAGACCGATCTGCCAGACCTTGTCGCACTGCAGCAGCTTCTCCTCGACGGCGCGGCGAAACGGTGTGCCGTTCGCGATGCGCTCGCCGAACATCTCGTCGTTGACGTCGGCGTGCGCGTCGACGTGCACCAGTGCGACCGGTCCGTGGCGTGCGGCGATCGCGCGCAGGATCGGCAGCGCGATCGTGTGGTCGCCGCCGAGCGTCAGCGGGCGGCAGCCCGCGGCGAGCACGCGGGCGTAGAAGCCGGTGATGATCGGCATCGACTTCTCGATCGAGTAGGTGTTGATCGGCACGTCGCCGAGGTCGGCGACCTGCAGCGAGTCGAACGGCGCGGCGCCGGTGGCCATGTTGTAGGGGCGGATCAGCGCCGACTCGGCGCGGATCTGGCGCGGACCGAACCGCGCGCCGGCGCGGTTGCTCGTTCCGGTGTCCAGCGGCACGCCGATGAACGCGGCATCGAGCCCCGCCGGCGAATCGGCGAGCGGCAGCCGCATCATCGTCGCGATGCCGCCGAAGCGCGGCATCGCGTTGCCGCTCAACGGCTGGTTGTTCGGTGGCGTGTTCATGCGCGGCGCCCGCGGATCCATTCGAGCACGAGCAGCAGTCCGGTGGTGAAGATCGTCAGCAACGTCGCGACCGCGGCGATCGTCGGGTTGATGTTCTCGCGGATGCCGGTGAACATCTGGCGCGGCAGCGTGACCTGGGTCGGCCCGGCAAGGAACAGCGTGACGACGACCTCGTCGAACGAGGTCGCGAACGCGAACAGCGCGCCTGAGATGACGCCCGGCGCGATCACCGGCAGCGTGACGCGGAAGAACGTCTGAAGCGGCGTCGCGCCGCAACTGAGCGACGCGCGGATCAGGTTGTAGTTGAACCCCTGAAGCGTCGCAAGCACGGTGGTCACGACGAACGGCGCGCCGAGCGCAGCGTGCACGACGATCAGTCCGGTGTAGCTGTCCGCCAGCCCGATCGGCGCGAAGTACAGGTAGGTCGCGACCGCGACCACGACGATCGGTACCACCATCGGCGCGATCAGCACGCTCATCAGCAGGCCCTTGCCGGGAAACTGCACGCGCGCGAGTCCCACCGCGGTCAGCGTGCCGAGCACGGTGGCGATCACGGTGGCCGACGGTGCGACGATGAAGCTGTTCTTCGCGGCGCGGATCCATTCTGCCGAGGTGAACAGGTTCTCGTACCACTGCAGGCTCCAGCCCGGCATCGGGTAGACGAGGAACGAGCTCGCCGAGAACGACAGCGGCACGATCACGAGAATCGGTAGCAGCAGAAACGCAAGCAGCGCGGCGCCAAAGACGCGCAGGCTGAACCACAAGCCCTTGTCCAGCGTCGTGTAGTAGGCGGGGAACTCGGGCAGCCGCATGGTCAGGTCCGCCAGCCGTTCAGCCGAGGCTCAGCTCCGCCTTCGCGAAGCGACGGTAGATCGCATACAGCAGCAGTGTCGCGACCAAGAGCACCCCGCCGAGTGCACATGCCATGCCCCAGTTGACGTTGACGTTGGTGTACTGCGCGATGTAGTAACTGATCATCTGGTCGGTTGGGCCGCCGAGCAGCGCCGGCGTCACGTAATAGCCGATCGCCAGGATGAACACGAGCAAGGTGCCGGCGCCAATGCCGGCGAACGTCTGGGGCACGTAGACGCGGAAGAAGGCCGCCAGCGGCGCACTGCCGAGCGAGATCGCAGCGCGCAGGTAGCTCGGCGGCACGGTCTTCATCACGCTGTAGAGCGGCAGGATCATGAACGGCAGCAGGATGTGGGTCATCGCGACGACCACACCGACGCGGTTGAACAGCAGCTCGAGCGGCTGGGAAACGATGGCCAGCGAAGTCAACGCCTTGTTGACCAGCCCTTCGCGCTGCAGCAGTACGATCCACGCGGCGACGCGAACGAGGATCGAGGTCCAGAACGGCACCAGCACGAGGATCATCAGCACGTTGGCCCGCCGCGCCGGAAGCGTCGACAGCCAGTAGGCGAGCGGATATCCCAGCAGCAGGCACAGCACGGTGACCTGCAGGCTGATCGTGAAGGTGCGCAGCAGGATGTCGGCGAACACGCGCTGGTCGGGTGCGACTCGAGCGACCTGGCCGTCGACGTTGCGTTTCAGGTCGACCGCCGCGAGCAGGTAGTCGGGCGTCCAGCGCGACGCATTCTTCGCGATCGCCTGCCAGTACTTCAGCTCGCTCCAGCGCTCGTCGAGGCCGACGAGCCGCTCGCGCCACTGCGCGGGGTTGGCCACCGGATCGTCCTTCCATTCGCCCTGCGTGGCACGGTAGGTGCCCATCACGAGGCTGCGCGCGCCGGGCTCTTCGGTATTGAGGCGGCGCGCCAGTGCACCCGCCTGCGCGGTGTCGTCGAGCTGCGCGAGGTCCCTGGCAATGGCCGCGAATGCCGCCGGCGGCGGCTCGCTCCGGCGGTTCCATCCGGACAGCGCCGCGCCGGTCAGCGGCAGGCTGCTCGCGACCTCGGGGTTTTGCACCGCGCGCAGCAGCAGCGCGGCAATCGGCACCAGCAGCGTCGCGAGCTGGAACACAAGCAGCGGCAGCGTCAGCAAGAGCGCCGTCAGCCGGCGCCGCGTCTCGACGCGCCGCAGCGAGCGCGCGAGATCGGGCGGCGCGACGTCGGCGGCGACGGCGCTCATCGGGCCAATGTCGACCCCGCTGCCGCCAGCCTCACTGGGTGGCCCAGGAAGCGAAGCGCTTCTCGAGTGCCTCGCCCTGGTCGGCCCAGAAACGGATGTTGAACTCCAGCGCGCCCTTGGCGTTGGCTGGCGCGGTGGGCAGACCCGCCAGGACCTTGGCGTCGAGCTTGGCCAGCGCCTTGGTGTTGGTCGGGCCGTAGGCAATGTTGCGCGCGTATTCGGCCTGGCCGTCGGCCGACGCCGCCTGCGCGAGCAGCTTGTAAGCCGCATCGCGATTCGGTGTGCCGGTGACGATGCCGAAATACTCCAGATCGTAGATCTGGTTGGTCCAGGTGATCTTGAGGTTCTTGCCCTCCCGCTGCGCGGCATCGATGCGGCCGTTGTAGGCACTGGCCATCACGACGTCGCCGGCAACCAGGAACTGCGGCGGTTGCGCGCCGGCTTCCCACCACTGGATGCTGGACTTGAGCTGGGTGAGCTTGTTGAACGCGCGGTCGGCGCCGGCCTTGGTGGCGAGCACCTTGTAGACGTCCTCGGGCTTGACGCCGTCAGCCATCAGCGCGAACTCGAGGTTGTAGCGCGCCCCCTTGCGCAGCGCGCGCTTGCCCGGAAATTTCTTGGTGTCCCAGAAATCGGCCCAGTTCTTCGGTCCTTGCTTGAGCTTGTCGCCGTCATAGGCCATCACGGTGGACCAGACGAAGATCGCGATGCCGCAGTCGTGCAC
>CP070653.1:3523339-3529028 GCA_020354665.1 Burkholderiales bacterium
AGCAATAAGATGAACAAAAGCGACGTTTTATCACCCGCAAATGAGTGATTCCGTCTCATTGATCGACCTCGACGCCGTCGACATCCGACTGCTCGGGCAACTGCAGACCGACGCCTCGCTGTCGTACGAAGCGCTGGCGCAGCTCGCAAGGGTTTCGCCGGCGACCTGCCTGCGGCGCGTCAAGCGCCTCGTCGAGGCGGGAGTGATCGCGCAGCGCGTCGCGATCGTCGACGCGAGCCGGTTCGCGCCGGCGCTGACCGCGGTGACCGAAGTGACACTCGATCGTCAGGGCGCCGAGCACCTCGCCGCATTCGAGGCCCGCGCCGTCGCCGAGGCCGCCGTGCAGCAGTGCTACCGCGTCTCGCCCGGACCGGACTTCGTGCTGGTCGCGCAGGTGGCCGACATGCCCGCCTGGCACGCGCTGGTGCAACGGCTGTTCACGCAGGACGCGAACGTGCGCAACGTCAAGACCTTCTTCAGCGTGCACCGCGCCAAGTTCGATACCCGCGTCGAGTTGCCGGTGCTTCCCCTCAAGCCTTCCGCAGCACGACGAGCCCCTTGAGGTACTCGCCTTCGGGAAAGGTGATCGTCATCGGGTGGTCGGGCGCGGCAGCGAGCCGCTCGATGATGAAGCCGTCGACCGGCGCGTCGAGCGCGGCGCCGGCAACGATCTTGTGGAACAACTCGGCGCCGATACCTCCCGAGCACGAGAAGGTGAACAGCAGGCCGCCCGGCGCGAGCAGCTTGAACGCGAGCCGGTTGATGTCCTTGTAGGCCCGCGCGGCGCGCTCCGCATGCGCCGCGGTCGGCGCGAATTTGGGCGGATCGAGCACGATCGCGTCGAAGTCGCGCCCGGCCTTGAGGCTGTCGCGCAGCAGCCGGTTGACGTCGCCGTGGATGAACTCGGCGCGCGTGGCATCGAGGCCGTTCAGCGCCAGGTGCGCCTTCGCGCGCTCGAGCGCCGGCGCCGACGAGTCCACGCTGAGCACCGACGCCGCCCCGCCGGCCAGCGCCGCGACGCTGAAGCCGCCCGTGTAGCAGTAGCAGTTGAGCACGCGCTGCACCGCGAAGTGGCGGACCGCCTCGGCAAAGCGCCTGCGGTTATCGCGCTGGTCGAGGTAGAAGCCAGTCTTGTGGCCTTCGGCGATGTCGACCGTGAAGCGCCAGTCGTGCTCAACAATGGCGACCTCGGTCGCGCCCGCATCGCCGACAGGCTTGCGTAGCCAGCCGGTCGCCGCCGACAGCCCTTCGAGGGCGCGCACGCCCGAGTCCGAGCGTTCGTACAGCCGCGTGCAGCCGGTCGCGGCGAGCAGGTGCTCGGCGAGCGTGGCCTTCCAGCGCTCGCTGCCCGCCGACAGGAACTGGGCGACCAGCGTGTCGCGGTAGCGGTCGACGATCAGCCCCGGCAGGCCATCGGCCTCGCCGTGCACCAGTCGCACGCCGTCGCTTGCCACCCGAAGCCGTTCCCGCATCGCCAGCGCCGCACGGACCCGGCGTTCGAAGAACGCCTCCTCGATCCGCTCGGCTTCATCGAAGCTCCAGGCGCGCAGGCGGATCGTGGAACTCGGGCTATAGGCGGCCCAAGCGAGGAACCGACCGTCGTGCGCCTGCACCCGCACGGTCTCTCCGGCGTCGGCTCGGCCCTTTTGCACACTGCCCTCGAACACCCAGGGGTGGCGCCGCAGCAGCGAGCGCTCCTTGCCTTCGCGAAGCGTGACGACCTTCATGGCACGGATTGTCCATACGCGCAGCGCCCCAGCCGCCGCAGCCGGCGCAGCACCGCAGCCGGCGCAGCACGGCCCCTAAGCGCACTGCCCTTTCTGCCACGGCGCGCGCACAATGACAGACTGTGGTTGAAGCGCAAACGACGAGGAGGCGCAGCATGACGAACCCCCGTGCACTGATCGTGATCACCGCCGCAGCGGCCCTGCTGGGTGCTTGCGGCAAGGCGACCGAAGTGGCCGCCGAGAAAACGGCCGAGAAGATGATCGAGTCGCAGATGTCGAAGGACGGCACGACGGCGAAGGTCGATCTGTCGGGCGGTACCGCAAGAATCACGACGACCGACGCGTCGGGCAAGACATCGCAGATGGAGTTCGGCAGCGCGCAGGTTACCGAGGCCGAACTGGGCGTCCCGTATTACCCCGGCACGAAACCTGCGGAGGGCGGCACGTCGAAGGTCGTTACGCCTGAAGGCACCGCGTACACCGTCAGCTTGCACAGCGCCGATCCGAGCGACAAGGTCGCCGCGTTCTACCGCGACAAGCTCAAGGCGCAGTCGCAGGGCAAGCAGTTCATGGACATGAGCAGCGGCGACGGTGACGCGATGCTGATGCTCGCCGACGACGCGAGCAAGAGCGCGATCCAGGTGCACGTGGGCAAGGCCGAGGCCGGCAGCGAGATTCAGATCAGCGTGAACCGCGCCGCAGCCAAGTAGTGCGCGGCGTTGCGCACGCGCATCTGACTACTCGCGCCGTTTCGCCCGCGAGTCGGGCTGACCGCGGCGCTTCGCCCGCGGGTGCGCCGCGTCGTAGACCTTCGACAGGTGGCCGAAGTCGAGCCGGGTGTAGACCTGCGTGGTCGTGATGTTGGCGTGGCCCAGCAGTTCCTGCACCCCGCGCAGGTCTCCGCTGGACTGCAGGATGTGCGACGCGAAGCTGTGCCTGAGCATGTGCGGATGCACGTGGCTCGGCACGCCGGCCTGCACCGCGCGGCGTGCAAGCCGCGCCCGGATCTGGCTCGCGGTGAGGCGGGTGCCGCGCCGGCTCACGAACAGCGCGCGCTGCTCGGCATGAGCCGGGCCCGGCCAGTCGTTGCGAAGCGCGACCCATTCGGACAAGGCTGCGAGCGCTGCGGCACCCACGGGCACGCTGCGCCGCTTGCGCCCCTTGCCGAGCACGTGGGCCAGGCCGTCGGCAGCGTCGATCCAGCCCGCAGCGCGGTCGCTGGCCGCGACATCGAGCCCGACCAGTTCGCCGATACGCAGCCCACATCCGTAGAGCAGCTCGACGATGCAGCGGTCGCGCGCCTCGAGCGCCGGATCGGCCTCGGCATTGCGCCGCTCGGCCAGCGCCACCGCCTGGTCGACTGACAGGGCCTTGGGCAATGGCTTGCCCGTCTTCGGAGCGCGCACGCCGTCGACCGGATTGAGACGGACCTCGCCAGCGCGTCCCCACCAGCGGTACAGCCCGCGCCACGCCGACAGCGCAATCGCGATGCTGCGCGGCGCCAGCCCTTGCCCGTGCAACTGGGCGGCCCAGCGGCGCACGTGCATCGTCTGCACGTCGCGCAACGCGATGTCGGCTGCGACCGCGAAACGTTCGAGCCGCACCAGCGCTTCGCGGTACATCGCAACGGTGCGCTCGGCGAGCCGCCGCTCGACGCGAAGATGGTCGAGGTGGCGTTGCAGGTCCGCGTGCACTGCGGTCGTCGCGAGCGGCGCCGTCCGCTCGGCGCCCGGCTTTGCCGCTGAGCCCTTCATCCGCTCCGCCGCATCGCCACCCTCAGACGGGCAGCAAGCGGCTCAGGCCCGCGCTGGCGATTTCGCCAATGCCCACGAGGAAGTCGGTGCCCATGTCGGCGGTGTAGCGCGTGGGGTCCGGCGAGCCGAGCACGAGCAGGCCGAACGCACCCGGGCCGACGCCATGGCGCAGCGGGATCATCGCGATCGAGGTCACGGTGCCGGGGTCTTCGAACCATTGCGCCGCCTCGAACCCCGAGTTGGCGCCGCAGTAGGGAATCGTCAGGCTCGACGCGAAGCTCTTGACGTCGTCGCTGACGGGACGCGCGAAAGGCATCATGCCGAACACCTCGGCCGCGCCCCAGACCCGGATCCCGGCCTGCGGGATCAGGAACTCGTGCTGCAACTCGCTGACCAGCACCTGCGGCAGATCGCCGGGGTTGTGGGTCAGCATGATCGCGCGCGTCCAGCGGTGCAGCCGGTCGGCGATGGCCACGTTCTCCTGGCCGTTGCGGATCATCTCGATGATCTTGTGCTCGAGCGCGCGGATCTTCTCGCGCAGCATCTCCATCTGCCGCTCCTGCAGCGAGACGGCGCGCCCGCCGTGCGGGCTGGGCAGGGTGATCGTGGCGAGCAGGTCGGCATGACGCTCGAAGAAGCCCGGCGTGTTGGCCAGGTAGTTCGCGATGTCACCCTCGGTGATGCCCTGGATGCCCGGTGTCGTCACAGTTCGATCTCTCCTTCAAACACGGTCTGCGCCGGTCCGGTCATGAACACGTGCGCGCCCAGACGCTGGCTGTCGCCGCTCCATTCGATGCTCAATGTGCCGCCGCGCGTATTCACGTCCACCCGCGAGTCGAGCCAGCCCAGCCGGATGCCGGCGACCACTGCGGCGCAGGCGCCGGTGCCGCACGACAGCGTTTCGCCCGCACCGCGCTCCCAGACCCTCAGGTTGATCTCGTCGCGCGACAGCACCTGCATGAAGCCGGCGTTGACCTTGCGCGGAAAGGCCGGGTGGTTCTCGATCGCCGGACCCATCGTCGTGACCGGCGCCGTCACGACGTCGGCGACGCGCTGCACTGCATGCGGATTGCCCATCGACAGCACGGCGACCTCGATCGGCGTGCCGTCGACGCCGAGCGGCCAGAGCACGAAATTGCCGGTCTTGCGCGGCACGAGACCGCTCGCGTCGAACGGCACACGCTCGCGCTCGAAGATCGGCGCGCCCATGTCGACGGTGACCCGCCCGTCGTCGTGCAGGTCGAGTTCGATGTCGCGGCCGGCGACCTCCACCTTGATGCGGCGCTTCTCGGTGAGCCCTTTGTCGTGCACGTAACGCACGAAGCAGCGCGCACCGTTGCCGCACTGCTCGACCTCGTCGCCGCTGCAGTTGAAGATGCGGTAGCGGAAGTCGACCTCGGGCCGCCGGCTCGGCTCGACGAGCAGGATCTGGTCGGCGCCCACGCCCATGCGCCGGTTGCCGAGATGACGCACCTGTGCCGGGGTCAACTCGATCGGCGCGCGCGTGGCGTCCAGCACGACGAAATCGTTGCCCGCGCCGTGCATCTTGGTGAAGTGCAACTTCATGCCGCAATTATCACCTTGCCTCCGCTGGCATACGCCACGCCATAAACTGCCGTGCATCATGAAGCTGTACCTGGTCGGTGGCGCGGTGCGCGACGCCCTGATGGGCGTACCGCCGGGCGACCGCGACTGGGTGGCGGTCGGAGCCACGCCCGAGCAGATGCTTTCGGCCGGCTTCACGCCGGTGGGGCGCGACTTCCCGGTGTTCCTCCATCCGGTCACCCGTGAGGAGGTCGCGCTCGCGCGCACCGAGCGCAAGACCGGTCCGGGCTACCACGGCTTCGTCTTTCACGCCGACCCGAAGGTCACGCTCGAGGACGACCTGGGGCGGCGCGACCTGACGATCAATGCGATCGCGCAGGACGAGGTCGGCCGTCTGGTCGACCCCTTCGGCGGCCAGCACGACCTCGCCAACCGCGTGCTGCGCCATGTCTCGCCGGCGTTTGTCGAGGACCCGGTGCGCATCCTGCGGGTCGCGCGCTTCGCTGCGCGGTGGCCGGAGTTCCGTGTCGCCGACGAGACGCTGGCGCTGATGCGCGGCATGGTGCGCTCCGGCGAGGCGGCCGCGCTGGTCGCCGAGCGGGTGTGGCAGGAGCTGGCGCGCGGGATGATGGAAACGCGGCCTTCGCGCATGTTCGAGGTGCT
>CP070653.1:3529128-3535189 GCA_020354665.1 Burkholderiales bacterium
CCGCGTCACCGGCACGCCGGTGGCCGCGGGCGCAGTCGGCTGCGCCTCGCGCACCGCGTCCATCACCTGCACCAGCATCTCGTACGGTGTCTCGGGCTGCGCGAGCACGGTGGCCGCGGTCGTCTGTGGGAACTTCGCCTTGATCTGTTGCAGCAACGCCGACAGCGCCGCGGTGTCGTAGTGGCCGCCGGCGTTGGGGATGCGCTGGATCAGCCCGCCGATGCGGTCGCCGACGTCCAGTGAATCGGGGCGGATCACGACCTCGAGCTTCAGGTCCTCGACCTTGAGCTGCTCGATCGTCGAGGACTGCGCGGGCAGCGACAGCTCGAGCACCGTCAGCCGCGTGAACACCGCGGTGGACAGCAGGAACGGCACAAGCACGACCACCAGGTTGATGAACGCAGTCACTTCCAGCTGTGCTGGATGCTTGTGCAGGCGTCGGACACGCATCGCTTGCGCCTCCCGGTTCGGGTTGGGTTTGAATCGCGCGGCCGGCAGCTCAGTGGCCGTGCCCGGTGGCGAGGTCGGCCTTCAGCCGCTGCACCAGGTTCAGAAAGCTGATCTTGGCCGCCTCGAGTCCGTCGACGATCTCGCTCGTGCGCGCCTGCAGGAACGCATGGATCAGCAGGAACGGGATCGCCACCGCGAGTGCGAACGCGGTGTTGTTCATCGCGATCGAAATCGATGCCGACAGCATCTCCGCCTTCTCGGCGGGGTTGACCGCCGCCACCGCGGTGAAGCCCTTGATCAGGCCGATGATCGTGCCGAGCAGGCCGACCAGCGTGATGACGTTGGCGAACGTGGCGATGTAGTGCGTGCGCTTCTCCAGGCGCGGCACGATCTCCATCATCCCTTCCTCCATCGCCGCGTCGATGTCCTCGCGGCGGCATGGCGTCTGCATGCGAAGGATGCCGTTGGCGACGATCTTGCCGATCGCGGCGTCGGAGTCGGCGGCGACGTGGTGCACGTCCTTGAACTTGCCGCCCTGCAGCATCGGCAGCATCTGGTCCCACAGGTGGCGGTTGGCGGCGCGCGCGCGGCTCAGGAAGATGTAGCGCTCGGTCGCGATCGACAGGCCCACCGCCATGATGGCGATGCTGAAGTAGATCGCGACGCCGCTGTCCTGGAAGAACTTGATCGCGAAGTCGAAGAGGCTCACTGGTTTTCTCCTGCAAGAACGGATGAAGGGTGGGGCGGGTCAGGGCTGAGTGGCGGGACCGGGGCGCGGGTGAACGAGCGCGTCGTACTGCAGCTGGCGGCGGAACACGTCGCGGTCGATCGGCGCGAGCACTTCATCGAGCACGCCGGCCACCGGGCGGCCGGCGAGCTCGCCGGGCAGCGGCTTCTTCCACGGCACGATGTAGAGCACCTTGGGCAGCTCGCGGTTGCCGATGATCTGCGTTCGGTCGATGTCGGCACGGTCCTGTGCGAACGCGCCGGCGGCGACCGTCGCGATGCACGTGGCGGCCAGCCAGCGGTGCAGGTGACGCTTCATGGCTTCTCCTTGCGAGCGATCACGCTCGGTCGCCCCTGGCGGTTCTTCAGGTCGGCGACCCACTTGGTGACCGCCGGATCGCCGGCCGGAGTCATCACCAGATAGCGGTCGTACAGCTCGAGCGCGCGCACACCGTCGCCGAGGTACAGGTCGTGCAGGATGCCCAGGTTGAGCACCGGCGCGGCGTCGTGAGGGTCGATCTCGATCGCCCGCTCGTAGGCTTCGCGTGCCTTCGCGAACTGCCCGGCCTGACGGCAGGTGATGCCCAGCTGGTTGAAGTAGCTGGCACGGTGCGGGTTCGCCTTGGCCGCGCGCTCGAAGTCGGCGACCGCCTCGTCGAGCTTGCCGGCCTGGCGGTGGATCAGTCCGAGATTGGCGTGCGGCCCGCCGAGTTCGGGAGACGCCTGCGCGATCTCAGACAGCGCCTTCTCTGCCGCGTCGATATGGCCGGCGCGAAGCTGGCGCAGCGCGTCGTCGTAGGCCCGCCGCGTAGCCGGCGCGACCGGTACGTCGGGTTCGGCCGCAGGCGGTGCCGACGCCGCGGCGGCCGGCGCGGCGGCAGGCTGGGCTGTGGACGCTGCCACTGCCGCAGGCACGACGTTCGCCATCGTGCCGCGCGCAGCCGCCGATCCGCGTTCGGCCTGCAGCCCCTCAGGTACCGCTGCGCAGCCGGCGACGCCGAAGAAGGCGGCCAGCACTGCGGCGCGCAACGCGGCGCGAGGTATCGCGTCAACGAATCGCATCGATCACCGCCTCGGCGCGTTCGGTCTTGGCATAGCGCACCGGGCGCAGTTCGCGCAGCGCGGTGAAGCTCGCCTGGACCCACTCGTCATACACGCCGTCGGCCGCCCGGCGCGCGTTGACCTCGTGCAGCTCGATCGCCTTCTCCTCGAACGGGAAGGCCTGCTCCTCGAGCATCACGTTGTATTGCTCGAGTTCGGCTTTCGACAGCTTCTTCGGCCGCTGCGAAGCGAGCAGCGCCTTGCCGAAGTCCTGGTAGACCGCTGCGGTGTGGAACGTCGCGGCGGTGGCGGCTTCCGGCACGCCGTACTCCGACACCACGGCGTAAGCCTTGAGCACGTCTTCCATCCTGGCTTTCTTCAGCTTGAGCTGGCGCTGCAGCGGCTCGACCAGCGTGACCTTGCGGTACGCCTCGAGCGTCGGTGCGCTCAGGCGCAGCGCGGCCAGCGCGCCGAGCGTGCGGGTGCGCGCGGTGCGCGCGTCACCGCCCGCTGCATCGGCCTGCATCACGTCCTTGACCAGTGCGAGCTCACGCGCCGACTGACCACCTTCCTTCGCGAGCCGCGCCAGCCGCCAGCGTGCCTCGACAGCCGGCTCGAGCGGCTGCGGATGCTGCTGCACGTAGCGCTCGTACGCCTTCGCGGCCGGCGCCCGTGCGCCGCCCTTCTCGTACAGTTCGGCGGCGTGCCACTGCGCATCGCGTGCCACCGTCGGGTCGGTTGCGGCGGCGGCCAGCCGCTCGAACTCGCCCGCGGCCGCCGCCCACTGGCCTTGCTCGGTGTATGCCACCGCGAGCTTGCTGGCGACCTCGCGTTGCAGCGGATGCGCGGGGAAGCGCGCGCGGAAGTCTTCGAGCTGACGCGCCGCGGCCGCCCACTCCTTGATGCCGATCAGTGCGGCTGCCGCGTCGTACTGCGCGTTCGCGCGCACTGCCGATTCGGGCGCCACCGTCGCGACGCGGCCGAAGTGCCTCACGGCGTCCTGCGCCTTGCCGGCCGCGCGCGCGGCTTCGCCTTGCTTGTAGATCGCCGCGGCCTGCCGTTCGACGAGTTCGCTGCGCGCGGCATCCTGCTCGGGCACGAGCGCGAGCACCTCGCCATAGCGCCGCTCGGCCTCGGCGAACTCGCCGCGCTCGAATGCGGTGTGCGCGAGCACTGTCCACGCGACACGGCGCTGCCCGGGCGGTGCTGGGGGCTGCAGGTCGACCACCCGTTGCGCGATCTGGCTGGCGCGCTCGGTCTCACGCAGCGCAAACAACTTCTCGGCCGCGTTGGTCAGCACCGGCGCGGTGCGCTCGTCGCCGGCGAACTTTTCGCCGAAGCGCAGCGCGCTGTTGACGCTCGCTCGCTGCAGTGCTGGCAACTCGGCCGCCGCGGCGCGCTTTTCGAGTGCCGCATAGGCGAGTAGTGCGGCGTAGCCTGCGTCCGCGCTGCGCGCGTGGGCGGGATAGCCGTAGGCGGTCTTCTCGTATTCGGCCGCCGCTTCGGCGAGCCGGCCGTCCTCGTTGAGCAGTTCGGCGAGCAGGAAGCGGTTGGCGGCCGCCTCGCTGTCGTCGGGGAACGAATCGAGCAGCGTGCGGTACCAGTGCGTGGCCTCGCGGTAGTCGGCGCCCACCTTGTTGTTTTGCGCCAGTGCGTGGTGATGGCGCGCCAGCTCGCCGAGGTGCGCCTTCACCAGCGGCTGCGCCTTGTCCTGCCACGCCGCGCCGTTGGCTTTCTGGAAGTCGCTGCCGACGCCGTAGCGCTGCACGTAGTCCTTCTTCGCGTCGAGTGCGAGAGTCTCGAAGCCGTTGTGCTGGTAGATCTCGACCACTCGCGCCTGCAGCAGCGGCGCCTGCGGATGCAGCGGATCGCGCCGCGTGAACGCGCTGAACGTGTCGGCGGCGTCCTTGAGTCGCTCCTGCTTCAGATACAGCTCGGCCAGCTGCTGGTAGACGCGGAACTCGTAGCTCCCGCGCCCGGCCGTCGCCGTGTAGACGGGAATCGTCTGCGAGCCCTGCAGGTTCTGCAGCGACAGGCTGACGACGCGGAAGGTGTCTTCGACCAGCTCGCGATCCGCGCGCGTCAGGCCGGGCAACGACGCCAGCGGCACGTCGCCGTCATGACCGGCGAGCTTCAGGTCGAGCACGCCGAAGAACGACGCGAGCCCGTCCTCCAGGCGACCCTGCTTGAACTGCGACCAGCCCTGCATGTACAGCGATCGTTCGTGATACGGCGTACGCGTCTCGCCGGCGAGCCCAGATGCGTAGGCTTTCTCCGCCTTCGCGTAGTCGCGCGCAGTGAACAGCAGTTCGCCGCGGCGGAAGTTCGCTTCGTCGCGATAGCGTGTGTCGGGGTAGCGGATGACCAGGTCATCGAGGATCGCCAGCGCCTTCTCGAGCTCGCCGCCTTGCTCGTGCGCGCGGGCAAGCTGGTAGAGCACGCGGTCGGTATCTGCGGCCGTCGGGTAGGCCTTGAGGTAGTCCTGGTAGCGCGTGATGGCGCCGCGGTAGTCGCCGATCGTCCCGGCCGCACGGCCATCGGCAATGCGCGCATCGACGCTGTCCATCTCGAGGTCGCCCAGCCGCTTCAGCGCTTCGGCGCGCTGCGGGGCGCGCGGCGCCGCGGCGAGGAACTCGCGGTACGCGGCCATCGCCTTGTCCGGATTCGCGGGAATGCCGGCGTCCTGCTCGACCTTGACCTCGCGGCCGATCAGCGTGGCGATCGTCGGCTCGTTGTCAGGCGAGCCCCGCTGCGTCGCGCAGCCGGCCAGGCCGACCGCGATGAGGGCGGCCATCAGCGGCGACAGCTGCGGCGCAAGATCAGTCCGCGCGGCCATCGTGCTCCTTCTTCGCCAGCTGAGCGCGGTCGTAGAGCTGCGCCACCGCGAAGCGAGCCTGCGTCACGTAGGTCGCGAGGCGCTCCTTCTGGCGCTCGAGCGCGGCCACCGCGTTGTTCTGCTCGGCGATCCGCTGATCGTCGGCAAGTGCGGCGACGCGCGGGATCATGGCCTTCAAGCGCGCGTCGAGCGTGGCGATGCGACCGTCGAATCCGGCCAGACGCGTCGGCTCGTCGCGTTGCGCCTGCGCGAGCGCTGCCTCGCGGCCGGCCGCTTCGGCCAGCCGCTCGTCGATCGTTCGCATCGACTTCTTCGCCTCCCACAGCCGCGCGGGGAATTCATCGGTCATCCGCCATGTCAGTGCACCCTCGGCGCGACGCAGGCGCTCGCGCGCGTCGCTCGCCTCAGGCGTCTCGCCCATCAGCGCGATCGTGGCCTTTGCGCGCTCTAGCCGCTGCTGCAGCGCCACTTCTCTTTCGTCGGCGAAGGCCGCGACGTCGATCTGCGCCTCGACGCGCGCCAGTTCCTCGGCGACTGCCGTGCGGCGCTCGCGCATCGTCGGCACGCTGATGCCGCGGGCCTGTTCGCGTGTACGCGGCAGGCGTTCGGCGTAGGCCTGCTTGCGGTTGGCGAGCATGTCGTCGAACGCACCGAGCTTGTCTGCCCAGTTCGACAGGTTGTGCTCGAGGAACAGCAGGTCGCGGTAGTTCTTGAAGGCTTCCTGGAACTCGTGCTCGGCGAGCACGCTCGTCAGGTGCGCTGCGCGCGGCAGGTCGGGCAGCTCGCCGATCGACCAGAACCAACCCATCTCGGCGCCCGGGTTGCGCTCGACGAGACCTTCGACAAGCTTGCCGTCGCGGATCGCTGCGATCGATTCATCGAGCGCGGAGCGCTCGCGCTCGTAGGCCGCGATCGCCTGCTCGTAGCCGGCAAGCGCCTGACCGTAGGCGCCGAGCTCGGTATAGGCATAAGGCACGGCGATGCGCGCCTCGAGCACAGCGGCGTCGC
>CP070653.1:3535289-3549743 GCA_020354665.1 Burkholderiales bacterium
AGACCTGGCCGTGGCCGACCCGCACCCGGTAGCGGTAGCCATGACCGAGATACGATGCCTGCTCGACGGTGCCGTGCAGGCTCAGAGCATCCGGATTCGCCTCGCTGGCGAGGCGCGCGCGGTCGCCACGGAAGTGCGCACGCCAACGCGCCGCGTCGGCTGCGCCGTCGTCGGACAGGCAGAGCGTTCCGCCCTCGTCGACGAGATCCACCGAATTGTCCGCGCCCATGAAACCGGCGACAAAAGGACTCGCCGGCCGGTGAAACACCGCTTCGGGCGTGCCGAACTGCAGCACACGTCCGCCGTCGATCACCGCGATGCGGTCCGCCAGCGTCAGCGCTTCCTCGCGGTCGTGCGTGACGTAGATTGCAGTGATGCCTACGCGCCGCTGCAGTGCACGCAGTTCGTGCCGCAGGTCCAGGCGCACCTTGTAGTCGAGATTGGACATCGGCTCGTCGAGCAGCAGCAGCAGCGGGTCGACTGCCAGCGCCCGCCCCATCGCGACGCGCTGGCGCTGGCCCCCCGACAGCGAGCCGACGCTGCGCGGCCCGAAGCCCTCGAGCTGAAGCAGCTTCAGGATCTGCTCGACGCGCTGCGCGATGGTGGCCTTGGGCACCCCGCGCATGCGCAGCCCATAGCCGATGTTGGCTGCCACGTCCATGTGCGGCCACAGCGCATAGGACTGGAACATCATCGCCGTCTGCCTTGCTTCGGGTGGCAAGGTGGTGATGTCGTGCCCGTCGACGACGATGCGACCCGACTGCGGTTTGACGAACCCGGCGATCGACCGCAACAACGTGGTCTTGCCGCATCCCGAGGGTCCCAGCAGCGCGACCATTTCGCCGCGCTGGACCTCAAGGCTCACGCGGTCGAGCACCAGCGGAGTCCCCGATCCGAAGGCGACGCTGACCGAATCGATCGATAGGTAAGCGGACACGGCGAGGGAAGATTTCGACGGGTAGCAGACTCTATGCCGAGCCGCACGTTGGCGGAGCAGGGTTCGCACCGATGGGCGGGCAGACAGCCACCGCGCCCGACCGGGTGTCGTCGCGCTAGGGCCAGCGCTCAGGCCCGCGAGTCCTGCGCAGCGGCGGGGCGCAGATCGCGCTGCAGCAGCGCCAGCAGCGCGCCGAGCGCGAGCAGCGCCGCTGATGCCGCGAGCCCCGGCATCAGCGAGCCGAGCCGATCGGCAAGCCAGCCGGTGGCCACCGGGCCGACAATCTGGCCGGCGGCGAACACGACCGTGAAGGTGGCCATCGACGAGCCCCAGGCGGGTTTTGGCAGCGCGTGTTTGATGAAGCTGCCGACCGACGATGGCGCGCTGAACATCGCCAGGCCGAACAGCGTGGCCGACAACAGCATCACCGCGGGATGTGCGGAAACCAGCGGTAGTGCCGCGCCGGTGGCGAGCACCGCCATCACCGCCGCCAGCGGCCGGCCGCCCGGCCACTGCTCCGCGGGCCGGCGCCACACCAGCGGTGCCAGCAACGTCGCCAGCCCGAGCACGAACCACACCGCGATCACGGTGGCCGTGCTCGCGCCGTGCTCGCGCATCCACGCGATCACGAAGGTCATGTAGCCGATGTACCCGACCGCGAACATCGCGTACGAAGCGAACTCGGCAGCCAGCGGCGCCGCCCGCCAGCTCGCACTGCCGGGCGCGGCGCCAGGCTCGGCGATGCGCAGCGCCGCCCAGACGCTGGCCAGCGTCATCAGCAGGGCCGCCCACCCCATCCAGCGCCACACCGCCGGCCAGGCCGCATCGCCGCCGGCTTGCAGCATCAGCGGCACCACGACGCCGCTGAGCATCAGGCCGATCCCGCCACCGGCGAAGTAGATCGCGATCGTCGTGGTGGCCAGCTGTGGGCGCTGCGGGAGGATGTTGCCCGACAACGCGCCGCCGCAGATGAACACCGCCGCGCCGCTGATGCCCGCCGCGACGCGCGCGGCAATCAGCAGGTCGACCTCACGCACCAGCCCGGTGGCCAGCAGCGACAGCGACGTCACCACCATACCGCCGCAGAAAAGCGCACGGTTGCCGATGCGGCCGACCAGTGCTCGCGTCAGCAATGCACCTGCCAGGTAGCCGGCGGCATTGAAGGTGTTGATCGACCCGGACTGCGCGTAATTCCAATGCAGGTCATTGCGCATCGCCGGCAGCAGCAGGGCATAGGCGAAGCGCGCGAACGAGTTCGAGACGGCCGGGCCGAACGAGAGCAGGAAGGCGATGAACAAACCGCGTGCCACCCCGCGATGCTACGGCGAGCGGCGCGAGCGCGCCGCGACGACAGGCAGGCGCCGTGTAACCGGCGTGCAGCGGGCAAACCGTCGCGTCGGGCGCGCGTCAGAGGCCGATCAGTTCCGCGCCGACCCCTTCTGCTTTCACGGCCGCGAGCACGTCGGTCGCGTGGACCTTCTCGGGGTCGTACGACACGATCACCAGATGGGGCTTCGCATCGTGCCCCTCGGCGCTCGTGACGCCCTCGATCGTCGCAATCTTGGCCGTCATCGAAGCCAGATGGTCATGGTCGAGCGTCTGATCGATGTGGATCAGCACGTCAGCACGACTCTTTGACATGGCGTGGTCTCCTTGATCGACTGGGATTTGCCGCTCGCGAGTCTGGGCGATGCGGGCAAAGGCAGCGGTGCCGGCAGCCGATCGAACCGCGGGAATTGATCCATCGCTTGTTCGTATAGCACCTGCAGCCCTTCGGCGCGTTGTTCGCTGTCAATGCCGCGCACATTCCGGATCGCTGCCGACCGGTGAAATGGATGGGCGCAACGGCGGAAGCCAAGTTACGGCGGAACAGCTGTGGCTCGTTGCGCTGCGGCCACGGGTCGGGAAAGCTCACGCAGCAGGGACGCGCTACGATGCCATCGAGCCGCGCATGCGCGGTGTGCCCGCGTGCTGGCGGGTTGAACGCGGCGCGCAACGGCGTCACAGGAGACGCGTATGGCGATCGCAGACTGGGTTGGAAAACTCGCGCTGGCGCCGTTTGCCCGTGCGCTGCCGACGATGGGTGAGACCGAGCGCGCCGCGCTCGAGGCCGGCACGGTGGGCTTCGAAGGGGACCTGTTCACCGGCCGGCCGGATTTCGACGCGCTGCGCGCGCGCGGACCCAACCGACTGAACGCAGCCGAGCAGGCGTTTCTCGACAACGAGGTACGCGAGTTGTGCGCGATGCTCGACGACAACGCCATCGACGCGGCGCGCGACCTGCCGCCGGAGGTCTGGCAGTTCCTGCGCGAGAAGAAG
This sequence comes from Burkholderiales bacterium, assembly GCA_020354665.1. Taxonomy (GTDB): domain Bacteria; phylum Pseudomonadota; class Gammaproteobacteria; order Burkholderiales; family Burkholderiaceae_C. The sequence continues at coordinate 3,538,546 of CP070653.1, forward strand.
TTCTTCGGGATGATCATTCCGCGCGAACACGGCGGGCTGGGCTTCGGCGACTTCGCGCATGCGACAGTGGTCACGCGCATCGCCACCGTCAACATCGCCACCGCGGTCACGGTCATGGTGCCCAACTCGCTCGGGCCGGCCGAACTGCTGCTGCACTACGGGACCGAGGCGCAGCGCCGGCATTACCTGCCGCAGCTCGCGGACGGTCGCGAGCTGCCGTGCTTCGGATTGACGTCGCCGTACGCCGGTTCCGACGCCGCCGCGATCCCCGATACCGGCGTGCTCACCGAGCGCGAGATCGACGGACGGCGCGTGCGCGGCTTCTTGGTCACCTTCGACAAGCGCTACATCACGCTCGCGCCGGTCGCGACGGTGGTCGGCCTGGCGTTTCACGCGATCGACCCGACGCGCGCGCAAGGCGAGCAGGACCTCGGCATCACCTGCGCACTGCTGCCGGTGCCGACGCCCGGCATGGAAATCGGCCGCCGCCACATGCCGATGAACTCGGCGTTCATGAACGGCCCGATCCGCGGCACCGACGTGTTCGTCCCGATGGACTGGGTGATCGGTGGCGAGGCGCAAGTCGGCCAGGGCTGGCGCATGCTGATGGAGAGCCTGGCCGCGGGTCGCGCGATCTCGCTGCCGGCGCTCGGTTCGGCGCTTCAACCGACCTCGCTGTACGTGGTCAACGGCTACGGCCGCATCCGCGAGCAGTTCGGGCTGCCGATCGGCAAGTTCCATGCGGTAGCGGCGCTGGTCGTGCGCATCGCGCTCGAGCTGTACGCGAGCGATGCGGCGCGGCGCTACACCGCGGCTGCGCTCGACCAGGGCGAACGGCCGAGCGTGGCGAGCGCGATCCTGAAGGTGCAGCTGACCGAGGCCGGCCGGCGAGCCGTCAACGACGGCATGGACATCCTTGGCGGCAAGGGCATCATCCGCGGACCGAGCAACCTGCTCGGTGTGGCCTACCGCCATGCGCCGATTGCGATCACGGTCGAAGGCGCCAACCTGCTGACGCGCGCGCTGATCATCTTCGGCCAGGGTGCGGTGCGCTGCCATCCGCATGTGCTGGACGAGATGCATGCGGCGCAGGCCGGCGACGCGCGGGCGCTCGGCCGCGCGCTGCTCGGCCATGCGTCGCACGTGGCGCGCAATCTGTGGCGCAGCCTGGCCGGTGTACGCGTGAGCGGACGGCCGCCCGCCGACCTCGCCGACGAGGCCGCGCAGATCGCTCGCCTGTCGGCGCAGTTCGCGCTGACCGCCGATCTCGCGATGGGTCTGCTCGGCGGGCGCCTGAAGCGCATGGAGCTGCTGTCGGCGCGGCTCGGCGACATCCTGTCGAACCTGTATCTGGCCGCGGCGTGCCTGTGGCGCTACGAGGTCGAAGCGGAGCCGAAGCTGCTGCCGCTGGCGCGCGGCGCGGTGCGTACGCAGCTGCTGCAGGCCGCCGTGAGCCTGCGCGAGCTGCACGCCAATTTGCCGTCGCGTGCGCTCGACCTCGTCTCACGGCTGCTGCGCGGCGGCACGCGGCGGCTGCGGCCGTTGCGCGATCGCGAGGTGCTGGCGCTGGCCGAGGCGTTGCGCAGTGACCCGGCGCTGCTGGCGCGGCTGTGCCCCGATGTCAGCGAGCCGCGCACCGGCGGCCTGCACGACCTGATGCACGCGCTGGCGCTTGCCGAACCGGTCGCCGATGAGCTCGATCAGCTCAACACCGCGCTGCGCCGCGTGCGCCCGCTCGAAGCGGCTGCGGCCAAGTCGCGCGACCCGACCGCTGCGCTCGCCTATCTGAAGGCGGCCGACCGTGTGATCCAGGTCGACGACGTGGCACTGTAGACGAAGCCGAGCGGATCGAAACACCGGTGGGCGAACGTCGCGCCTGCGTGAACCGGCGGCACGCTCGACCCAACTGCCGGCCGCGTTGTGCGCGAGGGAAAACCTCCCCCACGATCTGCCACGATTCAGCAGAATAGGGCCCATTGGCTCGGCAGACCGCAATGAGCCCACCCGGAAAATCCGAACGACGAGGACGATGACGGAGGATCGGCGGCCCGCTAATCCCTTCGAGGAATTTGGCCCGGTCGGGCGCATCCTGTTTCACGCTCCGCGCGCGCACGCCATCTTCGGCGGCCTGGGCCTTGCCGCGCTGGTCGCGATGTCGCTCATCTCGATCATCGGTCGCGAGCTGGGGTCGGCACCGGTGCCCGGCTTTGCGCTGCTCGGCGCAGCCGGCTTCTGCATGGCCCTGTTCCACCTGCGGCGCGCGGCACACTGTCTTGCCCCTCTTCCCGACGGGGGCGAACCGGACGGCGCGGAGCTTTTGCCGCACCATCCAGCCTTGCCGATCGCCGCCGCGCCGTTGCCATGGAAGTGCATTTCACCGAGGAAGTGAAGGCCCTGCACCTGGGCGCGGGCGAAACCTTTCATGGCGAGGGCATCCTCGCGATCACGAAGGCGCTGCTGCAGTCCGGAGTCGCGTACGTCGGCGGCTACCAGGGGGCGCCGGTGTCGCACCTGCTCGACGTCATGGTGCAGGCACGGCCCTACCTGAACGAACTCGGCGTGCACGTCGAGGCCTGTTCGAACGAGGCCTCGGCCGCGGCGATGCTCGGCGCCAGCCTGCACTACCCGGTGCGCGGCGCGGTGACGTGGAAGTCGATCGTCGGCACCAACGTCGCGGCCGATGCGCTGTCGAACCTGGCGTCTCCCGGCGTGCGCGGCGGCGCGCTGATCGTCTCCGGCGAGGACTACGGCGAAGGCGCGAGCGTGATCCAGGAGCGCACGCACGCGTTCGCGATGAAGTCGACGATGTTGCTGCTCGACCCGCGGCCCGAGTTGGCGAAGATGGTGCGCATGGTCGAGCACGGTTTCGCGATGAGCGAGGCCTCCAACATGCCGGCGATCCTGCAGCTGCGGATCCGCGCGTGCCATGTGCGCGGCAGCTTCACCGCGAGCGACAACGTCGCGCCGGCGATCTCGGCGCTGCATCCGCTGGCCGAGCCCGCGCCGTTCGAATACGCCAAGCTGGCGCACCCGCCGGTCGTGTTCGGCCATGAGAAGCTCAAGGTCGAGCAGCGCATCCCGGCCGCGCAGCGCTACATCGCCGAGCACAAGCTCAACGAGCTGCTCAGCGGCGCGCGCGGCGACGTCGGCATCGTCGTGCAGGGAGGCCTTACGAACTCGCTGCTGCGCGCGCTGCAGATGCTCGGGCTGGCCGACGCGTTCGGCCAGTCGCAGCTGCCGATCCTCGTGCTCAACGTCACTTACCCGCTGGTGCCGCAGGAGCTGTGCGACTTCTGCGCCGGCAAGCGTGCGGTGCTCGTGCTCGAGGAGGGGATGCCCGAATACATCGAGAAGGACATCCTGGCCGCGCTGCGCCGCCACGACGTGCCCACGCCGCTCGAAGGCAAGGCGCTGGTCGGCGCGCACGGCGAATACAACGTCGAGGTGCTCGCGCGCGCGCTGCAACGCTTCTGCGACGCCCACCTGCCGGGCTCGGTCAGCGACCACGGGCGAAGCTGGCTCGCCGCGATCGAGTTGCGCCGCGCCGCGGTGGCGATCCAACTGGCGCGGCCGCTGCCACCGCGCCCGCCGGGGTTCTGTGTCGGCTGCCCCGAGCGGCCGGTGTTCGCGGCGCTGAAACTCGCGCAGCAGCAGATCGGCCGCGTGCACGTCGCCGCCGACATCGGCTGCCATTCGTTCGCGACCTTCGAGCCGTTCTCGACAGGGCACTCGATCCTGGGCTACGGCATGAGCCTGGCCAGCCGCGCCGGCGTCTCGCCACTGATGCAGCGCCGCGTCTTGAGCGTGATGGGCGACGGCGGCTTCTGGCACAACGGGCTGCTGACCGGCGTGCAGAGCGCACTGTTCAACGGCGACGATGCGGTGCTGCTGATCATGAAGAACGGCTACACGTCGGCCACCGGTACGCAGGACATCCTGTCCACGCCCGACGAGGCGGCCAAGACCGCCGCAGACGACAAGCAGAAGAGCCTGGTGCACCAGAACCAGACGATCGAAACCACGCTCAAGGGCATGGGCGTGCGGTGGCTGCGCACGGTTGACAACTACGACGTCACCGCGATGCGCCGCACCCTGCAGGAAGCCTTCACGACCGAGTTCAGTGGACTGAAGGTGATCCTCGCCGAGGGCGAATGCCAGCTCGAACGGCAACGACGCACCAAGCCGTGGATTGCCTCGCGGCTCGAACGCGGGGAGCGCGTCGAGCGCGTCAAGTACGGCGTCGACGAGGACGTGTGCACCGGCGACCACGCCTGCATCCGCCTGTCCGGCTGCCCGACGCTCACGCTGAAGGACAACCCCGATCCGCTGAAGGTCGACCCGGTGGCCACCGTCATTGACGGTTGCGTCGGCTTCTGGCTGTGCGGCGCCAACGCGCACGCGGCCACGCTGTGCCCGAGCTTCTACCGCGCCGAGGTGATCCGCAACCCGCGCTGGCACGAGCGCGCGCTCGACAGCGCACGTGCGTTGGCGCGGCGTTGGCTGCAGCGCGGGCCCGCGGCCGAGTCAAGCGCATGAACGGCAACGACCGCGCGTTCTCGATCCTGCTGTGCGCGCTCGGCGGCGAGGGCGGCGGCGTGCTGGCCAACTGGCTGGTCGAAGTGGCGCGCGAGTGCGGGCACGCAGTGCAGGGCACGTCGATTCCAGGTGTCGCGCAGCGCACCGGCGCGACCACCTATTACATCGAGGTGTTCCCGCGGCCGATGACCGAGCTCGGTGGGCGCACGCCGGTGTTCGGCCTGTATGCGGTGCCGGGGGCGGTCGATCTGCTGGTCGGCTCGGAACTGCTCGAGGTCGTGCGCCAGGCAGGCAACGGCATGGTGTCGCCCGACCGCACGACGGTCATCGCGTCGACGCGCCGTACGCTGACTACCACCGAGAAGATGCCACTGGCCGACGGCCGCGTCGCCACGCCCGCGCTGGTCGACCTGCTGCGCGCGCACGCCCGCACGCTCGACCTGTTCGACATGACCGAGCTCGCGCAGCGCAACGGCACCGTGATCAGCGCCGTGATGTTCGGCGCGATCGGCGCCTGGATCGCTACCTCGGGCGCGCTGCCGTTTCTGCGCAGCGCGTTCGAGGCGGTGGTGCGCCGCTCCGGCAAGGCGGCCGAGGCCAGCCTGCGCGGGTTCGAGGACGCCTGGCAGACCATCGAACGCGCACACACCGCGCAGAACGCGGCGATCGCGCTCGCGGCCGAGGTGACGTCAGGCCTGGCGAAGCAGGCACCCGCGCTGCCGGCAGCGGTGCGCGAGGCCTTTCCAGCCGAGATGCACGAGGTCCTCGCGCTGGGTCGTGCGCGCGTCGTCGACTACCAGGACGCGGCCTACGGAGAGTTGTACCTGCAGCGGCTCGGCAAGCTGCTGCACGCTGAACGCAGCGCCGGCGATGCGGCCGTGACGCGCGAGGCGGCCCGGTGGCTCGCGCTGTGGATGGCCTTCGACGACATCGTGCGCGTCGCGGACCTGAAGAGCCGGGCGAGCCGCCGCGAGCGCGTGCGGCGCGAGGTGAACGCCGGCGACGACGAATTGCTGCATGTGTTCGAGCATTTCAAGCCGGGTGTGCCCGAGGTCGCTGGCCTGTTGCCGAGCGTGCTGGCGACGCGCCTGCAGCGCTGGGATCGTGCACGCATCGCGCGCGGGCAAGAACCGTTCGCACTGGCGATGAAGATCGGCACGCACACGGCCAGCGGCCTGGCGGCAATGCGGGCGCTGGCGTCGCTGAAATGGCTGCGCCGCCGCGGCCGGCGGTTCGCCGAAGAACAGGCGCTGATCGAGCGCTGGCTCGCCGCGATCGACCGGGCGCTGCCGGGCGATCGCGCGCTGGCGCTCGAACTCGCGCGCTGCGGCCGGCTGGTCAAGGGCTACGGGGCGACCAACGAGCGCGGCAAGGCCAACCTGCTGCACATCGTCGACCACCTGGCGGCGCAGCCGACGACCGGCAGCGCGATGCCTCGCGCCGAAGCCGTACGGGCGGCACGCGAGGCAGCGCTCGTCGACGAACGCGGCCAGGCGTTCGACGACGTGCTGCGCGCGCACGGCGCACCGCCACGCCCGCCGGTCGAACAACCGGTGCGGTTGGTGCGACGCGCGAGTGGCTAGTGTCGGCGGCGCCTTTCGCCGGCGGCTGACCACTGGCCGGCCGGTGTCCGACGCGATGCACCGTGGCGGCGAACGGTTCCAGCGCAGCCACGGTGCGCCGGTCGGCTACGACGCGACGACCGGTCGCCGTCTGTCATCGCGCCCACGTGCTTGAGCGTTACGACGCTGCCGCGCAGCGACCGTCACTGGATAGGCCAGCGCGGCAACCCACCATGCGACACAAAGGAGTCGGAGTTCCCGATGAACAAGTTGATCACGTTGGCCGCCGTCACGCTGGGCCTGTTGGCCGGCGATGCCTTCGCTGCGAACCCGGCGTGCGAGGTCGCGGCCGATGAAAAGAAGCTCGCCGGTGAAGCCCGCACGAGCTTCACGAAGAAATGCGTCGCCGATGCCGCGGCGGCCAGGAAGTGACCTTTGCCGCCCCGCGACGGAATGTCGTCGAGGCGCCGTAGCACTACGGAGATCGAGGGCTGCCGCAACGGGCACGACGGTGTCCGTCGGGCCGCGGGCTCCGTACTCGGCAGGCGGGACCCGGACGTTTGGAGCACCAGCTTGAGCGGAAAGACGGTCGGCGCGTACCCCCCGACCGTCTTCACCGGCACGCGCTCAGCGAAGGACCAGCACCGGAATCGTGCTGTGCGTGATCACCTTCTGCGTCTCGCTGCCGATCAACACGGCCCGCACGCCGCGCCGCCCGTGCGAAGCCATGACAATCAGGTCGCAGCCGGTATCTTGCGCCGTCTGGATGATCGCCTCGTACGGATGATCCGAGACGACGACATGGCAGGTGGCCTGCACGCCGCGCTCCTTGGCCGCGCGCTCGATCGCCTCGACGTACTGCTGCGCGCGCGCGCGAACGTCCGCCTCGTAGCTGGCGCGGGTTTCCTCGACCATGTCGACTTCGTAAGCGGCCAGGTGCAGGGGCTGGATCACGTGCAGGCCGGTGACCCGCGCGCCGCCCTCGCGGGCCAGGTCCACCGCCCACCGAATCGCCGCTTCGGAGGAAGCGGAACCGTCCGTGGGCAGCAACAAGTGCTTGAACATGCCGTACTCCTCGAAGACCGCGGTGCCGTGGAGAAGACGACCGGTCTCTCCCGCCGTCCAACGTTACGCCGCGTCCAAGCGACGTCAAGGTGCGCGCGCGATTCGACTTGCGCTGGGACAACAAGTCCTGCCGCGATCGGCTGCAAGAGCACCGATCCCAGCGAACCCGCACCCGATCGGGGCTTTGCCGGGCGCCGTCGGCCGTCGGGCGTCGACCGGGGCGGGCCGTTGTAGCGACTCAGCCTTTGCCGGCCCTGACGAGCAGCGTGTCGATGGCTCTCAGTCGCTCGCCGTCGCGGATGCGCTCGAATTTGAGCTTCAGACCTTTCGGGTCGAGCGTTCGATCGAAGATCTGAAACTCGTACCCGCCGTCGTCGTTGATGTACAGCGCATACACCGTGAGCGTGTCGCCATCGATCCGCGCCCAGACGTAAGGGTGCCCCTGCATCGGATCCAACGGCACCTGTCCGCCAAAGACGTTGGTCTTCATCGCGGACATGAAGACGTTCGGGCGCTTCGTCGGCACGAAATCGACTGAGTGCTCGGCGATCTTGACTTTTCCGCTCGGCCTGGAAGTGCTGGCCTTCCAGTTCACCGTGAATCCGTCCTTGCGCTTCGATATGGTGACGCCGAGATCCCGCTTGATCTGCGCGCCTGCCTCGGTGAATTCCGCTTGTCCGGCGTAGCGGCCGACGAAAGGATCGATGGCATCCTTGGCCCATGCGCCGGACGACTGCAAACAAGCGCCAAAGATTAATATCCGAAGGAACAGCCCGAGGATGACGGCGGGCCGTCGTCCCTGCATCGCGCCGAAACCTGTTTGTCGCGCAGTAACCATCTTGATTCCCCCGACTCGCCACGGCTGGCCGTTTCAGCCGTGTCGACAGTGTGACATCAAGCGTACGGCAGTCAAAGTGCAAGACGCTGTTCCGGACACCAGACTCGGCTCAATGGCGCGACGCTGCCGACCACCGCGTGCGACTCGACCCGCCCAGGGGCGCCGGCCGCAAGACGACTCGGCGGGGCGCCGCGGAACTCAATCGTAGGCAACGACCTCGTCGGTTGCTTCGGGCCGGCAGCCCTCGGCAATCGGCGTCCAGCCACGATGGATCACGATCTGCCGCTGGTCATGGCACAGCTCGATGCGCCGCGCCAGCGGCAGGCGCGACCGGATGAACGACTCGACCGTCGCGGGCAGTGTGGTGCGAAAGCGCATCGCCAGCACGTCCTCCTCGGGGTGGTCGTCCATGCGCAGCCAGGGCACGAAGGCGCCGGCAAACATCAGTGCGTGCGAGCCGACCTCCACCGGCGGCGGCGCGTAGCCCTGCTCGGCAAGCCATCGCTGCGCGTCCTCGCGCGAGACACCGCGGCCGTCGGCGGTCCCGCCCAAGGCGGCTGCCAGCAGCTCGATCACCCACTGGTTGCAGTTCTGGTAGCGCAGACCCCAGGCGTAAGCGTTCGCACTGTAGGCACCCGTCAGCAGGCGCAGCGCGAGAGCCTTGTCGAGTGCGGCGCTTTCGAGCGCGGCGGCTTCACCCGCCGGCAGCAGCACGATCGAGACGTAGCCCAGCGCGGGATCGTCGGTGCCGAACAGGAAGCCGCCGAGCCCCTGGTCGTACAGGCGCGAGCGACCTTCGTCGCAAGCGAAGTACAGCTGGCGCACCGACCAGGGTGTGTTCTGGCTCGCCTTGAGGCTGATGCCGGCATGCGAGTAGCGGATTCCGAAGCGCGAGAGGTCCAGTCCCGACCGCGAGATCAGTGCCACCGCCTGGCCCGACGCCTCGAGTTCGCGCTTCACGACGGCGGCCAGGCGCAGCAGCCGGTCCTGCTGTGCGGCATCGAGCGTTACGCTGCGATCGCACAACCGCGGCAGCAGCGTGCCCGCTGCGCTCGTGGCCGCGGCGAGCGCCAGGCCGGCGCACAGCGCCCACTGCCCCAGCGCCTGCAGCACGGCCGGCCGAAGCTCAGAGCTCGACCACGTGCGGATCGAGCTCGCGCTGCCAGTCGTCGGCAAGCGCGAGGAAGAACGCTTCGGCCGCGCGCTCGCCATCGCCATACGCGAATTCGATGCCGTAAGGGCGCGGGCGCGCGGTCACCAGGTCGCCCTGGGCCAGCGCACGAGGGGCCAGCGCATCGCGCGGCACGTCGAGGGTGAATTCCGCGAGGCGTTCGTCCGTGGCCTGCACGGCGCGCAGCTTGACGCGCAGCACGCCAGCACGCCGGCGCAGCTCGGCGACCTCGATCACGCGGTAATTGCCGTTGGCTTCCTGCTTGCGCCCACTGGAGCCTTCGCTGGATGCGTGGATCGAGTCCGACGCGCTGCCCGAGGCGGTCGACCCTGCGCTCGATGCCGAAGAGGCCAAGCTTTCGGCACGGCACGGTGTCGCGGCGGCCCACGCCGCCAATGCCAGACTGGCCATTGCAATCGGAATGCTCCGCATCCGGGGTCCTTTACGTCGACGATTGCGGCCAGCATAGCGCGCCAGTGGCAAGCATCGCGGCGGGAAGCATCCGGGTGTGCAACGCGTTGTGTCCTGCGACCGAAGGCCGGCAGCGTCCGGCGCACAGCCACAGGCCGTGTGCATGCTTGCGCCGGCAGCCCGCGCCGCCGGTCACTGCAACGGCACGCCCGCCTTCGCGAGGCCCCGAAGGTAGCCCTCGATCTGCCCGGGATCCTTCAGATAGAACAGCTTGCGCCTCGCCCAGTCACAGGTGAAGTGCGGCTGTTGTTGCAGCAGGTGCTGCGCAGCGCGACGCGCCTCCTCGGTGCGGCCGAGGCCGGCCAGCGCGACGGCGCGGTGTGCGGTCGTCCAGTATTGACAGTTCGGCAGGCCGCTCGCGCGATCCGCCCAGCGCAGTGCCTCGGCGTACTCGCCCATGAAGATCAACGCCAGCGCGCCGTAGGTCAGGAACGCCCACAGCTGCGGGTCGTTCGGGCTCAGCGCGATCGCCTTGCGGAAGCGCTCGATTGCTTCGCCATAGCGCCGCTCGTAGGCCAGCGAGTCGCCCAGGCCGCAGTGCGCGGCGGCAAAGGTCGGGTTCAGCTCGATCGCGCCTTCGTTGTCGGCGATCGCCATGTCGTAGTCGCAGCGCGCCAGGCGCACGCGCGCGCGCAGCGCGAGGAACGTCGCATTGCGCGAGTCGATCGACAGCGCGCGGTCGCAGGCGGCGAGCGCCGCGTCGAGCCCCTCGCGCGTCGGCTCGGTGTCCCAGTAGACCATGCCCAGGATGACCGCATACGCCCACCACGCGTGCGCGTCGCCCAACAGCGGGTCGAGCTCGAAGCTGCGGCGCAGCAGCCGCTGGGCCTCCAGGTTGTCGGCGCCGGTGAAGCGGAACAGGTGGTGGATGCCGAGGTGATAGCAGTCCCATGCCTGCAGGCTGGCCGGGCGCGCATGAATCACGCGCGTGCGCTCGGCAAAGCCGATCTCGGGCTCGAGGCGCGCGACGACGGTCTCGGTGATCTGGTCCTGTAGCGCAAAGATGTCGGCCAGCTCACGGTCGTAGCGCTCGCTCCAGCGCGCATGGCCGGTGCGAGCGTCGATCAGCTGGACACTGATCCGCACACGGTCGCCGGCACGCTGCACGCTGCCTTCGACAACGTAGTCGACCCCGAGCTCGCTGCGTAGCTGGCGCACGTCCACCGCACGTCCCTTGTAGCCGAAGCTGGTGTTGCGCGCCACCACGACGAGCCAGCGGTGATGGGACAGCCGCGCGATGATGTCGGTGGTGATGCCGTCGGCGAAGTACTCCTGTCCCGGATCGCCCGACAGGTTGACGAAGGGCAGCACGGCCACGGCGGGGCGCTCGTTCGACGCCGCGCCGTTCGTCGGTACGGCAGGCTCCCGCGGTCCGGGCGCCGCAATAGGTGTCTCAACGGAATCCGGCGCTGCGGCATCGTCGAGGCGTCGCACGTCTCCGACGAAGCGGAATCCCTTCTTGTGGACCGTGCGAATCAGGTGTTGCGACTGGCCGTCGTCGCCCAGCAGCTGCCGGAGCATCTTGATCCGGCTGCTCAGCGCCGCCTCGGAGACG
>CP070653.1:3549843-3553338 GCA_020354665.1 Burkholderiales bacterium
GGGATCTGAACACCATCCGCAAGGTCCGACCTTCCTCGGCCCGCCCGGAGATCCATGGGATCGTCGGGTTCCACAGGTGGTACGCACCGAGGTCCGTCAACGCCCGCCAAACCTCCGCGCAGGAAGCGTTGATCTCTACCGCTGTTTTGACTTCGTGCATCGTACCGACGTCACGATATTTCGCGTGACGCTCGTGATCCGGTAGCGGCGGCATGATGGCCAAACTCAGACTCCCGCCTCACTAGAGGCACAGCACATTCCGGTCAGAGATTCTTGCTTATGTAGGTGCAGGTGATCGCGCGGCATGCCGCGCATCGCGCCGATGCGCGGGGATTCTAGTCGTTGCGCTTCCAAAGCCGCGGATCCTCTTGCGAACCGACGGCGGTCAGGGCGACGACCAGCAGCAAGCGAGGAATCGAAGTCGCAGCCCTGCTTGTCGGGCCTCACCGGCCGGCGTGAACGGCACCACTGGCACATCCCTCGGCACGCGCGCAGGGCCGGCGTGCCTTCAGCCAACCCACCTCCGTGAAGATCGGGGCAGATCACCCTTGCCTCGCGGTCCCCAAACGACAACGGCCTGACAGTGCTGCCAAGCCGTTGATCGAATTGGTGGGCCCTGTAGGATTCGAACCTACGACCTACGGATTAAGAGTCCGCTGCTCTACCAACTGAGCTAAGAGCCCGGGGTCTATGGTGGTGGGTTGTGCAGGATTCGAACCTGCGACCAACGGATTAAAAGTCCGCTGCTCTACCGACTGAGCTAACAACCCAGCGCCCGCCGTAGAGGGAAAAAGTATATCAGCGTCATGCGCCGGCACGCGCTGGCGTCGCCGTACGGTGAAGCAGCTCACCTGCCGCGATCAGGCCGAACACCGCTGTGACGGCCACCGTCGAGCCGTAGCCGTGGCAACTCAGGTCGGACTGCAGGACTTCGCAGTGTGCGTCGGCTGGCGGCGCGACCGTTTCGCGCGAGAAGACGCAGTTCACGCCCATCGCGCCGGCGCGCGCGAATCCGTGCTGCTTGCGCAGCCGCTGGCGCAGCGCCGCCAGCAGCGGATCGTGCGTCGTGAAGGCCAGGTCCGCGATCTCGACCCGCTCGGCGCGCTGCTTGCCGCCGGCCGCGCCGGCGCAGATGAACGGCACGGCTTCGCGATGCGCCCACGAGGCCAGCGCGACCTTAGCGCGCACCTGGTCGCACGCGTCGATCAACGCGTCGACCGGGGCGGGCAGCAGCGCCGGCCAGTTGCCCTCGTCGACGAAAGCCTCGACCTTCGTGACCCGGCATTCGGGATGGATGTCGGCAATGCGCTCGGCCAGCACATCGACCTTGGCCGCGCCGAGCGTCGCGCCGAGCGCCTGCACCTGGCGGTTGACATTCGATTCGGCCACGTGATCGAGATCGATCAGCGTCAGCGCCGCCACGCCGCTGCGTGCGAGCGCCTCGGCCGCCCACGACCCCACACCCCCGACGCCGACGACCGCCACCCGCAGCGAGCGGATGCGCCGGTAGCCAGCGTCGCCGTAAAGGCGCCGCAGCGCGCCGAAGCGCCGCTCGAGGTCGGCATCAACCGAGACCACACTGTTGCTCATGCTAGGCGTTCGAGCCGCCACATCTGGTAGCGCAACGCGAGCACCGCGCCGGTCATGATCGCGCCCAGCGCAACGAAGCTGCCGAGCGCGAGGGTCGACACGCCCGACATCCCCTGCCCGATCGTGCAGCCCAGTGCGGTGACACCGCCCACGCCCATCAGCAACCCGCCGACGATGTGGCTGGCAGTGTCCGCGGCATTGCGAAAGCCTTCCCAACGAAAGGTTCGGGTGGCCAGCGCGTGCGCCGCCGATCCTGCAATGACGCCGATCGCGCTGACCATGCCGAGCGTGAGCCGGCGCCCGGCGTCGCTGAAGTAGATCAGCCACTCGAGCGCGTGCGCGAAGGGCGCGACGAAGCTCAGCGATTCCATGCGGCGCGAGTAGGTGGCGACGAACGCCTCCTCGAGCGTGTTGGGATCCTCTTCGACGAACCCCAGCTGCCCGGAGGCCCACCAGACGCCAACGATGACCGCGCCGATGCCGAAGCCGGCGAGCAGGCTGTCGGTGCTGCGCCCGGTGGCGCTCGTCAGCGCCCATGCCACGACGGCGCCGCCCAGCAGCAGCCCGAGCACGAGCGCGACGGTCTGCTTGCCGGCACCAGTCACTGCCGCGACGAGCGATGGCAGATCCTGCCCCGGCGGCAGCGTGACGAACACGGAATCGACCGTCGCGACGCGCAGCACCGCGGTGATGCCCTTCAGCGTCGCGAACGCCGCGATCGCGAGCACGATGAAGACGACCAGCGACTTCAGGCTGCCAGCGCCGATGCGCACCAGCGTCTTGCTGCCGCACCCCGACGCGAGCACCATCCCGAAGCCGAACATCAGCCCGCCGACGAGCGACGACAGCCAGTTGAGCCGCGCCGACGCGTAGAGGCTGTCGGCCGCGCTGACCCAGCCGAATGCGACCATCGCGTTGAAGCCGATGATGCTCACGCCGATCGCCAGTGCCCACTGGCGCATGCGCGTCCAGTCGCCCATGCTGACGATGTCGGCTACCGCGCCCATCGTGCAGAAGTGCGTGCGCTGCGCGATCGCGCCAAATGCAGCCGAAAGCACGAACGCGGCCCACAGCACCTGCCGTGCGACCGCATCCACGTCGATGACCTGCATGGCGCGGATTCTAGGCACCGCGCCGTAAGCGTGCTCCGCCGCGCCCCGCGCAGCGCTACTTGAGTCCCGCGAGCCGGTCCTTCGCCGCGATCGCGGCTTCGGTCTGCGGATACGTCTTCATGACGTCCTCGAGCGTGCGCTTCGCCGAACGCGTGTCGCGCAGCTCGACGTAGCAGTTGGCGACGGACAGCATCGCTTCCGGCGCGCGCGGATGGTCCGGTGCCGACGCGAGCATCGCGCGGAACGTCGCGATCGCCTCCTTGTAGTCACGCTTGCCGTACAGCGCATTGCCGAGCCAGAAGCGCGACGTCTCGTAATAGCCGCCGGTCGGCCAGCGTTTGCCGAAGGCCGCGAACGCTTCGGCGGCTTTCGCGAAATCACCACTACGCAGAACCGCCATCGCCTCGTCGAACTGGCGCTTCTCGTCGACCTCGGCCGTGAACTCGCGGCCGTCGAGCGTCACCTTGGTCGGCTCGATCTTGCGCAGCCGGTCGTCGACGCCCTGCACCAGGTCCTTCTGGCGGCGCTGCAGCTCGGTGATGTCGCGCGCCAGCTGCTCGTCATTGCCACGCAGCTTTGCGATCTCGCTGCGCAGCGCTTCGATCTGGTTGTTGAGCTCGAGGATGCTGCGTCGCGCCTGCTCGAGCTGCGCAGCCTGCTCGCTGATCGTCGCAGCCTGCTGGCGCTGCAGCTCCTCGCTGCGCGTCAGGCGCTGGCGCAGCTCGAGAATCGCGCGGCGCGCCTCGTCGTCCTCGAACAGTGCCGCGTGCGCGACCGGCACCGCCAGCGCACC
>CP070653.1:3553438-3562406 GCA_020354665.1 Burkholderiales bacterium
CCGGTGCCCGCCGCGAGCGCGCGGCCATGCACGCCGTGAAAGCCGTAGCAGGTCGTGTAGGCCGGGATGCGCGAGCTGCAGCCGATGCCCGAGACGACCGCGACCTCGTGCGGCGGGCGCTGCAGCTTGGCGAGCGCCTTGGTCAGCGAGCTGAGTACCGTGTAGTCGCCGCAGCCCGGACACCAGATGGGCTTGTAGTCCGATTTGAAATCCGCCGCGGTGAACGCAATCGGCGCGGTCATGTCGTTCATGCGGCCTCCTCGTGTCGCGCGTGCGCCGCGGCCCAGTCGACGAACGCGTCGCACAACTCGCCCGGCCGCAGCGGCAGCGGCCCGGGGCGGTGTAGCCCGACGGGTCGGCCCGGCAGGTCGGTGCGGCCGCGCAGATACCGCAACAGCTGGCCGCCGTGGTTCTGCTCGACGACGAGTACCTCGCGCACTCCTGCGAGCGCGCGATCGAGCGCAGCCTGCTGCAGCGGTGCGAGCAGGCGCAGCGCGACCAGCCTGATCGACACGCCGCGCGTCGCGGCACGCGCGATCGCTTCGCGCACCGCGCCAGTGGTCGAGCCGAAGGTGATCACCGCCAGCTCGGCGTCGCCCTCGACATCGGCCCAGCGCGCGCCGTAGTCGTGCTGCGTCAGCTTGCGCTCGCGCTTGTTGAGCTGCTTCGCGTGATCACCCGCCTGACTGCTCGGGATCCCGCGTTCGCTGTGCTCCAGGCCGTCGGCGGTGTAAACGGTGCCCGGCGTGCCGGGCACCGCCATCGGGGAGACGCCCGAGGGCGTGTCGGCATAGCGGCGGTATTCCGGCGCGTTCGCGGCGGCCGTTAGTCGGCGCGCCGGTTCAGGCGCGTGCACCGGTTGATCGATCACCGCGCGCGACTGGCCCATGAACTGGTCCGACAGCACGATCGCCGGCGCCTGCAGCGCTTCGGCGAGCTGCACCGCCCATTCGGTGGTGGCCAGGCAGTCGGCGATCGAGGTCGGCGCGAGCACGAGCCGCGGCGCATCGCCATGCAGGCCGTCGACCGCGAACGACAAATCGCTCTGCTCGGTCTTGGCCGGAATGCCGGTCGACGGGCCGCCGCGCATCACGTCGACGACGACGATGGGCACCTCGGCCGCGACGGCCAAGCCAATGCCCTCGGCCATCAGCGCCAGCCCCGGCCCGGCGGTCGCGGTGAGCGACGGCACGCCGCCGTACGACGCGCCGATGATCATGTTGACCGAGGCCAGCTCGTCTTCGGCCTGCAGCAGCGCGCCGCCGACGCGCGAGAGGGCCGGCGCCATCCATTCGAGCAGTTCGCTGGCCGGCGTGATCGGATACGCGGCGACGAACCGCACCCCGGCACGGATCGCGCCGCAGCCGGCGGCCTCGTTGCCCGACAGCAGCCAGCGGCCCCTTGGCGCGGTGCCGGTGACTGCAAGGGGCAGTGGCTTGTCACCCTCGAGCGCGTTCGCCATCGCGATGCCGTGCGACAGCGTCGCGAGGTTGGCCGCCAGTGCATCGTCGCCGCGCTTCCAGCTTGCGCGCAGAGCCGCTTCGAGCGCCTCGGCGGGCACGCCCGCACAGGCGCCAGCAAAGCCGAGCGCGATCATGTTGACCCAGCCGCCGCCCGCCTGCTTGGCGGCTTTCTTCAGCGGCAGCATCACCGCGCGCGCACCGCTCGCCAGCAGCATCGCCGGCGGCTCGCCGGCGTCGCTGTCACCCACCAGCAGGCTCGTGGCACCGAGCGGGATCTCGTCGGCGAAGCGGTTCAGGTTCAGCCAGTCAAGGGCCAGCAGCAGGTCGAAGCGGTCGTCGAGCGTGGCGACCGGTTGCGTCGACAGGCGCAACAACGCGCCCGCCTCGCCACCCCGAATCTGCGGGCCGCTGGTGCGCACCATCAACCCGTACAGTCCGGCGCGAGCCGCAGCGTCGAGCAGCAGCGTGCCGGCGGTCATCACGCCGGCGCCGCCGCTGCCGGCCAGTGCGACCGAGAAGGTGCGTGCCGCGTCGGCTGCGGCCGACGCGCCGATCGTCGATTGGGGTTGGGGGACGTGCGGCACAGCCGGCTCCCTTGCGAACAGGTGCTCAGAGTGAAGCGGGGCCGGCGGCCAGCGTCCCTGATGCATGTCAAGGAAATCGGCCGCTGAAGCCCGAAAATGGCCCTAAAGCGGTATTGCGGTACCGGATTACCGGGAAAACCCGGGGTGCGCGACGGCTTACGGGCCGTGAGGATAAGCCAATGACGATCGCTGCCCAACGCTGGCTGATGACGGCCCCTGGCGTTCCGCTCGAGCGGGCGCAGTTCGCCGCTGAGCCCGGCGCGGGTGAGGTGGTGGTCGCGGTGGCTGGCTGCGGCGTGTGCCACACCGATCTGGGCTACTACTACGACGGCGTGCGCACCAATCACCCGCTGCCGCTCACGCTCGGCCACGAGGTCAGCGGTCGCGTTGTCGCCACGGGTGCTGGTGCGCAGGAGTGGATCGACCACGCGGTGATCGTGCCCGCGGTGCTGCCGTGCGGCGAGTGCGATCTGTGCCGGCGCGGCCTGGCAACGATCTGCCGCACGCAGAAGATGCCGGGTAACGACATTCACGGCGGTTTCGCGTCGCACATCGTCGTGCCGGCCCGCGGACTGTGCCCGGTCGACGAGCCGCGGCTCGCCACCGCGGGGCTGACGCTGGCGCAGGTGTCGATCGTCGCCGACGCGCTGACCACACCGTACCAGGCGGTGCGCCGCGCCGGCGTGTCGACGGGCGACCTCGCGATCGTGATCGGCGTCGGCGGCGTCGGTGGCTACTGCGTGCAGGTCGCACGCGCGTTCGGCGCCGAGGTCGTTGCCGTCGACGTCGACGCGCGCAAGTTGCAGGCGATCGCAGCCGATGGCGGTGCGGCCCTCACGTTGAACGCGCGCGAGCACGATGCGAAGGCGCTGAAGAAAGCCGTGGCCGACTTTGCGAAGTCGCGTGGCCTGCGCAGCACCGAATGGAAGATCTTCGAGTGTTCGGGCACGGCCGCCGGGCAGACCACGGCCTTCGGCCTGCTGGTGCACGGCGCGACGCTGTCGGTGGTCGGCTTCACGATGGACCGGGTCGAGGTGCGCCTGTCCAACCTGATGGCCTTCGACGCCCGCGCGCTCGGCAACTGGGGCTGCCCGCCCGAGTACTACCCGGCCGCACTCGACCTCGTGCTCGATGGCAAGGTCGTGCTCGCGCCCTTTGTCCAGACCTATCCGCTCAACGAGATCAACGCTATCTTCGGTGCCGTGCATGCGCGCGAGATCACGCGCCGCGCGGTGCTGGTTCCCTGAATTCCCTAGCAAAGGAGCCCTGCATGAACGCCCCCGACCTGCAGCCGAAACGCGATTTCAAGAACCACGACATCGTCGACGACATCGCGCGACCCGGCATCCGCTACGAGAAGCGCCCGGCGAAGAAGCCCGACGGCACGGTGGTGCCGGGGCTCTTCAACGCGTGGATCTGGCTCGACAACCCGACCCAGTTCAACTCCTACACGACCGACATGGTCAAGGGCGTGATCCTGGCGATGCGCGCGGCGAGCAATGCGCGCGACGTCAACTGCGTGGTCTTCACCGGGGCGGGCGACAAGGCATTCTGCACCGGCGGCAACACCAAGGAATATGCCGAGTACTACGCCGGCCATCCGCAGGAGTACCGCCAGTACATGCGCCTGTTCAATGACATGGTGAGCGCGATCCTCGCCTGCGACAAGCCGGTCATCTGCCGCGTCAACGGCATGCGCATCGGTGGCGGCCAGGAGATCGGCATGGCGTGTGACTTCTCGGTCGCACAGGACCTGGCACGCTTCGGTCAGGCCGGGCCGAAGCACGGTTCGGCGCCGATCGGCGGAGCGACCGACTTCCTGCCGGTCGTCGCCGGCGCGGAGCGCGCGATGGCCGCCTGCGTGCTGTGCGAGCCGTTCTCCGCGCACAAGGCCTACCAGATGGGCGTGCTGACCGACGTCGTTCCGGCGCTCAAGGTCGACGGCAAGTTCGTCGCCAACCCGCTGGTCGAGACGCAGCGCATGGTCGACGAGTTCGGCCGCTTCGTCTACGGCGAGAGCAAGACCGGCACCGCGCTCGAGGAAGGCAAGGCGCTGCTGAAGCGCGGCACGGTCGACCTCTCGCTGCTCGATGCGAAGGTCGAGGAACTCTGCGCGAAGATGCTGCTGACGTTCCCCGACTGCACGACCAAGACCATCGAGGAGCTGCGCAAACCCAAGCTCGATGCCTGGAACCGCAACAAGGAGAACTCGCGCGCGTGGCTGGCGCTGAACATGGTGACCGAGGCGCGCTCGGGGTTCACCGCGTTCAACGAAGGCGCCAAGGACGACCGCGAGGTCGACTTCATCGCGCTGCGGCAGAAGCTCGCCGCCGGGCAGAGCTGGGTTGGCAGTCTGCACGACGAGATCCAGCCCAAGGCAAAGAAATGACCACCCCCGCAGCACCTTCGGCGCCTCCCCCTGCGAGGGGGCGCCGCCAGCGGACCGGCGGAGCCGGGTCCGCGGCGGCCAGAAGAAGGGAGGGGCCCTGAAATGCCTCCGTTGAAGGTCTGGCTCGATCGCGACGCCGCGCTGCTGCGGCTGCGGCTGGCGCGCCCGAAGGCGAACATCTGCGACGCGCAGATGATCGCTGCGCTGCACGCCGCTCTCGATGCGCACCGCGACAGCGCGCTGCGCGGCGTCCTGCTCGACGCCGAGGGGCCGCACTTCAGCTTCGGCGCGAGCGTCGAGGAGCACCTGGCCGACCGCTGCGCGCAGATGCTCGCGAGCCTGCATGCGCTGATCATCGCGATGGCGGAGTTTCCGGCGCCGATCCTCACCGCGGTGCGCGGCCAGTGCCTCGGCGGCGGGCTCGAGATCGCGCTCGCCGGCGGGTCGATCTATGCCGCGCCGGACGCGCAGTTCGGGCAGCCCGAGATCCGGCTGGGCGTGTTCGCGCCGGCGGCCTCCTGCCTGCTGCCATGGCGCATCAGCGCAGTCGCTGCCGAGGACTTGCTGTGCAGCGGACGCAGCATCGGCGCCGCGCAGGCGCACGCGATCGGCCTCGTGCACACGCTCGCCGACGACCCCGAGGCGGCCGCGCTCGCGTACTTCGACGAGCACCTCGCGCCGCGCAGCGCCGCCGCGCTTGCCTGCGCGATGTCCGCTGCGCGGGCGGCGCGCGTGCGCGAGCTGCGCGAGCGGCTGACCGAGGTCGAGCGCGTCTACCTGCAGCAGCTGATGAAGACGCACGACGCCAACGAAGGCCTCGCGGCATTTCTTGCCAAGCGCGCCCCGGCCTGGCAACACCGTTGAAAGAGGGAACACCGACGATGAGCGCGATCCCCGAAGTCCAACGCATCGTGCAGCGCTGCGAGGCGCTGTTCGAGGACCTGCGGTTCAACGCGGTCAAGGAATGGAAGGCTGCTGCGCCGGACCGCAAGGCGATCGGCTACATGCCGGTGTACGTGCCGCGCGAGATCATTCACGCCGCCGGCATGCTGCCGGTGGGCATCCTCGGCGGCGGCGACCAGATCGAGGTGATCCAGGGCGACGCCTACTACCAGAGCTACATCTGCCGCATTCCGCGCTCGACGATCGAGCTCGGCCTGAGCGGCCGGCTCGACGTGCTCGACGGCATGCTGTTCCCGAGCATCTGCGACGTGATCCGCAACCTCTCGGGCATGTGGCAGATCATGTTCCCGAACAAGTACGTGCGCTACGTCGATGTGCCGCAGAACTACCAGGACGAAATCGGCGGCCGCTTCTACATCCAGGAGATGCAGCGCATCCGCGACGATCTCGGTGCGCTGCGCGGGGCGCCGATCAGCGACGCCGAGTTGAACGCCTCGATCGCGGTCTACAACGAGAACCGGCGTGCCATCAGCGACCTCTACGTGTACCGCGCCGCCAAGCCGTGGCAGGCGCCGACTTCCGAGGTCTACCTGCTGCTGCGCGCCGGCATGGTGCTGCCGGCGGAGGCGCACACCGCGCTGGTGCGCGAGTACCTTGCGGCTGCCGAGGCTCACGAGCGCCCGAAGCGCGACAACGCCCGCGTCGTGCTCACCGGCGGCTTCTGCGAGCAGCCGCCACTGGCATTGATCAAGTCGATCGAGATCGCAGGCTGCTACGTGGTCGACGACGACTTCATGCTCGTCACGCGCTGGCTGCAGGACGAAGTACCGGCCAATGGCAATCCCCTCGAGGAACTGTCGAAGGCTTTCCTGCACCATTCGGCCTCGACCGCCGCGAAGTACGACGTGAAGCGCGAGGACAAGGGCATGTTCCTCCTCAAGCAGGTCACGAGCCGTGGCGCCGAGGGCGTGGTGTTCGCCGCACCTTCGTTCTGCGACCCGGCGCTGCTCGAGCGTCCGATGCTGCAGGACGTGCTCGCGAAGCACGGTGTCCCGCACACCGCGTTCAAGTACGCCGAGAATACCGGCCAGATGGCGCCGATCCGCGAGCAGGCAGGCACCTTCGCCGACTCGATCAAGTTGTGGAACGCCGCATGAGCCGCGAAAGAGGGGCCCTGCGTAGCGGGGATCGAAGCGAGCGAATGCGGCGAGGCGCCGACCGCGCGACAGTGGAGTTTCAAATGCCTTCCGGAGGCGCCGCTTAGGGAGACAGAGCCATGGCCACGATCGCAACGCCCCAGTCCATCAAGAAGCCGCAGAACGTCGTCAAGGAAGACGCGATGTGGCTGCAGAAGGAGATGATCAACCGCAACTACATGGAGCTCGCCACCGCGCGGCAGAACAACCGCAAGGTCTCGGCGACCTTCGTGCCGGGCAATCTCAACGAGCTGCTGATGTGCTTCGATTTCGCGCGCAGCCTGCCCGAGACGAACGCGCTGCAGAACGGCATGCGCAAGAAGAGCGGCAAGATGATCATGGACGCCGAGCGCGACGGCCAGAGCGAGGACGTCTGCACCTACGTCAAGGCCGACCTCGGCATGATGATGGGCGGCGAGATCGGCCCCACCGGCGACCCGCTGCCGCGCCCCGACATCCTGCTGCTGTCGTACACCGGCTGCTTCACCTTCATGAAGTGGTTCGAGCTGATCCGCCACAAGTACGGCTGCGAAACGGTGATGCTGCACGTGCCGTACCAGGGCGAGGGCCGCATCGAGCCGAACATGCGCGAGTACGTCGTCAAGCAGCTGAAGGAGACGGTGATCCCGACGCTCGAGCGCGTCTCGGGCGTCAAGTTCGACATCGACCGGCTGCGCCAGTACATGCGCGAGTCGGTCAAGGCCGAAGAGGACCTGGTCGCGGTGCTGCAGTCGGCGAAGAACCGGCCCAGCCCGATCGACGGCTACTTCGGCGCGGTGTACTACATCGGCCCGATCTTCACCGCGTTCCGCGGCACGCCCGAGGCCACCGAGTATTACCGCGTGCTGCGCGGCGAGATCGACGAGCGCGTACGCCTGGGCAAAGGTCCGGTCACGCCCGACGGCGACATGGGCGAGGAGAAGTACCGCCTGGTCGTCGAGGGGCCACCGAACTGGACCAGCTTCCGCGACTTCTGGAAGATGTTCTACGAGGAGGGTGCGGTGGTTGTCTCCTCGACCTACGCCAAGGTCGGGGGTCTCTACGACTTCGGCTTCCGCCACGACGCCGAGCATCCGCTCGAATCGCTCGCCGACTACTGCCTTGGTTGCTACACCAACCACAGCCTGCCGGCGCGCATCAACATGATCTGCCGCTACATCGACGAGTACAGCGCCGACGGGCTGCTCGTCAACTCGATCAAGAGCTGCAACAGCTTCTCCGCGGGTCAGCTGCTGCTGCTGCGCGAGGTCGAGCGGCGTACCGGCAAGCCGGCCGCGTTCATCGAGACCGACCTCGTCGACCCACGCTACTTCTCGGCGGCCAACGTGAAGAACCGCCTCGAGAGCTACTTCCAGATGGTCAAGCAGAAGCGCGCCGCGGGCGTGGCGCCCGGCAAAGGCCCGGGTGTGTTCCCGATCGCAGCGGGCCATTGAGTCGGAGGCACCGGCATGCACTGCTTCATCGGCATAGACCTCGGATCGACCACTACCAAGGCGGTGGTGATCGACGAGCGGCAGCGGGTGCTCGGCCGCGGTATCACCAATTCGCGCTCGAACTACGACACCGCCGCCGCGGTGGCCAAGCAGGAGGCGCTGCTCGGTGCGCGCTTCCAGCTCTTCCGCGAAGCGCTCGGCGCCAGCGGCGCGTTGAACGGTGACCTGGATGCGTTCATCTCGCAGCTCGAACGCGACTTCCGCTCCGAGCAGTACCTCGAACAGCTCGACGACCTGAAGGCCACCTGCGGCCGCAACCACGAGAAGACCAACTTCGGCGACGCCCAGGCCGCGGTGCTCGAGGCACTCGACGTGGTCTTCGCGCAGCTGTTCGCGGAAGCGCCCGAGCTGTTCGCCCCCGGCGCAAAGCGCAAGAGCGACTTCTTCCGCGACATCGCCGGCGCCCAGTACCTCGCCGCCGGCGAGACGGTGGCCAAGCAGATGGGGCTGCGCTACGACTTCCTGCTCAACCTGTTTGATCGCTCGATCATCGAAGTGGAGAACCGGGTCTACGCCGACTCGATGCGCCGCCACCTGCTGGCCGCGCTTGAGCGCGCGTTCGCAGCGCTGCCGCAGACGCAGGGCCGCCGCGCCGCGGTTGAGGCGCCGATCAAGGGCGTGCTCGACATGGAGATGCAGGAGACCTACACCGTCGGCACCGGCTACGGCCGCGCGCGGCTGCCGTTCTCCAAGGAGCACAT
Source organism: Burkholderiales bacterium (assembly GCA_020354665.1). Lineage (GTDB taxonomy): Bacteria > Pseudomonadota > Gammaproteobacteria > Burkholderiales > Burkholderiaceae_C. The sequence goes on from CP070653.1 coordinate 3,562,168, forward strand.
CCGCAGCGAGATCCTCTGTCACGGCTTGGGCGCGCACGTGATGTACCCCGGCACCGCGACCGTGCTCGACATCGGCGGGCAGGACACGAAGGCGATCCAGGTCGACCCGGCGGGCATCGTCGAGAGCTTCCAGATGAACGACCGCTGCGCCGCCGGCTGCGGCCGCTACCTCGGCTACATCGCCGACGAGATGAACATGGGCCTGCACGAGCTCGGGCCATTGGCGCTGCAGTCGACCA
>CP070653.1:3562506-3596130 GCA_020354665.1 Burkholderiales bacterium
GGTCGAGTCCGACCCGACTCCCACAAGTAAATCGTCTGCCCGCTGACACCGAACATTCGGGCCAGTTGCGCCGCCGACAGCCCCAGCCGCTTGCGGTGCGAGGCGAGACCCTTGGGGCTGAAGCGCGCCGCACTCATTTCGGCCGCCGGATATTCGGGAGGCGGCGGTACGGCCTTGCCTCGCTGGGTAACGGACAAGCGCTTGCTCAGCTCAGCGATCTGCCGCTTCACCGCGGCGATATCGCTGCGGTGGCGCGCCACGGCGCGCTTGAGCACGGCAACCTCGGCGCGGGACTGCTTGCGCGAGATCCGCGCGATCTCTTCCTTGATAACCTGGGCAATGTTGGGCATAGGCACCCATTCTGGCGCATGCGTTCAATCCGCGTGTTGTCGGAGCTGCCGCTGTTCAGGTTCTGATCGGCCATCAGCGGACGAATAGGTTCAGAGCCCTGAGCCGTCACTCGGCAGGCCTATCATCAATCGATGGTTACTCTCGCGCAGGTTCTCGCCTTTCTACTTGCCGCTCTCCTAATCACGGCCGCGCCCGGTCCGGACAACCTGATGGTCCTAGGCATGGGCATGTCCAAGGGGCGGCGTCAGGGCATCGCCTTCGGACTCGGCTGCGCGCTCGGGTGTCTGAGCCACACGGCCTTGGCCGTGATGGGAGTCAGCGCGATCGTGGCGGCATCGCCCACGGCCTTTGCGGTGCTCAAGTGGATCGGGGGCGCATACCTGATCTGGTTGGGTGTGAATGCTCTGAGAACCGCTGGCAACACCGCGACGCTGGCAGGCAGCGGGCCGGAGCAAGCGTCCCTTCTTGACCTGTTTCTGAAGGGCGTTCTCGCGAACGCCATCAACCCCAAGGTGGTGCTGTTCTTCCTCTCGTTTCTCCCACAGTTCGTGGTGCCGGCTCAGGAAGGCATCGCATTGCAGCTCGGCATCCTGGGGCTCGTGTTTACGATCCAGGCTGCCGTCCTATTCGGCCTGCTTGGCTACTTCGCGGGAACCATTGGCGCGTGGCTGAAGCGGCAACCCCGTGCGGGTGCATGGCTGGATCGAGTCGCCGGCGGGGTGTTCGTTGGTCTTGGCCTCCGAATGGTCGTGAGTCGGTAATCTGCGCCGATCGGCTGCGCGTGAAGAGCGGCCGGCTGGGTAAGTGCGGTGGAGCGCGTGATGCCGCAGCGGTGCGAAGTTGGCTTTGGTCGTTCAAAACGACAGCGGTAGGTCCGTTTCGTATGTCGGCATCGGGTCGGCTCCTGCCGGTCCGATGATCGAGCGCTCGGGTACGGTGCGCACCCATCGCGGCCGCCGCTCGGCCGCTGACCAGGGGGGATGCCACTCGTGCAGGTCGTCTGCCTCGATCTCGAAGGCGTGCTGGTGCCCGAGATCTGGATCGAGTTTTCCAAGCGCACCGGAATCGCTGCGTTCGCGCGCACGACGCGCGACGAGCCCGACTACGACAAGCTGATGCGTTATCGCATCGCGCTGCTCGACCAGCACGGGCTGAGGCTGCCCGACATCCAGGCGGTGATCGGCGGCATGACGCCGCTGGACGGCGCACGCGCCTTCCTCGACCGGCTGCGCGCGCGCTATCAGGTGGTGATCCTGTCGGACACGTTCTACGAGTTCGCCGATCCGCTGATGCAACAGCTCGGCCGGCCCACGCTGTTCTGCAACCGGCTCATCGCCGACGCCTCCGGGCGCGTCGTCGACTACCGGCTGCGCCAGCCCGAGCAGAAGCGCCAGGCGGTCCAGGCGCTGCGCAGCCTCAATTTCCAGGTCATCGCCGCGGGCGACTCTTACAACGACACGGCGATGCTGCAGGAGGCCGACGCCGGCATCTTCATCCACCCGCCGGCGGCGATCGCGGCGCAGTTCCCGCAGTTCCCCGTGACTCACTCGTACGCCGAGCTGGACGCCGCGATCGATCGCGCGGCGCGCCGGCTGGCGCACCCGGCGACGTCCTGAACGCAGGCGTGGCCACGGTTGTCCGCCTCGGGAGACGACTGAGCACCTGTTCAGCAGGCGCCGCACCGTCGGTGCATTCCTCGACCGACGATTGCCGCCGCGCACCGCGGACGCGGTTGCGTCGCAGCGCTAGCCGCCCGCTCGTGCAAGCCTTGCCCTGGCGCGAGACCTTGCCATGCGGCCTCGCGGCCCCGCCGCGCGGCCAAGGTGTGCTGTGACCTGGGCCGCAACCAAGGTGACAAGCCACGAGAAGTACAGCCACAGCAAGAAGACCGGCAACGTCGCGAACGCCCCGTATAACGAGCGGTAGGTCGGTCCGTGGATCAGATAGGTCGTAAATGCGCGCTTGCCCAGTTCGAGGGCAATGCCGCCTAGCATTCCACCGACGATCGCATCGCGCCAGCGAACCCGTGCGTTCGGGAGCCAGCGGAACAGGCTTGCGAGGATGAGGCTGCACAACGCGATCGGCGCGAGGTCGAGCACGAACGCGAGCGGCTGCGGCGCGCCGCGGACCAGACTCATCGAAGCGCCGAGCAGCGTCGCAGTCGCCCAAAGGCTGACCCCGACGAGCAGCGGCCCGACCGCAAGCATCAGCAGATGCAGGCCAAGGCGTCGCGGCAGCGGGCGCGCTCTCTTGACGTCCCAAATCTGATTGAGCGCACCTTCGACCGTGAGCAGCATCATGACCGCGCCCGCGAAGACGACCAACGAGCCCACCAGCGTCAATCCGCCCGCGTTCGCCGCGAACTTGTGCAGGTGCTTCAGCACCGCGCCCGAGATCCCGGTCGGCAGCAGGCTCTTCAATAGGTGCTGCTCGATCGCTACCTCAAGCGGCATGAAGACTGGAAAGCGCCTGAACAGCGTGAAGCCCACCGCCAAAAGCGGCACGATGGATAACGCGGTCGTCAGCGTCAGACTGGCAGCCGGTTGCGGCAGGCGGACCTGCCCCGCGCGGAGGATCGGTAAGCGGGTCAAGTCAAGCACGATTGGCGGGCGGCGGGTAGACGTTTATGTTCGCCCAGATCGGCGACGCTTCATCCGCGCCCAAGACACACACCAGGCGCGGCGTGATCTTTGGCGCACTCGTCCACTGACGTCGGACGGGTGGCTGGGCACCGACTCGGTCTTACGGCCGACGTTGGTCGGCTGCCGCCGGCCAGAACCGGTCACTCGATCTCTTCGTCAACACGCAGCTTTACGGGCGCAAGCAGGTCTACACCGAGCGCCTTCGCAGTCTTCACGTTGATGACCAGCTCGAGCTTCGTGGGCTGCTCGACCGGCAGATCGGCAGGCTTTGCACCCTTAAGAATCTTGTCGACGTAGCTCGCGGCGCGAAAATACAGCGCCGGGTAACTGACGGCGTAGGACATCAATCCGCCTGCCTCCACAAACTCCCTGGCCGAATAGAGTGCCGGCAATTGGTGCTTGGCGGCCAGCTCGACGATGGCTTCCCGGTGCGCCTGCATGAAGCCGTCAATCAATACGATCAACGCCCCAACGCGCTGCCTCGCCAAGGCTTCGAACGCCGGCGCTAGGTCTTCGCGCTTATTCAGATCGTGGAATTGCGCTTCCACGCCGACTTGCTGGGCCGCAGCGGCGGTCAGGGTCCAGTTCGGGGTAGCGGCCGGATTGCTTGAATTGCCCAGGACGCCGATTCGCCTGATTTCCGGAAATGTCTCCCTGAGCAGTTCGACGCGCTTCGAGCTCAAGTCCACCGCGAAGGGTTCGAGGCCCGTGACATTGCCGCCGGGTTGCGCCAGGGACTTCACCAGGCCGGTGCGCACCGGATTGGAGATCGCGGTCGAGACAATCGGGATGACCGTCGTGGCCGCTTTCGCCGCCAGCGTCGCAGGCGTGCCACGGGTCACGATGAGGTCGACCTTCATGTCCGCGAGTTCCTTCGCCAGCTCGGCGAAGCGGTCGTTGCGCCCGTCAGCCGAGCGATACTCGAACAGCAGATTCTTGCCCTCGACGTAGCCCAGTTCGCGGAGCCCCCGGCGCAGAGCATCGAAATTCGGGCCGTTCATCGCCAGCGCAGTGGTTTCAAGCACGCCAATGCGCCAGACCTTGTTCGCCTGCTGCGCCTTTGCGCGAAACGGAGCGAGGGATGCAACGAAGGCGATGAGCAGGTCGCGGCGTTCCATCGGCTCGCCCTCCTCGCGCGAGTTGACTCGCGGCAGTCTACGCTCGAGCGACTGCTATGGGTCGAGGGTGAAACGCCCGAGTGGCCACTTGCGCCAGCAGGGTCGTTCGTGCGCTTTCAACCAACTACGGCCCTTCGCGCCTCCCGAGAGCGGACATTCGTGCGACGTTCACCAGGAGCTGTTTCCGATTCTGCGCGCTCCGTAGACATACGGTATCGGCGCAAGCTAGCCTGCGACCAGCTGGTGCTACGCGCCTTCGGACATGCGGCCCCAGTCTTGTAGGAGCTGATGGAACTCCGTATAGGCGGCGTGCACCTTCCCTGCCATCGGGCTCTTTTGCGCTTCCTCTTGAAGGACCTCCGCCGAGAGCTTCCTGAGGCCCGCTAACACTTCGGTAGGGAATCGCAGGACCTCGACCCGTCCCTTGAATTCGGTGCGCAGTCTCCGCAGCGCGAGCGCGTTCTTCGCTTCATACTGGGCCAGCCACCAGCTGCTGACGAGCTGCGTGGCGTAGTCGAGCGTGCGGCGCAGTTCGCTCGGCAACGCATCGTAGGCTTTCTTGTTAAACGTGAACTCGAACATGACTCCCAGCTCGTGCCAGCCGGGGTAGTAGTAATAGCGGGCGCCACGGAAGTAGCCGGCATTCAGATCAAGGTGAGGCCCGACAATTTCGGCCCCGTCGATAGCGCCTTGCTCCAGGGCAGGGCCCACTTGAGAGGTCGGCATAAGCATCGGCGTCGCACCCGCTTTCGCCAGGACTTTTCCGCCCAGCCCGTGGAATCTGATCTTGAGCCCCTTCAGGTCGGAGAGCTGGTCGATTTTCCTCCGGAACCAGCCGCCCATCTGCATGCCGGTCAAACCGCCGGGCCGCGGAACGAGCCCAAACGGCGCGTACGCCTCCTCCCAGAGTTGCAGCCCTCCGCCGGCGTAGTACCACGTGAGCATGCCCTGGGCGTTGAGGCCAAATGGCACGGCGCCAAACCACGGCAAGGCGGGTTCCTTCGCCGACCAGTAGCCTGGAAAAGACTCGAACATCTCGATCGCGCCTTGCGAGCATGCGTCGAACTCGGTAAAGGACGGCACCAACTCGCCACCGGCGTGGAGTTCGATCTTCAGGCGCCCGCCGCTCAATTCGTCCACGATTGCGACGAACCGTTGCGATCCGGCCCAGAAGGGATCGGCACTCGGTGGCCAGCTCGTCGCCATCCGCCACCGGAACTTCGGCTGGGCGATGACCGCGGGTGGTGCCGCCGCCGCGGCGAGCCCTCCTGCCCCTGCAAGGAACTTGCGCCGACGCATGATCTCCTCCTTCCCGGATTCCGGGTTTTTGATTCTCGAGCGCCCCGTCATTCGACGATCCGGTCGGCGCGGACGAGGACCGCTGGTGGCAGCGCGATTCCTTGTGCCTTCGCCGCCCTCACGTTGATCGCGAACTCGATCCGCGTCGGCTGTTCGACAGCCAATTCCGCGGGCTTCGCGCCTTTCAGGATCCTGTCGACGAACGTGGCTGCGCGCCGCGAAAGCTCGATCAGATCCGGGCCGTAGGAGGCGAGGCCACCCTGCGCCGGATCCACGTAGTAGCTCGCCGGAAACATCGCCGGCAGGCGTCTTTCCTGTGCGAGCACTGCAATCCGGTGCGCGTGAGCGTAGACGAGCGCGCCCGACATGACGAGCAGGGCGTTGCTCTTTGCCTTGATCGCATCATCCAGTGCGCCCTGTAGTTCGTCTCGCCCGCGTACCGGCACCGCATGAAGCTCGATCTGGAGGTCGCGGGCTGCGGCCTTCGCCGCATGCCACTCCTCTTCCTTCTCTGCATCGTCGGGGTTCCAGACCACCGCGGCGCGCTTCAACCCAGGAACCATCGCCTTGAGGATCTCCAGGCGCTTCGCCGTGAAATCCGGAACGAGGACGGAGATTCCAGTGACGTTCAGCCCAGGCCGCCCGATGCTCGCGACGAGCCCCGCTTTCACCGGGTCGCCTTCGGCGATCATGACGACGGGAATCGTCTGGGTAGCTTGTGCAGCGGCACGGATCGCAGGCAAACCCGACGCGACAATCACGTCCACCTTGCGCTGCACGAGGTCAGCGGCGAGGGCCGGAAGAAGATCGTCCTTTCCCGCCGGGAAACGGTACTCCAACCGGATGTTCTCGCCGTCGCGATACCCCAGCTCTGCCAGCCACGGGGCCAGGTTGATGCCGGACCCGGCAGCGCTTGAAGCGAGATATCCAACGCGCCAGACTTTGGGGCCTTGCTGGGGAAATCCAACGCGTGGCACAGCGAGCAGAGCAGTCGCAGCAGCCACTACGAAACGCCTACGTTCTCGCAGATCCATGGCGCTCCTTCACTCTCCAACCGTCTTCAGCTCATCGCGTATCGCGTCGTAGCACCATCGCCCGAGCCCGACGCCTTCTCCTGCGGGAGAAATGACGGCAATTCGTAGAGGACTCTTTGGCGATTGCGCAACCGCGAACGGTTAAGCGAGCACAGCGCCCGTCGCCGCCAGAAGATGCCTGCGTTCGAATTCGGCCGCATTGTCTCCAAAGGACGAGCCAATGGCAAAGTCCATGCCCAAATGTCTGCTTTGGGTCGGTTGTCGAACTCGCCGACCGACAAACCAGCCGTTCAGCTGCAGCCAGACTGAATGGCCGCTGTCGGGCGAAGCCGTGAACTCACAGTCCCGGCCAGAAGCAGCCGTCGGTTACAGGCCGTTATGAGGCTAGGTATTGGCTAAGAAACAAGGGGCGATTCAGGAGCGCTGATTGGTCGAAGCAGGGACTATCCTGAAGATAAATGACGCCGGCCCGTCCTATTTCCGAGAAAGTTGTTTGAAAAGCCTATTCGCAGCGGTGGAGAGGAACCATGTACAAGCTCTACGGAGTCAGGAGTTGGGGTTCGATGGCGGTCGAAGCGGTGCTCGCCCTGTGCGGCGTTCCCTATACAGCCGTCGATGTCGAGCAAGACACCGCGCGGCGCTTTCCACCCTGGTTTATCGAGCTTAACCCCATGGGCCAAGTTCCAGTTCTGATGCTTCCCGACGGCAGCGTGATGACGGAAAGCGCAGCGATGGCCATCTACCTCGCTGACGCTTTTCCAGACGCCCAGCTAGCGCCGGGCCTCGCCTCACCGCTCCGCCCTCGCTACTTGCGCTGGATGGTGTTCCTTGCTGCCAATTCCTATATGACCGAAGGCCGATGGGATTTCCCTAGCGGCTACACCGACGATCCCAACGGCGCCCACGGCGTCAAGTCGGCGGCGATCCGGCTGATGGCCAAGGAATGGGACATCTTCGCCGAAGCCTTGGGCCGCGGCCCGTTCATCCTCGGTGCGGCGATGAGCGCAGCCGACATCTATGCCGCCATGATCGTCGGCTGGAGCAATAGTCTGCCGGGCCTCTTCGCCAAGCATCCCAACTTGAAGGCCCTCCACGATCGTGTGACCGCCCATCCCGCCGTCGCCGCTGTTTGGAAGCGCCACGGTCTGTAGTGCGAAGGTCGCGTCAGTGGAGCGGCTTGTTAACCATGTTATTGATCATGACGTGCCACTTCTCGGGGTGAATCGCCCCACTTTTGTAGGCAACTTTGAATGTCTTCTTCTGGCCGGGACTGTGAGTTCACGGCCGCGCCCGACAGCGGCCATTCAGTCGGGCGGCAGCTGAGCGGCTGGTTTGTCGGTCGGCGAGTTCAACAACTCGACCCGGATGCGACGTTGGCCATCAGTGCTTCGAGCGTTCGCTATGCAGCGCAAGCGATCTCTTGCGCCTGGATGCTGAACTGGCGGGTTCTGGCGGACACACTCATCGGCGCATCGCCCATATTCGCGCGATCGCGGTCAGGGGATTCCAGATTTCCTTGAGGGAATATGCGCTGGCGTTCCAGCGTATACCACCGAGCTAGCCCTCACAGAGCAGGGCCACTCTGAATCACCGGCCGCCTGTCGCTCGAAACGATCAAAGGAACGCTTGCAGTCTGAAGAAGTCGCACACGCAGCCGAGCTGTCCGGCAACAAGTGGCCGGGAATGTGAGTTCCCAACGTGGAACTGGTTGCGGACCTTCGTTCTGATCGCCTTGCCGGCCAACGGCTGCTTTCCGCGAACACACCGAACTGGAAGCGCCGGCCAGGAGCAGACGCACGAACAGGAGCTGCAAAGCGATCGGTCGAAGGCAAACCAATGCGGCTCATGGTTGGCGCCAGCGACCTACACCTCGCCGGTGGACCTTCCCTTCGACGTCGGGGCTCGCGGCGCGCTTTGCGCCGCTTGAATCGGTTTGGTCGCCGTACCACAATCGTCCTGGATCCGACGAATTCGGGTGCGTCCAGATGATTAAAGCGGATCTAGACAGACTGGATCGGGTCGTCGCCGAGGCGCGGCGTAACCGGGAGCAGCGCGAGCAGCAGTATCGAGAGCGAGCGCTCAAGATCTATCCGTGGATTTGCGGTCGCTGCGCGCGCGAGTTCACGCGTCAGAACCTGCGCGAACTCACGGTTCATCACCGGGACCACAACCACGACAACAACCCGTCAGACGGGAGCAACTGGGAGTTGTTGTGCCTGTACTGTCACGACAACGAACACAGCCGTTACCTGGACTCCGTAGGACGTTCCCTTGCCAGCGAAGCGACACCGCCGGCCACCTACCAGCCCTTCGCGGATCTCGAATCCCTGCTGAAGGGCAGGACGTAGCGGAAGCCCATGCCGCCGACTACGGCGAACGGGTCGAGCGCATCGGCCACACGTTGTGGCGTAAGGCGACATCCTTTCTGACCGATTGATCGCACTCACCCAGTGAGGCGCGCAAGGTCATAAACGTGGATCTCGGTTGCAGGGGGCGCCGAGCTGAGTCGCTCCATCCCTGGCCAAAGGCAGCTGTCGAGCACGCAAATCACGGGGCGTTTGCGGCCACGAGCCGTCCTTCCCGACGCGCTCGAAAATGTTGTCGCGGAGCACCTACGAATGGCAGGTTTCCGGCGAGGAATCTGAGCCCCACTTTGGCTCGACACGGCCAGTTCCGGACCCTCGCGGCGGACAGCTTCCTGGCATCTCACCGCGCCGATCCGCGCAGCAGTTGGCACGCCGACCACAAGGCACCGCGCGACTCTCTAGGCAGGTCTTGGCCCGGTCTAGGGTCGTTGGCTGGCGGTTCATCGTCTCGGCGGAGGAGACCGCCGACTGGACGCGCGGGCTCTGCGTCGCTACGCTTAGCGCCGCGATTCGGCCGCAGGGTTGCGCACTTCCGTAAGCGCCAGGCGCGGCGATAGGGAATGCGATGACCACTCGAGACAGCGCCCTGCTGGCATTGCTGCTGGCCTGTACCGCGATACCCGTCCTCGATCGCGGGATGGCGCGCTTGGCGATCGAGCGGCGTGTGGCGCGGGTAGGGTTGGAGCCTCTGGTGTTCCCGTGCGCGGGCTGGCGCACATCCATGCGCTGGGTCCGGTGCTCACCTGCGAGCCGGTCGAGGGGCTGATCGTGCAGTTCTGGGCGGTGACCGTTGCCAATGCCGGAGAGACCGTGCGCCGCGCCGCGTTGCATCGCGTGCAGGCGGCGGTCGGAGTGCCGGCCGACGAGGTGATCGAATGAGGCTGCTGCGGCGTGCGCTCGTGATGGCAAGCGCGCTCGCCGTACCGCAGGCCTGGCTGCTCGCGCAGCCGGCGCGGCCGGCCGTGCCGCGCATTGGCTACCTGTCGCACGGCTCACCGGTCAGCCACGCCCACCTGCTCGAAGCGTTTCGTCAAGGCCTGCGCGAGCTGGGTTGGCGCGACGGCCAGAACGTCGCCATTGACTATCGCTTCGCCGAAGGCCAAGTCGAGCGGCTGGCGGCGCTGGCGGCGCAACTGGTCACCGAGCGCGTCGACCTAATCGTCGCGGTGCCCACCGCCGGGGCGGTGGCCGCACGCCGGGCCACCGCGTCGATCCCGATCGTCGCCATCAGCGTCGCCGATCCGGTCGCACTCGGCCTCGCGGCGAGCCTCGCGCGGCCCGGCGCGAACCTGACCGGCGTCTCGTACAGCGTGGGGCTCGAATCCATCACCAAGGCGCTGCAGTTGTTCCGCGAGGCGATCCCCACGGCGTCGCGCGTGGCCGTGCTGTCCAATCCGCGCAACCCCGGCCAGCCGGCCGCGGTGGCGGACATCGCCAAGGCGGGCAGCACGCTAGGATTCGAGCTGCAGTGGCTGCAGGCCGCAGGCGCCGCCGAGATCGACATCGCGTTCGCGGCCATGGTGCGGGAGCGCGCGGCGGCACTGTTCGTCGCGCCCGATTCGCTGTTCATCCTGCACCGCGCGCGCCTGGCGGAGCTGAGTTCGAAACACCGGCTGCCGACGATGCACGGCGTGCGCGAGAACGTCGACGCCGGCGGGCTGATGTCCTACGGGCCGAGCATCGTCGCGCAGGCCCGGCGCGCCGCCGTCTACGTCGACAAGATCCTCAAAGGCGCCAAGCCGGGCGAGTTGCCGATCGAGCAGCCGACCACCTTCGACTTGGTGGTCAACCTGAGGACCGCCAGGGCGCTCGGGATCACGATGCCGCAGAGTCTGCTGCTGCGCGCCGACGAGGTGATCGAGTGAAGCGGCGGTCAATACGGCACGCTGGCTATCCCGCCGGCGTGGCGTCGGCGATGGCGACCGCGACGCCGTTCGGGCAGGCGACCAAACTCGATCTGGTGCTGAACCTGAGGGGCACCATAGCGATCGGCGACAAGCGGCGTCATTCGACACGCGATGTCATGCTGGTCATGCCGCGTCTTCCGCATCCCGATTCACTGGCTTGCTGCAACTGAGTGTTCACCGCGCGCATCGTAATGTCGCGGCTGAAGTCCTGCTGCGACTGGCACGTGGATACGACCTTTTACTAACCGCCGAGGACTGCTTCGTGGCGATCAATCTCGGCATCTGGATGCCCGGTTTGGGTCGGCTGCACTCATTGACGAATGGCTGCTTCCGGAAAGCGCAACTCCAAGGGCCGCTCTTCGGCAATGAATTCGAAAAGGGGTCCGACCTATCTCGACCCGCAAGGGACGTTCGGTTTGTAAGATTCGAGGCTCCAAAGCGGCCTTTGGCGCGCCGCGGGGGGAAGCGCGGTCTGCGTGCCGCGATGCGCTTACGCAGCGGCCGCGCGCGCCACCGCGTCGCGCCACCCGACGAAGCGTTCCGGCGCGATCGCGCGCAGGCCCGCAACGCGCTCCAGCACGAGGCGGACGTCGCCGTGGCGGCCCGCTTTCAGCGCGGCGTCGACGAAGAACTGCTCCAGCACGTCCTGCTGGGCGTGGCTGCCCCCGAGCCGGTACATGCCGCCGAGGGCAGGGCGCATCAGCGCGACCGCCTCGGTATAGCGGCCTGCGGCGTACGCGAGCTGGGCTTCCGCGATCGGCAGCGCGTAGTCGCGAACGATGCGGGCAACGGTGCCGGGTTCGCGCGCGTACGCGCGCATCCCTTCGACCGTTCGCTGTGCCGCGGCGGTGCGGCCGGTGGCGGTCAGCGCCATCATCCAGTGCGGCAGCGTGAAGGCCGACGCGCAGTCGCCGATCCGTGCCTCGGCCTTGTCGGCGAGCTCGTCCCAGCGCCGGCCGACGTCGACGCCGAGGCGCTGGAGGCGAAAGAGCATCGACGCCGCGTTCTGCACGTCGATGTAGACGTCCGGCGAGGCGACGGTCAGCGGCGCGGCGAGGTTGCGAAAGCGCGTGTCGTAGAGCTCGAGCACGCGCTCGTGGTTGCCGTACTCGAGCTCGAAGAGGGCGAGGTGCCACCACAGGTGGTGCTGCATGTTGTGGCTGCCCTCCCAGTTGGGGGCGAGCTCGGTCAGCCATGCGATGCCTTCGCTGCGCCGGCCCTGCATCTCCATCACGTGCGCGACCGCGTGCGCGGCCCACAGGTCGCCGGGATCGAGCTCGATCGCGCGGCGGCCGGAGGGCTCGGCGGCGAGGTAGTTGCCGGCCTCCTCGTGCGCGAACGAATGACAGGCGAGTATCGCCGTGTAGCCGGGGAGCTCCCCGGACCAGGCGGGCAGCACCCGCTCGACCGAGCTCACCATGTCCTGCGGCCGGCCGAGCCAGAAATTGGCGAAGTGCGCGAGCCGGAACGCGACCACGTCGAGCGGATGCTCGCGCAGGATCGATTCCCACAGCGCGATGGTGCGGTCGAGGTCGCCTTCGGCCCAGGCGGTGAGGGCGGCGACGTGGCTGCGCTCGCGCGGCGTCGCGCCGGCCGCGAGCGATTGCGCCGTCCGCGCCGCGTCGAGCGCGGCCGGAACGGTGGCCTGCTTGTAGGCCATCATCGCGAAGTAGCCCCGCATGCAATGCGCGAGCGCGAAGTCCGGATCGGCTTCGAGCAGCGCGGCGAGACGGTCGGGCGTGTCGGCGCGCTGGGTGAGGTAGCCAACGATCAGGTGGTCGAACGCAGCCGCCGCCGCGGCGCTCGCCGTCGAGATCGCGAGGCCGCGGGCATCGCGACACCGGGTGTTGCTGTTCGTCGTCATGTTGCGGAGCCTCTGCTCGTGCGCGAGGGCCGGAGGGGGCGATAGGGAGTCTAAACACCTTCGCCGTTGGTATCGAAGGCATCGAAGCGACCAAGACCGGGCCAGAGAACGGCCTGCAGTGGGCGCGTCGAGCGCTGCACGGCGTTGCGTCGCCGGTTCCTGGACCGTTCACAGGCCGCGCCCGCGGCCTTAGCAGCAGGTTTCACCCTGGGGTCGACAGCGTCGTGCCGACACGGCGCAGCGCGCCGCCCCGCCCGTAGTGCGGCCAGTGGCGGCGTGTGCCCGACGGCGGGTGGCGGGCGCTGCTTAGGCAGCGAGGTGCGGCCCAGGCTCGCGTCCCAGCGCCCGCGGGCGGCGGCTGCAGGTCCAGCCCCAGATGCGTCACGATCTTCTCGATCAACGGCCGGTCCAGGATGGCCGCGATGATCTTCAACTAACCCGAGAGCTGCCGGTCGCCAGCGACAGCTCCTGGCCGGTTGTTCCCGGTCGCGTTCACGCCCGACAGTTGACCGTCGGGGCGACCGCCCGCAGCGCCAATCTCCGCTTTGCGCGAGCGGTCGCGATCTCGCCAACCGGCCACAAGCAGTCCTTCCCGACGCGCTCGAAAATCTCATCGCGGAGCGCCTGCTGGCGGGCTCTTCGGCGCGACCGGCTGTCGCCGACGCAACGGGAGCGATCTGAGGAACGCGCGTCCTCGGGCCGATGGTCATTCGAGCGCGAGCCAGATTTCGTTGCGGCGCAGGAACCAAGGCGTGAACGGCGGGTTGTAGCGTGAGAGAGTCGGCTCGCCCGTCCAGGACAGTCGCGCCGCGCGCAGGGCCGCCTCGAGCTTGCCAAGGTGCTCGTCGTAGTTCGCCTGCGACCAGAACCCCGAGTAGCGAATCACCGCGACCCGGCCACCCGGTACTTCGCGCAATCGCACTCGCGGATCGAGCGGTTCGGGCGCCGAGGCCAGCGTGACGCCCCTGGGCAGGACGAATTGAACGATGTACCCGCCCGGCGCCGGCGCCTGCGTCACCGGCGCAGTCATCTCCAGCTTCACCGGCGCCGCCGCCTGGGTCACGGGCGCCGTCATCTCGAGTTTCCGGGCGCCTTTGTTCTTGCCAAAGATGTAGCCGGCCAGGATGCGGAATGCTTCGTTGCCGGCCTGATCCGCCGTTCCGGCCACCAATACCTCCGCCACGACGTACGGCGCGTACAGGCGCACCTCGGCGCCATCGAGCTGCTGCACCACTTCATAACTGGGTTCTTCGATAGCCATCGCTGCGAGGTGAAGGGTAGACAGGAGAACGCCAAACAGGAAAGCATTCATCTCTACAATCTTCGGTCTGAATGCAGGACCCGTCACGCGCGACGCGTCCACCCAGTGCCGAAGATACGCCGATCGACGTTGCTTCGCCGGTTCGGGTGGAGAAACTCCGTCTGAAGCAGTGCGCTCGTCAAGCGCGAGACGCCGGCGCAGCATTGATCAGTTCCTGCTGCAACAGTCGGGTGCGTCCCGGTCAACCTCAGGCGGTCGCGTCGTTTGCCCGTGCGGAACCGGACCACCATGGATTTTCGCCAGTCAGCGGCCGAAGTCATCACGCGCGACTCCATTCGGCGCTGGAGGCCGACGTCTGCGTCTGCATATGGCCGGGACGATGAGTCGGCGGCCGTGCCCGGAAGCTGACCGTCAGCATGAGCCCGTTCCTTCTCCGGCGCTCGACGGCACGTAGCGGCTCAATGGCGCTAGAGCGCATCCTGTTCGGCCCTCAACTCGATGGGAGACCATCATGGCTACCGCAGGCAATGCCGTTCATCGCGAGCCGTGGAATAAGGGCAAGATCGTCGGGCAGAAGGCGCCGTTCAAGCTCAAGGACATCTGGGCGCTGCGCGTCCGGCTGCAAATGGAGAACCGAGTGCGAGAGCTCGCGCTCTTCAATCTCGGCATCGACAGCAAGCTCCGCGGTTGCGATCTCGTCAGCCTCAGAGTCCGGGACATCTGCCACGGCGATCAGGTGGCATCCCGCGCGCTTGTGATGCAACACAAGACGCAGCGGCCCGTGCAGTTCGAGATCACACCAGTAACTCGGGATGCCGTGCTGAAGCGGATCAAGCATGCTGGGCTTAGGCCGGAGGACTTCATGTTCCCCAGCCGAATCCATGACTCGCCCCATCTGGGGACGCGGCAGTACGCGCGGATCCTTGGAGGATGGGTCGAAGAACTTGGACTCGACCCGGCCGAGTACGGCACGCACTCGATGCGCAGAACCAAGGCGACGTTGATCTATCGCCGGACCAAGAACCTGCGCGCAGTGCAACGGCTGCTCGGCCACTCCAAGCTGGAATCGACCGTGCGGTACCTCGGCATTGAGGTGGACGACGCCCTGGAGATCTCCGAGCAGACTGAGATCTGATCGGCCAGCAGTACCGGCCGTCCATTGGAAGTTGCTCGCGGCTCCCATCGGACGGCCAGCCGGCTGCACAGCGCAGCGACGATCAGCTTCGTGGCGACGCTTCCGACTCACGGTCCCGGCCACCACCTGTCGCTGGCGACAGGCGGCTTGCAGGCGACCTGAAGAACATCGCGGCCATCCTGGAGCGGCCGGTGATCGAGAAGATCCGCGCACCTGAGACTGGAGCCACAGCCACCGCCCAAGACACCGGCGCGCGAGCTGGTGCCGCATCACGCGCTGAGCCGCGCCTCGCGTCGGCACGACGCTGTCGACGCCAAGGTGAACCCTGATGCTGAGGCCGCGGGCGCGGCCAGGGAACGGTCCAGGAACCGGCGACGCAGGGCCGTGCGGCGATCGACGCGCTCACTTCAGGAGTTTTTGGCCCGGTCTTGATCGCTCCGATGTCAAGGGCGATGGTGTTTAAACTTCCTATGACTTTACGCGGCGTTCCAATGGCGCTCGAGGTTGGCGATCAGCGCCGGGCTGAAGTGGCATTGCGCTTGCTCGCGCGCGTACACCGCCATATAGCGCCGAAAAGCGTCCAGCGGTTCTTCGCCGGCGCGAAACGCGCGCCGGTTGCTCGCCGCGCTCACCACGCCCGCATTGGTGAGGTGGTCGACGCTGCGCTCGATCTCGGTATCCATCTCGGTAGCAGGCACGATCTGGTCGCAAATCATGCGGCCCTCGGCCGAAGCGCAGTCCAGGCGCCGCTCGCCCAGGATCGCCTGGCGCGCGATGCGCGGCCCGACGAATCGCGGCAGTCGCAGATTCGCCGCCCCCGGGACGATGCCTTCCTTGCGCGCGGGCAGCGTCATGTACGCGTCCTCGGCGGCGATCACGTGGTCCATCGTCAGCAGCAGCTGGCAGTGGCCGCCGATGGCAAAGCGCTCGACCGCAGCCACCCAGGGCTTTTCGATACCGTCTTGCTCCGGGCTGACGCCGGGCAGCGCCACGCCGCGATAGAGCTTGTTGACCGCGCCCAGGTCACGGATCAGGTACCACAGGTATCTGATCTTGCCTTGGTACAGGTGCGTGAGGTTGATTCCCGCGCCGAACACGCGCCGGCCGGCGTGCTTGGCATGCGTGACCCAATCGCCGCGTAGCACGCACAGCTCGGACTGGCGGTCGAGCAGGGCCACGTCGACCGCGATCTCGAAACCATCGAGCGTATCTTCGTCCTCGGCGTTGAGAAAGCGCGGGTTGGAGAGCGTGAGTACCACCGCCTTGCCCTGGCGCTGGAGCCGAGCACCGCGCAGCGCGAGCTCGCCCCTGGCCTGGAACTGCGCCAGGTACACCTGCGACTCGGCGCGCGGCAGCAGCATCGCGTGGCACAGGTGCGCGCCGGCCGACGTGTCAGCCAGCACCGCGGCGAGAAAAATGCCTTGTGCCTTCTCCAGCCCCTTCTTGTCGCGCAGCGCCAGCTGCGCCTCGGCCGCGAGTTGGTCTGCGCCCGGCACCAATCCGGGGTAGCGCTCGGCCGCCAGGTGACACAGTTCGTCGACCCGAAGAAATCGGCTGCACCCCCCGGTGAGCGCGTCGTAGGCAGCGAGCGCGTCATGAACCACCGCCGCAGTCTACCGAACCGGGGCCAGATCGTTACCTACCGCATCGCCTTCGGGCCTCGCGCCGGGCAGAAGGTGCTGACCCTCAGGGGCGCCCAGCCGCGCGAGTCTGCACCGGCGCAGCCCCTGTGCGCCGACATCGATGGTTTCAGCCTGCACGCGGCCGTGCGAGTGGAAGCACACGACCGCAAGCGGCTGGAACAGCTGTGCCGCTACATCACCCGGCCGGCGCTTTCCGCCGAGCGGGTGCAGTGCAATGCCGCCGGGCAGGTCGAGTTGAAACTCAAGACGCTGCGGCGCGACGGCACCACGCATCTGGTCATGTCGCCGCTGGCGTTCATGCAGCGGCTGGCGGCGCTGGTTCCGCGGCTGCTTTGCGACGGCCAAATCAAAGCATCGAATGTCTGAAGCGGGTCGTGAGCTCGCAGCCACGTCGTACGAGAGCTGCCGGTCCGTCGTCGCGGTCACAACCGCCCGCGGGAACGACCGCTATTGCGGAGCCCTGATACTCGCGTCGAATTCAGCGAAGGACCGGTGACTGAGTTGAACCGGTCACTCGATCAGAAAATCGCCGATGTCGGGAACGGGTCGGTGTCTCACAGCCAAGGTGATGGCTCGAGCGATCGCGATCTGAGTGAAGCGGACGTTCGCGCGTGTTCAGCCAGCGTTCCCTACGTAGCCAGAGAAGAGCCCGCCCCAAGAGGCCGTCCATTTCACGCGTGGGGGCTCGACACGGCCGGTCTTTCGCTTTTGCGCGCGGCTGGCACCTTTGACGTTCGGCCGGGCGTTCTCGACACCGCGGCGCGGCGGCTGCAAGGAGATCGACGGGATGATCATCGAGCGCATCTGGACCGACAACGCTTACCGCAACTACAACTACCTGATCGCCTGCGGCGAGACCGGCGAGGCGCTCGCGATCGATCCGCTCGACGCGCAAAAGTGCCTGAACGCCGCGCGCGTGCGCGGCTGGCAGATCACGCAGATCCTGAACACGCACGAGCACCGCGACCACACCGGCGGCAACGACGCGGTGGTCGGCGCCACCGGCGCGAAGATCATCGCCCACCACCGTGCGGGCTCTAAGATCGCAGGCGTCAGCCGCGGCGTCAAGGCGGGCGACGTCGTGAAGGTCGGCAAGACCGTCGAGCTGGAGTGCCTGGACACGCCGGGCCACACGATGTGCCACGTCTGCCTGCGCGCGCACGGCGATCGGCCAGCACTGTTCAGCGGCGACACACTGTTCAACGCCGGCGCCGGCAACTGCCACAACGGCGGCAATGTCGCAGATCTCTACACCACGTTCGCCGAACAACTCGCGACGCTGCCCGACGACACCGTGATCTATCCTGGCCACGACTACATCGAGAACAACCTGCGATTCACGCTGGCGCGCGAGCCGGACAATGCGGCCGCGCGCGAACGGCTGCAGCGCGAGTCAGGGCACGATGCGGCGACCGCAGACGTCACGACGATCGGCGAGGAACGCCAATTCAATACCTTCCTGCGCCTGACCAGCCCGAGCGTCATCGCGCATCTGCGCGAGCAGTTTCCCGACCTGCCGGACAAGCCCGACCCGCGCACGGTCTTCACGAAGCTGCGCGAATTGCGCAACCGGTGGTGATTGCGGGCGTGGATCAATTCGTCGGCGCGCAGCCGAGCCAGTGAAGCAAACGCTGGTGCCGCGCCACATCTCGCCCTTGCGCCGCGTAGGCCACTCGCTCAGCAGGCCTGCAAACTGCAGGCTGGATTGCCACCCGACGACCGCTCGACACTCACTGCCACGACGGGCCAGAGCGGCCACCGCATACGCCGATCAGTATTTGATGGTCGTCGCACCACGCCTGCATCGGTCTACACCGAGCTGGTCACGCGCAACGTCTGGACCTTCCGCGCGCCGGACGGCTCTGAGTCGTGCGTCCCGCCGGGAATGCACGCGCGAGGTCATTCACCCGTGCAGGCGGCGTTGGCGGACCGCATCCACAGGTTCGTGCGACGAGGCGCGCGGCCTCAGGGTCGATGTGAATGCCTGCGGTCATTAGAGGCGTCGCAGCACCTGCAGGTGCTGGAGCAGCGGCTACAGCATCGGCTCCATGTGCCTGTGCATCAGCGTCTCGACTCCGCTGAGTGTCCGTTTTGACCGGTCGCACCGCGGATGGTGCGGCTGCATTGGGTCGGGTTGTTGAACTCGCCGACCGACAAACCAGCCGCTCAGCTGCAGCCAGACTGAATGGCCGCTGTCGGGCGAAGCCGTGAACTCACAGTCCCGGCCAACTGCTGCCGTTCGTGTGCTCTTGAGCTGACGCTGGCTACGACCGGTCATCGAGGTACAGCGGAAATCGCTCGCCGTCATGTACGCCGTGCCGCAATCCGCGAAGCCGACGTTCTACGAACGGCAGTGGCGGCCGATCCGAGATGCGGTTCCGGCGTCAGCTTGCTCGAGTCTTCAAGTGGCGCAACCGACCCTCAGCCGAAGTTCCACAGAAACCAAAGCGGTCATTCACGACGCGAAGGCTCGCACGCCTCGATCTCGTCCGGATTCGGCGCCAGCCCGAAATACACGCCGCAGAAGTCGCGCGCGGGATCCGCGTAGTGATCGACTTCGCTTGTTCCGTCTCACGTTCTCAAGCTTCTTTGTCGCTATTCATGCGTGCTTCTGCTCATGTCGGGCGACTTGCAAACCAGCACGTCGCGCGTGGTGATTGCCTCGATGCCAGAACCTATTTGCTTATCAATTTTCCAGCGCCGGTGTCATCGACGTGCATATCAGGCACATTGATGGTGTGTTCACCCAACCACTTGTTCTTATCCAGCGGTTCGAAACGACCTTTCGCTTCGACGGGGAACCGAATGGGTTGGCCAGGCTTCACGGGCAGAACTTTGCCCTTATCCACGACGATGGTGCCGTTGACGATCACGTAGGGAATACCGACAGGCGGCAATCCATTTTCGCCCTGCTTGTATGTTGCACGCGGTGCGACCTTGGCGGCATCAAACAACGTCAGATCGGCGATCTTGCCGACCTGCACACGTCCGCGTTGTTTCATGGCTTCAAGACCGGTGTCACCCAGATGCTTGGCTGTCCAGTAGCTCAATTGGGATAGCGTAAACATCAGTGGCACGCCGTTCTCACGCGCCAGTTTCAGCGTGGTGGAGTAAGACGCTGCCGTGCGCGGATGGCCGGCATATTGACGTACATCCGCGTCCCAGGGCAGCAGGTTTCCGTCTTTATCCACGCCCTGCATCGCATCCGACGCGACCACCATTTCGGGAATGGAGAGCCAGTATTTCATCCATTTCTTGCGCGGCGGAAAGTGCACGACGATGAAGTAGCCCGGCGTCTCCTTCACCATCTCCAGGTACTCGTCCTTTGACAGGAACTTGTCAGCACCCGGGTCATAGATCGTTTCCTCGTACTTATTCCCGAGGGTTTTTTCCCACAAGTCAGGCCGCAGGAAGTCAGCACTGACAAGGGTGGAACCGGCCGCAAATGGATAGTACTCACCCCACACGTTAAAGCCCTGCTTGCGGGCCATCTGCAGTTTCTCTTCGTTCTCCCACCAGCCGTAGTCGTTGTCGTGCGCCAACAATAGCGGCGCCTTCAGCAACATCGCATTGACCAGTACTTCGTCGAGTGAGATCGGGGCTACGTTGGGTGTCTGCGTATTCAGGTGATAACGCGTATGCACCGATGCCAGGCGACCGTAACGAGCCGCGGTACGTTGCGCTTCGAACTGTTCGTAGCTCGTTATTCCGCGCGCCGCATAGGCAGCCGGGACACCAATGCCGATGGCGCCTTCACGCAGCCCTTCATCGAGCAACTGCATGATCTGATTCATCTGCGGAAGGGAACTGCGCGTCAAGGACCAGCCCTGCAGGCCGTCCTTGGCGCTCTCATTGATATATCGCCCTCCGTTCGAAGCGTCGATCGGCTCATTGATTTGCACTTCCGGGTCGTGGACCAGCATCCGCACCAGGTTCATTCCCACCGTGGTGCCGTAGTTCACCTGCCAGCCCGCCTTTTCCTTGCTGGCGTACCACTCGGCGATCCGTGTTGCTCCCGCCTCGAGATCCATGCCGGTCGTCACGCCATCGGCCACCACAAGTTTGGTAGCAAACGGATCCACCGAGTGAAAGTGGGTATCGATGAAGCCCGGCGCAACGACCAGACCCTTGGCATTAATAGTTTGTTTGCCCTTGATCTTGTCCTTGGTGATGACAGCGATCTTGCCGCCCTTGATGCCGACGTTCGCGATTGCGTCGTAGTTGGTTTCCGGATCCATCACCCGCCCGCCCTTGATGACGAGGTCGTAGTCGGCGCCTATGGCCGGCGAGGCCGACGTGACCAGAGCGGTTGCGAAGGCGAGTCCGTGGATGATCTTGAGTGCCGATCTCATGCAGTTTTACTCCTTGGCTTCAGCAGGTCATCGCGTCAGTGGATGTGCGCGTCGCGTTCGAGCCCGAAAAATCCTGTCGGCGCAACCAGATTCCTGTTCGCCCAGCCCTCGCGCGACAGCGGCTCGAAACGCCCTTTGGCTTCCACCGGGAAGCGGATCGGCTGGCCGGGATTGACGTCCTTCAGCACCACGGAGTCCTTGACGACGATCGTCCCGTTGACGAGGACGTAAGGGATCCCCGTCGTCGGCAGAGTGCCCTGTGCATACGTCGAGTTGTCGCGCACCGTTTTCGGGTCGAGGATCGTGATGTCGGCGACCATGCCCTGCTGCAGCCGACCGCGCTCCTGCATGGCCTTCAGGCCGGTGGCGCCGAGATATTTCGCCGCGTTGTAGCTGGAGGCCGCGATGATCTGCATGAGCGGGATGCCCTTGTCGCGTGCGATGCGCAGGCAGGTTCCGTGCGTGCCCGTCAGGCGCGGGTGCGTGTTGGGTACCTTGTCGTACGGCGTGTCCCAGCCCGGCGGGTCGTCCCAGCCGCCGGGGACGAACATGCCGTCGCTGGCGTAGGTCACCCCCGGCAGGCGACACCAGTCGGCGATCGAGTCGGGGGGCATCTTGTAGAGCACGATCTGGGTCGTGGGCGCCTCGGCCAGCACCTTCTTGTACTTCTCCAGCGTGTAGAACTCCTGCGTCACCGGATCCTGCATGGTCTCCTCGTACTTGTTGCCGAGTTTGTCCACCCAGTTCTCAGGCCGGGCGAACGACGCGTTGATGGTCGTCTGCCCAGCGGCGTAGGGATAGATCTCGCCCCACACGTTGTGGCCCCGCGTGCGCATGCGCGCGAGCAGCTCCTGGACGAGTTCCCAGCCCGGGTTGTTGAAGTGGTTGATCAACGCCGGCGCGCCGAGCGCGGCGGCATTGGCCAGGATCTCCTGCGCGCCGTTCGCCTCCGTCGTGACCGTACCCGGCGTATAGCGCAGGTGCACCGAAGTCGGTCGCCCGTAGTTGGCGCCCACGCGCTGCACCTCGAACATCTCGCGCGCGGTCGCGCCGGGCATGTAGCCGACAGTCGATGCAACGGCGATGGCACCCTGCCGCAGCCCTTCGTCGATCAAAGACAGCATGCGGTTGCCCTGCTCGAGGTTCATCACCTCGTCGGACCAGGCGGTTCCCGAACCGCGACCCTTGACGACCGAGAACGGTGCATCCAGCAAGTCCGAATCCGCTATGTTCGCCGCGACCTTTGTACGCGCGAACTCATGCCCTGAAGCGGTGCCGTAGTTCACCTGGCTCCTGCCGGCGTGCATCTTGTACCAGTCGTCCACGCGCGGCCCGTACACTCCGGCCTCCACGTCCATGGCGGTGGTCACACCATCTCGCAGCGCGAGCTTGTAGCCGATCGGCCGTGTCCAGTGCAGATGGGTGTCGATG
Organism: Burkholderiales bacterium; assembly: GCA_020354665.1. GTDB lineage: Bacteria > Pseudomonadota > Gammaproteobacteria > Burkholderiales > Burkholderiaceae_C. The sequence goes on from CP070653.1 coordinate 3,584,910, forward strand.
AAACCAGGTGCGACCACCAGGCCTCTAGCGTCGATCTGCTCCTTGCCGCTGATCGCATTCTTCGTGATGACCGCGATCCGGCCGTCCTTGACGCCGATGTTGGCGACATCGTCGAACATCGTCTCCGGGTCCATCACCCGGCCGCCGTTGATGACGAGGTCGTAATCGGCGGCCAGAGCCGGCGTGCCAATACCGACCACGAATCCGGCCAACGCTGCGGCAAAGGACCGCGTCTTCCAGCTATTCGTTCCAAGTTTCATGAGTTCGTGTCTCGCTAAGCAGGTTGAGGGAACGCCCGGTGTAGTGCGTCGAGGACCACCTCGCCCGGATCGCTCTTGCGCAGATAGGCCACGCAGCCGGCGCGGAGCGCCCGCTCACGCAAGTCCGGTTCATCGTGGGCGGTGATGAAGATGACCGGTGTCGTCGAGCCGCGGGCCGCAAGCCGCTCCGCCAGTTCGACGCCGGACATCCCACCGAGCTGGATGTCCAGAATCAGGCAATCGAAACTGCAATGTTGTGAGTCGGCGAGAAGGCATTCGGCGGACTGATATGACACTGACCGGATACCAGACGCACGAAGCATCCTCGCCATCGATCGACACAGACTCTCGTCATCGTCCACGAGAGCAACGCAGGGCTCCGTCGTCATTGCGCTCATCGCTATTCGATGGGGAGCGTACCGAACGCGACGGCGCGAGGCTACGTCCCTTTCGGGACGGGTCAAGACAAACCGCCTGTGGCCGCTCTGCGCCAGCGCGGAAGTCAGGCTTCTCCAGCTGGACGGTCGCGAGCGACGATTCCCGCCTCGACGGCGAGTTGCGCGAGCGCCGCGACCGACGCGACGCCGAGCTTGGCCATCAGGCTCGTGCGATGACGCTTGACCGAGCGCTCGTCGATGCCGAGGTCGGCCGCGATCTGTTTGTTCAATCGACCGCGCAGCACATGTGACAGCACCTCGCGTTCGCGCGGGGTCAGTGCTGTGAAGCGCGCCCGCAACTCACGCTGGCGAGCACGATTGCGCCGCTCGCACGCATCGCGTGCCAGCGCACGCTCGATCGCGGCGAGCAGTTGATCACGCGGCGCCGTCTTCGTGAGGAAGTCCTCCGCGCCGTGCCGCATCGCCGCGACGCCGGTGGGTATGTCGCCGTGGCCGGTCAGAAAGACGATGGGCAGAGGATCATCCGATTGCGCCAGCGCCTGCTGCAGAGACATGCCGTCCATGCCGGGCATCTGCAGGTCCGCCACGACGCACCCAGGCGATGCCGCCGAGCGACCTGCCAGGAAGTCCGCCGCGGACATGAAGCACCTCACCACGTAGCCCGAGGCGCGCAGCATGCGCTCGAGGCCCGCCAGGAACGGCGCGTCGTCGTCAACCACGAATACGGTGGGCGGCACGTCGCCATTCGGAGTGCCTCCGTCCCAGATGTCGGCTCTTGTGTCTCCAGAGCGGCTCGGCGGGCTCACGCTGCGTCTCCCGCGCGCGCTGCCTGCAGCGTGAAGCGAACCGTCGCGCCGCCCTGCGGATCGTTTTCCGCCCAAATGCGGCCGCCGTGCGCTTCGATAATGGTCTTCGAAATCGCGAGACCAAGGCCGGTGCCACCGCTCTTTGTCGTCACGAATGGATCAAAGACGCTGGATATCTGCTCCACCGGGAACCCCGGGCCCCGGTCGCGAACCGCAACTTCTATATGCCCATCGCCGCGTTCGGACGCTTCGACGCTCAGTCTTCGCCGTTGCTCGGATAACCCCTGCACCGCTTCAAGACTGTTGAGCAGCAGATTCAGCAGGACTTGCTGCAGGTGGATGCGATCGCCGCGGATGCACGGGAGCTCATCCGGGACGTTGACGTCCAGAATAACTTGGCGTGCCTGAATCTCTGCCCGCATCAGCGCGGCCACGTGCGCGGCGAGTTCGCGCAGCGCAATGGTCTCGAACCGCAGGCTGCCGCGCCGGAGCAGCGCCCGCATGCGGTCGATCACCGCAGCCGCGCGCTGATCGTCACGTCGGATGTCTGCGACGATGGCGCGGAGTTCCTCGAGGTCCGGCGGCTCCTTCCTCAGGAACAGCTCTGCGGCCTCGGCGTTACGCAGGATCGCGCCGAGCGGCTGGTTGAGCTCGTGCGCCAACGCGTTGGACAGCTGTCCCATCGCGGAGGCGCGTTGAAGCCGCGCCAGATCCTCGCGCTGCCGCAGTAGTTCGGCTTCGTCTCGCCGGCGCGCGGTGACGTCCATCGACACGCCGCGCAAGCGGACCGGCTTGCCATTCGCGCCCCGCTCCACCTTGCCTTGCGCAGCATTCCACCGCGTCTCGCCGTCCGGTACAGCAATCCGGAACTCCACCCGAAGATCATCACCGGCTCCGAGCACCCGCAGCACAGCCTCGCGGGTTGCCTCTCGGTCCTCCAAGTGGATCCGCTCAAGGGAGGCATCGAAAGTCACGCTCGCGGACTCGCCGAAGCCGACCCACGCTCGCGCGCGTTCGTTCGCCCACACTTTGTCGCGGACGATGTCCCACTCCCACAGGCCCAGATCGACTGCGCGGGTGACCATTTCCATGCGCTGCTGGCTTTCGCGGAGGCTGTGGGCGAGCTCGCCTGCCTGGATCACGTTCAGGCTCAGTTCCCATCCCATCGCGATCACGATGAGCATGAAGACGAGGCCGGTGAACGGCCCGGGCAGCAGCCCGAGGACCATCAATTGGGAAAAGGTCGCGGCCAGGATGGCCGCAGCGACGATCGCGCAGCCGATGGTCAGGCCTCGGCGCCGATCACCCTGTCTCCAGGCCTTGACCACGGCGTCCACCACGTAGACCACCAGCAGCACATTGATTGCTTCAATGAGAATCCGCCAGGGATTCGGCTCACCGACGGGAACCGAAACAGACTCGCCCCACAGGGTGAAGGAGGTGACCGCACTGATCTCACCGAAGGTCGCGTTGGGGTACGCGAAGAAGTTGGGCACCAGCACCAGCGCACGCAACCCGGTGATCGTCCATGCGAGCCAGATGCGACCCGCCTGAAGATACGCGCGTAGGAACCAGACGATGGCGATCACGACGATCGCCACCGCTACGTGCATCCAGCGCAGCGCCTCGCCATATGCCGCAGGAGTCGCCGCGCGCATAGCGACCAGCTCCAACACGGTCAACGCGCCCGCCGCGCCGGCGCTGATGGCAAATAGCAGATTCGCCTGTGTATCGCGCGAACGCAGCCAGACCAGCAGGTGCACAGCCGCAAACGACAGACACACGGCGGCAATCATCGACCAGACGACGGTAATCCAGCTCATCGATCCGTCAACCGCAGGGCGAAACGTTCTGGAGATGCAGCAGCCCGATGTCGCGCATCAGCGCCCGCGCCTCGATTGTTCTTTCAGCACCGGCAGACCACACGCTTGCTGCAGACCCTACGACGCGATTGGCTCCGCGCCGGTCCCGGAGCAATTCGTCGGTCTGCGCAATTCTGCACTGCGCCAAGGTGGATACCTTTCGATATGCGAGGACCTCGCAAGGATCTCAACGTTGACAGGTATCCAGGCAAGCTGCTTCGCAGCAGCGCAGGCGCTGACCAAAATGACGACTCTCGGCAGGACCCCTTTGTCAGGGTAGACGACTGGAATTGGCCGTGTCGAGCCGAAGTGGGCTTCAGAGTTGTCGCCGGAAACCTGCCATTCCAAGGTGCCCCGTGACAGGACTTTCGGGCACGTCGGGAACGACGGCTCCTAGCCGGGTCGAGCCGGAGACAGCCTCAGACTTGTCGCCTGAAACCTGCCATTTGCAGGTACGCCGGGGCAAGAATTTCGAGCGCGCCGAGAAGGACCGCTTTTGGCCGGGTGTGTGAGATCACGAACGGCCGCTTCGTAGAAGCGAAACAAGAAAAGCGATGGCTCGCCGTCCGGCTGCTTTGGAGCAACCCGGCAGTCGGGTTTGGGTCGAGTTGTTGAACTCGCCGACCGACAAACCAGCCGCTCAGCTGCGGCCAGACTGAATGGCCGCTGTCGGGCGCGGCCGCGAACTCACAGTCCCGGCCAGGAGCTGACTGTGGCCACCGGCCGGTGACTGCCTGCTGAGGGCCGGCCGCTGATGTCGGCCCCGTGGCGCGGGCGGTGGTCAATGCAGGAAACAGGCCCGCTTCGTGACGAGCATACTGCGAGGCGTCTCGCGCCAACTGACCGGATTCCTGCATGCACCCGATCGGATCCATCAAGAAGTTCGCTTCCGCCGCGCTGCTCGTCACGGCCGCGCTGTTGCCCGCCTGCGCTACGTACGACGCCGAGACGCGAACGACGGCAGGCGCGGCGCTGAGGGCTGCGCCAGCGCTCGTGCCGTTTGCATCGGAGGAAGGTGTGGCGCGCCTCGGCCGCGCGAGCGCGAAGGCCGATTTCGCACCGCTGGCAAACCAGTTCGAGGCCCAGTACAACGGCGCCTTCTGCGGTCCCACGTCAGCCGCGATCGTGCTCAACGCAGTGCGTAACCTCAGCGCCGAGCTGCCCCGCGACCACTCGCGCCTGCGAAAGGAAGACCTGCAGTTCCTGCCACCCGGTGCCGACCCCATCGTGCCGCGCCACACGCAGGACAGCGTCATCGAGCGAGGGCGCAAGACGCGCGCACAGGTACTCGGCGAGCCGATGATGATCGGCAGCAAGGCGACAAGGGATTTCGGCTACCAACTGCGCCAGTTCGACGAGATGCTGCGCGGCAACGGCTTAGACACCCGGCTGGTTATCGCCGACGATGCGATTTCCGAGCAGGCAATCCGCACCGACCTGGTGGACAACCTCGCTCGCACCGGCGACTACGTTATCGTCAACTACCGGCGCGAGGCCGTGGGCCAGAAGGGTGGCGGCCACATCTCACCGCTTGGCGCCTATGACACTGCGTCGGATTCCTTCCTTGTGCTCGACGTCAATCCGGCGGCTGCGGGCTGGGTCTGGATGCCCACAGCCACGCTCATCGCTGGCATGCGCACCTTCGATACGGTCGAGAATCGCGGCTACGTACTGGTGCACGCGCCCTGACGTCGGTATTTCGACGGGCGGGCAGTGCCGCCGCGGCATCATAGGCACATCGAAACGACTGGACGCACCATCGGGTCCAACACCTCGATGCCCACTGACGTACGTGAACGCGCAAGCCTCGAGGGGCTCATTTGCGGCGGCGCGTACAGCAGGATGACCGTCAGCTGTGGGTCGGGTCCAGACGGATACGGCCTGTCTAGCGGCGCACCCTGGGATATCCCGCAGACGATCGGACGGGGCGAAGCGCTGCGAGTGTTTGCTTTGGCGCCGCCGCAGGCCGAGACGGCGGAGCCAAACAGCCCGCATGCGCAGTCTTCGGCGAACGGACGGCCGCGTCACCGGCAAAGCAGCGTATGGTCGGTAGGTCGATCCGCTGGCCGCTAGGGTCCACCGCGCTCACGACCAGCGCGCCCGCGCCAGCAGCCATATGCTGGCCGCCAGCGGAACGGCCAACAGCGCGTAGGCAGATCCAATGGCGCCCATGGCGGTGCCTGCAGCGCCGAACAGCGGCGGCCCGATGACCACGCCCAGGAACGTGAAGAACAGCGTGCCCGCGGTCGCCGTGCCGGCCTGTCCGGTCGGCGCCACCCGCGCTACGGTGGCCAGGTACACGCCGTTCCAACCGACCGCCGTGGCGCCGTAGGCGCACATCAGCGCCACCACCGTCAGCGACGGTGTATCGGGACGAACCCAGGGCACCAGCAGACCGCACGCGGTCATCCCCAGCGCCAGCCAGAGCAGCATGCGTTGCGCGCCGAGCCACCGGTCGGCCACGAAACCCCAGGCGATCCGGCTGACCACTCCCGCCACCTGTGACGCGGCAAGCGCGGCACCGGCCGCCACAAGCGTCCAGGCCAAGTCACCGGTCAGATAACTGACCATGTAAGACGTCAGGCTCACCTGCACCATCGAGAACACGAGGCTGCACAACGCGATGGCACGCAGCACACCGTGCGCGGTCACGACCCGCGTGGGCGCCAGCACCTGCGCTGGCGCCGGCCAGCGTGCCGAGCGATCGCGTTCGCGATCGAGCTCGCGAGCGAGCGGGGCAGCGCTCGACGCTGCGGCGGCGCACAGCGCGGCGACGCCCCACAGAGCTCCCACCGCGCCGCCCAGCGCCACCAGCGGAGGCACCATCAGGCCGGCAATCACGCCGCCGAGCGGTACGCCGGTCTGCTTGATCGAGAAGACCAGCGCGTAGTGGCGCGGGTCAGCCGTGCGCGCCAGCATCTGGCTGCTCGCCGGCGTGATCGGCCCGTAGCCGAGGCCGATGAACAATGCGCCCAGCGTCACGAGCGGCAGCGATGGCACGGCCATCAGCATCAGGCCTGCAGCGCTGCAAAGCAGGGCCACCTGGCTGGCGCGGATCGGTCCGTGACGCCGCACCACGAACGCGCCAATCTGTGTGGCGATCATCGCCCCGAGGTAAACCACAGCGACGAACACGCCCACGGCACCCGGCCCGAGTTGCAGTCGTTCGAGCAGCGGCGGCGCCGCGACCGTCGGGCCGATCACGGCGGCCGAGGAGGCAGCCTGGACAAAGGTCGTGACGGGCAGCGCCCAGCGCCGTACCCGTGGGCTGAACGACGCCGCAGCGCTCGTGGGATGGGCTGAAGACAAACGATGTTTCCCAGCTCGGTTTAACGGCGGCCGTGGTCTGGTGAGTCAGCGCCGATCCAGCTGCTTGTTCATCCGCGCGCACGTACCGCCAGGCTCCGTGTCGCGTGGTCTATGCGAACCACTTCGATCTCGATCTTGCCTTGATGGCCGGAGAGCTCCGCCGCCTGATCACGGAGCTCGTCGACGCCATCGGTGGCGAGCTGCAGTAGCATTGTCAGCGGACTTCGGAGGGCGCAACTCGGCGGTCGGAACACGGGCCATTCCGCTGACGCGAAGCCCGCATATTGCTCCGTTCTCTTCTCGCTCATCGTGCGGCTCACCGAGATCTCCCCGGCGCGTCTCGCCGCCATGCTGCTTGGCCTCGTTGTGCTCTTGGCCATCGGCATCTGGATCGTCGGCCACCAGCTGCTGCCGCCGCCGCCGAAGGTCGTCGTGATGAGCACGGGCGCGAGCGACGGCGCCTATCACGCCTTTGCATTGCGCTACAAGGAGATTCTCGCAAGGCATGGCGTGACGCTGAAGCTGGTGCAATCGAGCGGCTCGGTCGAGAACCTCGAGCGTCTGAAGAAGCGCGAAGGCGGCGTGCAGCTTGCCCTGGGCCAGAGCGGGATCGGCGACGAGACGACGGCGCCCGGCATCGTCACGCTGGGCAGTCTCTTCTACGAGCCCCTCTGGCTGTTCGTCCGCGACGCAGGCACCGACGTCGGCCCCAGCGTGCTGGTGGGCAAGCGCATTGCGATCGGGGTGCCCGGCAGCGGCACCCGTGCCATCGCCCAGCGCACCGCTGCACTCGCCGGACTCGACAAGCCACCGACCGCGCTCGTCGATATCGGCGGAACCGCGGCGGCCGACGCGCTCATCAAGGGCAGCATCGATGCCGCATTCTTCATCTACGCACCTGAGGCACCGGCGGTTGTACAGCTCGTGCGGACACCGGGGATTCGCCTGCTCAGCCAGCCGCGCGCCGAAGCACTCGTCCGCCGACTCCCGTTCCTGCGCATCGTGACGCTGCCCCCGGCCCTCCTCGACCTTGAAGCGAATATTCCTCCGACGGAGACCCGGCTCCTCACAGCGACGGCGCAGCTTCTTGCCGCCGCCGACATCCATCCAGCCGTCGTCGACCTCGTGCTCGATGCCGCGCGCGACGTTCACGGCAAGGGCGGACTGCTGAACGAGCCCGGAGCGTTCCCGGCACCGCTCGACCTGAGCTTTCCGCTTTCGCCCGACGCCGACAGGTATTACAAGGGCGGGCGGCCCGCGCTCCGCCGCTACCTGCCCTTCTGGGCCGCCGTGTGGATCGAGCGCACCGTGTTCTTCATCATCCCGCTGCTCGCGTTGGCGATCCCGATCTTCCACTACTTCCCCGCGCTTTGGCGATGGCGCGCGCGCCGCAACGTCTATCGCTGGTACGGCGAGCTCAAGGACATCGACCGCGCGGCGCGCCGCGGCGAGGGCGATCTGGGTGCGCATCTCGCCCGCCTCGATGAGATCGACCGTCGGCTGGACCGCGTCTGGGTGCCGCTCGGGTTCGCGAGCGAGTTGTACACGCTCCGGATGCACCTGCGGATGGTGCAAGAATCTGTCCGCCGCGAAGCGTCGCGGGCGCCAGTGCCGGCCGATGGCGTTGCGCCGGTGGTCAGGCAGGAGGGCGATTCATGAAGCATGCGCGGGCATGGGTGTCGCGGCTTCAACTGCCGGCGCTCGCCGCGGCGCTCGCGACATCGGTCGCCGGCTGCGTGAACATCGGAACGGGTGGCAAGGTCGACGCAGCCGCGACGTCGGTCAAGACGGCTGCAGACGCTGCGACGGCGGGAGTCGAGCGTTTCGCCTCGCAAGGCGAGCCGCTGCCCCCGCAGGAGCTGCGCATGCGCGTCGAGACGCGACAGTTCGCAGCCGACTTCGCGGCTGCCGTTCGGCGGACTGCGGACGCGATAGCGGCGGGATCGGACGACGAGAACGTCAGGATCAACGCTCTGCGCTGGAAGATCGGTGCCTCCGAGCAGGCGCGCCGCGCGGCGCTGCGGCTGGATCCGCAGCTCGCGCTGGTGGATGTGTGGTCGCTCGCGCTGCAGATGGATGCCTTCCTGCGGACGGGCGGCGGCGCGAACGCGTTCAAAGCTCAGCAGGCGATTGCGCTCGAGACGTCGGCGGCGCTGGTCAACAGCGCGAACAGCTTGGCTGCACGTCTTCTTACGGACGACGCCTTCCGGCGATATGGCGAGCTGGTCAGGGACTTCACGTCCGCCGAACCCATGACCGGCCTCGGGATGCAGCGTGCCCCGATCGCCGATCGCTGGCGTCCTGTTGCGGCAGAGCTCGGCGCGCCGCTGAAGACGGTCGGCTCGGTGCCCGAAGTGATCGCCGATGCGTCGGATCGCCTCGATGCCTATGGACAGCAGATGCCCGACGAGCTGCGCTGGCGTGGTGATCTCTACATGACCGAATCCGGTTTTGCAGGCTCCATACGGGGACTCGACGCGCAGGTTGCTCGCTTGAGCGACATCGCGGCTGAGCGGTCTGACCAGATCGCAGCCGCGGCCGCCGAGGTTCGTACGGACACGCTGGGGACCATTGCACTGTTCGACCGCCGATGGGGCGAGACGCTCGGCACGCTGAGGGTGGAGCGCCAGGCGCTTGCCGAGGATTTCGCCGAGACTCGCGACCGGTTCGACCTTGCCGTACAGCGGGAGCGTGAAGCACTCGCCAAGCTCATCGCGGCGGAGCGCCTCGCGATCACGGCCGATGCGGAGCGCATTTCGAAGGACTTGACCGAGATGGCGGTGCAGCGCGCGAAAGAGTTCCTGCGCGAGGTCGCGATCTACGGATACCTGACCGTACTCTTGTTCGTGGGCATCGGGTTCGGCGCCGGGCTCGTCATCGGCCGGGCCCGAGCCGCCCGCCGCGGCGGCTAGGATCCAAGAGTGCCCGGAGCGGTGGCGGGATCGGCTGTTCGCAGCCGCAGTCGCAGCCGCAGCGGCTTGGCTTGCAATGGGCCGGGAGTCCGTCGAGAGTGTGGGCTGAGCGAGAGCCATGACGGCGCCGCGTAGGTAGGTGGCGGCCGCGGTCCGGTGAGTCAGCGCCGATCCAACCCCGTGTTCAACCGCGCGCGCGTACCGCCAGGCTCTGTGTCGCGCGGCCGATGAGGCCCGCTTCGTCGAAGAGCTGCGACTCGGCCAGGCCACATCCGTTGGTCGCCAGCAGCGTGCGCGCGTCCACGCAGATCCACTCGCTTTGCGGCTATCTGAGGTTTCTCCGGCGGAATGAGTTTCTTAAGTGGCCGGGCGGTCGCTCTCTATCGGGTGGCCTTGATATCGATCAGTACGCTGCTTCCGAGAGAGACTAAACGCAAAGTCTCAGAAGGTCTTGGCGGCCGGGCCACTCCGTTCTCGCCGCGGCGTGACGCGAAGTCGCCTCGCATTCCCTTGACACCGGAGGTCATGCCATGTGCTTCTTCTTCAGTCTGCTGCCCGCCACGGTCTGGGTAATTCTCGGTTACTTCGTTCTCTTTTCTTCCACCAAGGCCGAAGGGTCGACTCGGACTTTCGGCCGAATATTGGCGGTCTGGGTCTTTGTCATCGCCGCATTCTTTCCCTTAATGGGCGCCTATGTAACGCTCGCCAATCTCTGTCCCATAGAAAAGGTGATCCAGCAATTGAACTTGGGATGAGTCCGAATACTGCCTTGTTCCAAGCTCACAGGAGCTTAGCCATGATCGAAAACAGCTCGCAGCAAGGCACAGAATCGATGACAGCCGAGAGCCGGCGGCTGGAAGGTCCGATGGCCATGTGTCCGATGGCGAAGATGTGCGCCGGGATGGCACAAACACGGTTCTCGAGCGTCCTGACTACGCTCCCGGGGATCTTGTTTATTGCCCTCGGCGTATTGATTGTCATCGAGCCAGGCGTCCTCGTTTGGCTGTTAGCCGCCGGTTCTGTTCTCCTGGGCATCATGCTGCTGATCGGGGGAGCCTTCCTACGCAAAATGGGCGGGCAGTTGCGCATGTAGCGGCGTAGACCTGGCAAAGGTTGCGCCATGGCGTTTGGCGGGTGTCCGCGTCGATTGGCCGATGAGGGCGGGCCGACAGAGAGCTTGTCTTGCTTCGGTTCGCCGACTCTTAATCCGTCGGCCGGCGGCTCGAATCCGCCACGGCCTACCAACCAACCCCGTCGCAGTCCTTCCTATCGATCGGCCGTGATGCCGCTCAATATGTGGTTCCCGGCAACGAGTGTGCATGCCCTTAGTGGCTTTGCGCGTCTTCGGCGAGGCTGTCGTCCGTAGTCGAAGCGCATCGGCTTCCCCGAACCGGTCCGTCCCCCGGATCGGCTTCGGGTCCGACGCCGACGCCGGAGACTCTTGATCAAACAGCCGCAACGGGTCGCGAGTGCGCCGAGAGTGTCCGCCAAGGGAGAGCAGTACCGGTGCGGCGCAGGTCGGTGACGGCCGCGATCGGGTGAGTAAGCGCCGATCCAACCCCGTGTTCAACCGCGCGCGCGTACCGCCAGGCTCTGTGTCGCGCGGCCGATGAGGCCCACTTCGTCGAAGAGCTGCGACTCGGCCAGGCCACACCCGTTGGTCGCCAGGAGCGT
>CP070653.1:3596230-3599962 GCA_020354665.1 Burkholderiales bacterium
ACGACAGCACGAGCAGGATCACCAGCAACAGCACACCCATCCCGATCCAGGCCGCCGGCTGCTTCATGAACAGCTGCCACGCATCGGTCCACCAGCCGATCGCGCGCTGGACGTCGACCGTGCGCGGCGCCACCGGTGTGCGAGTCGTCTCGTTCATCGTCATTCTCCTTTGTCGGCAGGTTCGGCCGCGCCCGCGCCGGCCGCGGCTGCAAACGAATTGTTCTGCGCAACCCCCGGCGGCGGCAGCCCTTCGGTCATGGGGGGCCTCCGTTCGGCTCGCTCCTCGGACGGCTGCCAGCCGGCGGAGGCCCGCTGTCGCCGGGCCGCTTCGCGCTCTTGCGCGAACAGCGTCTCGAGCTGCTGCCGGCCGGCTTTCGCGATCGCGATCAGCCGGGTCTCGTCGCGATGGTGCGGCAGCTGCTGCTCCAGCTGCTCAATCGTGTGGCGGCGAAAGCGCATCGCCAGCGTGCGGGCCTGGTGCGGTTGGAATCCCATCAGTTCGAGCACGCTGCGCGCGCTCATCAATGCGGAATCGAGCGTTTCGCGCTCTATGTGCTGCACGCCGCGATCGCGAAGTTCATACCAATGGCTCACGTTGCGCGCCCGGGCGACGATCTGCAGGCGCGGGAAGTGCTCGCGCACCAGGTCGACGATCTCGAGGCCCTGCTGCATGTCGTCGACAGCGACGACGATCACCCGCGCACGCTCGGCGCCCGCGGTGCGCAGCAGGTCCAAGCGCGTGGCGTCGCCGTAGAACGCGCGCCAGCCAAAGCGCCGGACCACCTCGATCTGATCGGCATCGTGTTCGAGCACGGTCGCGCGAACGCCGTTGGCGAACAGCAGCCTGCCGACGATCTGTCCATAGCGGCCGAAGCCTGCGATGACGACAGGCTCGCTTTGCAGCTCGTTCAGCTCGGGCAGGGCGCGCGCGGACGTCGCTCGGCGTTCGAGGCGCGGTACCAGCCACCGATCGTTGGCCACCAGCAGGAGCGGTGTCAGCAACATCGAGATCGCCACCGCCGCCACCAGCAGCGACGATTGCGGCGCATCAACCACGCCAGCCTGCGCCGCGGTCTGGAACACCACGAAGCCGAATTCGCCGCCCTGCGCAAGCAGAATCGTGAACAGCGGTCGCTCCAGCATCGCCATGCGCATCGGTCGCGTCATTGCGACGAGCACCAGCGCCTTGACGGCGACAAACCCGACCACGACACCGGCGATCGCCCCGGGGTGTCGCAGCACGACCGCGAAATCGATGCTCATGCCCACGGCGATGAAGAAAAGCCCGAGCAGCAGACCCTTGAAGGGCTCGAGGTCGGTCTCGAGCTCGCGCCGGTACTCGCTTTCGGCGAGCAGAACGCCGGCGAGAAATGCGCCGAGCGCCATCGACAGTCCCGCCGCGTGCATCAGTGCGGCGGTGGCCACAACGAGCAGCAGCGACGCCGCAGTGAAGATCTCGGGCGCGTCGCTGCGCGCGATCCAGCGCAGCGTCGGGCGGAGCAGCAGGCGGCCGCCAACGATGATCGCCGCGATCACCGCGGCAGCCTTTGCTGCGCCAAGCCAACCGCCGCCGGTCGCGGCAGTCGTCCCCAGCAGCGGCAGCAGCGCCAGGATAGGGATTGCTGCGACGTCCTGCAGCAGCGCAACGCTGAGCACGCCCTGGCCGGCACCGGTGTTCATGACGTTGCGTTCGTTGAGCACCGCTAGCCCAATCGCGGTCGACGACAGGGCCAGTCCGAGCGCTGCCGCGACCGATACCGGCCACGCCACTCCGAAAGCGATGCCGGCGGCGGCGAGCAGCGCTGCGCTGCCGAAAAGCTGCACCGATCCCCAGCCGAAGATCGGCACGCGCAGGCGGACGAGGCGCTGCGGTTCGAGCTCGAGCCCGACCAGAAACAGCATCAGCACGACGCCGAATTCAGCGAACGAGAGGATCGCCCGGGGATCACTGACCAGCGCAAGTCCCCACGGGCCGATCACGATGCCTGCGGCGAGATAGCCAATCACCGAACCGAGGCCGAGCGCCTTCGCCAACGGCACCGCGATCACCGCAGCGGCGAGATAAACGAGGCTCGACAGAAGCCAGCCGCCGTGCTCCATCTCAAGCATCATCCGAAGGGCGGTCGGTCAGGGGAACTTCGCGGATTTCGCATGGCACGAGCTCGGCGAGCTCGGGCCAGGCGGGATAGTCGCGCAGGCGTTCGGCGAACACGGTAGCGTGCGCCGCGAGCCCGGCGTCGTCGACGCGATGCGCGCCGTGCACCACCATCGGGGGTATGAAGCGCATCCCGCACAGCGCGGCGGTCTGGTCGTACGGTGGCAGGAAGGCATCGAAGAAATAGCGGTTATGCCCGTCGGTGCGGTAGGCGTCCTTGGCGCCGCCGGTCGATGCAACGAGCCAGACATCCTTGCCGTGCAGCGCCGTGCCGCCGGGTCCGTACGCCCAGCCGAAAGCAAGAACCTCGTCGAGCCACAGCTTCATCAACGGCGTCATGCCGTACCAGTGAATCGGATGCAGCCAGACCAGCAGTCTCGCGCGTTGCAGCGCTGCCTGCTCGTGCCTGGCATCGATCACGTAGTCGGGATACATCGCATAAAGGTCATGCACCGTGACCCGCGCGACGCCTGCCGCGGCGTCGAGGAGCGTGCGGTTGACGCGCGAATGCTCGAGCTGCGGATGGGCGGCAAGGACGAGGATGTCGGACATGATCGGGCGCCGTCGCGCAGGGGCGCGCTGCGGCTGCCGGCAGTGATGCGGGTCAACGATAACCTGGATGCACCCGTCGCGTCGCCGGCCGGCGGCCTTTTGCGTGTGGGTATGCGGCGCACGGTGTTGGCTGCATTGCCGATGGCGTGTACAGTAATTGCCAATCGCAAAGAGGTGCCAGCGCCTGCAACTGAAACGCTCTTCGGGCGCCGAGGAGCCGTGCAGCAGCGTGCCGAGGAGCCCAATGCCACAGGAGACAGGCATGCAGCCATTGCAAGGCAAGCGCGGCCGCGCACCGACGGTTCTGAACGGCGTGGGTCGTCTGGCGCGGAAAGTGACTCGCCCCTTGGGGCGAGCGCTCGTTGTGCAAAGGCTTGCATGAGGAGTGCCGGCCTGCCAGACGGCCCGACGATCGGCCTGATTGCCAATCCCGTTTCGGCGCGCGACATCCGCCGTATCGTCGCCAATGCCGGCAATCTGCAGATCACCGACCGCGTGAACATCGTTCTGCGCGTCTTGCAGGCTGCACATGCCGCCGGCGTTGCGCGGGCACTGGTGATGCCCGATCGGGGGGGCATCCGCGCATTGCTCGAGCGTCACCTGCGGCGCGCGGACACGTCGCTGCCGGCGATCGAGTTCCTCGACATGGAGCCGAGCTCGACGGTGGATGACACCTTCGCGGCCACGCGGCTGCTGCAACGCGCCGGCGCGGCGACCATCGTCGTGCTCGGCGGCGACGGAACGCACCGCGCGGTCGTGCGCGAACTCGTCGAGGCTGCCGCCCGCGCGGCGCTGCCGATTGCCGGCCTGTCCACCGGAACCAACAACGCGTTTCCCGAGATGCGCGAACCGACGATCACCGGGCTGGCTGTCGGCCTGTATGCAACGGGCCGAATCACCGCCGCCGAGGCGCTCGCGCCGAACAAGCTCGTCGAGGTGCGGATCGCGACCGGTCTCCATGGCCGCGTGCAGCGCGACATTGCGATCGTCGACGCCGTCGTCACGCACGACCGCAGCGTCGGCGC
>CP070653.1:3600062-3603060 GCA_020354665.1 Burkholderiales bacterium
CACGCCGCTGTGGTTTCGCGCGGTCACGATGGCCGGCGGTACGCTGGTGCTGAGCGCGTACTACCTGCGGAGCGGCGTGTCGATGCGCCTGCCGCGCGAGGAAGCTGCGCGGGTCGCATGGCTCGCGTTGCCCAACATCCTGGGCTGGCGCATCGACACGCCGCTCCGCAGGTAGTACGCGCTCAGCACCAGCGTACCGCCGGCCATCGTGAGCGCGCGAAACCACAGCGGCGTGACCTCGCGCAGTGTGAATTTCATGATCGGCCAGTTCGCGCCCCAGATCAGCGTCAGGGCGGCCAGCAGGCCGAGCTGGCGACCGGTCAGGCTCAAACCGCCACCGGCGCGCTGATCGCGGGATGGTGCTGGTAGCCGTCCACGGTGAAGTCGTCGTACTCGTAGCCGTCGATCGACGCCGGCCGGCGGTTGATTCGCAGCGTGGGATACGGGAACGGCGTGCGCGCGAGCTGCGTGCGCACCTGCTCGATGTGGTTGTCGTAGATGTGGCAGTCGCCGCCGGTCCAGATGAAGTCACCGGCCTCGAGGTCGCACTGCTGCGCGAGCATGTGGGTGAGCAGCGAATAGCTCGCGATGTTGAACGGCACGCCGAGGAAGATGTCGGCACTGCGCTGGTAGAGCTGGCACGAGAGCCGGCCGTCGGCGACGTAGAACTGGAAGAACGCGTGGCACGGCAGCAGCGCCATCTTCGGCAGGTCGGCGACGTTCCAGGCGCTGACGATGATGCGGCGCGAATCGGGGTTGGTCTTCAGCGCCTTCACCACTTCGGCGATCTGGTCGACGTGGCGCCCGTCGGGCGTCGGCCACGAGCGCCACTGCACGCCGTAGACCGGGCCGAGGTCGCCGTCGGGCCGCGCCCACTCGTCCCAGATCGTGACGCCGCGCTCCTGCAGCCAGCGCACGTTGCTGTCGCCGCGCAGGAACCACAGCAACTCCAGCGCGATGCTCTTGAAGTGCACGCGCTTGGTCGTCACGAGCGGGAAGCCTTCGCTCAGGTCGAAGCGCATCTGGTGGCCGAACACGCTGCGCGTGCCGGTGCCGGTGCGGTCGGCCTTCACCACGCCATGCGCGAGCACATGGCGCATGAAGTCTTCGTACTGCGAGCGGACGGGGCGGGCGGACATGGCGGCGATTCTATCGACCGGCCCCGCGCCGATCAGGACTAAGCCTGCGGCTCGCGCAGGAAGATCTCGACGCGGCGGTTCTTCGCGCGCCCCTCGGCGGTGTCGTTCGACGCGACCGGCTCGCGCGCGCCGCGTCCGGCGACCTCGATGCGGCCGGCGCTCACGCCGCGGTCCTCCAGGTAGTTGCGCACACTCTCGGCGCGGCGCAGCGACAGCGGGTCGTTGATGGCGTCCGAGCCGGTGCTGTCGGTGTGGCCGACCACACGCACCAGCATGCTGGGCTGGCTGCCCAGCCCGCTTGCGAACGAGTCGAGCACCGGCCGCAGGCGCGGCTCGATCGTCGCGCTGCCGACCGCGAACGAGACGTCGCTCGGCACCTCGATCTTGAGCTGGTTGTCAGAGGTGCGCGTGACCGTGGCGCCGGTGCCCGCCGTCGCCTGCTCCATCTCGCGGCGCTTTTCTTCCATGTTCTTCGACCACACATTGCCGGCGACCGCACCGATCACGCCGCCGATCACCGCACCGGTGCCGGCCTTGCCGCCGGTGGCCGAGCCGATCACCGCGCCGGTGGCTGCACCGATCGCCGCACCGGTGGCCGTGCCGCGCTGTTCCTCGGTCATGCCGGCACAGCCGGCCAACGCCGCGACCGTCGCACCGATGATGCCGGCGCGCGAGGCAGAAATCTTGGTCATCTGAATACCTCCTTGAGTGACTGGACAACGCATGGCGCAGCCAGCGCGCCGACAGTATCGCAAATGAAGTCGACACCCCCACGAAGCGCCGGATCAACTGCCGCGAAAGGCAGGCGGGTCGAACGTTTGCGCCCTGTACGGCCGAGTGGCTCCGGTGCGCCGCCGGTCACTACTGCGCCGCGTAGGCGAGCAGAAGCTCCTGATCCGTTTGCTCGTCGAGCACGTCCTCGAGGGCCGGCAGCAGCGCGCCGTCCTCCATTTGCGCGTGTGCGGCGAGCCGGTCGGCGAGCTCGAGCCCGAGCGTCTTCATGGCTTGCCAGTCTGCGGGCTGCGAGGCTCCGGCGAGCGAGGCGCGCAGCCGCTCGGCGAGCGGCTTCGCGACGCCGCGGATCGCCTCGTGCTCTTCGAGTAACAGCGCGACCAGATCAGCCGCCCCAGCGTCCTCAAGGCGCGGAAAGAGGTCGCGCTCTTCGAACTCGAAATGGCGCGCGACTTCGACCTCGAGCGCGCCGAGCACCGCGCGGGCGAACGCCGGCCAGTTCGCGTCGCCCGCCGGTGGCGGGAAGGCGCCCGCGCGGCCTTGGAACATTCGTTCGACACGCGCCATCAAATCGATGGTCGCGGCGTGCTCTTCGTACAGCTTGCGATTGGTCTGACGGCTGAAATCCATGGCAGGGCCTCGCGACGGGAGGGCAACAACCGCGCGGCAATGCGCACGCAGCGGCATCGCCAATGCGTGTTCACTCTAGCACCGCATTGCGGCATAATCAATATCCACAATACATCTTATGCGTCCCGATGCGCCTGACCACGTTCTCCGACTACACGCTGCGGGTGCTGATCTTCCTCGGAGCGCACGGTGCCGAGCGGGCGACGATCGGCGAGATCGCGCGCGCCTACGGCATCTCGGAGAATCACCTGATGAAGGTCGTGCACTACCTCGCGCAGGAGGGCTACATCGAGACCACACGCGGCAAGGGCGGCGGCATGCGGCTGGCCCGCGAGCCCCGGCGCATCAACGTCGGCAAGGTCGTGCGCGGGACGGAAGGCGACCAGAAGCTCGTCGAATGCTTCGACCGCAAGACCTCCGCGTGCCGCATCGCGCCAGCCTGCGTGTTGCAAGGGGTGCTCGCCAGCGCGCTCGAATCCTTCTACGAGGCGCTCGAG
>CP070653.1:3603160-3606068 GCA_020354665.1 Burkholderiales bacterium
GAGCCCCAGCCGCGCACCGCGGCCGGATCGACACCCACTGCGGACAACTGCCCCCACACAGTGGTGCTGACGGTATCGAGCAGCGCAATGCCGAGTTCGGTCTCGACCTGCTCGGCCAGCTGCGCCGCGCGAAGATTGGTGCAAAACGTCGTGATCGCCTGCGGTCGCGCGGCCGCCACCTCGCGCATCAGTGCGCGCAACTGTTCGGGCTCGACGAGCGCAAAGTCGTGATTGATGCAGATCCCGAGGTGCCGTTCGGCCACGACGTCGATGCCGAGGGCGCGGTAGTTCGCGATGATGCGCTGCTGCACGTCGGCGGTGTACGGAGTGACCAGCGCGAGACGGGTCACGCCGCGCCGCGCAAGCAGCTCGTTGAGCGCAAGCACCGCCGTCGTTGCCGCAATGCCGGTGCGTTCGCGGATGCGCTCCACCAGGCGCCGGTCGGCATCGAAGCCGAGCCAGCCCGCGGACGTGCCGCTCCATGCGATGACATCGACCTTGGCATCGGCCAGCAGCTCGGCCGCGGCAAGGATCTTGCTGTCGTCGAACTGCCCGAGTGCCTGCTGCGATAGCGAAATCTCGGTGACGCGAAAGCGCGAGAAGTGAGCGCTGCACCCCGGCACGGCAGCGGCAAGGGCACTCGTCAGCGGTTCGAGGGCAGTGTTTGACGAGGGCGTCAGCACGCCTAGTCGGATGGGTCGAGTCATCAGCGGCCTCGCAGGCAATAGGGGAGTCGTCGAGCGCAGATTTTCTGCATCCAGAAATTGTCGACATCAGTGTTAACACCAATTGCGACAAACCTCCTGTCGATGATTATGTCAACAATATTGCCGATCACCATGTCGACATGGACAGAGAATTACACCCCCTGCGGCGGAAGATGACCCTTCCTCTCATACGCACCCATGTGACGCGCCGGATCGGCGGCGGTACCGTCGCTGACAAAGTGTCGACAACTCTGCCACTTCGCGGTGCGCGGGGAGCGCGCCAATGAGGCCCGATGGGTTCGACCTGGTCGTGCGCAATGCGCGCGTCGCGACGGCTGCCGACGTGTTCGGCTGCGACATCGGAATCGTCGGTGGTCGTATCGCGACGCTGGGCGACGGGCTCCCGCGCGGCGAGTGCGAGATCGACGCGGCGGGCCGCATCGTGACGCCCGGCGGCGTCGACGCGCATTGTCATCTCGACCAGCCGATGGCGCCGCCAGTGCGCATGGCGGATGACTTCGACACCGGCACGCGCGCTGCGGCCTGCGGCGGCACGACGACCGTGATCCCATTCGCCGCGCAGCACAAGGGCGGCTCGCTGCGCGATGCGGTGGTCGATTACCACCATCGCGCCGAGGGCAAGGCACACGTGGATTACGCGTTCCACCTGATCGTCAGCGACCCGACGCCAACCGTGCTCGCCGATGAGCTGCCGGCATTGATCGCCGAGGGCTACACGTCGTTCAAGATCTACATGACTTACGACGACCTGAAGCTCGACGACGGACAGATCCTCGACACGCTGGCCGTGGCACGCCAATACGGCGCGATGGCGATGATCCATGCGGAGAATGCGGACTGTATCGAGTGGCTGACGCGCAAGCTCGAGGCCGCCGGCCGCACGGCACCGCGCTTTCACGCGCACGCGCGACCGATGCTCGTCGAGCGCGAAGCGACGCACCGCGCGATCGCGCTCGCCGAACTGGTCGACGTGCCGATCCTGATCGTCCATGTCTCCGGTCGCGAGGCGGTCGAGCAGATCCGCTGGGCGCGCGGCCACGGCCTGCAGGTGCACGCCGAGACCTGCCCGCAATACCTGTTCCTGACCGCCGAGGATCTCGGCATTGACGACAGCTATCAGGGTGCGCGCTGCGTGTGCAGCCCGCCGCCGCGCGACAAGGCCAACCAGCAGGTGATCTGGGACGGGCTCGCCGATGGCCTGTTCACCGTCTTCTCGTCAGACCATGCACCGTTCCGCTATGAAGCGCCCGAGGGCAAGAAGCCCGGTGGCCGCGAAGTGCCGTTTCGCCACATCCCCAACGGCATTCCCGGCATCGAGACGCGACTGGCGCTGCTGTACAGCGAGGGTGTGCTGGGCGGCCGCATCACGCTGGAAAGGTTCGTCGCGCTGACGGCGACCAACCCGGCCAAGGCCTACGGCCTGCACCCTCGCAAGGGAACGATCGCCATCGGCAGCGACGCCGACCTCGTGATCTGGGACGAGCGGGAGTTCGTGCTCGGCAACAGCCGCCTGCATCACGCCGTCGACTACACGCCCTACGAAGGCATCACGCTGCGTGCTTGGCCCGGCGTGACGCTGGCCGGCGGTGAGGTGGTGTGGGATGGCGAGCGCTTTCATCCGCGGGCTGGCCGCGGGCGCTTCCTGGCCTGCGCGGCGCCGATGCTGCGTCCGCGCCGCGGCTGAGGGAGGGCTGGATGCGCCTCCTGCTGATCAATCCGAACATTTCCGAGAGCGTCTCGTCGCTGATCCTTGCGGAGGCACAGCGCAGCGCCTCGCGAGGCACCGAGGTCGAGGTCCTCACCGCGCCGTTCGGCGTGGCGTACATCGAGACCCGTTTCGAAGCGATGATCGGTGCGTATGCCACCGCGCAGCTCGCCGCGGAACACCACGAGCGATTCGACGCGGTGGTGGTGGCCGCCTTCGGCGACCCGGGACTCGCGGGCCTGCGTGA
The DNA here is from genome assembly GCA_020354665.1 of Burkholderiales bacterium. GTDB lineage: Bacteria > Pseudomonadota > Gammaproteobacteria > Burkholderiales > Burkholderiaceae_C. The sequence continues at coordinate 3,605,841 of CP070653.1, forward strand.
GGCCCTACCCTGTCCGGTCACCGGCCTGACCGAGGCTGCGCTCGCGAGCGCCTGTCTGCTCGGTCGCCGCTTCTCGATCGTCGCCATCTCGCAGCGCATCCGCGCGTGGTACCGCGAGACCGCGCAGGCTTAGGGTCTCGAATCCCGGCTCGCGAGCATCCGCGGGCTCGACGAACCGCTTGCCGACATCGGAAACGTCCAAGCCGATCAGGGCGAGCGCCTCGTCGC
>CP070653.1:3606168-3622321 GCA_020354665.1 Burkholderiales bacterium
TCCTCGTGTAGCTCGCGCCGCAACGCCTGTTCGACTGTTTCGCCGGGCTCGACCTTGCCGCCCGGGAACTCCCAATAGCCCGCATAGACCTTGCCATGCGGTCGCGAGGTCAGCAAGAAGCGGCCTTCGTGGCCGCGCGAATCGCGCTGCACCAGGACGCCCACCGCGACGTCGATCGGGGCGCGTTGCGATGACCCCGCGCCGTCGGTCACTCGATGCTTTCCTGGTCGTCACCTTCCCGGTTCGCCTCGGCGGCGCCGCCGGCCGCTCCCCGCGCGGGCAGCGGCGCTGCGCCCCGTGCCGCGTAATCCCGTGCGAACTGCATCGCGACCCGGCCAGAGCGCGAGCCGCGCTCGAGCGCCCACACGAGCGCGTGCGGCTGTGCATTGGCCAGGTTCCCCTCGGCGACACCGAAGTGACGCAGCCACTGCTGCGCAATCACCAGGTATTCGGCCTGACTGAACGGGTAGAAACTGATCCACAGCCCGAATCGTTCGGACAGCGAGATCTTCTCCTCCACCACTTCGCCCGGGTGCACCTCGCCGTCGTCCGTGTGGGTGTAGGAAAGGTTCTCCTTCATGTACTCGGGCAGCAGATGGCGTCGATTGCTGGTGGCGTAGATGAGGATGTTGTCGCTGGCCTGTGCGATTGATCCATCGAGGATCGATTTCAGCGCCTTGTACCCGGGCTCGCCTTCGTCGAAGCTCAGGTCGTCGCAGAACACGATGAAACGCTCAGGCCGCCCGGCCACCAGATCGACGATGTCCGGCAGGTCGATCATGTCGGTCTTGTCGACCTCGATCAGCCGCAGTCCTCTCGGAGCAAACTCGTTCAGACACGCCTTGATCAGCGACGACTTGCCGGTGCCGCGCGCGCCGGTCAGCAGCACGTTGTTGGCCGGTTCGGCAGCCAGGAACTGCAGCGTGTTGCGGACCAGGCGTTCCTTCTGCGGATCGATCTCTTTCAGATCGGTCAGGCGAATCGGCGCGACATGCCGCACCGGCTCGAGCACGCTGCTGCCCGTGCGCTTGCGATAGCGAAAAGCGATCGAAGCGGACCAGTCGGGCGCCCCCAACGGGCGCGGCAGCACCGCCTCGAGCCGGCTGATCAGCTCCTCGGCGCGGCCGATCAGGTGCGCGATGGCGTCGGGTTTGGCGGGCGGAGCGTTCATTGCGAGCGCAGGCGCGCCCCATTGGGCGGCGTGCAGGCCGGCAGTGTAACGAGGCGCCGGTCGCCCTCAGATTTCCGGCAGTTCGCGAACCTGCGCGTCGGCCACTGCAAATACGCGGTCGCCCGGCCCGCGGCGGATCGGATGCATGCCGGTGAACGCGCCAAAGGCCGGTAGCACCCCGGCCCGGCCGCTGAACCAGAAGCATGGCAGCCGCAGCCTTTCGTGTGCGCGGCCGCCGACGTGCACGCAAGGGTGCCAGTGGCCAGCCAACACATGTCGGCCCGGCGGTGCCTCGGGGTGGTGACGGAGCGCCAGCGTGCCGATTTCAAGCGGCTCGTCGACCGCGTCGATCGCGAGCGCAGGCGGTGGATCGCCTGCACGCTCGTCGTGGTTGCCCCGAACGAGCGTCAGTTCGAGCCCCCGGTGCGCGCGACGCCAGCGCGCCAAGGCAGCCTGGGTCGACGCCGCGTTTTGGGCGTGCGCCGAATGCAGGAAGTCGCCCAGGAAGATCACCCGGCGCGCCCCGTGGCGTTCGACCAGTCCCCCGAGCTGGGCCAGCGTCTCGCTCGTCGTTCCGCGCGGGACAGCCACGCCAAGGCGGCGAAAACTTGCCGCCTTGCCCAGGTGTGCGTCAGCCACGACCAGCGTGTCGTGCCGCGCGAGCAGGACCGCCCGCTGCGGCAACAGCGCCAGGGGCTCCCCGCCCCACTCGAAGGTCAGCATGGCAAGCGTCGATTTGCCCGGCGCCGGCGCCCGAGCGTCGGCGCTGTCAGCCGACGATCAGTCCGAGCGCCGTCTCGAGGTGCTCGGTCGGCATGCGCTTGAATCCCGATCGCGCGTAGCGCTGCAGCCGACCGATGGCAAACCCGGTGAGCACCGAGGCACGGGCGTTGGCATCGACCGTTGGCATCGGAGACCCCCGGGCCTCGGCAGCCTGTCGCAGGCTGCCGCGCAGCTGGCTCTCGACCCGGTCGAAGAACTGGTTGATGCGCGCGAGCAGCCGCTCATGTTCGAACACGAGCGCATCGCCGACCATCACGCGGGTCATCCCCGGGTTCTTCTCGCCGAACTGCAGCAGCACGGTGATGATCCGGTTCGCCTGCGTCGCGCCCGAGGGCTCGCGCTCGACGATCTGGTTGACGAGTGTGAAGATGCTTTGTTCGATGAACTCGATCAGGCCCTCGAACATCTGCGCCTTGCTCGCGAAGTGACGATACAGCGCCGCCTCACTCACCGACAGCCTCGCCGCCAACGCGGCGGTGGTGACCCGCTCGGCGCCCGGTTGCTCAAGCATGGTCGCCAGTGTTTGCAGAATCTGCACGCGGCGCTCGCCGGGCTTGGGACGCTTGCGGCCCGGCGACCGGGCCGATACGGCTTCGGCCGCCGCCGACGCGACGTCAGCGGTGCTGGAGGGAACGGCCTCGTCGGAGGGGTTGGAAGCGGTCACAGCGCACGGAGAAATCTCAGCGCACTGATTCTGGCATAGACATATGGTGGCCTGCCGCAAGGGTGAACACCAACTTTCCGGGTAATCGTGATGGCCTGCGCACTTCGGGTGTAGCGCCGCATCCACACCGTGCGCATGCCAACTGACCACGCCGCACGCTGGTGCTCGAGGGTGTCCTCGACCAGCACGCAGTGGCTGGGTCGCGCACGGAGCCTTGCGCAGACAAACCGAAGCATCCGCGTGTCGGGTTTCGGACGCAGATGGCCGAACATCTGCATGCGCTCGATGCTGACGACCGCCTCAAAATGGTGCGCAATCCGCAGCACGTCGAGCACCCGGTGGGCGTAGGCAAGGGGGGCGTTGGTCAGCACGATCTTGCGGCCGGGCAGGCGAGCCAGCGCTGCGCGGTCGGCGCAACTGCCGCGCAGCCGTTTCTCCAGCCCTGGCAATTGATGGGTGTGGTGCAGGAAATGCGCGGGCGCGACGCCGTGATGGCGCGCCAGGCCGAGCAGCGTCGCGCCATAGCGCTGCCAGTAATGCCGGCGCAGGTGGTCCGCCTCCTCGTGCGTCAGCGACAGCGCGGCGGCGATGAAGTCTGTCATCGCCTGGTTCAGCGGCCCGAAAGTCGCGCCCGACGCGTCGTGCAGCGTGTTGTCGAGGTCGAACAGCCAGATCCGCGAACCGTTCCGCGGCCCGCGCCGGTCAGATCGAAGGACCACCGACACGGGAGCGCTCCGCCCGCATTTCAATGCGAGCGGATCATCGTGAGGGGCCACGAGCGGCACGGCTGCTCCGCCCGCCTGTCAATGCGAGCGGATCATCGTGCCGTACGCCTGGTCGCTCAGGATCTCGAGCAGCATCGCATGTGGCACGCGGCCATCGATGATGTGCACCGCGTTGACGCCGCTGCGCGCGGCCTCGAGAGCCCCGGCAATCTTCGGCAGCATGCCGCCGCTGATCGTGCCGTCGGCGAACAGCTCGTCGATCTGGCGTGCGCTCAGATTGGTCAGCAGCTGGCCGTTCTTGTCGAGCACGCCCGGGGTGTTGGTCAGCAGCAGCAGCTTCTCGGCCCTCAGCACCTCGGCCAGCTTGGCGGCGACCACGTCGGCGTTGATGTTGTAGTTCTCGTTGTGCTCGCCGAATCCGAGTGGTGAGATCACCGGAATGAATTGATCGTCCTGTAGCGCCTTGACCACCGAAGGATCGATCGACTCAATCGCGCCAACCGCGCCGACGTCGTACTCCTTCGTCGGATCATCCCTGTCCTTCATGCGCAGCTTGCGCGCCCGGATCAGGCCGCCGTCGCGACCGGTCAGCCCCACCGCCTTGCCGCCGGCGGCGTTGATCAGGCCAACGATGTCCTGCTGGACCTGCCCCGCGAGCACCCACTCGACGACCTCCATCGTTTCGTCGTCGGTGACCCGCATGCCCTGGATGAAGGTCCCCTTCTTGCCGATCTTCGCCAGCGCGTCGTCGATCTGTGGGCCGCCGCCGTGCACCACGACCGGGTTCATGCCGACCAGCTTGAGCAGCACGACATCCTCGGCGAAATCCTGCTGCAGCGCGGGGTCGGTCATCGCGTTGCCGCCGTACTTGATGACCAGTGTCTTGCCGTGGTACCTGCGGATGTACGGCAGGGCCTGCGAGAGGATTTCTGCTTTCTCGCGGGGAGCAATGTGCGAGAGGTCGTGGGACGTGGCGGCAGTGCTCATCGTCAAGTCTTTCGGGCGGATCGACGCCACCGCAACGATGGTGTGGCGAGCGCGGCGGCATTGTAGGCGTGCCGGCGGCCACGTAGGCGGGGTCGAACCGCGCGCTCGCAATGGCTCGCATTTCGCTTGCACGCGGAATTTGGCAACTGCTTATACTGCGCGGCGCCGGACTTCAACGCCCCATGCGCCGATTTGCCTGGTTCCTCTTCATAGTTCTTGCGCTGCTGCCATTGCGGGGCTGGTCGTTCGCCGGCATGCCGATGGGCGAGGCACCGGTGACCGTTTCGCCCAGCCCTCGTGCGCAAGCATTGCCATGTCTTGTGCACGGCGCGGCGCCGGCGGTGACTCACGCGGCGCAATCCGGCAGTGCCGAACAGCTCGCCGCTGCAGCAGAAACGCAGCCCGAAGCTGGCTGCAGCGCCGGGCACGCATCTCAGTCGTGCGAATCGTGCCCGACCGCGGCGGCGCTTTCCGGCCCGCCGACATCCTCGACCGCGGTGGCAGAGCCACAAGTGCCGCCAGCCTGGCTGGGGCGTGGCTTTGTCAAAGCCGACGTGCGACGGCTGTTCAAGCCCCCACGATCGTGACTTGATGCGGCGCCTGCACGACGGGGGCCGCGACGGCTGACCGTCGCTGCTCTTGCGAGACGGGCGGTCTGTCCAACGACCAACGGCGTTGAGGTCATGCACCTGCGTGGCCAGGACGCCGAGTTCGTTCACCCGCGGAGTTCCCACACATGAGAATCCTGTTACGCGCGAGCACCTTGCACCTGGCATGCGCTACGGCGTTAATGGCCGGCGTCTCGGTGGCCGCAGCAGTGGCGCCGTCGCCGATGGTTGCCGCACCACGACTGATCCCGCCCCGGCTCGTCGCGCCCGCGCCGATGCGTCCCACACCGCCCGGCGATCCTGCACCCGTCGACTGGCGCGAGGCCAATCGTGAGGTCGAGCGCCTGGGCGGCCACGCGGGACACCTGCGCACATCGCCGGGCGAGCGTGCAGGGGGCGCCACGGCCGCCGACCCGCCGCGCGGAGCCGGACGATGATGCGCCCGCTCCCGTCTTTGCGCGGTCGGCTCGGGTGTGCATGGCTGGCAGCCGTACTTGCCGGCTGTGCGACCGTAACGGCCGACGAGGCCATCGACGCAGCGCGTGAGCGCACGATCCGCGAGACGGGCCAGCCGGTCGCGCTCGCCACCTCCCAAGCCGAGCGCGACGCAATCGGTGTGAAGGTCGACCAGTGGCTCGCCGCGCCGCTCGGCGCCGACGATGCCGTGCGATTGGCACTCGCCAAGAGTCCAGCGCTGCAGGCGCTGCTCGCCGAGGGATGGGCCGCACAGGCCGCCGCCGAGCAGGCCGGGCGCATTCCCAACCCGCGCTTTGCTTTCGAGCGGCTGGTTCGTGGGGACGAGGTGGAACTCGGCCGCGCGATCAGTTTCGGGCTGCTCGACGTCTTGACCTTGCCGCTGCGACGCGAGCCAGCGCGACGCGCGGTCCAAGCCGAGCAGCTCAGGCTCGCCGCGCAGGTGCTCGAAACAGCCCACGAGACACGCCGCCAGTGGGTGCAGGCGGTAGCTGCCGAGCAGCGCTTGGCCTACCAGCGGCAGGTGCTCGACGCCGCGGAGGCGGGCGCCGAACTGGCGCGACGCATGCAAGCAGTCGGCAACTTCAGCCGACTGCAACGCGCGCGGCAGCAGATGTTCGAGGCCGAGGCGAAGCAACAACTGGCGCGCGCACAGGTTCAGGCCGCCGCTGAACGCGAAGCGCTGGTGCGCCGGCTCGGGCTCGATGCGGTGCAAGCCGAACGGCTGCAGCTGCCCGAGCGGCTGCCGGACTTGCCGGCCGCGCCGCGCGATGCCGCAGATGTCGCAGCAGCCGCAGGCGAACAACGGCTCGATCTACAAATCGCTCAGCTGCAATGGATGCGCGCCGGAGGGAATGCCAGTCTTGTTCGTGCGGCAAGCTGGAGCGATATCGAGCTCAAGGGGATGCGCAATAGCGAGACCGGTCTGCCGCCGCAGCGCGGCTGGGAGATCGATATCACGCTGCCACTTTTCGACCTCGGCGATGCGCGCCGCGCGGCCGCCAGCGCAGCGGAAATCGCTGCATTGAACCGGCTGGAGCAGGCACAGATCGACGCCGGCTCGGTGCTGCGGGAGCGCTATGCCGCTCACCGGGTGGCCTGGGATCTGGCTCGCCAGCATCGCGACGAAGTGGTTCCGCTGGCAAAGGCGATCAGCGAAGAAATGCTTGTCCGGTACAACGGCATGCTCAGCGGCGTTTTCGAACTGCTCGCCGATGCGCGCTCGTACGCCGCCACGGTGATCGCCGCGCTCGACGCGCAGCGCGATTTCTGGATCGCCGATGCGGCATTGCAGGCCGCGGTGATCGGCGTGGCAACGCCAGGCGCGGCGCTGTCGGCCGGGTCCACCGCCGCAGCATCTGGTGAGGAGCACTGAGATGGCCAATCGACGTACCTTCCTTGCCGGTGGCGCACTGATCGGCGCTGCTGCGGTCAGCCGGAGTGCGCTGGCCAGTCTGCCAGAGCCTGCGCTGCGCGCCGAGCCTTCGTCGGCGCTGCCACTGCCCCCAGCGGCCGGCCGCCCCTATCGCCCCGTGTTGACCCTCAATGGCTGGAGCCTGCCGTTTCGCATGAACGGCAACGTCAAGGAGTTCCACCTTGTTGCCGAGCCGGTCGAACGTGAGCTTGCCCCCGGCATGGTCGCGCGACTGTGGGGCTACAACGGCTCGTCGCCGGGCCCGACGATCGAGGTCGTCGAAGGCGACCGGGTGCGGATCTTCGTCACCAACCGCCTGCCCGAACACACCGCGGTTCACTGGCACGGCCAGCGGTTGCCCAACGGGATGGACGGGGTCGGTGGGCTGACGCAGCCGCAGATCAAGCCTGGCGAGACCTTCGTCTACGAATTCGAGGCACGCCGCCCCGGCACCTTCATGTACCACCCGCACGCCGACGAGATGGTGCAGATGGCGATGGGGATGATGGGCTTCTGGGTCACGCACCCGCGCGATGCGCGGCGCACGCCCGGCTACATCGAGTGTGACCGTGATTACTGCTTTCTGCTCAATGCGTTCGACATCGAGCCGGGCAGCGCAGTGCCCAAGGTCAACACGATGCTCGACTTCAACCTGTGGTGCTGGAACAGCCGGGTCTTTCCGGCCATTGATCCGCTGGTCGCGCGGCGCGGCGAGCGCGTGCGCATGCGCATCGGCAACCTGACGATGACGAACCACCCGATCCACCTGCATGGACATGAGTTCGTCGTTGCGGGCACCGATGGCGGCTGGACCCATCCCGCCTCGCGCTGGCCCGAGGTCACTGTCGACATCGCGGTCGGACAGATGCGCGCGCTCGAGTTCGTCGCCGACGAGCCGGGCGACTGGGCGTTGCATTGCCACAAGAGCCACCACACGATGAACGCGATGGGCCACGGGGTGCCGACGATGATCGGCGTGGACCATCGCGAGGTCGTGCACAAGATCCAGAAGCTGGTGCCCGATTACATGGTGATGGGCGAGCGTGGCATGGCCGACATGGGCGAGATGGAAATGCCGCTACCCGACAACACGCTGCCGATGATGACCGGCCAGGGCCAGTTTGGTGCAATCGAGATGGGCGGCATGTTCACCGTGCTCAAGGTGCGTGAAGACCTGGCGCGCGGCGACTACCGCGACCCCGGCCCGTTCAAACACCCGCCGGGCACGGTGGCCGCCGCATGGACCGGCGAACGCCCCATCGCCGAGCGCAGCGAAGCACCCTCCGCCCCCGCCACGCTGCGGGCCGTCAAGCCCGATGGCCATGGCCATCACTGATCTCAACAGCAATAGGAGAGCCGATGACCCGAAGTCTCAGCGGCCAGACGTCGCATCACCTCCCGGAGCGTCTTGCCAGATGGCTGGCGCTCGCATCCCTGGCTTCGATCACGACACCGGTGCTCGCACACGGTGATGCGGCGCACCGCAAAGCGGGCGCGGCCGCGATCACGATGGAACAGAAGCCCTGGGGCATTGCCGGTGAGCGCAAGTCGGCGCGGCGAACGATCGAGATCGGCATGACCGATGCGATGCGCTTCGTGCCCGAACGCATCGAAGTGCGCCTGGGCGAGACGATCCGCTTCGTGCATCGCAACGACGGCAAGGTGCTGCACGAATTCGTCCTCGGCACGAAGGCCGAGCTCGACGAGCACGCGGCAATGATGAAGAAGTTCCCGGGGATGGAGCACGACGAACCGTACATGGCACACGTGCCCCCCGGCGAGACGCGCGAAATCGTCTGGACCTTCAACCGTGCCGGCACGTTCGATTTCGCGTGCCTGATCCCCGGTCACTACGACGCCGGCATGGTCGGCCGAGTCGTCGTGACGCCGACCGCTTTACGATGAAACCAAGGAGTTCGACATGACAACCACCCGCTGCAGCATCACCCGTAGCGCCGAGCGCCGCCGTGCCCTGCTCTGCCTGACGGTGACCAGCCTGCTGCCGACGCTCGCCTTCGCCCAGGCATCGTCCGAGCGGTTGCTGGTCGAAGTCTGGAAGAGCCCGACCTGCGGCTGCTGCAAGGACTGGATCCGCCACCTCGAGGCCAACGGCTTTCGCGTGCGCACGTTCGACGACGGCAATACCGACGTCCGCGAGCGCCTGGGCATCCCCCTGCGATACGGCTCGTGCCACACTGCGCGCGTGGCCGGATACGCGCTCGAGGGCCACGTCCCGGTGCGCGAAATCCGCCGGCTGCTCCAGGAGAAACCGGCCGCGGTCGGGCTGGCGGTGCCCGCGATGCCCATTGGCTCGCCGGGCATGGACGGGCCGGAATACGGTGGCCAGAAGGACCCATACGACGTGCTGCTGGTCGCGCGCGACGGCAGCAGCACCGTCTATCACTCATACCGCTGAACACGCGAAGGAGAGTCCCGATGAAGAAGCTGCTCACCGCCTCGGCACTGGCGGGTCTGCTCGCCGGCACCGCACTGGCGCAGCCGACCGATGGCGAGGTGCGCAAGATCGACAAGGCGCAGTCGAAGGTCACGCTCAAGCACGGCGAGATCAAGAACCTCGAGATGCCGCCGATGACGATGGTCTTCCGCGTCAAGGACCCCAAGATGCTCGACGCGCTGACTGTCGGCGACAAGGTCCAGTTCAGCGTCGAGAAGATCGACGGCCAGTACACTGTAACGACGATCTCGAAGCAGTAGCGCAACGCGATCGCCAGGCCCGGTAGCCTGCGCTGGCCAGCCCGGCGCCGCGGCTGGCGCGCGCCGCAAGCGCGCGCTGCTCAGAAGTGGATGCCGCGCATCATCTGCGCCATCGCAATGGCCTCGGGCGACAGCTGCGGCTTCGGCAGCTTCTCACCGCGCGCCGCCGCGCTGTCCGGGAACATGCGGAAAACGGTGTTCATGATGATCTGGGTGATACGCGGCGCGGCGGCGTGCAGCACCTCGCCGAAGATACCCAGCCGCGTCGCCACGCGCACGGGCTTGTCGATGCAGGCCCTGACGACCATGTCGGCGGCCTCCTCGGCTTTGAGCAGCGGCATGCTTTCGTAGATCTTGGTCGGCGCGGTCATCGGCGTGCGCACCAGCGGCATGTTGACCGTGGTGAACGTGATGCCCTGGTCGGCATACTCGCTCGAGGCGCACGCGGTCCAGGCGTCCAGCGCGGCCTTGCTGGCGACGTACGCGGAGAAGCGGGGCGCGTTGACCAGCACGCTGATCGAGCTGATGTTGACGACATGGCCCTTCCTCTTGGCCACCATACCGGGCAGCAGTCCCATCGTGACGCGCAACGCACCGAAGTAGTTGAGGGCCATCGTGCGCTCGAAGTCATGAAATCGGTCGTAGCTCGACTCGATCGCACGCCGGATCGAGCGGCCGGCATTGTTGATCAGGAAGTCGACGCCGCCGTGCTCCTGCTCGATCGTCTTCACGAACTGCGCGCAGCTGTCCGCGTTGGCGATGTCCACCGGGTAGCTGTAGACCCTGCCATCCTTGCCAACGTGGTGCTCGATCTCCTTGGTCGCGGCAGCGAGCTTGTCGGTATCGCGTCCACAGATGATCGTGATCGCGCCCGCCTCGGCAAAGCGGCAGGCCGCCGCCAGGCCGATGCCGGACGAGCCGCCGGTGACCAGCACCACCTTGCCGCCGACGGTGCCCTTGAGCGTGCGATCGATGAACAGCGCCGGATCGAGGTGGCGTTCCCAGTAGTCCCACAGCTGCCATGCGTAATCGTGCAGATTGGGGCATTCGATGCCGCTGCCCGCGAGCGCCGCGTCGGTTTCGCGGCGGTCGAATCGCGTCGGATAGTTGACGAACGTCAGGATGTCGTCGGGCAGCCCGAGGTCCTTCATCACCGCACGGCGAATGCGGCGCACCGGCGCGAGCGCCATCATTCCCTTCTTGACGCTCTTCGGAATGAACCCGACCAGCGCCGCGTTGACGAACAGGTTCATCTGCGGCGCATGCGCTGCCTTGGCGAACACGCCGAGCACGTCGCCGACCCGGTAGCCGGTGGGGTCGACGAGGTGGTAGCACTTCCCGCTCGCGCGGTGGTGGTGGCTGATGTGGTCGAGCGCGGCGACGACGAAGTCCACCGGCACGATGTTGATCCGCCCGCCCTCCAGGCCGACCGCCGGCATCCACGGCGGCAGGATCTGGCGCATGCGCTGGATCAGCTTGAAGAAGTAGTACGGGCCGTCGATCTTGTCCATCTCGCCGGTCTTCGAGTCGCCGACCACCAACGCGGGACGATAGACCGACCACGGCACCTTGCTTTCCTTGCGAACGATCTTCTCGCTCTCGTGCTTGGTCATGAAGTAAGGGTGCTCGAGGTTCTCCGCCTCGTCGAACATGTCCTCGCGGAACACGCCTTCATAGAGGCCCGCGGCCGCGATCGACGACATGTGGTGCAAGTGCCCGACGTCGATCGCTTTGGCGAATTCCACCGCCGCGCGCGTGCCGTCGATGTTGGCCTTCACCTGGCTCTGCGCGTCGGCGGACAGGTCGTAGACCGCTGCAAGGTGGTACATGTGGGTGACCTGGCCCTTGAGCGCTTTGATGTCGTCCGCGCTGACCCCGAGCCGCTTGGCGGTGAGGTCCCCGTAGACCGGCACGGCGCGCGACTTGCCGACGCCCCAGTAGGCGAGGAGCCCCGGCACCTTGCGCTCGCTCTCGCGGCGCACCAGGAAGTGGACGGTGGTGCCGCGCCTGTTGAGCAGTGTCTTGACCAGACGCTTGCCGATGAAACCGGTCGCTCCGGTAACGAAGTAATGCATCGAATCTCCTTCGGCGCGAGCCCGCGCCCCGCGTTGCTGCTTGTCCTGTCGCTGGCTATTCTTGTCCAGTTGCGTCGCAGTGCGCACCGCATTTCCCCGCACGCACGCAGCCGCAGACAACTAGAGCCCTCTCACTAGGAGTTCGGGGTGCGTCGGCGCGGAGGCGCTCTTATAGTGGCTGGGCGCTCCGGCGGGGCCTCGCGCGATGGCTCGAACCGGCACGGCACAATCCCACGAGAGGACACACACCATGGTGAAGAAACTGCAGAAGTTGGCCCGCAAGCGGGCCACGGGCGCGGGCTCGCTGCTCGACAGCGACCTGGCGCAGGCGGTGAAGGATTCGGCGCAACAGATCTGGCTGGCCGGGCTCGGCGCGTTTGGTAAGGCGCAGCAAGGTGGCGGCAAGGTGTTCGACACGCTGGTGCGTGAAGGCAGCAACCTACAACGCAAGACGCAAGCGGCGGCCGAGGGCACGATCAATGAAGTGGCTGGCCGCATGACGAACATGGCCAACGACGTGACCGCCAGGGCCGGGCAGCGCTGGGACAAGCTCGAATCGATCTTCGAAGAGCGCGTGGCCAAGGCGCTCAATCGGCTTGGCGTTCCGGCGCGCAAGGATATCGAGGCATTGATCCGCCGCATCGACGAACTCAGCGCGAAGGTGGGGACGGCACCGAAGGCCCGCGCGGCCGCCCGGCCCACCGCCAAGAAGAAGGCAGGGCCCGCACGCCGCCGCGCCGGCTCGACGGCCAAACGCGTCGCCCGCAAGGTGGCGACCTGATGCGCACGAGCGCGCGGCGTCGACCCATGCGGTGGCGCTGCGCGAGCGCCTTGCCGCACCGATCCGCTGGCGCGTCGGCGTGAGATCGGCGATGGCGCGTGCCGCGAATCGATCACCTCGCATCGGCGTCGCGCTGGCGGGTGGCGGTCCGCTCGGCGTCGTCTACGAGATCGGCGCGCTGGTCGCGCTCGAGGAAGCGATCCCGCAGCTGCGGTTCACCGAATGCGTCGGATACGTCGGCGTGTCGGCCGGCGGCTTCGTTGCCGCGGGTCTGGCCAACGGTATCGGGCCACGCGAGCAGTGCCGCTCGTTCATCGAGAACATCGGGCCGCGCTCCGACGTGCTGGACCCGGCGGTGATGACGCGCCCGGCGTGGGACGAGTTCGCACGGCGACTGCGGCAGCTGCCGGGCGCGCTCGCCGGCATGGCGCTGGATGCGTTGTTCGGCATCGGCTCGCGCGGCCGCGTCATCAATCAGCTGGGCCACCTGCTGCCGATCGGGATGTTCTCGAATCGCACGGTGCACGAGCACCTGTCGCGCGTGTTCTCATCGCGCGGCCGTACCAACGACTTCCGCAAGCTGCGCCGGCGCCTGGTGATTGTCGCCGTCGACCTCGACAGCGGTGAGGCAATGCCGTTCGGCAAGCCCGGCCACGACAAGGTGCCGATCTCGCTCGCGGTGCAGGCAAGCGCGGCGCTGCCGGGACTCTTTCCGCCGGTGGAGATCGACGGCCGCTTCTACGTCGACGGGGCCCTGCGCAAGACGATGCACGCATCGGTGCTGCTCGACGAGGGTCTCGATCTGCTCGTCTGCCTGAACCCGCTCGTGCCCTGGGACGGGCGGCCGCAGGCGCACCCCGATGCGCCGGATGCCCGGCCCCGCGACACCCCGCCGCCACGGCTGGTCGATCGCGGGCTACCCGCGGTCATGTCGCAGACCTTCCGATCGCTGATCCACTCGCGCATGGAACTCGGCATGAGGGGCTACTCGCACGCCTACCCCGGCACAGACATCGTGCTCGTCGAGCCGCGCGCGAGCGACGCGACGATCTTCTTCCACAACCCTTTCAGCTATTCGCAGCGACGCTGGATGGCACAGCACGCCTACGCCGAGACGCGGCGTTGGCTGCGCAGCCGCCGACTCGCGGTTGGCCAGACGCTGGCCAGGCACGGACTTGCGCTGGACGACGCCGTACTCGACGATCCGCGTCGCACGCTGCTCGACGTTCGCGTGCCGCCGCGCGGCCGAGCCCAGCAGGCGCTGCGCCAGCTGGAGCAGACGCTCGACCGCCTGGAGTCTGCACAGGACGCGACCCCCTCGCGCTGAGTGCGCCGCCGCACGCTCAGCCGACCGCGACCTGGCCGGGGAACACCCAGACCAGCGCGGCCGTCATCACGGCATAGCGCGCGAACTTGCCGATCGCCATGTAGCCCGTGCAGGGCCAGAACGGCATGCGCAGCCAACCGGCGATCGCGCACAGCGGGTCGCCGACCAGCGGCAACCAGCTGAACAGCAACGCTTTCGGTCCGAGGCGATGCAGCATCTGCAGGGCCTTGACCTCGTGCGGCTTGCGGTGCTTGATCTTCTCGTACGCCCGCTCGGCGCCGTAGCCCATCCACCAGCTGATCGCGCCGCCGATCGTGTTGCCTGCGGTGGCGGTGATCACGGCGAGCCAGAACAGATCCGGGTTGAGCTTGACGAGGCCGAAGACCGCCGGCTCGCTGCCCATCGGCAGCAGCGTGGCCGACACCAGCGACACCACGAAGACGGTCGACAGACCGTACTTCGGCAGCGCCAGCGCAGCGAGCAGCGATTGCAGCCAGGCTTCCATCGTCGCGCATTATCGCGACACAGCGGTAGACGCAAGGCGGAAGTCCCGGGTGCTTGCGGAGCGACGCTGGCTATACTGCTGCCTCCTTTTGCGGCAACGCGCTTCCCCACGACCCCATGCAGATCGGCCCGTACCTGTTGCCGAATCGCCTGTTCGTTGCCCCGATGGCGGGTGTCACGGACCGGCCGTTCCGGCAGTTGTGTCGTCGCCTGGGCGCAGGTTATGCGGTCAGCGAGATGGTGACGAGCCGCCGCGACCTGTGGCACTCGCTGAAGACTTCGCGGCGCGCCGACCACAGCGGCGAGCCGGGCCCGATCGCGGTGCAGATCGCCGGCACCGACGCGGCGATGATGGCCGAGGCGGCGGCCTACAACATCGACCGCGGCGCCCAGATCATCGATATCAACATGGGCTGCCCCGCGAAGAAGGTGTGCAACGCCTACGCCGGCTCGGCGCTGATGCGCAACGAGCGGCTCGCACTGTCGATCGTCGCAGCCGTGGTCGCCGTCTGCGCGCCACGCGGCGTGCCGGTGACGCTCAAGATGCGCACCGGCTGGTGCGCTGCCGAGCGCAACGCGCTGGCGCTGGCACGCGCGGCCGAGCACGCTGGCGTCTCGATGGTGACGGTGCACGGCCGCACGCGCGATCAGGGTTTCAAGGGTGCCGCCGAATACGACACCGTCGCCGCAATCAAGGCCGCGCTGCGCATTCCGGTGGTGGCCAACGGCGACATCGATTCGGCGCACAAGGCGCGCGACGTGCTCGAGCGCACCGGTGCCGACGCCGTCATGATCGGGCGGGCCGCGCAGGGGCGGCCGTGGATCTTTCGCGAGATCGGGGAGCTGCTCGCCACCGGCGAGCCGGCGCCCGCGCCGCAGACGCGCGAGGTGCGCACCTGGCTCATCGAGCATCTGCGCGACCACTACGCGCTGTATGGCGAGTTCTGCGGCGTGCGCAGCGCGCGCAAGCACATCGGCTGGGCGATTCGCGCGCTGCCGGGTGGCGAAGCCTTTCGCGCGGTGATGAACACGATCGATTCGTGCGAGCTGCAGTTGCGCGCACTCGGCGACTGGTTTGACGCGCTGGCCGAGCGTTACCGGACACTGCCGCAGTCACCGGTCATGCGCGCTTCCGACGACCTGAGCTTGGCGCTTGCCACATGAAGAAATCGCTCGAGGAATGCGTGCGCGACAGCCTGGAGACGTACTTCCGGGACCTGCGCGGCGTCGACCCCGCCGGGCTGCACGAGATGATCGTGCGCACTGTCGAAAAGCCGCTGCTCGACGTCGTGATGAAGAAGGCCGAAGGTAATCAGAGCAAGGCTGCCGACTGGCTCGGCATCAACCGCAACACGCTGCGGCGCAAGCTCGTCGAACACAAGCTGCTTAAGTAGGAGGGATGCCCGCGGGCGCGGGTGTCGCAACGGAGCCATGGCCCTGACTGCTCTGATCTCGGTTTCCGACAAGACCGGTGTCGTCGATTTCGCACGTGGGTTGCACGAGCTGGGCGTGAAGCTGCTGTCCACCGGCGGCACCGCGCAGATGCTCGCGCAGGCGGGCCTGCCCGTGGTCGAGGTGGCTCAGCACACGGGCTTTCCCGAGATGCTCGATGGCCGCGTGAAGACGCTGCACCCCACCATCCACGGCGGACTGCTCGCGCGGCGCGACCGGCCAGCCCATATGGCCTCGCTCGCTGAGCACGACATCGCGACGATCGACATCCTCGTGGTCAACCTCTATCCGTTCGAGGCCACGGTGGCCCGGCCGGCCGGCACGCTGGAAGAGGCGATCGAGACCATCGACATCGGCGGGCCGGCGATGGTGCGCAGTGCGGCGAAGAACTGGATGGACGTCGCGGTGGTCACCGACGCGTCGCAGTACCCCGGCGTCGTCGACGAACTGCGCCGCGAGGGCCGCGTCAGCGA
>CP070653.1:3622421-3628078 GCA_020354665.1 Burkholderiales bacterium
CGGGCAGTTCGCGGCGTGCCAGCTCGCACGCGCGGATCGCGGTGTCGGCGCCTTTGAACGGCGCGCGGGCGTAGATGAAGCCCACCGTCGGCGGCGTGCCGCGCCGCCGCACGGGCGCGTGGAACTGATCGAGGTCGACCGCGTTCGGGACGACGGCGATGTCGAGGTCGCCGAGCTCGGCCTGGATCTCGCGCGCGAGCGCACGCGAGATCGCAATCTTGCGGTTGGGCAGGCGCAACGCGTCGTGCACGCGCGCCCGCGCATCGCCGCCGGTCCAGACCTCGTACCCCTGGATCAGGTGAACCTTGCGGCCCTTGCTGGACGGCATCCGTTCCATCCAGACCGCCGTCTCCCACCAGGTGGCGATCAGCACGTCGGCATCGGGCAGGTCGTCCGGCGTGATCGGCCGGGGCTGCTCCAGCGTCTTGTGGGGCACGCGCGCGAGTGCGATGTGCCCCGTCCGCGGACGCGACCCCGACTGGAGCACCGGCCACCGGCCATGGCGCAGCGCGCGCATGCGCTCGCGCCACGACGGACGGTCGGGAGCGTTGCTGACCACCAGCACCTCGTGACCACGCTGGCGCAGAGTCTTCGCATACGCTCCGACGACGCGGTTGCCGCCGGTCAGGTCGTCGGCCGGCATCAGGAAGGTGATCCTCATCGCTGCCCGCACCCCGACTAGGCGAGACCCCGCCGGTGCGCGATGTAGTTGTTGCCAGCGTAGTTGACGCGATCGTTGAGCTCGAAGCGATCGATCCTCGTCTCGCCGCCGGCGTCGTCGATCTGGAATATGTCGTAGCCGGCACCTCTCAGGAGAGCGTAGATGGCGTCCGCCGACGCCTGGTTCCTTGCGCACTCGGGCTGCGCGTGCATGACTCGCTCGGTCTTGCCATGGAAGTTGGGCAGGACCTCGAAGATCACGGACGGGTTTCCTGCACGCAGCGTCTCCCGCAGTCCGCGCAGGACCTGGAGCTCGGCGCCCTCGACATCGATCTTGATCGCGCAGATGTCCTCTATTCCGAGCTCGCGCAACACCTCGTCTCCGATCCGCGCCGGGACGAAGTTCGCCCGGCGCGCGCCGGCCCCGTTCCCGCTCCCGGTCGCCAACCCGGCCATCTCATCGAATTCTCCGTGGGAGTAGAACGTCAGCATCCGATTGCAGTCGGCGAGGGCAATGGGCAGGACCGCCGCGTTGTGCAGCTCGTTCAGCCGCAGGAACTGATCCACGTTGTAGCAGCACGAGATCTGTGGCTCGAAACCGAGATACCTGCGACCTCGGTCGATGCCGATGACCTTGGCCAGCGTCTGGCCGATGTTCACACCGATGTCGATGAAGACGCCGGGGCTGGCTTCGATCCGCCGCCGCAGGACCGCAGCCAGGTAGTCCTCGTGCGAGTCGTCGGCGTTCGGCAGGCGGCTCGCGTAATAGCCGGGCATCTTGAAGCTCTGCCCCCCGAACCTGGCGCGCCTGCCGAGAAGGTGGCTGATTCGCGTTCCATGCGATACGATTCTGCCAAGCACGGCGTGCCATCCTCTCCGTTAGGTTTCGTCAAAACAGCTTGTTCGATCTGTCGACACGGCAATCAGACGGTGACGGCCGGTCGGTCCGGCGCGTCACCTGCCAGCCGCAGAAGGTGATCGACACGATTCCGGAACGTTTCCTCGAACGAATGTCGGCGCGCGAACCCGGAGGCGGCTCGCGACTGGCGCGACAGCAGGGCGCGATCCGAGTCGAGCCGCCGTATCGCTGCTGCAATTCCCGCGACGTCGTCCATGGCGGAGCTGCAGCCCACGTCGGCCATTTCCAGGATCCCCGACAATGCCTTGTTGGCGTAACCCACGATCGGAATGCCGCAGGACAGGGTTTCGAGGTAGGTGCACGAGGGATCGCTTTGACGATGCAGCATGACGTAGGCGTCGACGCTCGACTTGATCTCGGGAACCAGGGTGTCGTGGAAGTCGACGGCTCCCCGCATCGTGACCCGGAGATCGAGCTCCAGTGCCCGGATGTCGGCCCTCATCCGGGATTCGAGGTCCCCGGTGCCGTAGACCGTGAGATGGAACGGGACCCCGCTGTCGCGGAGCGCGGCTGCGACCCGAACCAGATGATCCGCACCCTTCATGCCGATCAAGCGCCCCGAGAAGGCGAGCCGGAGCGGGCCGCCCTTCGACGACTCTTCGAGGCGGGAAGAAAGCGCGTCGTCGGAGATCATCGCGTCGCGTCCCATCCGCGTGTCGAAGTAGAGCATGCAATTCGCGTATTTCCGGTATTCGCCGCAGGCGGCCGTGCCATTCGCCTGGATTCCGTCCGCCAGATCGAATGCCTTGCGTCTTCTCCGCTCGGTCCGGCGGACGAACAGGTCCCGGCGCAGACGCGTGAGAAGATTCGGGGACTCGATCGCGACGATCTGGTGCCGGGTCTCCGGGACGTACTCGATCACATACGCGCACTTGATGCCGAGCCCCCGGCACAGCGCGCTGACGTGCAGCTGGTTGAAGTCGTCCGCCGCCGCCAGGACGACCGCGGCGCCCGCGAGGTGCTCCGCCCGAACGCGCTCCTCCGTGTAGAGCGACTGCACGGCGAAGGGCAGTTCCTTCGCCGTCTTGCGGACGGCGCCGAAGGCGGGCAGCGCGTCCGTGGTGCGCCGGACCACGCAGGACACCGGGCCCGGCCATCGTTCGACGTAGAGCAGCAGGCCATCGTAGAACTTGCGATCGAAGACGATGTGCTCGCCGTCGGTCCAGACGGGAACCGAGGGAATGACGGTCAGACAGCGATCAGGCACGGGGCGACTTCGCGGCGAATATGCGGCGGCGATTGTGGGTCGCGAGGCGTTCGCAATCGTTGCCTCAATGTGGCAATTGCAGCGCGAGGAGCCTGTCGCAGAGCCAGCCGGTCGCCATGCCGCCGACGAACGCCGGCAGCCACCAGCACTCGGTCGACCAGGCGAGCAGTCCCTGTCGGCGCTTGAACCACAGCGACAGCGGCCAACTCGCGAACTGCGACAGCACGACGCCCGCGATCGCGCCCGCCTGCCCGGCCAGCGCGAGGCCGCCGGGAACGAAGACCAGCAGCCCCAGCGTGCGCAGGGCGTTATTGGCGCTGACCCATCCGGGTTGGCCGCGCGCGAACATCAGCTGTTCGACCACTTGGTGGCGCATTGCCAGCAGACTCAGGCCGAGGCATTGCAGCATCCAGCCCGCCGCGTGGTAGCGCTCGTCATACAGCAGCCGCACGACCCAGGGCCCGGCGACCAGCAGCGTACCGGCAACGCCGCCCAGGAACAGATCGGCGATCTGCTGCACGCGCACGTAGACGCGAGAAAGCTGCGCCCGGTCGGTGCGCAGCGTGTGGCTCTGGCTCGGGAAGATGACGTGGCCGTTGATCGTGCCGTAGACGCTAGCCACGGCACCGAGCAGCGCGCCGGCGATCGCGAACACGCCGAAGCTTGCGGCGTCGAACGCGCCCGCGAGCAGGATGCGCTCGCCGTTGGCGGCCAGGCAGCCGAGGATCGACGACACGAAGATCCAGCGGCCGAAGCCGACGATCTCGCGCGCACAGCCGCGGTCCCAGCAGGGGCGGGGCGCGCGCCCGGGCAGCCAAAGGTGGCTTGCCAGCGTGCGCGCCAGCGCTGACACGATCGTCCCGGCCACCAGCGCCCAGACCGAATGCGTCGCGAACGCCAACGCGATCGTCGCCGCGGCGGCCACCGCCTGCGAGCCGAGCTCCAGCCGCGCGACGAGTCCGCCGCGCAGTTCGCGCTGTGCGAGCGCGAGCTGCATCGACTCGGCGCCCTGCAGCAGCGCACACAGCGCGAGCGTAGCCATCATCGGCGGCAGCCGGTGATCGGCGTAGACCGTGCCGTCGGCGAACGCGCCCGCGGCCGCGCCCAGGTGTAGCCCGGCCGCGAGCGCCAACACGATGAGCGCGAGCGCGGCCCCGCGCACCAACTGCACGCTCCAGGCGGTACCGAGAAAGCGCGGATCCTCGCCGCGATCGCTCTTGACGACGCTCTGCCAGACGCCGAGGTCGGAGAACAACACGAGCACGAGATACAGCGTGTTGACCGCTGCGATCAGGCCGAACGCCTCGGGCACCAGCAACCGGGTGAGGACTAGGTTGCTCGCGAGGCGCAGCACCTGCGAGGCCGCAGTGCCGCCGGCGAGCCAGCCGGCGGCGCGCAACATGCGGGATTTCAACGGCGCCGCGGTCGCGGCGACGGTGGCGGTCATCGGTCGACGGCAGCGCGGCGGGCGCTCACCATGGGCGCGCAGGGCTGCGCGTCCCGCCGGCGGTGTCCCGCCAGGCCTGAACGAGCTGCCCGCAGTGAACGCCGAAGTCGGTAGCCCGGTCGAGCTGGCCGCGCCAGCGCGCTTTCCACTGGCGCAGCGTGTGCCAGCCGCGCTCGATGCCGTGCAGCGCCGCCGCACCCCATGTACCGTGGTGCTTGCGGTAGTACAGCAGAGCGCTGCGCATGCGCCAACTTTCCAGCTGCGATCCGGACTTCGAGACACGCTCGGCCTTCACGGTCTTCGCCGACGCGCCGCCGATGTGGGTCGCCTTCAGTTCCGGCCAGTAAAGGATGCGGCGGCCCGCCGCGCGCAGCCGGCGGCACAGGTCGACCTCTTCGTACTACATGAAGAAGCGCTCATCGAACCCGCCGAGCGCGGCGAAGTCCGCGGCGCGGACGAACACGAACGCGCCCGGGATCCAGTCGACCTCGGCCGCCTGCTCGGGATCGGCCCAGCGCCGGTCCAGTCGCGCGAACAACCGGCTCGACGGGTAGCGTGCGGCCAGTCCTGACAGCGTGAAGAGCTCGTCGCGCAGCGTCGGGAACATGCGCGCCGAGGGCTGGCGGCTGCCGTCGGCGCCGCGCAGCTCCCCGCCGCCGAGGCCGGCATCGGGATACTGGTCCATCAGCGCGATGCCGCGGGCCAGCGATCCCGGTAAAGGGCTGGCGTCGGGATTGAGCAGCAGCAGGTAACGCCCCCGGGCGCGCGTCGCGGCAAGGTTGTTGCCCGCGGCGAAGCCCAGGTTCGTATCGCTGGCCACCAGCGTGACCCAGGGATGGTCGCGCGCGATCGTTTGCGCCGTACCGTCCGCGGACGCGTTGTCGACCACGATGACCTCGGCGGCGAGCGACCGCAGCTCGGACCCTAACGTCGCGAGCAGCGCACCGATCAAGCGTGTCGAGTTGTAGGTGACGATCAGGATCGAGAGGTCGGGCTTCATCGAGTGGCTCACGCGTGCACCCCTTCGACGCCCGCGCGGAGTCTGCGCGTGCGTTCGGCCGGCGGCAACGAGGCGGATGTCGGCATCTCCTGGCCGCCGCTACCGCGGACCGGAAACTGCTCGAAGATGCGCCCAAGCGCTGCGGTGTTGCGACCCAGGTGGAAGTCCGCCAACACCTTGGCGCGGCCGGCGCCCGCGAGCGCTAGCCGCAACTGCGGGTCGCCGATGAGGCGCTGCAGTTGCGCGCTCAGGTCGTCGACGTCGCCTGGTCGGGCCAGGAGCCCGGTCCGGCCGTGCTCGATCAGCTCGGGGATGCCATTGACAGGCGTGCTCACGCAGGGCACGCCGCTCGCCATCGCCTCCATCAGGACGACGGGGATGCCCTCGGCGAGGCTCGGCAGGACGAAGATGTCTGCGCGCGTGA
>CP070653.1:3628178-3633553 GCA_020354665.1 Burkholderiales bacterium
GTGCGCGACGTGATCACGGCGCACTGCGGAGGATGACCGCAGGATCGGTCTTGCACCGCGCCGCGAGCGACCCAACGCGCTCGCGCGGACGGCGGCACCCGGAGCCGCGGGCGCCGTTCGGCGACGAGTACGGATGCGATCGCGACCGCGTCGTGCACAGCACCGCGTTTCGCCGCCTTGTCTACAAGACCCAAGTGTTTCTCAACCACGAGGGCGACCTGTTCCGCACGCGACTGACCCATTCGCTTGAGGTTGCGCAGCTTGGCCGTTCAGCGGCGCGCGCACTGGGTCTGAACGAAGATCTGGTCGAGGCGATCGCACTCGCACACGACCTTGGCCACACCCCTTTCGGGCATGCCGGGCAGGAGGCCCTCGATGCCTGCCTGCGCAGTCTGCAGCACCAGCCCAATGGCGGTTTCGAACACAACCTGCAAAGCCTGCGCGTCGTCGACCGGCTCGAGCAGCAGCATGCGGCATTCGACGGCCTGAACCTGACGTTCGAAACGCGTGAGGGCATTCTCAAGCGCTGCCCGATGCGCCACGCGCATGCGCTCGAGGCGATCGAGCCAGACGGCGTGGCGCGGCGCTTTATCGACCGCACCCAGCCCAGCCTCGAGGCACAGCTCGTCAACCTGGCCGACGAGATCGCCTACAACTCGCACGACATCGACGACGGCGTGCGATCGGGATTGCTGCATCTGGATCAGCTGGATGAGTTGCCATTGGTCCGCCGGTCGCGCGGCGAGGTGCTTGCGTCGTACCGGCAGCTGCGCGGCAGGCGCCTGCTGGCCGAGACGATGCGCCGCATCCGGTCGCATCAGGTCGCCGATCTGGTCGATGCGACGCGCCTAGCCCTCGACGCTGCCGCCCCCGCGGATTCGACGGCAGTGCGCCAGCGAGAGCCCCTCGTTCGCTTCAGCCCGGAAATGGCCGAGCACAACGCACAGCTGAAGCGCTTTCTGCGCGGCAACCTGTACCGCCACGCGCGGGTGGTCGAGACGACCGGCCGCGCGCGGGGTGTGATCGGTGATCTGTTCGCCGCTTACCTTGGAGATCCGCAGCTGCTGCCGGCGGAGCATCGCGCCGGTGACAAGCCGCACCGGGCGGTCGCCGACTACATCGCCGGGATGACCGACCGGTTCGCGCTGCGCGAACATTGCCGGCTCACCGGCCGAACGGTCTTCGACGGCGCGTAGCGGGTCACCCCGGACTCGAAACCGACTTCAACGGCGGGTTGACCCAGATGACCTTGACGCCGAAGCGCGTCGCCTGGCGCTCGACAATGGCCATCCGCTCGGTATCGGGCGTCAAATGGGTGCCGTCACGCGAAATGGCAGACGGCACCGGTACCGACGCGCATCCGACGAGCCCGACAGCGGCAACGATACTCAGCGCGAGACGCTTCATGCCTTGCTCCTTCGCACGTTTAACGACGCAGATTGAGTCTAGGCGCCCTGTTGCCGACATGCAATCGCGCGATAGAGGCCGTCAGCGGCGCGCACAGACCGCGTCCTTTGCAGGTGACGGGGCGAACTCGTCCTGCCTGCATTGAAATGGCTCGGCTGGCGCGGCTCGCGGTCCCGGGCCAGGCCCACCACGTGATGCAGCGTGGGCATGACGGCCGGCTCGTGTTCGTCGATGCGCGTGACCGGCAAGCGTTCCTCGCGGCGCTCAAGGAATCGGCCGATGCGCTGCATGTGGCCGTCCATGGCTACGTGCTTCTCGACAGCGAGCTCCATCTGCTGGTCACGCCCCGATCGGCCGAAGGGATCAGCCGCATGATGCAGATGCTGGGTCGGCGCTACGGTCAGGTCTTCAATCGCCGCCATGGCCGCCGCGGAACGCTGTGGGAAGGGCGGTTCCGGACCGCGCCGTTAGAGGCACATCCTTGGGTCCGGATCAGCCTCGCCTGGCTTGAGCAGGCGCCGGTCGCCGCCGGGCTGGCGGTGCGCGCCGCCGACTACCCTTGGTCGAGTGCCGCTCACCACGCGGGACTGCGGCGCGATCCCCTGCTCACCGATCACGCAGCGTACTGGCAGCTCGGCAACACGCCCTTCGAGCGGGAGGCTGCGTGGCGCGGCATCCTGGAACAACCGGTCACGTCAGAGGAGGCGTCGAGGTTGCTCGAGGCAGTACGTCGCGGTTGGCCCGTTGGAGGCGAGACCTACCTCTCCCGATTGGCTGTGACGGTTGGCCGCCCGGTCGTTCCCCGGCCGCGTGGCCGCCCGAGGCGGATGTCCGGTTGAAGGCGCGTACCAGTCCCTATATGTCCCCATTAATCAGAGCCAGTTGGCAGGGGAAGGATATTAAGTAAGACTGACCCCTTTTTAATCGTCTTGAGTCGATTGGTGCAGCGCAGTACCCTTCGAGCCTGCACCATTTGCTGGAGTGTGCGATGTCACAAGCCACCCCGGGCATGACCGCCCGCGATCAGATCGAAGCTGCCTCGCGAAATGGCCTTTACCAGCCGGCAGGCGAGCACGATGCCTGCGGCGTCGGATTCGTCGTGCACGTCAAGGGCCAGAAATCGCATTCGCTGATCGAGCAGGGGCTGAAGATCCTCGAGAACCTTGACCACCGCGGCGCGGTGGGTGCGGACAAGCTGATGGGCGACGGCGCCGGCATCCTGATCCAGATGCCGGACGACTTCTATCGCGCCGAAATGGCCGGGCAGGGCATCACGTTGCCGCCACCGGGGGAATACGGCGTC
The DNA here is from genome assembly GCA_020354665.1 of Burkholderiales bacterium. Lineage (GTDB taxonomy): Bacteria > Pseudomonadota > Gammaproteobacteria > Burkholderiales > Burkholderiaceae_C. The sequence goes on from CP070653.1 coordinate 3,630,889, forward strand.
GGCATGGTGTTCCTGCCCAAGGAACATGCTTCGCGGCTGGCCTGCCAGCAGGAGTTGGAGCGCGCCATCAAGGCCGAGGGCCAGGTGTTGCTCGGCTGGCGCGACGTGCCCGTGGACCGCGAGATGCCGATGTCACCCGCAGTGCGTGCCAAGGAGCCGTTGATCCGCCAGGTCTTCATCGGCCGTGGCCCGGACGTGATCGTGCCCGACGCGCTCGAGCGCAAGCTTTATGTCATTCGCAAGACCGCTTCGGCGGCGATCCAGGCGCTCAGGCTCACGCACAGCCGCGAGTACTACGTGCCGAGCATGAGCTGCCGCACCGTCATCTACAAGGGGCTGCTGCTCGCTGATCAGGTGGGCAGGTACTACATGGACCTGCGCGACCCGCGCGTCGTCTCGGCGCTGGCGCTGGTGCATCAGCGGTTCTCGACGAACACCTTTCCCGAATGGCCGCTCGCGCACCCTTACAGGCTGGTGGCGCACAACGGTGAGATCAACACGCTCAAGGGCAACTTCAACTGGATGCGCGCGCGGGAGGGCGTCATGAAGTCGCCGGTACTCGGCGACGATCTGAAGAAGCTCTATCCGATCAGCTTCGAGGGCCAGAGCGACACCGCGACGTTCGACAACGCGCTCGAGCTGCTGGTGATGGCGGGCTATCCGCTTGCCCACGCCGCGATGATGATGATTCCCGAGGCGTGGGAGAACCACGAGCAGATGGACGAGCGCCGGCGCGCGTTCTACGAGTACCACGCGGCGATGCTCGAGCCGTGGGACGGCCCCGCGGCGATGGTCTTCACCGACGGCAAGCAGATCGGCGCGACGCTCGACCGCAACGGATTGCGACCGGCGCGCTACCTCGTCACCGACGACGATCTCGTCGTGATGGCGTCGGAGTCTGGCGTGCTGCCGATTCCGGAGCACAAGGTCGTCAAGAAGTGGCGCCTGCAGCCCGGCAGGATGTTCCTGATCGATCTGGAGCAGGGCCGCATCGTCGACGACGAGGAACTGAAGAACCAGTTTGCCTTCGCCAAGCCGTACCGGCAGTGGATCGAGAACGTGCGCATCCGCCTCGATTCGATTCCGGCCACCGGTGGCCCCGGCGAGTTCAGCGAGACGCTGCTCGACCGCCAGCAGGTGTTCGGCTACACGCAGGAGGACATCAAATTCCTGATGAGCCCGATGGCCGTGGCCGGTGAGGAGGGCGTGGGCTCGATGGGCAACGACTCGCCGCTGGCGGTGCTGTCGGATCGCTGCAAGCCGCTTTACAGCTACTTCAAGCAGCTGTTCGCGCAGGTCACCAACCCGCCGATCGACCCGATCCGCGAGGCGATCGTGATGTCGCTGAACAGTTTCATCGGACCCAAGCCCAATCTGCTCGACATCAACGCGGTCAATCCGCCGATGCGGCTCGAGGTGACGCAACCGATTCTCGATTTCGACGACATGGCGCGGTTGCGCGCGATCGAGCAGCACACGGGCGGGAAGTTCCGCAACTACGAGATCGACGTCACCTATCCGCTGGCGTGGGGCCCTGAGGGCAGTGAGGCCAAGCTCGCGTCGCTGTGCGCGGAGGCGGTGGACGCCATTCGCACCGGCCACAACATCCTCACCATCACCGACCGGCACGTCAGCCGCGACCAGGTCGCGATTCCGGCGCTGCTGGCGCTTTCGGCGATCCACCACCACCTGGTGCGCGAGGGCCTGCGCACGACTGCTGGCCTCGTGGTGGAGACGGGCTCGGCGCGTGAGGTTCATCACTTTGCGGTGCTCGCCGGCTACGGTGCCGAAGCCGTTCATCCGTATCTGGCGCTCGAAACGCTGCTCGCGCTGCACAGCGACCTGCCGGGCGACCTGTCGGCCGACAAGGCGATCCACAACTACATCAAGGCGGTCGGCAAGGGACTGTCGAAGATCATGTCGAAGATGGGCATCAGCACGTACATGTCGTACTGTGGTGCGCAGATCTTCGAGGCGATCGGACTGAAGCGCGACTTCGTCGACAAGTACTTCCACGGCACCGCATCGCAAGTCGAGGGCATCGGCGTGTTCGAGGTCGCCGAGGAAGTCCTGCGCCGCCACGTCGCCGCCTTCGGTGACGACCCGTTGCTCGCCAACATGCTCGACGCCGGGGGCGAATACGCCTGGCGTACGCGCGGCGAGGAGCACATGTGGACGCCCGACGCCATCGCGAAGCTGCAGCACAGCGCGCGCGCCGGCCGGTGGGAGACTTACAAGGAGTACGCGCAGATCATCAACGACCAGAGCCGGCGGCTGATGACACTGCGCGGCCTGTTCGAGTTCAAGGTCGATCCCGCCCGTGCGATTCCGCTCGAGGAGGTGGAGCCCGCCTCGGAGATCGTCAAGCGCTTCACGACCGGCGCGATGTCGCTCGGGTCGATATCGACCGAGGCGCACACGACGCTGGCAATTGCGATGAACCGCATCGGCGGCAAGAGCAACACCGGCGAAGGCGGCGAGGATCCGGCGCGGTACCGCCAGGAACTCAAGGGCATCCCGATCGCCGCCGGAACCAAGGTCAGCGACGTCATCGGCAGCAAGGTCATCGAGACCGATTACGAGCTGAAGGACGGCGACAGCCTGCGCAGCCGAATCAAGCAGGTGGCTTCGGGGCGCTTCGGCGTGACCACCGAGTACCTCGCCA
>CP070653.1:3633653-3637002 GCA_020354665.1 Burkholderiales bacterium
AGGTCCGGATGCTGCGCGGCGAAGGCGGCTGCGACGGCCTCGTTCTCGTCTTCGAGCAGGCTGCAGGTTGCATAGACGAGTCGCCCGCCGGGCTTGAGCAAGTGCGCCGCGCTGGCCAGGATCAGGTCCTGTCGGCCCGCGAACTCCCGCACCGAGGCGGGCGATTGCCGCCACTTCAGATCCGGATTGCGCCGCAGGCTGCCCAGCCCCGAGCACGGCGCATCGACCAACACGCGATCGACCTTGCCGGCCAGTCGCATCACGCGCTCGTCACGTTCATGGGCGATCCGCATCGGGTACACATTGGCCAGCCCACTGCGCTCAAGCCGCGGCTTGAGCGCCCCGAGCCGATGCGCCGAGACGTCCAGCGCGTAAAGACGCCCGCTGTTGCGCATCGCCGCACCGAGCGCGAGCGTCTTGCCGCCCGCCCCGGCACAAAAATCCACCACCGTCTCGCCACGACGGGCATCCACCAGCAGTGCAAGCAACTGGCTTCCCTCTTCCTGCACCTCGACCTCGCCGCGCTGGTAGGTGTCGAGCCCGCCGAGCGCAGGCTTGCCCTGCACGCGCAGGCCCCACGGCGAGTAAGGCGTCGGCACAGCGACGATGCCTGCCTGTGCGAGCGCTGCCTGCACCCGAGCGCGACTGGTCTTCAGCACGTTGACGCGCAGATCCAGCGGTGCGGGCGTGTCGAGGCTTTCCGCGAGAGACCAGAACTCGTCGCCGAGCATGCGCTGGAGCGGCTGGGCAATCCACGCGGGCAGGTTGTGGCGCATCGCCTCGGGCAGCCCTTGAGGGTCGACCGCTCGCGTGGCATCGAGCCAACGCTGTTCGTCAGCGTCGAGCGCCGCGCGCAGGACCGCAGGGTCGCCGGCCCAGGCGAGCGCGGCCAGGCGTCGCTCGAGCGGCCCCGCTCCCGATTGCGCCAGGTGCTCGAACAGCAGGCGGCGGCGCAGCACGGCGAAGGCGGTCTCGGCAAGTGCGTGGCGTTCGCGCGGACCGAGTTGGCGGTGACGCCGCAGCAACGACGATACCGCCGCGTCGGCCGGTTGCTCGAAGCGCATCAGCTCGCGGACCAGCTCAGCCGCAATCTCCAGCAGGCGCTTCGGGTGCATCGCCCCGGGGCGTCAGAGCAGCTGCTGCGGCGACCCGCGCGTGTGCGTGACGATCCCCGCCGCTGTGTGCAACTCGCCGACGATGAACCAGTGGACCGCACGCGGATAGAGCACATGCTCGCGTTCGAGCACGCGCGCGGCCAGCGTCTCGGCTGTGTCGCCCGGCAGCACCGGGACGACGGCCTGCGCCACGATCGGTCCGTGATCCAGCGACGTCGTCACGAAGTGCACCGTCGCCCCGTGCACCTTGCACCCTGCCTCGAGCGCGCGCTCGTGCGTTCGCAAACCGGGGAACGCCGGCACCAGCGAGGGGTGGATGTTGAGCATTCGCCCCTCGTAGCGCGTGACGAAGCGCGGCCCGAGGATGCGCATGAATCCCGCCAGCACGACCAGATCCGGCGCGTGCGCGTCAATCGCATTGGCCAGTGCATCGTCGAAACCCTCGCGGGTGGCAAACGCCTCGTGATCGACGACGGCCGTGGCAATCCCGTGTGCCGCCGCAAATGCAAGCCCTGCGGCCTGCGGCCGGTTGCTGATCACCGCGGCCACGCGCGCCGGCCAGTGCTCCGCGGCACAGGCGTTGACGATCGCCTGCATGTTTGATCCGCGGCCGGAAATCAGGATCACGATCGACTTCATCGGCGTGCAGTTTAGGGCCTGGCCACCCCGAGGCGGCGGCCGCGCGAGCCGTCAACGCGGGGGCCGCCCCGGCGCATGACACCGCCGCCGCCGTGGTGACCGGCCCGTGCCGCTCTCTACAATCACCGCTCGCTCCTGCCATCCGACGATGAAGCAACGTGTTCTCTCCGGCATGCGTCCGACCGGCGCCCTGCACCTCGGCCACTATCACGGCGCGCTGAAGAACTGGGTGCGCCTGCAGGACGACTACGAGTGCTTCTACTTCGTCGCCGACTGGCACGCGCTGACCACGCACTACGAGGAGCGCGAGGTCATGGGGCGCTACGTCTACGACATGGTGATCGACTGGATCGCCGCCGGGCTCGACCCCGACCGCTCGACGATCTTCATCCAGAGCCGCGTGCTTGAGCACGCCGAGCTGTTCACCTTGCTCGCGATGGGCACGCCGCTGGGCTGGCTGGAGCGCGTGCCGACCTACAAGGACCAGATCGAGAAGCTCAAAGACCGCGACCTCGCCACCTACGGCTTTCTGGGTTACCCGCTGCTGCAGGCCGCCGACATCCTGATCTACAAGGCTGCGTACGTGCCGGTCGGCGAAGACCAGGCGTCACACGTCGAGCTCACGCGCGAGATCGCCCGGCGCTTCAACCACCTGTACGGCCGCGTGCCCGGCTTCGAGGGTCTGGTGGCCAGCGCGCTGGCCAAGCTCGGCAAGGACGATGCGCGCTACTACGAGAAGCAGCGCAAGGCGTTCGGCGAGAGCGGCGACGAGCAGGCGCTCGCCAAGGGCGAGGCGGTGGTGCGCAAGGCCGCGGTGGTGCTCGGCGCCGAAGAGACCGAGCTGCTGCTCGGCAACCTGCGCGGCGCCGGGCGGACGATCCTGCCCGAACCGCAGGCCATGCACACCGAAGTCACCAAGCTGCCCGGCCTCGACGGTGCCAAGATGAGCAAGAGCTACGGCAATGCGATCGCGATGCGCGAGGAGCCCGCGCTGGTCGAGCAGAAGATCAGGCGCATGCCCACTGATCCGCAGCGCGTGCGCCGCACCGACCCGGGCGATCCCGGGCGATGCCCGGTGTGGCAGTTCCACCAGGTCTATTCGTCGTCCGACACGCGCGAATGGGTCGTCAAGGGATGCCGCAGCGCCGGCATCGGATGCCTCGAATGCAAGCAGCCGGTGATTGATGCGATCCTGCGCGAGCAGCAGCCGTGGCGCGATCGGGCCGCGCCGCTGCTCGCCGATCCGAAGCGCGTTCGCGACATCGTCGAAGCCGGCACCGAGCGCGCCCGCGGCATCGCGCAGCAGACGATGCACGACGTGCGCGCCGCGATGGGTCTCGCCTACTGAGGCTGCCGGCGATGCTGCGGCCCGGCGGCCACAGGCCGGGCGACGCGCTTGTCTAACCCATGGCCGCGTTGCACATCACCGATATCGAGGCCGCCATCAACTGGTGGCGCGACCGCTCGCCATCGCCCGACGGCGTCACCGCGTGCGCCGAGGTGCGCGCGCTGGCCGAGGTCTATGCGCTGATGGACTACCGCCGCGACAGCGAGTGCGACGAGGCGTCGCTGCCGCAGGCCGCGCGCACGGCCTG
>CP070653.1:3637102-3644458 GCA_020354665.1 Burkholderiales bacterium
AGGCCATGGACGCGACGCGCACCCGGGCCCTGCTGGCCGCCACGGCTGTGCTGCTCGCGCTGCTCGCGCTGTCCGGCTGGCGCCCCTACGACCGCGCGACGTGGGCGATGGAAGTCGCGCCGGTCGTGATCGCGCTGCCGCTGCTCTGGGGGACCTATCGCCGCTTTCCGCTGACCACACTGCTGTATGCATGCATCTTCGTGCATGCGCTCGTGCTGATGCTCGGTGGCGCCTACACCTACGCACGCGTGCCGCTGGGCTTCCAGATCGCCGAGCTGTTCGGCCTGCACCGCAATCCCTACGACAAGATCGGCCACTTCTTCCAGGGCTTCGTGCCGGTGCTGGTCGCGCGCGAGATCCTGATCCGCGGCGACTTCGTCCGCGGACGCAAGATGCTCGCGTTCATCGTCGTGTGCATCGTGCTGGCGATCAGCGCGACCTACGAATTCATCGAGTGGGGCGCCGCGCTCGCGCTCGGCCAGGGAGCCGACGAGTTCCTCGGCACCCAGGGCGACCCGTGGGATACACAGTCCGACATGTTCTTCGCGTTGCTTGGCGCGGTCGCCGCGCTGGTCTTGTTCTCGCGGGTTCACGATCGCCAGATCCGCCAGCTTGATCCGCCGCAAGGCCGCTGAACCGACAGGGCGAAACCGCCGAGACCGCACACTTCAGGTCGGTGCGATCGCGTCGCTTCGGACTCGTCCGGGCGTCGGGGCGCACCGAAAACAGCAGGAGGCTCCGATGGACATCGAGCAATTCATGCAGGGCTACAAGGCAGCGTGGGAGCGGCGCGACGACTCGATGTTCGCGGCGCTGTTCACTCCCGACGGCGAGTACCACAACACGCCGTTCGCGGTGCAGCGCGGGCATGCGCAGCTGAAGGCGTACTGGCAGCGCGTCAAGCTGCAGGAGGACGTCGTCGTCGAGTACGAGGTGCTCGCGTCGACGCCGACGTCGGGCCTCGCGCACTGGCACGTCACCTACCAGGTTGCCTCGGAAGAGCTGTTCCAGATCTGGGCCCGCTCCACCGGCACCAATCTGGTTGCGCGGCAGCCCGGTGATCCGTTGCCGCGCATGGTGCTCGACGGCGTGCTGCAGGCCGACTTCGAAGGCGGTCTGTGCCGCCGGTGCCGCCTCTGGTGGCACAGCATGCCGCAGGCCAACTGAGCCGCCTGTCCGAACAAGACCCGGGTCATCCCGGTGCTGCCGCCAGCGCTCGGGTGGCTGCCGGTCCGGCACCACCGATCAAGCGCGTCGCAATGCTCGGGGTGAGACTCGAGTGCCCGCTCGGTGCACTCAGCTCCCTGCGGCCAGGAACAGCGCCGGATCGACCATCTGCCGGTTCAGTGAGACCGACCAGTGCAGATGCGGGCCGGTCGCGCGGCCGGTCGCGCCCACCGTGGCAATCGCGTCGCCCGTCGCCACCAGCTCTCCGATGCGCACGTCGATCGTGTGCAGGTGGCACACCATGCTGAGCAGCCCACGACCGTGGTCGAGCCACACGGTATTGCCGTTGAAGAAGTAGTCGCCGGTGTCGATCACGCGCGCAACGCCGGGGGCCTTGACCGGCGTGCCCTGTTGGGCCGCGATGTCCATCCCGCTGTGCGGACTGCGCGCCTGCCCGTTGAACACGCGCCGCAGGCCGAATGAGCTGCTGCGCTCGCCCGGCGCCGGCGCAACGAAGCGCAGGCTCGCCGGCGGATCGGCGCTGAAAGTTGCGATCACCTGGTCCAGGTGTGCGCGCTCGCGTTGGTAGCGCGCCAGGTCAGCCTTCGAAAGATCCACGTGCTTGGGCGCGACCGTCAGGCGCTGCTCGGCGTAGGCATGCGCACCGATCTGAAAGCCGATGCGTTCGCCCGCACGGCTGTCGCCGGTGCGCGTGACCACCAGCTCGGCCGGTCCCTCGCGCGCCGCGAGCCCGATACCGACGATCGCGGTCCAACGCTCCGCATTGCCGACCACCAGCACGGGATTGCCGCCGAACTGCGCGCTCGGCACCTGCGGCGCCGCGCCGAGGTCGATCAGCGCAACACCGCCAGGCACCGGCCGGTGCTCGGGCAGCTCAAAGCCCCGGTTGTCGGACTGCGCCGGGCCCAGGCGCGGCCACAGACCGAGCAGCAAGCCCCAAGCCGCGCAGTGGCCGAGCAAATCGCGTCGCGTGGAGTCAGGAATCTGATGCATCTCGACAAATCAATCGTGGTTCGCCGACCGCGGCGATCCAGCGTCCGGGCCTGGTTGCCATTGTGCCGCGGCGGAGCACTTCAGCGGCCTCTTCGGTGCCCCCGGCGGCGACGATGTCACGGCACGAGGGCCGGGGCAACCGGCCACGCCAGTCAGCCCCGGCGCCAGGCGTGGTAACGCTCGGCCCAACGCAACAGCCGGTGCGGCTGGTGCGCGCGCTTCCACTCGCCGGCGGCGTACTTGTTCGCCTCGGCCAGCGTCGGATAGATGTGGATCGTGCCGAGGATCTTGTTCAACCCCAGTCCGTGCTTCATCGCGAGCACGTATTCGGCGAGCAGGTCGCCCGCGTGCACGCCGACGATGGTGACGCCGAGGATGCGGTCCTTGCCCGGCACCGTGAGCACCTTGACCCAGCCGTGTGCAGCACTGTCGGCGATCGCGCGGTCGAGGTCGTCGATGCCGTAGCGCGTCACCTCGTAGGCCACGCCCTGCTCCCGGGCTTCCTGCTCGTTGAGTCCGACGCGCGCCACCTCGGGGTCGATGAACGTGCACCACGGAATCGCCGAATAGTCGGCCCTGAATTTCTTCACCGCGCCGAACAGTCCGTTGACCGCGGCGTACCACGCCTGGTGACCGGCCGTGTGGGTGAACTGGTACGGCCCGGCGACGTCGCCGGCGGCGAGGATGTTCGGGTAGATCGTCTCGAGGTATTCATTGACCTGGACGGTGCGGTTGGTCGGAATGCCGAGCGCTTCGAGCCCGAAGCCTTCGAGCCGCGGCACCCGGCCGAGCGCGCACAGCAGCGCGTCGAACGCGATGTGTCTCTCCCGCCCATCCGCCTCGACGACGATCGTCTTCTGCCCGTGCACCTTCTCGCAGCGCAACGCCTTGTGGCCGGTGAGCACCGCGACGCCGTCGGCCTCGAGCGCCTTGCGCGCGTGGGCCGACACTTCCTCGTCCTCGCGGATCAGCAGCCGCGGCATCATCTCGATCTGCGTGACCTCGCTGCCCAGCCGCGCAAAGGCTTGCGCCAATTCGCAGCCGATCGGCCCGCCACCGAGCACCAGCAGGCGCCGCGGCTGTTCGCGCAGCGACCACAGCGTGTCGCTGGTGAGGTAGCCCACCTCGTCGAGCCCCGGCAGCGGCGGCACGAACGGGTCTGCGCCGGTGGCGATCACGATCGCGCGGGTGGTCAGCACCTGTTCGCCGCCGCTCGTTGTGGTGATCCGCACGCGCCACGGGTCGACGATCGTCGCCGTCCCTTCGACCACGTCGACGCCGAGCTTCGTGTAGCGCTCGGCCGAATCGTGCGGCTCGATCGCCTTCACGATGCCGGCCACGCGCTCCATCACCTGCGCGAAGTCGAGCTCGAACTGCGCCTTCGCAATCCCGTAGTCGGCGCTGTGGCGCATCTGGCGCGCCAGCGTCGCGGTCCTGATCAGTGCCTTGCTCGGCACGCAGCCATGGTTCAGGCAGTCGCCACCCATCTTGTGCTTCTCGACCAGCGTGACCTTGGCCTTCACCGCCGCGCCGATGTACGCCGTCACCAGGCCGGCCGCGCCGGCGCCGATGACCACCAGGTTGCGGTCGAAACGCCGCGGCTTCGCCGTCGCCCACTTCGCGTAGACGCGCCGCGCGTTCAGCATACCGACGATCTTCCTCGCGATCAGCGGAAAGAAGCCGAGCAGCACGAAAGAGCCGATCAGCCCCGGCGAGAGGATCCCCGACAGTGACTCGATGCGTGCGAGCTGCGTGCCCGCGTTGACGTAGACGAGCGTGGCGGCGAGCATGCCCAGTTGGCTGACCCAGTAGAACGTGCGCGCCTTGATCGTCGTCAGCCCCATCAACAGGTTGACGAGAAAGAACGGGAACACCGGCACCAGCCGCAGCGCGAACAGGTAGAACGCGCCTTCGCGCTCGATGCCGCGATCGAGGTCGGCAAGGCGCGACCCGAACCGGCTCTTCACGCTGTCGCGCAACACATAGCGCGCCGCAAGCATCGCGAGCGTCGCGCCGATCGACGATGCGAACGAGACGACGACGGTACCGACGAGCAGTCCGAAGATCGCGCCGCCCGCCAGCGTCATGATCGTCGCACCGGGCAGCGACAGCGCCGTCACCGCCACGTAGATCGCGAAGTACGCGCCGATCACCGTGCCCGGGCGCTCGCCGTACCAGGCCGCGAAGCCGGCCTGCTGCCCCTTCATGTACTCCAGGCTCAGGAAGCGCCCAAGGTCGAACGCGAAGAACAGCCCGACGGCGATCGCGATCGCAGCGAGCAGCAGGAGCCTGTTCTTGTTCACGCGGTCTCGGTCCGTGGCAAGGCTTTCGGTCGTGGCATCGGCCCGGGCTCTCACAGCGTGCGCCAGGCGACGACCAGCCGAGTCGCGATTGTCACCGCACACAGCACCGCAAAGCCATACGCGATCGGTGCGAACCACGGCGGCCACACGCACATCAGTGCAAAACACAACAGCGTTTCGGTCGCTTCGGTCAACCCGCCGAGGTAGTACAGACCCTTGTTCGGGTGCGCCAGGCTCTTCAGGCCGCGCACGCTGGCGAGCGACGCGAAGGCCAGGAAGCTCGACCCGGTACCGATGAACGCGGCGAGCAGCACCGCCGCGGCGAGTGCGTTGGATGCCGGATCAGCGATCGCGAACGCGAGCGGACTGCTCGCGTAGAAGATGAAATCCAGCGTGATGTCGAGAAACGCGCCGCGATCGGTGGCTTGCGTGAGCCGCGCGAGCGCGCCGTCGAGGCCGTCGCAGAAGCGGCTGGCGAGCAGCAGCGCCAGTCCGGCCAGCGGCGCGCCCCATGCGATCGCCACCGCCGCCGCGATGCCGATCGCAAATCCGGCCATCGTCACCGCGTCGGCCGACACACCGCGCCGCGCGAGCGGTCGCGCGACTGCATCGAGCGCGGGCGCGAGCGCGGCCTGCGCGGCGCGGTCAAGCATCGTCGCCTCCCGCCACGGGCGGCAGCTCGACGAGTCGCGCGCCGCCCGGCACGTCGGCACGATCGTGCGTGACCAGCACCGCAGGCACTGCGTTCGCAGCGAGCTCGGCCCACACGAACGCGCGCATCTGCTCGCGTCGCGCCGCGTCGAGCCGCGAGAACGGTTCGTCGAGCAGCAGCGCGCGTGGCCCGGCGAGCATCGCACGCAGCAGCGACACGCGGGCGCGCTGCCCCCCCGAAAGCTGCGCAGGCCGACGCCGCGCAAATCCTGCGAGCCCGGCACGCGCCAGCGCCTCCTCGGCGCGTTCCACGCGGGGTCGTCGCGGCCCCGCCGGCAGCGCGAACAGCAGGTTGTCGATCACGCTCATGTGCGGAAACAGCAGATCATCCTGGAACAGCAGCCCGATGCGGCGCGTCTCGACCGGCGCGTCGGTGACGTCTTCGCCATCGAGCATGATGCCCCCGCTCGCCTCGAACGGCGGCTCGAGCAACCCCGCGATCCACGCGAGCAGGCTGCTCTTGCCCGCACCGCTCTCGCCCATCACCGCGAGCACCTCGCCCGCCGCGATATGCGCACTCAGCGGCGGCACGAGCACCCGCTCGTGCAGCCGGATCGTCACATCGACGAGATCGAGGCTCACCGCGGCGCCGCTGCGAACGCCTGCGCATGCCGCAGGCCGTACGCGTACGCAAGCACGAAGCCCAGCGCGGGCAGCAGCGCCTGCGCGAACGCCCACGCCGCAGCGGTCTGGCGTTGCCCTCCGGCGGCGAGCGTGACCGCCTCGGTCGTGACGGTGGCGAAACGGCCGGCGCCGACGAACAGGGTGGGCAGGTACTGCGCCACGCTCACGGCAAAGCCGACCGCGAAAGCCGCAGCGAGCGGCGCTGCGAGCATCGGCAGCTTGATGCGCCACCAGAATGCGGCGCGGCTGCGGCCGAGTGCCAGCGCCGTGGTCTCGAAGCGGCGGTCGAAGCTGTGCCACGCCGGCGCGAGTGCGATCACGACGTAGGGGAGCACGACCAGCGTGTGCACCCACAGCAGCCCGCTCGGCGTGCCGTCGACCCGGGCCATCAACGCAATCTGATAGGCGCCGCTGGCCAGCAAAATGCCGGGCACGACCAGCGGCAGCATCACCACCGGCAGGCCCCGCACCTGCCAGGCCCGCGGCGCGCCCTCGAGCCAGGCCAGCGCGAGCAGCAGCGACGTGGCGGCCGCGCCCAGTGCGAGCACCGCGGTGTCCAGCAGCGCACGCGGCGCCGCCAGCACCTGCTGCCACGCGTGCCCCGTCCACAGCTGCGGCAACAACGCCGGAAACCTCCAGACGCCGACCCACGACATCGCCGCGAGGACGCCGACGACGACGAGGTAGACGGCGGGCAACGCGATCGCACCGCTGCGAACGAGGCGAGCCCCGAGCGGCCACCGCACGGCGCGCTCGCCGCGGCGCGCCCGGACAGCGGCAACGTACTTCCAGCCCCTCATCGACCACGCACCGAGTGCGACCAGCGCCAGCAGCGCGATCACGAGCGCGACGGCAGCCGCAGCGCCTTCGGCGTTGCGCGTCGCGCCGGCGTCGAGCAGGGCCTGCCATGCCAGTACCGCGAGCGTCGGCGGCGACGTCGGGCCGATGATGAGTGCGAGATCGACGACGGTCAGGCCGTAGGCGAGCACCGCCGCCAGCGGCCAGGCGAGTCGGGGCAGCCATTGCGGCCAGACGACACGCCACCACACCTGCTCGGCGCTGTAGCCGAGCGTGCGTCCGATCGCCAGCTGCCGATGCACGGCCGCATCGACATCGGGCCGCGCCAGCAGCGCGGTCAGGTTCCACAGCAGGAACGGCGTTTCCTTGAGCACGAGCACGGTGACCAGACCGATCCCCCACGGGTCGTGCACCGTCGGCCAGTGTGGCGGAGCGTCCCAGCCGGCGATCGGGGCGATCAGGCGCGCGATCAGGCCCGCCGGCATCACGAGCAACGCAAAGCCGATCGCAAACGCGGCGTGTGGCACCGCCAGCATCGGGCCGAGCGTGCGCCCGAACAGCCGCCAGGCCCGGTTGCCGTGTAGATGCGTCACGAGCACGAGTGCCAGCAGCAGCGCGAGCAGCGTGCTCGCCAGCGCGGTGCCCACCGACAGCAGCAGCGCCGGCGGCACCTGCGGATCCGACGTGAGCCGGCGCCAGGCATCGACCCGACCGCCTTCGACCATCGCGATCGCCAGCG